>NZVD01000073.1 GCA_002701385.1 Rhodopirellula sp. | reverse complement strand
ATATGGAATGCGTCCGCGATGACGTATTTACCCTCCGTGCCTTCATTCGAAATAGTTATATAGTAGGTTTCTTTGGCGACTAATGAATAGTTTCCCAAACTTCGCCAAAGCTTATTGATCTCCGGCGTGATCTGTTGGTTGATTCTCAATTCTCGCTCCACATTCGGACCTTCGATTCTCACCAACGTATTGGTGGAACGCCTGACGTTATAGCAATGAGACATCCGAATTTCGTATTCGTTGGTTCGACTTACTTTGAATTGATAGATTACCTTCTTTTCACCTTTCCCCGTTTTTTGGTCATGTAGGTAACCATAGCCGACATACGGTGGTGTATGAGTAGAGTACTGCCACGATCCAACCAAACTTGCATCTGTCTCGTCAAGCACAATCCCAGGAAGCCTGGACGGATGTCGCACGCAATATTCTAAGTTGGCAGCAATATCGACTTCTCCGGGCCTATGGCTATTCGGAATCGCATCTGGATGCCGCCTATTTCTGAGAGGCTCTTTGAATCCACCAAGGTCACTGGTAGGGAGCGTTAACACACAACCGACTATAAACCAGTTAAAGCGTCGCATCATTTGGCAATGCAGTACAGAAAACGCTCACCTCTTAAGTAGAGTTCGTCTCCAGCAATCGCTGGGGAGGAATCGAACCGTTCATCAAGGCTATTTGAGCTAACTACACTTAAAGTCGATTCTGGCTTTAGCACTAATGTCGTACCTGATCGACCAGTGACATAGACGTGACCGTTTGCAGCTACTGGTGAGGAATACATATTGGCGATGCCAGGCAAACGTGTTCTATCCATAACGACTTCACCTGTCGTCGCGTTGAGTACTGTCCATATACCCTGATTTGATTGATTGTAAAAAAGCATATTCTCATAAAGCACTGGGGATGGGACATAAGGCGTTCCCCGAGTTTGCTTCCAAATGACCTTGTCCATTTCAGAGATATCACCTGTGTGCGTAATCGGAATCCGCATAACACAATGCCCCTTGTATCCGCTCATAACGATAACATGCTTACCGTCTAAAACCGGGCACGGGGTCGCATTGCCAGTCAGTCCACTGCACTGCCAAATTAATGACCCATCCTTGAGATCATACGAACGAACGAAGTTGCTGGCCGCTGTGATCACTTGCGTAGTCCCGTCATATACCGCTACCACTGGTGTGGCCCAAGCGTTTCCTTCATCACGCTGTTTCTTCCAGAGCGTTTTCCCCGACGAGGCACTCAAAGCCTCTATCGTTGATTGTCCCTGGTGGTCTCTAACCACGATAAGCTTGCCATCATGAAACACCGGGGAGCAACCCTCGCCAAGTGCCGCGCCCATTTTGGCAATACCAAGATCCCGTTTCCATAAAAGATTCCCATCGAGATCATAACAATAGAATCCAGCAGAACCGAACCATGCGAAAACCTTGCCATCCGCGACGACTGGCGATGACGACGCGAAATCATTATCTCCGTGATGACCTTCGTGTGGAACCTTTTGAATAGCAACTTCACGCCATAGCTCCTTGCCAGTCTTGCGATCTAGGCAGATTACCGCAAATTGATGCTCTGTATTTGGATGTTTGATACCAAACACTCGCATTGGCTGATCTTCGGGCTTGGGAAGCGTGGGATCAATAATCCCGGTGTCGATTGCGGTCAAAACAAAAATGCGTTGACCGAAAATGATAGGAGTGGAACTGCCGTTCCCATCGATGGCAACCTTCCATCTAACGTTCCTGTTCTCATTCCATGTGATTGGTGGGGAACTAGACTCAGCAACTCCGGTGTTATGGTTCCCACGCCATTGCGTCCAGTTCTCTCCCGCGTGCGAGGTACCACAAACAGCGGTGGAGAAAATACCTATAAGGAGGAAAAGCACGAAATATCGTTCATGGTGTCCTGAATTCATCTTAGGTTCCTGGGATTATTAGTCTTGGGGATGGTGGGTGTTGTACTGGAAGAGTCCTTTTCAGACCCGTGAGTCATCGAGGTTAATCCGATATTCAATCATCCCAGTTTAGCCTATTCCACGGCCGCCAACACAACGTTTCCGAATACCGAATGTTGTCTCGTTATCGGCATTCGAGTTAAATCTGCGTGCCTCCACCCGGCAATAACTAGTTCAATTGCTAAGAGCCCATTCGATAAGCTACATTACGAATATTAAAGTTTAAATTCATTTAATATGGAGTGCCCCATGCTCACACGAGTGATAATCGTTTTTTCCCTAGCATTCACGTACAGCCTAAACGCGGCCGCAATTGACAATCACAAGCTGGTAATTATTGCAGGAAAACCATCGCACCCACCGCGTATGCATGAGTTTAACGCGGGCGTTCAACTATTAGCGAAATGCATGGGAGACGTCCCGGGATTGGATTTACACGTCGTCCTAAATGGCTGGCCAAAAGACGAAGCAATCTTCAATGATGTGGATGCCGTGGTATTTTACATGGACGGCGGGGGGCGACATGAAGCTGTCCAGGAAGATGGGCGACGACTCAAGGTCATTGACCAATGGGCAAAGGATGGCGTGGGATTGGGATTCATGCACTACGGCGTTGAAATAATCCCCGAGCAAGCAGGAGAAGAATTCCTACGCTGGATCGGCGGGCACTACGAACACATGCACTCCTGTAACCCAATTTGGAGTCCTAAGTTCGAACAGTTTCCAAAGCATCCAATTACTCGTGGTGTAAAACCATTTAGCATAAAGGATGAGTGGTATTTCAATATGCGATTCATTAACAACATCGCTGGCAATGAACCGACTGACTTAGACGGAATGCGGTTCACTCCCATTCTTGTTGGCATTCCCGAACAAAAAGTCAGAAACGGCCCATACGTTTACCCAAAGGGACCTTACAGTCATATCCAGGCCAATAGCAACCGAGCTGAAGCAATGATGTGGGCAGTAGAACGCCGTGACGGCGGAAGGGGATTTGGCTTTACTGGCGGTCACTTTCATGACAACTGGGCGAATGATAACTTTCGAAAAACTATCCTGAACGCATTTCTTTGGCTTTCTAAAATTGAGGTGCCAAAGAGGGGTGTGAAGTCGGCCGTCTCAACCCAAGACCTAGAATCTAATCTTGACCCAAAGCCCTCTCGCAAGTAGCGAAGAATTTAAATCATGCCCAACATTCGCTGTCCCCACTGCCAAGGGGTTATCGGGTATGTTCCTACATTAGCAGGGTAACCATCGGCATGCTCGTATTGCTCAATAACATTTACTGTGCCCACTTGAGCAGCGGGATCTTTGCCGCAATCTTCGCCATCACCGGTAAACTAACTATCCGCTTCCTTTTATCCCGAACCCCAAATCATCGCGGAAAAGAACCCAGCGACCACGTGGCCACGTAAGAAGCCATGCCGTGTCGCTTCTCATGATGGATTAGAACCGGCCGTCTCTATTCTTGATGCGATCACCGCTACTAAGTTGAAGAAAGCTTAGAACACCAATGCTAGGTCCAATTTTATGGACGTTAATGCGAGCCTAATTCGGCACCCTAGTGCTCGGTCACATCTTTTGGTTTATGCGGAGATTAACTCTTTGTGTCGTCTTGAGGCAGCTGTATTGTGCCTGATCAAATCTAATTTCCTTAGCAACCTGCCAGATGGCTTTTGCGTTTGCTTCTAACGATCATTGAGCTAATAACGGGTATACGTACCTTTATGTGGCACCGCATCTTTTCGGAAGCCATAGCCTTTAGAATACTCAAAACACTTATGAGTATGAATTGCAAACTCGGATAACTCACACCCGCAGTGAAAGCGTTACGAATTGCGGCTATTAAAATAGTGAAGCGGTGATTACCCTAAACTGTGTATACCCCCCATCTTGAAGGAGCTGCCTCGTGCGTTTTATTATTTGTCGCTCGCTCATATTAATGACAATGCTGATCGGTATTGCCGAAGCAGAACCAGTAAACCTGGTTTCCACACCGTGGCTAGATCAAACTGGTGAAGTCGTGTTTTTTAGTTGGCGTGGTGATGTCTGGAAGGCAAGTACGGATGGTGGTGTCATATCGCGATTGACTTCCGATGATGCCGACGAACGCAATCCAGTTATTTCCGAGGATGGAGAGACATTGTATTACGCGAGTAATCGGACTGGCGTAAATCAGGTTTATCGAATGGACCTCCCTTCAAGTCGTCCCACTCAGTTGACTTTCCATAGCGAGGGTTCGTTGCCAATTGGAATCTCTGGAGACGGAACAACGGTCTTTACATCTGGACAACGTGATGCCTGGTGGCGTTGGGCAAATCGCTTCTACTCGATTTCAGCAGATGAACCTCAGTCGGGAGAGAAGCAGTTGTTTAACGCATACGGTTCTGCTGCTTCTGTTAATCCAGAGGGTACAAAGGTTCTATTTAGTCGCGAGGGCATGTCATGGTCTCGTAAACAATACCAAGGCAGTAAAGCGGGTCAGATATGGCTTTGGGACAAGGAAACGAATGAATATACACAACCACTTGGAGCAGAGGATGTAGATAAACGCTATCCAATTTGGTCAGCCGACGGCGATTCATTTTATTTCGCTTCAGAGAAAGATGGCACACGAAACATATGGCACCACGATTTGCGAAGTTCGAAAAACCAACAGCTGACTCATTTCGAAGACGACGGAATTATTTCCCCAGCGATTTCATCTGACGGTAAAACAATGGTTTTTCGGCGACTGTTTGATCTCTATCGGTTGGATTTAACCAAGAAAAAACCCCCTGTTCTTATTTCGCTCGAATATAGAGGCGACCTATTCAACGACGATGAAATAGAACGTTCGCTTTCCAAAGCGACCGATGCGTCGTTTAACGCCAACGCTGATACCTTCGCCTTCATAGCCGGAGGTGACGTATGGATATCCGACACGACTTTAAACGAACCAGTACAAGTGACTAAAACACCGTACTTTGAGACCAATATCGTATTTGACGACGCCCGTGATCAAATATTATTCGTCGGAGAACAAGACGGACAGGTCGACATCTATAGGGCACAACGGACGGATAATACAAAGCCGTGGTGGCGTAACAACGATTTCGAAATCAGCCAAATGACAGACACGATAGAAGTTGAATCGGGTTTGTCATTGAGCCCCAAAGGTAACTATCTCAGTTATATACGACGAAATAACGGAGTCTGGATTTTGAGTCTCGCGAACGATAATGCAAAATCCAAACAGGTAATATCATCTTGGAGCTCCGTGAGTTATGACTGGGCGCCAAATGAATTATGGATGACTTATTCCGCGTCCGATAACGATTTCAATTATGACGTATACGTTATTAATATTTCCGATCCCAAAATCCAATACAACCTATCAAAACACCCAGACAACGAATTTGATCCAAAATGGTCGCCGGACGGACGCACCATAGCTTTTGTCGGACGGCGAGTCGATCGGGAATACGATATATTTTACGTCCCATTGACACGCAGATTGGACGAGACAACTAATCGGGAAATAAAGCTCGAAGAAGCTCTTAAAAATTCACAGTCGCAAGTGGATAGCTCATCCAAACCTGAAGTGGACAACGGATCAGAAAAGGATCCGAATGAAGACCAACTCGAATACGATTTTGAGGACATCTCATCCCGCATACGTAAAATATCAATTCCAAATGTTACCGAACAACAACTTACTTGGTCACCTGATAGTAAAACTCTAATCTTCCAAAGCGAGATTGACTCTGAGAAAGGGACTTTCGCGGTCACGCCGTATAAACCAGGCTCACCTCGTAAATTGTTAAGTGATCAGGGAACAATCATAGACTGGCGGGCTAAATCCAATCGGATTTACTGGCTCAACAACGGCACGCCTGGCTGGGCATCAGGTACGGGAAGCGGCACAGGTGCCTATCGTATCGCGGTTTCCCAAATTATGTCTAGATCCGCCTATCATCGGGAAATCTTCAATGAATGTTGGCGAATAATGCGGGACGTATTTTATGACGGGCGATTAAACAACAAAAACTGGGACGAAATATATCGAAAATATTCCACGCAAGCATCGGTCGCTCATACCCGCTCTGATTTGTCCCGAGTAATAAGTATGATGCTTGGCGAATTGAACGCTTCCCATCTTGGTTATCGAGGGCTCTCGGATGCAACGCCAGCATTCTCAGCGCGTAATGCAACGGGCCATCTCGGTGTTCGCTTTGATTCGAGCTATAACGGCCCAGGTCTTTTAGTCGCTCACGTCATCCCCGGTAGTCCTGCGTGGTTAGAAAAGAGCAAATTACAAGCCGGTGATAGAGTCCTAAGCATCAACGGTGAACGTGTTGATCCCGGTACGGATCTTACAGCAATCTTGAACGGCTCCGTCAACAAAGAGACGACGGTCAGAATCGAACGAGAAAAAGCGGAAATTGAAATTGTAATACAACCGACCTCCTATACTTCAATCCGATCCTTGCTGTATGAGGATTGGTTGGAGAATAATCAGAAACGTGTCGAGCATCGCAGCGACGGCAGTCTTGGCTATTTGCATATTCGTGCCATGGACATGACAAGCTTCCACCGTTTTGAACGCGAGCTATTCGAGGTCGCTCATGGCAAGGATGGAATTATTATCGACGTAAGAGAGAACGGCGGAGGGTTCACCACCGACCATTTACTCACAATACTAACTCAGCCACGCCATGCTATTACCAAGCCGCGGGATGGCGGCCGCGGGTATCCCCAGGATCGATCTATATATGCAACATGGTCTAAGCCAATAATCGTGTTGTGCAACCAAAACAGTCATAGCAACGCTGAAATATTTAGCCACGCAATTAAATACTTGAAACGAGGGAAGGTAGTTGGCGTGCCCACATCAGGAAGTGTCATTAGCACAGGTTCCCGTAGTGTCATGGACGCTGGCGCAATAAGAACTCCTTTCCGTGGATGGTATCTGATGGGTACTGGGCAAGACATGGAATTAAATGGGGCAATACCTGACGTGGTAATTTGGCCTTCCCCTGGAGAATTACCCGCTGGTAAAGACAAACAACTTGATAAAGCTATTTCTATTCTTAAACGAGAGGTTGAACGCTATAACGCAGTTGAAGAAATCGAGCTGATTAAAGCCTCCGAAAGATGAAACTATGATAAGTAAACACGCAATTGCATTTCTTCCGGTACTTCTCGCATACTGCTCGACCTTTTTTGGTGCGGCCTTAACAGAGGGGACGGAACCTAAAGTACTTTCAGGCGAAGATGTATTTGATTTAGCCTATGCCAAGGCACCGGTAATATCGCCGGACGGTAACTGGATCATTTACCAACGAATCGAAGCGGATGAATCAAGCGATAAATTTGCAACTACTTTTGTGATTCAAAATCTTGCTTCGGGTACAACACGAGAACTTACCGATCGGAAAGGCTACCAAGGAATGCCGGCATGGTCGCCCGACTCACAAACCTTTTCTGTTGCATTTAAACGGGACGAACAAACAGGTATTGCGGTTATCTACGCCAGTGGCAAACGGGTTAAACAGACAATCGATACAGTTGCAGTACCCCAACATCTTTCATGGAATTCCAACGGAACGATGCTGGCATACAGTGCCTTCGTGAAAACACCACAACGACGACTCGTTCCGTTGCGTGAAGAAGCAGAAAGCGGCAAATGGGCGCCTTCTGTGATCGAAATACATCGGCCTATCTACCGTCGAGACGGCCAGGGTTATTTAAAACATGGTCACACACAAATATTTTGTTACGACTTTGGGATTGGCAAAAGCCGACAGCTTACGGAAACACCATACCATCATACAGGGCCCTTCGTTTGGCAAGATGACCATACAATCCTCTTTACTGGCACTCTAATTCCTGACTGGGAATATTCCCCTAGGCGGAGCCAATTGCATTCCCTAGACGTAAATGCCGAAAAACCATCCGTCAACCAATTAACTGAGTTCAGTGGCCCTCTATCATCCCCTGTAATTTCGCCCAACGGCGACTACGTAGCTCTAATAGGCTATAGAGATAATGGTTCCAGTTATCAGCAATCGGATATTTATCTATACCACTTTGACACTATGGCCCTTAGCTGTCTTACAAACGAATTCGATCGGAGCGTCAATTCATTGAAATGGAGAATCCAGAATCAACTTCATTTCCAATACGACGATCATGGAGTCGGTCATATTGCGTCGATCCAGCCGGACGACCAGCAAATAACCACGATCTGTACAGATTTCGGTGGGATATCGATCGGCCGGCCCTATCAGGGCGGAACTTTTAGCGTCAGCAACGGCGGAGTCATTGCTTACCCGGAATCTTCGTTAAGGCGGCCTCCTGAGGTAGCCATCATGAATAAAGGCGAACGAACGCTTATATCCAACTGCACAACGTCTTTTTTGGAAGCCCACCGTGTTGGTGAAGTTAAACGTTTCAATTATAAATCCAGCTTCGATGGAAAAACAATTGACGGTTGGGTCGTATTCCCACCAGATTACGACGCAGCGATACGCGGCAAGAAATTTCCTTTAATCCTAGAGATTCATGGAGGTCCGTTTGCCAATTACGGATCGCGATTCGCCATGGAACCTCAATTGTATGCTGCCAGAGGTTATATCGTTATCTATACAAATCCACGTGGATCAACTAGCTACGGCGAAGAGTTCGCGCAACTCATTAATAAAGACTATCCGCAGCAAGGGGATTTCGAGGATCTAATGTCGGCGATCGATCACTCAATCGAACATTTCTCAGCTGATGAAGGTCGGCTGTACGTCACCGGTGGTAGTGGTGGCGGAATTTTAACGGCATGGCTCGTAGGCAAAACCGACCGATTTAAGGCTGCAGTATCGCAGAAGCCAGTGATTAACTGGGAGACACTTGCGTATACGTCCGATGGATATATTTATTTCACGAAGTACTGGTTCGATGGACCGCCCACCATGGTCCCCGAAGAGTACCGTAGGCGTTCTCCGTTATCGTATGTTGATAAGGTCACAACCCCGACGATGCTTATGACCGGCGAAGAAGACTGGCGCACTCCAATCACTGAGGCAGAACAATTTTATCAGGCGTTGCAACTTCATCAGGTAGACACCATGTTGATTCGCGTGCCCAAATCGTCCCATTCTATTGCCGCCAGGCCTAGCCGAATTTGGATGAAATTGGACTACATTACAAATTGGTTTGATCGGTACAAGTAAGGCCTTCTGTATTTACTTTCGATTGTCGACGACCTTAGTCAAGACTCCCTCTATTTTGTTATCTTGCATCCGAACATTACCGACGCTGGCGCTTACTTCGATACCAATGCGTTTGGCGGCACCTCGATCATCTTTAATTACGTTTCCAAATACTTGAGTGTCCTTTGTCTGGCCCTCCAATTTGATGGCCACTCCATTATCACTTCCGCTGTTGATGATACGGTTATTTGAAATGACATTGCGATTCGCCCAAAAGTCTTTACCACGCGTATCGTCTCTGAATAAAATTCCTACTTTACCGCTATTTATGACGTCGTTGTCGACCATCACATTGTCGGTGTCACAATGGCCAATTGAGATACCATAGTTTGAGTTGTTATTAATGTAGTTCGACTTGGCAAGACCATAGCGCACGCCCCAGCACCAAAAGATACCGATCTCGTTATCATATAGGCGATTGTTCCTGATTAGCGGACGTTGCGATCCAGACCCTGGATGCACACCCAAGTTAGCGTTTGCATAGCTTTTGCAATTCTCGACTACCACATCGTGACAAATTTGAAAACTGATGCCATCGCCGTTGTAGTTCGTCGTGGTGACTCCACGAATCGCATATCGATTACAATCCTGCAAGAAGATCGCTCCGCCATAATTCCCATTCATGTTAACGTTGTTCTTGCCATTTCCATCCAAGACAAGGTCTTCAATAATAACATCTTCGGTGAATTCGCTGGTGAGCAGTGGGAAGACGCTCGTGCCCTTTGGCTTACCACTCAGCCAGATGTTTTTCCTTAAACCGTCATTAAGCTTGAAACGATTGCCCTGCCTCGCCACGAGCATCCTTTTAATATTCTCTTGAACTCCGTTGCTTGAATTCGTCGCTTGGATAAAGACAGCGTCGCCGACGCGAAATTGGTGACCTGGCTCGAATGTGATTTCTTGATCGTACCAATCCGAATCCTCGCTGATATTTGCGGAGTGGGAAGCAAATTTTGTCACGACAGTATCCTCGCCGCTCCCAAGCAACCGAATTCGGGATGGTAAATATATTGAATTGCGTAAGGTAAATTTACCTGGGAGTAAATGCACGGTTCCTTTTCCAATCCGACCTACATAATCTACGGCAGCCTGGATGGCTTTATCGTCCTTCCCATTAATATCGGCGTGTTCATTCCCGACTGTAACAGTGAGATATTCATCCCAATCAGGTTCAAATTTGGAGTCGCCGTCTGTGGCTCGTGGATTATTTACCTTGGGTCTGACGTCCTCCTGACCAAAAGCAGTTGCAGCAATCCCAAGTCCCGCCCCGGCCAGCAAAATTGCGGCTCGCCGATCAAATTCACGTCCCATTCGTATGTCCCTCTATTCAATAACAATATTCGTTAGATCGTATTTCGGTTTTGGGTATTCTGGAGACATCGATTCTAGAGTATTGAAAATGATTCTCGCTACAAGGAGATTGCGATACCATTTATCATCGGATGGGATAATATGCCAAGGAGCTTCTGGAGTACTGGTTTCTTCGAACATGACAGCAAATGCACTCATGTATTGTTTCCAATCCGTTCGCTTTTCTAAATCCTGCGGTTCGAACTTCCAGCGTTTATCTGGATTGGTAAGACGTTCATTTAGCCGTCGTTTTTGCTCTGCGTTTGATATATTCAAGAAGAGTTTCACCACTTTTGTTCCATGGTCCATCAGCATTCGTTCAAACGACCGAATGTGTTCGTACCGCGCCTCGATGACTTCTCGCGTAGTTAATGATTCCACCAATGGGACTAAAACATCTTCATAATGAGACCGATTGAAAACGGAGATCATTCCTTTAGCGGGAGTGTGGGGATGAATCCTCCAGAGGAAATCATGCTCCAATTCCAGTTGAGTCGGGCGTTTAAATGATGCAACATGTACACCTTGTGGGTTGACTCCCTGAAATACCTTCCGAATGGTGCCGTCCTTGCCGCCAGCGTCCATGGCTTGGAAGACTACCAGTAGACTTTGTTGGTTTTCTGCGTACAAGACACGTTGGAGCCGCGATATCTCTATGCGCAGTCGTTTGAATTCCTCTAGAGCGTCCGCTTTGGTGAGTTCGCAATTCCTTGCGTTGGTCGACAATAATTCCAAGCCGGGGAACGAGTCGGTTTCAAAAGCTAGTAAATCAGACATCGCATCTCCAATGTAACGCAGTTTCTTAGATTATAGCCGATTCGTATTTGAAGATAAAAAGTGATTCTAGCTTTCTTTCATTTTCAGTTTTGCACTATGATATCTCGTGTCCCAATCATATCCCCGGTGGCAAAAAATAACATGAAACAGAATAATCGATCTGCGAAGGGCCGACGGGGTTGGGCAGTACTGTTTTTAGCATGCGGTATCCTTTCCGCCATTTACTGCTTTCGAACCGCCGAAGAACAGGCTCGAGTTCTCCACTCAGTAGACGCTCCGATTGGTGGAACGGTGTCTGGTCAATATCGCATCGCAGGAATTGCTGAACGAGCTGACGGATCAGATGAGATTCTTCCTTCCCGATTAAACAGCTCCAATGTCGTATTCTACTACTTAGAACAGCAGGTTCTTAAGGACGGCAAGTGGGCTCCACAACCTCCCGTCTCCGGCTCTGTTCCTTATGTGTTACGAGATGACTCCGCAGCCATCCAAACGCGTGATTACCAGTTGGCAAATGCATTCTCACGTACCGTCGAAAGGGGCGGAATTCGGCAACGGCAAGCGATGCTAATGGTCGCCGAACCAGCTATCGCGATCGGGACGGTCGAATTGATGGCCGATGGCAGACGTTATTTTGACGGGAAAATTACACCAAAACGGTTCTACCAAACACCTGGCAACGTCCTTCATACCCTTGCGGGTTTATCTGTCTACATTAACATCTTGTTTTGTGTTATCACTATCTCGGCTGACTATCGTTCAAGTCGTTACGGTCGTGGAATTCAGACACTTGTCTCCATTGCAACTGCCTACGTACTGATCCTCTGTTTTCAGGTGTGCCTGTTTCGCGAAGGCCATCGAAGTCTAATTGATGAATATCAAGCTCTCCATAGCGAACTTATAGCTTCAGAATCAAGAATACCTCGTGGACAGTGGGTTTTAGCAGTAGATGCTTATAATGAGCACGCTCTGCAACTCGAATCTGTAATTTCCACTTTTCCTTCTTCGCTTGCAGCAAGTATCTTTGGCTTACCAATCCCCAAGGAGATACCACGCTGATGTCAGCCAATCAATGGAACGTTGCAGAAGCCATAGATCATGTATCCATGTCGGACCCTATAATGGCCTCTGTAATCCAGGCCGTAGGGCCTTACGGATTGAAAACCGATTCGAGTCCATTTCGCATGCTGGTTCGTTCCATCACAGGGCAACAGTTGTCCGTTAAAGCAGCCACGACTATTTGGGGACGTTTAGTTAATTTAAATGGCAGCAGCCGTATTTCCCCGGCAAGCCTTAACAGATTGTCCGATTTCGACCTTCGTGCCGCCGGTGTCTCCCACGCGAAAATCCGATCTATACGTGATATTACGGATGCATTTGGTTCTCGACGTATTACCGCGTCTCATTTAAAGACCTTAAATGACGATTCAGTCAAATCTGAGTTGATTAAATTGCAAGGCGTCGGTCCCTGGACGGCAGATATGTTCCTCATGTTTGCCCTTGGTCGACCAGACGTCTTCCCCATTGGTGACCTAGGAATTGTACAGGCATTGCAAGCAATTTATCCTACAAAGAACACGGCTGATGCGCAATATTTTCAACGCCTCGCGGAACGTTGGAGACCCTATCGAACACTTGCATCGTGGTATTGCTGGCAAGGTCTCAATTTGGTGAGGACTACGGATTGGGAACCGGCAAAAGCTTAACCTGACTCATCTACTTCAACATGTTTTGCTATTTGCGGCTGCAATTATTATGAATGCATTAAAAGTATATCGTAACGCCGAACTGACAAATGCTACGCTTATCCTAGCCTTTAGTGGATGGATGGACGGAGGCAATGTATCAACGGGAACGGTCGATCGGTTAGTAGAGCTCTTTGAGGCCGAGGAGCTGGCAATGATAGACTCCGACGACTACTACCTCTTCAATTTCCCCGGCAGTATGGAGATGTCATCCCTCTTCAGACCATACATCGAGATTGAAGAGGGATTGATTCAATCCGTCGAAATGCCGCGCAACGTATTCTACCTGCACGAGGACGCCGAGCTTTTATTGTTCGTTGGAAAAGAACCCAATTTACGTTGGCGGTCCTTTGGACAACATATTCTTGATTTTGCTCAACAACACAATGTTTCACAGATTATCTTCATTGGGTCCTTTGGGGGAACAGTCCCCCACACTCGCCAGCCTAGGCTTTATGCCACGTCATGCGACAAACGTCTACTCGAAGGTCTTAGTGACTTCGGCATCCAACAAACAAATTACTCTGGCCCCGGTTCATTTACTAGTTACTTAATGACGAAGGCCCCAGAGGCCAAAATAGATATGTTTTCGATAATTGCAGAGATCCCGAGTTATCTTCATGGAAAGAACCCGATGTGCATCGAAGCAGTAACCAGCCGTCTTGCCAAAGTGCTGCAGTTACCATTGGACGTGGATACACTCAGAGATTCCAGTACCGACTGGGAGATAGAAATTTCTAAAATGGTTGAAAACGACGCCGAGCTTTTAACGAAAATTCGCGAACTGGAAAATGATTATGACAATGAATTGATTGGATTGCATCAATCCGATTTTCCAAACGACGAATTTGGTGAGGACTAGGTCCGAGTTTCGTTCTAAAGGTTCGGGCGTGGAGGTTTAACAGGGCCGTTCGCCGTATTAACTCCTGTCGCCTTTAGTTTTCGCTTATATACGCTCTGACCACAGGTAACGAATAGCCAATTTTTATCTGGCCCACCAAAGGTTGCATTCGATAGCCAACCCTCTCCCGGCTTATCCAGTATTAAGTGAACTCTCCCCAACTGATCAAGTATTTGTACACCCATACGGGTGGTAACGTAGAGCCGGCCGATCGTGTCCATAGTTACTCCATCCGCACCGGTGTCGTCATCAAGGTCTCCACGATGCAAATGACCGTATTGTTGGCGATTGCTGAGCGTGCCATCCGTATTGATTTGGAAACCAGTATTGAATCGTCCTCGCGTCCCGGTGACTAAAAGAAATTCCTGGTCCAGGGATGTGTGGATTCCATTGGGAAAACGGATATCACTGACCACTTCCGTTTTCTTACCGTCATAAGTGAAATGCCAAATCTTATCGTTAGTCGGGTCTGTCACATATCCTCCAGATGGCAGTAACACCAAATCATTTGAATTGATGTCGTTCACGACTATAGTTTTCTGAGCTGTTCGGATATCATACTTAACAATCTGTTTCGAGCCATTTGCACAGGCATATAATTTCCCATCTGGGCCAATCATAAGGCCGTTTGCACCGGCTGTCTCCGAGGCAAATACCAGTTCCTCCCCATCAGCGGTAACTCGAATAATTTTATTCGAGGGGATATCTGAAAAGAAAAGATCACCGTTGTCAGCAAATACCGGACCTTCCGTAAACTTATGTCCATCCGAAACTAATTCCCAGTTTTCCCCGGGAATGAGAACGTCCGTTCGGCGTTTATTCCCAGCTACATTAGCTACCTGCTTGGGATAGTCCTTCCAAAGCCACCTTAAGGCATCCGGCATGATGGATGTAGAATGTTTACGGTTGTGCCCCCCTTCGCTCCAGGCATGGTTGACTTCGTAGCCCGCAAATTTAAGCGAGGCCAACATATCTAGGTTGGCCTCCCACCAACCACCTGCGTACAAATTATTGTCATTACTACCATCTTCTAAGAATACTCGAATCGGACGTGGTTCGTATTTTCGAATCAGTGTTGGATATTCGTTACCGCCACGAAGCGAAACAAAGGTGCCCACACTACTAAAAACCCGTCGAAATTGATCCGGGCGTTCCCAGGCCACGCCAAATGCTGCAATGGCCCCACTACTTATACCCATGATTAAGCGATCATTGGGATTCGAGCTTAAATTGTATTTAGCGCTAACAGCGGGAAGTAGTTCATCAACCACAAATTTAGCGTATCGAGGCCCCATTGAGTCGTACTCAAATGAACGATTAAAGCGAGGTTGCGATTCCGGATTTCTTGGCGGAACAATCCCCGGGCTGACGAAAATCCCAATGGTAACGGGCATTACTTTTTTGTGAATTAGGTTGTCAAAGACAATTGGCAACTTCCACCCATTAGCAAGCCCGAGACCGTCCTGGCATACGCAAGTGGCTGCAGGAGAGCGAGGGGAATACTGTTCGGGGACATAGACCCAATAATTGCGGACAGTGCCAGGGAAAGTCTCGCATCGCATCTCGAACGGACCTAGCACCTCACCCGCCGGCACACCGTCCTGCCGGATGGAATCCGGATGTACAGGGAATTCTACTTGGGCATGAGCCTGCGCTGTCCATAACATAAGGACCAACAATAATGATTTTTGATAAGACATGATAGCGATTCACCTTTTCTGATTAGTTACTATAAACCCAAGGAGCCATTGTGCGACTTCTCAGGACTCAGTAATAGCCAAGCCAGAACCGGATTACCAGATGACACGTTTTACGGCACCCATTAAATATCTGACCGTCATTCTTATTCTAGCGTTATCAGTAGCGGTACGTGCCGAGGAGTTACCTGCGGTAAGTATTACTAATGTCCGCCGCCTTACAAATGATGCAAACCACAACGCATTTACCGACCTGATTTGGTTCCGTGGTCACATCTATTTAACATATCGTTCTTGCCCAGACGGCCATAGCGTTTTTGACACTAGTAGTATTGTTGTTAAACGCAGTACCGACGGGTCCGAATGGGAAACAGTCAATAACTTTTCCGTGAGCGGACGCGACGTGCGTGATCCTCACTTAGTAGTATTCAAAGATAAGCTCTATCTTTACACCGGTACGTGGTACTGCGGCCCCCATAAACCAAAAATCAGGAATATGAATCAAATGCTTGGCTATGGCACATCTACGCTCGACGGTAAGACTTGGTCCGAGCCTTTTGCATTGGAGGGAACTTATGGGAATTATGTTTGGAAGGCTCACTCATGGGACGGGCAAGTTTACATTTGCGCTCGGCGCAGAACTGAATACCAAGAGGTGACGGACTATGCGGAGCAGACTCCAATCGTACAGTCAAGGTTACTTACAAGCACCGATGGCAAGCGATTTGTTGACTACCTCACCGTACAAACCGAATATGGCGATGAATTTGATTTCATCCATGACAAAGATGGCGGAATCACATTTCTTGCCAGACAAGGCGGCAAGCGAAATGCACTATTGCTCACGGCGAATTCATCTCGCAATAAAGTCAGTTCGCAGCCGTTAGATCGATATCTAGGAGGGCCGTTACTTTTCGATTTTATGCAATGGCGTCTTGTTGCCGGACGTAATATCAATAGGGGGCAACCGCAACTCGTAGTCTCCGTACTGGCAGCAGGGAAGCTACATGACCTAGTAACGTTGCCCTCCGGCGGTGATTGTTCCTATCCAGGTATGGTGGCCCTTTGCCCAGGTTGCATTTTGGTTTCGTGGTATAGCTCACATGAAGGTAGTACTGAAATATACACCGCTAAGCTACATTTCAATTAACTATTTTTAGACTGTGATTAGCAAAACGCATCCAGCCGTCTACTCCATTACCAAATAGCATTCTTGGATGCGATCAATGCGGAACGTCTTTGAAATGCCTTCACGATGACATATTGCAATCATGTAATGCTTCGAGCCGCGGCTAAAACATGACTCCGGCGTGACTGTCCGAAATGCACGACTATGCTCGCCGTATTGGAGAGCAAGATCACGCTTAGAACTAATCGCCTTTTCTATTAACCTTAGTTCTACAGAAGTCACCTGACTTGGGGAGGGGAAGCGAACATCGGCAACAGTCTTCATCTGGTGCGGTTTGTATAGCGATAAGAGCTCATCTATTTCAGAGATCCCTGAGTCCCTAATCCCTCTCAAGAACACGTCTCGTAATAGCATGGAATCAGCCAATCCTCGATGTTCCTCGTCAGTAATCAATCCCAACATCCGCCCAATTGTCTCAAGTCGATAATTATCCGATGCTGGCCAAACCGACTTACAGAAAGGTAGGGTGCATAGAACTTGATTTTCTGGGGGTGAAAGGTGACAACGTACACACTCGGCCGCCAGAAAGGAACGATCGAACGATGCATTATGCGCGAGTAGTATCGCATCCCCGCCCAGGAATCTAAGAAATGAAGGTAGAACTTCTTGCATACCTGGAGCATCTACAAGGTCAGACATCGTTAAGCCGTGCACATCGAAGGCGCTATCAGAAATCGATTTGTCGGGAAAAACCAAGGTTTCGAAGGTATCGATACTTGGCTCAACAACCGAAAACCTCACTGCCCCAATTTCTATGACGCGATCCTTAACGGAATCAATACCTGTTGTCTCGAAGTCAAATGCAATGAATTGACAATCTTTAATTCGATTCATTAAATTCCCTTGGGCCGAAGGATCTTTATATCATAGAGTATTAACCCAGATTATTCATTTCCAAGAATTCCCGCTGCCATGTATTATTCCGCAATCTCAGATGTATCTATGCTAGATTGGGCCATTTGTGGCGTATATCTAGGCCTTGTCCTTGCACTTGGTTTCTATTTTTCGAAAACAGAAGACAGCAACGACGAATTCTTTCATGGCGGTAAGTCAATGCACTGGCTGCCCGTCGGATTGTCGCTATTTGCTACAACATTTAGTTCCAATTCGTTCGTAGGGCTGCCTGCCGAAGGTGCATTTAGGGACTACCATCAACTATTGGCAATACTTTTCATACCTTTCATCGTCATACCTATTACTTGTAAGTGGTTCATACCACTCTACAAATCTTGGAAATTTGACAGCCTCTATGAATATTTCGAACAACGCTTCAACCGCAAGTTGAGGCTTTTAGCCAGCTGTGTATTTATGTTCTACTCGGCTGGCTGGATGGCAAGTATGTTGCTAGCCGTAGCTCGGGTGCTAGGGGAGGTTCTAGAAACGAGTTCTTCGGTTAATGAAGCAACGATCATTCTGATAGTCGGTATTCTTGCAACCGGATATACAGCAATGGGCGGCGTTAAGGCTGTGATTTGGACCGACACCATTCAGGCTTTTGCTTTAGGAGGGGGAATGGTGTTCCTGCTGTGGTCACTAATTGGTGATATCGATGGCGGCTGGACAACGTTTTTCGAAATTGCCGGTCAGAATGACAAAATGAATATGACTTCCACAACGGGAGGTTGGGGAGAACGGAACCTCTTTTCAGCCTGTGCCTATGGATTTTTCATTTACATGGGTGGTCAATTGGCTACGTATGGATCCTATCAACGTTACATTACAGTTAATACTGTAAAAGACGCTCAGTTCTCGTTGGGGGTCAAGGGCGTCTTCACTTTGATCTCCTGCACACTTTTCTTCTTCGTTGGTACTGCTTTATACGTATTTTATCAACAGTCACCCGAGACTGCTCAAATATTTGACGCTTATAGTGACGGTGCAACGAAAGATAAATTGCTACCTAATTACGTAATGAGTTTCATGGAAGGGAAAGGGATTACCGGCCTTTTACTTGCCGGATTGTTTGCCGCCGCGATGAGTAGTTTGGATAGTGGTATCAACAGTATGACAGCAACTCTTGTAACCGATTGGTACAAGGGGCGGGACATGGGACGTGGAACAAATCGGAAACTTACTTTGGTTTTCGGTGTCGCTGTAACCGGTGCTGGTTGCCTCATGGCGTTTATCAATGCACCGGTTTTTGACATCCTACTATCGGTTGCAGGAGCGACACTCGGACTATTACTATCTATCCTAATGGTTGGATTGTTTCTTCCTCAGGCTACTTCAGTTGGGGCTACAGCAGGTATGTTTGCTGGACTTATCGTTTATTGTTTCATTCGGATCTTCATCGGGGAGTTTGCCAGCGATGACTTCGTGGAAGGGCTTGGAGCATTTGGAGAAATCAGGAATAATACTTGGTGGGATGGTATGTTTACCACGTGTACTTCTGCAATAGTGGCCGTCATCGTTAGCCTCAGAACTTATACTGGACAGGCTCCTGACTCGAGATTGCTGTTTCGTGGGATTAAAGGGTGATTACTGAAAAAAGTTCTATGAGCGGTTCTGTTGCAATTCTCTATACCGATTTTGTTTGCCCATGGTGCTACATCATCGAGAAAGAGCTCGAGCCATTCATAACACGTCATCAACTAAACATCGAATACGTCTACTACCCTTTGCACCCGGAAACACCAGATGAAGGGATGACGCTCAATGAATTATTTTCGGGGCGGAATGTCAATGTTGAGAAAGCCCAGCAGGCCATAAGACTTAAGGCACAAACAATGGGCCTAAAGTGGACGACTCGGAACCATACTTACAACAGCAGAAATGCCCAACTCCTCGCAAAACACCTTGAAGGTAGTGAATACCATAATGCGTTCAGGAATCAGGTTTTTGATGCGTATTTCGGTAGAGGTAAAAACATTTCGGATCCTGCCTTATTAAGCGAAATCTTTCTTACACTACATATTCCTGATCGAAATGTACGCGAATTACTTATCGATCCCGATCTAAATGCAATTTTAGATGCAGATTGGAACCGTTGCCGATCGGTCGGAATTACAGGCGTACCGACGCTCTGCTATGAAGACCGTTATTGCGTTGGTGCTCAGAATTCCGATATCCTCTCAAGACTTTTTGATTCCGGTGGATAGTAAGGAACCCTGAATTTGCACCGTATACCGCTAAAAACCCCGCTCCTCCTACTGTTCCTCGTTGCGTCTGCTGAGGTTAAAGCCGATCGTCACAAGCCAAGTACTACCTATCGTAATTTTTGTTCCGCTTGCCACGGATTGAAAGGCGACGGTTTTGGAAAGGCTTCTCGTTATCTCTTTCCAAAACCACGAGACTTCCGCGCTAGCCCACTTCAATATGCTACCTCTATTAATCGCATCGCTTCATCGCGCGACATCTTACACGTTGTAAAAAACGGAATTAGCAATTCCAGCATGAATGGCTGGAGTGATTTGTCGGATATACAACTAAATGAGGTCGTTCAGGATGTATTGTCCTTTCGACTTGAGGGGGCTCGCGAGCGATATTATTTTGCCGTTAGCGAAGATACCGGTGAAAGTTCCACTGGAACGCCTTCTATTTCTACGGCTAATACAGGTTTGTCGGCTTATTTGTCCCAAAACACCGTAGCTGGCCCCAAGTGGTTGCTTGCAAGTCTAAAAATTGGCGAGCCCAATTTGACTCAAGGTAAATTGCTGTATCAAACGCAAAATTGTCACAAATGCCATGGTGTAGATGGACGTGGTAGCTATGGGATTGACCTTACGGGCGAATTTGGATATCCGGCCTTCGCTCGTAACTTGGTACAAGAATCATACAAATATGGTTCCGAAGAACTTGACGTAGCAAGGACGATCCGGCTTGGCATTGCCGGGACTAAGATGCCAGCTAGCCCAACGCTTACCGACGAGCAATTACGAGACCTTAGTCGCTATGTGCTTTCTCTAAAGGGGCAGGAAACAATCGAAACCACGAATAATCAACGATATCGACGCGCGATCGGTGCAACGCTCCAACGCAAATAAATCAACATTTATTAAGTTTGCGAATTCCTGTAGACTTCCTTAACCCAAACACTTGGTGATTGGAGTTTAAATACAGTCAAAGTCAGACAAGGATCACTAGAGGTGGGTTCTAACACAGCCCAAATACTGCTCACCGCCGATTGGCGTTTACATGAAGTTTGCGAGGGAATACTTCGAGTAAACCCTGCGTCGGCAGACAGATTGTCCCATGCGCCTCGTGATGCCGTGCGTCGCGTCGTTGATTTTGCGATCAACGAGCAGGTCGATATTCTCGTCAACGCTGGCAACACCCTAGCCCCTAACCTGGCTTGTCCGTCAGATTACAATTTCCTTTATGGTGAACTAGAAAGATTAGCGACCGCTAATATCTCCGTCGTTTGGAACTGGAGTCCTTTAGACGAGCCTCAGAATTGGCCGCGTTGCTTCCAATTCCCGTCCAACGTCCGACGTTTTACCAGCCGAACACCACAAGTTCTTAAAATCCCGTTGAAAGGTGGCGAAAGCGTCAATTTTGTGGGCATTGAATCGGCAGGGAGCGAATCCGTCTCCAATGAGTGGTTTGATGGAATTGATTTGCCAGGTATCACATTCGGTGTTTCCCATAGTACGCCACAAGGAGAGGGTCCGGAATTTAACGGATGGCTCGTAGCCGGCAAAGGCTACTCGGTTGTTCGTGATGACAAGAGCTTGCCGCTAATTAAATCCGGTAGTCCTCAAAGCCGATCACCCAAACAGATCGGTCCCCATGGTGCTGTGCTCGTCAACGCCTGCACGAATGCTGAAACCGACATTCAGTTTATTGATACGTCCGTCCTTGTATATCACAACTTACAAGTTGCGATTCAAGAAGACGATCGAGATGCATTGCTCGAGGCGATCCTGGATCAACTTGCCAACCGAACCTACGACGACAAAATTCTGAATGCGATCGGAATTGAATTGCTTACGGAATTACCGAGTGTCCAATCTATTCCTCTTAAAATGACCGCAGAAGCGTTATCAGAAAGTATTCAGTCAATCTTTGCCGAAGTTTCACCGTCATTATTTCTTACAGGAATCTCAATAGCTGGCGAGGCAAACTTTGGCTCTGCTGAGCATGAAGAGATTATTGGTGAATTTCTTTTTGCCATCAAACAACTGAAGGAGTCCGGTTGGGAGCAACTGCACCTGCGGAATTACCTTCCAAACGGTGAATATGATAAACTTGCTTCCCTGACAGAAGATCTAGATGGCCTAAATATCATCAACCGTTCCGCTGCGCTTGCTGTCAGTTTATTTGAACGCACAGACCGGGAGGTTGCATAATGCAAATCACCGGTCTTAGTATTCAAAATTACGGTGTCTGTAAAAACCAGTCTTTTGAAGACATTCAGTCACCTATGCTCGTTGTGTTTGGGCCTAATGAGGCCGGTAAGACGACCACCATGCAATTCATCCGCGGCCTTTTCTTTGGCCTAAACTCGCCGGAACGGCGGTCGTACACAACTGGTACAGGAGGTAAATACGGGGGGTCGCTTAAAGCCGTTGACTCAGAAGGCAATCAATGGAATATCACTAGAATGATGGATGCGGAGGAAGACACATCTATAGTAATCAATGGCCAGATCTTTCCCGCTTCCGCCCTTGGCCGTGATCTTTTATCTGGCATCGATCCCGAGTTGTTTGAGCATGTCTTCACCGTGGGGCTATCAGAACTTCAACATCTCAATCAACTAAATGCCACCGATGCGGCAGATTTTCTTTATGAGATGACATCGGGGTTCGATCGCAAATCAGTCGGAAATACGCTTCGACATATTACCAACCAGCGTGAACAAATACTTTCCGATTGCGGGAGTGGCAAACTGCAGGCTCTTCACGGCCAGCTAAACTCTATTTTAAAACAACTTGATGATCGCAAAGCCGAGATGCAGCCATGGGTTGCGAATAGCAATGAAATTGAAATCGTCAATCAGCAAATTAATGACTTACAAGCCAAACTCGAAGAACGGCAGACCTTACTTAACGATTTGGGGATATACGGCTCCCTCAAAACAAAGCTGCTTGAACGCGGCCGATTGCGTGCCGTATTGGCACAGTCCCAACCACCAAAGATCCATCGTAGACACACTAGGATTGACGAACGCCTACCACTCTTAGATTTGGCGATCCGTGGCCACGAAACCCTATCGTCCATCGATGATCGTGAGTCAGAACTCCTAATACTAGAGGAAGAGCTACGTGCAATAAACTCTATGTTATTGCCTCCAGACGTTGCTCCGAGGATCAATGCATTTGCAGAAATGTTGCCCTGGATATCTTCCCTATTGAGCGAGGTTGAACAACTCGCTGCGGAACCACTTAATGCCAGCGACAGGCAAGGCATACCAGACATCCAGACTGGTATTGAAAGCTCCACAAACATCAATAAGAAGTTATTATTGACTTTGCGGCAGCCAGCGAGAAAGCTCAAGGAAACCCGCAAACGTCTGAAGGAGAACGAACGAGTTTGCACTGAGTTGCAACAATCTATCGCACAAGCAGAGACGGCTTGGATCAACTCACCAGCATGGCGTTCTCTCTCGATTACGCCATCGCTCGAACACCCCTCTATGGAGTTGCGTCAAAAACTAACCACTCTAATCGGAGACCGTAAACAGCTAGCGACCGTTGTGAAATCAACGCAACAAGCAGCATCGCAATCGCCCGTCCATCTAGATACTCCTGCTCCTTTGGAGTCCCCAGCAAGCCTGCTTTTAAACGCAACACTCATTTGCGTTGGCGGGACACTATTGGGAATGGGGCTGTTTTTCCCCGATTCCTTTGGCCTCTCAAATATGGCTATCGTAGTATGCATTTTAACTGGTTTACTTTCCGTCACCGGTGGTGTCTATGGAACAATTGTTCAGAGTCGTAAGCGGTCACATGCTGTTTACCGAAATCGACGCCGGGAGGAATTAACAAGGCTGCGTCAACAAATAGAACGGAAAGCCGATGAATCCGCCGTTTCAGATCCTGAATCCACCTGTACAGTTCCAAACTCGGAGGAATTAGAGAGAGCCATCGCAGAAACCGAGTCACTATTGGATATGGCACACGAATTAGAGAGACTACGGCTAAATCTCAAAGTAACACAACGCCAGAATAGAGAAGAAATAAATCGCCACCAAGACGCTCTTTCCGAATGGCAAGTCTCACTTAGGAAACAGGGATTGCCAGAGGAGTTGTCCCCGATTGACCTGCATGCATTAGTCGAAAATGTAGACCGTATCGCGGAACAGCGTCGGGTAAACAGCAACAGAGCCGCCGATCTTCAACGTAAACAGAGAGAATTGCGAGAGCTCGATTTACGAATGACCGCGTTATTAGATGATGCCGGAATGCCGAGTTCGCACCTTACCGTGTCCTCACGTGCGGAACATATTGCCCAAGCAGCAAGAAATCAAAAAGAACTGCAACGCGAATCGTTAAAAGTTGAATCCCAAATTTCCGCTACTGCCAATACGATCACTGAATTAGCGATTGAGTCTGATAACTGCACTCGAAAGCTGTCACGAATTTACGCGACGCTCGGCGTCAGCAGTCTATGGGAATATGCAGAACTAACCGATCGGCTCGACGAATACGAGGTAAACCGCGACCAATTGTCCGAGCTAGAACATAGCATTAACGCTTCTCTTTCACATCATTCAATCACATTGACGGATTTAGAGGCATTCGAAGGTCTTAACTCTGAAGGCGTGCATGAAAGATCATGCTTGCTGCAAGATGAAATCGAATCTATCAACAGTGATTTACGGCATGCATTCGAATTGCGGGGGCAACTAAGAGCAAAATCCACCCAAATGACATCGGATCGTGACATCAATCAATTGCGATTGCAAAAACGTAATCTGGAACTTCGCATTCAGGCGTTTGAAGAACATTGGCAAATATGGACCTTAACAGAACACCTTTTCGGCGGAGTAAGAGATCATTTTGAATCTCAACGACAACCGGAAACGTTACGGAACGCAAGTCTCTGGTTAGACACAATAACAGAAGGAGACTATTGTCGAATCTGGACACCATTAGGAGAAGATTTGCTGTACGTCGACGATGCCCAGGGACAGCCATGGGCCATCGACAGCCTCAGTCGTGGCACTAGGGAATCAATCTATTTGAGCCTAAGGTTTGCCTTAGTCAGATCCTACCATGAAGAAGGTATTTCCCTGCCTTTGATCCTCGACGACGTTTTAGTCAATTGCGATTTATCTAGAGCCAAGAACGCTATCAAAGCGATCCACCAGTTTTCTAATGAAGTTGGTCAGGTACTTTTCTTCACTTGCCATGACCATATTGCCGAGCTCTTTAGCCAGATCGGCGCCGATGTCCGCCCTATCATTAAACCTGACACGGTCACCGCCCCAAGCATTCCCAGAATCTCTTTTGACGCTGTCTCTGCCCATCAGTCTGTGAGTTCTGACACGTCCGCCCCAGTACCCTTTACTAGCCCAAGCGAGAAGGAACAACCATCGCTTGATAAATTACACAGCGCACTATCGGAAACTGACGAACTTATCGCGACACTGGCCGCTGACGGATATGGTGAAGAAATCGAAATCCTGGTTGTTCCTGAGGATGAAGAGGTTGAGGAAGAAATTGTTGACGAATTATTGGATGTCGCAGATGAGAATGAAGCGGACGAATACGAAGACTGGGAAGACGAACAAACGGACGACGAGATAGCCGCCTAATTTCAAATCTCTAATCAGGTGATTAATGTTGAAGGAATAACACGATGAATACGGTCGCCATCCTACTAGCAACGTCGCTACTTGGCGTTGACTATGAGCTAGTCACCGCCGACGGTAAAGAAACGTTGTATGTGATAACAATCGAACGAGAATTAATTGACCAATTGGCTGACGGTTTCACAATCAACTCCTCGTTACCGGATAATGCCAAGAACATACGTCAGATTCGCATCCAGTTTGCCACCGATAAAGCTCCCAAGAACGTCAACCCGCAAGCTAATGAAATTGTCCCTAATCTATCCGCTGAAAAAAGACCCATGGCTGAGTCGACAATCCCCTTAGATAATACACAAGCAGCGCTCCTGCTCACGCCGGACGAATCCTTAATTCCCAAATCAAATAACTCCCTAGCCGGCCCTGATGGACCCTACCTTGCCCCTCCAAGGCTCGAGCCTGAGCCGTTGGTTCTACCTTCACTGTCTTCCGACGCAGAAACAGGAACGCCAGTCCACAAACCAGCGGAGCACGAGTTGTTACCGGAGTTTGACCAGCCAATGCTGGTTGGCGATCCTAATAGAGAATTGGAATTATTGAAATCGTCATCAAAAGTAGTCTTACTTGATGCCCCTGAGTCTTCCCCCGCTGCCAATGATATCGCGGCAGAAACGCCATCTCGTCATTCAACTGATATAGAATCCGAGGGTGACCGTCAACCAGATATACAGAGCCCGGATTTAATCAGTACTCACAGGGACGAATTTGTCGCCTTGTCTTCGCTGAGCACTCCTGTGCATGACGAGCTCAAGGACGACCCGACCACTCGAAACGACGGGCGTACGGACCTGTTATTATTGCTTATGTTTTCTATAACACTAAATCTATTTCTTGGTGTCACTATTTATAGAATATACCGCAACTAACTCTCGTCCTCACCTGCTGGTGGGGTATCATCCAATAGATTCTCAAGATCCTCTCCATCCATCGACGAGAGTTCACGGTGAAGTATATTCAATAGAGTCTGTAGAAAGACAACTACCATCGGTCCCGTGAGAATTCCGATTGGCCCCAACGCCTGAACTCCACCTACAACGCTTAACAGTGCAAACATCGGGTGAAGTTTAGAAGCGTTTTGCAATACCAACGGTTTCACGATATTGTCTGAAAGCGAAACCGGGCCTACGCCCCAAATTATTAGAAAAATGCCATAGCCGGGTGCATCAGCAAACAGGATAAGCCAGGCAGCCGCTGGTGCCCATACAATTGCCGCCCCAACAAAGGGCACCATAGCGAGTAACGTCGCTGCAAAGGTTAGTAGAAGAATCGAGTTCAATCCAGCAATCCAAAAACCTACACCAGCCAAAACGCCCTGAGCCAATGCCGAGAGCACTGTCGCCAAAACAACCGCTCGGCTGATGCTCACGAATTCATCGATGAGCATCTTCTCGTAATCACTCTTAAGGGGGGACAACTTCAGAATTGTCTGTACCATGACGCGTCCATCCACAAGGAAAAAATAGACACCAATGAGCATGATCACTATGCCTGCCAGCAAGGCGACAAAATATCCAAGCGTATTTGCACCTGCCTGCAGGATCTGTCTTCGCATGTCACTATTCAAGACATTATTCGACAAATCCTGCAGTTGTTCGGGCGACGGGTTCGCAGTATCGATCAGGACTTCATTGAGCGTTCCGCCGAGATAGGCTGTACGAAATTCCGAGAAACTTTCCCGGAGTTCGATTCCTTCATTCAACACATCGCTAACCGTAAGGTTGTCTGCTTTCTCAGTAAAGGATTTGAGCAACTGCCCATAATCCTTATAGGCCTGTTTCGCGGCTCTACTTGAATCCCCAACGTCTATGCGTTCGTATTGTTTTAAGATTTCGCCAAAAGATACTTGGACCGCGTCCAGGTTCTCAGTTAAAGCTGTACTATTTACAAGGTCTTCAATAGCGATTTCACTTAACGACAATGCCTCTTCACTAGGGATTTCAAGTTCAAACTGTTTTCGAAAGTCGCTTAGAGTTTCCGCAATATATCCCGGACTAAGATTTCGTAATATTCGGCTCCCTTCCACCGCAGCGTAAGTACCTGCGATTCCAATAGGGAGTAGAACGACCAATCCAATGATTGCGGTCGTCGCGGCGGCGGCTGAACGCTTCCTTCCTTTAAATCTTTTCAAAATGTGCTTATGAACTGGCGAGAATATCACAACCAGGACAGCGGCTAAGAAGAGAGGTAATAAGAAGGACGCCATTACTCGGTAGAATAATGCACCTATCAGCACGATAATGCCGAGCAACACCAAAAATGATATAAGCCGACGTAGTTTATTGGTTTCCATACTTTAAGAAGTGCCTACGCCTAAGTGTTGATATTACAATCTAAATTAGTCGTCCAGCTGCTGACCGGCGACCAATATCGCTAGGGAATGGGATAAAATTCATTTTATCATGCCACTGATCAATAACCAATCGAGAAAAACGGCCGGAATCGCTACCCTGAAAGTGGTGGTCGTGCTGCTCATTGTCTACATGATTTATCGGACCGTTGACCAGACCGGAAGAGAATTCACCTCGAGGGATTTGAGTCTCTCCAACTTTTCCTACCTCTGGCTAGTTGCCTCGGCATTTTGCTACGCGTTGGGACTGGGTTGCTTTGCTTGGTTTTGGCACGGGGCATTACGACTTTTGCAGCAAACGCCACGATTATCGGAATCGCTTGGTTCCTATTTCATTAGCCACCTTGGGAAATACGTTCCAGGTAAGGCATTAGTCGTAGTAATTAGAAGTGAACGAGTTAAGAGCACACGTACCTCTCTATCTTCAGCAGTAACTGGAGTCTTTATAGAGACTTTGGGTATGATGGCGGTCGGCGCCGTAACTGCTGGATTAATCCTAGCGTTCAATCATCAGACTCTTCAAAACCCAACCCTTCTCTGGATCAGCTTGGGTTTGGTATTTGCGGCCGGTGTTCCTGCCTCCCCTCCTCTTTTCCGTAAAGCAATTCGATTCGTAGATAAGCGAAAGAAGCTAGGGAACCTTGAAGACCAGATCTCCCATCTCACGTTACGAAACTTATTTCCGTTTTGGATGGTTGCTGTCGCTGGATGGCTTTGGCTGGGTGCAAGCATGCTAGCAATCCTAGAAGCGTTTCCTGAGAAGGTATTTAACCAACCATTCGACGCGAGTATCGCGCCACTAGCTATGTCATGTGTAGCACTGGCGATGGTCGCAGGATTTATCTCGCTCATTCCGGGTGGTGCGGGAGTTCGTGAATATATCATACTAGCTCTTCTTGGCCCCACCCTCGGAGCAACCGGAGCAATCCTGGCGGCGGTCGCACTGAGGTTAGTTTGGTTGGTAACGGAGGTGTTATTGGCGATTGGTTCTATTATAGTAATGAGACAACAACGTACGATCAGGAACACTTGATATGACTTCGATAACCTGCGTTATACCTGTATATAACGAAGTTGAGAGCCTACCCGAATTACATCGCCAGATCATATCTGTATGTGAAGCTAACAATTATCAATATGAGATCGTCTTTGTGGATGATGGTTCTAACGATGACTCATGGGACTGTGTACTTAATCTGCAAAAACAGGATACGAACATCAAAGGCGTTCGTTTTCGCCGAAATTTTGGTAAGGCCGCGGCGCTTAATGCGGGATTTAAGGAAGCCACCGGATCCATCGTTTTCACTTTAGATGCGGACCTACAAGATGATCCGGAAGAGATCCCTCATTTCCTTGAATTAATGGAGTCCGAGTCATTGGACGTTATTAGCGGATGGAAAAAACGACGTTATGACCCATGGCATAAAGTGGGGCCATCCCGGATTTTCAATCGAATGGTAAGTACGCTGACGAAAGTGAAATTACATGATCACAACTGCGGATTCAAATGCTACCGTCGCGAGGTCCTGGAAGAAGTCCATCTCTACGGTGAATTGCATAGATTTGTGCCGGTCCTAGCAGCCGCGAGAGGTTTTAAGGTCGGCGAAATTATCGTCAATCATCGAAAACGCCAATTTGGTCATTCAAAGTATGGAGTGCGGCGTATTGTCAAAGGATTTCTCGACCTACTTACGGTCTACGTGCTAACTGGCTATGGCCATCGACCTCAACATCTCCTAGGAACCCTGGGGCTTGGCTGTTTCGGCGTGTCCGGTTGTTTGACGCTCGGTCTCTCGCTCCATTGGATCCTGGATCGGTTATTCGATGTTGAGAATCCAATCCACCTTCATGAAAGAGCGATCTTCTACTTTGCATTGGTTGGCGTAATAGTTGGAATACAATTGCTAATGACGGGTTTTATAGCCGAATTGGTAACTAAGCAAACCAGTAGGGATGAACAGATTTATGCCGTCTGTGAGACCATCGGGACGGCGAAAAACGAAGAGAGATCTTAGTCATTTTGGAAGCTGAAACGTTGAACAAGACACCAGCAACTGAAGTTGCAATCCGCCTGCCCCGGCTCGCGAAGCTCATTATTTTGGCGTCTTTGGCCTTGATTACCCTACGGCTTTGTATGTTTCATGTCTATTTCGACCAACATGACAAACGTGATGATAAATTCATTCAGGGGCGAGAGGCGGCGACTGGAATGCATTGCGCCAACGACCGGAGCCGGTGGGCGAGCGTCGCGGCTCTAGTGCATTACCATACTTTTTCAATAGATGACATAGATCCCCGACGCGGGAAGGAAGGTAATTGGGGAACGATCGATAAGGTCTACCATGCGGATCGAGAAGGTGTCGAGCGGTTTTATTCGAGCAAACCTCCCCTCTATAGTATTATCTTAGCGGCACAGTACTGGTTGCTCCACGAAAGTACAGGTTTAAACATCTTCGAGTCGCCACGGTTGACCATTAAGATTCTCACATTCGTCAATCAGGTGCTACTTTTTGCTGCCATACTCCTCCTACTGGCTCGATTCGCCCAAGAGCGGTTAAAAAACAGTCCCCACTTTTATCTGTTTCTCATCGCTATCGGTTTTGGTACGTTCTTGAGCACCTTTGCGGTTTCCTTAAACAATCACGTTCCCGCCGCTCTTTTCACATTACTTGCGATCATTCAATGTCATCACGTTTCGAAGAATAACGATACACCGTGGTATCGCTTCAGTTTGATCGGTCTATACACCGCGATGACCGTTACCTTCGAGCTTCCCGCCCTCGCCTTTCTCTGTTTGGTCGGTTTATGGTCATTGACGATTGATTTTCGAAGAACGGTTTTATATGGGGTACCACCAATTCTTTTTGTGGGAGCGATCTATCTCGGTGCCACCGTCATCGCTCACGGTTCCTGGCGACCACCCTACGCGCATCGATCCGATGGAACTGTACTCGAGGTATTAGACTTACAGGCAGGCGACACTCTGGTTTCTGGAGTCCTGCCAGACAACCTCGACCTATTCTCGGAAACGATGCCTGGTATGGGTGATTTTCGCGTTGAAGAACATCCTCAACCTGGGCGATGGAGGATATACGATTATCGTAATAACGTTCGGTACGCGTTAGTCCGTAACGACACTACTTATGAGATACGTGCTTGGGATAATTGGTATGACTATGAAGTGAATGGCCGGAAAAGCTATTGGCTGCCTGGACAGGCTTCCGGTGTGGATTTGGGGGAACCTTCACGGCTCAATTATCTACTACACATAATGATCGGCCACCATGGATTTTGGTCGCTTACGCCAATCTGGCTATTCTCGCTATGCGCAGCTATTGTCCTTTGCTTGCAAACTGACAAATTCTGGCAACCTCTTGCGAGATTGACTCTTGCCCTTACCCTGATCTTGATTGCATTCTATGTTTTCAGGCCGATCCAAGACCGCAATTACGGAGGAGTCGCAAGCGGCTTCCGTTGGATGTTTTGGTTGATACCGCTCTATAGCTTATTACTCATCCAAGCACTGCATTCGGCTCGGAGGTCTGTACTAATAGGAACTGTTTTCGTCCTAACATTATTAGTCAGCATCTATTCAGCGCACGTAGCTTTTCTCAATCCTTGGCAAAATCCTTGGCCATATTGATCTCCGTAGATAGCGTGACATTAAGCTAGCCCGTTGTCGGAACGAGGCTTTCCGGTTACAATCAGGTTCGCTTGGAGTAAATATAGGCTTATCATTGCTCCGGAATGTAGACCACGGGCAAATTTCTGCCCTTAAAATATTGTTAAAATCATGTCCCAAATAACCTATTTCCTCAAGGTATGCCCCACTTGCGGTCGTAAACTGCAGGTTCGTGTCGAGTATTTAGGTCGAGAAATGATGTGCAATCATTGTGGAGCGGACTTCATAGCAAGTGATGAGATCACGATGCCAACCCTAGAGGATTCGGGCGATGGGATTATCGCTAGAATCGACCAATTATTAGACGACGAAAACAGTCCCTCTAAACCACGTTAACCTATTCTATTATCCGTCGTCGGCTTCTAGCAATTCAACTAGATCGTCAAAGAATTTCGGATACGTCTTCTCGCAACATGCCGGATCGAGGATCGTCACTCCGTCTATCATAGTACCAGCTATTGCGAAGCTCATCGCCATTCTATGATCGTTATAAGTCTCAATTTCGGCTGCCTTCATTTTAACCGGCGTAATGGAAAGTCCGTCAGTCCGTTCATCGACGTCTGCACCTAGCTTAATTAATTCCCTTGCGAGGTCAGTAATTCTATCTGTTTCCTTATGTCGCACATGTTCAACATTTCTAATGTTGGTAGTACCGTTCGCGAATAACGCGACTACTCCGAGTGTCGGCACCGTGTCGCTAATAGCATTCATATCAACGTCGATGCCTTTTAAGGGCTTGCCTACGACAGTGATAGACGATTCAGTATATTCCGCCTCGCACCCCATCGCTTCGAGGCATTCAACAAACGCAATGTCGCCTTGAATAGCATTTTTTCCCAAGCCTGAAACCGTGATCTCACCTTGCGTAATCGCAGCTAAAGCAAAAAAATAACTCGCGGCCGATGCGTCCGGCTCAATGTCATAGACGGTCCCTCGATAAGTAGTCGTCGCTGGAATCATGAATTCGCGATAATCGTCACATCGAACGCTCACTCCGAATGCATTCATTACCTCTAGCGTAATATCGATATAGGGGACACTCACCAAATCACCATCTACCGATATCGATAACGTATTTGAACCCAGCGGAGCTGCCATTAGCATCCCACTCAAATATTGACTAGAAATATCCCCTTTGATCGTACACCTGGAGTGACGAAACCCCTGTGAGTCAAACCACAGAGGTGGACAACCAGTTTCACTGCACTTCGCATCAACACCCAATTGTACTAATGCATCCACCAGATCCTTTATGGGACGCTCTTGCATACGAGCGACGCCATTTAAACGGAAAGTACCTCCCACTCCAGCTAACAGTGCCCCAAGAAACCGAATCGTTGTGCCACTATTTGCGACAAATATTTCCGACTCGGGTTCCTTAATGCGATTGACCCCTCCATTTACTAAAAGATTTGGGCCTTCCCATCGGACATCCAGGCCCAATTGGTTGAGCGCTGTGACCATAACTTGGGTATCTTCCGAATTCAGAGGATTCCGGAGTACGGACTTATCATGGGCGGCCGCTGCGCAGACAAGCGCGCGATTAGTAATACTTTTTGACCCCGGCGGACGAATCGATCCAAAAACGGGGCGATTAACGAAGGGGACATGGTATTGTTCGTTCAAGTTCAACATACCTGATTGAAATGACTACTGGCTAATCTTCCACAAGGTGTTATCACTTCGGAAGATCAATGCATCACCACTAGCTGCGGGGGTACCGAGTACGGGATCGCCAACTTCGAATTCAGTCACCAATTCACCCCGCTCACCCGTCTTCACAATCTGTACCAGTCCTTCCTGGTTAAAGAAATAAAGATGGCCATTACTGAGAATCGGAGTCGCCCAAAACCTACCTTTCAAACGAACTTGCCAACGCAATTCCCCGGTCGTAGCATCGGCGCATTTGATGATCGAGCCAGATAGTATGTATAAATCGTCACCATCTACAATTGGGCTGGCGGCGTTGGCTGTTAGTCTGTTAGCACTCCAGACTACCTCAGGGGTCGTATCCGTGGGATTCAACGCCAATTTGGTCGTACCCCCTGCCCCAAAATAAATTGAATTCCCGATTTTCAACGGAGACGAGATGTTTCCGCAACTAAGATCCTTCGTCCACTTTTCATTTCCCGTCTTTGCTTCTACGGCATTCAAGCCGGATGGAGATTGTAGTAGTACTGTATAGTCCCCCTGTGCGTCCTGATAGGCTACTGGCGAACTCCAATTAGCTCGCGGATCCCTTGGGACACGCCAAAGCTCAGTTCCAGTCCTGCGGTCGATACCGCTAGCGAAAGAATCGCCTTGATTTTCTATTTGCACCACCAATACGTCTCCGGCGATGGCAGGCGAAGATGCCATGCCCACGTCGTTACCAGCTTTAGGATAATCATGTGCCAAGCCACGGTACCACATTAAGTTGCCCGTAAGATCGAGGCAGACAAGATCGTTAGACGAATAAAATGCGTAAATGTACTCGCCGTCACTAATTGGCGTGGGGGCAGCATTCGAACTCGTCGGATGCGTATAGGTCCTACCGGTCGCCCAAAAACTACGCTTCCAACGCTGTTTTCCGGAGTCTAGGTCAAAACCGAGTACGTAAAGTTTCTGTTGTTTGGAGCCACTACTAGCAGTGACGACCACTAGATCACCTACCACTATCGGACTCGACACTCCTCTACCAGGCAATGCAGATTTCCAAGCAACATTCTCATTGTTTTTGGTGTTCCAATTTAAGGGTAATTCGCCGTCGTGAACGGGATTCCCTTTTGGACCGCGAAAATCCGACCAATCAACACCATATAGATTTGAGCCAAAGAGGATTGTGCATACAAAGGCCGTAATTAATTTTAATTTTCTCATCATTTAATCCTATCTACTCTTTCCGGTTCTTTGAGAGTATTGCTGTTCCGTATTGGTCGCAGATGCGCAACTGAAATTGCCAGCGTTGAGCCCAGCTTTCTTCCTGTTCATTTTGGGCGACCTTTACAAGAATCTCGTTAGTGCCAGCTCGGAATTTCGCTTTCGCGATGTATTGATCAATGGAAGTGTTTGCGTGATATACGTGGTTCGACGTAATCAGTTTCCCATTGACCCAAACTTTGTTCCCATTTATACAACCCAAGCGAATCTCGACTTCCCGTTCTGAATCAGTATCGAAGGTGGTATACGCGTAAACGATAGCACCCTTATACTTTTCCGGCATGATTGAATTAAGGTCGACTAGACCATAAGGATCTTCAGTCGAGTGCTCAAACCATTTGACGGAACCGGTTTTCCCTACTTCAGCAGCCTGAAGTTTAATCGCATTTTCTGGCCCATAGGCGACGTTGAAGCCGCTCTTCCCGCTGTTATCGAAAGGCCCAATAAGGTGCCAATTCATTAGAAATCCGAAGTGACTGGGCAAGTCAACCGTGCCACCCAGACGCTCAATAGACTTAGTAATTGAGTCGATTTGATCAATGTCTCGCGCCGACACCAACGTCGCTCGATATTTCTCTAAAGCCTTTTCCGTTGATGTTTCTTCGAGGTTTGACGCGGAACCCAATGCAAACGCGACGGCTTCTCGACGAATTTCTAGCGAGGGATCATTAAGCGATTTTTCTAAAATGGCAGACTTTCGTTGTGGTTCAACTTCTATTATCCATTCATAAGCAACCCGTCTAGCGTTCGCATCTTGCTCTCGGTCATGAAGAAACTTAACTAACGCTGCGATGGGCAATTCTTGAGCTTCTGCAACGCCGTCTTCCAAAATCCCATCCACTGCAGCCCTGAGCCAATTCACCGCGAGCTTATTGCTGCTATCGAAATGCGTAAGTATGGCTACTGCGGAATCAGGTTCCAATTGTGCCAATTGCCGCATCGCCTTGCGAGCTTCGCTATGTCCCTGCCCCTTAATCCCTATCTTGTTGACGATTGCTGTGAGTTCCGACACTTCGGCTCCATGGCTCGTCTCTAACACAATCGAACCAATCATTATTGCTATTATTGGAAATAGGTAGCTACGTGTATGCAGTCTCTTCATCTTTCGCTCCGGCATGCGAATACAACATTTGAACACCCAACGTGTTCATTTCTATTAACATTGTACAGAGACATGCCCCTGTCGTGGTAGTATTCACAAGGATTTGATAGAAGTAACAAATGCCCCCCATTAATTTCGAGCTTCGACATCCCCCTAACGTCACATTTGGCATTGGCAGTTTCCAGAAGCTGCCATCATTTACGCGTTCCTATTCTAAAGTGGCCTTTGTTATCGGAAGTCGCACGCTGAGTGCATCGGGGGTGTTAGGCCCCATCCTGTCGTACGTCCACGGTGATCATCACCAGATCCTATTACCCAAAGGAGAACCTACGCTCGAACTAGTTGATACACTAACTAAAGAACTTACTTCTTTTTCCCCTGAATGTGTCGTTGCAATTGGCGGTGGTAGCACGCTTGACGCCGCAAAAGCATCGTCTGTCCTTATGAATCAGCCCGGGCGGACTGACGTAATCGCGTATCTCGAAGGGATTGGCGATGGGGAGGTGATTACTCAATCGGGGACGCCACTAATTGCTGTTCCCACCACCGCCGGTACAGGTTCCGAAGCAACGATCAATTCCGTCGTTGCCAGCCCCCGGCACGGAGTCAAGAAAAGCCTTCGACATCCACACCTTTTACCGAACCAAGTGGTAATCGATCCAGAGCTTCAAGTGACTTGCGATTTTATCACAACGCTACACTCGGGGTTGGACGCAATCACACAGTGCTTTGAAAGCTATATATCCTGTCGCGCGACACCGCACACACGTTTGCTTGCTTTAGAAGGCTTGCGTACGGGTTGGAATGCGATCAACCGAGTTATAGCAAACCCCAACGACGTTACTGCGAGGTCCTCNATGGCNTATTGTGCATATTTGTCTGGTGTGGCGTTGGCCAATGGTGGATTGGGAGTAGCACACGGTCTTGCATCCTCACTGGGCGTCGCGGCTGGTATCACACACGGCCATGCATGTGCAATTTTGCTGCCGTTTGCAGCTTCCTTTAACAATGCCTATTGCGAAGATGATTATGCTTTAATTTGCAAAACACTTGGGATTGCTTCGGATCAGGGTATTGTAGGAGCAATTGAATCACTAACGGCATCACATGGTATCACTAAGTCCTTCCTAACCCTCGGTATCTCCAAAAATGACCTTATTGAAGTCGTTGGCTCCTCGTTCGGCAACAGCATGCGAGGCAATCCATATCTGCCCCGCACAGAGGAACTTTTAGAAGCGCTGTTAGGGTACTACTACTAACTATACAGATATGTGTTTGTTAAAATTAGTAAAGTTCCCCAAACCGGAGTATCTACTTTGTTAAAGATTAAGCACTATCTTCTCCTATTGTCTATATTCGTCAGCTCGTCTGCTTTAGCAACCGAGCCACTTGTAAGGATCGGCGACCGTGTAACCATGCTTGGCGGTACGTTTGTCGAGCGGATGCAGATTCATGGTCACTTCGAGACAGAAATCAGAGCCCGTCTTCAAGGTGATATCCAAATTAAAAATTTGGGTTGGGCCGGTGATAATGTGCTTGGTGAAAGCCGAGCCGTCTTTGGAGCTGTAGAAAAGGGGATGGAACGTCTTCTTAATGATATGCGACTCACAAACCCAACCGTAATTATCATCTTCTATGGGGGTAATGAAGCTCACAAGGGAAAGGCTGGCATTGATAGTTTTCGCGCTAATTTGCAAGCTTTAATCAGCCACCTTGCTCCGTTCAACGCTAGGCTAATCATCGTCGGACCTCGGCCTTATGAAAACCTCGGACCGCCGTTACCATCGCCTAAACGCTATAACTCCAGCCTGGCAGCTTATCGCGAAGTTTTACGAACAGAGGCTGAACGGATAGACGCACCCTTCATTGACCTTGCAACGCTCAATCCCGTGGTTTCAAGTGAAGTTCTGCGGCCTTCAATCGAGGATGGAAACGTCGAAGGAGAATTTCCCACAGGCCTTACCAGTAACGGAGTTCACCTGACTTCAAATGGATACCAAACCTTGGCCCCAGCCTTTGCATCGGCTCTTGGGCTAAACCGCATTGATTTTTCTGTGGTCGTCGACGGTGATGATATTGACGTTAAGGGCCTGAATGGAATCACATTTGCTCGGAACGAAGAAGAGATTGAGATTGCAGGAACACCAGAACAACTTCCCACACCAAGCAGTTCCAAGGTAGGCGTCCCGCCCATTGACTTAAAACTAACAGTCGGAGGACTTCCTGCCGGAAAATATCGAGTGTNCGTGACAAATAGCAATGGAGTGTCACTCCGAGTGCTAAGTGAAAACCAACTCGCTAAAGGCGTTCGCGTGGATATCCCCATCGACTCTAATTACACGGAGCTGCTCCATGCAATCACGATGAAAAACATGATGTTCTTCCATCGGCATCGTCCTCAAAACGAGACGTATCTCTTTCTGTTCCGAAAGCACGAGCAGGGAAATAATGCGGTTGAGATACCGCAATTCGACCCGCTTGTCGAAGATTTAGACAAAAAAATTTATGACTTGTCTAAACCTCGAAGATTCAAACTTTCCATCCAACCGGTTCAATAGAGATTGTTCCAGATCCGTTCACCCCGTTTTCAATCGGTAAAAAAGGTATGAAGTTAGTCCACGCAATTGCGTTCGTTCTTACATTAGTTTCGACGAGTAACGCCCAACGCAACCTCACCGATATCCCAGATTCAAATCCGGATGTCGAACTCAAAACTTTTATTCTACCGGACGGTTTTACCGCCAATCTCTATGCTTCGGATCCGCAATTGGCTAAACCGATCCAAATAAACTTCGATGCTAAAGGCCAACTCTGGGTAGCTTCTAGTGAAGTATATCCTCATATCAAACCTGGGCAGCCAGCAACTGATAAGNTCATCGTTCTGAAGGATACAACGGGCGATGGGAAGGCGGATCATCGTCGCGTGTTCGTGGACAATCTCCTTATACCAACCGGCGTGGTGCCCGGTGATGGTGGCGTTTATGTCGCAAATAGTACGGATCTAATCCACTACAGTGACACAAATGGTGACGGAAAGTCAGACACTCAGCGAGTAATACTTTCAGGATTCGGAACTGAAGATACGCACCATTTATTGCATACACTTCGTTGGGGGCCTGACGGCGCACTCTATATGAATCAATCGATCTACATCCACTCTCACGTCGAAACACCGAGTGGTGTGAAACGCCTGCTTGGTGGCGGTATTTGGCGGTTCCGACCGGAAACCATGGAACTGGAAATCTTCTGTCGTGGATTCGTGAATCCTTGGGGACATCATTTCGATCCTTGGGGTCAATCTTTTGCTACCGACGGCGCTTATTCCGAAGGTATCAATTACGTATTCCCAGGGGCTGTTTTTGCTACGGCACCCAATGAGCCACGTCGACTTAAGGGGCTTAATCCCGGTAGCCCGAAGCATTGTGGGCTGGAGATCCTGAGCGGACGTCATCTTCCCGAATCTTGGCGTGGTACGATGATCGCTAACGATTTTCGAGGAAACAGAGTTTGCCGATTTGAAGTAACTGAAAATGGGTCGGGGTTTGCTAGCAGTCAAGTAGCCGAGGTCATTAAGTCAACTCACGTTGCTTTTCGNCCTATTGACGTCAAGATGGGACCAGATGGGGCAATCTATATTGCTGACTGGTACAACCCGATTATTCAACACGGCGAAGTAGACTTCCGGGATGAACGCAGGGATCATACACATGGGCGAATTTGGCGAATTACTGCAAATGATCGACCTTCTCTGGAGTTGCCCGATTTTTCCGGATTATCGGTCAACCAATTGCTAGATCAGCTTAAGGCTCCCGAAGATTGGGTTAGGCTTTATGCGAAGCTGGAACTAAAAACTCGACCAAAGGAAGAAGTTGTCAAAACCATTTCAAAATGGCTTACGAACCTTGACACCAGCCACGCTGACTATTCAAAGCTTCAATTAGAAGCAATGTGGGCATACCAAAACGTATTGCACACGAGTTCAAATCTAGTAGAAACGTTGCTCAATGATGACGATCATCGAGTCCGAGCGGCAAGCGTCCGACTGGCTAGTGTTCGACGAGACAAACTACCGCAGCACGCGGAATATTTCTTTACCGCTGCTACGGACGTGCACCCGCGAGTTAGACTCGAAGCCGTCCGTGCTCTTGCTGAAGTGGGGACGCTAGAGGCTGTTTCACAGATTGCCAATGTGTTGGAAGACCCGATGGATCGTTTTCTTGACTTTGCTATCTGGCGAGCCTTACGCGATAATCAGGATGTCTGGTTTCCGTTAGTCAAGCAAGGGGAATTCACGTTTGATGGCAAAACTTCTCAACTACTATTTGCCCTCAATTCGATCGATAACTCGAACGCCTCGGCGACGCTAATTAACATTTTATCAAAACAGAAAGATGTCCGCGCGTCCGGTTTCGACCTATCGGATGCCATCTCCGCCAACGCCGATCCGAAGGCTTTGGATTACGTCATGCAATGGCTCCTCTCCAATGGGATTGTAGCTGATCGGGATCGAACTGCAGCTTCGATTAACGTTGCCATCTCCGCCAGCCTTTCAAATAAAGTCACGCCATCAAACCCGAGGAAATGGATCTCCACCTTAAAAGATGCGGAATTATTCCAGCAACAATTTAAGGCCATTGCAGCCTGGAAATTCGTCGATGGCTACCAATCGATTTACGACACTGCTCAGAAGGATGGAAAACATAGAAAATCCGGGATAACGGCTTTGGGTATTATTGGTGGTAAACAAGCTATTGAAGTCCTGTCACCTTTGGCAACACACAATGATCCCGATATTCGCGCAGCAGCAATTAATGCACTCTCGAAATTTGCATTGGAACGCAGTGCGGAATTAGCAGCACTCGATTTAGCGTCAACACACTCTATCCAGGGACGAACACTTCCACCAATCCTCTCACAGCAGTCAGGGATTCAGCACCTTATCAAGGCCGTCGCCGGGAAAACGCTGCCAACGGATAATGCCAAAAAGGCAATTTCAACAGTTCGATCCACCGGCAATCCATCGCCCGAACTAATCGCTGCCCTACGCATAGCCGGAAAGGTGGATGAAGCAGGTTGGCAACTCACCCAGAAGTTGAAAGAGTCGTTGTTAGAAGAAGTCCGAAATTCTGGAGATCCCTACCTAGGTGAATCAATTTACCGTCGCAAAGATTTGCAATGCATGAAATGCCATGCAATTGGCGGTGCGGGTGGAAAGGTTGGGCCTGACCTTATCAGTATTGGCGCCAGCGCGCCGACAGATTACCTAATCGAAAGTTTGATAACTCCAAACTCCAAAATTAAAGAAAACTTCCATGCAATTCAGGTACTCGATATAGACGGGCAGATAACGAGCGGAATCGTCATTCAGTCCGACGACAACGCATTAGTACTGCGGACGGCAAAGGATGAATTGGTAAAGATTCAGAAATCGGACATTGAACTCCAGAAAGAGACGCGTTCACTGATGCCTGACGGCACGGTTGATGAGTTAACAAAGGAAGAATTGGTTCATCTGGTTTCCTTCCTAGGACAACTAGGCAAAGTTGGGGATTTTCAAGTTGGTAAAGAACCATTTGCTCGCACCTGGAGCGTATTACAATTCTCTAATGAGACACACCGAGTGCTGAATAGGACGGGGATCGATAGTGCCGCCAAGTCAAATGAGGCATTTCTTTGGCTCCCACACTACGCTACCGTTCGAGGGGATGTACCAACTCGAGAACTCCCCGTCTTTAAGCCTCATACCCAAGCAAATCCTGTCAGCTTCCTTAAAGCGTCCTTTGAAGTGACCCAAGCCGGACAATTCAATTTAAATATCGAAAATCCCGCTGGTGTTCTAATTTGGGTTGAAGGACAGCCGACGGCAATGCGAAGCGGAAATGCTAGCCTAACTCTCGACCAGGGGCGGTATCAGATTGTCCTAGGTGTACAACATGCTAATCGTCAACAAGAGGCAGTCAGGGTGTTATTGACGCCTTCGACCAAGAGTCGCGGACAATTTCAATGGCTACCTTAATATCCTATTCCGGCGCGTAACATTATGGCTGTTCCAGGGTCGAAGTTCTTTTGGGGGGTATCGCGAAAGACGACTTTCCGATTGAATACCAAGCCAGCCTCAATGAATCCGATATGTTCTCCCTGGCGGAGTTGTTCAGCCAATCCAAATTCAAAACCTGTGGTAAGTCGGATGTCATTGATATCGGTTTGCGTCTTTCCACCGCCGTCTTGCTGCATAGTCCAGCTACCTCCGCCGTATTCGGCTCCATAGTACCACCATGCGTCGTAGTTATTGATCGTAGTAAAATACTGCGAGATCCGGGGGCGGGGGAAAAATAGGTCAATCCGCGCCTCTGGGTGCGGGCGCCATAACAGGCCAATTGCCGGAAGCATCTTTAGATCGAGACGATCGTAATACACAACACCGCCACGGAACGTCGTGTCTTCGTTGATTCCAAGGTTAAAGAGCGCGTGACCGGTAAGACGAATACTATCTCCATTTAGACTTTTGAAGTCGGAATGAACGCCGATTCCCAACCCTAAATCGACATTAAATCGTTCCTGGGGATCTGTTTGCCATTGGAGCTCGATTACCCCGCTATACACCTGATTTGGAAGTCCCACGGATCCGGCCCCTTGTAACAGATTTAATCCAAACGAAGGAGCAACATAGATAGGTCGTTCTGTGTTGAGAAAGTTGGGAAACGCAAACACCACGGAAAAATCTATCTCTTGTTGTGCCAAGTCCTGGGCGCCTCGGCTGTCAGGAATCCAAGCGTATCGGAGACGCGGTGTCTCTGCAAACCGTAAAAGATCTGAAAACCGCGTCGAGGAGTTACTTCCAAAGAGTCGATTTGGAATGGACCCTGAGGGAGGATCCTTGGGTGCAGTGTACGGGCGGCCAAACCATGGCCGGTCAGGCGGTTCTCCGACGTTATCGCCGCCGAACCCCGGGGGATTAGGCGCACCAGAGTTGCCATACGGGTCAAATCCAGGTTCACCAAGCTCGGAAGACTCCTGAAAAGTAACGAGTTGTATGGCAGCTCCACCATCTTTCCACTCGATAGATCTTTGGCCGAAAAGCCAGTTCGACCCCGCACTCGTCCAACATAACGCAATGACAATAGTATGTATGAGTAACGTTTTCACAACAAATCATCCGTGTCGTGCAGTACAATCCTTCAATTTCCAACCGCTTAATTAGGTAATTCGTACAGGTAAGGTCAATAGCAATACTGATAGTTGAGCCACACTGCGTTAACCTGCGCAATTTAGTAAAGGACTACCGTCGCTTAGGTTTATAGTGAATATCTGGGTGGTAGCGGGTCGAAGAAACGATTAGGACGAAGATTTGTAACTTAGATGAATGGTGTTTCTATGGCTTACTCAAAACTAGTTTTAATTGCTGTTTGCTTGCTTACCACGTCCGTTTATTCACAAGACGGTATTACCGTCCTACAAAATGACTATTATCCGGCGGCGCAGCCTACCAGTTATCCGTTTCTTGTTGGTAGGCAACTATCTCCAGCCACAGAAATAATGCATTCGTCTCCACCTGCCATGATGAATTCCGGTTGTTGCATGCCAATAGTACCTACACTTGCACAAGGCATTCGCGATACGCTTAACGCATTATTACCTTGTCGCGGAATACGACGCCGTGCTTTCCACGGATTATTATTTTCCGAACGGTTTTATGAAACTAGTTGTTGTGGTAGTAATGTTACAGCACACCCCGGGGGCATTATTGATACCGGACAAGTTCCGACGCCAGCCCAACCAAGCCAAGAACCGGAGTTGGTGGTTCCCGAAACGATCGACAGCGCAATTAGGTTCCAGCCGTTGCCTTCACGTCCCAGTGCCACCAGAGGGAATGAAATAAGACCAGTGTCTGGAAGCAATGTGATCAATGCAACTACGACGTCACCGACGACTCAAAGCATTCTTCGGATACCTGATAATCCATTGCGTCGCTAGGCAGAGACTATTTTGATGACGTTAGTTAGCTTAGCTGCCCCCCAAGACTAAAAAATTCATTCTGGGTTTTGGGCCTTGCCAATTCTAACAAAAACGCTATTATCGTTTGCATAGGGGTTTGTGGCCGCTTGCAGCCTTTATCTGCTAAAGTGCCACCTACACGCGTAGATGTGTAAGGTTTCTGCTGGTAGGTGTACTTGCTAGTCACAACTCTCTAAGTTGACGACACACCAGTTCTAAATAGCAGTGGAAGCAAACAAATGGGACTTGATACCGATAAACCCTACGGCGATTCGACCCTTGCAGTACACGGTGGAGAAGCCCACCAGAAGGCTCAAAATTCCATCACCGACCCAGTGGTAATGGCATCTACCTATACATTCAGCGATACGCAGGCCGTAATTGACTATATAGAGCAAAAACAAGCTCGTGGTGAATACGGGCGGTACGGGAATCCGAATGAATCAGTCGTAGAGAAAAAATTAGCCCAACTAGAGGGCGGCCAGGATGCCATTGTTTATGCCAGTGGTATGGCTGCCATCGTCGGGGTAGTGATGGCCAAATTAAGTGCCGGTGACGAAGTCGTATTTTTTGATGAGTGTTATCATCGCAGTCGCGAATTTTGCGCCAAGCATATGTCCCGATTCGGGGTTGTTACTCGTCAGGTGGAAGCGTGCAACTACGAGGCAATGGAGGCGGCAATTAATAAAAACACCAAGTTGCTAGTCAGTGAGTCCCCAACCAATCCCCATCTTAGCGTTGTCGATATGGAACGTTTTGCAGCCATTGGCAAACGCCATAATGTTGAAACTTTGATCGACGCAACGCTAGCTACGCCATATAACTGCCGTCCTCTCGAATTTGGAGTCGACTATGTGCTGCACTCAGCAACAAAATACCTGGCCGGCCATAATGACTTGTTAGCTGGTGTCATTATCGGAAATACGGAGAAGCTCGAAGACATACGCTATTTACGGGGCATCCTGGGCTCAATAAATTCCGCCCACAACTGCTACTTACTACAACGTGGTCTGAAAACATTCGATGTGCGTATGGAACGGCACAATCATAACGGACAGTCGATTGCCGAATTCCTCGAAGCGCATCCCCGCGTGGAGAAGGTTTATTATCCAGGCTTGGCATCTCATCGGTACCACGACATCGCCAAGGCGCAAATGCGGGGGTTTGGCAGCCTTATCACGTTTGAGTTGCGAGACGCCGACTGGCGTGCGACTGCGGATGTTGTAGATCGATGCCGAATTCCAAAGATTGGCCCGTCCCTAGGTGGAGTCGAATCACTGATCGAACAACCGATGGTTATGAGTTATTATGAATTGCCGGCAGAGGAACGCGCTTCCTATGGAATTCGTGACAACATGGTCCGAATGGCTGTCGGGATTGAAAACACGCAAGACCTCATTGATGATTTGAAACAGGCCTTGGAAGGTACGGCATCATGAAATTCCGAACCAAAGCGATCCACATCGGAAACCAACGTTGCAGACTAACAGGAGCTGTGGTACCCCCAATCCATCTAGCCTCAACGTACGTCCAAGAATCTCCGGGCGTATGGGGTGACTATGACTATTCACGAAGCGGCAACCCCACTCGGGACAATATGGAAACTACTCTTGCCGCCTTGGAAAATGGAGTCGATGCTTTAGCCTTTTCCAGTGGCATGGCTGCAACACATTGCGTTACGATGATGTTAAACGCAGGGGACCACATCGTTGCAGGCACTGATATTTACGGCGGAACATATCGCCTCTTGCACAAGATTAGTAATCGCGCTGGAATCACAGTCACCTTGGCGGATGCAGGAAATCCAGAAAACCTACAGGCCGCCATTCAACCGAACACTAAACTAATTTGGATAGAGAGCCCCGGGAACCCACTACTTTCTATTACCGATATCTCATTGTGCGCCGAAATTGCTGCCGACGCAGGTATATTAATAGGTATCGATAACACGTTCGCCACGCCGGTCCTCACCCGACCACTGGACCTCGGCATCGATATCGTCATGCATTCGGCCACAAAATATCTCGGTGGTCACTCCGACGCGTTAGGCGGGGCCTTGGTGGTCAAAGATACGGAACTTCGCGAGCAACTCTATTTCATTCAAAACGCGACCGGCAATTGCATGAGCCCCTTGGATTCGTTCTTAATTTCTCGTGGCATGAAAACCCTTGATTTGCGAGTGAAAGCGCAATCCGAATCGGCTCTGGCCATCGCCGAATTTCTTGAGGCGGACCCACGAGTCTCCCGAGTACTCTATCCGGGGTTGCCGAGTTTTGAGGGCCACCAATTGGCAAAACAACAAATGCACGGCGGCTTTGGGGCCATGCTTAGTTTTGAATTGGCCGGTGATTTCGAAAAAGCAAATCGCGTCACTGCTTCTACCAAATTATTCCAACTCGCAGTTTCGCTTGGCGCCGTCGAGTCATTAATTGAGCAGCCCGCGTCAATGTCTCACGCAAGTTATGATCGTGACGATCGCTTGGCTCACGGGATCAAAGATGAGCTTATACGTCTATCAGTAGGCCTCGAGGATCCGACTGACTTAATTGCCGACCTAGATCAGGCTCTCAATGGTTAACCTTCACGTAGCAAGCTTGTTTATAAACACATTTGCCTCAGAGGGGCATGGTTCGGTACGATTAAAACATGTTCCACAAATCTTTTATCGTGTTATCAGTTGCCTTTCACGTACTCACCTGTTCAGCCAGTTTCGCGCAGGCAGTTGACAGTGACCTCTCGGCATTGATCCAACAACTCTCGTCTAAGAAGTTTGCGTTAAGGCAAAACGCGATGGCCGAGTTAATCCAACGTGGTGCAGAAGCCGTCCCGGAGTTGGAACTCGCTTTAAAGTCGGATAACAGGGAACTGCGATTCCGTGCTCAGAGAGTTCTTAATTCCGTAGAGCAGAATGCCTATCAACTCAAACTTGAAGCGTTTATGCAAAATGGAAACGCTGCAATAAAACTACCCGGCTGGGATGCTTTCCGGGCAATTGCCGACAGTAATAGTGAGGCACGACGTTTATTCGTGTTAATGTGCCGCGCGGAACCGGACATCATGCGAAATCTTGACCGCCCTCCTTCCGCCATTTCCAACCAAATTGCGAAGCGATGCCGAGAATTGCAACAGATCTTCCGGACTTACAAGCGTGATAGCATTAAGCTTGGTACAGTGGCGACTCTTTTGTTCGTTGGAGGCATCGAAGGAATACGGATCGACGACACCTCTATTAAAACGATCTATTCGGTTTGTAATTACAATGCATTTCGCGATGAAATGTACACTAGGCAATCTAATAGCACGATACGCTATACTTCCGATCCTCGCTCTGAGATTTTGCGTCAACTTTTCGCAATCTGGATGAAGCACGGCCAAAGCTGGGATGCACAAATGGCCTTTAATCTCGCCATGCAATATAACATTCGCCAGTGCTTGCCTCGCGCGTTAGAAATCGTACACGACGAGGCGACTCCTTGTCATGTCGCACAGATAGCGTTAGTCGCCGTGGTTCGCTTTGGAGAGAATAAACACATCTTAGATCTTGAATCCCGAATTGATGACAAGAGCTTTTGCGGGGTCGCACAAAAGATCGGCAACAAACTGCATCAAACGCAACTTCGCGACATCGCGTTGGCCGGCGCGTTTCTCCTTGCTGACAAAAACCCACGCGACTATGGCTTTGACAGAGCATCCTATACCACTTCCAAACAACTAAACTATTCGACCGTCGGTTTCGCGGATGACGAAACACGGGGTGCTGCGAGGAAACAATGGGATGAGCTGAGGCCGACTCTTAAACTCCCTGCAACTAAAGCTTCAACAGATGACGCTGAATGACGATCTATCGGAATACGCAGTCCCGTTAACACATCATTCCTGGGGTCCCATTGATGATAGTTCCTGCGAACTAAGCACAGATGTACAGAAGCAGTTTCACGAAAAGGGCTATGCTGTAGGTTCAGCTAAGATTGGTGCCGAATTGCTCGCCAAACTGCTGTCAGATCTCGATGTATTGATGCAGCCTGGCCATCCAGGAGATCATCTCTGGCACGAATATCACACCAATGAATCGACAAATCCCGATACCATCCTATTTCATGCGTTAGGTGCATGGCGGATAAGGCAGTCCTTTCACGATTTATTATGGCACCCTGCGATTACCGTTCCGGCTAAACAATTGCTGAAGTCTCCCGTGCATTTCTGGCATGACCAACTATTTTGCAAGCCGGCCCACCACGGAGGCGTCGTCGCCTGGCATCAAGATTACTCCTATTGGACACGAACCACACCAATGCAGCATCTCACTTGTTGGATTGCCCTGGAGGACGCAAGCGTCGACAATGGATGCCTGCATTACATTCCCGGCAGCCACAAATGGGAACTCCTCCCAATGACTGGATTGGCCGGTGACATGAGCAGCATTAAACGTGTCCTTAATGAGCGCCAGTGGCAAACCTTCCAATCGCCGGAACCCATAGAGCTCGAGGCGGGGCAGGTTGTATTTCACCATCCCCTGACGATCCACGGCTCCTTTGAAAATCGCACGGACCGATCGCGCAAAGCTGCTGTGGTGAATATGATCGGCGACTCCGTGACCAGCAATAGCGATGAGCCTCTGTTGGAAGGCATCCCAGTGATTCCAAAAGGCGAGCTCCTTCGTAATAACTTTTTCCCCCTGCTACGCCCCTAAACCCTGAACCGGTGTAATCAACGGATTTCTATGGCCACGTTTCTTTTCGTTGCGTAGAATTAAACACAGGCACAATGGGAGTTTGATTATGAAATTCTATGCATTCATATTGGCGTCCTTATTATTAGGATTAACCGGCTGTGACTCCGTAGGCAAATATTTGGCTACTGTCCTTCCCGACAAGAGCAACCGGGCAGACACCCCCAATCTAGCCCCAGCAGATGACGGACAATTTGTGGATCCAACCCAAATTGGTTCACAAACGAATAACGCTAGTCCGCAAGACCTCCCTATCGGGAATAACAACGCAGAGCTCTATCAAGACCCTACTCAAAACTCCGAATACATGGAAATGATCGGAGGCCTTGAAGATCCCTCCATGGATCCCAGCCAAGTAATGGGAGCCTTCGCGGGAGAAGGGGAATATAGCGAAGCCATGACGATCGATGAGTCAGACCTGTCAGAGGGTATTAACGATCCAACATCTGAATACCAGCAGCAAATTGGTGAGTTTTCGATCTCCGATTCCTCCGAAGGAGGCGACGTAACCTCTCAATATCTAGCAGCCGGCGGTCTGGACGATCCAGCAGAGAGCCAAGAGGGCAACGCAGATCCCACATCACTTTATCTGGGGAACAATAGTGCTGGAGCGAGTGCGAATCCCTCTGCCCCTTCCAAGAAACCCAACCCACAGGGCGCACCGCCCAAAAAGAATGTCCCCTCGGCACTTCGTCCGAAGGGCGGCACAAATACTCCTTCACGACCATCGAACCAAACACCCCAGACATCTCGGCCTAAGGAGCGTGGTTCCATTCAAATTGGCGTCCCCGGAAATATTAACCCAAGTTATGCGGCTTTCGATGCGCCCGTTGCTGTTCCTCAACTGCTTGAACGCGGAACTTCCATGTCTTTCGAGGCCAACCTCCAACAGACGCGTCCATTACCAAATCAGGGACTTGTCTATTGGGTTATCCATTCCCAACGTAACGGCTTTAGCCGATTCCAACTACCGGTTCGCAACGGTGAGTTACCGCAAAAGCTAAGAGGAGTTGTTCCGCAATTCACTCCGACAAGCGGTCCATTTAAGATGTTTCTCGTTCTTGTTGATGAGAACAATGAGGTAAGCTACCTCACGTCCGCCCAAGATATCTCCTGGAATCCTTGATTTCCATTCCAATATTCGGTCACGCCAAGCGAATACCAATTGAAGGGAATCAATTATGCGTTTTTTACTTGCAGCTGTCTTACTGGCTTCCGGAACGTTGATTGTTAGTGCAGCACCTCCAACTCCGGAAAATGGCGCACTCATATTCACCGAAAACGGAAGTTGTCTGGTAAGCGCCTACACCAAATCGACCTATTCACACGTAGCGCTTGTGCTATACGAATCCGGTGAACCGATTGTGTTTGAAGCTAAGCCGGGCGGCGTAATTAAGACGAAATATGAACGTTATTTAGCCACTGCCACGGCCGGCAAGTTGAATAACGGGGAATCTGTGCGGCTGTGGTTGATGAATCCCCGTATTGATTATCGCCAAGGCGAACTCCATCCAATGCTCGTTTACGCCAATCAGGAATTGGGTACGCCCTATAGCGTTCTACCGACAGTTACGGGCAAGACCTTAAACACTCAGCAATGTGCTCAATATGTTAGTAGTATCCTGGAGACCACACCTCGCTTTTGGTTTCGTGATTGCAAATATCAAACACCCGCAACTCTACTGCGAATCGCTCGACCCGGGTACGGATCAATGCATCTAATTGTAGAGCGCAAGTCTAAATCCAGTTCGGTTTTTGCGCGGATCTTTGCGGCTTGGAAATAAAGTTCGTTTGGTTGGCATTGCCATACGAGAACCGTTTTCCTTATTCTGATAATTTGCTTATAAACTCCAGACACAAAGAAATCGGGTCATGTCGCTCACAGATTTACAGGAAATCCAACGTCAAAGGAATCTTGATACTCGGGGAAACTGGGAGCGTTCACAAGATCATCGAAACCAAATCACTACCAAATTGACCGCGGGTGAACCTGAATCATTCTTGCGAGTATTTGGGGCCGGGAATGCTAACGATTTAGACTTAAATCAACTTAGTCAACACTATACTCAAATTGAGCTTGTCGACATTGACTCTGAGGCCCTTACACATGGAATTAAATCCCAGGGAATCAGCCATAAGCACGGGGTAGAGTTAGTCGCAGACGTGGACTTAAGCACTCATCAATTCCCATATACGCGACCTGCAAGCACTACCGTTTCCGCTTGCCTTTTCACGCAGTTAATCGAGCAACAAAGCGTTGAGCATAACCGTAGCCCGGAGTCCGTAGCTCTATTTCGGGAAAATCACCTTAAGATGCTCATGAGCTCCACCCAACCGGGTGGACGAGTATTATTCATCACTGATATCGTAAGTAATCATACAGCTCGCCAATTGCCCAAGGTATCCGAAGATCAATTAAATGGATTTCTTTCCGAACTCGTTGCCGTCAACAATTTCTTTACTGGAACGAATCCATTTGCGATCCAAAAACAACTCGACAGTTTCGAAGAGGTAGCCACACACCACTTACATGATGCGTGGACTTGGAAACTCGGCGCCAGACGCTTCGCCGTCTACGCAATTGAAATACAGTTAAAAGCTTGATCCGATACAAACTACTGGTTCCGTACACAGTATAGTTTTTCCGAGGTGCGTATTAAAAGCGTGCCATTCGCCACTCCGTACGACGCTAGGGTCCGCTCTCCAAACGTATTTTTGGACACGACCTTAAAATCGCGACTGGCTTCTATCACAGTGGCATCGCCTTGTTCGCTTTGTAGGTAAATCAGCCCATTTGCATAAATCGGAGAGGCTGAGTAATTACCACCGATCCGCTCCTGCCAAACCACCTCACCCGTCTTGGCCTCTAGGCAACTACCAATACCGCGGTCAGACACCATATAGATCAGTTCGTCTCTGACGATAATCGAAGGCGTGTGGGGTACCTGCTTCTGATGGGACCATTTTACGTGTGTTTCTGTAACGTCGCCTTTTCCGCTTGGATCAATACAGTAGATCCACGGCGTGTTATAGCTCGTGCAGACATACAGCAAGCCGTTGTGCAGTACCGGCTTTGGAATCACACTATAACCGTCATAGGTCACCTTCCAGATCATTTCACCGGTTTTGGCATCTAGCCCATGAACAACGTCACTGCCGGGGGACACGATTTGCTGAGATCCGTTTACTTCAATCAATGCCGGTGTTGAAAAGGAAAACTTTCTGGGTGCGTTTGATTCACGATCGAATGTCCATCGCGGATTCCCATCTTCTAACCCCAATGCGACGACTTTGGTTGTCGCGGCACCATCAACACTAAATACGAGCGTATCATTCACAATGATCGGCGTCCCTCCATTACCGTGTACGGGCTTGTATTCGAAAGAAACTGTTTTCCAAACAATCTTTCCATCCAACGTCAGGCAAGCCGTACCCTGATGGCCGAAGTGAATATACAACCGCTCTTCATGAATAATCGGTGTGGGACTGGCGTGGCTATTCTTCTGATGGATACGGGGTGCAGTTTCCGGTTGGACAAACACCTTCGTTTGCCAAGCAAGTTTGCCGGAATCCAAATCATACGAAGCAACCACCAAATCATAGGCGCTCTTCTCCGCATCTGCATCCTGTACTACTGCGCTTGTCAAAAACACCTGACCTTCGGCAACTACCGGTGATGACCAGCCATCCGCAACTGCAACACTCCAAGCTACATTTTTATCAGCGGCCCATTGCACCGGAAGATTCCGATAACTGCTAACACCATCTCCATCTGGGCCACGAAATACCGCCCAATCCTGAGCCTGTAAAGTTGTCCCCAAGCTGCCGATCAAAAATAATGCACAAACAATGTTCTGTATCTTCATCTTCGTGTTCACCATCGCTTCCGAATTTAGGAGGAGTTTTCTAAACGTGTATCTTACCCGAATCTCGCGTCCTGGGCATTTATTATCACTCTCGCTACTGCGCCATCCGAAGCATTGTCACCGGTACGATTTCAAGATTTAGCCTGTCGGCCATTTTCTCCGGAACGAATATGGTGATACCTTCATAGAGATCTGGAGCATCACTGAAGTAAACACTCCGCCAACGCGTGCTTTCAATTAAAGCGTTCATAAAGCTCGGGTGTGCTAACAAGTCACCGTTCTTAATTGCAAGGATCGTTTCCTTCGAATGGTATTTATCCAAAATCGACTCGGCCTTCTGCAGGTCGAGATTGCCCAATTGCATAAATGCAAGGAAGTCATCCAACACGAGTATGCTATTTGCTTCGAGTCGAGCGTCGGCAAAAACGCGTTTACTAAAAGGAGTGTCCGGCCTATAAGCGTGGTAAATGACGACACCGGCAAAACCTGTCCCATTGTAAAAAGCAAAGACATTCGCTTCTTCTTCAATCGAAGCAATAAACTTAGCTGCGTCGTGGTGATACCAAGGATGTTCACCGAACCCTGCACGACGGTTTAGTGAGTACGAGCCATCCAATTCGGCCTTTTGCAGTACATCGATCATCAAAGAAACAGTAGTAAATCCAAAAAACAGAAAAACAATACCCGCAAAAAAATCCGTAATCGGGAATGGTTGACTATCGCTATCCACCAGTTTGTGTTTGTAGTGTGCGAAAATCTTTGCGAGACAATCAAACCCTACGTATCCCCAAACAATTGCGTATAACGACGCATTGCGGTTCATATTCCAAGCCAGATATCCAAAGCCAAATAATAGCAGCGTTTTATAAAGCCAGCTATCGTCTTTGAAACGCAGACTGCTAACGGCAAGTACGATCGAGACAGGCACCGACGTGCCGAGCAATAGTCGCGGTGTCTGGACAAGGAAAACCGCATCAAATCCATAACGTTCAAGAAAGGAGGACATACCTATGGTTTCACCGGCCAGTAGTTGAAAGAATTCTCGATGCTCGCCCCCTACCTTCCCTAGCAATTCAAGCGGAAAAATCGCACCTGCTATCCCATAAGGGTTCGCCAAAGTAGCCACAAAGCATAAAGCCACAACTCCCCATACAGTCCTTGAATTGACCACCTTAGTTCCTCGCCAATGCCAAAATTGGCACTGGAGAGCATAGGCGCCTAGGACAGCCAACTGTAAAACAAACAATCCTTGGCTGTTAACCCAAAGTATCTGGATTGGAATGAGGCACCATATCCATCTCGTCTTTCCTGTTGAGTGCAAATAGAGTATCGCCAGCACCAAGGATAATAGGAGATGACTAATCATTTCTGGCCGGACATGAAACCGGCCGCAGTAAATTGAAATGAAAGGCGCCCAAACACTCCCCATAACCCAACCCGGGACTTTGTACCGATGTATTAACATGAGGATGGCGAATACAGTGGTGCCTACACAGGATTTAACCAGGACCAATCCGGGCGTCCCAAACGAATCATAAATCCACGATACGACAACTTGGAATAACCAATGCAAATCGATCCAGGGAGTATCGGGATTGGTAAAGGTAAACTGATTCACGTCTGGAACGGTGCCCGTAGCGCGAATCAATTCTCCCGCCTTCAGGTGCCACCAGATATCGCCATTGACCATCCAATAGCATCCACTAAGAAACACCACAACTATCGACACCACAAAAAATGCCCACCATCGCAGGGCATTGGCTTTACTTATGCCGGCATCCAAACCGGATTCTGTCATCATGGCGTCTTGATTCATCACCGATTCTTCAATTCACCGATTTTTCGGAGTTTCTCGTTACTAAGATAACAATATCGGTTAATCCAACCGGAACGATTTGCTGCATGAAATGCATGTTCGAACCTATCGGAAAAATCATCAACAGGACCATACCCGTGTATCAATGCTGCGATCGGAGTGTCCTTAGCAGCTTCTTGTGCCGTATTGAATTTTCGAGATTGGGCAAACTTCGTATTCAGATGGGGGTCATCAGGCCCCGGATAACGTACTTCATCAAGATTTGTGGGGCTAGGGTCGTCAGAAATTTCCAAGAGGTTAAAGACAACGTCTATCCACTGTTCATGAGGGATACCGGGAGATTTAGCTGTCAATTGATCAAGATAGAATCTGGCAATCATAGCCCAATGCATCGTGTACATTTTGACCGGTATATGATCTGAGTACCTTCCCACTTCTCCATAATCCAAACCACTCAAGTGATTAAAAGGTGGCGGAAAAGCGTGCGGAACTAGCTTGCGGGATGCAAAGCCTGCCGCATCGATTCCTTCTCTCAATCTACGAATATATGACGTTACCAACGCCTTCTTCATCTGCAACCACGATCGTAATGCCTCTAACCAACCGTAGGAGGCCAACACTTCACAAACACCTTCAAGACTTGACATCTTGACTAGTTCCGCCGAATTCACGTTTCCGTGCAACCAAGTGTAAACCTCATTAATCGACTGTCGAATGGAATCAAAATCGTACTGCCCATCCAATGATTCATGAGTTGCGACTGCGGAATTAAAGTCCAAAAAGACGCTGTCCAATTTGTACGGTGGATATTCGGGCCAATCGATTCTGATTCCGTCTAGGGATGGGTATTGCTGGAACAAGTCAATCATCAAGGCTAACTGGTACTGGAAAATATCTTCACTTGCCAAAGACGCATTTAGCGCGACACGGTTCTCGACCATCTGTCCATTTGGAAGTCTCGGGACGTCTTTGTCCGCGACACCACTAAACTGGACGCGGTAGCCAGGGGGAATTGCTGCCTGTATTTGAAAATACGCATCCATTCCTCGATGTTTAATCTTGTCCAGAACAGAGGAAACAACATTCTTATCAGAATTGGTAAGTTCTGTTGCAGGAGGAGGAGAATAGCAGGTATTGCCGTATAGAGAGACGTTGGCGCAAAAGGACGGCGCAGTCTTCACGAATAGCTCATGCTTTCCCCATAAATTGCGATCTAAGAGGCGTACAGCCCCTGCGCCAGCATCAATCGGCGGTTCACGTTGGCCTTGCTCGGACGTCGTAGGTTCCATGACATACGGCGAGGTCGTGATTGCCGTTGCACCTGCTAGATTTTGACAATTATCCAAAACCGCATTGACACCTTCGTATTGAAAATATTCCGGTAATACCGTTATTCCAAGCAGATGATTTTGATTTTCAGACATTAAACGCTAACTTATTCAAAAAAGACACGTAAATATACGCCTTTCATTAAAGACGTGATACGCTTTATAGTCAGTTGGTCGTCACCACCGATATCGCACCATGCCAACCCGACATTCACCTTACATTGGTAGATTCCAAGTCTACTATTCGTCAGGAAGGGCCAGTTATGAAACCGAATCGTCGATCTTACTTAAATTCTTTATGTAAAACACAATTGCGTATTGAATCTCTTGAGCAGCGTCACTTGCTTGCCGCTGATCTATTGGTTTTCCAAAATCCCGTAGAGCCGTTGGACGTAAATCTTGATGAGTATGTTTCTCCAGTCGATGCATTAGCAATTATCAATCAGCTTAATTCGCCTCAAACGCAACAGCAAACCGTTGGTGACCTGCTCGATTCATCAGGTGACCATGTTCTGGCTCCAAATGACGCCTTGAGCATTATTAATAGTCTCAATAACAGCACGTCCAAACCGACCCAACTCGAGGGCTTATATACAGCTCGTGATTATTTTGTTGAGCAATTCGATGCGTTGCCAACCGAGGCAAGAGTCGTAGTCGATCAGTTCACAGAGATCGTAAATAACCATGAGTCTGCAGCCGCCGCGATATACGATTCACTACGCAACTTTTCACAATACTCGATTGTAAATGCAAATGAACTTGATGCATTTTATGAACAAATACATTCTGTGACCCTCTTAAACGATGACAATCTTCAGCGGGAGGTTCATGCAATTGGCGATGTAATACACGATGTTTCTGTCGCCTCCTTTGGAAATGCTCCGACGTCAGATTCGAGCGACGCGGATATTCCTTATGAGTTTGACCCTGCCGATTATGAAGATCCGTCCGCAGCTCTTCCCGATCTATTCGACGAACTTGATGAAGGTATCGACGACATCGAGCTTCCGACCTATGGCGATGTGATTGATAACTACGACGAAATTTATCAAACCTACGAAGAATCCGAGTATGAAATCGACGAATACGTCGACGAAATGATCAATGTCAACGACTACGAGGATTTCGTTCTAAATGGTGGCAACCTCAGTGATCTATTCCAGGATATTGAAGAGGGCGCAGAGGAAGGTATCACAACCATCGAGGACGTCGTAGCGCCATATGGACCGGATATCGAACTGGGTGATTTAATCAACGATGCATTCAATAGTGCGTACGTTGGTGAGTTAATTTACAACGATATCAGCGCGATCGGTGGTGAAACGACTGGCTCTGTCATCGTTCTCAATCAAGGTGGAATCGTTGAGGTTGACTTTGGGAACGCGGATTATCTTCACGATCGTGCCAGTGAACTCAATAACCAGACGGTAGTTATCGAAGGCCACTTAGAGATGGTTGAAGGAATTGAAATCCCAAATCGCACCATTGTCCAGGCGCGGACAATTTTCGGTAAGCCTGAACTCGAATCGCTTCAATCAGCATTGGAAACTATCGATCCATCCAGTTCCTTTGCGATTGCTGAGACACTCGAAGTGAACGGGTTAAACTAACCCTCAACTACCTGTTTGGATTGGACGAATCACCTTGATGAAACGTATTGGTATACTCACCGCAGGCGGGGATACGCCAGCATTAAACGCGACGATCCTAGGCGCTGTTCAGGCTGCAAACGCTGCAGGAATTGAAATGCTGGGTTTACTCAATGGGTTCGCTTCCTTTTTTGAACCTAACGCTCCCCATGTCCCATTAAACCCACTTTTCCAAGCCATCCCCGAACTTGACGCGACCCGCGGTGGAACTGTTTTAGGATCCTCACGCACTTACGTGGACTCCAGTGATCTTGATCTACTAAACCAAATTGCTAATCGAATAGTACGGCTTCAGCTTGATGGTCTAATCTGTATCGGTGGTGACGGCACAATGAACGGCCTTCAACCGCTATGTGACATCATCCCCACTGTCTTGGCACCGAAAACTATCGACAACGACCTCGGTCTAAACTACGCAGGCGAGGCCGACACATGGGAACTTGAAGAGCAAAGCGGAAATACGACCTACATCAGGTGCGCGCATCCAACAGGCAACGATGCTAGTTTTTCAATTGACAAGATGATAAATTACGCGACACCTGGTTACGCAACCGCCGTTTATGAGGCCGCTGAAGGAGTACGACGCG
>NZVD01000072.1 GCA_002701385.1 Rhodopirellula sp. | reverse complement strand
AATCCACACTGGACGGCTAAATTCGACAACCTACCAGACCATCCTATTACCAATGGTGTGGAAAGTTTTGAAGTCAATGACGAATGGTATTATCACATGAGATTCCGGCCTGAAATGAAAGGGGTTACTCCGATCTTAAGTGCCTTACCTCCCGCTTCCACACTGACGCGGCCTGATGGTCCACATAGCGGAAATAAACATGTTCGCGAGTCGGTCGCAGGCGGTAATCTCCAGCACGTCGCTTGGGCCGCAGAACGTCCTAACGGCGGGCGTGGATTTGGGTTCACAGGTGGGCATAACCACTGGAATTGGGGAGACGACAATTTCCGTAAAATCGTTTTGAATGCCATCGTGTGGTGTGCAAAAGGTGACGTACCGGAAGGGGGCATTTCGGATCCCCCAGTAACATATCAGAAGCTGGAAGAAAATCAGGACTTCGAACAACCTAGCAACTTCAATAAGCTCGATACGATTAGGAAGTTCAAACTAAAGTTAGGCCAAGCAAGTTCCCAAAAACGAGTCCAACCTTTATATCGCAGCCCCATAATCACGACACAAACAAAGGGACACTCTATCCCCATTAAGGTCTCATTAATAGACTCCAAGCAACTTGTCTTAGTCGTTGAAGACGGAGGAAATGGCTACGGTTGTGATTGGGCAAACTGGATAAATCCTACGATTAAGGGTGCGGATTGGACAAAGCCACTGACTGATCTCAAGTGGAAGTCCGCTACCGCAGAATGGGGGAAAGTCCAAGTGAATCTAAACGCCGCTGGACAACCAATGAAAACCAATGGTGTGGCTTACGAAAACGGTATCGGAACACACTCTAACTCAACAATCATTTATGAACTACCGGAAGGAACCCTCTCTTTTGAGGCTCTGGGTTGTTTGGATGAAGGCGGAACGTCGCAGGCTGACGGCACAGCAACCTCCCTTCGATTTACCGTTTATAACCGCGCCCCCGTTGTTCAATCCAATGCCGGACTCGAACGCGACCCTGAATTCGCGGTGAGCGGATTAAACGTCGCGGAAGGAATGAAAGCAACATTGGCAGCGTCTGAACCGAGCTTATACAGCCTAACGAATCTAGACATAGATCACCGTGGTCGGGTTTGGGTATGTGAAGTGATGAATTATCGTAAACATGCCAACAAACGTCCCAAAGGTGACCGAATTCTGATCCTAGAAGACACAAACCAAGATGGAATAATGGACAGTCAGAAGGTGTTCTATCAGGGGAATGACGTCGACTCGGCCATGGGAATTTGTGTACTTGGCAATAAGGTCATTGTGTCGGCGACTCCAAAAGTTCTAATCTTTTCCGATACAAATAATGACGACATACCGGATAAAAAGGAAATTCTATTTGATAAAACTGGGCAACCTCAGCATGACCATAGCGTCCATTCTTTCATTTTCGGTCCGGATGGAAAACTCTACTGGAATTTCGGCAATACTGGCAAAGCGGTTCGCGACGCTGAGGGCAATACCATCATAGATAAAACTGGTGAAGAAGTCGTGGACGACGGCAAACCATATTACGGTGGTATGATTTTCCGATGCGACATGGATGGGTCAAATTTTGAAGTGCTCGCTCACAATTTCCGTAACAACTATGAAGTTACGGTGGATTCTTTTGGTCGTATGTGGCAGTCTGACAACGATGATGATGGCAACAAAGGTGTTCGAATAAACAACATTTTGGAATACGGCAATTACGGCTACCGCGATGAATTGACAGGCGCAGGTTGGCGGCAGGAACGTACCGGCATGGCCGAGGAGATCCCTCTACGCCATTGGCATCTTAATGATCCCGGCGTCGTCCCAAACTTACTACAAACAGGCGCTGGTTCTCCGACAGGGATTACCATCTATGAGGGCGACCTTTTGCCCCAACGATTACACAATGAAGTGATTCACTGCGATGCGGGGCCAAATATTGTTCGCGCTTACCCTGTTAAGAAAGTTGGGGCTGGATTTACCGCAACAATTGATAATGTGGTGGAAGGAATCGATAAGTGGTTCCGACCAGCCGACGTTTGTGTCGCCCCGGACGGTTCATTGTTCGTAACCGATTGGTACGATCCCGGAGTTGGCGGACACAATATGCAGGATCTGGAACGTGGACGCCTTTTCAGAATCTCGCCGCCCGACACATCCTATTCATTTAATGCTATTGATGTATCAACCATTGATGGTGCGATCGACGCTCTTAAATCCCCCAATTTATCCACTCGATATCTTGCATGGAACGCGTTACACGATGCAGGTGAAAAAGCCGAAGATGCGTTACAGGGCTTGTTCGAAGATGGCAAGCCTCGAGAAAAGGCCCGGGCATTATGGCTGCTCGCGAAAATCAAGGGACGCGCGGCACATTATGTTACACTGGCCTCACATAATTCGAATGAAGATATTCGAGCCTTGAGCCTTCGTATCGCGCGACAAACGGATCTACCGCTTGTCGAACTCGCGTCCACCCTTAAAGATGACCCAAGTCCACAAGTTCGCCGCGAAGTATTAATCACATTGCGTTTCGAATCCGGAATCGAAGCTGATACCATATGGGCTGAGTTAGCCAGGAAACACGACGGGAGAGATCGCTGGTACCTCGAAGCACTCGGAGTCGCGGCCGACCTTCACTGGGAGGGCCGTTTCAGTGCTTGGTTAAAACTAGTTGGCGAGAACTGGGATACTCCCGCAGGCCGAGATATTATTTGGCGAAGTCGTTCCAAGCAGGCCCCTGCCTTGCTCGCCAAAATTCTCCTGGATGAAGATACATCCGCGGAACAGCAACCTCGTTACCTTCGTGCGTTTGATTATCACGATGGTCCCGAGAAGGATGCTGCATTAGAAGCAATTCTCCTGGGAATGTAGTCAAAATGGATCGATGTAGTACTTTTGTTTCACGGCTTATAGTCACCGCCCTGCTCTTTTCAATTGACGCAGCCTCAAATCTACAGGCTCAGGATCCTGCCCGGGACAAACTGGTCGTCGAAACATTGATTCGGTTAAAGCGATTTGATGTTTCCGACAGCGAAAAACTAAGGGGAGCTGTGACTCGTCACATGCGTACGGTTAAGGGAACTGAGAAGTATAACGAATACGCTGAAGCGTTCGAAATCTCCTCGGCCATTCCTGAATTAGTCCGTTTAGGCATCGAAAGGTCGGATGAGACTATCGGTGTGAATGCCATTCGGATTGCGATGAAATTAGGCGGCCAAGATCGAATCGCTGAATATCTAGCTGGTGATGATACTAGCAAATCTTTGGCCGCTATTTTCGCCCTGGGGCAGATCGGTAATAAGGAATCTCTTGATCTACTTAAAGCTTGCTACTCCTCTTCTCCAAGAAACCAACAGGTGCTCATAGCATTAGCTAAAGCTATAGCTAAAAACATTACGGGTCAACGATTTCTGCTTGAACAGTTGATGGCCGACAAACTACCCATGTCTGTGCGATTTGCTGTCGGTAACGCACTTCACTCGAGTGCCGATCCAGAAATACAAAAGACTGCTAAGGGACTCATCAAATTACCAGCTACCGCAGATTCCAGGCCTCTTCCACCAATCACTGGCCTAATTAAAATGGACGGCGACCCGAAAAATGGTGGCCTATTATTCGCTAAGAAGGGAACTTGCGCAAAGTGCCATAAAGTAGGTGAGCTTGGAAAAGACGTCGGGCCAGGCTTATCCGAAATTGGATCCAAACTATCAAGTGAAGCCATGTTTACGGCGATCCTCGATCCAAGTGCAGGCGTTAGCCACAACTATGAAACGTTTTCGGTTATCACAATCGACGGGAACATTTATACAGGATTAAAGATTAGTGATACGATGGCTTCAATAACCATTCGTAATGCCGAAGGGATAGACCGTACAATCCTTCAGGATGATGTGGACGAAGTCCTTAAAACTGGCGTATCGATAATGCCAGCGGACCTACAGCGTCTTCTCACCATTCAAGAACTCGTCGATGTGGTAGCCTACCTGAAAACTCTAAAGAAGAAGTGATGAGGTAAATGGGTGACAAAATCAACTTCTATTAAATCTCGCCTAATCGTAATCGCGTTAGGAATAGCGTTGGGATATTTGGCAAAATCTATTGTGAGCGTGATCAATGCTCCAGCGAACAAACCTCCAGTTGCATTGGATCAGTTCGTTGACTTATGGAGCAACCTCTAAGAAGTAGCGTCGACAGTTGCCGCCTTTGCTTTCCGTTTCGCACGTACCCGTATATTTAGCATTTCAACAATTAGCGAAAATGCCATCGCGAAGTAGATATATCCTTTATTGAAATGTGCCGCAAATCCCTCGGCTACCAACATAATTCCAATAAGTATCAGGAAGCTCAACGCTAAGATCTTCAATGTTGGATGCCTCTCTATAAAGGTTGATATAGGTGTGGCTGCGATAAGCATCACTAGCATAGAGACCACCATCGCGACAACAATTACCCACAACTCACTTACAATCCCAACGGCAGTGATGACCGAATCTAGTGAAAAAACAACATCCAACAGCGCAATTTGAAGCAACACTCCGTTAAATGTTACAACCTTACCTCCGCCGGCTTCGTGTCCATGTCCGTCATCGTCAATCTTATGATGAATTTCATGTACACTTTTCGCGATCAAAAACGCGCCGCCTAAGAGCAGAACTAAATCACGTAGCGTTATTTCGTCGACTTCCAAAGAGTGGTCATTGGTTATGGGCATCCCAAGAGTTTCATCGGCCTGATGCTGATCGGAACCTTGGTCTAGTGCGCGTTCCGACTCGCCGCCTTCACCATGGGCGCTCGCTTCCGTAAAACTCTGAAAACCTTCACTGATGGATGCCACCGGAATTCCAAAACTTGACATTTTGAATAGCGGTTTACTGAACACATCGTTACCTGGATCCATGATAAAGACCAACGCAAACAGAAGAAGTAATCTGGTACCTAAAGCCAAAGCTAAACCGATATTTCGCCCCGCCTTTTGTTGTTTGGCAGGCAATTTACCCGTGAGAATTGAAATAAACACGATATTATCAATCCCGAGTACAATCTCCATTGCTGTTAATGCAAGAAGAGGTATTAAGTGTTCTGCGAGTTCCGCCATGTTGTACGTCCGTTAATTATGGTTGATGTTTTCATATTCCGGAGGTTCCAGTAATATGCCATTTATAACGATTGGCGGCAACGTTGATTCACCAACTAATTAATTAAGGATATGGCCAAATGCGCTTCTGGGGCAAAAAGAAACGCTTAACCGACTATGCAAGCTGTGCCGGCTGAGCGGGGAAATTGCCTCAGACGGCAATCGCACAGGTTGTGCGAGATCTCAATCCAGCCCGAAACGATCGCCTACTAATCGGTGCAGAATGTTTTTCCGATGCGTCCGTCTATCAACTAGACGACGGCAGCCTTATGGTGCAATCTCTAGACTTTTTCCCGCCATTGGTAGACGACCCGTTTACTTACGGACAAATAGCGGCCGCTAATTCCCTGTCAGATATCTTCGCAATGGGAGCAACCCCAGTAACAGCACTCAACATTGTGGCGTTCCCCGATGACAAACTCGAATTGTCCATCCTAAGTGAAATACTTCGCGGTGGCGAAGATAAGGTACGCGAGTCCGGTGCTGTCACCGCGGGGGGACATACCGTACGTGATCAGGAAATCAAATACGGCTTATCCGTTACAGGAATTTGTAGTACTAAAGACTTATTACATAATTCCGGAGCTCAGCCCGGAAATCTATTGGTGCTTACCAAGCCACTCGGGACGGGCTTTCTTACAACCGCCATGAAATCCCAAAAAGCGACCGAAGACGTAAGTACGCAGGCCATTAAGTGCATGACCCTTCTTAACGATCACGCCGCCCGATCCGCCGTTAAATTTAACGCTACAAGTGTTACCGATATTACCGGTTTCGGGCTAGCAGGACACGCCAAGGAAATGGCCAATGGCAGTGATGTCACACTCATAATCGAACTGAACAATCTTCCCGCCCTTCCCGGTGCCAAAGACGCCTATCAGCGCGGATTTCTTACCCGTGCAAGCGCATCTAACCGCGATGCAAACGCTTCGGCAATATCCGGCATCGCAAAAGAAAACGCAGCACTGGAGGAATTACTCTTTGACCCACAAACCTCTGGCGGCTTACTTGTATCTCTACCACCCGAGCACGCCGAGAGCTACATCAACGAAGTCTCCGAAAAACAGGGGTTCGGATGCGTGATCATCGGTGAAGTCATTCCTCGAACAGACAACGCAATTGTAATACATTAATCGTTGCTACTCATTCCGTGTATTGGTAGTCAATTGGATCCTTAATTCCATTTTCATAGAATCCTTTGAGCCGCAACAAGCACGCGTCGCAACGCCCGCAGGCTCTATTATTTGAATCTGGGTCATAGCAACTTGTGGTCATTGAATAATCAACGCCTAACTCTAGGCCACGTGCAATAATCTCAGCCTTCGTTAGGTGTAGGAGAGGAGCCCGGATCTCCATAGCAGAACCCTCAACGCCAGTTTTGGTAGCTAAATCCGCGAGAGCTTGAAATGCAGAAATGTACTCAGGCCGGCAATCTGGATATCCACTGTAGTCCAATGCATTTACTCCGATAAAAATTTCTGCCGCTTTCCTGACTTCGGCGAGTGCTAATGCATAGGACAAAAAGATGGTGTTCCTCGCAGGTACATAGGTAACTGGTATGCGATTGCAAATTTGCTCAACGGAATCCGCTTTCGGCACTTCAATATCAGCAGTTAACGCCGATTGCCCAAACACTGCCAGGTCGATGTCTACAATCGTGTGGTCGCTAACACCATAATGCCGAGCGATCATCTGTGCCTGTGCAGCCTCATGCTCGTGGTTTTGGCCATACCGAAAACTGAGGGCACTGATGCTGTATCCTTCTGATTTCGCCAATGCTAGGACTGTGGTGGAATCCAGGCCACCGCTTAACAAGAGTACCGCGCGCTTCTTTTCACTTAGCATCACTGAATTTTTCCCGAAAAGACCAATAATCGCAGATCATGTGCGAATACCTTTTGGCAAGAGTTGCTTTCAATAGGCTATCTAGCTTATAACAATTACACAGTAAATCACGTTCTGAATTTTATCAACTATAGAGGTAATTCGTATGAATCCATGGATGATTGGCGGTCTAGTTTGCGTTGGCGCCTTAGTAATCATTGCGGTTATTGCTATCGGCATCGTATGGTCTGCCTATAACAACCTCGTCAAATTCGACGAAGAAGCTAACAACGGTTTTGCAGATATCAATGTAGCCTGCAAATTACGTTACGACTTGATTCCCAACCTCGTAGCTGTAGCGAAGCAATTCATGTCTCATGAACGGGAAACGCTTGAAGCAGTCATTCAGGCCCGCAATCAGGCCCAGTCGTCCCTACAGACTGCCGCTGCCAACCCTGGTGACTCTGGGGCCGTCGCGGCATTTGCGCAAGCTGAAAACGCCTTAGCAGGGTCTATGGGAAAGATAATGGCCTTAGCTGAAGCTTATCCAGAACTGAAATCCGATACCCAGATGGTACAGTTGCAAACCGAACTGAGTGAAACTGAGGATAAAATTGCTCGTGCTCGCGAGCGTTTTAACGACCAGGTCACTCGTTTCAATGTCCATCGCAAGACTCTTCCAACAGTACTTTTTGCTGGAATGCTTGGTTTCGCGACTGATCGTGACCTCCTCGAATTTGAGGACCAAGAGCAGATCAGTAAAGCCGTAGATGTTGGGGCTATGTTCGATAGTTAATCTTCGTACAGAGCTCGCATTGACTTCACGGTTTCGCGTAGGAACGCACGGCTAGAATCGGGCCTTAAAAGCTCGGCATGTTCACCAAAAGCTAAAATTTTGGGAATGATTTCTAAATCATGATTGGCTTGAACAACGAGTCGATATTGGCCGTTATCCTCGCGTGTGACGATCTGCTGCGGATGCCAGGGCTCTTCTTCGACCCACATTGCCGCCCGTTCAGAAAGAATGATTTCATATTGCTTCGATTCCGAACTAGCAAATGCGCTCAGACCACCTCCTAATTGCTCCTGAACATCATCGACCACAGATTCAAAATATTCGTCCAACGCGACCACAGACTTGATTCGATCAAGCTTCCAATGGCGAGTTTCCTGTGGGGCGTCGTCTAGCTCGGCAACGACGTACAGGCTGGCATTATGAAATAGTATGGCGCGTGGTGACACCTTCCGATCGTCCACACCCCGCTGCGGGGAAAAATACGAAATGCTACACCACCGATGCTGGAGAATCGCACGCTCAATAGTCTTCAGTACGCCACGTTGATCTTCATAGCTTTTCGTTACGGTACCTGAAACAAAAAGTACCTGACGAATCTTTTCGTAATGCTGCCAGACAGTCGAAGGGACCGCTTCCTGAACTCGGTTCCAAAACGATGTAATACCTTCCCCAATGAAGGTTCCACGTAGGGGATTTAGCAGGTCACGTCCAACACTCAAAGCTAATAACTCGGTCGCCGTCGCATTAATCTGATAACTTGCCTTCGCCGATTCGCCAAGCTTCCAGACTCGGCCCCGATCTAATTCGCCCGACGAAATATCCAAACCTGCCTCTTGAAGTGCTTCAATATCACGTCGCAGTGTCCGGGTATGCAACGAACTTAATCCGAGTTCGTCGATTAACGCATCTCTAAGTTCGTTGAGTGTATACCCGAACCGAGTACGTTCAAGAATTTGCAAGAGCTTATGCTGCCGAATGAGCTGATCGTTACGCGCCATTGCTGAGATTGGCCCTCGGTTAGAGAGTTGACCAGTCGATTGGTACGTCTTTATCGACTGACGGAATTTCACAATGCAACGCTTCAGCGTATTTTTGGGCAGCCCCTGTGTTGAATATGACAATCCGATCATCGGTATTAACTGTCCCGTCCGCCAGGCATTTTTCAACCGCGCCAATGCAGGCCCCTGTCTCTGGACATATGCTGATTCCTTCTTGGGACATTCCCAGCCGCATCCATTCCCCAATGCGAGCTTCCTCAACGCTTACGGCGGCCCCCTGGCTTTGCCGGACAGCTTCGAGGATCATAAAATCACCTACTGCAGCCGGCACCCTGATACCACTCGCCATCGACTGAGCGTTAGCGAAGGGCTCTGCGTGTTTCTCTTCTTCCTCGAACGCCTTCACGATTGGCGAACAACCGTCACTCTGCACGCTGAACATCCGCGGCATCTTGTCACTGTCCAGCCAACCTAATTCGGACAACTCTTGAAACGCTTTCCACATACCAATCAAGCCGGTACCACCACCAGTTGGATAGAAAATGGCATCCGGCAATTCCCACCCAAATTGCTCAGCAAGCTCAAGTCCCATCGTCTTCTTTCCTTCGATTCGATAGGGCTCCTTGAGAGTCGATAGATCAAACCCCCCCATCACCTGCTTGCCTTCATTCACGATCCGGCCGCAATCATTGATCAACCCATTTACTCGATACGCATGAGCACCGTAGGCTATCGCTTCGTACTGATTAATGACTGGAGTATCTGCTGGCATAAAGACATAACAATCCATACCAGCGCGGGCTGCGTACGCTGCTGCAGCGCCGCCGGCATTCCCGGCTGTAGGCAAGGCAACGCTCTTAATGGCAAAGTGATTTGCCATTGAAACTGCCATCGCCATTCCTCGGCTTTTGAAACTACCGGTTGGCAATTGAGATTCATCTTTTACCCATAGGTCTGTAGCCCCGAGCGTTGCCCCCAACCGCGGGCTTTTCAGCAACGGAGACAAACCTTCACCGAAGCTAACGATTTTTGACTGATCATAAATAGGCAATAATTCCATGTACCGCCATAAATTGGAGGGGCGTCCTAATAGATCATCTCGGGAAACGCTTTCTCTAATAGCGTCAAGGTCATAGCGAACCCAAATTGGTCGCCCCTCGTGTAGTGTCTGAATTACGTTCGGTTCTAATTCCGCGCCGTCGATGGCGCCTTCTAGATGAGTAACAAAGGATGATTCTGCAATAGCCATAGGTGTTAGAATTAGGATTAAGGGATTATCAGTTTAGGAAAACATCGGTGCTAATTTTGTGTACGCCGCAAATCCACCAGCAATCAGTAAGCCAACGGCTGATAACGCAACAAAGAAATCCCAAGTCGCGGATGGTCTGACTCGTGCGTCCGAGTGCTTAAATCGGAAATACAAAGCTGCGAAGCCTAGCATTGGCAGCATGATTGACTGCATTAAACCGCTCATGAGGACTGCCACGACTGGCTTCACGCCAAGGCAATACGTGATGCCACAAGTCGCAGGTAGGATCATACAACAAATTTTTACGGACTTGCGGTAACTTTCTTCGCCGGCTTTGATGAACCCTAGTGTGCCTAGCACATCCGAAAGCATTCTCGCATTTCCGGCGCTGGCGACGAAAAACGTTGAGTAGAGAACTGCGATCGCACCAAACAGGAACAAAGACTCAGCAGTTTCACCGAAGACGGGCCGGTACATTACACCTAGAGATCGCACCATATCTGAGTCCTGTGGTTGCAAGTCAATTCGTCCAAGAATTGCTGCACCTAAAAGATAAAACGCAATCGTCGCAAACGTGTATACTCCGGCGGATGCCCATGCATCAACTTGCAATACTTTCATCCAACCTCGGGCTCGATTGGCCCATTCTTCGGATTCATCACGAGGGCCGGTAAATTTAGCGTACCCTTGCTCCATGCACCAGTAAGGATAGGCGATGAGTTCAGCCGCCCCAACCCCTATAATTCCAAATGTAGCGAGTGCTACACCCAAGCCTTCCATCCAATCATTTCCAACGCCGAAGCTCAGTCCCTCACGAATGTTATCGAGCGTAATTCGCCAAGTACTTGCAGCGTCCACGGTTTGCAGACCAAATACATTCACAATGGTGACTAGGGTAAATAGGCCCACCAAAACCGTAGAGAACATCTGGATAAAACCATATTTCCCGACGACGAGAAGCACGATAGTAGCGACCGTCAAGCCAACAGTATAGTAAACGTCGTCCTTAGATTTCTGCACTTCATGAGGCAGGTCTCTTAACTGGGCGTATTGATCAATGAATTGATTGACTTGATTTAGTATTTCTGAATCATTCTCAACTTCGCCCAGCAACAACGAGGTTAAAGAAACGCGTGAGTCAGCTAAAACCTTTGTAGCGTCCGCCCTTGCTTTGTCATTGTCAGCAATTCGAACTGCGCGCTTTGCTTCTGCAAAGTCCGTTAGAAGAGGAGAGGTTAGGACGCTCGCTTTAATTAATTGTCCGGCAGTACTTTCATCCGTTTGAAGGGCTTTAAAAAACTCTGAACTTTCGTCCGTTTGCGGCGTCGACCCATCAATATATGAGAGATTCTTTAGAGATTCTGCAGAGGCAACTTCGCTGGTAAGAATCTGTTCTGCCATATTTTGCAATTCAGTCGCTTTCTCCGGGTCCTTTTGCATAAGGGAATATTGTGCTCGCAAGACAGTTAAAAGCGTTTCCGCCTCGCGATATTCGTTAAAATCTCGACCTTCCTGAGTGAGAGGAATACTGATAGACATCGCCTGGCCAACACCACCGACTATGCCTCCCAGTTGGCCCATAATAAAAGCGAACATGACGAACCAGTACCAAATAAACCAGTTCCCTTTGCCTTCTACACGAGGACCTGGGAGCATATTCAGGCCGCGGATCGAAGTAATCCCATTAACTAACGTAAACCGACCAAGTTCAACTTGAACGAATACCTTGATAATACAACCAATGATAATTAGCCAAAGCAGCGTGAAACCCGCTTCCGCGCCGGTACTTGTTGTAGCGATTAATTCGCCGGAGCCTACGATGGACCCGGCAATAATCAAGCCGGGTCCGATCTTAGTCAGAATTGATCGGAATTTTGTCGGAGGTTCTTGAATTCCTATCGAAGGGTTCTCATTCACATTCTCATCGACCATACGTACATTCACCCTAACCGTTAGATAAGTGGGAATACCCTTAAAAGAGCACAAAATGCAAGGATACCAATAATCGGTGCCCGATGCATGTCTCCTGATGCCCAACTTCAGAAATTCTTTACCCGATTAAGGCTTCTACCAGACCCTTAGGGAATTAGAGGACGAAAGTTTACCGGTAGTTCGGAGCTTTCAATGGTTTGTTCGCCGCTTGCTATAACCGATTCGGCCGTTGGGTTTAGTGTTTCCACCTCTTCGGCGGGGCGAATAAAGACGCTGTTCGCTCGCTGAGTTTGAGTTGGTTCCGGAACGATCCCTCCGCTAACTCCAAACGCATCATCACTGATAGAAATTGGGTGTGAACATCCACACAAAGCGAAACTAAGACCAACCAGACACCCAAGAGCTAGCTTGATTATATTCATAATGAATACCCAACAATTCGTGGAAACAAATTCTAACGTGTCTCAAATCGTCCGAACTGCTTACTAAGTAAACGCTATTTTTCAATTTTTCTCAATTTCCTGAGCAATTCATAAATACGTTGATCTTTGAGGGTATCCGCGATAAGGGCCGCACCAGAATAGGTATGGCCGGCGTTATGAACCCCCGGCACTGCAATGGCAATCGTGCCGGCATCTACGGCGGCTCGGCAACCATTTTCACTATCCTCAAAAACCACCACTTCCTCAGGTGAGAAACCTATCCTCTTGCATGCCATTTGATAGCAATCCGGCGCAGGCTTTCCATTTTCAACCAACTCCCCCCCCAGAATAAACTCAAAGCAATCGAGAAAATCAAACCGTCGTAAAAGCTCTGTGGCATAATCCGAGGTACTTGAGGTGCATACGGCGGAAGGAATCCGTTCTTCTGTAATAAACGCTATTAACTCCGGAAATCCAGGCATCAGCCCCAAAATCTCTGGCAGCACTTGGATGAAGTGCTCTTCGATTCGATGGCGAATCTCATCAATAGACTCATCAAGCGAGTAATATTCCTTTAGGATCGCTGTTGAAACCGACGCCTGCTGACCCATCATCCGGCGTTGCACTTCCGGATGATAATCGTAACCGAAGGGTCGCAAAAATCGGCTCGTTGCCTCGATGAATACATCTTCGGTATTAAAAATCAGCCCGTCTAGATCAAATACAGCTGCGTTGATCATCCTACTCCTAAGTCCTTCATAGTGAAACTATTGAAACCAACCGTCACTTTTACCAATCCCGAATGTTAAAATGAAAAGCCTGCACTCTTTCATAACCTTTTCACCACAATCTGTCAGCCATTCGATCGCAATTGCCTGTTTCCATTCCAGATAACAACGATCTTTTCAGTTTCGTCGAAAACGAGACGATCCCTGAGAATGCTGCGCACTGGGAACGAGAGCATTTTATCCCAGTCGTCCGAGCAGATTGGCGAGTCTTAATTACAGATGCGGCTGTACAGGGAGGTCTGGACCACGACCAATTTGAGGAATTCTGTGCGTTACTCGACACCCTAATTCATATGTCGACCTACCACGATAACACTAGTATCAGTGAATCCTATTCCCTCGTTGATCCCGATAACATTGGAGGACGTTTAGCGGAAGTTGCAAGAGTTGACGATTACGATGGACGTTGCCAAACCGTGATTCGCCAATTTGACCAAATAATGGTCCGAGGCAACTATCAAAAACTGAGCAGAACCGAATTGCTTGAAGCACTAGATAAAGCTTCCGAATTTGGCATTCCGATGCGGGCAAATTTTTCAGTGTTCAAACGAATCGCTGTTTATGTACGAGGAAAAGTCGTGGGACAGCGTACTCGGCGACGGGCAATGAATTTTTATCGTAAAGAAGAGCTCGACGTCCCGCTTTTTCAGCGGCTTGTGATCTGTTTTCAACTTACCGAGGACGCCACCGCGAATGACGAGCATCGCCACGACTGTCTATACATCAAATCCTTCAAGAATATTCCGCAGCATGACATCGACATGTTGCTACCCGGAACTTCGGTACGGATGTCATTAGTGGATCGAGGAAAAATAGCACTGCCAACAATATCCGGCCTAGCGATGCTAACCTTTCGCATCGTTTTTCTAGCGTCTATGGGACTCTTTGCATTTTTGGGCCTATTATTTACTACCTCGGGTTATGCAGTTAAGAGCATCTTCGGTTACATCCGCACTAAGGATCGATATCAACACAGCCTGACTAAAAATCTCTATTACCAAAATCTTGGCAATAATGCTGGTGTCTTGCAGCAAATGCAAATGGAAGCCGAAGTCCAGGACATTCAAGAATGTCTTTTAGGCTATACAATGCTAATCACAAGGTTTCCCGACGGTGCCACGATGGGCCAATTGGACAAGGCCGCCGAGGACTTTATTCAGGATGTGGTTAAGTTTCCAGTTGACTTTGAAGTAGATGATGCACTGCGGAAACTTGTTCGACTTAATATCGTTTCAGTAACTCCCCAACGAATGTATCTTGCCTGCCCCTTAGATAAGGCCTCTGTACAGCTACAAAGCGGGTTTGCTCAAAAATTCACCAATTATAACTCTGACTAATCCGTTAGTTTAATTTTCTTTGATATACCGGACTACGTTTTCTTCTAGGACCATCAAAGGGACAGCACCGCTTCCCAACACCACGTCGTGAAACTTGCGAATATCAAAACGCTCGCCGAGTTCCTTTTCCGCTAAGCTTCGTAATTCACGAATTTTGAGTTCGCCCATCTTGTATGCCAACGCCTGACCGGGCCATGAAATATAGCGATCAACCTCAGCCACGATGTTGTGTCGCGACAACGCCGTATTTTTCTCCATATAGTCAATCGCATGGTCACGCGTCCAACCCATATAATGTATCCCGGTATCCACCACCAAGCGGCAGGCACGCCACATCTCGTAACTCAATCGACCGAAATCACTATAGGGATCTTCATAGAAACCGGTTTCTAATCCAAGTCGCTCAGAATACAGTGCCCAGCCTTCAATAAACGCCGTAAAACCATTGTATTTGCGAAACGCTGGCATATCGTCAATCTCTTGCTGCAACGCCAACTGGAGATGGTGCCCGGGCACTGCCTCATGCAAGGACAATGCCTCTAGTTGGTAGAGTGGGCGGCTTTTCAAATTATAAGTATTGATGAAGTAAAAGCCTGCAGTGCGTCCATCCCCTGAAGGAGGTTGATAATACGCAGCCGTCGTCTTGGGTGCTATGTATTCCGGTATCTCCTTCAATCCGTAGGGCGTACGTGGCAACTTTCCAAATAATTCCGGTAAACGACCATCCATCTTTTTAAGGATGAAGGCGATCTCTCGTTTATACGATTCCGCGCTAGAAGGATAGAACTGTGGGTCGGTCCGAAGGAACCTTAGGAAAGCGTCGAAATTTCCTTCAAATCCCAGACCCTTTGGTATCGATTCCATTTCCGCGCGTATCCGTTTGACTTCGGAAAGGCCGAGCGAATGAACTTCCTCTGGGCTGATCTCAAGAGTCGTAAACTTACGGACGCGATGACGATAAAACTCGCGACCATCGGGTAACGCTGAGGCACCAAGGCTTGATCGCGTTGCCGGCAAATACTCGACATTCATAAACTCTAGAAAACGTTGGTAACTAGGAATGACGTTGCTTGCAATCTTATTAAGTCCCTCTGCAGATAATCTCTGCCGATCGGAATCGCTGAGGAGTTTTGGGAATTTCGTAAACGGCGTATAGAAGGGACTCTTCGTAGCATCTTCATAGATATGAGTCGCGATCGTTTCCTGATAACCTTCTAAAACCACAGCAGGCAACACGAACCCGTGTCGGATCCCCTCCCGCATTAATTCAATATGTTCGTCGGTATAACGGGTAAATTCACCGAGGCGTCCAATATAGCTGTCGTAGTCGACCGCGTTTTCAAATGGCAGCCGCTTATGCAATTCTGCAAAATACATATGGAATCCCCACCGATTTGTGATAGGTATCAAATGCGACTGAAATTCATACTCAGCAATTTCGTCACCTAAATATCGAATAAAGATATCAAGATTTTGTTTCGCGTCCTTACTCAGTGACTTCGCATCTATCGAGTTGGCTTTTTTCAAAAACGATTTCAAACTTCGATGATTCAATGAATGTTGTTTCAACGACACTTTTGCCAGTTTCCCATCGCCAGTACGGTCACCCAACTGACCCGCGAATACCGGGCTCTGTTTCAAAGTCCATGCCCAGTGTTCGGTAATGAGCTCATTTACTTCTTCGTCCCGCGCCATGGCAAACGTGGTAACCAATAACGCAACAGCTAACGTAAAGGCAGATAAAAGCCGGTTACACTTCATGTCGAATAATCCCTTCGATCCTAGATTGAAAAAGGCTGTAGATTTGGTATAAAAAGTTGCAAGCAGGAAACGAGTTCCTCGCTAATCTGCCGTACCAATCTAACACGTTTTCCCACAAACAAAAATTGTGAATGTAAGTGTTACTGCGGCTCTCGACATATCAACACGGAGGCGACTATGTCCGATTCCACACTTAGCGGTGCTGAACTGAAAGCAGAGATCCGCAAGGTTGCTTTTGCGAATCGAAGAAACCAGGAAGACAAAGATTCTATCAGTCGCCGGATCATGGCGACCTTCATGGAACAGCCAGAATACCAGCAGGCAAACACGGTCATGTTTTACGTGGACGTCCGTGCGGAGGTCCGCACGCGTCATGATCTCCCTGATGCTCTGGCAAGCGGAAAGAAGATCGTAGTTCCTTGGTGCAATGCAGATGGCGAACTGGAACTCTTTCATCTAGAGTCGATGGAAGAATTGGAAATTGGCATGTATAAAATCCTCGAACCACGTGAAGAGTTGCGTGGACTTGAATCCAAACAGGTTGAGGTCACTGAGTTGGACGTGATCATGGTACCGGGTGTCGGATTCGACTCAAAAGGGGGGCGCACAGGGATGGGCAAGGGGTACTACGACAAGTGTCTACAACATGCTCGTCCAGACGCCACCCTCACTGCGGTTTGTTTCGACTGTCAAATTTTTGAAGAGATTCCAGTTCAACAACACGACATCTATATGGACAAGGTTATTACGGAATCCACCGTATTTGCTGGTGTAGGACGTGGTTAAACGCGGCAGTTACTTCAATGCCAATTAATGGGAAAACCGATGACGAACCAAGTTGAAATTCAAGACACCTACGCCGAAGCCTTTCGCAGTATTTACGCGGAAGTACTCATCACAGCCCGTGACAGGTTCTGGTTGGATCACGCGGTAAATGCCTGCACAGGACACGCTTCTAGTACGATAATGTGCGATTGTGAAGCTGGCTTGGACCATTATGTTGATCCAGCCGATACTCCGGACGGACGAATCGGCGCCGTGGTTCAATTCCATGTTCCAAGATTTCTTAAAAACCGCGAACGTCATCTGGAAAAGGTCCTGCTTGCACGACTAAGCCAAAATATCCTCACCTGTCCTACGGCAACCGTCTATGACCATTTGCCATCTGATACATACTTTAAACTTGGCAAAAAGATTGCGTATTTTGGCGATGGACACCAATTTCGCGATAACCGAAATGGCATGCCCGTCTGGGTGATCCCTATCATGGGCGGTGAATTCGTGCTCAGTCGGCGATTTGGCTATAAAGATGGCATCATGGGAGGAAATCTCTGGTTTATGGGTGAGGATCAGGAACACGCGATCGACGCTGCTTTGCAAGCTGCCAAAGCCGCTGACTCCACGCAAGGCGTGGTCACGACTTTCCCAGGCGGTGTCGCCGCGAGTGCCAGCAAAGCCGGGAGCAAGTATTCATTCCTTTTCGCGAGTACGTATGAAAAGTTCTGCCCTACACTAAAAGAAAAATTGGGGGAGCAGTCCGGCGTTCCAGCAGGAGTGAATTCCATTATGGAAATCATCATTAATGGACGAGATTTGGAAACCGTCGCCAAAGCCACCTATAACGCTTTGGATGCAACAAGTACTTTGCCTGGGTTGAAATTAATTACCGCGGGAAATTATGGCGGCCGTCTCGGCAAATCCTTTATCTACCTCAGACCTGAATTGAATCAGGCCGCGGATGCCGCCTGAAGGGGTTAGCCGTTCGCGTGGTTGTAATCATCGCGTGAACGAAGATCGATGGCGAAGTAGACTTGGCGCGCGACCTCCTCGAATCCCACATCCGGATAGAGATGTTGTCCAACCTCATTTTGCTGCAGGGTTTCAATCCTTCCAACTTGCATCCCAGACGCAGCCATCTCTCTTAATGCTTCCTGAATTAATTGCCTTCCTATTCCGCGACTCTTATATTCGGCATCAACGGCCAGATTTGGAATCGACCCGATTTTAGCCTCTTTGTCATATCTAATCGTAACGTATCCAATCACTCGCCCTCGATGTTCAGCTACAACACAACCTGATTCAGACGCGTCCAGATCGGCCTCGACGTGGCGTCGTTTACGCCAACGCCAATCCCTACCATCTATTACACCAAAGCGTTCCTCTATGTTGCGTTCAAAAGTTGAAGGACCGAAAACAGCCTCAGTTATCTGCAGGACCCGTTCACGGTCCTGGGCATTGGCATTTCGATAATTGATTTGTTGGTCAACCATAACTGTAAATACTATTTGCCCCAATATACGAGGAAATAGTAACCTATCAACAGTGAAACAAATGCCACGAACAATCGTAGTGTACTGATGCGTTTACGAGGCATCCCTATGCCCTCCCCTTTGCTTTGCCGGCCTTATTTCTCTTATAAGTGTTTGGATTATCCGCCTGCCCAATCATCTCAAACAGGAATCGGCTCGGTATTTGCTCATATAGGCGTCCCCACTTACGCCGCGTCTGTGACATTGAAAGGGTCAATTCATCCTGAGCTCGAGTCACACCTACATAGGCCAGGCGACGTTCCTCATTGACTGCCTCACCTTCCTCTGAGAGAGATCGCTTATGTGGCAGAATCCCTTCTTCCAAACCAACCATATAAACGACCGGATATTCGAGTCCCTTTGAGGCATGGAGCGTAAGCAGAGCGACGGCATCTTTTTCAAGTTGCTTATCTTTATCTTCTTCTAAGTCGCTAGCAGCCAAGGCAATTTCTTCGAGAAATTTTTCAAGAGAAGGCGTTTTCTGTTTTGCGGTGAAACTCCCGACTGCATTCACGACTTCTTCTACTGACGCCCAACGCATATCTCGCTCTTGCTCGTCTTTACTATTACGCTCTACTTCCTTTTCATATCGGATTTTCCCTAAATACGTCTGAACTTTATGTTCATCGATGGAATCAACAAAAAGTTGCTGTGACTCAACCACCAATTCCTTGAAGTTCCGTATCGCGTCCCGAGCCGGGACAGGAAGACCCTTAAGAACTTCTTCATCCTGCATAACTTGCCACAATGACACACCGCGATATGTAGCGACATCAACCAATTTCTTTGTAGTCGCATTAGAAATTCCGCGAGGAGGCGAATTTATTATCCTGCGCATGCTAGGTTCATCATTGGGGTTGGAGACGATTCGAAGATAGCTAACGACGTCCTTTACTTCTTTACGATCGAAAAAGGATTTGCTACCAAGAATCACATAGGGAATATCCTGCTTACGCAATTCCTGCTCAAACACTCGTGGTTGTTCATTCGTACGGAATAGGATGGCAATTTCTCGCGGATTGCGTATTCCCCGTGCAATTTGGATCGCAATAGACTTTACAACCTCTTCGGCTTCGACATCTTCATCCTTGAATTGTTCTATCCGAGGGCGTTTACCGCCTGGCCTTGCTGGCCGTAGCACTTTGTCATAGCGGTTAGTATTATAGGCGATCAACGTGTTGGCCAATTCCAGAATACTAGCGACAGATCGATAATTGGCTTCCAAGCGGATTTCCGTAGCCCCACGCCAATCTTTGGGGAAATTGAGGATATGTTGTACTTCACTTCCTCGAAAGCCATAGATGCTCTGGTCATCGTCTCCCACCACACAAATATTTCGATGCTGATCGGCTAACGACTTAACGATGTTATATTGAATTGCATTGGTGTCTTGGTATTCATCTACGAGGAGGTGGTCAAATCTTGCCGCTTCTTGTTCTCTGATGACGGGATATAGACGAAAGAGGTCATCGACGAGCAATAACAGATCATCGAAATCAACTGAACCGCAACGCTGTAATTCATCTTGGTAACGGCGATATCCGACGGCAGCTATATGTTCCTTATCAGAAATCGCTACAGCCCCTGCTTCATTCGGTCGGATGCCTCGATTTTTCCAGTGGCTTATTAGATATTGCAGGTCACGCGGCCGCAGCGTACTATCAGAGACTCGAATTTCACGCAAAACCTTGCGACATGTTGAAGCCTGATCGGAGGCATCCATAATTGTAAACTTGGGAGGATAACCCAAATGGTGGCCTTGTCGTCGTAGGATGCGTACACAAAGCGAATGGAAGGTCGAGATTTCCGGGCCTTCATCCGGAGCGAGTGAAATCAATTCACCAACCCGGTGCTTCATTTCCATAGCAGCTTTATTTGTAAAGGTTACCGCCAAAATACGACTAGCACGGATGCCATGCTTGATCAAATTGGCTATCCGGAACGTTACAACACGTGTTTTGCCGCTCCCGGCCCCTGCCAACACGAGCATTGGTCCGGTCAGTGTATTAACTGCCTTTCTTTGAGCGTCATTGAGCCCGGCGTCCATAAACCCTTCTATAACCAAGTCTGGTATTTAAGTATTTTGATCAAGCTTTTACGCATCCCAACTATACGCAAAGCGATGTAAAAGATAACATAATCTATTGTCGAATACATGACAGCGATTTAACAATATCACCATTCAGCGGATAAAAAATGAGCGACGACAATCTTCCTGAAGACCCTACCCAACCTGAAAACGAAACGGAAACGACCGAATCGTCCATGTTGCCACGAAGATCCCGTGGAAATCGCCGCGACGAGGAAGAAGTGGCAGAGCCCGATAAACTAGACAAGCTCCGCGAAAAGGTTTCGTCACCGAAATCGTTAATACTCGCAATTGGTTTCATCATCGTCGCTGCAATCGTAGCTGGATTAATCAATCAGGAGGATGGCCCCGCCGAAGTTGATGACGCATGGGACACGGTCAACGTTGCAATAGCTAAAATTAGAGAATCAACCCGCACCGGACTGTTCGAAATGTTAGATTTCGAGGCCGACGTCATCTCGGCCGAATCCAATGCAGTTGCAGCGGGATATCTACAACTCGAGTTGGGCACAGCGGCTCTAAAAATGGCAATTGGCGATAACCAACCTCAATTTAGTCAGACGAAACCACAAATCCTCTTCGGAGACGAAGCCGCAATCACTTCTCGAGTCACTCAACTCAACGACGCCTTAGCCAAACTAACCGACGCCATAGATAGTTTCGATAAAGCAAATCCTCCAGATAATCCGCTGGTTAATCTTGGGATTTACCGCGCTAATTATTCTGCAGCATATACTCAAGAAGCTTTGATGATACTCGACGCACCAGCAGCATTCGAATCGCATAGAGATGACGCTATCAAGCATCTCAAACAGGCTAAGTCGGCACTTGGGCAACCTGCTCCGAGAGTCGGCACCGAGACAAGGTCGAGTACTGACCAGGCCCTTACAAGTCTTCGTGATCAAATCGACGAGCGAATAACCACGATCGAGGACCTCGCGGGTAAGTTGATAGATGCCGAGAATCCATTATCCGATGGAGTTAAAGAAGAGTTTTTCTATTCATGGCTTAATTACTATATCAAAGACCGACATGCTTCCGAAGCAGCGGCCACAGCTAGCGACACGACACCCGAAAGTCCTATTCTGCCACCAAGCTTGATAGATCCTGATCGTGAATCGGCATTTCCAGTAAATAACGACGGTACAAATAATGCCGACACGACCGACGATTCGAATGAAACAACTACTGAAGAGGTTCCTGAGGATTCCGAAGATCCCTCAGATACATCAGAAGTCAAAGAGGACGCCGACGAACTATAGACTGGTGTCTAGGATTTCATGAAAAAGGATGCGGATGGAAGTCCATCGCCAAGTCGACATCACTGTACCGGAAACTGATGCAGGGACGCGATTGGATAAATTCCTTGCGGGTTGGATTTCTGATTATTCCCGAGTTCAATTACGTCGTGCGATCTCCAATGGCGAAGTATTAGTCGACGGAAAAACCGCCAAGCCTTCTTACCGACTAATTCCAGAGCAGAAGATTGAATGCCAATTACTGGCACCAGCTGTTGAATTACCGACTCCTGAAAATATCCCGCTCGACATAATTTACGAGGATGAATACCTAGTCGCCATCAATAAGCCATCGGCAATGGTAGTCCATCCGGCTAAGGGGCACTGGAAGGGGACGTTAGTCAGTGCATTGAGCCATCACTTCCAGTCGCTCAGCAACGTGGGTGGCCCCCAAAGGCCAGGCATCATACATCGACTGGACAGAGACACCACGGGGGTCATTGTGATCGCTAAAACCGATCTAGCCCACAAACACATCGCCAGTCAATTCGAAAAGCGCACCACAATCAAGGAATATCTCTGCTTAACACTTGGAATCCCCGATCGTGATCGCGATAACATTGATCTGCCAATTGGTCCACATAGCTATCAGCGTGAACGAATGGCAGTACGACGCGATCACCCGAAAGCAAGAAACGCCCAAACGTTTTATGAAGTCCAAGAACGATTCCGCCATATTGCCCTTGTTAAGGCGGCTCCCAAAACGGGGAGGACGCACCAGATTCGAGTCCACCTTACCCATCTGGGTTACCCCATCCTGGCTGACAAGCTGTATGGAGGGAAATACCCGGTCAGCGCTGCGTTCCTAAAAACTGGCCGTGATATAGAAAAAGATGGCCAAGAACCGGTCCTCACACGACAGGCGTTGCACGCTGCTCGGCTTACGATCGCACATCCTAAGGACGATACCCCGATCACGTTCGACGCATCTCTACCGAACGATTTCATCCATGCTCTGAAAATCCTCCGCAAGGAAGATTGAAATGAGTTAACGCCAAATTACCAAAGCCTTATTTCGCCTCTGTAGATTGTCAATCGCCTCATTTGAAACATCGCAATCCTGGATCACTAGAGCCTTCAAACTGCTGAAGTTTTGCAAATAGAGTATCCCAAGATCAGTCACTACTGTCCCTGGGATATCGAGCACTTCAACCACTTCCGGATTCTCGATGCCCGCAAGAAGATCATCTGAAAACTGGCCTCCCCTACTGGTGACAATCGCGCCTTCCTTTTTTGGATTCCGCGCGATGCTACTCCAACCGTTTAGACGATTGACCAATAGAATCACTCGCGGCACTAAAGAACGGCCGGCATAGAAGCTGGCCGGACGACCGAGTGTCGATAAGTAGAAGACATAACCGCACCCTATCAACACGCTAATCGCTATCGAAGAAACGTTTCGCGCGGTGACCATGTAAACCGCAAGAACAAACGCCAAAAACACTCGTAACCAAAGCACTAAATTGTTTGGGTCATTATTGTTGGTATGCCTCATCAAGAACCGCTGAAACCCCATCGCTCCTTCAAATTCGTCAAGCTCTAGCGGATCGATTGCCCGTGCTAGNTGGGGGTTAAAGCCACAGGCGGGACATTGTACNGATCCAACTGGGATTTCCGCTTNGCATTTTCGGCAACNCGAGNTCGACGTCTCGTCTAGCGGCTCCAAATGAACCTCTTGAGTACTTCCCAGTGTTCCGGCGCCGGCTTGTGAATGAGAGATGCCTGCATCCCCGAGGGCTTCAACGGGAGCCAATGTTAGTTCTTCATCCCCGTCGTTCGCACAATATTCGCAAACCATACTCTCAGGTAGCGGAAGCTGGCAATTCGAGCATAGCATCAAAGGGAACTCAGCATTTAGGTAGGTATATTATTTCGATTTAACCAGCTTCGGCAACGACCTCGACAGGATTCATCGCCGTTTCACTGACCGCTGGCTCCTCTGTTTTACCAAACAATGCGTTAAGCACCCCATAAATTACATAAACCCCGACTAGAAATGCACCAAACGGCCGAGACAGCTTCCCGTCTTTAGCGGCAAAGATACCTATACGGAAACAAAGTAGAATGATCAACATCGCGGGAAATTGCAGACGGAAGAATATCGATTCCGCAACTAAGCCTTCGGGAGTTATCGCGGCGGCGGCACCGGCAACAAACAACACATTTAGAATATCAGCGCCGATTACGTTACCAACAGCCAGCTCACCCTGACCTTTCCTGGCAGCAGTAACAGCCGTAACGAGCTCCGGCAAACTCGTACCAAACGCCACTAGGGTTGACGCGATGACAGCTTCCGGGATGCCAGCTTCAGTAGCCAGTATTTTAGTGGCTTCAATCAGTGTTATACTCGACGCCACGACGAACAGACAACCGACCAGAATGCTTCCGACTAGGATAGCAACCGGCGAGTCGTCTGCAGCCTCTTCGTCTTGCTCGTCAGGGTCAGCATACTTCGCAAGCCTTACCGACCAAATCATATAGACAACCAATCCACCAACCAAAATGAATCCTGCCCATTGTGGAAGTGTGGCTTTTGTACTAAAGACATTACCCAGATCTGTAAATGGAAGACAGAAGACAACAAGCAGAACTCCCGCGCCGAATTGTACCCAGCCTTGCCGATTTACGACCTTCTTATTGAGGGGCAATGGGGCTATTAGGCAAGCCGTTCCAAGGATAAGTCCGGCGTCACAAATCACTGAACCTACGGCGTTACCTAACGCGATGTCTGGATTTCCGTTTAGCGCTGCAAGAACTGAAACTACCGCTTCTGGAAATGTAGTACCAACGGAAACGATCGTAGCACCGACAATCACCTTTGGCATCCCGGTCCTCAATGACAATGTCACGGCCTTTTCGACCATCCAATCCGCTGACTTGCCAAGTACCAGGATGGCAACAACCATCACACCAAATAACAAACTCATATTGACGTCGGCTAATTGCTGTATAAGTTCAGCGAGCATTTCTTCCGGATTCCAGGACGCGACTAGCATTGACAACTTTCAATAAAGGATTGCGGTACACTGATTTGTTAGGATTTTAAGGTGCAACCGAAAACCATTCAACCACTACACGTGTAACATGGCATGAACACTAATCCACTAATCGCCGAGAACCCTTGGATTTCTACTTTGCAATGGGCCTGGAGGATCTTAAGAACTCCGTTATTTGTCTACATCGGGTTGATCCTGATGATGACAATCTTTGAAGACCGACTCGTCTTCCAGCCCACCGTGGATAGATCGAGTAAGCATACTCCGCAAAGCGAGTCTCCTCACGATAAATTTATAAACCGCGACGACTACAAGCTTCACGGAATTCTTATCGAACATGAGCGCCCTCTGGCCTATGCCGTCTATTTCCACGGAAATGGTGGTAACATCTCACATCGTCGCTCTCTCTTAGCTAACTATTCCTCCGAATTACAAATTTCCATTCTCGGAATTTCCTATTCAGGATATGGGAAAAGTGGCGGCAAACCCGGAGAACAGACTTTTTACCGAGACTCCGAAATCGCATTGGCCTATTTACTTGAACATTTTGCCGTCAAACCAGAGCGGGTCATGGCCTTTGGGGAGAGCATGGGTGGCGCTGTAGCGATGAGGCTCGCGGCCCAGCACGGCCTACCCTTACTAGCTCTCGACAGTACATTCACGTCACTGCCAGATGTAGGCCAAGCAACTTATCCGTGGTTACCAGTCCGGTTGTTCATGCGGAACCAGTTTCCTACAACCAAACATGCGGCGAAATACCATGGCCGTGTCATCCAAACACATGGTACGGACGATTCAATTGTCCCGTACCATCTTGGACGAAAGCTTGCCGAATCCTTTCCTTACTCGGAAGAAAACCAGTTCATCGTAAGGGCAGGTGGAGATCATAATGAAATGCCGAGTCAGGAATATTTCAACGCGCTAAAAACAGCAGTTCGGGATATCTATGAAAAATAAAAAGCCCCGCATTTCTCAATACAGGGCTTTTAATTCAATCCAACATTACTGATAACTAGTCAGTCGAACCTTCAAATAGAGGTGTCGATAGGTATCGTTCACCAAGGCTCGGCAATACAGTAACAATTATCTTGCCAGCAAACTCAGGCCGTGCTGCGACCTTTGCTGCTGCACAGACATTGGCTCCACTGCTTATGCCCGCCATCAGCCCTTCTTCTTTTGCCAGCTTCTTGCCCCACTCGAATGACTCTTCGTCCGTAACGGTTACAACATCGTCGACGATCGAAGTATCTAGGTTAGCTGGGATAAATCCGGCACCAATCCCCTGAATACGATGTTTACCTGGACCTTCGCCACTAATCACGGCAGATGTAACCGGTTCAACAGCAAATGCCTTCACATCCGCATTTTTCGACTTAAGGAATCGTGCCGATCCTGTGATCGTTCCGCCGGTTCCAACTCCGGCAATGATTGCNGCCACCTGACCNTCGGTATCATCCCAAATTTCCGGTCCTGTAGTAGCTTCATGAATGGCTGGATTTGCTGGATTTTCAAATTGTTGTGGCATCCATGCGTTCTCTTCTGCATCCACAATTTCAGCGGCCTTATTAATAGCCCCCTTCATGCCTTCCGCAGCAGGCGTGAGAACCAGATTAGCACCAAGCTGACGCAATAACGCCCGTCGTTCTACGGACATGCTTTCAGGCATTGTTAGGGTCAACCTATAGCCTTTCGCAGCACAAACAAAGGCAAGTGCGACGCCTGTATTACCGCTTGTGGGTTCCACGACGTGAGTATCAGCATTCAAAGCACCGCTTTCCTCACCAGCGCGGATCATCGCAACACCAATACGGTCCTTAACACTATTAAGTGGGTTAAAAAACTCGCACTTTGCATAAACTGTCGCACCGCCCGCTGGAATGACGCGATTTAGTTTGATTAATGGGGTATCTCCCATTACTTGCGTTGCATCCGCATATGTTTGATTTCTAAGCATCTATCCAAAAACCTCTAATTCTTATCTCTATTGCTNTTTGCGAAAATCCAAAGCTAATCTCTTAGCACCGTAGATACACGAAGAATAGCATATTTTTTCATCGCTGACACTCGAGCGGATACAAATTCGCCTTTACAGCGGCTAANGGTGACCATTACACTTNCCNAACTATAGACTAGCACACCGTANAGGCAGATTAAGCAGGACGATTTGATGAGCGATAATTCACACATTATTGGTTTACTACAAAAGGCTTATAGCCATGAACTCGAAGTCGTCACAAACTTCATTGCGATAAGCACGAACCTTGATGGAATTCGAGCCGAGGAAATCAAAAAGGCACTGGCAGCCGACGTAGCTGAAGAATTAGCACACGCTCAACAACTAGCCAACCGTATCAAGCAGATTGGNGGACTCGTACCAGGCTCAGCTGGCCTTGAATTTGGAAGTTTACCGCAACCTCCTGAAGATACATGTGACGTCGCTGGAGTAATCAAAGGCGTCATCGAAGCGGAGATCATCGCCTGTAAACTCTACAATGAGATCATTAAGGCGACTGACGGCATTGACTACGTAACTCAAGATCTATGCATCACGCTGTTGGCGGACGAGGAGGAACATTTAGTCTTATTTAGAGGCTATCTCAAAGAGTACGAGCGTGACGTCTAAGACCAAACGTAAATCTCCGGATCATCCTCGCTATATCCAATAAACGTCGCTAAAACCACCCGTGCATCTTCGCCGTCTATGCCCGGAACTTCGTGAATACATCCGGTGTTGAAAAAATATAAGTCGCCGGGCTCCAGCACAACGTCTGTATTTGCGATTGAGTTATTTTTAGCGTATTCATGAAACTTGTTCTCAGCCAAATAAGGCTGGACTTCCGGTTCCCAGAAACAATTGTGGATCCGACACTGGGCGGACACTCCATCTAGCACTGTATTTTGCAGGACCAGTACACCGGCAAATTGGTGTTCAAACCGATAGGCTTGATAATCGGTACGCTTTTCGCGACGCCTGACACTATCAAAGTGGGGGGCATAACTATAACCGCCATAATGAGCTCGGACGATCGCCTTTCCATATTCTCTGCCATCAGGTTCAATTGCCGTACAAACACGTTGCGTTGGAGCTAAGAGCTGAAGATGTTCATATAGCTTTTCAATTGGGTTAGTTAAGCCTTCAAAGACGGAATCCAATAAGGAGTTGGATTCCGCTGAGTGCTTCAAGAAGCTCTCTCGATCTGACCCTCGATACCCTAGGCTGGTGCCGATGTCGATTCGAATCTTCTCNTCACCCATCGCCCCAGTTTGCTCACTCCGCCAAGCACGCAAAGCCTGATCCTCATTCCCCTCTCGGTAATGTCCCTCGGGGATACTTTCCTGACGAAACTTGGCAGGGATTCCCATGGCAGGATCAAATAGCAGGTCCCGTTCTATTAGTCGAGACATGATACTTTCGCATTCATCGGCCGATAAAACTTGCCTAAAGATAGTCGCAGGATACTCTCCAGCAGCAAGACCTTTAAGGTATCCCGCGGTTTGGGCNTCAGGGAGGGTGTTTTCTAGTTCTACTGCCGGCCAGTTCATCTTGCATCTACCTGTCTAATCACCAATTTCCGTGTGTGTTCAAAATTACTCATTAGCAATTTTCCTAAAACACCTCTGCGATGCCTAGTGTGGGGTGTGAGCAGGAACCGAATTTATTAGAATAAAGAGTAAGTTATTCGCTGGCTTAACGCCCAATTACACATTGCTATAACAAGTTGGATATAGATTTACATGAGTTCTAGCTCTAGCGCCCGGTTACCTGGTGGCCTGACAACTGTCGGAGCCAAAATGTTGGTGGCCCTCACAGGTATCGCTCTCATCTTGTTCGTCATCGCCCACATGCTTGGAAATCTTCAAATTTTCCTTGGTGCTGAGGCATTGAATGAATATGCCCACAAACTGAAAAGTATGGGGCCGCTACTCTGGGTCGCCCGCATAGGACTTCTCGCAGTTTTCCTAACTCATATTGCACTTACTCTTGCACTGACGAAACGAAACGCCAGTGCACGTGGACCGTCAGCAGCCGAATCGCCCAATAGTGTTCTCGGTGAACGCTATCGGGACGGGTATGGTTACCAGACTGCTACATCAGCAAGCCGGTATATGATCCAAACCGGCCTATTGATTTTAGCGTTTGTTGTCTATCACCTCGTTCANTTTACCATCGCTCCGGACACTACTGCCCTAGGCACCGAGGGGAACGTTTATGCCATGGTAATCAAGGGTTTTAGTCAACCTCTGATTGCAGCGATCTATATTATTGCACAACTCATACTTGCTGCTCATATCTACCACGGAGCGAGCAGTTGTCTCCAAACTTTGGGGCTTAGAACTCCTTCAACGAAACCGGCCATTAGTAAAGCGGGCCTACTGTTAGCTGCAGTAATTGCGCTAGGCAACCTTTCCATCCCACTGGCCGTTTTATCTGGTCAAATAAGCTAACCTCTCCTATGTAACCATATCCCGCACCTTCCCTAGTAAATCTCAACATGAAATTAGACGCAAAGATTCCTGCAGGTCCTATCGAGTCCAAGTGGTCAAATCACAAGATGGCCATGAAATTGGTCAATCCTGCCAATAAAAGAAAATACAAGGTCATCATCATTGGTTCCGGTTTAGCCGGTGCATCGGCCGCTGCAACAATGGGTGAACTTGGTTACAACATCGACTGCTTTTGNTTTCAGGACAGTCCACGTCGTGCCCACAGTATTGCTGCACAAGGGGGAATCAACGCGGCAAAGAATTATCCCGGTGACGGGGACAGTATTTATCGATTATTTTACGACACCGTTAAGGGTGGTGATTTTCGTTCTCGTGAAGCCAATGTNTATCGATTAGCTCAAATCAGTAATCAAATCATTGACCAATGCGTTGCTCAAGGTGTTCCATTTGCCAGAGATTACGGTGGATTACTTGCAAATCGTTCCTTCGGTGGTGCTCAGGTTTCACGTACTTTTTATGCACGGGGTCAAACCGGGCAACAATTATTGATCGGAGCCTATCAAGCGTTAAGTAGGCAAATCGCTGCCGGATCAGTCAAAATGCATTCGCGTACAGAAATGCTTGATGTCGTCGTGGTAGACAATGTCGCCAAGGGCGTGATTGTAAGGAATCTCGTTACCGGACAGATTGAGAGCCACTCAGCTGATGCAGTGGTGCTGGCCACTGGTGGTTATTCCAATGTTTTTTATCTGTCGACTAACGCGATGGGATGTAATGTTACAGCGGCATACCGAGCATATAAAAAGGGAGCAGGATTTGCGAATCCCTGCTATACCCAAATTCATCCGACCTGCATCCCCGTCAGTGGAGACCATCAATCCAAATTGACCCTGATGTCAGAGAGCCTTAGAAACGACGGTCGTGTTTGGGTTCCAAAAGAATTAGGTGACAATCGACGACCAAATGAAATTCCTGATGATGAACGTGATTATTACTTAGAGCGTAAATATCCATCGTTTGGCAATCTTGCCCCCCGCGATATCGCATCTCGAAGTGCTAAGGAAGTCTGCGATGAAGGCCGTGGTGTCGGGAACACCAGCCTAGGTGTGTATCTAGATTTCCGGGATGCAATCGCACGGCTCGGAGAGGATACTATTAGTGCACGTTATGGTAACCTCTTTGATATGTACCAACGTATCACCGCGGAAAACCCATACAAACAGCCAATGCGAATTTACCCGGCTCCTCACTATACGATGGGTGGCCTCTGGGTTGATTACAACCTGATGAGTACCATTAACGGGCTTTACGTGATTGGCGAAGCAAATTTCTCCGATCACGGTGCCAACCGCCTCGGTGCTAGTGCCTTAATGCAAGGACTCGCTGACGGATATTTCGTCCTACCGCAAACCATTGCCGATTACCTCGCCACAATGGGCGGTAATCTCGACCGGATGCCGATCGAAAACCCTGCTTTCGTGGAAGCAGAGGAAGCTGTAAAAGAACGCGTTAGTACTCTCCTTAACATAAAGGGCAAACGCACCGCAGACTCCTTCCATAAAGAACTCGGCCGGATCATGTGGGAGAATTGCGGCATGAATCGCACCAAGGAAGGGCTTGAAACTGCGATCGCGGAAATTCCACAACTTCGCCAAGAGTTCTGGTCGAATGTAAATGTAAATGGCGGTTCGGACAACCTAAATATTTCTTTGGAAAAAGCCGGCCGGGTCGCAGACTTCCTGGAGTTCGGCGAATTGATGTGCCGCGACGCCTTGGCTCGGGAAGAATCGGCAGGGGGCCACTTCAGGTCAGAACACCAAACAGATGATGGTGAAGCCCTTCGAGATGACGAACAATTCTGCCATGCAGCAGTCTGGGAATATCTGGGAGACGATGAAGTTCCCGTACGGCACAAGGAAGAACTTGAATTTGAAAACGTAAAACTCGCAACGCGGAGTTACAAATAACATGGCAAATTACAATCTTAAGATATGGCGACAAAAGGGGCCCAACGGCAAAGGCTACTTTGAGCCTCATCGTGTAACACGCATTGATGGAGATATGTCCTTTCTTGAAATGCTTGACCACCTCAACGAGGACCTTGAGCAAGAAGGTAAAGAACCTGTCGCTTTTGATCACGACTGTCGTGAAGGTATTTGCGGCGCTTGCTCCTTGGTGATTAATGGCCAATCACACGGTCCCGAAACGACGACCACCTGCCAATTGCATATGCGTAGTTTCGAAGAACTTGGCGCGTCTGAAATCGTCATTGAACCATTCCGTGCCAATGCCTTCCCTGTGATTCGCGACTGTGTGGTGGATCGAAGCGGCTTCGACCGAATTGTACAAGCCGGAGGCTTTATATCGGTCAACACAGGAAATGCGCCGGATGCCAACGCCAATGCCATCCCAAAACCAGATGCAGACACGGCGTTCGATGCCGCCGCCTGTATCGGATGTGGTGCCTGTGTCGCGGCATGTAAAAATGCATCCGCAATGTTGTTTGTATCAGCTAAAGTATCTCACCTCGCTCATTTGCCTCAAGGAGATGCAGAGCGCCGTGAACGAGTCACATCAATGGTCAATCAAATGGACGATGAAGGATTTGGTTCCTGTACTAACTACGGTGAATGCGAAGCAGCATGCCCCAAAAGTATCAGTACCGATCACATCGGAACACTCAATCGGGAGTTCATTCGTTCCAAAGTCGGACCTACGACCTAGCCCAACAAATCTTGGCGGCGGAACTCTAATAGCCTAAGTGCGCTCACACCGAGGACAGGTGTTGTCATTATGACAGCACCTGTTTTTTCTTAGTTCCATGCAGAGTCGAGAATGTATCGATTAACCTTAAATGGCACGGCATTCGCACCATCCCACTTAAAACATCACTCGATTATTACCAAATAGGTTGAATTACCATGTATCGAATTCCACTTGCCGTCGTTCTGGCCGCTGTGCTGTTATTTACGATATTTAACTACGCACCGACCTATGCGCAAGAGAACGAGCCCAAACAACCCGATCAGCTAGTCGAGATTATCAACAACGCTAAGCTCAAAACGCAGCGTCAGGCTATCCAATTGGCTGCGAGGCCTATGTTTAATAACGCCAACGACTGGCAGCGCTGGGCTAATCAGGTAAATCAAATGAGGCCTAACCAACTCAATGGACTAATGAATATCCTCAATGTCCAACAACGGCAAATGCTCGCTCAGCAACAAGATTGGGTTAGTCAGTGGGTTCGCCATCAATGGATGCAACAACAACTTTGGATGCAACAAAATGCATTTGCGAACCTCCCCTTTGGAATGTTCCCTTGGGGATTCAATCAACCCCGCGTCTACTACGCACCGGTCGTGCAGTGGTATCCGCAAGGAGTACAATTTAATGCAAGTGCTGTCATCAGTCCTGACCGCCGACACGTTCGAATGAATTTAAACCCAATTTTCTCCTCGGTCGGACCAGTGTTTCACTACAACGTGCGAAATGGCAATTATTACCTACCCAATGCCTATCGCCAGCCCTACGGTTACAACAATACGCACCATAACCGTGTGCAAAGGGCAAATTACTATGCCCCACAACCTCAGCAGAAGACTCGACAAGTACCTGACTGGTTCAAGAAAATCCGAAATAACCCTTAATGAGAGTGCGTGGTCCGAACTGAAGTGGAAGGTTTACAACGTTGTCGCAGGCAGCCGCTTAGTTTGATATTATAGAGGCATAAGTTACATAGTCCGCCTCTACAAAAAAGGTATGTTAGCGAAATGAAGACCGTTCTTAGCTCTCTTTTTGTTCTTTTTTCCTCTACACTTTTTTCCGCTGAATACCCAGTGCGTTGGCAAGTAAGCGAAGGGTTAGCAAATCCTGAAAGCGCTTACTTTGACGCTGATTCTGGTTTTCTCTTTCTTTCTCATGTCAACGGTCCGGGCGGAGAGGCAGATGGAAATGGCTTCATCTCAAAAATAAGTCTCAAAGGGAAAGTCATCGCTCAGCAATGGTTTACCGGACTGAACGCGCCAAAGGGACTTCGAAGCCATAATGGGACCTTATGGATCTCCGACATCAATACGGTAATTGGAGTGGACATTGCGAGCGGGAAGGAAACATCTCGACACGTGATTGACGAGGCAGGTTTCCTTAACGATCTGGCTACAGATGAAAATGGCAATGTCTACATATCTGACATGAAGAATAGCCGCATCTATCGAATCGCCAACCAAAAGGTATCGATCTTTGCCGAAGGTGATCACTTGGAACATCCCAACGGTCTACTTGCCGTCGGTGATCGACTCTATTGCGGTGGATGGGGTACTGGTTTCAATAAGGAAGATTTTACGACCAAAGAACTCGGCAGATTCTACTATCTTGATCTAAATTCAAAAGAGCAACACTTCGTAACTGAAGAGCCGACAGGGCATTTGGACGGAATCGAAATCGACGGACAAGGCGGATTCTATTTAACCGACTGGATCGCCGGGACGGTATTACATATTTGCAACGCCGGTCACGTTCATGAAATCATGAAGTTCGAAAAAGGTGCAGCGGACCTGGCCTATCTCCCCAAAAAGAGGCTCCTTATCCTTCCTCACATGAAGGATAACACGCTTACCGCGTACAAGGTTGCCCCGCCTAAGTAGTCCTTGGGCTTAACATTATCTTCGATGCCAAGCCTTACATGTGTTTGATCACTCGTCGAGCCAAATCTTTTTCAGCAAACAATAGTGTCACGAAGCATGTAGGCAAGAGCGCCCACACGCCCCAAATCATACCGTAATTACCAAATACATTGGCTGACATTTCTTGAAGGAGTTCGCTAGTGGCAACGATCCTGACGCCGTCCTCGTCCACCTTATCACCATTGTAGAGTGCCAATGCATTGGCAACCCAAATCACAAAGGTGCAGATAACCAGGATCCCCTGACAACCTAGGGCTGCCCCCATCCCGAACCTGACAACCAAAAAGCCATTTTCACTGTTGTAATTCCAAACCATAAGTACGGCCCCGAGTATACCTGCCAAGGCACCTACCACAATAACTGCAAGTAGAATTGTCAGAACGTACGCGAGAAAGTCCTGGGTACCATCTAAAGCCCCCTTGGTGCTTTCACCAAGGAATTCCAGGAACTTAGACCGATTAGAAATTCGATCTATGTAATCGATGACGAACAGGACAAACGGAACCAAAGTGACCCCCGCTGCCCCAACACTAATCCACGTCAAAGTGGATTTTGGGTAGTCGATCTGAGTCTTTCCATCTTCCAGTAAATGCGAAGGAATATTCATCAAGTAACCTTTACCGATATGCTTAAGTTCACTGCAAACTTCTGTTAACCAGGACCACAGACTAAGTATATAATACCTTATTAAATTCCCAACACCCTTCTATACAGATGTGTAATAACGTGTCCAACAAACGCCGCCTTCCGGTTTTATTTTCTTCGGCATGGCTTGTCCTGATTACCTCAATTACATCAGGTTTAGCCGCAGACATCTCTTTTAACCGCGACATTCGTCCGATCCTCACCAACCATTGCTACCAGTGCCACGGTCCCGATGAACAACATCGTGAAGCAGACCTACGATTAGACGACGCAGCATCCGCTCTCGCCCCAAGGGATGGCTCCCCTGCCATCGTTCCTGGCCAACCTAAGCGAAGCGTGTTAATCTCGCGAGTAACCTCTCCAGACAACGATATTGTGATGCCTCCACGCGAGTTAAAGAAAGATTTAACACCCGAGCAGATCGAAACTCTAGTGCAATGGATTCAAGATGGTGCGGAATTTGAAGAACACTGGTCATTCCAATCGCCACAACGGCCCACGCCACCTACAACCGAATCCACCTGGCCACAAAACCCAATCGACCATTTTGTACTCTCACAAATGCAGGACCTGAATTTATCTCCTAATGACCCCGCTAGTCGTGAAATTCTAATCCGGCGTATCACACTCGATCTAACTGGCATTCCTCCAACAATTGACGAGATTGATGCCTTCCTTGCTGACAAAACACCCGACGCCTATTCGCGCCTAGTGCAACGACTACTCCAGTCACCCAAATTTGGAGAACGAATGGCGGTCGATTGGATGGACGCCGCCCGTTACGGTGATTCAAGTGTCTTCCATGCCGATGGACCACGTGACATGTGGGCTTGGCGAGACTGGGTAATTAGTGCCTTCAATAACAGCAAATCCTACAAGGATTTCACGATCGAGCAGATCGCTGGTGATCTACTACCGAACCCCACTGTTGATCAACAAATCGCATCAGGATTCAATCGTAATCATGGGACAACCGATGAAGGGGGCGCCATTGCTGAAGAATATCGCGTTGAATACATCGTAGATCGCATCAAGACGACTTCAACAGTCTGGCTAGGACTAACGCTGGAATGTGCACAATGTCATGATCATAAATATGATCCGTTTACTCAGGAAGAATACTACCAACTCTTCGCTTATTTTAACCAAGCATCGGATAAAGGTATGCAGACCCGTCGCGGCAATGAGCCACCAATCGTACAGGTCCTAAACCCACGAAATCAAGACAAAATCCCCATAGAAAAAGAGCAACTCGCCGCTTTACAAAACCAGCTGACGAAATATCGGGCTCAGGCTAACGAGCAATACGACACATGGCTGGCCGATCTCATCGCCAAGGCTACCAAGGGTCCAATATTACCTCCGGGCCGCATTGCCTTTGTCGACTTCACCGAACAGCAGGGGGCAGAGATAACGGCCCTTTCCGACCCTCCGACCAAAGGCAAATATATCGGTACCCCAAAATGGCTTAGTGGTGAGGACGTGCAAGCTATCATTCTTGACGGACAGAGCCATGTCGATTTTGGGAAAGATTTAGCTAACTTCGAAGGTACTGAAGAGTTTTCCATCGGAGCGTCTATTAAACCTGACAAGAGTCTAACAGGTGCCATCCTTAGCCGCATGAAGGACAGTAACAACTTCAAAGGTTACGACTTTCTCCTTAGCGGTGGTAATGTTGAAATACATATCATTCACCAATGGGCTGGTGATGCAATCAAAGTATCGACCAAAGAGAAGGTTAAGGCCGATACGTTGCAGCATATTATGTTCACCTACGACGGTAGTCAGAAGGCCTCTGGAATCAGCGTGTATTTCGACGGCGTGGCTCAACAACTTAACGTACAACAGGACAGCCTAAAAAATTCAATCAAGGCCGATACATCGCTAAAATTCGGCAAACGCGATAATTCCCTGAATTTCAAAGGTGAGATACACGCGGTTTCATTCTACGACCGTAAGCTAACTGCCGAAGAAGTCAAACTGGATGCCGGACAGGACGCACTAACACCAATTTTAGTAAAGTCCGCCGATGACCGAACTGTGGAAGAGGAGAAGATCCTTCAGGACCGTTTCTTCTCCCAAGATAAAACACATATTCAATTCACCAAGCAAATTGCCGACCAACAAACACGCATCACTGAACTCAACAAGCCGCTTACAAGCGTCATGGTTATGGGTGATGTTGCAACTATGCGGCCAACATTTGTATTGGACCGTGGAAATTATGCCAGCCCCAGGAAGGACAAGGAAATTCTTCCCGGCCTACCATCGGCTATTTCGATAGATACGACTGAATTACCTCAAAACCGCCTAGGATTGGCTCAATGGTTGACCGATGATCAACACCCGTTAACCAGCCGAGTGACAGTAAACAGAATCTGGCAAATGTTCTTCGGGCAGGGCATTGTAAAAACTACGGGAGATTTTGGATCACAAGGTGAGAGCCCCACCCATCCCGAGTTATTAGATTGGTTGGCCGTGGAATTCGTAGAATCGGACTGGGACCTGAAACATCTTATACATTTGATAACGACTTCAGCGACCTATCAACAGTCAAGTCATGCCACGCCTACATCCTTAAAAGTTGATCCTCAAAACAGATATTATTCCCGGGGGCCACGCTTTAGGCTTCAGGCTGAGTTTATACGAGATACGGCTTTGTCTGCCAGCGGACTTTTACTCAATCAAATCGGCGGTCCAGGCGTAAAACCCTTTCAGCCGGATGGGTTATGGAATGAGGTAAGTCTCAGTGGAAACGTACGATTCAAACAAGACACCGGTGCAAACAATTACAGACGCAGTATGTATACCTATTGGAAAAGATTGGCGCCGGCGCCGGCGATGACAATCTTCGACGTCCCCACTCGGGAGAAGTGCGTCGTACAGCGTCCTCGTACCAACACGCCTCTTCAGGCACTGGTGACTCTAAACGACCCTCAGTACTTAGAAGCCGCAACAGCACTAGCTAAGCGTCTCCAAAGCCATCACTCGGATCCGCACGAACAGATCAAATACGGTTACCGCTTAGTAACAGGCCGCCATGCGAAGCAATCCACAGTCCGTATTCTGAACGAATATTTGCAGCAGGAACTACAACGATTCAAGAAAACACCTGATGCGGCCGCTAAGCTACTAAAACTCGAGGGCGATTCACTACCCCAACAGACACTCGAACAGGCGGCGTTAACCTTGCTTTCCAACTTACTATTAAACCTCGATGCAACCATTACTCGCGGTTAGAGATATCATCTATGGACCAATTCGAACAATTACAGCTCAACATTACGCGACGCCAATTATTGCAGAGTGCCTCTAAAAGCGTTGGCGCTGCTGCTTTGGCGACACTAACCAACGCGGGCGTTAAGACCGTTTCCGCTGCGGACCCACGCCTCAAGACTCATTTTGAGCCTAAAGCAAAGCACGTAATCTATCTCTTCTTTTCCGGTGGCCCGTCGCACATAGACATGTTCGATTACAAGCCTGCGATGCGAGATTTCCACGGAGAGGAACTGCCTGAATCGATACGCAACGGTCAGCGACTGACCGGGATGACAAGTGGACAAAAGTCCTTCCCATGCGTCGCGCCAATGTTTAACTTCAATCAATGTGGGGAACACGGGACTTACGTCAACGAAGTCCTACCCCACATTGGATCGATCGCCGATGATATCACGATCGTGAAATCCATTCACACCGAAGCCATCAATCACGATCCTGCGATTACCTATATTAATACCGGTGTTCAACAGCCGGGTAAGCCGAGCCTTGGTGCTTGGCTTAGTTACGGTTTGGGGAATCCTAATGACAACCTGCCCGCTTACGTGGTTATGATTTCAAAGGGAAGAGGTCAAAGTCAGGCCCTCTATTCCCGCCTCTGGGGCGCCGGCTTCCTACCATCTCGCCATCAGGGCGTTAATTTTCGGTCCGGCAAGGACCCCGTCTTGTTTCTCTCAAATCCGGAAGGTGTAACCGGCGATTCGCGTCGTAAAATGCTCGATGCATTAAATCAGATCAACTCTCAGGAATTTGCAGAATTTGGCGATCCCGAGACTCAGGCACGTATAGCACAATACGAAATGGCATTTCGCATGCAGACCTCAGTTCCAGATCTGATGGATGTGTCTGATGAAACGGAAGAGACCTTTAAGTTATACGGTGAATCCGCTCGAAAACCCGGTACCTTTGCTGCCAACTGCCTACTCGCTCGACGAATGGTAGAACGTGGAGTACGCACCATCCAGGTTTTTCATCGCGGATGGGATCAGCACGGAAGCCTACCGCGTCTATTTAAGTTCCAATGCGAGGACATCGACCAGCCGTCCGCGGCCTTGGTAAAGGATCTAAAGCGACGGGGACTACTGGATGAAACGTTAGTGGTATGTGGTGGTGAATTTGGACGGACAATTTATTCGCAGGGCGCATTATCCAAGGACAACCACGGAAGAGATCATCACGGGCGTTGTTTCACAACTTGGCTCGCAGGAGCTGGGATCAAACAGGGTTTCGAATACGGCAAGACGGACGACTACAGTTATAATATCGTAGAAAATCCAGTTCACATTCGGGATCTAAACGCGACGATACTTAACCAGCTTGGGGTCGATCACAACAGGCTCACCTTTAGACACCAAGGCCTTGACCAAAGACTTACCGGAGTTGAACCGGCGCGCGTCGTAACGGACATCCTTGCCTAAGCTCTATGGTTTCAAGGAGACTCCAAACCCTGGCGAGAGCAATAACTCGACTCCAGCCGGCGTCACTTCTGCCATACCATTTATGCAGTCAAACCATGAACGCGCTGATTCTGCGAGTGGCTGTTCGCGGTCCAGTGCCGCGATTGCCGGCAAGCTATACGGTTCGCTTCCACGATGTGGGACTACGCGGATCCCCGCGTCCTCTGCAATCCTATAGATGTGAATCAGAGAAGTCAGGCCGCCGCACCAATTAATATCCGGCTGGAAGACCGATACAGCCTTGCTTGCCGCCAACGCCAAAAACCCTTCCTCCAAATACTCATGCTCTCCGCCAGCGATGGGAATCGGAGATTCCCGATTTAGGGTTGCATAGTCTTCTAGTTGATCCGGACGCACTGGCTCTTCTATCCATTCGACATCGTATTGGTTGATTTCATGGGCTACTGCCAATGTCGTGTCTACATTCCATCTACCGAAAGCATCAAGCATGATCGCTTTACCTTCTCCTAATCGCATTCGTGTAGACCGTACCAATTCACCTATTACCTCCGGCTTGGGACGATCACCAAATCGTTCAACGTGCAATTTAACCGCCTGTTTGCCATCTTTCACAGCAAGTTCCGCCTCTGCATCATCAAACACGGTTTGATACATAGGCAAAACGGTAGGCGGTGGTACGTCCGTGAGTAGTTCATACACCGACTTGCCAACGCTTTTCCCGTAAGCGTCCCAAATGGCTAGATCAACACCGGAAATCGCCATAGGTACAAGTCCCTTACGCCCATAGAAGCTTGTGTGGTCACACATCACTCTGTGAAGTTGATGCGGTGTATCCCGGTCAGTACCAAGAAGGCACTCCTTTAGTACGGTGTCGATCACGTGGACTCCGGACTTCCCACCACCTCCGACTCCAATCCCCTTTTCCCCCGATGCAAGAGTCACTTCAACTAGGATCTGCCCAAGGGTCATACGCCAATCCTGAGGTGCATCACTAAACTGCGGTTGCCAAGCCCTGAGAGACGATATTCGCATTACTTCAAAAAATCCGTACTGAACTAAAACTTACTGCCTCACCTACTTCAACAAGACACTCCATATTTTACAATATTGATAACGCATATATTTCTGCATAAGGGAAAGACAATGAGTGAAACCGACAAGAGCCCCTGGATCATCGACACTACTGACGAAAACTTTCAAGCAGATGCTGTCGATTCATCCTACGAGAGGCTTGTTCTCATAGACTTTTGGGCTTCCTGGTGCCAGCCCTGCCGCATGCTAACGCCGAACCTCGAAGCAGCTGTCGACCGCTTCAACGGAGATGTACATCTTATTAAGGTGAATACGGAAGTCGCTCCTGAAACTGCCCAATCATTTCAGGTAGCAAGCATTCCGACCGTGTATGCAATGCTTGATGGCAATCCCGTCGATTACTTTCAAGGCGTGATAGAAGCGGATGAAATTGATCGATGGATTCAGCAGTTACTCCGTCATCGTCAAATGCTAGAGGCGGATTCACTTACAGACACTAATCCCGAGTCAGCAATACCACGCTGGGATGAATTACTGCAGGAAGACTCAGAAAATGCCATCCTGCTAATCGGAAAAGCCAGAGCATTAGTTGGAGCTGATCGAGCCGACGAGGCCAATACTATCATCACTGCTCTAAAAGAAGACAGGGGATTTTTAGAGCCCGAGGCTGAAAAGGTTGCCGCCATGATTCGCTTAGGGACCAATGATACCAACAACCAGGCCGATGAATTGCGAGCAAAACTACTTGAAACGCCCGAGGACTTAGGTCTTAAACTTAAACTTGCTGAATCCTTA
>NZVD01000071.1 GCA_002701385.1 Rhodopirellula sp. | reverse complement strand
CATGCAGGTCAACAATGTTAGATGACAGAATCGTATTGCTATCAAACGGATCGGAATCGAACCGAAGATCATCACGATCATCACCATCGCCATCGTCTGGAAAGCGTGTCCCGTCAGTACCATCACTCAGAGCAGCCGTCACATCTAGCACGGCTCTAACTTCCGATCGGTTAATCGCATTTCGAATGGAGATAGCGACTTCCCAGCTCAACATTTCTGAATTGAAGGGTACTTCGAAGTTCCCTGGAGTTACGCCGTCACTGTTAATTTCATCATTGAATTCAAAGTTAATACTTTGCATTCCATCGGTCAGAGTGAAGATATCACCATCTGCGATATCCGCTCCATCCTGAGCAATAATCCGGAATCCAGCAGTGTGTCGATCATTAGTATCGAATGTCTGTTGAAATAACGTACCACTTACATACTCAGAAGCTCGTCGAATTTCCAGTTGGTATGCGCCCTCGGTTGCATAGAGCCATTCCCCGGTCAGTGGATTCTGCGGTGGGTCACCATCGTAGTTATCACTACCGTTAAACATCGTGACCATTTCACCACGCTCGGCATATCCAATCACAAAGTCATCAATATAGAATCCTTCATGATCGTTGTCTTGGAATCTGACCGGTTCATTGAAGTTTGCTGTATCGCCCGGCAAGGAGTTTGCTAAGCCAAGTGGACCGGCATCATCAACGGTATGACCAATGACTCGTAACAAGTCATTGTGCTGTTTAACAATGTCGTTGTTCACATCACCTATTGGTAATTCAAGATTTAATCCACCTGTACCATCAGTGAAGTCGATAGCCGTTGGAAGTAACGACAGATGAGTTAATTCCACACGTCGTTGGGCATCTCCAATATTAGCACTAACATCCAAACCACCAGCAACAACGGCTGAACTGCTTAAATTAATGGCATCGCGAACGGCAATCGCAACATCGCGTGCAGGACTGATTGCCCCGGGGATTATCTCGATCGCTTCACGGTCGCGAATAGTAATTCCAGCAACAGCAGTAGCTCCGGACACACCAGCATTATTATCCAGACCTACGAAGTGATCTGTAACGTTGACTCCAGCGAATCCCTCCGCAGTCATAGCGGTGCCGAGGGCGATAGCGATTTCAGCCGGAGTATCCAGTGCAGTGATATTCACAGGAACATTCGTTCCTGTCACACCACCAGCGAGATTGAATTCAAACGTAGTAACCGTATCTGTTGGGGCTCCTGGTACCGTCAAGGTCAGCGTTTCGCCATCTGCAATATCGGCACCACTGGCTTGAATTTCAATATCCAAACCTACGCCCGGAACACTATTAGCATCGATACCAAATGTCGCTGAGGTAGCTGTAACAGTATCCAGAGTCGAATGAATCTGAACTCGATTCCCATCAATTACCTGAGCATTCAAGCCCATCAGTGCACCATTAGCATTCACCGCATTGGCTAGTTTCTGAGCGAAGGAGATCATCAAGTCCGTGACTTGATAATCGACTTCAATATTTGCCGGAACCGCGACTCCATCATTAATGTCGACATCATCAAATTCAAATGTCAGTGATGCTCCGGTTGCACTGTTATCGAAGGTGATTGTTTCACCGTCCACAACTCCCTGACCGCCATTGGTCGGAATATCAATCAGAATACCTGTATCAAATTCATAGACACGGCGTGAAGCCAACAATGTCACAGGATCAAGGACACCGTCACTCAGAACAAATGTCTCACCATCGCTGAATTCGCTTCCGGCTTCGGTAATAATAACCGGTTCATAGAACGTTGGCTCCATGGAGATATTCATTTGATCCGCGACATCTGTTCGCGACATACCTTCATGTACAAAGACCGTTATAGCATTGAGATTGTTCGGCGTCCCTGTGATCGGATCAACATTAAGTCCCGACTGCCCTTCTAAAAACGGTTCAAGATTATCATCGACATCAAATGCGACGGCCATCGGGCCTTGCCCCAATCGGTTAACCGGTATATTAACGCGTTCATTATTGATATGGACGTCGTAGCCTGCCGCCGCAACAGCTGTTCTGAAGCGATCTGCCACTTCAGCCGCACTATCGGTTTCGGCAAACAAGACAGGCACATTACCCGGTGTGACAGTTGCAACATCACTTACGAATTCAAAGATTGTGACAACATCGTTTTCATCAGTCAATTCAAGTGTTGAGTTTTCGACATAGCTACCGCCAGATGGCGAAACAAACGTGATACCAGATTCGAATTCAAAGACTTGGCCATCAATAGAATAGGTTTCGCCATCGCGGATATATTGCCCTTCGATCGCTCGCAATTCATCACCGACGGCATCGATAATACCAAGACCTGAAGCACCACCAGTATTGAAATCGATCCGCATACGCAGGTGATCAATACCAGCATAGTTGCTGAGGTCGATGCGTTGTTGGTCCCAAACCCCACCGGAGCTTCCAAGACTGGTTAGCATCTGCCAAGCTCCGCCATTATCGGAGATGAAGATACGTGCAGAATCATCTCCGCCGGCAGCCTTAAAGTAATTGAAGTACAACGTCGGTTTATCAGCAGCGGACTTTCCAACCAGAGAAAATTCATTACTGACCATGGTTCCATGAGCTCCACCAATATACTGGTAGGAACGTGCATCGTTATCGACGTGCCCTCGCCCAAAGTGCAAGCTTGAGTGACCTGGAATGTAGTCGGGACGTGTTCCATCCGGTGAAGGTGGAATCCCATGTCCCTCATCATGTTGACGCTTATCAACTTCCAATCGCAGTGCACCGTCTGGCGGCGCACATGGGACGGTTGAGACATGCACAGTATCCCAGGCGTCCTCCGTTTCACAGTACACATCAAGCTGTGTGTTAAAGCGGCGATCTTCGTTGATCTGCGTTGCCGCATCATCGATAGTAATTTCATTCCAGAACAAGTTGGAATCTAGATTGCTGAAGATTAATCCGACGGGATCCCCTTGCAATGGATCCAATTCTAACTGCAGTGTGGTCGCTCCGTCGGCGAAGACAGGTTGCAATTCACCATCTGTGTTAAACGCATATACAACTCCATCAGCATCGATTCCAAACAGGATGTCAGAAAAACGACCACCTTCTACACTTTGAGGACCGACTGTCAGACCGGTAAACTGTACACCGTTAAGGTCGGCAGTCGAAGTCGTCACAAAATCTGTTGTGACAGAAAGCGTATTCTTGTCGTTTATGTTTACGTCGACCTCATAAAGGCCACCCTGATCGCTGACAGCAAATAACTGCTGAGTTCGACCCGTGACTGTTTTGACCGCCGTCAAACCTCGTATCAACCCGCCAGGCCCGGCACCGTCTGCCGAAAGTGGTGATCCTGGCGGAAGTAAAATCTGAGCGCCGGTCACCGAAACCTCTGCCCCATTCGCTGTAGCAATAACGATCTGGTTAGGATTTGGATTAGGAAAGTTCGGGTTGTAATTTGAATTGATCGCATTAGCAATCTTGGTCGCAATCCCATCGAGCGTATTGGCACCAGCAGGATCGAATGGATCAATAAAATCATCGCCCTGATCGTGTGCTAAAAGCCCGACGCGAACGTGCTGAATATCTGAGACGCCACCTTCGGTGGCCACATCAATCCAATGCGGGTCGACACCTCGGAAGTCACCAACCTCGGGCCCAAGGAAACTAATTCGATCTTCATAAAATCCGACATCAACGCCAGGAAAGACCGAGACCGCTCCCTGCACTGCGACACCTACATCATCTCGGTTAAAGTTCTCTTCCACTACGATCGTTGCAGTAGGAAGGGTAAAAGTTAATGCATCGGTCGAGACAGTTGATGCTCCGATAAGAGCACCCGGTCCGTTGATCACAACACGGTCACCACCAGAATGGGGGAGAAGGCCTGTTGTGAGTGTCGAATTCTGCACAGCCTGGCTGATTGCGGCGATAACTTGTTCCGGCGTATCCGAAGGATCAAAATCAATCTGTATACTTCCCGGAGTAACGCCGGCTGTACCACCAACAGTGTCATTGAACTCAAATCGAGACACTCCTGCTGTGATGGCATTATTTACAGTAAACGAGTCGCCATCGACGATTAGAGTTGGATCTTTAACATGCACCATTGGTGCACCGCCAGCATCTCCTTCAATTCTAACTCCATCCACCGTGTCTTCGACATTAGTGATTTCAATCAAGAAATCATTTTCTAAGGTGACTCGATTACCGACAGCGGTGGCAACAATTGTGGTTGTATTATCCGCCGTAATCGCCGCAACTAACGCACCAGCTAAGGCTGTCGCATTAGTTCCCGGTCCAAAATCAATCTGCTGAGCAGTCGGATCGGAAAGGCCGTCCGGCGTCGCAGCTGTTGCATCTTCAAATTCAAATGCCTTCGAGTTTACGCCGTCATTGATCGTAATCACGGTCGCATCGTTGAGAACATCACCGCCGGCAAAGAAATTAATGACGCTACCCGTGTCAAATTGGAACACTTGTTCATTTTCATCTACGGTCGAATCGGGATCCAGTACAAAGAAATCCCCGTCCTGAAGTGTCTTGGTTGTATCAAACCCTGGGTCAGTTGGTGCATTGAGATCTTGTATCACCTGCGGACCAAAATCAAATTCAAAAGTCGTTGTTTGAAATCCATCGTCCAATTGGAATGTATCACCATCATTGATTTCCCAAACCGTGGATTGGTTCACAGGATGCGTAGAGGTCGCGGCACCAAGAAAGTTTCCAAAGCTGACTGTCGACAGTTCCGGCCCCGTTAAAATTCGACCAACAGCCCAAGCATTGGCGGAAGCTTCGTTTTCATTGGGACTTATGTCAGGATCTTTATTACCTGTATGACGGACAGCACCCGTCTCTGGATCGAGTTCAAACACTAAGTTTGTTTTCCAATCGACTCCATTTTGCTGAATAAGTTGGTCATTACGATTCCCAACCACCAACAATCGTTCCAAATCGGGAGCATTGGATAGGATCGTACCAAAGTACATTGCCTCCATATCGACGCCATAACCAATATCACTATCGTCACAGTTATGGGCTCGTTTATAGGACCCTGGTTCAGCCGGATCTTCTTCAAACGTCTGAATATTGGTAGTACCAATTACCGACGGTAAGCCGGTTTCGGTATTAAGTTCTAAATACCGATTATTCGCATCGCTTGGTACACAACCATTGCCGGGAACTGGGAGAAATGCTGAAGAAATAGCATGTACGGTTCCATCAAATTGACGTCCAATATCACCAATGAGAATGTCATTGCCAAAATCATTACCATTGAAGTCTACTTCTTCTGCCCCTGTAAATGGATCAAATACTGCCATCTCATTGGCATATGTAACATAGAGTCCTACATCCCCTAACGTCCATGGAATCACTGACTGCTCATCCCAAAGAATTGGTTGCTCGGCCTGTGCAAGAGTACGCGCGTTAGCCAATGTCAGGTCATCACTTCCACCAGTCTGACCTGGCCAATGGCCATCAAAAGGCTCACCAGTATTTATTACGCCCGCCCCAGTTCCTCGTCCTGCTCCAAGAAAATCCCCATTAATGTCAAGATATAACAGATCTGTTTCCAAATGATCCTCTGCAACACGAATGGTCGAATTGACCGGCTCAAGCTGAGTTGTTGACCCAAATGCCGGAGTATGCCCCTCCAGTGAAACAACCGCGTAGTAGACGCCAGGAGACAGACTGATCGGACCAATTAGTGGGTCACCGGTTCCTACCGAACCGCGAGTTAAGTCTTCCACCTGATTATCAACATTTGGACGAGGACGATCGTCCGCTACATTTGAATCCGTGCTCCAGTAAATCAACGTACCTGATTCGTCGTAGATTCCCAGATTCAGATTCGGCCGTCCTAAGCCATCAGCCCAATCAAGGTCGATGATTACCGGCCAGTTGGCAATTTCATTGCCTCGTAATTCTTGAGCCGCTATTTCAAATCGATAGAAGTCTTCGTCCCAATCGGTTGAAAGTTCAGTCAGATTGGGATGCATGTAACCGGCTACACTTATTGCACCACGTTCCGATTGCAAGACATTTCCAATAGATTGTGCCGTGGCACGGGAATCATTTTGCAGGTGAGCGGTTTCAGTTTCTTTAGTTTCACCAGACAGGAAGGAGTGAACTGGCTGTCCCACGACGGTAATCCCAGTGGTCGCATAACCAATCGATGCGTACTGAATCATCGAACCCGGTACTTCGTCCAGCTCTTCAAGCCGGATTTGCATCTGATAAGCACCTGAGGTTAATCCGCTAGAGCCAATCGGCAAGGAATCGATAAGTCCATCGGCAGTATTACTGCGTACACGCACGTGGTAAGTATTTCTTGTTCCAACAGGACCGGGAAGCTGTATTCGCATTCCGGGGTCTCGTGGGTTAATTGCCCAGTAGTCCTTACCGGCGAACGGCGAGTCGGCTTGATGCAACACGCGGGCTTTATTCTGCATGGAGGAATCTACAGCCAAAGCAGCATTTTCTCCAGATTCTGCTAAGGAGTTGGTAGATCGGACTAGGACTCGATCATTACTGTCGACCAATTCCAAAACGGCATCCAGAGCATGTGTGGTTTTATCGATATCGATATAGATTTCCGTACCGGCTTCCGCTTCAAAACTGAAGACGTCCACGTCTTCCGGATTCGCTAAGAAGCCGGAGACTTCAAATCCAAGCCGTCGGTTATCGTCACCTGCCTTTTGATTTGGTGCCAGTTCACCGATAAATTGCGCTTTTAATGCTGTCGCATTTGGACCTGGAGCATTAACATCGCGGGATTCATTTTCAACAGCCACACTTACGTTACGGTCGTGTGCATACTGATCTATTAGGACTGTATTCCAATCCCCAGGCGCTGCAGGTCCAGCATAAATCACATCCCAACCGATTAAGTCGAGAACACGTTTGTCATTTTCGCTCGCATTTTCCGTCGCTGCCGGATTCGCGACCGGATCCATTGTGCCGAGATAGACACCATTGATCAGGTTGCGATTTTTAAAGTGACTTGCCTGCCAGCCGTCACCAGTAGCTTCACCCGTCGACAAAGGAATATCGCCTCGAGTTAGACCGGCAATCGTTGAAATGCGACTTGGGTTGAAGTGACCGCCATCAAAGAAGACCTGATCCTTCGTTGGATCAAGCACACGAGGGGCATCGGTGAAATTACTGATCCCCTGCCCCGGTGCCAGACGGAACATATCCATCGTGGTCAAATTCGTCACACTCGCCCCAGCGTCTACATTCTCAACACCTGAGACAAATCCAAGTGCATGTCCGATTTCATGAATCGCTACCTGAAGAAAGTCAGCGGCAGCATTATCGAAGGTATCTGCGATATTCATGATTCCATCAATCGGGCCGGTTCCAAATTGGCTATTGGAAACAGGTAAAGTAGTAACCCCTAACGCCTTCAAGTTGGCCCTTGTTACGGAAACCGTATCAGGAACATCGGCACCATCGGTAGTTAATCCCTGATAAACCGGTAACTGACTCACGATCATCTCATGTGACTGAGCATCAGCAATCATCACATCACGTAATTGGTCATATAGCATATTCCCCATAATCGGTGACATAGTTCCAGCAACACCTGCACCCAATGAAGCGAACTCAGCATCGATCGTTACAGTGACATCATCCGCTAAAGCGGTGGACCAGAATTCAGCTGCGCGTTGCACAGTTTGCATCGCGGCCGGATTATTTTGCATCGTCGGCCCAAAATTGATGTTAATTCTGGTCGTAGTCTGATCGACATAATCCGCCGGGTTATATTCGCCATCATTATTGGTGTCTACCATCGGATCACCATTTGGCTGAATACCGGCACCGGCAGAATCGTCTTTTAGTGAGGTAATCACAACCGGCGATTTAGGTTGGCCAATAATCTGGATGGCTCCACCAATCCGGTCTTCGATCTCCAGCGGACGACCGGTAACATCAAAACCGGCATTACCACCTTCGAGTTTAACAACCAGGCTCTGCGTAGGATTACTTTGCAAACGCAATCCACCGTAAGTATGGAAATCTGGCACGACAATCGTGTCAAACAAGACATTGGTAATGTCGGTATCATCCCAGATACTTTGTGTGGTAAGAACCTCACCACGAATAACCATCCCGTTAATTTCGTTGTTACTAAGTCGATTACCTATCACGAGAGGTCCATGATTATCCCGATAACCACCCAAAGCACCTAGCTCACCGGTACTACGACCATAATCAAACAACAACACATGATTTAACGAATTGGCATTAATGCTGATCGCGGAAATACGAGTCGTCGAATCATCATCGATATTGTTTCGAAAAGTATTACCAACAATGACTGGCTGCGCGTCACGCACAAAGATGACACTCTCTTCATTGACTCCGCGACCATAACGGGAAGCCGGAGCCTGTCCTCCAAAACCACCAGCATTGAATTCAAAGATACTATTGGCAACACGAGCTTTCGCCTGTTGGACTTCGATAGCATTGAAGGCAGTAAACGTACCTTCAACCGGAGTGACACCGCCACCATAAGAGATAACTGCGTTATCAATGGATAAGGTACTTTCTGCAGCCGCGTAGATACCGCCCCAGGAACCAGGAGTGGGTTCATTGACACCACCCGGAATCGGAGCACCGTCATTGGAGGCATCAAATGTGCTTCCAGCACCATATCGGTCGTCTAAAATGGAAGTAATAACGACTTCGTGCCCATCCCGACCTTCGGCAATAATCTGAGCACCTACTTCCGCATGGATATGCGCTCCGTCAAGCTTCAATACCACAGCGGGGTCGATCGCCAAGCGCGCGTCGAACCGAGGCCGTAGTTTACTTGTTGCGGTTTCGTCGAGATCACCACTGAGCGTCGTACCATCATCTACATATCGCGTATCGGTCTGATTGATCGTCGCAATCAATTGGTAGGCTCCTACCCCACCTTCCTGACGATAAAGTCGACGAGCAACAAAGTCGCCGCTTGCAGTTAAGAGTTGATTTAATTCAACTCCATTTTCAGAACCACTGATCGTGACCGACCGAGATGCATCCGTTGCCAGACTCTCATTCCCGTTTTTATCTACAAGAACCATTTTGTAGGTGTAGGTACCAGCAGCTAACGAACCGCCTGTCCCTAAACTACGAGGACTCAGAGTCACTAGCTGCAGAGATTGACTAAGAGTCTCTTCAAACGGCCCACCTGGTGTACTTTCAATAACCAGATTTTCCTGTAAAACATGCGTGATATCTGTATCATCCAGTCGACCAGGTACAGTCAGCTTCTGAGTAGAGTCACCCGACAGAGTACCGACACGGATTGCAAGACCATTGGTTGTATTATCATGAACGCGGTTACCGTAAATATCCGGCCCAATTCGTTTGTAATCCACGGTGAATGGATTCGTCGTGAATTCTTCTTGATACTCCGGAGAGTGGAAATTAGATTCCTTGAAACTATCCGGACTGGCTGCAATGGCTGCATCTCGACTGAAAGAAATCTCATTGTGCGAAATCGTCGGGCGAGAGTTGACGATCTCGATCGGATCAATAATTTGAGAAACCGATTCCACCAAAACCTGACCACCACCATAACGAATATCAGCGTGGTTGATATGATTCAAGAATATTCCGTTCTTGGAATAATCAAATCGAGTCTGGTCGGCACCATCCACACCATGATGGAGCAGGATACCGCCCCAGTCACCCGCTTCTGCTTCTGTCGAAAAGGAGAAGGTATCGAGTCCAATGGATTCATCGTTATATGACGTGAAATGCACAACAGCTGATTCATTCGCATCACCAGCTAAATCAGACAACGGCGTTGCATCGGAAAATGCTCCGGATTCAGGAACAAGGTTCCCAAGTGAATCAACAAAATTAGGTGCACCTAAAATCTGAATCGCACCACCACTACGATCACGATCTTCAGCGGGCGATGTCGACCCTACGCCGATCCAGCTGCGTCGCATTTTCATGACCGTACCAGCGTCAATTTGGACCATCACACCTTTAGGAATTTCAAGAACGGATCCATCATCAAGCGCGTTGCCCAAGTCATCAAATCCGATTTCGTAAGCCAGATTATCTAACTCAGTGCGGATATCTCCATCCGAACCCGCATTGCTGACAATACGCAGAATATCGCCTTCCTGAATGCTTTCTGGATTTGGGGTCGGTAGTGGAACACCTGTGGGGCTGACATTCAATGCCTCACGGAGGTTGTTAAATGGTGCACCCAGCGTACCGTTACCGCCGTCAGGCGCAGCTTTGTCGACGTAGACTGTCCGCGCCTCACCTGGCGTATGAGTCCCATCTGTCTCAACTGCAGCGCGGAACCAGAAATTAAAGACGCCACCGGGCAGACCATCAGCATCTCCATCGAAGGCGGTCGGAGTAATTTCAGGTCGATTCGCGTCAACCGGATTATCAGCATCCACCAAGACGTTACCGGAAGCAACATCCACATCAGGACGGAAATTCATCTTCAGCTGATATTCCCCTGCACTCGTCCCATAAAATCCGGAATCAGGGATCGTCGGATCGTAAGCGGTGTTTCCAGTGGAGGAGACTCCGACAAAGTACGTACCTGGGTCAAGCGTTACCTCGAGATAAGAATCGTCACTGAAGTAATCATCATTCTGGGCAACGACCTCGTGAGATCCATCAGCGTTTTGACGGAAAAGCATCAACGCCGAATTAAGCACTTCATTACTTTCATTGAAGTCACGCAGACGTTCTGCCATCGTCTCTGCTGTGAATAACCCCGTCTCTGATAGAGTAAATTCATAGAGATCAATATCGCGGCTTTCCGGACGATGCAGGTGATTCAAGTGCACCTCATCATGGTCACCAGGAAAGTCATTTTCGAGCAGAGCTGGTCCGTACTGAGACTGCCCAACAGCGTCCTGTCCCAAGAGTGTATGAGCCGGTAAGTCATAGGCATGCATTAAGCCTAACTGATGCCCAATTTCATGCATGGAAGTTTGATACCAAGATCCGCCAAACTCATCTGACCAATCCTCGGCATCATCCATGATTACCAGCGATCGGATTTCACCATTGACTGTAATGGGTCCGTTTACACCTAAAACATTTCCAGGGCCAGATTGCAAACCGATCACCGCGAGATCGGCGGTGGCAACAATAAAACCTTCGTTTTCGGTTTCAATGAACTGAGTCCCGGTACGATTGGAAAGTTGTTCCAAAATTTCCCGAGTACGTTGCTTTTGGGCTTCCGTAATGTTGTTATAAGCCGGTTGCCCACCCGTATCGCCAGGCACGATACCAAGATCATCCTGAAAACAGTACTTGATCGTTGAAATATTCAGATCTGCATCTGCCGAGTCATGCGGGACATGATTTTGATCGCCTAGATTGATCTCCCGGTGTCCAGGGTCAGTTGAATCACCTGGTAGATCAATCGGGAAATTCTCCGACTCTTTAATCGAGCCGCTGATTAATACTCCACCGGATTCCAAGTCCCCGGCATTTAATCCTTGAGCTGTTGCAAAGTCATTGGTTGGACTGTCCACACCAACGATCTGATTAACCGTTCCCGGCAACGCTTCCGATGTACCTACTCGCAACCGGAACGCACCGGTACCTGCCAGTTGATCCAAGTCGTCGGAAAATGTCAGCAAGACAGCATCTGTCTCAGCGTTATATTCCGCCGAAACAGGATTAAACAACTGATCATCGAGCGATTCTGTCGTGTCATTGGTTCGGATGAGCTGATAGAACGCTGTATTTTCAGCCGATGCCTGATCGAGGTCGTCATCGTTGAAGTACAACAAAACCTTGTCTTTATGCTGTGAAAGCGAGCCATCAACTGATGAACGCACAATAGGTTGAGGGACGACAGAAATAATCTGAGCACCCAGATCTAACTCAAATTGTGTAGATACATCGCTACCATTATCGATACCATCAAGCGTGGTGTCGCTAACAGCCATACCCAGGCTGTTTCTTAATGCATTATTTCCTTCACCAAATACGTCAACTTGGTATAGGTCGTCTGGCAACGTCTCAGAAAATCGAACGATGATTTCATTTGGAGAATCACCAACGCCAATATAACCAGGCTGGATAACGACATCGTTCGCGCCTGAAGTTACTAAAGGAGAATAGCTATTGGAAGGCGTTGCAATATCGGTGCCCGCCTCTCCGGAAACAACACTCGCATGAATAAGTGCATAGGCATCACTGTTTTGCTGCAATGCAGTCAATAAATCCGACACGGTTGATTCATTACCCTGATTGGTATTCAAGCTAATATCAACTCGGTTATCGACAACGCCAATTTCCGGCGCACCCGCTCCCCCCTGGTCTCGCTTACTAAAGACCAGCTGGATCCCGTTCTGCTCGGTTCCCAGTTTGGCAGCAGTAAACTGCACTTCCACAAGGCCGCCAGTATTAAAGTCCGACGTCACACTTGCCGCAGTAAATTCACCATCCAAATTGGCACGGGTGATCTGTATTCCCCCCAAATTATTTGGATTGAATACCTGATTCTCATCAAACCGGAACGTCAAATCTCTCGGTGCAGTTTCACGAATATACGTGTCTTCCGCGTTAAACGGGAGCAATTCACCGTCATTCGGCTGTATACCGATTAACTGTGGCCCCACTGTCAACAACCGCCTGTCTTCCAATGACTCGAGGAACAATTGGCGTTTTGAATCACGCGATTGATCCTGCTTACGGTTCTGTGTTGCTTGTTTCCCCTTGCCATGCAAGGAGTCACGACGACTTTTTCCTATCGCCATTTACCAACCCTCGATATCGAGTTTTCAGCCCATCACGAATCAAATCAGTGATAAAGCCCTGTCAATACATAAGTCTCTATTTGGGTGAGGAGAACACCGAGACCTCTCTCTGCATCCTACTCGACCTCGAAATTCACATAAAACACCTACAATACGGTGATTTACGCACTCTCAAGGTAACTTGTCAATTATAGTTTTCGGCTATATCCATGCAAATACTGTCAGGGGGGTAGGAAACCCTCCGTAGAGGGGTTTCATTAAAAGGGTTTTAGACGATTCCATCCCTGAAATCGGAGGTCCGCAACCCCATTGATTCAACAAGCAGCCGTGATTACATCGTGCTTGTTCCGCTCACCTTCCCTGGCAGTAAAACATTGTATTTATAGCGTCAAACTAATGATCCCGACTGGGATCGGCGAGTGATTTTGCGAATTTGCTAACCGCGGACGGTCCTCGCGCGCAAAATTACTCATCGGGATTGTAGTCAAATCTAAGATTTCATTGCTATAGCGATTTGAATAAGTTTCATCTTGCCTGAAATCTTTAATTCCTACTACTTCCCTCTTTTATGCGACCTGCCCAATCAAATCATCCCCGCTACCGGGCATCTTCAACTGAAACAGGCCAAAAATATCCTCCTGAGACAATCCTGACTTAGCCGGCCCTTTAGCCTGCGACAGAATCATGTCAAATAACTCTCGCTTCTCTTCCAAAACCTGATGAATCCGTTCTTCGATGGTCCCGGAACTAATCATCCGTGTTACTGTCACCGCGCCTTTCGCTCCGATTCGATGAGCGCGATTGATTGCCTGATCTTCAATCGCGGGATTCCACCAACGATCGAACAAAAAGACATATTCACAAAACTGAAGGTTCAGCCCGACAGCTCCGGCTCCATAACTCATTAAGATCACACTGCAATCCTCGTCCTCTTTGAATCGCTCGAGAATTGGGTCCCGTTTATTCGATGGGATCCGACCGTGATATTGCAATGGATTAAATCGCTCGAGACGCTCAGCAATTTTCTCCAATGTCTTCACCCATTGACTGAAGACAATCGCTTTCTTCCCGCTCGCTGCAACCTCCTCCAGGTCTGCCTCGAGACGATCCAGTTTGGCACTAGCACCTGTCAAAGGATCAAAATTACAGATCTGCTTTAATCGCAACACCAGCTCGAACACATGTTGAATCGTGAGTGCATCCCCCATCTTATTGAGCTTGATGACGCCGTCGTTTTCAGCCACTTGATATTGGTCCCATTGCTCCGGGCTAAGAGCAATCTCTGCATCGCGATTCATACACGGTGGCATATCCGTCATCACCATCGCCTTCGTACGACGCAGTATATAATCACCCACCATCTCCCCCATGCGGGCAGGTTCCAATCCGGTATATAGATAACCAGGCGACAAAAATTCAAAGATCCCGACCAAATCTTCACAACTGTTCTCCACCGGTGTCCCTGTCAACGCCCAACTGCGAGTACGCGGAATCCGTCGAATCACCCGACTAGTGGAACTGGATTTATTTTTGATTCGCTGCGCCTCATCCAAAACTACCAAATCAAAATGTCGGTCTTCGTCCGTCACCACCAACTCGTCGCGCAACACCAGCTCGTAATTCGCAATGGTCACGGGAACATCTGCTGTCTGCGTCCATTGCCATTCGCGACGACTGGAATTCCCGTGCACGATACTAATAGGTATTTCGGGTGCCCATAACTCAAACTCTTTCTTCCAGTTACTAACTAACGGCTTGGGGCAAATCAATAAAACATTGCGTACTTCACTCGAGCACAGTAGCATCCGAATCGTCGTGATGGCCTGCATCGTCTTTCCCAGCCCCATTTCATCGGCAAGGATCCCTGCAAATCGCGAGTACAAAAATGCAACACCTTCGAACTGATAGGGGAAAGGCTCAAACGGAAAACGCAAAGACTCGGTGGCTGCTATCGATTCCAGCGGTGGCTGCAATAAGTAATACAACCGATCCTCTAGTTTGATAACGTCTCGTGGAGGAAGCACTCGGGTCCTCCCCTTGCTCTTCTTGGCAGCCCCGGGCTGCTTCGGCTTCGGTCGCCGCTTTCTAGCTAACTCCGATCCCGAATCCGGCTTCTGTCTCTTCTCTGCCTTTCTAGCAAAAGACTCCCAATTTGCCGATTCCGGAAATGCAAACCCCAACACCTTCACGCGCGGTGACTTTACAGGGATCGAAATCACTGGCGGCGAAGTGACCTCCCAGTCGAATTCGAATGACTTAATGCTCGGATCGCGTCGTAAGGCTGTCTGCCAACCAGTTGCATAAATTTCAACTCCTGGCAACAACGTCTCGGCGCCGGCCATCTTCACCAAATTCGGATTCGCCCAGGACTCGACTTCGGGTAGATCATTTGCGCTTTGCGCAGCAGCTCGCAATGCCAGTTTGTTTCCTGACATGTCACGGTGACTCTTATTCGCTTGCCACTGAGCCAAACTAAACCTCTTTCCTTAACTCAATTCGTCTAAAAGCGTTCACGAAGCACGCTTGCCTCGTTTCTAGAAATGCGCCGCACGATTAGGCGGCACGCGCTCCTCGTTGTGCCTCCTCTACCGCCTCACGGATACGACTGAAAGGTTCATCTAAATCAATCGTCTCCACAAATCTCCGCATATATCTTGAGAGTGTTTCGACCTGAGCTTCAAACTGTCTAGCGACGCCGATCGAAAACCCCTCAACCTCAAATCCCAGTAATGCCTGTCGCTCGGGCGACTCGACCCCTGTTTTCAATAATGCCACGGGCAGTTGAGTCAAGCCTTGAACAGCCAACGTTTCTTGCTGATCTGCAAAAACGACACTAGGTTTTAGGGCTGCTTTGTCGATTAATGCTCGGGCAATTAACTCACCATAGATAAACGGGGTCAGCGACTGGCCATAGAGAATTTGCTGAGCCCGATTCGCGCGGACAGGAGCAGTGCAATGGAATTCCAATGGCCGACCTCCCATGTTTAATACGAGATATCCGCCAATGCACCCCGTATCACCACCATCAACCACAGTCAAAAATCCCAAAGAAATCTGACTCTTTGATTCACTTACTGACATATAACTCCAAAGCCTAATAACCTAAGTTGCCGCAATTACCGAAACTTAATTCCCAGTAATGCCTAAATCACCTGCCTTGCCAGTGAATACCAAACAACTTTGCCCAATAGTTCGGACAAAGAGTCAAGACGACTTTATAGAAAAGTAATAATAGAAAACGGCAAAAGCACCGAAGAATTCACGAGCAATCCGTCGAAGTGCCGTCGGCCAACAGAGGCTGCAATTTCAAAAGCAGATCCGTGGTGTGTTGAGAGTATAGATGATCCGCTTCAGGCACGACCTGCAAGGTAACCTGACTGGCTACCTCCACGCGTCGGACTAACTCAGGAATTGATTCATCTAAACCGGCAAACGCAACTCCACCAAACTGCAATTCATGACCTCCATAGATAAAATCGGTTTGCAACTGAATACCATCAAGCAACTGCTCGATGTTATATTTCTCCTGCGGACCGTACTTATCCAAATAAGATTCTGCTGTCATGAGAAGCGGAAAGGGAACCGTCACATCTACTAACTGCCGGGGAGCTCCCGCCTCCATAGCATCTCTGGCATTTTGAATTGACTGCCGAAACTCTGCACTTTGTTGCCCTTGCGAAAATGCCTTATAAGAAAGCCGTGGCGGTGAAATTGCAATCACCTGACGCAAGGAGGGCAGAGCCTGAAGCGACTGGGGAGACCGGTGAACCTGATAGTAGAGAGCCTTGATCGCACCTAGGCTGTGCCCCAGCAGAATCACTCGCTGATAACGCTCGTCCGCCCAGACCAACCACGCATCCAAATCCTCCAAGCACTGCTCGACTCGCTCATAGGCCGACCCTAATCGACGAACACCCATTCGACTCATACCGGTATAGCAATAGTCATGCCCGCGTAAATTGACGCGTAAGCAGTCGTAGCCCCAATCAGCAACAGCCTCGGCGACTTCTGACATCATTCGACTACCGTAGAAATTACTACCGACTCCATGCAGACACAGAACCAGCGACTTTGACTCTTTGCCGCTGGAATCCTGATTAGAATTCAAAGTCGCTGCTTTATTCCATGCGCCATCGAGCCGCACTCCGTCAGTGGTTTGGACTTTCACAAGTTCGACAAGCATGGTCTTCCAATCGGTAAGTCGAGTGACTATTTTTTAGTCTCAGTGAATAAGGGAAAACAACATTCCCGCCCGGCTACTCGACTGACATAAAGAGGACTCGTCGGCCTCAACTTAGTAGCCGTTGCTCTACCAGCTTAGCCTGAGCATTAAGAAGCGTCTTTCTCTGCCAATTGGGAAAGAACCTGCAGGACACCATTGAGATGAGCTAACCTTGGTCCGTAACGATCGACGAACTCCTGTAACATATAGTCGCTATCACGAAGAGAGTATTCATTCTCGTCCACTTCATTGGTCAGTGATTGCAGGAATTCATTTTGGACGTCGCTTAAAACTTCCACCGCTTCCCGACAGCTACGAGCCAATTCCGGGTTGGATTGTTTCCAACGTTCGAGTTCGGTTTGCCGGGCCTGTTGTTGCAACCGTCCTTGTTGAATTAACTCCTGCAAAAGATCATTGGTTTTATCCTGCTGAGCAATCATGCGTCTTAGCAGGGCAACCATCAGTGCCCCTTCCTGAGACTTATCCTGAGTGGGTGTGTCGTTGCCGGCAGTGGAGGCCGTAACATCGATACTACTAAACATGGATTGCAATTGTTTATTCGGATCGTCTGTCATTTTCGGTACACCTCAGAAGAACTAATTTCGTCCTGTCTCCATTCTTGTCAGAACGGCTTTCTAAATCAACACGGATTCAAACCTTGCCAATTCGTTAAAGTCACCTACACTTGCTTTGGCGACTCAGAAATATCCGATTCAACCACAATCATAGTTTCCGACGCCCGCTTGTATTAGCACTTAAACCAAGATAGTTTAAAGGGTTTAGGCAACCTCGATACAAGCCGGATATATGCATGTATTCCCAACGCTTCCTTATACAGGCAGCGTCGATATACTGCACGCATTTGGTAGACAACGGGTAGCGATTGCCTGTTCATTGCCCACCTGAATAAAGCACGAGTAACCGAGCCAGAACCCTATCAACACAGAACCCATCAACGAAGTACCCCGGAAATACCTATGAGTGACGCTAATCAGGAACAACTTGCCCAACAAGTCGCAGACGCAAAAGCACGACTGGATGCACATACCTATGAAATGGTGCAGTGGCATTTTCATGAATCAACTGGCAGCCCATTTTGGCTACAGAAGAAAGCCGAACTGAGTTTCGACCCACTAGTAGAAGTTCAGGGCTTCGACGATCTAAAGAAATTCCCTTTGTTTGAAGACGAATGGTTGCGTGGTGGTCCGGTAAATCGCTGGATCCCCAAAGGTCTTGAAGGGCAGCCGACATTTGTATTCGAAACCGGTGGTACGACAGGGATTCCTAAAAGTCGTGTCGTGATTGAAGACCACCGTCTTGATTATGAAATGTTTAGTGAAACACTACCTGATGAGTACTTTCCCAAAGGTGCCAATTGGCTGATGTTGGGGCCTTCAGGTCCACGTCGACTCCGACTGGCAGTGGAACACCTTTGTCAACATCGTGGCGGCATCTGTTTCTGTATCGACCTGGATCCTCGCTGGGTGGTCAAGGTGATTAAGAAGGGCTGGATGGAACACCTGGAAGAATACAAAAAGCATTGTATTGATCAGGCGATCACTGTCCTCACAGCAGGTCACGACATCAAGTGCATGTTCGCCACTCCGAAGTTACTTGATCAATTGGCTAACGCTTTGGAAGAACGCGGAACAAGTCTTCCGGAAATTGGAATCACCGGAATCTTTTCCGGTGGAACTGAATTCACTCCGCAATGGACACGTTACTGTGTGGAGGAACTCTTCGGCGGACCTGCCGAAGAAAGCGGAGTCTACATGACTCCTACTTATGGAAACACGCTGATGGGTCTGGCCTGTAGCGAGCCTGTCACCAAAGAAAATAAATACAAAATCACTTACCATGCTCCGCAACCCCGCGCGGCCACAGAAGTCGTCTCGTTTGACGACCCTAATGAGCTCGTCGGATATGGTGAAACCGGTCGTGTGAAACTTACGACGCTGACTAAAGAATTGTTTATTCCCGGTTTCCTGGAGCGTGACGAAGCAGAACGAGAAGAGCCTCACGAAATGTACCCGTGGGATGGTGTCTCGGGCGTCCGTCCCTACCATGTGTTTGCTAAAAGCACGACTGTTGGCGTTTACTAAAATTCGTGAAGGAGCCCATGACGCCCCTTTTCGATTTCTGCTCACTACCTAATTAAAGTCATTATCCAAAGAGGAGATAGCTGTGGTTAATATTCCCGTCATTCGCTGGGGTGAAGAATATGAATCCCTGGAAACACAGGAACTAATTCATCATGCCACGGGTGAAGTCATCGGTACACAGAGTATGGCTAACGGTGGACTGATTACTCGGGACATGCGCAAGGCTCAAAAGGCTCGGGATATTCTCAAACAGTTCTCGATCGACGAGCTCGTTGAAAAAATGGGAAAAGCCGGTGACCTGTTTGTCAATGGAACGCTTTCCATTGGCGGTTCCGAACAGACCCCGCAAGACTTCGTTGTCCAGCAGTCTGCCACTACTGGATTGCCTGAACACATGGTCGAACTTGGAATGTCTAAAAATGCGTTCGTCATGAATAACATGGGACGCATCATTGACTCGCTGACGCGTGGTCTACCTCTGGACATCCTGAGTAAGGGCTGGGGTAAAGAAGACCGCGGAATCCCTGTCAGCTTCCAGTGTCAAACTCCAATTCTGGCTGCAGTTCTTCCTTCCAACTCCCCCGGTGTCCACACGCTTTGGTTACCTGCCGTTCCTCTCCAAATCGGACTCGTGCTTAAACCTGGTCAAAAAGAACCATGGACTCCCTATCGAATGTTTGCTGCGATGGAAACTGCCGGAATCCCTAAAGAGATCTGGTGTCTCTATCCTGGAAGCGGAGCTGAAATCGGTTCGGCTGTCCTCAGTAAATGTTCACGTTCCATGATCTTTGGTAGTAAGCAGACGGTCGACAATTACAAAGGAAATCCAAAAGTTCAGGCTCACGGACCGGGGTTCTCGAAAATCCTGATTGGTGATGACTGCGTTGATAACTGGGAAGAATACATCGACTTGATCGTAGAGAGTATTTTCATCAATGGTGGTCGTGGTTGTATCAACACGTCCAGCATCTGGGCTTCGCGGCACACCGAAGAAATTGCTCAGGCACTGGCCGAAAAACTGGGGCCTGTCGAAGCTCTGGCACCGACCGATCCTAATGCTGGTTTGGCAGCGTTCACGATCGATGGCATGGCGACCGCTATTTGGGATTCCATCAAGGATGATCTTGAGGAAGACGGAGTCACACACGTGACTGCCCAATACGGTGACCGTCTAGTCGAAAAAGAACTATGCGGCTACATTCGCCCAACGATCGTGCATTGCAAGAGTCCGGAAAACTCCATTGCCAAGAAGGAATACATGTTCCCGTTTGCCAGTGTGGTTGAATGTCCGGAAGATCAAATGTTACGAACTATTGGGGAAACATTGGTCTGTACCGGCATCACAAATAATGAGTCACTACGTCAGCAATTGATCGATTGCACAGACATCGATCGACTCAATCTGGGACCTGTCCCAACGACTAAGCTGAATTGGCTACAACCCCACGAGGGGAACATCATCGACTTCCTGTTCCGCAATCGAGCATTTCAGGTACCTGAAGAGCTGTTGTAATACTCCCCCATCATTGAACCTCATCAAACCCAACACGTCTGACAGGTGTGTTGGGTTTTTACCAAGAGCCCCAAGACTATGGATTTTTTAAATCTGGATTGTCCAACCAATATTCTGTTCGGCGCTCAGACGTTCGAGCAGTTAGGGGACGCTGTTGCTGATTGGGGATGCCAGCGGGCAATGATCGTCAGTGACCCGGGAATTGTGGCGTTAGGTTATCCGGACACTGCTTCGCAATTGTTAAACACGCAGGGGATCGAGACAACTGTCTATACAGGCATTCATGAAAATCCGTCCTCCGAAGATGTCGTTACTGGCGTCCAGGCCGCTCAGCAATTTCAACCTGATCTACTCATTGGTCTTGGTGGCGGTAGTTCCATGGATTGCGCCAAAGGGATGAACTTCGTGTATACCAATGGGGGTGCTATCCAGGATTATTGGGGGATCGGTAAAGCCACCAAAGAAATGCTCCCCATGGTCGCCATTCCAACCACAGCCGGTACTGGTAGTGAGACTCAGTCGTTTGCTTTAATCTCTGACGCCGAAACGCATGTCAAAATGGCCTGTGGCGACAAAAAGGCAACCTGTCGGTTAGCCATCCTTGATCCCATCCTCACCGTCACACAACCCGCTCGGCTTACCGCGCTGACAGGAATTGATGCAATTGCCCATGCCATTGAAACCATGGTCACTACCAAACGCAATGAAAAGTCACTCGAGTACAGCCAACGAGCTTGGAAACTTCTAGCCAAAAACTTTCCCTTAGTCCTCCAGGACCCAGAGAATCTCGATGCCCGGGGCGGCATGCAACTGGGAGCCTGCCTGGCCGGCATCGCCATTGAGAATTCGATGTTAGGAGCTACTCACGCTCTGGCAAATCCACTCACCGCACACTACGGAATCGTACACGGCCAGGCCATTGCCACCATGCTGCCACATGTCATTCGCTTTAATGCCGAATCCATGGAGCAGGATTACAGCCAACTGGCGTCATTGGCAGCCGAAAATGCCCCTTCAATTAGTAACCATGATTCGGAACAACTGGCAGGTTTCATTTCGGATTTGGTGCAGCAAGCGGGATTGGCTTTGGATTTAAGCTCACAAGGTGTTGAAGTAGACAAACTGGAACAGCTAGCTGCTGATGCTGACAAACAGTGGACAAAGCAATTTAACCCTCGTACAGTAGAATCAGAAGACCTGCTCAAGCTCTACGAGCAGGCCTTTTAATCCTTGCTCACGATCCAACCGCTGACTCAACCTACCGAGTACAACATGAAGATTTTCGCGAAAACTCCAATGCTGCTCAGTCTCGGGCTCGCATTCTTAACTCTGACCATCTTCGTTCAAGCCGCAGACAAATCAGAACCGACCGAGAAAAAGGTCGACAACTGGGAGTACTTCCGGGGCAACTCATTGAGTCAGGGCGTCGCTCAAAGCTTGTTACCGGAAAAACCTGAATTGTTATGGGAGTTTGAGGTCAAAGAAGGTGCCTTTGAAGTGACCCCGGCAATCGTCGATGGAATCATTTATGTAGGTGACCTCGATGGAGCATTATTTGCTCTCAATCTCAAAGACGGGAAGCAGATTTGGAAGAGCACGATCGAAAGTGGTTTCGTATCGTCGGTCGCATATCGTGACGGTCAAATCTACCTGGGGGATTATGACGGAGTGTTCTATTGTTTCCGAGCCAAAGACGGAAAGAAGCTTTGGGAATATGAAACGGGTGCTGAAGTCAATTCGTCCGCCAATTTTTACAAAGAGCACGTTCTGGTTGGTTCTCAGGATGCTACTCTTTACTGCCTGGCTGCCAAAGACGGCAGTCTGATCTGGAAACATGAACTGGCCGATCAGATTCGCTGTTCCCCGACCGTGGTCGGCGACCGAACCTTTGTCGCAGGTTGCGATGCCAAACTACATATCATCGATCTGGCTAAAGGTGAAAAAGTCACGGAAGTCGAACTCGATGGCCCTACCGGTTCGACCCCGGCCGTCCTTGGAGACAATGTTTATTTTGGTACCGAAGGCGCATCTGTCTTTTCTATCAACTTCAAAAAAGCCGAAGTGGACTGGCAATACACCAACGAAGCCTCAACTTTGCCTTATCGGTCAAGTGTCGCCATTCACGACGGAATTGTCATCATTGGTGGGCAGAATCGATTCGTACACGCTTTTCAAACCAGCGATGGGAAAGAGATTTGGCAAAAGCAAATCCGAGGGCGTGTCGAAGCTTCACCAGTAATTATTGGAAAACGAGTTTTTGTCGCTGGCTCTAATGGCCGGCTCACAGCTTTTGAATACAAAACCGGTAAGCAAGTGTGGGAATTTGAAGCAGGTGGCGGATTCACCGGCTCTCCGGCTGTCTCGCAGGAACGCCTCGTGATTGCCAGCAATGACGGTAAAGTTTATTGCTTTGGAAAAAAATAAGACCGGTACACTCAGGATAAGTGATAATTAACCGGACTCTTGGACTCGTTGGTTTACAAATAGGTACCAAACAAACGCATGGCTGATTCAACAAAGACCGAAGTCGGAAGTTATTTCATCTCGAACTACCCACCTTTCTCACAATGGGAAAGTGATCAGTTGGATGAAGTGAAGACTGCCTTTGCAAACCCGCCGTTAGATCAGACTCCGCTGGGCCTATACCTACACATCCCCTTCTGTCGTAAACGTTGTAAATTCTGCTACTTCAAAGTTTTTACTGACAACACCGCCAAAGATATTGAAACCTATGTTTCTGCTCTGTCTCGCGAAATTGAATTAGTGTCTCAGCAGGAGATCATGGGAGGTCGTCCCTTTCGGTTTGTTTATTTCGGAGGAGGGACTCCTTCCTACCTAAGCTCCAAACAGCTTACCAGTCTGGTGGACCGACTACGTGCCAGCATTGACTGGTCACAGGCTGAAGAAGTCACCTTCGAATGTGAACCGGGCACGCTGCAAGAAAACAAAGTTAAAACTCTGAAAGATTTGGGAGTCACTCGGCTCAGCCTCGGAATCGAAAACTTCAGCGACTCCATTCTGGAAGAAAACGGCCGAGCTCATCTCACCAAAGAAGTGTATCGCTCTTGGGAGTGGATTCAGGCAGCTGGTTTCTACAATGTAAATATCGATCTCATTTCAGGGATGGTCGGAGAAACCTGGGATAACTGGAAAGAGAATATCCGTAAGACCATTGAACTGGATCCCGAAAGCGTCACGATTTACCAAATGGAACTTCCGTTCAATACGGTGTATTCCAAAGACATTCTTGGTGAAGAAATTGAAACGCCTGTAGCCGACTGGGAAACAAAGCGCAATTGGCTGAATTATGCCTATGACGAATTGCAGGCGGCTGGCTATCACATCTCGAGCGCCTACACCATGATTAAAAATCCAGAGAAGGTAAGCTTCAGTTACCGTGATAACCTCTGGGGAGGCTCGGATCTGCTGGCGACTGGGATTGCCAGTTTTGGTCACGCATCGGGAATCCATTACCAAAACCTTCCTGAGTGGAAGGATTACATTGGGGCTCTACTAGAGCGAAATGAATTGCCTCTGGGGCGAGCGTTCCGACCGACCGAAAATCAAAAACTCATTCGAGAGATGATACTACAACTCAAACGTGGGTATCTGGATGCCGGATATTTCCGTACCAAGTTTGGTGTGGAAATCACTCAAAACTGGTCGGCAGAATGGCAACAACATATCGACAACGGCATGCTTACGATCGAAGGTGATCGCATTGAATTGACACGCAAAGGATTTTTGCATGCCGATGCACTACTGCCCATCTTCTTTGAACCTGAGCATCAGGGGGTCCGTTACACGTAATGGAAACCCTGACTTTTATGATGGGAGAATTCGAAGCAGAATTCCCTGTCGACCGGCTCTATGCCAAAAACCACATGTGGGCCCTGCGGACTAACACAGGCACGCGATTCGGCTTTAGCGCCTACGCTGTCAGATTGCTTCAGGACGTCTATTTTCTGGACTGGTACTTTGATGCTCCGGCTTCTGTTCGATTCCAGCAGGAAATCGGCTCGATCGAAAGTAAGAAAGCAGAAAGCTCACTCTATGCTCCACTCAACGGTGAATTGTCCCAATTCAANCCGGCACTCCTAGCCGACCCTTCCGGGATTAATGTCGATAAGTACGACTCTGGCTGGCTATTTGAAATCATCGAATCGGATGATAACGAGGAGTCGCTGATGACTNCCGAAGCATACCTTGAGCACCTGACCAAAGTCTGGGAAGTCACTCAAAGAACGATTAAAGGCCAGATGAACGGTTAAATGGCTAATCGAACAGCAGTCCTGCCACCTGGATCTGCTCGCACTTTCCATACTGTCCGATTGCCTGAGTCATGAGTCGCTCTGGCCGAGTGTCAATAATAGTGTTTCCGGTCAAATTAATCTGACTAGCGTCACTGAGTTTGACCCCTTCTTTGATACTGTTAATGAGCTGGTTGCCCGTTACCGTAATTCTCTGAGAATTGCTGATTTCTAACAGCGGGTATCCGGATACTTGACCGCCTTCCGCCTCATCCTCAAACGTACATCCATTAATGACCACATTCTGGCTGCTGGTAAGCAGAACACCACAACCGTACTTAGGTGTGTGACGCCGAAAGAGATTTGAGCCGACGGTGATTTGACTACAATCTTCCAGCCACAGGTTTCGTTCAACGCAGGAGTAAATCGTATTTCCGGAAAGCACCACTCCATAGCAACCGGTCAAATGGACATTGTGCTCCTGGCTTCCGATCACGTTGCCGGTGATGGACCACAGACCAGGGGGGCGAGATTCGTCAGAGGTTTCCAAAATTCGAATATTGCAGCCTCCTGCAGAGTTTGTTGCCTGGATGGTGTTGGAGGCCACGGTCACTTCATTCACACTGGCTCCCTCTGCAGTCGTATCGATATAGATCTCAGCCGTTGGCTCTTCCTCGGTTCCATGAGAACGGAAATTGTTGTATTCGATGTCATTGCCTGTGATCTGTAGATTTCGAATTTCAGATCGTTCGATACGAATGCCACCCTGGCGGTTATAGCTGATATGGTTATCGCTGATGTTGATCTGATGCAGATTCAGGTCTTCCAAATAGACTCCCACACCTGTGTTGAAGTAGATATGACAGTGAGTCACAATCACATTGCGATTCCGTTCGACCAGATGAATCCCGTGACGGACTTCGGTAAGAAGTAGATTACGAAAGACCATTTGCATGGTCTTCTGGCACTCCACGCCATCTGCTTCTGGATGAGTTCCGGTAATCTTCATATCCGCCAAAATCGGCATGCGTTCGTCATGAATAACATCGTCACTCCGCGAACCTGGGTCGCCCGTTCCCCCGTGTGTCCCTAAAAAACGAAAGGCGGGACCTGCTCCATCCATCACGATCGTTGTCGCTCCAGCAGCCCCGGTCATTCCGAAAGGACCAGTGGCCGTCAAATCTATTTCGATCGTACGGGTAATTCGATAAGTCCCAGGAGGAATTCGAACGTGCCCATCTCCCTGTTCGATTGCATGCAGGATAGCCTGTGTATCATCGGTTTTCCCATCACCCACGGCGCCAAAATACTGAATATTACTCATCGATCAATTTACCTAGCAGAATCACAAACGACAAAAAGCAACGTCGATTATAACGCGTTGGAAAGCGGGAAGATATAATTACGAATCAGAACACGAGCGAGAATCAGTTTGCCGGAATTCCCTGTCAACTTACCTGAGCTCTTATAAGTCCAGAGCATCCAGATCGTCGATCAGGGAATCCAGTGAATCGGCCGCTCCCACAGACTCGGCCGGTTGCCGACGCTCCATACTAATCGTTCCGAAATCGGCTTTGAGATCCTGCTCTTCTTCTTTAGCAACTGGAGACCGACCTGCCAGCATTAGCTGTTCATCGCGTTCACGGGCCGCAACATCCTGAGCATCAGGCGCTCCAAACAGCAGNGAGAGATCAATTTTCAGTCCACCAGCATCAGACGGAGCACCAGCGATGGCGGGCGTTTTATGTTGTGGAAACACTATCGCGTTTTCCGGACACACTCGACTGCAAGCTGGGCAGCCTTTGCGGCAGTTATCCGGTTGGTCGACAAGAATCGTATCCACTTTATCGACACCATAGACTCCAAACAGGCAGAAGTCGATACACTCCATACAGTTGGTACAGCGACTGAAGTCAATTACCGGATACCAACGCCGGGTTCCGGGATCCTGAACTTCGGTGACTCCTGTCTGACCGAGAACAGGCAAGGCACCATCTGCCCCCATAGCCGTATCATTCACCGGTTCCAGAAATCGCTCCAAGGCTTCCTGATTCGCTTTACCTTGAATCCACTCAAGCAGATCGGACTGAGCGGCAATACGCAAAACTTCTTCAACGAATTCTGACGGGTCACTGCTAGCTGCAAACTCCAGACTATAGATTTTTCGATCCGGGATTTCCAACTGATCCAGAACTCGTTCTTTTTCGTCTTCAAGCTCATCTTCCAATTCGTCTTCGAGCTCGTCGTCATCCTGAAGTTGACTTAGCAGGATATCTCCGGCATGGCCGCGAATACCGTTGCGGTCCAGTATCCAATGGCATGATCGCGTGTATAGCCAGGAGATCATGATAAAATCGCCATCGATCTGATTGAGTGTCTGATAGCCTTCGCTCTCCGGCTTCAGGTCATAGATATGCGGCATCACGATCACGTCCAACTGATCATGTTCTGCCAGTTGCGCAGCGACAGCCTCTTCCAACCCGCGTTTTTCCGGGTTACGGCTTTGACCTTTCGATAGGATGACTGGTAGTCGGGGCATTAGGAATAGTCGATAAAATAAAGACTGCGTCGAGCTGAGACTAGCTGTATAGTATTCTAATCATAATTAACGCGACTAGAAACCAAGCAAATACAACTGTTCATGACACGCGACGAATTCATGCGCTCTATTGTAATTCTTGGTCGACGCTGTCGTCTTCTTTAAGCGTCGCTCCGAATGACAAACCTAAGCCCACGTAGACGCGTGTGTCTGGATGCTGTTTTTTCCACTCGCCCCAAGTCGTCCGCACGGAGGGAAAATTGGTCAATGGGATATCGGGGGCATCCTGTTCAAACCGTTTTCCGTCGTAAAGGAGCCATAAGGTTTCACCACTAAATCCGCCATTTCTGATTTCGGCTGTCGTGCCAGCACGATCGAACACCGCGACACACTGTGACTTGTCGCAGTACGTCACAGTCAGCTTCTTGTCACCGAGATCATGATGCACGATATGTTGGTCCACATCGTTCATACCTCCGAGCAAATAGGCACATGCATACCCATCGGTTGCGATACCAATGACTTCTTCTGAATCGGGAAATGCGACCTGTTCCGCTGTGTAATAGGTAGCGTCATATATGCCGGGCTCGTCCAATTCTTCCGACGGATTATCGGGCATCATCTCGGCCTCTAACGCCATCAATTCAGCTTCGGACTGCTCAGGCACTGAGACCGGACCTTTGCCGACATCAAGCAATAGCCATATCAGTGCCGGTACCAGTAGAATTACGCCAGCTACGAGTAGCCAGCGGTTTTGCCAAATGGTGGAGCGGATAATCAGGTCGGCAGACTCTTCTCCAGATTCTGGTAAACTGTCTTGTTCGATCATATAACTACTTTGAATGCCTTGAATTGTATTTCTCTATCATACTCTTGAATCATACGGATTAGCAGTCGGATCGTTCACCGCATCTAATCCATAAGTAAGTGCAGGAATTTCACCCGATGACTCGTTGGCAAACATGTTTAAATACCTCCACAATCAAGACGACTGGAATATTGGAGAAGATTCGAGTGACCTCCGAAGCGGGGTTTGATGCCATCGAACTATGGATTAATGACATTTATGAGTACATCGGGCGAGGTGGAGAAGTAAGAGATATTGAATCAGCACTTGGCGACCATGGCTTAACCGTCCCGTGTATGATTGCACTGCGTGGCTGGGGAGAAGCCATCGGACCAGAATACCGAATCATGCTGGAAGAAGCCCGTCGTCGTATGGAGTTAGCTGCCCGTATCGGCGCACCACTCGTAGTAGCCACACCACCGCGTCAATCCTGTGATCTCACTCAGCTCACCGATCGCTATGGCGACTTGCTTCAAATCGGTCGGGAGTTGGGAATTCACCCTACGTTTGAGTACATAAGCTTTTTTCAGGGAGCACAAACTCTGGACGTAGCCTGGCAGGTCGTACAAAACGTGGGCGAGGACGATGCCACGTTGATCGCAGATGCCTTCCATACATGGAACAGTCCTTCCAGTGAAAAACTGCTGAAGGAAATTCCTGGCCACCGTATCAGTCATTATCACATTGATGACGGCAATCCAAATCTGCCCAGGTTTCAGCAAACAGACCCGGATCGAGTGATGATCGGAGACGGAGTCATCGATTTAGATGCAGAAATCGAGATGCTCGTAGAAATCGGGTATAACGGTATGATTAGCCTCGAATTATTTAATCAACAACTATGGGATCAAGACCCGCTAGAGGTAGCCCGACTGGGTAAGCAACGTCTAGATGCTCTCCTTCTATCTCACGTCAACTAAGCAAAGCTGAACAAACGTTTATGGACGCAACCACGATACAACTTGGCACACTGGACTATGTTATTTTCTTTGGCACACTCATCGGTGCCATGCTTGTCGGTATGTGGGCAGGACGTAAGGAAGATACCTCTGAAGATTATTTTCTGGCTGGTAAAGGCCTACGTTGGTTCGGCGTTGCTGGCTCCATTTTTGGAAGTAACGTCAGTGCGAACCACATGGTTGGGATGATGGGCGTCGGGTTCAGTATTGGATTCGCCCAAAGCCACTTTGAAATCGGTGCGATCGGTGGTTTGCTATTCCTCTGCTTTGGCTTTTTACCCGTCTACAGAAAACTAAATCTCTATACCTTGTCCGAATACCTCGGGAAGCGATATGACGACCGTAGCCGAGTTTGCTATGCCGTGATCATGATCGTGATCATGGCAGGAGTCCAAATGATTCCGGCCTTATACATTGGCTCGCGAACAATCTGTGAGCTTATGGGAGGTGATGCGATGATGTCCGAAGCAAGTGCGACCGTCGTCTCTGACGAAGCAGAAGCAGCGAGTACACCGAACCCGGATGCCGTCACGGTTGCCGATCAACTAAAGCCTGCTCCTTCCATGAAGCAGGTCTCGATGCCGCACTACACGACCTTTGTCATTGCTTTGGGACTCATTGCCGGAAGCTATACGATTTTAGGAGGACTGAAAGCTGTGGTTTACACAGATATCATCCAGTCCGTCTTGATGCTCATCGTCGGCATCGGTATCGCCATTCTGGTATTCTCCCAATTCAGTTGGGGTGAAATGGTCGCTGCCAATGATGCGGCTGTTGCCGAGGGAGCAACCGATCGCATGTCGATCTATTTGCCGACCTACCATCCTCAACTCCCTTGGACGGGCGTCCTTACCGGACTCATGTTCATGCACTGTTTCTACTGGGGAACCAATCAATTCATCGTGCAACGAGCTCTCGGTGCGGTCAGTGACAAAGAGGCCCGCGTAGGCATCATTGCTGCCGGATTCCTCAAATTGCTCATTCCGTTTTTCTCAATCGGAACGGGCGTCTGTGCTTACTTCCTATTAACTCAGGAACCGGGGACGGACGTTAGCGGTATTGCACCGGATACCATTTTCCCGCGATTGGTTACTCGCTTCCTGTCTCCAATCGGCTTAGGGCTAATCGGACTGGTAGCGGCCGGCGTTATCGGTGCCATACTCTCATCGATCGACTCGATGATGAATTCGGCGGCAACGATTTTCTCGGTCGACGTCTGGAAACGCTTTGTCAATCCGGAGGCATCTGACAAAGAACTCATTCTCGTTGGACGTGTTTCAATTGTTGGATTGATGGTGACAGCGATCCTGATGGCACTGTTCATCATGGATCCCAATTCCACTGAGAACTTCTTTCTACAAATCGCCGATTATCAAAACTATCTCACACCTGGTTTATTAGTCGCTTTTATCCTCGGCATCTTCTGGAAACGTGGAACGGGAACGGCAGCGTTTGTCACAATCATCGCCGGTGTCGTGCTCTCAGGGGTCGTCGTCGAAATGTACAACTCCGACATGCCCCGACCTCTCTATGACATTGCAATGGAGCGGGCCGAAATCAGCAACTTCCATACCGGCAATTTCCCGGGCAGTTATGGTGATACTGAAAATATTCACGGCATGACTCAGGAAGAATTTTCTGCATACATTCAAAAGGAAATTCGACCTGCGATCACTCCCGTCCAGGAAATGTTTGGGCCCACGATTAACTTCTTCCATCGGGTGGTCTTTGTGATTGGGATCTCGGCAGTGGTCTACATCATCGTTAGTCTGTTAGACACACCGGATCCGGAAAAATCACAGCTTACCTGGACAGCTTTAGGGGGACACAATCCCGCTCGCCTCAAACAACTTGGACTGCTCTTCGCGGGCTGCCTAGTCGTTTATGTACTTTTGGCAGTACTCACTCACTACGAATTTTTAACGCCCGTGATAGCTGCTTTGCTTTCATTCCTAGTGACGGTCGCCGTTTATTTCAATGAAGCCAATAAGAAGTACCAGCAGGAAGAAACTCAAACTATGACTCGCTTTCAGTACTTCATTAGCAGTGATCTTGTCCATGCAGGTGTGCTTGCCGGGCTGGCCATGTTCATGATGTTTTACTTTTTCTAAACCACCGAGGAATTCAATATGCTTGATCGTCGTAATGTACTAAAGACGTTGGCGGCTGCCCCAATCTTTGGCTCACTGGCTGCACTGCAAAGTTGGGGAAACGAATATCAAGCCAAAGAGAACCGACGTCCGCGTGTTGCAGCTATCTACACATCCTTCACCTACCGTAGCCATGCGCATGTCATCCTGGAGAACTTTCTACAACCGTTTCTTTTTTGCGGGGAAGTTACCGACCCAGGGGTCGAGGTTGTCAGTTTCTATCGTGACCAGACGCCCGCTGGAGATATGACCGATGCGGTTGCCAAAGAATATGGCATCCCGGTTTTTAAGACCATCCGGGACGCACTCTGTGTCGGCGGTACCGAACTTGCCGTCGATGCGGTATTGTCCATTGGTGAACATGGAAGTTATCCACGCAACGAATTTGGGCAAATCATGTACCCCCGGAAACGGTTCTTTGATGAAATCATAGCGGTCATGAAAGAGGCTGATCGATATGTACCGATCTTCAATGACAAGCACCTGAGTTATCGAACGGATTGGGCCGAAGAGATGCTGGAAACTGCCAATTCATTGGGAATTCCGTTTCTAGCGGGAAGCAGTGTGCCCTTAGCCGAGCGTCAGCCCAATATCGAAATTCGTAAAGGCGCAAAGATCGAGGAAGCTGTTTCTATCCATGGTGGTCCCGTCGAATCTTATGACTTCCACGCTCTGGAAGTCCTGCAGTCAATGGTGGAACATCGCCGAGGCGGTGAGACCGGTATCAAACGCATCACGTTTTATGAAGGGGAACAAATCTATCAGGCTGCCAAAGCCGGCATCTTTGACTGGGAGCTGGTGGATGCTGCGATGACGGCCGAATTAGGACACTCCATCGAACAGCTTGGCAAGCTTGAAGGTGAGACGGAAATAACTCCGCATGCGATTGTGCTCGAATACCTCGATGGATTCAAAGCAACCGTCCTACGAGCTGGAAGAAGTGATGTTCGCTGGAATTTTGCCTGTCGCCTCAAAGGAAACAAAAAACCACTGGCTACAAGTTTTTATGTGGGGCCGTGGAATAATCGTAATTTATTCAAAGCTCTTTCCCACGCCATTCAAGTTCACTTTCGGACAGGGACACCGCCGTATCCCGTTGAACGAACCTACTTTGTATCTGGAATCCTTGATGCTGCCATGAAGGCGCGTAAAGCCCCAGGACACCCATTGCATACGAACCAGCTTCATTACCGTTATCAAGCGAGTGATTTTTCGCACGTTCGAGAAAACGGCGATTCCTGGAAGATCATTACCGAGGATATACCCCAACCTCCCGGATTTAACAACGGAACTCCGGCAAAGGATCAGTAACCGATGGCCGCTGAATCTGACTTAAACTGGTCTATTCTGGGTCTAGGGCGATTTGGCCGGATCCACGCAAAGACGTTACAGTCCATGTCTGGAATCCGATTACATTCCGCTTGTAGTCGCAACGCCGAAACGTTGGAGCAACATGCCAAAGAATTGCAATTGGCAAATACAACCACTTCGGCGGCTGAGATTCTTGCTGACAAGATGGTGGATATTGTCTCGGTGGTTACACACTGGCAGGACCATCACCAACTCACGCTCGATGCACTCCGAGCGGGTAAACATGTTTTCTTAGAAAAGCCAATCTCAGCCACAAAAGAACAGGCTCAGGAAATTCTGCAGGCTTCCAAAGCATCCAGCGGATTTTTGATGGTGGGGCATATCTGTCGTTTTGATCCTCGTTATAGTCTGGCCCGTGACGCGATTCTGGCCGGTGAGATCGGCGAAGTGACGACTATTCACGCGAAACGTAACCTACCGGTCGCTCCGGCGAATATTCGCCTGGGAAAAATCCCACCACTGATCGGTGACGGCATTCATGATTTGGACCTGGCCATGTGGATGCTCGGGCGAAAACCTAACTCGGTATTTGCCAAAAACATACGAATTCACGACTTTCCTTATCCCGATGCCAGTTGGGCGATGTTTGATTTTTCTCAATCGGGGAATACGACTGAAACGCTTGTGGTCATCGAAACACACTGGGGATTGCCTTCGTCCACGGAAACTGTAATTGATGCTCGAATGGAGATCATTGGAACAGAAGGAAAAATCACGATTGATTGCAGCCAGACTGGCTTACATATCAAATCTGATCAGTCACGTCATGTGGATACATGCTACTGGCCAAAGGTAGGCTCCGAATTCGAACCTAACTTCCCTGCTCTGCCTGGTTATGGCATTCTCATGCGTGAATTAGAGTACTTTGCGAACTGTGTAAGGCAGGGCCGGAATCCTACGGTCATCAGTGTTCAGCAAGCCTGTGATGCCTTGGAGATGATCTTAATCGCTCAGGAATCTGCCGACTCTCAACAGCCTATCCAAATCAGCTAATCGGTTAGCCTACCCCTGATAGGCCCAGTTGTTTTGTGACTTTGGACCTTCAGCCTATTGATAAAACGGTCAATTGCCGACAAATTGAAGGGATACTCCTTCGTAATCAAGTCGAGAAGCTATGTCGCATCGTTTGTATATTGAAACCGTCGGTTGCCAGATGAATATGCTGGACAGTGAAATGGTTGTGGCCGACCTACGTAAACGCGGTTATGAGTTAACCTCTGATGTCAAAGTAGCTGATACGATTCTCTACAACACCTGTAGTGTCAGAGCGCACGCAGAAGACAAAGTCTATAGTGCTCTAGGTACGCTAAAGCTCATGAAAAAACGGAATCCTGATAAGATCATCGGGGTGATGGGATGCATGGCGCAGAAAGACCAACAGGTAATCTTCAAACGTGCTCCCTACGTTGACTTCATTGTTGGGCCGGGGCAACTTCAGCAGGTGCCGGATCTAATCGATCAGGCACGTTTGGGAGAAGAGCAACAGATGGCCGTCGGGCTCGGACGTCGCGAAGGAAGTAACGACGACATTAAACGCAGTCACGAGACTTTTGATCCATTACGTGACCCCACGATGCGGCCCACACCGTATCAGGCCTACTTACGTATTCAAATCGGGTGTGACAAATTCTGCACGTACTGTGTCGTACCCAATACGCGTGGCCCGGAACAGGGGCGTCCACCTCAACAGATTGTGGAGGAGGCTAAAGTACTGGCCGATCAAGGTTGTCTGGAAATTACTCTGCTGGGACAAACTGTCAATAGTTACAGCTACACCGACGGCCAAGGTAAGACGACTCGAATGTCTGACTTACTAAAAATGCTGCACGAAGTGAATGGAATCAAACGAATTAAATTCGTCACGAATTACCCTCGAGATATGAAGCAAGAGTTACTCGAAACCATTCGTGACCTTCCCAAGATTTCGCCTTACCTGCATGTACCTCTCCAACACGGTAGCAATGACATGCTCAAACGCATGCGGCGGGGATATACGGTGGAAGAGTATCGTGAAATGATGCACTTGATTTGGGACACGCTTCCCAACGCGGCTGTTTCAAGTGACTTTATCGTTGGATTCTGTGGAGAGACGGACGAAGAATTCCAAACATGTATCGATTCGGTCCGCGAATTCCGATTTAAAAATAGCTTCATATTCAAATACAGTGAACGGGAAGGGACAAAGGCTGAGTCGATGTTAATCGATGATGTCCCCTATCAGGTAAAGCAGGAACGCAACAATGCTTTACTGGCAGTTCAAAATGAAGTCAGCGAAGCAGAGAATATAAAGTTTATTGGACATGCTGTAGACGTTCTGGTGGAAGGCCCAAGTAAGAAGGCGGACAAACTGGAGCAGAACGGTCCCCTAAAGCAGATGGTGGGCCGTACTCATTGCGATCGGATTGTCGTCTTCGATGGCAACGAAAGACAGGCTGGTCAAATCCTACCTGTTTCCATCTATGAAACCACTCCATTTACACTCTTCGGTGCCGTCGTCACGCAAGAAGCCGGCCCCGAGGTCTACGCGCTTTAGATTTCGTAGCAGGAACAAGACATGGCCCGAGTGGTTTTAGCAATGTCGGGCGGAGTCGACAGCAGTGTAGCCGCCCATCTCCTGCTCGAGCAAGGACACGACGTGGTCGGTGTTTTCATGCGGCACGGGGAAGAATCGGCAGCCGCCTGTGATCTGGAAAATGGTGAGACCAATCCACTGCTCCCTTTGCTACAAAATCGTCCCGACCACAAACAAGGTTGCTGTAGCGCGTCGGATGCCGAAGATGCCAGAAAAGTCGCAGACCGTCTCTCTATTCCTTTCTATGCATTGAATCTACAAAAAGACTTTCGCCGAATCATCGATTACTTTGTCGACGAGTATACGATCGGGAGAACGCCGAACCCGTGCGTCATGTGTAACAATTGGATTAAGTTCGGACGTCTGTTTGACTATGCGGACAGTGTTGGAGCCGAGTTTGTCGCCACCGGCCATTACGCACGATTAGTCCGAGACTCGAACCAACAGACCCGTTTAGCCCGTGGAATCGACGGCACTAAGGATCAGGCTTACGTCTTATTCGGGATTGAGCAAAAGTACTTACAACGCATGTTATTACCCGTCGGTAGCTTTCCGAAAACGGAGATCCGGGGCTTGGCTTCCAAGGTGGGTCTGCGTGTTGCTGACAAAAAGGATAGCCAGGAAATCTGTTTTGTTACCTCCGGCCATCATGGAGATTTCGTCAGGCAACGTCGGGAGACAATTGACCTTTCGGGGGACATTGTCACGACGGACGGCACGTTGGTGGGAAAGCATGTCGGAATCGAGAATTTCACCATCGGCCAGCGGAAAGGGCTTGGTGTAGCTTTAGGAACACCGCATTACGTGGTGCGAATTGACCGTGATTCCCGTCAGGTCGTGCTGGGTTCTCATGAGGAATTAGGACGTAGTTCCCTAACCGCGGACCGGACAAACTGGTTGATTGACCCTGTCCCACAGTCTCCCTTTCGATGTCAGGCACAAATTCGCTACAACAGTGCCCCTCAGGACGCTACGGCAACTCTGACGATGGCCGACGGAGAAGAACAACTCCAGATTGACTTTGACCAGCCTGTACATGGGATCGCTCCAGGGCAGGCCGTCGTCTGTTACGAAGGTGATATGGTAATCGGAGGCGGTTGGATCCTCTGACCCGTCATTGCCGACTTCCCGCTCTATCGTACATAATTAACAGAACAGGTTTTTGCTTTATTTACTTGGAAATTGACCGCCTAATGCTTTCAGAATTAAAAGACCGTGCAGAGTCCATTCAACAAACACTACTCCAACTCGGAGATAGTCTTTGACTATGCTGCAAAAACTGAAAGCATTAAAGAAATAGAAACACAGATGTCGGCAGCTGGGTTTTGGGATAACCAGGAGTCAGCTCAGACCGCAGTGGCTTCACTCAAGTCACTTAAAGCTATCACCACTCCGTTGGATGAATTGACCGGCTCGGTCGAAGACCTATCCGTCCTGCTGGAAATGTGTGAAGAAGATCCAGAGATGGAAGATGAAGTTTCGTCTGAAATCGACCGTTTACAGCAACTCTGCGAGGAATTGGAACTCAAATCCATGCTCAACGGGCCCCATGACGGTTCAGGAGCAATGCTTACAATCAATGCCCGTGATGGCGGCACCGACGCCAATGACTGGGCTGAAATGATGCTTAGAATGTACCTGCAATGGGCCAGTCAAAACGACTATCAAGTGTCTCTGCTAGACCGTAGTGACAATGATGTCGCAGGAATCAATAGCGCAACGATCTGTGTTCGGGGATCTATGGCTTATGGGTATCTGAAAGGTGAAACCGGTATTCACCGCTTGGTTCGTATCAGTCCATTTAACTCCGAGGGAAAAAGGCAAACCAGTTTTGCCGCGGTCGATGTTTCGCCTGAAGTCTCTGATGACTTGGACATTGAAATCGATGAGAAAGACGTACGAGAGGATACCTATCGCGCCAGTGGTGCCGGCGGGCAGCATGTTAATAAAACAGATAGTGCCGTGCGTCTGACTCATGAACCTACCGGCATTGTGGTGCAGTGCCAAAACGAACGAAGTCAACACAAAAACCGAGCCTCTGCTTATAAGATGTTACGGGCCCGTCTGGCACGGATCGAAGAGGAAAAACGGGAAGCCGAACAGGCACAGAAATACAAAGACAAGGCCCGAGTCGGATTTGGCTCTCAAATTCGAAATTACTTTCTACATCCGGACCAGCGAGTCAAAGATGCTCGAACAGGGCACTCCGAAGGCAATTTCCACGCTGTATTGGATGGAAATATTCAGGGATTTCTGGAGAGTTTTCTGCGTTGGCGCATCGGGCAGGATTAGAATACACTTGCTTCCTGCGTAACCTGAACTTTCATGACTAAACTACGGGTATAAGAGTATTACGAGTGTCTGAACTACAGCATATTGAAACGATTGGACCTGATGCGACTGGCTTACGCACTTCCATGGAAATGCGTGGGGATCGATTTGTTCACGTTGTGGACTGGTTTGCAGGAGAACAGTCTTTTCGATTACTCGAGAGTGTCGAGGGAACGGACGAGGACCTCTGGCCCCCCAGTCCGGCGTTACAACAATTATCGATTGAACAACGCACTCAAAGCCGTCAAGTTGCTTTGATGGTTGGTATGGCCGGTAATAGTCACTGGTCGATGAGTATCGAAAACGATAATGTCGATCGTTCACTGGTCTTTGATGTCGCCTGCCGGGTCGCCGACGAAGAAGCAGGGGCTCTCGGGACTACCTATCGTTGTACCGTCCCTGTTACGATTGTCGATCCGATTCAGAAAATTGCCGAGCTCTCGATAGCCGGGCGCACGTGTCGCATCAAAATCGAATCGACAGGCCGAGGCGAATTAGACGAGTTAGAAATCGACGGAAACTTGATAAAAATCACTCCCACCGAGATGCCTCCCAGCTGGCCAGCTACGGTCCGCTGGAAATATCGGTTGTTTGGCTAAGCAACAATTGATTTCCTATGATTTGTCCCCCTTGAAAAAGGACTAATCTACGATAAGAATTGGATGAATCAGAGTGATGCATCACCTATTAATAAACGGAAACGAGCATGGTCTTCGAACACATTGAAAACCTTAAACGAATTTACACTGATCAACTTGTCGTCGTAGACGATAACCGAGCTGAATTGGGACGCTTTCAGGGACTGACCGGTACGGTCAAGACAGTCAACATGAGCGGACGGGCGTTAGTTGAATTCGATGGAAACAACAATATCGGTTGGTACGACATCGACGTTGATTTTCTTAAATTGGTCGATGAACCTGTTCATGAAACGGAAACCGTTTCCACACCTGTGCCACCTGCCGAACCTGCAGCCCCAGCCGCAGAAGCCTCAGCTCCAGAGGCGGCACCTGCTGAGGCAGCTGCTCCTGCTCCAGCCAAGGTGGATCCATCCAAGATGAGTGTAGAAGATATGCTGGCCGCTGCTCGAGCTAGTGCAGCCGGCGAAGCGGCTCCTGCTGCAGCACCAGTTGAACCCGCTGCCGAAGAAGCAGCGGCACCCGCAGCTGAACCTGCCTCGGAAGAAGCTCCTGCAGAAGAACCAAGCGAAGCGCCAGCCGAAGAAGCTGCTTCAGGTGGTGGAGATGCAGGCGATGCTCAGGCATTAAAAGACGCGGGCGATGTCGACGGCATGCTGCAATATTGCCATAGCGTCGACGGCTAAGCCGAATCCTTAAAAATCATTTAAAAAGGCCGGGTAGTCTCTACCCGGCTTTTTTATTTCACGCTCAGCATGCGTTCCAACGCAACTAACGACCACTTGGCCACATCATCGGCCACACGAATGGCGTTAACCTGCGTCCCAGCAGCCAGATTCTCCAGACTCCAGCACAAATGAGCCAGATCAATGCGATACATGGTCGCACACATGCAGACTACGGGAGAAAGGAAATGAATTTCCAAATGCGGATTCTCTTTCTTCAGGCGATTCACCAAATGTAACTCAGTACCAATAGCCCATTTCGAACCCGATTCAGCTTGCTTAATGACTTCAATGATCTTGCCCGTTGAGCCGGAAACATCCGCGATGTCATTGACTTCCTGTGGGCACTCCGGATGCACCATGATATTGATCCCCGGATGCTGCTCACGGAACATCGCGACATGTTCTGCCTGAAACATCTGATGGACACTACAGTGACCTTTCCACAGGATGACTTTGCTGTTCTCAATCGCCTGATCTGAATTGCCACCCATTTCCAGTTGATAGGGATCCCAAACCGGCATTTGGTCATTGGTAATCCCCATTTTCAGACTCGTATTTCTGCCCAGATGTTGGTCGGGGAAAAAGAGGACGCGACTGGTTCGTTTAAAAGCCCATTCCAGTACGGCTGGTGCATTACTCGAAGTGCAAACGATGCCATTATGTTTTCCAACAAAAGCTTTGAGACTGGCTGCGGAATTAATGTACGTCACCGGCGTGATGTCGTTGGTATCAATAACTTCATCCAGATCAGCCCAACAGTTTTCAACCTGTTCGATTCCGGCCATATCAGCCATAGAACAACCGGCTGCCATATCCGGCAGCGTGACCGAAACTCGATACCCTCGTTGATCAAGCACTTCCTGACGATTGGCGAGAATATCAGCTGTCTCCGCCATAAAGTGAACACCGCAAAAAACGATATGCTTACAATCAGTATTCTCCGCCGCCATCTGGCTCAACTGATAACTATCACCACGCAAGTCACTGTGTTCAATGACTTCGTCTTGCTGATAATGATGGCCCAGAATTAATAACTCCGAACCCATTGCTTCCCGCACTCGCTGAATGCGACGGGACAATTCATCGTTTTCCAGGGATTTATAACTGGCGATGTCTGGGAGAGGTTGCTCGGTGGCGATGCTCATGAATAAACGTCTTTGTGTAAACACAGGAATATTTCAACTCTTATTATTATCGCCAGCAAGCATCTTGGGAATTGGCAAATTAATCGCGTTAACTCAAGGGATTGTGAATTCCTGTCATCAGTTAAAAGAATCCGAGAAAGCTCAATTCCTGCCCCATACCGGACTCGATAAGTCGCTTTCCTACGTTAAAATGAGCTTGAACAATCAGTCGTGTTTAATACTTGCCGAGCCTTATGATCCTGCTCATCGATAATTACGATTCGTTTACCTACAATCTTGTCCAACGTCTGGGAGAGTACGACCCCACGTTGGATATTCAGGTTTATCGAAATGATCAAATCACGCCCCAAGAGGTGGAGCAACTAAGTCCTACACACATCATCATTTCTCCCGGACCCTGTACGCCCACTGAGGCCGGTGTGAGTATGGATGTCATCTCTCATATGAAAGGCAAAGTCCCGATTCTGGGAGTCTGTTTAGGGCACCAGTCGATTGGTCAGTCAACTGGCTCGACAATCGTACGAGCCAAACAGTTAATGCATGGTAAAACCGATTCGATTTATCACGATGACCAGGGGATATTTGCCGAACTTCCAAATCCCTTTATCGCCACGCGTTATCACAGTCTGGTGATTCAACCAGATACCCTCAGCGACGAATTTGAAGTGGCGGCCTGGGCAGATGCTCCGGACGGCTCAAAAGAAATAATGGCGATTCGACATAAAACACTTCCATTAATTGGATGGCAGTTCCATCCGGAGAGTTTTCTGTCCGACGTTGGCCCGACTATTCTTCAGCGTTTCCTTGAACTGCAAGTATGATTAGCGTCGAGCAAGCTTTAACGGAAATTCTCAGTCGGTTGCCAGACCGCCAGACCTTGGTTTGTCCGCTAGCTGATTCCCTTGGCTGTGTGTTGGCTCAGGATATCCAAAGCGATATCGATTCCCCTCCCTATGACAAATCGTTGGTCGATGGGTATGCCGTCGTTGCCAGTGACATTCAAGCAGAAGTCGAGCTGAGTGTTCTGGAAGAAATCATGGCCGGCCAGGTGCCAACTCAAAGAGTACGATCGGGTACGGCTATACAAATCATGACCGGTGCTCCGCTTCCAGAGGGAGCTGATGCCGTCGTGATGATCGAAAACACAACCTGTCAAAATCACACCGTCGTGATACACAAAGCCTCACTGAAGCCTGAAACAAATGTGATGCGAAAATCCACATCACTGTCTCAAGGTGATACCATCCTGAAAGCAGGAACACGCATTCGGCCGATCGAGATGGGGATCCTGGCAGAGGTGGGGTGTACAGACGTCCCAGTGTACCGACAGCCGGAACTGGCTGTGATTAGCACCGGTGATGAATTGGTACCTGCCACGACTCGGCCCGCCCCCGGTCAAATTCGCAATTCGAACGGCCCTCTTCTCACAGCACTTGGGACGACATTCGGTGCTGCCACACGCTCGCTGGGAATCGGCTTGGACGATTTTGACTCGCTGTCAGAACTAGTCGCCGAAGGCCTCAAGTCAGACGTGCTGGTGTTGTCCGGCGGAGTTTCTGCAGGAGTCAAGGATTTAGTGCCAGGGGTACTAGCTCATCACAACGTTGAACAGGTTTTTCATAAAGTCCGGCTGAAACCAGGAAAACCATTGTGGTTTGGTTTAGTAAAGCAGAGAGCCCAAACAACGCTCGTTTTTGGACTCCCCGGAAACCCAGTGAGCAGTCTGGTCTGTTTTCTGCTTTTCGTCGCTCCGGTTTTACAACAATTACTCGGTGTGAAGAGCGACGTTTTACCGTCGTGCAAAGCCCAACTAACTGAAGCATTTCAGCAACGGGGAGACCGGCCTACTTATTTCCCAGCAAGTTTAACGATGCGTGATGGTACGTCGGAGGTGACGCCATTGAACTGGAAAGGGTCCGCTGACCAAAGTACTCTCAGCCAAGCCAATGGATTGGCCTTTTTCCCAGCCGGAGAACAACTCTATGCTGAAGGGTCTGAAGTCACAGTGTTTAAATTTCCGTCATAGTCGTAGCTGTCAGGAAGGCAATGGACTCAAACGGACAAAATAGGTCGTTGAAGAAACTCCGATTTCCACCCGTCGCCTATGCGTTGGCCGGCAATGTACTTTTGTATGCCAGCTTGCCTCCGGTAGGTTGGAGTTGGCTAGCGTGGATCGCTCCTGCTTGCTGGCTCCCATTAATTGAGTCTCATGAGTTTTCCAGCCACTCGCAAAAACCACCACGCTCACCACGTGTCTATAGGACTCTATTCTGTACGCATATGCTGTTCTGGCTGTTGCTACTACAGGGGATGCGACTCGCCCACTGGACGACTAACTTTGGTTGGATTGCATTGGCCGGCTACCTGGGACTCTACCTTCCCTTATTTGTATTCACCGCTCGTACAATCCGTCATCAGCTCAGGCTTCCTTTAACTTATTCCGCTGCCATTGCCTGGGTCTGTGTGGAATGGGTTCGCGGATATGTCCTTTCCGGTTTTTCTATTGGCTCGCTTTCTCATTCGCAGGTCCACCAATTATGGGTGCTCCAAATAGCGGATCTAGGAGGTGGATTTGCTGTTTCGTTTCTACTGGTGCTAGGCGGTGGTAGCCTCTATCGCCTGACGCAAAAATGGTTACCACCTGGGCAGCAGGATGTTCCCTGGCGTCCTGTTCTTGTGGAGGTAGTTATTTTTACCGTCCTGGTGACCGGGACCTTTTTGTACGGCCAGTCACAAATTAGCAAGCTCACAGAACCATCAACCGGACCACTCGTATCCGTCGGCCTCATCCAAGGTGACACTTACACTGAGTTTGATTTGTCACGCGAAGAATATATGGCGAAGGAGCAGAAAAAGCAAAAGACTTACAACGATCAGACCATTCGGGCATTGGGATCAGAAACGGAATTGGATCTGTTGGTTTGGCCTGAATCTATGTATCCAATCGGCCCCTTGCTAGCCACAGGTGACAATTCACAAACCCTCTATGTCCCGGCCCAACCACTGGAAGTTTCTGAGGATCAGGTCTGGGTCAAACAATGGGCCGACAATTTGAAGCGAGGACAGGAATTACAACATGCCGAAATTCTGGGGTACTTGTATGGAAATCAAGATGAGAGTGGGTTGGGGAAACCCCTGATGTTAGGAGGAACAAGTTCTGTCGACCTCACACTGCCACACACTCCTTCCTACAACTCTGCTGCTTTAATATCTCCCAAGGGTGAGGTGTTGGATGTCTATCACAAAAACCACTTAGTGATGTTTGGTGAATACATTCCTTTGGGAGAAGTATTTCCATCGCTCTACAATTTCTTACCTATAAGTGCGTTGGCTCCGGGAAAGCGAGATATCACGTTTGAGATTGACGGAGTGAAATTCAGCCCAAACATCTGTTTCGAAAGCACGGTTCCCCATCGGGTTCGTAAGATGATAGCGGGTGTGGGTGAAGACCAACGACGTCCAGATGTGATGGTGAATCTAACCAATGACGGTTGGTTTTGGGGCTCGTCTATTCTCGATCTCCATCTGCGGAGCAATATCATGCGATCGGTCGAATTGAGACGCCCCAATCTCATTGCAGCGAATACGGGGATCTCAGCCTGGATTTCAGCGACCGGAAAACTGAATAGTTTTGTTGAAAAGAAACAGGCCGGATTCGTCATCGCCAAGGTGGGAAGAGCGGTAGAAGATAGCTTCTACCTACTCTATGGAGACTTATTTGCGATTCTTTGCGGAGCAATTACTCTTATTTCTATGGGTAAACTAATTCGAAATCGATCGGTGGTTGAAGCGTCCAATAGTGAAAAATCATATACTTAAACGATCTTTTAAGTATATGATTTACAGATACCCTCCTATCGACAGTCATCAAGCCATGATTGGGCGCGTCTGGTAAATTACCCAGATTACCAGTAATCGATTGACATTGGTAAAAAATGAGACTTATATTGATTTCAGCGGGGGTATATGTCCGAATTTTAAAAATGAGCGATTGTATATATTGCTTACTATAAAGGGGATTACCACTTGGTTTTGGTGACTTGATTGCCAAACCGTCCCGAATTACCCAGCGATGATTCGTTTAGGAAAGCCTTAGTGTCATGACACTGATTGGAAAAATATTCACAGTATTGATCTTCATCATGAGCTTACTGTTCATGGGATTCTCAATCACTGTTTATCAAACTCATGTCAATTTGCAGACAGCTGCGGAACAAGCGAAGACGCAGAACGCCAATCTCGAAAACCTGCGTAATACTTTGACAAATGAAAAAGCGGTTGTGGAAGCCAGTTTGAAACGAGAACGTGTAGCACGCGCCTACGCACTGGCTGCTCTGGAAACTCAAGTGGAAGCCATTGCCGCTGACCTGGCAGACAAAGAAGAAATTGTCAAAACAACTCAGGCTCGTAGTAATGACCTGTCGGACGCATTACGAATTGCTGAAGCAACCAAGAAGCAACTCACCACAGAAGTGGAAGGACTTCGTAAAGACATCAATACTTCCCAGCAACGCACAGACACATTCTTTGCCCAAATCCTGACTCTGACCGATGAAGTCAACCACCTCAAGAGCTTGAAATTACAGGCTCAAGAGCGCGAAAGCCAGCTTCGCAACCAGATTGGACGACTCTCGAATGTCGTTCAACGTAATGGTTTGGATGAGTTTACTGATGTACTGGACAAGCCACCAGCATTAGATGGCCGCGTCATTGCCATTCAGAAAGATCTGCTGCAGATTTCTTTGGGGCAGGATGATGGTCTACGAATTGGCCATCAACTGGATGTGTATCGTGGAGCATTGTATTTGGGACGCGTGCAGATTCGGGAAACACAACCAAGCTCTGCTGTTTGTGAAATCATTCCTGAATACCAAAAAGGGCAGATTCGTAAAGATGACAACGTCATCACGAACCTAAACTAACTTCGGTCTGCTCCAGCAATAGGGTTTGAATCCATGTTAAAACAAAAAGTTCGATTGAACGTATACACCATGTTGTTAGTGCTGGCATTCTTCGCTGTGACTACCTCCACAGTGTTAATGTTTCTTGAATGGCAAAGATGGTTGAAGCCACAGGACCTCAATTAAGTAGGTGCTACGGTGAATTAGAAAACTGAATCGATCTTCTAATCTGAATTCAGTAATCTGTGATTTGCTCAGAAATCCTAACAGAGCCCTGACCTGGAAGAGTTATGGTCATACCTACTGGTCTTCCAATATCTATAGCCTACCTAGAGGCTGAGTTGACGCTAACTACTGGTCGCTAAGTTGTATCGAATCCTTCGGCCAATGGCTATTCTCTGCTGATGTGATACTCTCCAATCCCTACTGGCCAATCCCTCCTCTCGAATCCTGATCTTCGGTATATTTACTGGGTGCTTAGCCCCAATCTTCAGGCACTGACTTCCGCGATAACCTGAATCTTCAAAAACGGTCTCTAACCCCTTATATTTCAAGCACTTAACGCTCTGGAATGTTTGCTTGCCGGTAATTGTTTTACCCCCCTAAATTTGGTAAAATTTGAATATCAAAAATCATCTGAATGAAGAGCATTCGAGGCTTATTTTTCAGGGGTTTTCTTATCTAAAACAGACGCTGAAAGGACAGACGATTGTCTAGCGATGAAATCCTTCCTGAGGACGAAAATCAGGGAGATGATGGTTACACGGATGGAACTCTGATCGATTTACCCATCGAAGATGAGCTTAAGAATAGCTATCTCACATACGCCATGAGCGTCATTGTGTCTCGAGCCTTACCAGATGTACGAGATGGCCTGAAACCGTCTCAGAGACGCATTCTCGTGGCCATGAACGATCTGAATCTGTCCCCCGGCGCACATCGTGTTAAGTGCGCCAAAATCGCTGGGGATACGTCGGGTAACTACCATCCGCATGGTGAAGGCGTTATTTACCCAACATTGGTCCGTATGGCCCAGGAATGGAACATGCGACATGTACTTGTGGATAAGCAGGGGAACTTCGGTTCGATTGCCGGTCTACCAGCGGCTGCAATGCGGTATACCGAAGCTCGTATGTCTTCAGCAGCCAGCCTGATGCTGGAAGATATCAAACTCGATACCGTTGACTTCACACCGACCTATGATGAAACGCGTACCGAGCCTACCGTTCTACCGGCTAAATTTCCCAATCTATTAGTCAACGGCGCCAGTGGTATCGCAGTGGGAATGGCGACGTCTATCCCCCCCCACAATCTGCAAGAGGTATGTGACGCTCTGATTACATTAATCGATGATCCGGAAACTCCGATCATGGATATCATGGAAATCGTCCAGGGCCCAGACTTCCCAACTGGTGGCACGATTTGTGGCCGAAGTGGCATTCGGAAAGGTTATTTGACCGGACGAGGCACGGTCGTTGTACGAGCGAAAGCTTCGATCACGGAATTGGATCGCGGGCGATCTCGCATTATCGTCTCGGAGATTCCATTTCATCAGAACCGTGACCGAGTGGTGGAAAAAATTGCCAGTCTGGTTAATGATGGCCGCGTCAAAGGAATATCCGGAATCCGTGATGAATCCGACCTCAAGGAGCCGGTACGGATCGTTATTGACATTAAACGTGATGAAAATCCTGATGTCGTTCTCAATCTCCTCTACAAATACTCCAACCTTCAGGAAACGATTTCAATCATTCTGCTGGCTTTGGTAGATGGAAAACCTCGCACGCTTAACCTCAAGGAGATTTTGGAGGAATACATCCGCCATCGCGTCGAGGTAATACGACGTCGTACTCAATTTCTGCTAGCGAAGGCTCGTCGACGCAAACATGTTGTTGAAGGGCAGCTACTGGCTCTGGCCGACATCGATAAGATCATCAAGATCATCCGCGAGTCGAAAAGCCATGCAGAAGCGAAAACTGGCCTGATGGGATTTGAATGCCCTGCCCCGATGCTTCAACGAGCCCTGGGCGATACCGGGTTTGAACAATTCCAGATTGAACGCGGTGAAGCAGACGTCTATCACCTCACTGCCGTGCAGGCAGATGCCATTTTGCGTATGACTTTGGGCCAGTTGGTAAATCTGGAACAAGAAAAGCTGGGAGATGAACACGGCAAACTTCTGGAAGAGATTGCGGGCTATCTGGAAATTCTCGGGGATCGCCAAAACATCCTCAACATCATCAAAGATGACCTGACAGCGATCCGTGATAAACATGGAGATGATCGTCGCACTGAGATTTCAAATATTGAGCTCGGTAATGTCAATATGGATGATCTGATCACCGAAGAAACGATGGTGGTTTCGATCAGTCATCGGGGATACATCAAGCGGATCCCATCGAGTACTTATAAAGCGCAACGCCGTGGCGGCAAGGGACTCAAAGGAGCCACCGTCGAAGAGGAAGATCCTATTGAACATCTATTTGTTGCAAGCACCCATGCCTATCTATTGTTCTTCACAACGAAAGGCAAAGTTTACTGGCAAAAAGTCTATGACATCCCTGAGTTGGGGCGAGGAAGTAAAGGCCGTGCGGTCATCAACCTACTGAATCTCGATGAAGGTGAACAGATTCTGGACTGTATTCCAGTACGCGACTTCAAATTGGAAGACCACTTCCTTGCCATGGCTACCCGTCAAGGTTTGGTGAAAAAGACAGATCTCGCTTCCTATAGCCGTCCTAAGAAGGGTGGTATTATTGCTATCAAACTTAAAGACGATGATGAGTTGGTTGATGTCGCCCTAGTAAAATCTGGCGATGAAATTGTTCTCTCCACGGCCCAAGGAATGGCCATTCGTTTTGCTCAGGAAGATGCCCGCCCGATGGGCCGTAATACTTCCGGCGTCAAAGGTATCAAAATACAGGATGGTGACGAACTCGTTGGCATGGTCGTCGCTGACCCGGAAGCCGACTTACTGACCGTCTGTGAAAATGGATATGGAAAACGAACTCCGTTTGGTCCCAATCGACCCGATGTCGACGGTACCGAATCTTCAGGCAAGGTCTACCGTACTCAAAACCGAGGTGGAAAGGGGCTGCGTGACATCAAAGCCACTGACCGAAACGGGAAAGTGGTGGATATCGTCCGAGTCGACGATGATGACGAAGTATTGATGATGACCAAGGGTGGTAAAATCCAGCGTATCCGCGCTGCCGAGATCAGTGTCGTTGGCAGAAACACTCAGGGTGTACGCGTGATGAAAACTGATGACGATCAGATCGCCGCTGTTGTCCGGATTCCTCCTGAAGAAATCACCGAGGAAGACGAAGCCGCAGCAGAGATATCTGCTTCAACAGAGAGTTCGGAAACACCGGAGACTCCGCAAGTATCGGAAGCACCGGAAGCAGATGACTCTTCCACCGACGAAGCTTCGGAAAACTCTAGCGAAGACTAAACCATTGAACTCAATCCACTCATCATTTCCAACTCTGGTTCGGAAGTGATGAGTGGATTCCATACAGACCTAAAGATAAGTCGATGCCTGGAACAGCTTTTATCACTGGAATCACCGGACAGGATGGCGCTTATCTGGCAAAACTGCTGCTGGAAAAAGGCTATCAAGTACACGGCATGATGCGCCGTAGTAGTACTGATACGTTAGAACGACTTTCCGAATTCGTTGACGACATCACGATTCATCAAGGTGATTTGCTAGATCAATTATCCTTAGTACGACTATTGGATGAAATTGAACCAACGGAAGTCTATAACCTGGCCGCCCAGAGTTTTGTTCCCACAAGCTGGTCTCAACCTATTCTCACTGGAGAAACCACCGGATTGGGAGTCACACGCGTCCTGGAAGCAATCCGACAGGTAAATCCTCAGATACGGATGTATCAGGCTAGTAGTAGTGAGATGTTTGGAAAAGTTCAGGAAACTCCTCAAACAGAGTCCACTCCATTCTATCCTCGCAGTCCCTATGGCGTTGCCAAGGTTTACGGATACTGGATCACCATCAATTATCGTGAAAGCTACGATCTATTTGCAAGTAACGGAATTCTGTTCAATCATGAATCTCCTTTACGTGGGTTGGAGTTTGTAACTCGTAAAATCACCGATGGTGTGGCCCGGATCAAGCTTGGTGTACAGGACCAACTATTACTGGGGAATCTGGATGCTCGCCGAGACTGGGGGTTTGCAGGTGACTTTGTGAATGCGATGTGGCTCATGTTACAAGCAGACACTCCCGGGGATTTCGTAGTGGCAACCGGCGAACAACATTCCGTGCGTGAATTCTGTGAAATTGCCTTCGGAACGGTTGGGCTTAATCTGGAAGATTACGTGGGAATCGACCCTCGTTTCTATCGTCCCGCCGAAGTGGAAACCTTGTTAGGCGACCCTTCAAAAGCTCGAACCGAATTGGGATGGGAACCTCAGGTTACATTTGAGCAACTAGTGACCATGATGGTCGAAGAAGATCTGCATCGTGTTGAACGCGAAATCAAACTAGGCAGTTAAGCCAACGGGAGAAACAAGGTGCGAGCGGTCGTCACAGGTGCAAACGGGTTCGTAGCAGGTCACCTAATCGACCACCTTCTTGAACAGGGTGATACGGTACTGGCACTGACTCGTACGAATCATTGCAAGCTGGCCTTATCAGCTCAGCTAACGACCGGCGTTTGGGACATTACACAGCCAGCCTCCACTGGGATTATCCAACAAGTCCGTGAATTCAATCCGGACGTGGTATACCACCTAGCCGCGATCAGTGTCCGCTCCAGTTGTGGCGAGACGACGCCATCAGATACAGCATTACAGGTCAACGTAGAAGGTACTCGGCATGTTGCCAATTGCTGCACCCAACTACCCAACGTTCCGCGGTTGGTGTTTACCAGTAGTGTTTACGTTTACGGATCGTCTTTTGAACAACTCACCTGTGTTAAGGAAGCAGATCCGGTTGCACCTGATAACGGTTATGGCATCAGTAAACTCATGGCAGAAGAGGTACTTGAACAGTTTCAGCCTGAGTTACCATACATCATCGCTCGCAGTTTTCAGCACACAGGCCCGGGACAGACCGGCTCCCTCTTGATCCCCGAATGGATCGACAAATTACATACCGAAGCGAGTCCGCTGGAAGTATACAACCTCAACACCTGGATCGATTACTCGGACGCTCGAGATGTAGCTCAGGCGTACCGTGTCTTAGCTTTGGAAGGCACGCCAGGAGAATTATTTAATGTGGGAAGCGGACAGGCAATTCGATCCGGTGAAATATTCAACAAACTTCAGTCATTGTTAAATACATCGAAATCTGCAATCGAAAGTAATCCTGGAGAGTCTTATCTCCCGATCGCGGATATTACAAAAATCAAGTCGGAGACGTCGTGGCGTCCTCAACGTTTAGTCGACGAGACGCTGAAAGACATTATTCAGTCTCTATCTGACGAGTCGTAATTTTTATGTGTGGCCGCTTTACTCTTCAGACTTCGCTTATGACGCTTGGCGAACACTTCCTGTTTGATGTGCCGGCAGACATCACTCTGGCACCCAGATTTAATATCTCTCCAACCCACTCAATCGCCACGTTGGTTTGGAATCAGGGACAACGCCATTACGGCAGAATGCACTGGGGACTCATCCCACGCTGGGCCAAGGACAATTCGATGGCAGGCAAGATGATCAATGCTCGGAGTGAGACCATTCGTGAAAAACCATCCTTCCGCGGCCCGTATCAACGTCAACGCTGTCTGATTCTGGCTGACGGATACTATGAATGGAAGCCTGATGGAAGCTCTAAGCAGCCCGTATATATACACCACAAAACCCATCAACCATTCGCGTTTGCCGGGCTTTGGGAAACCTGGACGCCCCCTCAGGCACAGCAAGAGACCACGCCCTGGTGGACAACGACAATCATCACCACGGATGCAAACGAACTGACCAAGAACTTACATCACCGCATGCCCGTCATTCTAAGCCCTCGTGACTACGACGCCTGGCTTGATCCGAACACCACCGATCTTGAATATCTCCATCAGATATTAGTGCAACCTAGCGAGCAAAATCAGATGGAGTCATTTGTGATGACTCCTGTCTCGACCCGCGTCAATAGTGTCAAGAATGACGATCCCGAGTGTATCAAACCGAGTTCTACTCAGCAGGAATTGTTCTAAGCGTGTAATAGGCTTCGGCGGGGAAAAATACACCACCGTCCGCTGTCAGATTTCGTAAGCGGATGTCATAGACAAATCCGACTCGCAATGCTTCCACCTTCAAGACCACTGACATGCGGTCGTTTGCAACCTCCACGGAAGTGATCCTATCGGTCCGTCGTTCTCGGTCTGCACCACCGTAGGAAGTAGTTGAAACACGGGTAGCTGATTGAATCGAGTAGTTTTCCAGAAGAGCAGCTCTGGCCGCATCGACCGGAGCGGTAAAGGAAATCCTGAAGCCTGAAGATTGTACCGTAACTTCAGCGATCCCCGGCGGCAATTCAGAACGGGCGAAATCCAGTTTCGCCAGCGTACCGATATTATTCGCTCCTCCCCATCCACTATCACGTATAGAAGCAACGTACAATTCACCTCGAGGAGAAACGGCACATGCCAGCGGTCCCAATAGAGGTTCACCTCCATCTGGCTGATCCAAAGTGAGTGGATAGGCAGCTCCTTGAATCGTCTTACCTACCTGCTGGAAACTCATACGGATTAACCGTCGAGTATCATATTCACACCCCACTAAATGCCCTTCAAACGGACCGAACAAATTACGACCATGGAAATTGCGGGCAGCCTGCGGAGTCTCCAAAAAACATATGCCGTTCACGCTGCGAGTCCAGGGATGCGGCATATCGATGGCCGGAGGCGTCAAAGCAGGACGCGTGTCTCCCATACGTTCCAGTTTATTAATGAAGCCATAGTGTTTCCCTGGCAGGACATAATTAATTTCGTTGTACGGATTGTAGTTCCCCTGATTATCCGACACGAAAAGTTGACCTGCGGAATTGCGAGCCAGGCCCATTGGAAAGCGATGCCCGGAAGTATGCACTTCAACATCAAATAGATAGGGGTTGTCTTTAGTAGGCTTACGCGGCTTGAGATGTAAGATTCGACCACGCCATTTTGCGGCCGCCACACTTCGATCATCCTGCTGACAGGCCGTTGTAATATAGTACCCCCCTTTGCCATCGCTCACAGGACCAACTGTCCAGTCATGATAATCCGCCGTATGCCCCCAACCCGCAGCCACCGTCTGTACCTGTTCGTAGACTCCATCACGATCGCGGTCAAACAATCGTAGTAGTGCATACTTATTGACGACGTCGATAAAGTCCTTACCGGGGTGCACGCCGTAAGGAGCTGCGAGCTCATGAAGCCCGGCATGCAGACGATCTTCCATGCCATCTTTGTCGGTGTCGACGGCACGCCAGACGCGACCCTTTAATGACGTAATCCATAACGTTCCGTCTTCATCCCACTGGATTCCAGTCGGCATGAATTCATCAAAAAACGGAAGTCGTGTCGAGGTTACTCCCGGCACGACTTTGAGATCCGTCGGTGCCGGAGGTGTGATTTCGACATCCAAGGGAGGGAAGCGGTCGACCTCTAGATTACTGAGGAATTGCAGAGTTACCTGAGGCTGGTCAGCAATCACGGCATAGTATGCCTGCTGCACTTGAACGAGATTTCCTTTGGTTTGGATCCATCTGTTCCCGTGCTGCCCCGCCACGGCGAGCATCGACCGGCCTTGTTCTTCATCTTCACGTAATTCAAGACTGGCAGGAGCGAGCCCAATCATCGCCTGATATCCTTCCGGGATTCCTGCAAAGTTTATTGTGCGTTCAATTCCCGCGCGGGCGGATTCGAGATCACCGCTCCAGATTTCCTGTAAAATCTGAGTCACATGGACCCAGTGCGTAACGCCGTCTATCTCAAATTGGTAACGCTGCTCAATTTGCAAACCATCATCCAATTGCGTCCAACGATCTAAACTGGTCTTAAACTGACCAATCGATCGAGGCTCGACAAGCTTTCCTTGCGACGACATCAATTGGATATCCGGAACTCCTCGGTAATCATTACCAAGTGGTATTCCAGACCAGCTCTCACCTGCCGTCTCCCAGAGCCAGACTTTCCCTTTGGTACGTTGTCTGGCAATATCTCCCTGCCACCAGCCTAAAAACGTACCAGCCTCCATATCAAAAAGTAGGTTATGTCGGTTTCTCAAGCCAATTAAGGCGGGCTTGATGTATTGGACATCTCGATGATAAACCACGTCAGTAATCATCTTGACCCCCGGGTCGGCCCCTGCGATTCCTGACTGTCGGGCGATACGAATTGCCCCCGGAGTTGGTGGTTCAAAATCCGCTTTATTGAGTGTCTCCCAAATCGCTTCCAATTGAGACGGAAGGTGATTATCTAAAACGCCTCGCACGGCCAGTTGCACGGAGGGCATTTCCATGCGTGGTACAATCCGAGCAGGATTACTTACCCAACGATTAAACCAAACCTTACGAATTCTGGTGTTCAACATGGATAGATCCGGCCCCTTTGCGTTTAGCGGAGCTTTCGGAGGGATAACACTGCCAACCTGATGACAACTGGTACACCCGAATCCATCTGTAGTTACCAATCGACTTCCTGCTTGGTGAAGTTCTTCAAGCTCTGGTAACTCTCCAACCGGTGTTGGGTCTATCGAGGCATGGAGTTGAATGAAAGCATCGGGTACCCGATCTTTCTCAACAAACCAATCTACTAACTCCCGCATTTTTGTATCGGCAAACCCAAACTGAGGCATCCGAACATGAAGCCAGGGTCTGCGGGCGGATTCCTTCCGTGAAATAGCCGATACCAATGCCTGATCATTCAATTTATCGCCCACGCTATTGAGTGATGGTGGCGTGAGAGCAGGTTTCAACGCATCAAGCTCGGAAACGGACGCTGTAATTTGATCCAACTGTCCGGCGATTCCAGGGAGCTCATTACGAGCATGGCATTGGAAGCAATTGTTTTGCTTCACTAATAGAGCTTGGGTGGTATCGGAATTGGAGGATTTGACTTTCGTAAAAAACTCCTGCAAAGCACGGGCATCCATCTCGGTTAAAGTGTAGCCCGGCCGGTTGAGTGAGCGATCAGCTGACTCGAGGCAACCAGCAACATGATCGAAGGTCAATGGAAGTTTCTTTTCCGCCGGTTTCGCTTCGTGGCAATTCGCACACCCGGACACTTCATAGAGTCGCTTACCTTTTGCTCCTAGTTCTTCGTTAAAAACATACTCGTCGAAAACCAAAGTACTGCGAGGAGGTTCGAGACTCTTCAAGTAAGCTATCACATTGGCCTCTTCCTCTTTCGATAATTCAACTTGAGGCATTCGATGGTGCGGATTCACAAGAGAAGGATCCTTAAACCACTGAAGCCAAAAATCATCTTTACGTTTCAGCGAGATCTCTTTTAATTGTCCACCATCGAACAGTCCTGGTTCGCCTAGTGAATCCGCTTGATGGCAAGCTATGCACCCGACAGAAGCAAATATTTGCTTGCCTGCTTCCACATCTCCTTGTTCCAACAACTCACCTCCCGGCTTTGGATTTTTGGAATTTTGGAATAGAAATGCTGTCAAAGCCTGAGCCTCTTCGCGGCTAAATCCATAAGATGGCATTCGTTGTGAGTGATTTGAGGATTGCGTGGCCGCCTGATTCACCTCTGTTTCCTGCAGTCGTTGGGTAAGCCAGTCTGGTTGGATATAATCTCTAAAATGTTGCAGAGAGGGCGCCGGTCCCAGTGAGTCCTGAACGGCAGGGGTCTGGTGACAGCGAGCACACCTCAACGCATGTGCCAACTCTTCTCCTCGTTTATAATGATCCTGAATCGTGTCGGGAGTGGCGTGAAATAGGAATTGAGCACCAACCGGTTCCAGCTTAAAAGACGGTCCCTGCCAATAGAGCTTTATTTTGCCCTCTGGTTGAGACTTCCCAGTTGCTTCAGGCTGTTGAGGTGATTGGTAACGGATGCGTATGGGATGCCAACCAAACTGCATCTCAATGCTGCCCGTCTCCACTAAACCCAATGGGCCTCGCGATTCCGAATAGGAATGCCCTCCAAATTCCAATTNCACCTTACCATCCGACTCCAGATACAGCTGGTATTGTCCTACAGATTGAAAGAAGAGCAGACCTTCCCAGGTCGCTTCAAATTCAGTTGATTTCAACCGTGAATCCGCCGTTTGCCCTTTCCAGTCAAAAGACAATCGCCGGTCGATCCGCGTAAAGGAATTTCCAAGGCTGTCTTTGTAAGTCCCCAGAAGTCCGGGTAGATAATCCTCAGCCAATTCATCAAGAATTGCCTGACCGGGATCGACTTGACCGTGAAGTTCATCGGAAGATATCAGAATTAGGACAAACAACAATCCAGACAGATTAGATAGTCGACGTAGGAACGTCATCTTTAGCTCCCTGATTTAGCAGCGTGATTTGGTCGAGGAACTTCCGCCTGTCGAAAGGCTTTGGAAATATTTTCATAACAGGTGCGAATAGCCTGACGAGGATCATATTTTGGTTTACTCCATACCATACCGGAAACTTCACAGGAGATATCTCCGCGGTAACCTAAGGCATAGAATTTTTTAATCAACGTGGTGAAATTAATCGTTCCGGCCGACCCTGGTAATTCGAATCGAAACTTTCCGTCCGACGTACGAACGGTATCTTTGACTGCAATATGAGCCGTTTTCTTGGCGGCTTGTTCGATGGTTGGCACCAATTCCAGCCCAGTGTAAATGTAATGGCTATAGTCATAAACCATTCGCAAACGACTCGGATCACCAAGCTGCTTCATAATCCACAATGCCTTTTCCGGATTATCCATTCCACCTCCTCGATGAGGTTTGATACATATGGTGACATCGGAATCAGCTGTCTTTTCAACCCATCGTCCAACCTGCTCGACAAAGAGATTGCGTTTCTGCTCCCATACGCCGCCGCCCAGAACTGTCTGTATAACCACGTCCTTTGCATCGGTAATGTCTCGTATCAGTCCGACGGCCCTTTGGATCCGTTCCAAATTGGCATCATTGACTGTCTGATNGGAGTCAGGAGAAGTATGCTCCATGATCGAGGTTAGTTTCAGTCCGGAATCATCTAACGTCTGGCGGATGAGCTTTCTTCGGGATGCTGCTACATTTTCCGGTGCTGCATCAAACCCTTTCGTAGATGTTATTTCAACTGCGTCGTAACCGGTCTTTGCCAATAACGGAATCACCTCCTCTGTTGTTATTCCACGTGACCCGTAGGTACTAAACCCAAGTGTCATTGTCTGTACATCATTGCCTGATGCCAGAAGTGTCGATTGAGACACCATGGTCAACGCTAAAGCAGATGCGCTGGATGCCATAAATTGCCTGCGATGTAGATCAGAAGAGAGCTGAAACATCATCATTGAGCCTCGCAAGGATAACTAGTGGAAAGCCACTATTATACTGCGATTTTTACTTCACCGCTGAAGTACGTACCAAAGGGCGAGCAGCTTAAGCCTAACGTCGGGCCAATTGAACAACTATCGCCAGAATTCCGATACCTGCCAGAACAGTACGAATCTGTTGCAGTAGCGTATCGCCTGCTAAATCAGTCCAGCCAATGGTGCTTTCACCCTCTGAACCTGCTTCAGGGCTAAGATCAATTTTTGAATCGGAGTCGAGTTCCTCCAGGCCTTGGCCGTTCGATTGAGAATCTGACTGTATGTCCGAGCTATCAGTTCCCGACAATTGAATGCTATCGGTTTCATTAATCATGTCGTTACGATCCACATTTTCTGCGTCAACTGCAACAGCTTCTTCGATAGGTTTCGCGTCTTCCTGTGACGTGACATTCAATTGATTATCAACGCTTTCTGGCACCTGACCTTGTTGAGCTTGTTGCGCTTGCAGAACGCTCTCGTCGATTAATTTGGCTTCCACTTCATCCGCTGGGACTTCCACTACCGTTTTATCAATCACGTCTTCTTCCCCTTCGCCAGTCTCAGCCTGCAGCGTTTGCGGTATCGGTGGAGAGACCTGTTGAGTGAATTCATCGGGTACGAGTTCAATGTTCTGCTCTGGTTCCACTATTGCTGCGGGCGATTCGATGGCCTCCAACGTTTTACTAGGCTCAGGAGCTAATTCCGGCTGACCTTCATTTAATCCTAAACCGGTGATCGTTGCCTTGGGTTGCGCAACCGCTGCTACGTTCGCCGAGTCCGTTTGGAGTTCTTTACGATTGACCGTCGCTTGTTTTTCCACCGTTGCTTTCTGCATGCGTCCTACCACCGGGTCTAAAAACTTTTTAACCCGACCGCTGTAACTACCAGCGGTGGTACGCCAACCGGCTCCAAAGAGAACACCTGCCAACTCCCCTTTCTGATTAAAGATTGGACCTCCGGAATCCCCTTGCCGCGCCACGGCCTTTAATTCCACCATTTCATGGGGCTCACTGAGTCCCGGGGATACATACTGCGAGCAAACTCCGGATACAGCCCGATATCGTCCCGCTCCATAACCTGCAATCGTCAGGTGGTCTCCGGGTTGGGGTGCGGTATTTGTAATGACCACCGGATCAATCGCCGGACTCCAAACCAACAACGCTGCCAGATCCCAAGTTGGATCACTAGCGATCACTTTGGCTGAGGACCGAAAACCGTTCGGGAAGGAAACAAGTATTTCTTCCTCTGAATCACGAATGACGTGGTCGTTGGTTATTAACAGAGCATGCTTACCCTGCTTATACACCAAAGTACCGGATCCAAACGAAGCCCCGTTGGTCTCGACTGACATGATACGAGCGACTGCCGGATGTGGGACGTCCGGTGAGAATTCCTCTGCAGCGACCGGCCGGCTAAACAAACCTAAAACTAAGGCTGCAAGCAGTCCTCCAAGGAAGAAATGGCGAATATATGTGAGTATGTGGATGTGTCGATTCATAATACCTGAGCCCCATTCCATGAGTTCTAAAGGGACTCGACGCATCCATTCGCCGATAGATTCTATTACTAGGCATCTGATGTATCGGACATTTCCTCTACAGTAGTTTCAAAAAAAATACGATGCAGGTGTAACCTCTATAATCACTACAACCATCGAGTATCTTAGCCTGTCCTAGACTGCCTTGGCCTGTATTAGTCGGTTCTGAAGCGATTGCAATGGGCGATAAGTTCATGGTAAACAGCAATAGAGGCTCTACCTTAAGGATAGATCTTGGCCACGTTACTTAGTCCGAGAATGGGCTAGAGGATCATTCTCTGGGAGAAAGCTTAGAACAATTCTTTCAACGGTTCACCGTCGATGATCGAGAAATTAGGACGACCCTTTTCATCTTCATAAGTCACATCCAATGGAACACCCATGTGTTTATAGATGGTGGCTCCAATATCACCTGGTGTAATCGGGCGAGTCCGAATATCGCTACCGTCCCGTTCGCTCGACCCAATGACTTGTCCGTGACGCAAACCACCTCCGGCCAAACACATACTCATGACAACTGGCCAGTGATTTCGACCATCCACACTTTCCTGTGTACCGATATTGGGTGTACGACCGAACTCTCCCATCGCAATTACCAGAGTGTCATCCAACAACCCACGTTGTTCGAGGTCAGTGATTAAGGTGGTGTAGAAATGGTCGAACAAAGGAAGTAACGGTCCCAACCCTTTGGTAATTCCCCCGTACACTCCTCCGGGAATCCCATGATTATCCCAAGTCCCAGATGCGGTATGGTAACTCAAGTCCAGTGTCACGAAACTGACACCAGCTTCGACTAATCGTCGAGCGATCAACACCTGTTGACACCATAAATGATCACCATACAAGTCCCGCATCTTTTGGGGTTCGCGGGTAATGTCAAAAGCTTCCTGAGCCTTCCGCCCCAGCAGCATGTCAGCGGCCTGTTGGCCATATTCATCATGGGCTTCCATATCTCCCTGGATATCGAGACCACTTTTCATACGGTCGAATTGTTTCACTAACTTGCGTCGATTGTGCACGCGGTCAACAGTCAAACCAGAGGGCATGGCGAAGATATCAGCACCGGACATCTGGCCGGTATCTACTCCCACATTGGTATAGACTGGAAGTCGACACGCCTTATTCGCAAGAAATGGATTGTATTTGCGGCCAAGGTAACCAGCATAGCCAACATGTGACGAGTGCTTTTCGAATGCCACATAAGCTGGCATCGCTTTATCATTAGCTCCTTTTTCCTTGGCAATGATGGAAGCAAAGCAAGGAATTCGATCCCCTTTGGGATTCACACGAGGTGCTGCGGTACGATCTCCTGTCTGCATCACCTTATTCGGTTGATGGTTGCTGCCACGGCAATCGACACTTCTAAGGATCGATACTTTATCCAGCATCGCCGCTTGCTTCGGCAAGTGTTCACAGATTTGAACCCCTGGAAGTCGTGTACCGGTAACTCCAAACGGCCCTCGGTTTTCATACGGGCGATCCGGTTTAGGATCCCAGGTGTCAATATGCGACGGCCCTCCGGCAAGCCACAAGAGAATAACACTCTTTCCTTTGCTGGATGGCTTACCTGCAGAATTAGCTAATGCATGATTTTTTAACAGGCCCGGGAGCGAAAGGCCTGCTAACCCTGCCATGCTGGCCTTGAGCATCCCCCGACGATCGTGCATGACAAGTCCTTCCCGCGTACGGGCGTGCAACGCTGTGAAGGCATGATTGCCATGCTGAGGATTATATCCGGAATGCATATTATCTAACTTCGCTATTTGGGATCCATGACTTGCTTGAGAGTCAATCAACTACTACCCTCAGATTATCGGCTAGGATCGATTAGAGCAATAAATATATTCACCCTAAGCCCTCCTAGGTGGGGGAATCGAGTCAAGATGCAGTCCATTATTGATGTCAGAAAGAATGTCCCTAGCGGGACGATTGTTATTAATCACCCTCGACGTGCAAATGCTGTACCTGCCTTTGGCTGGATTCAGCTGAAACAAGCTCTGGATGATTTACATCAGGAAAAACAGGTGCGAGCTGTCATCGTCACCGGAGCCGGTTCAGTCTTTTCAGCCGGTACCGACCTCCATCAACTACAGACTGAATTAAGTCGGGATCGTGCCACCGCTTCCCATCAGGACATCGAGTTCTTAAACGAACTCCTAATGGCTATGCTCCGCTTTCCGAAACCTATTATCGCTGCATTGAATGGACCAGCTATTGGATCGGGCGCAGCATTGGCTCTAGCATGTGATTTCATCGTGGCATCGGAACGTGCTTATATACAACTACCGGAAATCCAACGCGGACTGGCCCCAGGCACTGCTATGGCTCTGCTTAATTTTCGAGTCGGTGCAGCAATTACCACACGTCTGGGAATGTCTGGGGAAAAATTGACTTCACAACAAGCATTGGTATACGGGCTCATGCATGATGTCGTTGCGGAAGAACTGGTATGGGCCCGTGCTCACCAACTCGCCGAAGACTTTGCCTCTGACTCTGCCCAGTCACTTCAGATGACCAAGCGGATCTTAAGCGAAACATTGGCGGAGTCACTGGAAACCCAGTTGCAAGTTGCCGGAGCCATGACAGCAGCAGCCCGAAGCACTTCCCATGCTCGCAGCGGCATTCAGGCATTTCTTGAAGGCCGGGCACCTGAATTCGATTAGAGGTAAGGATTGAGATCCTTGACTGTCAATCGACCATCATGCAGCGCCGAAGCAATCAACACACCTTCACAACCGACCTCCTCCAACTGCTGTAAATCCTCGACATCACGAATCCCTCCACCGGTAATTAGCTCCAGTTCCGGATACGAGTCACGAATGGTTGAACAAAGTAATTGAGTGGGGGTTCCTGATCCCATCCCTACCGCAGCTAGATCTAAAACGATCAAAGAAGCCACTCCAAACTCCAGCACTTGCTGAGCAATCTCCCAGGCTGTTGCATTTGCCCAGGCCTCACTTGCATGTGCCGGCAACAAGGGAGTACCTTGCTTTAGATCCAAACTAAATGCCAACTGGTCCGGACTCACCATAGACTGAATGGATTCTAAAACCGAAAGATCCGGGCATCCCTCCAATCCGACAATAATCCGATGTACGGAATTCAGTGGAATGTGTTGAGCAAGTTGCTGTAGAGACGCTCTCGAATTAGTCCCTACATCCAGCCATAGATTTGCTTGGGATTGCTGAAGCGTTTGAAGCGTTTCGAAATTGGGTGCACCGCGTTCAATACCATCCAGGTCGGCGACATAGAACTCTGTCAAACCAAACACGTCTCGAAAGGCTTGGGCAATCGAAGCTGCATCTGAATCCGATGTCAACTGACTCTGAATCGGCTGATAGCTTTCACGCTGTCCGGCGATTCCCCTCACGACCTGCCTGTCTAACACATCCAGCACGGGAATAATGCGCATCGCCAAGACCTTGTGTTTAAAACATGAAGGGAGATAGGCAAGCTTCAACTAAAGGGGGAAGTCATCTTCCGCGGCCTGTTGCGCGTAGATCGGCATGTGACGATAGTAGACTTCCAGAATCATCGTCGCCAGAGCGGTATTATAAAGACGACCACCAACTCGGGCTCCATGGCCTGCTCCCATATTCCAGCTACCAGTGTTCTCACATTGACCTTTCCCCAGTTCCTGAGTCGCTACCAAGTGATCTCGCATGGTTTTATTCCATTTGTCCCATAATGGGCCGCCATGATGCCGCATAACCTGCGTTGCATAGTAGTTGTAATACATATCACTTTTGCTAGGGGCCCATTTAGAAATCGTCTCGACTCCCCTAACTAAAGCGGGCTCATCTTTCTTCCACCCTAAGTACATACGGCAGAGCAAACCAACCGCGGTCGTCGCATGTCCGCCACCTGGGGTTGTATAGCCATAAGTTGCACCACTGTTTGCTTGAACACTATCCAAAAATTTGTAGCATCCGGCGATTGTGTTTTTAGGAACATTCAAATAGGCCATGTGCCCACTTTTCAGAGCCATCAACTGCCAACCAACAACAGAAGTATCACCTGCCTGGCGAGGTTTATAACGCCAACCACCACCAACAGGATCCTGAGCATAGGTAATAAAGTTAAGAGACATCTGTGCAGGTGCCATCAATTGGCGATCTTTCGTCATAGCAAATGCTTCCGTTAATGTGATCGCACACAGACCGTGTGAATACATACGACCACCAGCATCTGTCAAGTCACCGGTTGCGCCATTCACTTTCATACTGCGGGTAAGATAATACAACCCAGCCTCTACCTGTTTTTTATACGCACCTTTCTTGTGGGTATTGCCAGCTCCCAGAAATGGTAGCAATGCCATCGCAGTAGCCCCATTGAAAGATGTTTTCAGAGTTCCAATATTTCCGCATGTACAATTTCGCCGACCGTCAGCAGTATGGTCAAAGCTCCAACCTCCATCCGGATTCTGATGATTTGCGATCCACTTCAATGCCATCGCTACCGCAGCTTCGCTTTCCTTGGTTCCACCATATTCACGAACCATAGCGGCTTTTGCTTCAGCACCACGACCAGTGAGGCCTGAACCAGTCACGGATTCGGTGGAGGATAAAAGATCTGTTTGAGGCGCAACTTGATTGGCGATATTCTCAAACTCTACGGCCGCAACAGGTGCTTCGACATCATCTGCGATATCTATTTCTTCGACTTCCGATACATCTTCAATCGGATTAACTTCAGTTTCTACTTCCAGTGTTTCGGTCGGAGTAATTTCAACGGGCTCGTCAATTGGCTCGCTCAAATCATCAACGATCTCTTCGATCAGATCATTTTTTGTCATCACGGAAGTCAGCGAAGGCATTTCTTCTTCCGGCGTCACTAAAACCATTAAGCCGAGAATAACAAGGATAACGGTATGGACTGCCAGACTAAACATCCAACTGGGGACAGCTTGGAACCATAGGAAACTACTACCATGAGCTGACTCCATATCTGCCGCAGGATCCTCGGCGGGATTAGCCGATGGTGCTGCAGGAGCCGCGGTTGCGACTGGGGCTGCTGGGACTGGCGGTGGCACTGAAGCCATGCTCTCTTGATTAGGGTCTTGATTGGGGTCATTCATATCTGACATTATCTCTGTCCTTGCGGAGTTAAGACTAATTCGCTCAACTCACGTCTTGTCATTCCAACGCAGCACGCGGAAGTATACGTATTTCTCTCCCTTTAAAACTATCGGAATATTGAGAAAAATCAAGCATTACATTTTCATTCCAACTCTATCTAGAACCCTATAAAAACCGGTTTTTCCTGTTTCGAGGGGCAGAATCCAAAACTCTCGTCCCAAGACTCACCTAAGGGCCCTAATAAAAGGGCAGGACAGTTTTGGCTGGAACCAATGTACTTCTGTCTCAAAAACCGCAAAATAGGCCGTTGTCAAAGGCTACAGAGCACGACTAGAATAGTTCAATTAACGAATAAATCACTGGGAACAGTGGATATCAGATATTCCTAAGAACTATCAAGCACACAGGGTGTCCTCATGGCAGGTCGAAGCAAAAAAAAGGCTGAAACGATTTTTCTGGTTTGCGAAGAAACAGGCGATTACAACTACGCCATGAAGCGTAAACCTGGTGGTGAAAAACTCTCGCTTAAGAAATACAGTCCACGTCTGCGTCGTCATACGACTCACGTAGAAAAGAAGAAGTAGGTCGGTTCAACCACTACGGTTGAATAAAGCTTGATCGACTGTCGGTCACTGACTCGATCAAGTCAATTCCTTAAAAAACAGATGCGAATAGGTTCATGACTGGGTACACTAGTCGTGAACCTTTTCTATTGGCTTGATCAATATTCGGTTTAACAAGCACACCATTCCCAAGCGTTCCCCTCATACACATTCTCCTTACAAACATTCTTCCTACAGGCATTCAAAGCACGGACGGTTTGAAGCATGCAAAAGCGCTGGCGTATTCTCCCTTTTGATTCTGAGCAGGTTGAAGAACTTGAAGCGAGCAGCAAAGTCTCGCCCGTCGTTGCCCAGTTATTGATCAATCGCGGTATCCATAATCCGGAAGAAGTATCCGCATTTCTGGATTCTAAACTTTCTGGACTCCGACCGCCGGAAGCATTACCTGGTGTCACAGAAGCGGCAGAGCTGATCTATGAAGCCGTTAAATCCGAGAAGAAGATTCTGATTTATGGTGATTACGATGCCGATGGGATGACAGCATCAGCAATCCTCTATCGCTGCCTCTCTATCCTTCAGGCCAACGTCACCTATTTTGCACCTAACCGCATGTCGGATGGGTACGGCTTGAACGCTGATCAAATCAGGAGGCATCATAGCCAAGGAGTTGAATTCATCATTTCCGTGGATTGCGGGATCGCCAACGCCGAAGAAATCGATGTCGCCAAAGAGCTTGGCATTCAGGTGGTCGTCACAGACCACCACGAATTTGCCGATCGATTGCCGGATGCCGATGCAATCATTCATCCACGACTTCCAAACACCGACTATCCTTTTGGAGGACTCTGCGGTGCCGCCGTGGCATTCAAGCTTGCCTGGGCACTATGCCAAATCGATAGCGATGCCACACGAGTGAAACCTGCACACCGGGATTTTCTGATGATGGCCGTGGGGATTGCTGCCATTGGTACCGTCGCTGATGTCGTTCCCTTACAGGATGAAAACCGAATTATTGTGACTCACGGTCTACGGGCTCTCAAACAACGCCCTCCAACCGGTTTGGCTGCCCTAATGAAAATCACCGGGCTTTCTAACAAACGCGAATTCGACGCTCAGGATATCGGGTTCAATATTGGACCGCGACTTAATGCCGCTGGCCGTCTGGGGCAGGCTCCTTTGGGAGTCGAGTTGCTCGTAACGGATGATCCTAGGCGGGCACAAGAATTGGCTGAGTATCTCGACAACCTCAATAACGATCGTAAGAAAATCGAACGTAGTATCAATCTGGCAGCGGCCAAACAGATTAAAGAGAAATACAACATAGAAAGTGACCCGGCCTTTGTGTTAGCAGGACACGGATGGAATGCAGGCGTCATCGGAGTCGTTAGCGGGCGTTTGGCCGAGAAGTACGGCCGTCCGGTCATTCTGATCGCATTGGATCAAATGGGCATCAAACCAGGGATCGGCTCTGCTCGCAACGGGGGCATCGGTAATCTGCACGAGGCATTGCAACACTGCACCGAGCACTTAATGAAACATGGCGGGCACGCTGCGGCAGCCGGATTGACCATCGAAGAAAGTCAGATTGACGGATTCCGCTCTGCTTTTTGTGAATACATCCAGGAAAGTGTCTCCGACGAAGACCGGATCGTCGAAGTCGTCATTGATGCCGAAGCTCCGTTAAGCCAACTGACGGCTCAGACGATTGTCCAGATGCAACAACTGGGGCCATTCGGTGAGGCGAATCCCGCTCCCGTACTTTGCGCAAGTAATGTCGAAGTCGTCAAAGGTACTGCCAAACGTATGGGCGGTGGTGAACGACACCTCAGTGTTAAAGTGGCTCAGTACGGAACAACGTTGCGGGCAGTTGCATTTGGGCAGGGTGACTGGGCCGAAGAATTAGATCAGGTCCCTGGCCAAATCGACGTCGTCTTCAAGCCGGTCATTAATGAATTCCGAGGACAAAGGAACGTTGAGCTACACTTGGAAGATTGGCGAGCCGTCTCCGAGTCAGCTTAACGATTGAGAGTTTTTTTTGTCCCGGGCCGCACCGGATAAGGTGGAGCCTGCGGTGTTTCAATGGGCTCTTGCTTGAGCTTGTTTTGCAGATATTTAATAGCAGCATCTAATTGCGCGTCTTTACCGACAAAGGTGGCATGCGGCAAATTATCGACAACAATATCCGGATCCACTCCATGCCCCTCAATCAACCACTTCCCTTCCGGACCAAATACGCCGGACTGGGCGGCAGAAGCATAGCCTTTGTCGACTAGGCGGTTATTAATACTCAGCCAGATCTCTCCACCCCATGTTCTCGTTCCAATCACAACTCCATAACCCAGCCGTCGGAAACCTTCAGCAAAAGCTTCTCCATCCGAGGCCGTGCGCTCGTTACAAAGTACCACCATATGCCCCCGAAATGCATATTGCATATTCCAGTAAGGTTTTCCGACTCGGGGTTGCCAATAGAACCATGCCTGTCGTCCAAGCTTCTCAAGGATCCAGCTATCTATATTGCCTCCACGATTGTGACGTACATCTACAATTAAAGCGGGACGATTATATACGGGATAAAAATCTCGCGTCCATTCGGCGATATTATCCTTTCCCATTGCCCGCAGGTGCAGATAACCAATCTGCTGCTCACTCACCTTGTCTACTGCCAGACGCCGGGAAAATTCCCATTGGTCATATCTCAAATCTGCTTCACGTGCCATCGAAATTGGCCTTACCACAACCTCACGAACTGTATCATCGTCCGGGCTCGCTACTTCCAGCAACACCTGACGACCAACCTGTTCCCTCAATAACACATTAATGTGGCCTACTGAATTAACATCAACACCATTGACTTTACGGATCACCGACTGCTGCTTAATCTGAACATCCGGGTGAGCCAGGGGAGAAAGGTTTTCGGGATAATCCGGATCTGAAATGTAAATATGTTCCACAACGTATCCTTTGCGATCCCGATCATGACGCAAGACAGCCCCCAGAGAACCTATTCCCACATCGTCGCCGTCGGTACGCTGCTGCCCTCCACGCACATAAATATGCAGTGCTTCTAATTCACCAACCATTTGTTCCAGCAAATCATTTAGCTCTGCCCGATCGGTGACTCGCTCCACTAATTTTAAATGCAAATCTAGAACCTCTTTCCACTTCACACCATGTAGGTTGGGGTCATAAAAATAATCTCGTTCCAATCTCCATGCATCCACTAACATCTGTCGCCAGCGTTTGACCGGATCGACGGAAAATCTAACATTTCTTAAAGAAACCAAATCGTCGCTTCCGCCTCCAGACTTACCATGAGCAGCAAAGACGTAAAAACTCCCTGACTTCCACAATACTAAATGCTTCGCATTGGTAGATAATTGGTATGAATCGATAGAGTTGGCGACAGTTACGACATCAGCGTCAAATTTACGAGCACGAGATTTTAGTGAGCGTGACGATGATGTCCCTTTGTTGGTACTCACCCAATACAGATGTTTATCAGTGGCTGCTAATTCACTGTAATTACCTCCACTAACAGGAAGTTTGCGGATTCTTCGCATGATGTTTTCAACATCTATTTCAATTTCAAGCAGCGGAACGTTAGGGTCTTCCAGATTTTTCTCCGGATCGTCTTCCCGTTCTTTTTCATCTAATTCTGTGATTTCTCGAAACGGTGAAGAAATATTATTCTGAAGTGCCAACTCATAGATCAAAGTTGTATTATCAAAATACGGTTCCGGTTGTCGCGGACCCCAGGGGCTGGCAACTGATGAACTGAGGTGACGATCTGACAGAAAATATAAAAATTTACCATCAGGGCTCCATGCCGGATCATAACTATCGGCCCTGTCCGTGGTTACAGCAATCGCTTCTTTCTTTTTCAGTGACCATAACCAGATTTGATCAGTCCAGTTCTCGGCAGATTTGGCATAAGCAAGCCATCGACTGTCCGGGGACCAGCTAAGATCATAGAAATTGCCATAATCCGACACACCAATCCGCTGCTGCTTGCCTGTCGCTGTTTCGATAATCCACAAGTGATGATTCTTATCGGTGAAGGCCAGCCACTTACCATCAGGTGAGGCCACAGGCTGAAAGCGAAAAACCTTACCGGTTCTGGTCACCTGGGAACCTGCCTGAAGACCATTAGATGGCATTGACCAAACTTCATATTCACCGGTTTCGTCTGTCAGTGCTAATACCTTATCGGCCCCAGGCTGAAATAATACTGACCTGTAACGCGCGGAAGAACTATGGGTCAAATGTACCGTTCTACCACGGTCGACGGGTACCACGAACAAATTACCATGCAAGGCAAGAGCAAGATTTTTACCATCATCACTTAAGCAGTAAGAGTCCAGATAGTCTTCCGGAGACTCAACCCATAACTCTCTTCGCTGCTCGAAGTCCGACGACAGTGTAATAGGAATCACTGATGACTTATCTGTACTTAAGTCAAGGACATACAAATCAGCTCCAAGTTGATAAACAATTCGATTACCATGTAAATCCGGACGAAGACAGTCAAACCCTTCATGCGTGGTATGTTGCTGAAGGTCCTTACCTTGTAAATTCATTGACCAGATATTCAGTGTGCCATCGCGGTCACTATTGAAATAAATGCGGTCACCGTGCAGCATTGGAGAACGACTGGTTCCAGTGTAGTCTGCCGTCAGAGCAATCGCTTCATCTTGACCCAACATGTACTTCCAAAGGTTTTCCACAGAACCTCCATGGTACCGCTTAGTACTAGAACCCTGCTTGGAGAGTCTGGTGAACACAAGCCCCATCTGCTTCTCCAGCCAGGCCGCCTGTGAAGCCTGATTCAATTCAACCCGTTCAATCTGTTTTGTTTGCGGATCAACTAAAACCAACTGAGTATTTGGAAGTGTGGAAAAATGACGGGTTGCATAACAAACTCGTCGGTCAGGAGTCCACCCAACAACTCGCGCAGACTCACCATCGTAGGTTAAACGTTCTGGCTTTCCTCCTTCTACAGGAATCAGATAAACCTCCGTTGGCCCTTCGTACGAAGCCGAAAAAGCGATCCACTTTCCATCGGTAGAAATCGCTGGATGTAGTTCCTGCTCCGGATGAGTTGTCAAACGGGTTGCCTCAGAAGTCCCGAGTCTAACTTTCCATAAATCACCCTCGGCCGTGAAGACAACCATATCCCCGTGAATTGCCGGATAACGATAATACCCATTATTTTGGGCCTGAACTGCGTTCGCTAGCAGGCTCAATAAAATTAGCAAAGACAAAAGCGTGTGCCGCGAAAGCATATCCCATTCCTGATTCTTAGGTAGTTAAAGAAAAATACGATTTAAGCTGTTCCCATTTTAATGATATTTCAGTAGATATTGACGGGCTTGAGTTTGAAGAAGAATTGTTTCTTAAATAATAAGTGCCTGATCATAAGCCTGACGGGCCGCTTCTTTCTCAGCATCGGCCAGATACTTGCTTCGGTTCTCCCATAGCCGTTCCTTTGACTCAAGGGACCAAAGCACACTTTGAGTTGACGCACGAACAGGGCGATCATTCAACAGTACGTTCACCAGATTGGTTTGCAACTGGGAAAATTGGCGTAACGACATCTAGCGACTCAAAGAAACCGGAACGCTTGTCAGTTCCACTGCACAAATGTTACCGCCAGAAAAGAATAAGACCAACAGCGGAGAAGAGCACAATCGTATCATCCGACCAGCCTCTCCGGTAAAAGCTATTAGGAAAGCTATTATCGTTGCACGATATAACATCACAGGCTCAGAATGATTCGAGTCAAAGTAACTCGCGAATCGGAGTCCCGTGATAAACCTGATGAGGACGATTGAACTTGTCGTACCAGGCCACCGTTTCCGGTAGTCCCAAAGCTGAATAAATGGTTGCTGCCATATCTTCCGGGGTATAGGGATCTACCGCGGGATAACCCCCCTGGCGATCCGATGCACCAACGACATTCCCTCCTTTAATTCCACCGCCAGCAAAGAATACGCTTTGAACCGGCCCCCAGTGATCCCGACCCGGCTTTCCGCTCTTGGCTCCATTGAAGGTAAAGATACGTGGAGTTCTGCCGAACTCCCCGGCCATAATGATCAAAGTTTCATCCAGCATGCCCCGATCATCGAGGTCATCCAGCAATGCTGAAACTGCGCGATCTGTCGGGGGCAATAAGTATTCTTTGAGATTATGAAAGGCATTTTCGTGAGTGTCCCAGGATTCGTCGTTGCCCAGGTTGACCTGCACCATACGAACACCGGCTTCAACCAATTGCCGCGCCATTAGTAGTGACCACCCGAAGGTGTTCTTACCGTATTTCTCCTGAAGTGCTTCATCGGCTTCATGAACATCTAAAGCCTGATGCACGCCTTCGCCAGTAAGTAGTTGAGCTGCTTCACCACGAAACCGATCAAAGTTTTCCACGCCTGCCGCCTGATCTAATGCCCGACGTTGTTGATCCAAACCACTTAATAGATTTAACCGAGACTGAAATCTATCTTTGAGCATCCCATGCTGCAACTCAAGTTTTGGTGCGTCAAATCTGTAATTCTCGGGATTAGTAGGACCTTCCCAACGATGGAATCCATACTCTGGAAAAGCCCCATGAATATACTCCGACGTTTTAAAACGACTCGCTTCGATAAACCAGGGATCATGATCGGCTCCCATCACCCCGGCAAATTGACCGGGAATCGTCCTCCCAGTTACATGAATCAGTTTCTCGGGGAGTACCGCGGCGGGTGGTAGATTATTTTGACGAGGCAGTAGTTTACTGACCATCGAAGCCAGGCAGGGATGATCGGTTGGATTAGGACGTGATCCATTAAATCCTCGTGGCAGATCACTGCGACCAGTAAGCATCACGTGATGACCTTGAGAGTGTTCATTGAACGGGTGAGTCAGGGAACGTAACAATGCCCACTTGTTACTGCGTTTGGCCAGCTCTGGTAGATGTTCAGAAATCATCACGCCAGGAGTTTGCGTTTGAATAGGCTTAAATTCACCACGCACATCTTCCGGGGCATCCGGCTTAGGATCAAAACTTTCGTGCTGAGCTAAGCCTCCCGAAAGGAAAATATAAATCACATTTTTTGCCGTAGGCAATGCCGGTGACTCTGACGCCATGGCCTGAAGCGGCTCCAGATGATTCATTCCTAAGCCTAACAGGCCTACCGAACCTGCCTGAATAGCTACACGACGACTGACTTGTGGGTGATACATATTTAATCTTTACTCCCAATTCAACTATCGTCATTCTATCCAAACACATTGAACCACTTCAAACAGTAAATGGCGCCTTAAAGCCTGCTGATTATGCGACCTAATCATCCAACTCTTTCGAAGGGGTGTTATTAATTACCGCTTCATCCTTTTACAGCTTAAATATCGTTGCTATATTCGTATGTACAGTTCAGATACTTCATTAATCGGTTTTCGGGAATATTCGAGCCTCATGACGTATCTAGTTATTATGAGTATTCAGCAATTTCATTGCCTAAATAAAACACTTGTTGTCCTTTTAGAAAAAGAGAGAAGACAATGCATAAAAAGCTAGTTGCACTATTGTGCTTTGGCCTGATGATCACAATCGCAGGTTGTGGAGCATCGAACCCACCCACAACTCCAGTTACAGGTCAAGTTAAATATGATGGTGAAGCCCTCGAAGGTGCCACTGTCACTTTAACTCCAGAAGCTGGTTCAGCAGACACACGTACTGCCAGTGGTATTACCGATGCTGATGGGAATTTCACGTTGACTACAATATTTTCTGACGGACAAAGCGCAGACGGTATTCTTCCTGGTTCCTATTCAGTTCGCATCACCAAGTTGGAAGCAGTGGAAACACTTGATGGCGATGCTTTACTTGGTGATCCAGGTGAAGGCGATCCTTCTGCTGCCTATGAGGCGTCCGTGATGCAAATGTCCGAAGACGGGGAAAATGCCGGTCCTGAAAGCCTCATCAACGAAGCTTTTGGTGCTTATGCAGAGTTAGATAATTGGAAAAACAAAGTTGAAATTACGGCTGGTGGAGAAGCAGGAGCTGCTGCTTCTGCAACTCTGACTATAACTTTGCAAGACAACGGATCTGGTGAAGTTACTCTCCAATAGTCATACAATCTGTGTAGACGAACTCACAAGCAGCGGTATGGTGTAAACCTGCCGTTGCTTTTTTATTTTCCAAAGCTTTCCTATGACAAGATAAATTCGCTAACCAGTACAGCTTCCCAATACGACGATCGCATCCAAGAATTGCCAAATAATTCTTTCAATTGTGGCCGAGAGTCGTTTATATTTATTTGATAAACAATTTTTTGGGAATAATTCCAAGGCGATTTGAATCTACCTAAGTAGTTTCACATTTCCTTTTGAAGTACAAATCTCGTTTAGATTTTTTGAGGACAATCAAATGCAAATTATTAAAATCTTAGCAGCCTTTTTGGTCATTGCTACTGTTGGAATCATCGGTTGTGGTGAGAAAAAAGCCGCTGAAAGCGGAACAGAAGGTCAATATGCTAATCCTGGAGAAATGAATACAGGAGATATGCCAGAAGAACCAGTAGAAGAAGGCGAAGCTCCTGCTGAAGAAGCTCCTGCTGAAGAAGCTCCTGCTGAAGAAGCTCCTGCTGAAGAAGCTCCTGCCGAAGAAGCTCCTGCCGAAGAAGCTGCCGCTGAAGAAGCTCCTGCCGAAGAAGCTGAAGGTGAAGGTTAATCAACCTTTACTTAGTGAGAACAAAAGAGCCTGTTGTTGGAGTCGTTTCATCAACAGGCTCTTTTTATGCGCTCCACCATTTAAGAGGCTTGAGACATGCTAGCTTCGAACGCTACCCACAGAATAAGTAATACAACTGGCTTTATCATTCTTCATCTCTGCCATAGCTTCCTGCTATTATGAATGAAGCCGAGCGTTCTTATCTCTAAGGACGTTCTTACCCCCATTATCCTATAACTGCCAACGATCACCCGCCCATGAGATTCGTCATAGCTCTCCTGCTGCTCCTCTCCAATCTCTCCTTATCGCAAGCCGCAAAAAAGCAGCCAGTAGATTTCGTCCGTGACATAAAACCGATCTTGTCAGACCGTTGCTATAACTGCCATGGACCGGATGCAAATAACCGCCAGGCCGCATTACGTCTGGACCTCAAAGAAGATGCATTAGCTGCTATTGGGTTTGAAGGCAGTCGAATCATTTATCCGGGGCGAGCGCACCGCAGCGAATTGATCAAACGCATCCAGTCCTCCGACCCGGACTTACAAATGCCGCCGACTGACTCTAAGCTCACGCTGAGTGCGGAAGAGATAGAATTATTAACACGCTGGGTCCAGCAAGGAGCTACATGGGAAAATCACTGGTCATTTGAACCGCTCCAACTACCAGTCGTACCCAAGACGAAAAACAAAGCCTGGGGTACAAATGAAATTGACCAATTCATCCTGCACAAAATTGAGCAACAGGAATTTAAACCTGCGAGCCCTGCTCAATCGCACACCCTCCTAAGACGCTTGGCTTTTGATATCACCGGTCTGCCTCCAGCTAACGAATTGGTGGAACGATTCGAACGCGACTCTTCCCCTGAATCGTACGCTGAAATAGTGGAGCAGTTACTATCGAACAAACACTATGGAGAAAGGATGGCATCCACTTGGCTGGATGTTGCCAGATATTCCGATACCTTTGGCTATCAGGTCGATCGTGATCGATACGTATGGCCTTATCGTGATTGGGTCATTAATGCCTTTAATAGCAATATGCCCTATGATCAGTTCGCCACTGAGCAAATTGCCGGAGACCTATTAGAGAAGGCGACTGACTCTCAAAAAATTGCAACCACGTTTAATCGCCTTCACTCCCAGAAGGTCGAAGGAGGATCCGTCCCGGAAGAATTTCGAACCGAGTACGTTGCGGATCGTACACATACGTTTGGCACTGCATTCCTGGGGCTAACTCTCGAATGCTGTCGCTGCCATGATCACAAATACGACCCTTTGACTCAAAAGGAATACTACCAGTTCTTCGCCTACTTCAATAACATCGACGAAGCAGGACTCTATTCATATTTCACGACGTCCACGCCGACACCAACCCTGCGAATTCTTTCCGACGATCAAAAGGAACAAATCGCAGCAGCAGAAATGCACATTGTCTCGGAACAAACAAAGCTGAATCAACTAGCGAATCAGGACAACGAGGGGTTTGCAACATGGTTAAATCAACGGCCATCCGCAGATTCGGACTTGGTTGCCGTGGAAATCCTGGGATTGGAACAAGAACTTACCTTTGAAGATTTTCAATCTGGTGCCAATCAATCCGTCGAAGGAAAGATCGGCAAAGCTATTAAGTTAACCGGCGACGACGCGGTTGGACTGACTGTCGGTAACTACTCACGAAACACTCCCTTCACGGTCTCACTCTGGCTGAACACACCAGACATTAAAGAGCGTGCTGTGGTGTTTCATCGATCGAGGGCGTGGACGGACTCGGCAAGCCGCGGTTACCAGATGCTTATTGAAGAAGGTCATGTCAGTGTCTCGCTCATCCACTTTTGGCCGGGTAATGCCATTCGTGTTCAAACGAAAGAGATATTACCGCCGAATCAATGGCATCACATTTCCATGGTTTACGACGGTTCAAGCACAGCCAGCGGACTAAAGATCTTTCTTAACGGCAAGCCGGCTGCTTCAGAAATTGTCCGAGACAATCTCTATAAAAACATCACAGGAAGCGGCGGAGACAATATCGCCATTGGGCAGCGATTTCGTGACAAAGGATTTAATCAAGGATTGGTGGATGAATTCAAAGTATTCAACCGACAACTAACCGAAGCCGAATTAGCCCATGTGGCGGATGGCAAGTCTTTATCGAAATTGTTGGCTATCCCCACAACCGATTTAAACGAGACTCAACGTCAACAACTCAAGAAGTACTANCTCAGCCAATTCGACGAAGGATTCGGCAATCAAATGGCTTCCCTGAAAGCGGCTCGTGACCAACGCAGCAAACTGGTTGACGGAGCTCAGGAAATCATGGTGATGGCTGACATGCCAAACCGTCGTGAAACATTTATGCTGAGTCGTGGTGCCTATGATCAGCCGACCGAACCCGTCACTGCCAGAACTCCGGCAATCCTCCCTCCCTCTGAATCTGATAACGCCAATCGATTAACACTTGCCCAATGGGTCACTAGTCCTGAAAATCCGCTCACAGCCCGAGTTTTTGTTAATCGCATTTGGCAAATGATGATGGGAACAGGACTTGTGAGAACGCCGGAGGACTTCGGAAGTCAGGGAGCTANCCCTACCCATCCGGAACTTCTCGATTGGTTATCAGTCACCTTCATGAACAACCAGTGGAATACCAAGGACCTGATCAAAACAATTGCCTTATCATCCACGTATCGCCAAAGTTCCGCAGCTACCGATGACAAATTAACTCGCGATCCGGAGAATCTTTATTACAGTCGGGCGAATCGATTTCAGTTGCCAGCTGAAATGTTGCGAGATAACGCCCTTCTCACCAGTGGNCTACTAGTCGACAAACAGGGTGGCCCTTCGGTCAAACCATACGAAGTCGCCGAATCTTTCAAACCCGTTGCACGAGGAAAGGGTGAACAACTCTATCGCCGTAGCCTCTATACCTACTGGCGAAGGACAGCCCCGGCGCCCGTCATGATGACACTCGATGCAGCCAAACGAGAAGTTTGTAGTGTTGCCCGCGAACGAACTTCTAACCCATTGCACGCTATTGTTTTACTGAACGATCCTCAATACGTAGAGGCGGCGCGAAAAATGGGGGAAAACCTAGTCAAAGAGTTTGGCGACGATCATCAGGCCGCGCTTGCTCACGCATTTAGGGCTCTTACAAGTCGACACGCCAACCAAGCAGAATTGGATGTCATCTCGCACTCCTTCAAACAACAACTCACTTACTTCCAGGCTCATCCAGAAGAAACGCAACAATTTCTCAACACGGGTGACGCACAAAGGGATACCGAATTGCCTGCCGGTCAGGTAGCCGCGATGGGTATGGTAATTAACCTGTTACTCAACTACGACGAATGCGTCGTGAGACAATAATTTGTCAGACGGAATGAACATGTCTTCACAAACAAGCCAATCCTGTACCGGATTTGAAAGTCCTTTTGGTTTATCACGACGGGCCATGCTGCAACGCTTTGGCATGGGATTAGGAACCATTGCACTATCTCAATTAGAATCGGCGAAAATGGTGCACGCACGCGATGGTGTTCTGAAAGAAGTACATCATCCCCCGAAGGCCAAACGAGTCATCTATTTATTTCAAAGTGGTGGTCCTTCACAACTCGACCTATTTGATTACCGTCCCGAGCTGCAGAAAGTGCACGGACAACAATTACCTGATGAAATTCGTCAAGGGCAACGGCTCACCGCCATGTCTGGAAATCAAGCCAGCCTGCCNATGGTTAAGTCACCATTTAAATATTCGCAGCATGGCGAAAGTGGTCAGTGGATTAGCGAGGTACTTCCAAACATTTCTAAAATTGCTGACGATATTTGTATCGTNCGCTCAATGCATACCGAAGCAATCAACCACGGCCCTGCCGTGACTCACATGCAAACCGGTTCTCAATTCCCGGGGCGTCCAAGTATGGGAGCTTGGCTTGATTATGGACTCGGCACCGAAAACGATGACCTCCCGGCCTTCGTCGTACTGGTAACAAAAAATAAAGGGGGACAACCTTTACTCACTCGACTCTGGGGGAGCGGTTTTTTACCCTCACGGTATCAGGGAACTCGGTTCCGTTCCGGGCAGGACCCTGTCCTCTATCTAAGTAATCCGCAGGGATTAACTGCCGAGGCACGAAGGCAGATGCTGGATCGTCTCAAAGACTTACACGAACTCAAACTAAAACAACAAAGCAGTCCCGATCTGGAATCACGGATCGCTCAGTATGAACTCGCATTTCGAATGCAACAGTCCATTCCGGAAGTGACCAATACAGCCGATGAGCCGGAACATATCTTTAAGCTCTATGGAGAAACCGCAAAGAATCCCGGTTCTTACGCAGCCAATTGCCTGCTTGCACGACGACTCGCTGAGCGCGGCGTTCGGTTTATTCAGCTATATCACCCCGGTTGGGACCAACACGGAGGCCTCGTAGGCGGACTCCGTAATCAGGCCAAAGAAACGGATCAGGCATCCGCAGCGTTAGTCATGGACCTCAAACAACGTGGTCTTCTCGAGGACACGCTGATTATTTGGGGAGGAGAATTCGGGCGTACGAATTACTGTCAGGGAAAACTCAATGGTGACAACTTTGGCCGGGATCACCATCCACGAAGCTTTTCACTCTGGATGGCAGGTGGAGGGATTCAGGGGGGAGTCACTCATGGAGAAACCGATCCACTCGGCTATAACGTTGCAACAGATGGAGTCCACGTTCATGATTTCCATGCAACGATTCTACATTTACTGGGGATCGATCACGAACGCCTGACCTACAAGTATCAGGGGCGCCGCTTCCGCCTGACAGATGTACACGGGAAGGTCGTCAATCAAATCCTTAGTTAGAGTTGAGTAGACTTTGCTGAATCGTCCTCTAGGATGCCAGCCCATTTCTTCTTCTTGCGTCTGGCGTGATGCTCCTTCATCTGCTTGCCATGATCTTGCATGAGCTCTTCCAGCTTCTGTTGAATCAGTAAATTACCTTCAGATGTTGTCTCACCTAAACGAGCATTAAACTCCGGAAGGCGATAGAGAAAATTCCCAATCGTCTCCGTATTAATCACCGGAGCATTACTTCCAAGTTTCAGCGTGTCCAACCAAAACCCATTTAATTGTTGCTCGTACTGACCTGTCATCGGCATCGCAAGATAGGGTTTCTTGAGGTACAAGGCCTCGCTGATCAATGTAAATCCAGCCGTCGCGATGACCGCTTTGCTGGATGCAAGATCATCCAGAAAACCCTGTTTGCTCGGCGGTTTGAATTGTAAGTTCTCATCTTCATCTTCACGGTCATAACCGTAAACGATAAATCGCTCGCGCTGAAACTGCTTCAGGTAATCTAGCAGCGTTTCGTAGCCACTCGTGAGATAAACCAACAAGTGGCCGGAGTCGGTGCTTTCCATTGCTATGACTTCATCGCGGACAATCGGTGGAAACAGATAAGTTCTATCATTAGTAACTTTCCCCTGATAAAACGTCGTGACCAATGAAGCATCAGGGCGTGGGACCATTGCCCGAATGATACCCTTGGTTAGTTTCTGATCCATTTTCAGTCCGGGAGGACACTCATATTTCATGTACCGCATGCGGTGCTGGTTATCGATGGTTAACAACGGAATATCGTAATGATGCGCAAGATAAGCAGTCATCGGTTCAAAATCCGTAATCACCACCTCAGGTTCAAATTCTTTGAAAATCTCCTGCTTCAAAGCCCGCAAGCGCTGCCAGCCACGTTTAAGCCGTTTGACATTTTGGGTGACGGTTCGAATATTCGATACTTTGTTGTCACTACTGGCAATCGTTAAGCCTTCGATTTCAAATACATTGAAATCATCTTTGAGATTGCGGTACCCCCGATCGTAACTGGCAAGACGTACATCATGCCCCAGATATTCAAGATGACGAGCCATCTGACGTGAGCGGGAGCTATGCCCGGAGCCTTCGCCTGAAAGGCCATATAAAATACGAGTCATGTGATTGACCGAAATAAGATGTAACTGAAACCACTGTATCCTACAAAACTACAACGCCGTAAAATAAAGTACTGTTAGAAATTCACGAGATTTTAATTATGCAATTATTCTTATTCAGTCTTACCATCCTCCTTACGTGTAATGGCTTTGCAGTTGCCTCGAAACCACAAACGGGTGTGATTATCCATCGTGAATATGACATGCCGCTGGCGGGTAAGAAAATCCCTTACACTATGTACGTACCTAAGAAATACGATGGTACCAAAGATCTACCAGTCGTCTTTGCTTTGCACGGCTTGCTAAGTAACTGTTACCAGATGATCCGCTATCCGGGTATCGTCCCAGCCGCGGAAAAGCATGGCTTTATTCTGGTGGCACCGCAGGGCTATAACAATCATGGTTGGTACGGCATGTATGGGAAGCACCAAGATTCGGACACCCCTAAAAACCTCGGTGAATTGAGTGAACGGGACGTCATCAATGTGATGAATAGCATCCGTAATGAACTGAAGATCGACGCGCGAAAGATCTATCTGTACGGTCATTCCATGGGCGGAGGTGGAAGCTTGCATCTACTTAGTAAGTATCCCGAGCAGTTTGCTGCCGTGGCAACGGTTGCACCAGCTTACTTCGTGCCCGACCGAGGTAAGCGTATCGCGTCTGCGAAAAGTCCGATCATGATCATTCAGGGAACAAGAGATCCATTGGTCAATGTTCACGTTGTTCGATCGCTTGTGAAGCTCATTGAACAAAACAAACAGGACGTGAAATATATCGAGGTAGAAGGCGGAGGCCATCTCATACCTGCCTGGAGTCACTGGGATGAGATCTTTGGATTTTATAAAGAAGCCAAATCAGAAAAACCGGCTCCTTTACCCGCCTTTAAGTAGCTTAGCGTTGGCTCAGCACAACTCTTAAATCCGCAGCTCAGGAATGCTTCGGCTTTGCTCAACCAACCTTCGTAATTGAGGAGGAATTCCTGAGACCAATCGCATTTCGCCAACGTCGAAGAGAGATTGCATTACCGTCCCCATTAGATGCTCTGTGGTATATGGCGTCGTAATCGGCTCTCCTGCCTGACGGTCCGACTGACCAATCACCTGCCCCATTTTCAATCCGCCTCCGATGAAGGCCAAGGTCCCAAGACGAGCCCAATGGTCACGTCCGCCCTTTTTGTTTACTCGTGGCGTTCTACCAAAGTCACCTGTAATCACAAGTAATATTTTCTGAGATAAACCACGTACAGCCACATCGTCTATAAACGTCGNTACGGCATGATCGAGTGTGCTTCCCAACATCGCCATCCCGACCTGCATTCCGGGATTATTTCCATCTGCATGCATATCCCAGCCGGCGCTATGAACGGTCACAAATCCGGCGCCTGCCTCACATAAACGCCGAGCCATCAACATTTTGTGCCCCAGCATCGAAGGACGGAACTGCTTGAATCCAATCTGCATTTCACTCGTGTCATACTTTGCTAAGACTGCCGGATCCTCTTTGGTGACATCAATCGCATCTACCGCACCTCCGGTTAGCAAATCGACGGCCTGTTGATTAAACCGGCTCACTCCATCCACAGCTCGTAACCCATCCACCTGTCGCTTCCATGAATCAAATTCAGCCAGTAACGTACGGCGATCCTGAAATCGCCCTGGCTCGATACTTAGTTGCATATTCTTTAGAGCAGCGTTATTTCCTCCCGGCTCGAACGGTGCATACGACGCTCCTAATTCAAGAGGGCGTGACCCTTTACGGACACGGCTCAGTTCCTTGCGATACTGCCCATCAATCTCAGGCACGGTCAATAAACAATTGGTCGGAATACCAGTGACCGGGTGATTTGCTCCACGTAGCCGAGCGTAAAGAGCGCCCATTCCGAAACCCTCTTTGCCATCACCTCGTTCATCCGTCCCTCCTGTCAGCACATGAACATGAGCCTGCTCGTGTCCTCCAATCTTATGTTGATGGCTACGAATCACACTCAATTGATGAGCGCGGTTAGCAAGGCGTTGCATCGTCGCCCCAAATGTAATGCCCGGCAGACTGGTTCGGACTTCTCCGTTAACACTACGGATTTCTGCTGGGGCCGACATCTTAGGATCAAAGGTTTCGATCTGACTGGCGCCGCCGGAGAGGTACAGCAGGACGACGGATTTGTCTTTAACGAATGCGGAATTCTCTTCGCGCGCCTGTAGTATTTGAGGAAGTGACATACTTCCTAGCATCAGGGAACCAACCTGAATAAAGTCACGCCGAGTCACACTCGTCTCATTCGAAGAGGTGGCTTCATGGCCTGTGAATATCGTGAGCATCGTCTAATGACCGGTCTATCAAATTCGGATTCAATATCCGAATCTTACTGAATCCTGATCCTGAAAGGCAATCGCTACTTCTTAAGGCGGATTTTGGCCCGACCTAAACTAATATCACGACGAATTCCGTCTACCAGCTGTGGACATCCCTTCAGATCAACCGCTTCAATCCCTCCTTGTTGTGCAATCGCCACTTTGTACGTTTCGTACATGATATCAGATACACCTTCTCGAACTTCAGACATATCGTTATACCAGGTTTGAAGTTCTTTCTTCTGCACGGGCGTAAACGTAGCACCAGCCATCTTATTCAACGTCTCAAGCATCCTTTGAAGCATGACGGCGCGACGGCCATACGCTAATGCAGTTTGACTACTCACTTTGACCACCTCGCCCTTCAGGATGAGGTGCGTCATGGGATCCATTCGCATAGCCCAATAATGTCCACGAGCTCCATCTAGCAGTAACTCCATGAACGCAGGCCTTTCAATTTCAGTCAAATGCTCCAGATTAAACGGAGAGACGTTACGCTGATAACCAATTTCGATGCCGCCATGTTCGATTCGAGCCAATGCGATCACCCATCCCAGACCGGACCGTCTGAAATCATCTTCCTGACCTAGTTCCTGTTCATTGAGAGACGATTGACGATACAAATTGATCGTACCTCGCAATAGTGGAGTCAAAGAAGAATTCTGTGCTTGAGGAAAATTGAAGCGACGTGACAGATTCGTGTAAATGGACAACTCCGGCATCTGTGAAATAATCTTGTCATACGCTTCAAGTTGCGCCGCATCTGCTTTTTGAATGAGCGGGACAAGATGATTCAATGCGTTAGCATATTCCTGATATCCCACGATCTGATAGGCATCACTAGGATCAGGTTCGTCAAATTTAGCTAAGTAGGCACGCCCGGTGCCATGAACCAGGTTCTGACCTCAGTAAAAATAATCAGATTCGGCGACAATATCGATCTCTTCACCGTGCATCATGCTGATCCCGCCATTTTCCCAAGACCAGGTGTTTTCATGCCGCCGGGCAACGTACGGTGAACGCTCTGAGTTATCTTCGGCAAACGGGTCGGTTGGCAACGTCCGGTTTCTCGGCATGCTTAAAGCGAACCCCGCCGCAGGATTCTGCTTGACATGCTCGCCTTTGAGAAGTCCATTGGCAGCAACCCCTTTCCCATACCTTCCACGGATCCACCAGTGAAGCCCGGTGAAGAATTGATTAGCCGTCATAAAGAGTTGCTGATTTTCCCGCTCTGCTGACAACACTGTTTGCTCGATGGGATCCAGATTTGGTGTAGGAACCCGCGGAAATAAACCCTTTCGCTGCTGCTCGACAAAATCTCGAATGATCTTGAGATCCTGATCCATCGCAAAGGCTGCCTGTAATCGTTGATCCAACTCAGCAGAAGTATCCAATACATTTTTCGCCAGACGGACACGTGCCACTCGCAAGGCCATTTCGTGATCTAAACGATTCTCGTTTTCATCGATCACCTGATTTCTGGCCGAGACAAAATCAAACGACAACTTGTCTCGATCTATCGGTTTAACCTGCCCGCTTAACAATACCGTTCGTACGGTTTGGGCTGCCAGAATAGCCGTACGGTCTAAATTGGTGAGATCATTCTTATAGATATGAACAGTCCACAAAGCTTCTTCCAGATCTTTGAGCGTCGCCGGTGGCTCTGCTTCATCTTGCATAATGAGTGGACGTAGCTCACCATCGATTACCTGTTGCACTTGGTTTTGAAAATGCGGAACGGTCAACAGCAACTCTTTGGCAGTAGCTTCCGGTTTGACCGCTCGGTTTTGAGTCAATAAGGTAAATCGTGCCCGAGCAAGTACCGAACCCAACGATCCGATATTTTGTTCTTCAAGATAGGTGTCAATTTCACCATAAAGCGCGCCGCCCACTTGATTGGCGATCAAGGCACCAGAGAATACAACCGTCTCAAGATTGCCGGTTCGATAGGCGGGAATAAGTCGGCTATCAAGCTCAAGCTTTACATTCCTGGGGATCGCCCCAGAAAGAGCCGTTTGCAGTAGCAATAATGCTATGGCTGAATATGTGATGTAGAGTTTCTTCATCTCACTATGCCCTCTTTTCAAAGTGGTTTTCACTATGTTTTAAATAGTAAATAAACACTGTGGTTAGGACAAATAAAAATTAGTGGATGAGTAATACACCTGAATTAGTAGACTAGTATCACTTTGGTCTTGTAGAGATGTCGGTTAAGCGGAATTTATTTTCCAGCACAACGTTACCATTTACATCATGAATGCTCAGGCTAATAAGCGGATTTCGTCGCTTCCAATCTATCTCCACTGATCCGAAATTAACCTCCGGATAATGATCTGGAACACTTCGATATCGATTTGACTCACCCGCATTCCCCCCACCACTGGGGGAGTTCAGGCTAGAAGATGTGATGTCATAGAGGTCAAAACTACCTTCTTCCGCCCGGATTGGAAGGAGAGATATTTCGGCTAGATGGCGATCTCCGGATAGGATCACCGACTTTCCACCACTTACTTGAATCAAGTCAATCAGTCGTTGACGTTCCCGCGGAAAGTTTTGCCAGTACTCCCATCCATGTTCTGCAGGAAGAAACTGTATGCTCGACGCAATGATCCGAAACTCTGCCGGAACCTGCAGTTGCTCTTCCAGCCAAGCCCATTGTTTTTCCCCCAACATGGTTGCCTCTGGGCTCTCATCTTCCACGTAAGGACCTGTCAATGGTCGCTTTTCGCCCTCCCACTTCTTCAGCGGCGAACGATGAAACCGAGTATCCAACAAAATAATTTGAGTCCGTTTTCCGGTGGGACCGAATACGTGGGAATCATATACACCTTGGTGAATCCGACTTCCCGCCCCCTCCGGAACTTCAAAAAAGTCATTGAACGCTTTTTGCGATTCGACCTTACTGACAAATTCAGCACCCCCATCGTTGATACCATAATCATGGTCATCCCAAGTTGCCAATACAGGCGTCTGCATTCGCAACATCTGGAAGCCAGGCTCGGCACCCAACATTCCATATTTCTCTTTCAGGACGGCCACGTCTTCTGAGTCACCATAGATATTGTCACCAATCATCAAAAACAAGTCGGAGCCCTGAGCTGTGATCGCTGACCAAATGGGCTGCGTTTTGCCCTGCTTACAACAGGATCCAAACGTGACCAAGGAAAGTGGTTTGGGAAAGGCGTATTGTTTAATTCGAATATTACGAAATCTGTATTCGAGACCTTTCTCGCCATGATGCTGTAGAGCCAAGTGTCCCTGCGCGGTCACGCCATCCGTCGTCTTTACCGTCTGGATTCCATTCACCCAGATTTCAATCTGATTCCGTACGGCTTTGATTCGATAGGTATTCCACTGACCGTTCCGGAAAGCGCCCTGAGCCTCTTCTTGGCCCTCAAGAGGCACCAACCAACCTCTGCGTCCTTCTTCATAAAGGCCTCCTGCCCACCGACGATCCGATGTATCGACTTCAGCCTGATATCCCCAGAGCCTGTTTTTACGATAGTGACATCGAAATTGGATGCCGCTATTACCACCCTCCGGTACAAACACTTCCGTTTCCAATTCGAAGTCTTTATAAACAGCATCAGAAACAAGGAAATACTTTCGATCTCCACGCAGAACAATTTCATTCTGCTCAACCGAAACTTCGCCCCACTCGAATGGATTACTCCATCCTTCAAGAGTCTTTCCATCAAACAAGGAATTCCAAACGGGCTTGGCAGAAACTTGAGACACGCTCGCCAAACTAATAATTACAGCAATCCAACCAAATTTCATCAGAGTCTTCCCCGAATGCAAGTAAGAGATTATGTGAAGCTTTATTCAGATTCAGCTTCTCGAACTAGAGTTTCAATCAGCTTATAGATTTCTTCTTTGTTATGACCGCCGGCGCTCCGCATTCGCACGATTCCCTTGGCATCAATCACGTAGAGAACTGGCCATTTTTCAACAGCCCACTCAGTCGAAATATCTCCGAATCGGCTTCCACCGTTCCAAAAACTACGCCAGCTAATCTTCTGAAGTTGTTCGACCTTTCGCGCATAAATGCGATCCGAGTCACTGTTCACGCCCAACAATTCAAACGGGCGACCTTCCATCTGTTTGGTTAAAGCTCGATTAAACGGGATTAACATGCGGCAGGCGACACACCAGTCTCCCCAAAAATCCAACAGCACAACCTTCCCTCTGAAATCCGAAAGTTTCATAGGCTTACCAGAGAGGTCTTCTCCGATTATTTCCGGAGCGACCGCTCCCACACTCAAATGTTCGATCTTGAATTTCTCACGACCCGCTAATTCAGACAACTCTCCTTTGTACGTTCTGACAGCACCATACTTACTGGCAGCAATCGTAAATTGCTTGAGGGCATCAACACGAATTTTCTTTAAGTCCACCGTTTGTAAATACTCTGTTAAATCAGCACCGTAAAACAGATTAAACTTATCAACACTATCAGGATTAGCCCTGATCTCACGAGCGATCTCGGCCTGTCGCACTAAGTAATTCCCTAAGCGAAAGTGAGCCCGCCCAACGGCAGTGCTATCCTTGTTGGTGGCTATAACTTTACGATAGAAAGCATCTACCTTCAGCGATGGATTGTTACCGACATGTAAAAAGAGCTCGGCGATCCCTTTATCGTCGGCATGCCGAGCAATGAGTAGTAATATTGCTCTGTCTGCATGCGAACCCGATTCAAATCGTTTTAAAACCCAGTTGAGTGAATCTAATGCAGGTTGTGTACCGGGATACTTCTGAGCAAGTTCCAAAAAAGGCCGAACAAACTGTCGATCCTGACGATTCGCTTCGTAACTCTTTAGTAAGTCCTGATATGCCTTAACTGCCTGGTCATTGGATTGTGGATCTAACTGCGCAGCAACAACCTGTGGGAACGAGATTACTCCAACGACCAAAAGCAGGATGCTTATACGAGACACAGGCATTCTTTAACAAAAAGACAAATCCGGAGATGAACACCCGAACGTTTTCAGTATAACAGAACAGCGGCATCGCATAGATAATACGATGCCGCTGGCAGCACTTGATTCTGGTATGACGGCTTATTGAGGTCGTTGGGGACGCTGTGGACGTCCACCGGCCTGGCCGGGTTGACCTCCCTGACCAGGACGCCCGCCCTGGCCGCCGAAGCCACCACCTTGTCCACGCTGACCGGGTTGTCCACCCTGACCGGGTCGACGGCCTTGTCCGAACTGACTCGGCATCAATTCTTCAATCGTCAATTTACCGTTTCGGTCACGATCAAGTTGTGACAGAGCTTTCGCTGCATTGGCCATTTCTTCTTTTGAAATCTCACCATTACGATCACGATCTAAAACCATGAAGATTGGCAATGGAGGTAAGCCTCGAGCTGCTCCCGGTTGTCCACCAGGCTGGCCGGGACGGCCACCCTGGCCACCAAACCCCTGAGGGCGTTGACCCTGTGGGCTATCTCCAGGATTTCCAAATCCGGGGGGACGTCCACCGGGTTGACCACCTTGCCCCGGTTTACCGCCTTGTCCACCAAAGCCTGGCGGCCGTTGACCTTGAGGACGATCACCCTGCTGAGCATCTCCCTGAGGACGTTGGCCACCGTTACCAGATTTAGAAAATCGAGCTTCCAGTGCTTTCAATTCACTGTCATCAATGGCGTTATCTTTATTACTATCCACTCTGGCTAAGATACTTTGCATCCGTTCAGGTAACTCATCTTTGGAAATCTTTCCGTCCTTATTGGCATCCATCGATCTTAGGCGAGCGATAAAGCCTGCTACCGTGCGTTCTTGACCTTGTCCTTGCTGCCCTCGTTGCCCTTGCTGTGCTTGTTGCCCTTGAGGACGAGCCGGAGGCTGGGCTGACAATTGTGTGGTCAATAACAGGCCTGCCATGAGCCCTGAAATCATCGTTGCTAGTTTCATTTTCATTCTCCAGAGGATATTCTTTTGAGTCCCGGTCGTGCCCGAGGCAATTTTATTTTTTAGTACCGATGCAATACAGGTGTGAATCCGAACGAATCAGTATTTTTCCCTCAGCCACAGCCGGACTTGCATTGAACATCGCTTCATCACTGAGCTGATTTTTAGCAATTTGTTTGAACTCGTCTCCGGGCTCATAAACAATCGTACCGTTGAATCGACTTACAGCATATATTTTACCGCCGATTACAATGACAGAGGCATAAAAAGATCGCCCGCCCCCGCTTTTAATATCCAGACGATGCTGATAGACAAGTGCGCCTGTCTTAGCATTGATGCAATGAGCAATCCCTCGGTCATTGACCCAATACAGGCGATCTTCGTACAAGACCGGTGAAGGAACATAGGATGATGCATCCCCCCTCCAAACAACATGGGTTTTGGATACATCTCCCTGACCACCAACTCTGACCGCAATACTTCCCCCACTACGCCCACCGATGGCATAAACAACTCCGTTTTTCTCGACCATGCTTGGGGACACATTGTTATCGAGATCTGTTTCTGTGTACCACAACAATTTGCCTGTATCTGCATCCAGCGACCAAATCTCCCAAGGCACAGCGACAATTAACTCTGTCCGCTCACCCGACTTAACCAACAAAGGAGTGTTGAAGGAATTCTCCAGACCTGCCGCCTCTGCCTTCCACGCCACGGAACCATCTTTCTTGTTAAGTGCAAACATCGTTTGACTTTCATCTGACGCATTGACGATGATCTTGTTCTGATGGAGGACTAAACTGGGAGCCGAACCCCATCTTCGTTGAGCCGATTCCGTACCCACATTGACATGCCACTGTTGTTTACCGGCCATATCAAACGCCAGTACACCCGACTTACCATAAAACACATAGATGAATTCACCATCTGAAACAGGTGTACTGGTAGCGTAGCCGTGCTCGGTGATGAATCCCTGATAGACATCCTCGCGTTGTTGATTACCAACGGTAGCTTTCCAAATCTGCTTACCATCCTCGAGGTTGAAACAAATCAGTTCGCGAACCAGTTTATCCTGGCCTCCAGATTGATCTGCATTTCCATACCCAGCATAAGCGGTCACAAATACACGGTCTCCAACCACAATTGGGCTTGATGATCCACGGCCACTCAATTCAGCTTTCCAGAGCAAATTGGAGGCATCTGACCAAGTCGTTGGCACGTCAGTTTGTGCACTTCGGCCCTGTCCAGATTCACCTCGAAACTGAAGGAAGTCTGCAGAAAAGGTAGTTTGCTGAAGACAACACATAACGAGTACTGTAGGGAAGAATCGCAACATCATGAGCACACAATCTCTGGCTATTTGGGTTTTTTTTAGGTGGGTGAACCAACCGACGAGAAGATTCGGTCTTATCTTAAACACCAAGCAACCAGAAAAGTCGTGCTAGATTGCAGCGGTTTACTCAAACTACTGGCTTGATCGTTCACCGCGCTTTTAGATTCACGATATCATCAGCCCAAAGTCCGCTTTCGTTGATATCCATCGTTCCCATATCACGATAAATACTCAAGCGAGCCGTTTCATACTCTGCCCAGGACTCAATCATCTCATTTTGGTTGTAAAGAATATTCTCCAAAGCTCTGGAAATATTCACACCACGGCCACCGGCGTATTCACCAGCATCCGGACGGTCACCAAATTCGATTGCTTGATCCAACTCTCTGGCAGCCACCCGTAAAGCCCTGCGGCAAATTTCAAAAATTCTTGCCTCGGTAATCGCTTCGTTATACATCGTTCGAATGTCCAGCTTCACCTGATCTTCGGCTGCCATATAATTCCGCCGAGCACGTTGCAGTGAAACCTGTGCGGCACGGAAATTATTCCGAGCCCTACGTCGATCCAAAGGAGTCACAATCTCAATTCCGGCCCTAAATTGAGCGGAATCGGATGAGAAATCAAATGGCTCATTGGACGATGCCAACGGAGGCGTTCCCACACTGCCTTCTGCAACTAGATTGACATCGGTAAGCAGACGCTCTGCAGCGACTTCGTACCGGCGGCGAGTATCTACTACAATTCCCCTGCGATTCATCAGGTCTAGTCGATTCTCGAGTGCGATGCTGGCGGCTTCATTGAAGTCGACGTTGAGCGGCACAAGAATACTCTTTTCGAGTCGAATGGCGATACTGACTCCGGTTAACGCCCGAACTGTGTGCAACAACCCCCGACGCAATTCTCTGACAGCGGGGATGACATCAGCCGTATCTTCTGCTGCTTGAATCTCATCCCGCAGCTTACTGATCGATGCTCGCATATCGATCGTCTTTTGTTGGATGTCCGAAAATTGTTGTTTATCGTTGGCCACATTGTGTTCAACTTCCGCAATTTCCTCTTCCGTCATCCGAGCGAATCGTATTGGCAGGATCTGTTCTAACTCTACGATCTCATCTTCGAATGACTGAACCTTTGCTTCTAGTGTTGTCAGTACCGATTCGATATCTTCCATCGCTGTCACGAGGGTTTGCTTGTCATTATCAATCTGTACTGTGGTACTTGAGTATTCCAGTTCAAGTAACTCGTTGTCCAAAAACTCGAATTGCCTTAACAGAGAATCATCCAACGAAATATTCAGATCCGGAGGCAATCCCAATTGCATCTTAAACCGATCCATCTCTGTTTTGACCACTCGTTCGCGATGAGCCATATAGAGATGCCCACGTTCCAGCGAACTCTGTAATTCCGTTACATCCAGTGACGTAGCACGGCCAGCTTCTCCTAAAGCTTCTAAGTCACGAATCAATGATTCCAAACTGCGAATTGTTGTCTTTTGATTTCGCAGGCGTTGAATTTCATAAAGTAGGTAGTAGAAACCAACGGTCGGACTTCTAGCGCCTCGAATTAGGAACGCAAGTTCTCCGCTGCCAGAGCTACCAGGTAACGGTAAAGCACGTGACCCAGTCACCACGGTTACATAGAAGTCTTTACGAAACCGAGCGAAGTCACGGATTTTATAGAGAACATTTCGTTCCTGTTGAGTGATCTTCTCGAGATTAATCGTGCGTTGAACGTCAAAAGCCAATGGCTGCACCAACGAGTACGCCAGCGTCGTCGCCGTTTGAGAACCAGAATTTCCAGACAACATCCAAATCGTGTTGTTCGTCAATTCAGTCATAAATTGAGCGCCAGTGGGGAATAGTTTGCTGACACCAAGATTCGTTTGGCCTAATCCCCAATTCGATCCATCATTCGGTGTGTTTTCATAGTGAATGCCTGTTCCCGGTTCGTTGCCAAATGCTATCGGACGCACATCATAGCGGTATCTCTCAAACGTCAACGCCAACGCCGCCAGATACATATTCTCCATCTGCTCCTGATAATCACGGCTATTGCGTAAGCCGATGCTGACCGCATCTTCAATCGTCAGTTTGGTTTCTGGAATCTCCGAGATCTCACCGGTATAAACCCCTCCCCCAAAGGCCTTTGGCCAATTCGGATTCTCAACATGATCAATCTTGTGAAGTTGATCCCATGTCGGACTCCCCTTCATACCGTAAACCCGTTCCATATACTCTTTAGCAGCCGGATCATCCGGAGGCAGTGGAGGAGTATCCGGATCATTTACATCGTAAAAGCGACTGGTAGGGTCGGGCGTAATATCCATCCGGGGGATTCGCCAACGTGGATCCTGTGACTTTTCTTTGAGAATCTGATAAGTCTGCTTATCTGCAGATTGCCGATACTCAGTGCGAGTACACCCATTGAGCATTCCACACAAAGCAATACACAGCCCTAACCAAGATAAGTGGTGTGTCAGAGATCGCGGCGAAAATAGCACGGACAGTGGCTCGGAGGGAAGAAGCAGTAGTGGTATTAAAAATCCAATGCCTACATCAACGTAGACATACGTAGTCTTCTTCGGAGCTTTAGTGAACGATACTTAATGAGATTCGCACTGGCAAATACGCTAGGCAAAGAGGGAGCAGTGGCGGAAATAGCTAAACTGGGTTAGCTGCTATTGCCAGCTTGTTAATCACCAAGACTGTCAGGGATTAGTTTGAGCACGCTGATGACTGCCTGTTGGCGACTGGCATGTTCACGATGGCGTTCGATCAGCGTTTTAGAGTATGCCTGATTTAGTCTAAGCAATTCTGACAACGCCGCGACTTCACGTGTGGCGACCTGTAAGTCAAATTCTCTCAAGACGGCTTCATGCATTGCACGCAATGAAGACTCCACAGCAAAACGTTGTTGCTGCAGTGCCAGATCAAGCCGGGCTTCCAATAATTGCAGAGAATACTTTTCGTAAAGAACCTGAGTAATGAAGCCCTTCTTCAAGACACGATTTGCCCACGTTTCATTTTGTATGGACTGGTTTACCTTTTCCTGAGCACTTTGGACAGCCGCTTCCTGATTCTGGATGGCCACACTCCTTGGTAGTGATCCCTCCGGGGTGTTTTTGAATTGAAGAACAACCTGCTTTGCTGAATCCAATCTGGATTGCCATTGAGCCATTCGATCGTCGCTTTGTGTACGTGCATCGATGACTGCTTGCTCACTGGTTTTTAACTCCTGTTCCAACTGAAGAATTTGTTGGTTCTGTTTTTGACTGCTCGCATTCGATTCCTGCATCTCAAGAAATTCTCTAAGACGCTTAAACTCCGCCTGACTCTTCTGAAGTTCTCCCTGTAACGATTTGACTAAAATCATCTGCTGCTTCAGGACTTCTTCACGTTCGGATTTCCCCTTCGCTCCATCCTGCCTAATTATTTCCAGCTTCGTTGTAGCCTGTTCCAGAGCGGTTAGTAGTTCTGTTTCTCGAACGGAACCTTGCTCNTGTTGCTCCTGCTTTAATTCTTCTTTTTTAGTCTTCAGCTGACCGTTCAGTCGCTCGACAGCAATCTCATCTGCTTCAAGTTCCTTTTGGCTGATCAATCCGCGATTCGCCAATTTAACGGACCAACTCCGACGCACATCTGCCTGCTTCACTCTTTCAGTGATCACTACGACTTCATTTTTCAGAGCAGTTAATCTCACCTCCCGCAATCCTTCCCGATATGCTTTTAGTTCATATTGATGGACTAAAAGCTCTCGTTCTGCGTTGTCCTTCTCTGATTCCCACTGCAGAACCGCATGGGCATGCTCTGCAACTAATAAAGCATGTTGCTGACGAGCTTCCTGCCATTGCGAGTGCNCTTTCAGATACGACTGCCAACTCGTGACTCTCACATCCACTTCATTTTGTGCTGCTGCAGGCAGACAGATTAATAAAGTCAGCAAGCAGACATTGAGTCTTAATATGAAAAACACTTGATAGTGTTCCTGATAGGTTTGGAGGCGGGGCCTTTGAATTCATCATTCCATCAAAGGCTGGTGGGGAGGGATTCCCAGCGGGGATTAAAAGAGTCATCGTACCTTTAGCATGTTTTTCATACAACGATACTTCACCGATTATTAATTACCGGCCTGCTTATAAGCATCGTCCTGAATCGACTGCATCTTACGAATCAACTGCTGGTATAGTTGCCGCCGGATTTTACGCACCTGATTGTCTGTCGAATCAATCAAGTTTTGTGATTCCGCCGGATCCTTAGTCAAATTGTAAAGCTCGTCGCGACCTTGGTTATTGAAGTCCCGAATCAACTTCCATTGACCATTGGAGATCATCCGCATATGAGTCTGCGACTGATGTTTCGTTGAATACTCAGCGTAGTAAGTATCATCCCATTTCACATCTTCACCCTGAAGGCTCGGCAGCATGTTTCGGCCTCGAAGAATCGTCTTCGCGTCTGCTTCGAGGCCTGCCATGGCAAGAATGGTGGGGAACCAATCCAAATTTGAATAGGTCGATTCATTCACCGTCCCCGGAGCTAATACATCTGGCCAGCGAATGATCGTCGGTACCTTAATCGAGTTGTCATACATATTCGGGCGTTGGCCTCGAGGAATATTCTCGGTTGCCGCCGGGGGCGCAGTGAGCACCCAGTGCCCNTTACCTTTATGCCAAATCCCGTTGTGTCCCATGTTATACCCATGATCCGAACTGAATATCACGATTGTGTTTTCTGTCAGCTTCAAATCATCGAGCGTCTTCAATACGCGGCCTAGATTTCGATCCACGCTACGAACACTCGCAAAGTATTCCTTGGTCATTCGCTTCACCCTTGCGACATCCAAATTGGGGTAATCAGGATTCGGAATAGGAATCTCTAAGTTTTCATAGGGAGCGAAATCTTCGTCAGCCACTGGAAGCCAACGAGTGTGAGGCGCTCGAGTGTGCCAACAAAGCAGAAAAGGATCGTCTTGATGACGCTGCAAGAACTCAATCGCTTCATCTGCCAAAATATCGGCGTTGAGTCCTTCGAAGTTTTGGTTCTTTCCGTCCTTTTCCAAAATTGGGTTCACCGTTTGCCAACCCCCTGCACGGTGTCCCATAAAATAGTCGAAACCAAACTGCGTTGGATGTTGTGAATCTAATAACCCGAGATGCCATTTACCTACCAATCCCGTCTTATAGCCGGCCTGCTGCAGAACACGAGGCCAAACAGGAAGGGAAGCATCGAGTCCCAGATTGGGCTCATTGCGAGGATGAATCCAGTCCGTGATCCCCAGTTCAGATCCATATCGACTCGTCATGAGTGCTGCTCTTGAAGGACTGCATACTGGCGTAACGGTATAGGCATTGGGCAAATAAACACCTTCCCTTGCGAGGCGATCCATATGCGGAGTTTTAGCCAGTGGGTTACCGGACGCTCCGATGGCCCAGGGCGCCTGATCATCGGTCAGTACAAATAAGATATTGGGCTTTTCCGCGTGAATNGATTCGCATAAATATAATAGTAGGAAAACGAGACTGAGGTGCCAAACACGCATGCTGTCTAAATCCAATTAAAGTAAAGCTGATTCACACCGAGTTGAACCCCTGTGTTGGTCTCGGCGTATCCATTATTAATATAGAGAGTCCAAGCAGATTCATTTTTAATCGAGGAATGAAATAATGAAAAAACACCTCCTTATACCGGTCGCGCTGACTGCATTTGGTTTACTGTTTAGCACGTTTGCATTCGTTCAGTCCGATGATGGTGAAACGAAGAATAAAATTGAGAAGAGAGTCGAAGTTAAAGTCCTGGGCGATGTTGATTCCGATGCCGTAACCATCGAGGGCGACAAGATTACCATTAAACTTCCCGATGGTAAGACACAGGTAATCGATCTCACGAAATTTAAACAAGGCCAAAATTCTAAAATTGAAGTCGACGGCGGTGATGTAGACGTCGATGTTCAAATTGAAGGCAAAGCCATCGTCGTCGGCCCTGATGGTAAAGTCCAGGAATTCGATCTCGACGACGGTCAATTTGACTTTGACCTTCCTGAATTTGGAGATGCAAGATCTCTGCTAAATCGCTTTCGTGGCCAACTTCCTGGCGGCCTCGAATTCCACGCCCTTCCCCATGGTGCTGACCTAAACCTCGAGGAACGAGTGGGGCAAACACGGCCGGTTAGTGAGTTCATGATTGGCATTGCCATGGGCCCAACCTCGGAAATACTGCAGGCTCAATTGGGACTGGATGCAAGTGGAATTGCAGTAATGAGTGTGATGCCAGATTCCCCTGCCGCCAAAGCGGGTATTCAAAAGCATGACGTCTTAACGGCTGCCGGTGATAGGTTACTCAAGGACTTGGGCGACTTGGTCAAAGTCGTTGAAAATGCAGGCAAAAACGATCGAGAGGTCACCATTAAACTTATCCGACAGGGCAAAGGTATGGAATTCAAAGTGAAGCCCACGAAGCGACCGGAATCCCAGTACGAAGTGATCAACGATCTTGAACTCCCTGAAGAATTGGAAGAGTTGCAGGGGCTACGCCGGTATCAATTGATTCCAAACGGTCAGGCGTTGCCTGACATAACCGGTGAGTTCGACGAGCTGTTGGAAGTCATTGAACAACTCGAGCAACGTATCGAAAACCTCGAAAACCGAGACGAAAAATAGAAGGTCGTCTGACAAGCTATCTCACTCTAAACACAAAAGCCGGTGGAGCTAATTTAGTTCCACCGGCTTTTTCATTGATGTGCTGACCTTTTCTCACTATTCAATACGGATTAATTCAATTCTGAAATGCAAGGTGGAATTAGCCGGAATGAGCTCCAATTCCTGATCTCCATAACCTTGCTCCGGTGGTATCTCAATCTCAATCATCCCACCTTCAGGACAGTTTAACATCCCGTTATAGAAGCCCTCGATTGACTGCCCGGCTCCGAAATAACTTGCAACACCCAACCCATAGGACTGATCAAACAATTGCTCTTTACCATTTTCATCCAACACCCAACCTTTGTAGTGCACCCAGTACCCTTCTTCGGGCCCTGGCGTCCGGCCCCCGGAGTCCCGTAAAACCCGCCACATGGTACCGCCTGCGAGTGTTTGGAATGGACGCTCCAAAGCTCCCTCATCCATTCTATTCGGATCCCAAGCGTAATCCCGCTGGCAACCGGTGAGCACACTGCCTACTAACAGACAACTAAGCAAAATCAATTTCTTCATCGAAGATCCTTATCGAAGCGATGGTATGTAGACTTAGAGTTACTCAGCTTCGATACAGTACAAATCTGTAATGCTTCGCAAGAACATTTTATTTCCAGAAATTGCCGGCGATGCCTGAAATCCTGAGTCAAACTCAAAACTGGCAACCTTTTCAAACGTTGAACCAGTCTTTAGGATAACCCCGCTCCCGTCCACGCTGAAACAATAGATCAATCCATTGGCATATACGGGCGACGATCGGAATTCACCAGTGCCGGCACGTTGCTGCCACACGATTTCCCCAGTATCAGCGTTGAGACACGAAGCAACACCCTGGTCATTCATCATATATAGATGGCCATCAACCAATAATTGAGAAGCTCGACGTGGTACGGACTTACTAAATTCCCACTTAATCGCGGAATTCGTAATATCGCCCGAACCCTCTGGTGCTACAGCCACCATCGCTCGCGCTCCATCTCCGCCAGTAATATAAACCAACCCGTTATGGAATAACGGGCGACAGGCGGCATTCATTCCACCGTGACGTACTCGCCACAAAACCTCTCCGTTTGATGGGTTATAAGAAATTGTCTCCATGGCACTTGGCACGATCGCCTGACGACGACCTTTGTGCTCGATAACGGTGGCCGTGCTATAGGCCTTCTTTCGGTCACCATTATCGGTTCCATAGTCGATGCCACGGTCCTTCTTCCAAATCGTCTCGCCCGACTTTTTATCAAAAGCAACGACGTACTGCACATCAAATCCGTCGTACGAAACGATAAGTCGATCACCATCAATGACTGGTGAGGAAGCTGGGCCACGCCAGTGATCACAATCCAAATCACGACGTTCCCATTTTTTCTTACCCGTCTTCGTATCGATAGCCGCGGTTCCATAGCTCCCGAAATGAACATAAACCGTACCGTCTTCAATGGCAGGCGTACAGGAGGCATAGCTATTGGTGGGATGACAAAAGCGGACTTCTTCGTTTTCGAAGACAAGGATGTCGTGAATAGTCTTACCCGACTCCTTATCAAAACACAGAGCCCACATTTTCGATCCATCAACCGTGGCGGTGATCGTCCACAACTGTTCCCCGAAAATAACCGGTGAGGCCCAACCTTTACCACGAATCGGTACTTTCCATTTGACACTTTTGCCCTCTCCTATATCAGTGGGCAACTTGGCAGCATCGGCACGGCCGGCCTGATCTCCACGAAAGTGGGTCCAGTTTTCGGCGGCTCCTAATGGACCAGACAGCAACAGGATAAGCATTAATAGTGAAGCACGCATTTGGTTTCCATCTCGTGATTAAATATCAGTTACTTCCTCATTTTCATTGTAAATGAAAGCACTTGGCATCGGTACATCGCTATTGAGGTCTCACCGGTAATTCATTAATTTATCGCTCCGGAAACAAATTCAATAAGTCAGGAGCAACATAGAATGCCTCGGTTCATTGCCTTACTCATCATTAGCTGTCTCTTCCTAACGGGATGTTCCTCAGCCCGCTATGTCTCTCGAGATCAGGAACGCGGCGTGATAGCCATCCCAAGTACCGCAACTTGGCCCGTGGACCATCGTGAAAAAGCGATGGAGTTGATGCAATCGCATTTCCCTCAGGGCTACATTATTGAGAAAGAAGAGGAAGTGGTGATCGGCACGGAAACACAAAACCACACCGATGTGCATGCTCATGAAATTGGGAACTCCAATGTCTTTCTAGGGGGGGAAACAACCCATACCACGACTACTGATAAGACAGAATGGCGAATCACCTATCGCCGAGCTAATGGTCCGACACAACCACGAGTGAGTAATCTACCGACTCAACCCATTCAGTAACAAAATTCCAGCTAATAGACACTAACAACGCCCCATTCGATTCCCAGAATCGAATGGGGCGTTTAATTACGTCTTATGCTCGTCCAATCGAAAGATTTTTTATTTTTCAGCCTTGGGGTCAGGTAGTCGCTCAACTTCAGCCTGAGTCATATTCCTGACGACCAAAAGCACTTCACAAATCAGATCCGCACCCAAAATAGGTTTCTCGGTGGGACCTGGTTTAGTGAGATCACCACGGTTGGCGCCTTTGGGAGTTTTTTGAGTCGGAGGAATCTCAATNCCCACCTTACTCACCGCAGCACCTTTGCCTGCAAGAAAATACAACGTTGTCATCAAACGACTGGCCTTTCCCTGCCATTGTTTTAACTGCTGCTGATACGCGGCTTTCTCTTCTAATTTAGGTGAAGGTGCGGGTTCGTCAGTAGCCCACTGACTTTTTACTGTCCGGTGTAAGTTATCAAAGACGCCAACATCTTTGGGAAGCAATGCCATATTGAATCGATATCGGGCAATATGCTCGTGACGAGCATGAATATCGAGCCGAGTTTGGTCGATTTGCAATCCGGAAGCAACCATGTAAATCAAGTCTACAGTACCGCCAACTGGTTGCTCGTCCTTTTGCACCACTCCGTTGAGGTAGCGTGATTTCAAGAGTTGCGATTCCAACTCCGGCATCACATCCAATCCACCATCGTAGACAATTCCATTTTTCATTAAGACTTCTCGCACAACATCGGCTTCCACCCCTTCCGGCGTCACACCAATTTCAATTACGAACAGGAATTTACCTCCTGTTAGCAGACTCAGATCGGGCTGCACTCCTGCGAGTTCTCCCCCAGGATCTTTATTGTTTACCAACTCGCTCGGATTCATCGGTGATGGTACAACCGGCGTTTCCGGAGGCATGTCCTCTGGGTTAGGTTTTCCCGAATCCCCATCAACCGAATTCTCAACTAGTTGCGATTGGTCAATACCTGAATCAGGGTCGAGTCCTTGGTCTTGTTGGTCTTGTTGATTTGGTCGATCAGGAGAAACAATACGTTCGCCATCATTCGGAGATACCTGAGTTTCGTCTTCTATCACATCGACCAGAGGATTTCCCTGTTCATCCTGCTGACCTTGAAACACTTGCCAAATTGCAACTGCTGCTACGACAATGGCCACGATCGAGATGTAGAAAGAGAATCGACTGCTTCGGGCAGGAACGGTTGAGGTCGTAGGCCGAGGATTGACTTTAGGAGACGATGTCGAGACTTCGGGAGCATTGAGTTCAGCGAGGATGTTTTCGGCCATGGAGGACCGTTGTTCTGTCTCACCACCGAGTGCTTTGATTCCGGTACGAAGCGATTGTAATTCCGCTAAGACTTTGGCTGCCGTCGCATCGGTCTGTAACGCCGTTTCGGCTCGTAGTTTCTCTTCCGCAGAAAGCTGACCATCGATATAGCCACCCATCAATTCACTGATATCCGAGATACCAGTGTTGTCGGATTTTTCGTTAATGTCACGAGGTGAATTTGTCATTCGCGTCTTAGGTATGTCGTTATATGTCGCTTTGTGTGATTATGAATGTGTGTGTCGCACATTGCCCCAATGGAATAATCCATCGATGTTCTTACAATCGTCTCCAATCTTTCTAACACATACCTAATGTTCTAATATCCTCAAATTCCTGTCAACGAATTGGCATTTTAAGACACATNTAGCTTAAAAAAACTGTACAGAACTAAAAAAGAGACACCGTCCCTGAGTCGACGATGCCTCTGATTGTTTGCAAGCAATTTTGCCTTGAAATGGTCTCAGCCACTCTCAGGCCCAAAAATGACCACTCTTTTAAGCCAAAAGATCCGTTAGCACATTCCCGTGCACATCCGTAAGACGGAAATCACGTCCTTGATGGCGATAGGTCAGACGTTCATGGTCCACGCCTAGTGTATGTAGGATCGTCGCATTGAGGTCATGAATATGAGCCGGCTTATCGATCACGTTGTAACTAAAATCATCGGTTTCACCATAAACAATTCCACCTTGGATACCTCCGCCAGCCATCCACTTGGTGTAACAGCGGGGATGATGATCACGACCATAATTCGTCATCGTCAGTCCACCCTGACAGTAAATCGTTCTTCCAAATTCGCCCCCCCAAATCACCAGCGTATCCTCTAGCATCCCTCGACGCTTCAGATCTTTAATTAACGCGGCACAAGGCTGATCGATTATCCCACACTGACGTCGAATATCATTTGGCAGATTACCATGCTGGTCCCATTGGCGGATGAAGACCTGAGTAAATCGAACATCCCGTTCTGCCAGTCGCCGAGCCAGGAGGCAGTTAAAAGCGAACGTTCCCGGTTTGGTGACTTCCGGACCATAGAGGTCCAGCGTTTCCTGAGTCTCACCGGAAATATCTGTTAACTCTGGAACAGATGTCTGCATGCGATACGCCATTTCGTATTGAGCGATTCGGGATTGAATTTCGGGATCCCCTACCTCGTCGTATCGCTGCTGATTTAAGACAGCCAGATTATCCAGCATCCTGCGGCGCATCTTTCCTGAGATCCCGTTCGGATTGGAAAGGTATAGCACCGGGTCACCTGTGGATCGTAATGAGACTCCCTGATGCCGAGTGGATAAGAAACCCGAACCCCACAAGCGAGCGTATAAAGCCTGCCCGCCAAATCCACCGTTAACGGTTGAATGGAGGACCACAAAAGAAGGGAGGTTTTCATTCATACTGCCTAAGCCATATGACAACCAGGCACCCGTACTCGGTCGACCTGGCAATTGACTTCCCGTTTGGATATAGGTGATCGCAGGGTCATGATTGATCGCTTCAGTATTGACCGTTTTAATCACAGCCAGATCATCAATGACTCCGGCGGTATGTGGAAGGATCTCGCTGACCCAGGCTCCGTGTTCACCATGCTGATTAAATTTAAATCTGGATGGCGCAATTGGAAATCGCTTCTGGCCGGAAGTCATCGTAGTAATACGCTGACCATTGCGGACAGAATCAGGCAGATCCTTGTCATACCAATCCACCATTTTGGGTTTGTAATCCCACATATCCAACTGACTCGGAGCCCCGGACATGAACAGGTAGATTACTCGCTTTGCTTTAGGAGCAAAATGAGGCGCCCCCATCGCTCCTAATTGAGTTTGTGATTGATTGGCAAACAACTCCGGGTTCACCAACGAAGCCAATGCTGCCGTACCGATTCCCGTAGCTGCACGACCGAAGAAGTGGCGACGAGTTTCAATGAGTTCTGCTTCTCGTAGTAATGGATTCATCTTCTCGACTCTTATCCCTTCGTTACCGTTTCACTTAGGTTGAATACCAGATGGACGATCATGGTCCACGCTCCAAGCTGCTGACTATCCAACATTTCATCACGAGCTGATTCCCCGATCGCCAACAGTTGGTTTGCAGCTTCTGGATTCTTTGTAAATTCCGCTAGATGTTCATCAAACAGCGTCGATACAATCTGTAATTCTTTCGCACTCGGCTCCCGAGCCAGCACAGATCGATAGACAAAAGAGATCTTGGCCTCGACAGAATCTCCTCCTTCACGAACAACTTGTTCTGCAAATCGACGAGCGGCTTCGACAAATTGAACATCATTTAACAGTACTAATGCCTGTAGTGGTGTATTTGTTCGAGCACGTCGCACCTGGCAGGTTTCGCGGTCCGGAGCGTCAAAAATCGACATACTTGGCGGAGGACTTGTCCGCTTCCAAAAGGTATACATGCTTCGACGGAATAAGGCGTCTCCCGAATCCTGACGGAACGTCGCCGTATTACTCCCTCCGAATCCCACTGGCTTCCAAAGGCCTGCAGGCTGATAAGGTTTTACACTCTTTCCACCAATCGTCCCGACCAACAATCCACTAATCTGTAGAACCTGGTCACGAATCACTTCAGCGTCTAAACGAAAACGTGAGCCTCGGGCTAGAAGACGGTTTTGTGGATCGATTGCAAGTTTCTCAGATGTCACCCGAGAACTCTGTTTATACGTCGACGACATCACGATCAATTTCTGAAATTCCTTAACATCCCAGCCGGATTCGATAAACCTGAGTGCCAACCAATCCAGTAAGGCTGGGTGCGAGGGTTGCTCGCCCTGAACTCCGAAATCTTCTGACGTCTTGACCAGTCCCGTACCGAAATAATGTTGCCAATAGCGGTTTACCGTGACACGGGATGTGAGAGGATGTTGAGGATTCACAAGCCATTGTGCCAGACCCATACGGTTTTTCGGCGCATCCTCCGGAGCAGCCCCTAACCAGGCCGGCACTGCGGATTCAACAGGCTCACCCTTTTTGTCATACTCCCCACGTTCCAGAATATGAGCCACTCGCATTTCTTTCCGATCTTCCATCACCAACGTGGCAGGAATCGCTTTTTCCAGATCATCCAGCGATTTCTTGAGCTCGGCCGCCTTCTTCTTAGGCTCAGCAAGTTTGGCCAAGATATCAGGGTTCACATTTTCAATATAGTATCGTCGTAATTCAGCAAGCTGATTCTCATTACGTTCTTCCGCTTTAATCTCGAATATCTTCTTGATATTATCCGGAGCACTCGTACCCACGGTCGTTTGATAGTGTTCCCAGATCGCGAGTGATTTCTTCTGTTCGACCGATAGTTGTGGAGCTCCGATCGAGCCGGCCTGATCCCAATTGACCGTGCCGCCAAATTGCGTAAAGGCCCAACCGTTCAGCTTCGCCCCAGGCTTCAATCCCACATCGGCAGCTGCCACTTCCAAGCGGACCCACTTTCCTTTTTCAGGCAACTCTCCCTGACGACGGTTTCCTTCGTAGTCGCGTCCTGCTCCGAAGCATTTATCGGCTCCCCAGGTTGCCCGATGTTCCCAACTTCCGTCATTGAACTGAAGCTGAATTGATTCTGGTGGATTCTTCTCATCGATAAACACATAACAGTAGAGGAGCGTTCCTTCAGCGATCGCAGGGCCGTTCTTTGCACCTGTGAAAAAATGCTGCGTAATTCCGTCACCTGTACGAGTGGTTGAATTCTCTCCACTGAAGACAGGATGATCCGGTGAGGAAACAAAGGACCAAGGTGTATTACCCTCCGGTTTGGCCCCTTCCGGAAGCTCGTCATCAAACCAAACAGCATCAAGCTTTTCATAGTTTGGAAATTCCGTGCCACTAAATGGATCTTTATATTCGGCATTTTCCAATATCGTCGCAATCGTCTGATTGGCCGCCGCTGACTCACTTGTCAACCGAGCCTTCTCCGCCGAATGTTCTTTGGTCGGCACTTTGACTGATGGAGGAGGAAGCAAAGCATTTCCATCCATCGCCCGCTCAGTCAGACTGAAGAAGTATGAAAAGAGTTGATAGAATTCCTTCTGACTGAGTGGATCAAATTTGTGATCGTGACAGGCTGCACAACCTGCGGTTAAGCCCATCCAAACAGTGGCTGTCGTTTCCACTCGATCCACGGCATATCGCACATAGTATTCTTCATCGATCGAACCACCTTCACTAGTCGTCACGTTACAGCGATTGAAACCTGTGGCCACTCGCTGACTCAAGGAGGGTTCAGGTAACAAGTCTCCAGCCAACTGCTCCACGGTAAACTGATCAAAGGGCATGTTCTGGTTAAAGGACTTAATCACCCAATCTCGATAGGGCCAAATCGACCTCTCATTATCCAGGTGTAATCCATGGGTGTCGGCGAACCGGGCAGCGTCTAGCCAATTGCGAGCCATGTGTTCTCCGTAGCGTTCGGATTGCAGCAAACGATCCACTAACCGTTCGTAGGCCTGATCTGATGCATCTGCCAGAAATGCATCCACTTCAGCAACGGACGGAGGCAAGCCAGTTAAATCTAATGTAAGACGACGAATCAAAGTCGCTTTGTCTGCTTCTTTTTCAGGACTCAAACCCTGTTGTTGTAAACGGGCCTGAATAAACAGATCAATCGCGTTACTTTGCTTCCAGTCATTAACCGGCTTAGGTAATGCTGGCAGTTGGGGCGGTACGTAGGCCCAGTGTTCATTCCAGCTAGCCCCTTGTTCGATCCACTGTCGTAAAACCTCTTTGTCTTTCTCAGTCAACGACTTGCCTGAATCGGCCGGGGGCATCCGCAATTCAGGATCTTCTTCTGTAATCCGATGAAGCAAAGCACTATGATCTGGCTTTCCTTTAACAACTGCAAACTCGCCTGATGGTAATTCAGCAAATGCACCTTCCTCTATATCCAAACGAAGTTCAGCCGCACGCTGAGCCGCATCCGGCCCATGACACTGAAAACAGTTATTGGAAAGAATCGGGAGAACATCTTTACTAAAATCCACTTCTGCATGAGCGTGAAATGGAGCAAGTAACAACAGTGCCAGAGTGGCTGATAGGAAAGTTATTTTCTTCATCGTGGCAGGATACTTTGAGAGTATTGAGTACATGATGGGGGAGTAATGATTTGGTTCAAGATAAACATGCTGTTATTGTAATTGCTTTTGCTTCCGAGTGCAGGCAAGATAGACAAAGAACCAATTGCCCCATCGTCTAATTGCCCCATCGTCTAACTGGCCAACTGGTTAAATGGAAAACCTTTTTGTAACATGCCTCAGCTTCATTTCGATCACGTGACCAAATCCTATGGCGATGTCGTCGCCTTAAGGGATGTGAGTTTTGAAGCGCGAGATGGTGAGTTGTTAGTGCTTGTAGGGCCGTCCGGCTGTGGTAAATCCACCACACTCAGATTGATTGCTGGGCTGGAGGAGTTTGAATCGGGTACGATCTCTATCGACGGGAATGCCATAAACAATCTCCCTCCCAAAGACCGAGATATCGCCATGGTCTTTCAAAACTATGCGTTATACCCCCATATGACCGTCCGCCAGAATCTTGGATTCGGCCTGAAGATGAAAAAAACTCCCACCGACGAAATCGACCAACGGGTGTTGGCAACCGCGCAATCGCTGGACATTGAGGATCTACTGGAACGGAAACCAGGACAGCTTTCAGGAGGGCAGAAGCAACGGGTGGCAGTCGGGCGAGCGATGATTCGAAAGCCGGCAGTGTTTCTGTTCGATGAACCACTTAGCAATCTGGATGCAAAATTGCGAGTCACCTTGCGTGACGAAATGGCAAGTCTGCATCAGCGGTTATCGGCCACCATCATCTATGTCACGCATGACCAGATTGAAGCACTCACGCTTGGCAACCGCATTGCAGTCATGAACGAGGGTCAAATCCAGCAGATCGGCACACCTCAGGAAATCTACCAAACACCAGCCAATACATTTGTCGCCTCATTTATCGGGAATCCCGCGATGAATTTAATCTCGCCGGCTTTACTGCAAATCGAATCGACGGCGGATTGTCTGGGGATACGCCCTGAGGACTTCTCGCTTGGTGATAAAAACTCCAGCGGCGTGGAGGCTATTGTCACTGGCATTCAGAACACCGGCGCCGATTGTTTTCTTTCCGTTCAGGTTGCTTCAAAGACTCTTACAGTTCGCACTGTTTCCACGACAACTTTGGCTATTGGGGACAGCATTTATCTCCAAGTGGATCTGGCAGCTGTCCATTTTTTTGATACAACCGGCAACCGAATTACTGAATAGTAATTCGATGAATACACTGCCTGTTGCTATCGGGGATTTGTTATAATCCAGATTCTGAAGTCTTCAGGAATGAGCGTTCGTATATCACTATTCATTTGAAAGTAGACACCCTTGAACGAGTTCGATTATGTGGCACCACAATCGGTGTCCGAAGTAGTTGCTGTACTCAGCGAACATGGCGACCGCGCGAAATTGCTGGCCGGTGGAACAGATATCATCGTGCAGCTACGCGAGGGCCTGCGGGAAGCCGATATGGTCGTCGACATTAAGAAAATCGATGCAGTTACATCCTTCAAATATTGTGACGAAAACGGTCTGTCACTGGGAGCAGCAGTCGCCTGCTACAATCTGTACGAACATCCCCAATTATCCAAGTTGTACGGAGCGTTAGCTGATTCGACCCATATTATTGGCGGCTGGCAAATTCAGAGTCGTGCCAGCGTCGGTGGAAATCTCTGTAATGCCTCTCCGGCGGCAGATTCCATACCTGCTCTCATTGCACTCAATGCAACGGCAGTCATTGCCGGTCCCAGCGGCGAGCGATCAGTGGCAGTAGAAGATTTCTGTACGGGGCCAGGTCGTAATGTTTTGGAAAACGGAGAATTTCTAGTCTCACTACAAATTCCAGCTCAAGGTGGCAACTGTGGCTCAGCTTACGAGCGCTTTATCCCACGTAATGAAATGGATATTGCCGTCGTAGGTGCCGGTTCCTGGGTAAAGCTTGCCGATGACGGAACGATTGCAGAAGCGAAAATCGGTTTAGGAGCAGTGGCTGCAACACCACTGGTTGCTGAAGCGGCCGCGGCCAGCCTGATTGGTAAAGAACCAACAGAAGAAAACTTTGCGGCCGCTGGAGAACTGGCGAAACAAATTGCTACACCGATCAGCGACATGCGAGGAACCGATGAGTATCGTATGCACCTCGTAGGCGTACTGGTCAAACGCACATTGACCACTGCCGTGGAACGAGCTCAAAGCTCATAGTCCTATCACCTCAAATCACACCTCAAATCACAAAAAGCCCCGAGGTACATCACTGTACCTTTGCATTCAATAAAGGAAGTAATCGTGTCAGCCTCGAAGAAAGCCCATGTGACAACCACGATTAACGGAGAGTCTACTGACTTTCTCTGTGAACCGCGTCATAGCCTACTAGAAGTGCTCCGTGATAATCTCGGATTAACCGGATCGAAAGAAGGATGTAACAACGGAAACTGCGGAGCGTGCACTGTCCTGCTTAATGGTCGGCCCGTCGATAGCTGTCTCGTCCTGGGTGTCGAAGTCGAAGGAGCGGAGATCGAGACCGTTGAAGGAATCGCCTGCAGTTCGAATCTGCATCCGGTTCAGCAATGCTTCCTGGAAGGCGCTGCCCTGCAATGTGGCATCTGTACACCGGGTTTCCTAGTCGCTTCCAAAGCTCTTCTGGATAAAGATCCTAATGCATCTGAAGAGACCATACGTTTTGATTTATCCGGCAACCTTTGCCGTTGTACCGGCTATGACAAAATAGTCCGAGCGGTTCAGGCCGCCGGGCAACAAATGAGTGCCGAAGCTTAAGGCCATTTATAAACCAAACTGCCGCCACGGCGTTTAAGTAACCTATCAGGAGTATTACCCGTGACCTCGACCCAGTATCGCGTCATTGGAAGCCGTCCCGTTCGACATGACGGAGCGGATAAAGTTACCGGAAAAGCCATCTACACCGCTGACACCAAACTACCTGGAATGTTAGCCGGGTTTGTTCTACGAAGTCCGCATGCTCATGCAAAAATCGTCTCGATTGACACGAGCGAAGCAGAGACTACTCCAGGCGTCCATGCAGTGGTGACTGGGAAAGACTTCCCCAATGTCGAAAACAAAATGGCCGATCTTGGCGAAGGCAGCGTTAACCTGGCTTATCTTAGTTCCAATTGCATGGCTCAACAAAAGGTGCTCTATCGTGGCCATGCCGTCGCAGCTGTCGCGGCGACAGATGTGCATATTGCCGAAGCAGCTGCCAAGAAAATCAAAGTCGAATACGAAGTACTGGACTCAGTTACCTGGGTACTCGACGCTATGAAAGAAGATGCTCCTTTGCTTCACGCCGATCTGGTTACCGATAGCATGGGAGATAAAGCAGAGAATCCAAGTAATATCCCCGTCCATCTTCATTTTGAAAAAGGTGATGCAGGAAAGGCCTTTGAAGAGGCTGATGTCATTGTCGAACGCGAATTCAAAACGGCGACCGTCCATCAGGGGTATATCGAACCACATGCCGTAGTGGCTGACTATAACGAAGATGGCCGCCTAAAAATCTGGACTGCCACTCAAGGTTCCTTTACCGCTCGACAACAAACCGCGGAAGTACTGCAAATTCCTCTGGGGAACGTGCTAGTTACGCCCTGTGAAATCGGTGGGGGGTTCGGGGGGAAGATTACAGTCTACCTTGAACCTACGGCCGCAATACTCAGTAAAAAATCAGGACGTCCGGTACGTATCACTATGACGCGAGCTGATGTGTTTGAAGCATCTGGCCCAACGCCTGGATCTTTTATGCGAGTGAAAATCGGAGCTAAGAATGATGGTACGATGATTGCCGGAGAAGCCTGGCTGGCCTATGATGCCGGCGCTTATCCCGGAGGCATGATCGGCCCTGGTTGTATGTGTGTCTTTAGCTGTTATGACATTGAACATGCCGTCGTAGATGGTTACGACGTCTGCCTTAATAAACCCAAAACCTCTGCTTATCGTGCTCCCGGTGCCACACAGGTCGCATTTGCGACGGAGCAATTGGTGGATGAGCTCGCAGCGAAACTCGGCATGTGCGAATTGGAAATCCGCCAGAAGAATGCCGTCAAGGAAGGATCCCGTCGAGTTGATGGGCCAGTCTATCCACCGATTGGTTTGGAAGAATGCCTGCAGGCTGTTCAAAATAGTGATCACTGGAATACACCGCTTGAAGGCCCCAATCGAGGTCGCGGCATTGCAGCCGGCTTCTGGTTTGGTTGCGGACTCAAATCCAGTGCTGCATGTACCGTCAATTCCGATGGCACGATCAACCTACTAGAAGGCTCAACCGATATCGGTGGCTCAAGAACTTCCATTGCCATGCAACTGGCAGAAGTATTGGGACTCGAAGCCGATGACATCAACCCGATGGTTGGCGATACAGACACGGCCGGATATACCGATGTCACTGGAGGGAGTCGTGTAACATTTGCTACCGGCATGGCAGCTTACGAAGCCGGCCGTGATTTACAGCAACAAATGAAAACACTCGCGGCTGATTTATGGGATTGTTCTGCTGACGAGATCACTGTCGGTGAAGATGGTTCCTTCACAGGAGGCGATAAAACTGTCGGCTTCAAAGAACTGGCCACCGAATTGTTTCAGGCAGGAGAACATCTCGTTGGACGAGCAACCGTTTCACCGGAATGCCCCACCAACGGTTTTGGTGCTCAGATTGCAGATATCGAAGTGGATCCGGAGACCGGAAAAGTCACGGTCCTGCGATACACGACGATTCAGGATGCCGGAAAAGCAATCCACCCCAGCTATGTCGAAGGACAACTACAAGGTGGTACCGTTCAAGGAATTGGCTGGGCCCTCAATGAAGAATACTTCTACAAAGCCGATGACACGATGGCCAATGCCAGCTTTCTGGATTACCGCATGCCCACCATGCTGGATGTTCCGATGATCGATACGATTATTGTGGAAACCGGTAATCCGGATCATCCATACGGTGTTCGGGGTGTCGGTGAAACACCGATTGTTCCACCGCCTGCCGCCTTGGCGAACGCTATTTTTAATGCAACCAATACACGTATGACGGAGCTCCCTATGTCTCCGCCTAAGTTGTGGAAGGCAATGCAATCGAATCAGACTTCTGAATAAAGTTTGGTGAAAGTAACGTCATCATGGCAACTGTTTTTATCCCTGCACAGCTGCGCGAATTGTCCGGTGGTGTTCAGTCGGTGGAAATAGAGGCTCGTAATGTGCGTGAGATCGTCGATCAACTAGACGAGATGTTCCCAGGATTCAAAGATCGGATCTGTACCGATGGAAATATTTCGCCATCACTTCAGGTCTCTATCGACAGTATCATGACCTCCCGAGGCATGATTGCTAAAGTTAAGCCCCAAAGCGAAGTTCATTTTATTCCCGCCATCGGAGGTGGCTAATGCCCACGCATTTCATCAATCCAACTAAGCTCCCCGTCGATCAATCCTTCTCAAAAGCAGATCTGGATACACCCATTCTGGCGGTTGATCTCGACAAAATGGATGCCAACGTCGCAAAGATCAGTCAGGGCACTCGGGACTTTGAAGTCCAATGGAGACCGCACTGCAAAGGACATAAGTCTTCTCAGATTGCTTCACGACTTGTGGATGCTGGAGCGATAGGAGCCACCTGCGCCAAGCTGGCTGAAGCTGAAGTGATGGTCCGCGGTGGCGTCACCGATGTGTTGATCGCCAATCTGATTGTCGGCGAAGCGAAACTCAAACGGCTGGCCAATCTATGCAAAGAAGGAGACCCGATTGTTTGTATTGATCATCTCGATCAGGCAAATCCGATGAGCGAAGTTATGAGCAGAGAAGGTGTGGAGTGTCGAGCCATCATCGAAGTAAATATTGGCCTCGATCGCGTTGGCTGCTCACCACAAGCAACGCTGGAGCTGGCCCGCCAGTTGCACGCTCTACCCGGTATCAAATTTGCCGGCATCATGGGATACGAAGGACACCTGCTTACCCTCGAAGATCAGGATGAGAAACGGATCAAGATAGAACAGGCTTTGAAATTATTAGCAGACAATGCCGAGCAGTTAAAGGCTGCTGGAATTCCCTGTGAAATCGTCTCCTGTGGAGGTACGGGGTCGTATCTCCTTAGTCGTATGCAACCCGGAATCACGGAACTACAGGCTGGCGGTGGAATGTTCATGGACCAGTTCTATGAACAGCAATGTCAGGTAACTGGCATGCAGAAAGCCTTGACCATTGTGGCAACCGTTGTGGGTCGGCCCTCTTCAGATCGCGCCATTATTGATGCTGGGAAAAAAACGCTGCATGTTGAATATGAACCCGCGATCGTCGTCGGCCGGGACGACATCACGGTTGAAAGGCTGTCAGCTGAACACGGAGAATTGAAACTTGCCGGTGAAGCTCAGAACCTGAAAATCGGGGAACGAATTGAACTTGTCCCGGGTTACGCAGATATGACCTGTGTGCTTCATGATTTCTTCTACGTCTTCCAAGGTGATACACTGGTCGATATCTGGCCACTCGAAGCTCGTGGCTTACTTCAATAACTTTAACTTCTACTCTCAATCCAAAAGGACAATGTTCTTATGCGTCACTTTTCCACCATACTGTTGCTACTGTTTGCCGTGATGCTGGTCACACCTCAGGCTCCCGCTCTCGCCAAAGCCAAAAAGGGAGTTTATAGACATGTAGTCCTGTTTGCATTCAATGAGGATGTCACCAAAGAACAAATCAAGGAAGTGGAAGTCGCTTTTGGTAACCTACCTAAAGAAATCGACACCATCATCGATTTTGAATTTGGCACTAACGTAAGTCCCGAGAACATTAACGACGGGCTAACGCACTGCTTCTTTGTCACCTTTAAAAACAAGGCCGGACTGGAAGTGTACTTACCACATCCTGCTCACGAGAAATTCGTCGCATTAGTAAAAGGTAAGTTAGCCAAGGTCGTTGTCGTCGATTACATTGCGAAGTAAAACTCATGAAGAATCCAATCCACAACCAGCGACGACCATCAAACTCGTCGCTGGTTTCTTTTTATAGCTTCCTGTGGTTGGCGTCGTGCGGATTCCTGATATCCACTTTGTTGCCCAATACCAGTTACGGGCAAATTCGCTTTGCAACATTCAATGTCAGCATGAACCGTTCGCAAGAAGGCGAATTGTCGGAACAATTGGCGGCAGGGAATCACGAGCAGATTGCCAAAATCGCCGCTGTTATACGGACAATTCGTCCCGACGTCCTGTTGCTTAACGAGTTTGATTATGCCGGGGAGCAGGCCACCGCCTCGGTAGAGCATTTCCAGAACCATTACCTACAAAGCCCAAGCGACACATTGAATCCCATTGAGTATGGTTACGCTTATACCAATCAGGTAAACACCGGGATTGCAAGTGGATTAGATCTGGATGGAAATGGAAAAACCACAGACCCCACCGATTGTTTCGGATTTGGACGATATCCCGGGCAGTATGGAATGGTCGTATTAAGTCGGTTTCCGCTGGGAGAGGTTCGAACCTTTCAGAAGTTTCTTTGGCAGAATATGCCTGGGGCGTTGTTACCCCGCGACCCCAAAACTGGCAAATCCTATTACTCCAGTGAGATTCTAAATAAGTTCCGTTTATCCTCAAAGAGTCATTGGGATGTTCCTGTGGAAACGCCAGCCGGACGCATTCACTTTCTGGTCTGCCATCCAACTCCGCCGGTATTTGATGGTCCGGAAGATAAAAATGGTACTCGTAATCACGATGAAATTCGGTTCTGGTCCGATTACGTCTCTCCAAGTACTGCGGGCTATATTGTCGATGACGCCGGTCAACGGGGTGGACTCAGGAAAAATGAGTTCTTTGTCATCGCAGGCGATCTCAATGCAGACCCAGTAGACGGCGATTCTACCAATCAGGCAATTAATCAATTACTCAAACATCCCCTCATTCAAGATCCCAAGCCAACAAGTAAGGGAGGAGCCGAAGCAGCCAAAATTCAGGGCAACGTGAACACGACACATCGTGGAAAGGCTGAATTAGATACTGGCGACTTCTCTGATCGCTCACCAGGAAATCTGCGCATCGACTATGTGCTTCCATCCCGAAACCTGAAGACTCAACGAGCCGGAGTCTTTTGGCCAACCAAGGCCGATACACCCGCCACTCGTCTTGTCACAGCTTCGGACCACCGCATGGTTTGGGTGGACATCAAAGTCAAGGAAAAATGACATGCTGAATAGAGCCTCCAGAATCTTCCTAATCCTGCTGACAACTTTCTCTGCCAGTGCTGTGGCAATCGCCAAGCAACCCTATTCGGTAGTACGCAGTCGAGATTATCTGATGGTTTTCCACAAGGGTACGCCTGCGCTTGGCTATCGCATATTACCCAAATCACGAGAGGGAACACACACACGCAACAACTATGTGGACCTGTTTGATTTTCAAGGCAATGAAATTACCGAGGACTTTCCTGCAGATCACTTGCATCATCGAGGCGTCTTCTGGGCCTGGCATCAGGTACTAGTAAACGGCAAACAGCTTGGAGACAGTTGGGAATGCCGCGACTTCATTTGGGACTCGAAACTGGTTGAAACCAGACATGTAAAAATGGGAGTCCGATTGTCCACAGAGACACATTGGAGTTCTCCGGACTTAGTCGATCAGCAGGGCGAGCAGATTCCTGTCGTGGACGAGAAAACGGTAATCACTCTTCACCGAACGCGAGGACCAATAAGAGTCATCGACTTCCACATTCAAATCCAACCACTCGTCGAGAATTTTGAATTGGGAGGCTCAGATAATGACAAAGGGTATGGAGGTTTTTCTCCTCGTATTGTGCTCCCTGCCGATGTTACCTTTTGGTCACAACAAGGGGTCGTTCAGCCACAGCGAACGGCGATAGATGCTGGCCCATGGATCAATATCGAAGGAACATTCCACCCGGACGATCAGGCTCCTTCAGCAATTGCCATCATCTGCCATCCGGAAAATCCTGTTTATCCGGACCAATGGATTTTACGAGCCAAAGGTAGCATGCAGAATGCGGCATATCCTGGACAGCACCCGGTGCCTATCTCCATAGACCAACCACTAAACTTACGTTACCGGATGGTCATCCAGGCAGACGGTCATCAACCAAAACGGGTCGAGAAACTTAGCAAGCAGTTCTAAACGAACAATTCTTCAATGGGCGTTCCCATATCTGTCGTGGGTACTGGACGGTCGCCTGCAAAGAGAAGCTTCCGTGGATTCGTACCCAATGCGTAGTGGATCGTGGCGTGTAGATCCGGGACAGAAACAGGGCGATCGACGATCTTCATTCCCAGCTCATCTGTCGTTCCAATCGTGATCCCGTTATTCAGACCACCTCCGGCCATTGCCACACTAAATCCTTTCGAATGGTGTCCTCGCCCGCCTCCGCCATCAAAGCCTGCTGGACGGCCAAATTCCGTGGAAACAACAATCAAAGTCTTCTCCAGTAATCCCTTTGTTTCCAGATCGGTCACCAGGGAAGATAACGCACTATCCATTTCTTTGATCAACAAGTGCTGATTCAATTGACCATCATTGTGAGTATCCCAGCCAGTTCCATTGACGAAGTTTAGATTATGAGACACCTCGACAAAACGGCTGCCCCGCTCGACTAGGCGACGCGCGAGTAAGCAACGTTGTCCAAATTCTCCTCCGTAAGCATTTCGCAGATCAGCGGGCTCTTTCTTCAGTTCAAAAGCACTCATAAAGTCCGGACCAGCCAACCGCAAAGCCTGGTCAATGGTCTGGTCATACTGTTCGATCACTGCGGACTGTTCCCGGGCTGTAAATTCCTGTCGTACTTTGGCTAGCAACTGTTCACGGCGTTTTTGACGACGGTCGGATACATCCCTGCTGCGACTAAACCCACCTGGTCCTTCGCTAGTTTCGGTCAAATACACGAACCCTGCTTTGGCACCTAAGAACCCTGGGCCACGCGTCACATTGGGATAGCCGATTAAAACGTAAGGCGGAACAAATTCCGAAGCTGCACCGCGGTGATAGGCAACTGCTGATCCGATCGATGGATAAGTAATCGTACCTGTCGTCATACGACCCGTATGCATCATATTGGTCGCGGCTGCATGCTCATCAATCACACCGTGGTTAACTGTGCGAACGATATTAAATCGGTCAAGAATTTTAGCGCACTTGGGTAAGTGCTCACAGACCTGGGTACCGGGAATGGCCGTATCAATGGCGGGATAGTACGATCCAGGCTTTCTGGCCTTTGCATCTCCCATTTTTTTCGGATCCCAGGTGTCGATGTGGCAGGCACCACCACCAAGCCAAAACATGATGACGTGCTCCGCTTTCCCCGGCGCAAACGACCAGGGCATATGCTCCAGCTCTTCTTCTGCTGACAACACGCCGGGAGCGAGGGCCACAGTACTTGCCGAAGCAGCAGATAATTCCAGAAATCGTCTTCGTGTAAAATTGGTCATTTCAGATGACACCTTATCGTATGTATAAGAATTCAGGCGAATTAAACAAGACCCAAACGAAGTCCTCCATTCGCTCTCGCCATTCACTGTCCAGATGGGGTGAAGCAATCGCTCCTCGTTGAATTGCCTGCCGTAACTCCAGTTTGATTTCATTGGCCCGAGGGTCTAGGTGGTTGGACCAGGAGACCATATTCCTTGGAAGTCGACGCGACCAGCGAATCCTCTCTGCTTCCTCGTCACTGAGTTCGACTAACCTTTCGGTAAACCCGTCCGTTAACAATTCCCTAAACAATTGACGCTCGTACGCCATCGGTGCTCGAGTGAGGATGCGATGATATGTATCACTAATCAATCCATCGACCGAAGAAGCCTGTCGTGCTAATTCAGTAAACTCACTGACCATGTCCAGACGTGCATTATCCCGCAGTAATAGTCCGTTGTTCATCATGGCTGGCTGCATAATATTCGGTGAGGATTCACGTTGATTAATCGGATTCTGACGCGATCCCGTCCAGCCAAATGCCTGCATCGCAGAAGTAAATGGCTGAGCAAATGGGAGCGATAAACTGGGACGGTCTCGTTCGTTGGAGAGGGAAGCGAATTGCCAGGCTCGCTTCGGCACGCCGAGGTTTAGAGAATTGCTATAGTTTCTAGCACCATCGATATCAACATTAATTGGACCAGCATCAAACGGCCTCCCGGACGCGACGAACAAAGAATCGACTAACTGTTCTGCCGACATTTGTCTACGAACAGGACCCACAAATGCCTGCAAGCCACTTTCCGTTAAGTCCGTACTTCGTCGTTGATAGGTATGGGACTGAAAAATCAACTTGGCAATAACCTTTAAGTCATATCCGTTCATCACCAACTCACGCCCCAGGAAATCAAGCAAATGAGGGTCGATGTTTGTACCATGCTCCCAATCTTCCACCGGTTCAACGATGCCGTATCCCATCGTTCTCTTCCACAGTCGATTGACAAGGACTTGAGGGAATCTCAGATTGCCGGGGTCGGTAATCTTGCTTGCCAGAGTGGCGCGAGTGTCAACTCCCCCACGCATCAATGCTTCTGGCAATCTTTGGCTGAGTAATTCCGGGAAGGGCCATTCCGGAGCGACGACAGCCCCTGGTTTCAATGTGATCGGAACATTCGGGATAGGACCGTCTGCGCTAACCGTCACGGTGCTTGTTTTTGGTACGCTTTCCTCTTTACGTTTCAACATGGCTGCCAGCGAGAAGAGATCTTGCTGAGTCACGTCATGAAACGGAGCGTCATGACAACGAGCACATTGCATCTGAACTCCCAAAAAGGCCTGCCCGATGATATGCGCTTTGGCAGCCAGTGGAACGTCATTTTGCGAAGCGACAGCAAAACCTGCGGGGCCTCCGTAAAACCGACTCCCCTCCATCATGATAAGTTCGGTAACAAATCGATCCATCGGTTTGTTGTCGATCAGTGATTCATGAATCCACCAACGAAATGGCCCGGTGTTATTTAAAGTCGGATTGACAATATTGGGATTCTCGGCCAACACGTCCTGCCAGTAAGAAGTCCAATGGTCTGCCCAGCCGTCCTTTTCCAGAAGATAGTCGATCGCCCATTGTCGTGCGTCCTCGCCTGATTCCTGTCGACGAGTGAATTCCTCGATTAAATCCTGACTGGGAATCGTGCCAATCGTATCAAGGCTAAGTCGTCGTAAGAACGTCGCACCGTCAACCAATTGGTTGGGTTTCAATTCAGCTTCAAAGAGTTTCCGATTTACAAATCGATCGATGCGGTTATGCGTCGATTCCGGAAAGTGGTTTCCTGGATTCGATACTGGTTTATAGGTTGCGGCAATTCGTGCTGCTGCCTCATGCCTCTTCTGCCAGTACTGCTGTTCTGAAAAGGACACCGAGTCGCGGTTTTCACGATCATGGCGAGTGATCTTGGCCATTTGCTGTTGCATAAACTGCGGCCACTGCCGATCAGTCAGCCTAGCCTCCAGGGTGTCGCTTAATATACGAAAATCCCCGTCGGGTTCAGCGATACAAACTGAGGTCTCTCCGGTTTCCGGCCTACGTTTGGTGCTGCCGACAATCATTTCGAAACGAAACAGGTGCTTTTCTCCATCACCTTCGATTGCAGCGATCACTTCTTTATCACCACGTTGAAGTGGTCGAATATTCGGAGCCTGATCTCGCTGTACTTTTAGGACTCTACCATGGGCCGAACTAGAGATATTGAAGAATGGAACTTCAATTTGTAATTGGTCGTCGATAAATAAACGAGCACCATTTCGTGCGCGGACGAGTATGCGTTGCGGCCCTTCCGGAATCATTGCATACCCATACGCTCGGATCATAAACGGAGCCGAGCGGTCAATCTTTATGGCACGTTCATTATATTTATTGGGAATCTGGAAAAACTCAAACGCATCCACCTCGTAAGATCCCGTCATCCGCGCACTACGATACTGAAACGTATTTTCTGAGACTCCCTCCCATATCTGAACTAAAATCTTGTCCGCCGGAATGGTGGATGGATCGAAGGTTGGTTCGTTCCTAATGAACGAATATCGTTGAGCAAAAGCTTCTGCTGGTAACGCTTGACGATAAATCGCAATCTCATCAACGGCCCCCTTGAGGGTACTGTTCGGATTGGCGGAAAGAGCAGAGCCAATCCATAGCTGATCGTTGTCCACTACCGGTTTAGCGCCCGTGTCTCCGGCCATATCCCATTTGCCGGAAACAGGCTTCCCATCGATATATCCACGGATACTTTTCGTTTTACCAAAGGTATAGGTTAGGGCAATATGATGCCAACCATCACTCACTCCCACTCCTTCATTTGACGTCCAGCGGTGATAGTTCTGTTTCCCTTCGGAATCGATGCCGCGATAGAGAAATGAAAGCGCACCACGTTCTGCAATTCGCAGCGAGTAGTTATGGTTTTCAGCTGGAAACTCCGGATTGCCGGTACGACCTTTCCCTACGATATAGCGATAGCCACCGACACTCCATAGTTGAACCCAAGCTTCAATCGTAATGGAATCCCCCAGGGTAAAATCAAGCGGGCTGTTATCACCTGGGTCATCGACCGTGATGTGCCCACCTGCATTGGGAATCTCCAATGCTGTATTTTCCGCTGCACCAAACTTGGGATGTTCCGGGCCGGTAGGTCCCGAGGAAACTTCTACTTCACCAACAAGCTTACCCCTTAACTCGGGAGCTGTAGCAACGGAATTAGACATCATTCCATTGTTGTCCAAGTCCATCCGCCAGTAGGCAACCGGCTTGTCTTTCCTGACAAGCTCAGGGTAGTAGTTTGATGAGTAGGATTTTGGTGCAGAAGGATTCTGAGCCAATAACATCCCGCTCGGAAGAAATGCGAATATGCCAATACAGAGGTTGATCCAAGTTTTGATAATCATAAAGTTCATTATAAGATCGATCTCAACTGCTCGTTACTGAAAACTCCTTTTTCCGGAAAAACCGGAGTAATCCTCAACTTTTGCGCAGTTTCTAACCGATGACTTGCTATGTAATTACCCGCCTGCGCGTGGGTGTTAAACTGCGAAAGATAGACGAACTCTTCCGGCAACGGTAGGAACACAACGGGCAATCATCTCGTCTTTCTTTTGTTGGACTATTACCCCCTGAGACCTAACAGAGGACGGAGTCTCTGTATGCACGGTTCCTGAGGTGACGTTTTTGCGCACCCTGGAAACGTGAACGCCGCCGGTGCGCCGTGGTCTCCTCACAATCATGGAGGATTGTATGGAAAAACTAAAAGTCTCCGAAGATGTTGTCCAAACCTGGCTGGATTTTAAAGAGGATACTTCTCAGGAAGAACTCAGAAACCAGCTGATGGAACGATACTTCTCTTTAGTACGGTATCATGCCGAACGAGTTTGGTCACGTCTGCCCGAAGGAGTGGAATTGGATGACCTGATCAGTGCAGGAACATTCGGTCTAATGGATGCAATTGAAGCATATGACCTGTATCGTGGCGTTAAGTTTGAAACTTACTGCGTCCCACGTATACGCGGTGCAATGCTTGACGAACTACGCAGCATGGACTGGGTACCAAGACTTGTCAGGTCGAAAGCGACAAAACTGACTGCCGCTACCAAGCGAATGACAGATAAATTAGGTCGCGCACCCACCGAAATAGAATTGGCTGAGCATATGGAACTGACCGTTCCGGAACTCGAAAAAATGATGCGGGATGCCAATGCTGTTTCATTAATCAGTTTGAATAAAAAATGGTATCAAACTGATAGTGAAAAGGATGTCAGTGAAATCGACATTCTGGATGATAAGAAAGGTGAAGATCCAACACAGCGAGGTCAAAAATACGACCTGCTGCGACTGGTCACCAAAGGTCTGAGTAGAAACGAAAGACTCATTATCATTCTTTACTACTACGAAGAAATGACGATGAAAGAGATTGGAGCAACGCTTGATCTCAGTGAAAGTCGTGTAAGCCAAATGCATAGCAGTCTGGTGCATCGACTACAAAAGCAGTTAAGAAATCGCCGGGCCGAATTCGCTGCTTAGTCATTCTTCATAACCATAAAAAAAGAGCGAGGTGCTAAAGCCTCGCTCTTTTTTTTATGCGTATCAGAACTGATTATTTAGAGATAACAAAATCAGCTTCCATCGCTTTGGTAATCGCGTTTTCAACTTCTTCCAGATGAGCACGACTGTAAGCATCGAGCTTTTCAGCATTCGCTTCGCGGTATGCAGTGACCCGCCCTGCAAGTGTTCGTAATTGCGCTCTGGCAAGATTGGAAATCGGCTTAAACGATTCGTTACTACCATTGTTCGTCATCGAAAGGTCGATCAGCCGATTAACATGCTCACGCTGCAAATTGCGACGCAGGCTTGAGATCGCCGGTTTACGTACATTGGTGGCGGCTTCTAAAGGAACTCCTAGCTCCCCCCAGATGGCACCGGTAACCGTATCCAGAACTTCTGGAAGCGTGAGGGCATCCTGATCGGCTGGAATCCTAAATTCGTTGTCATAGACTCGTCGAAGCGTCGTAGGGTTCAGAACCGAAGTCAAAGTACTGGCCTGCAGGGCACCAACGCGATCATGGATCGGCCAGTCATAATCACGCATGGCACTGCTGACAGATCCACCCAACTTCTTGGACGTCGTCATCCTCTCAAGCAATTCCGGAGTCAGAGCGTAGATTTCATCTTGGAAAGCTGTCTCCACAACAAATTTCAACGCAGCACGCTGCTGTTCGATGGGAACAACCTGCAGAGGTGCTCGATTGCCTTCATCACCCTTCTTATCTCGCAGTACATGAACACCGCCGATCCAATTTGCCATCATGCTAATCGTACGGGCCTGCATCGAAAGTGTGATTTCGTAACCACGGCGAGCTTTCGCCCAGCTATCTCCATTTTTCACAAACTTTTCAAGAAGCTGGCTACGATACAACGTGGCTAGTTGAATCTGTTCGTTAGCAAAATTCAACGGATCTTTACCGTAATCATAACGTCGAGCCAAAGGATCAGGGCCTAACGTATCTTCATCCGTAGCAAACTGCAACTTTGGATCCGTCACACGGGCAAGGATTGGTTTAAGATCTGATTCAAACGAGTAACCATACTCAATCGCCCAATAGTCATAAGGTCCTATGCCAAGCATGGCATAATCACCTTGAGTATCACCCGCATCGAAACGGATATTCGTTGGCGTGTAATCCATTACAGAACCAACAATCGGCTTACCTTTATTAGCCGCTGTATTAATTTCTTCCAACGTGTAAGCAGCAGACGCTTTGAAATTGTGTCGTAATCCTAAAGTATGTCCAACTTCATGAGCAACTAAATGATAAAGTTGGGGACCAATGAACGATTCAGGCATACCATCCAGAATGACCTCTTCTTCTTTCTCTTCTTCTTTCTCTTCTTCTTTCTCTTCTTCTTTCTCTTCACCTGCTGGTTCGTCCAAAGCCGCTCGGATTTGATATGCCATACGCATCACAGCTACATCAAAAGCCATGCCACGGGCAGCAAGACAGGCTCCATTAACCTGGGACGTACGACCAATTAATCCATCATACTCATCATCACCCAGAAGCGTGCCATCTACTTTGGTTAATGGATGACCACTAAATGGCTCTCTACTCATCTCAGCAAACTTCTTCTTCAAGTGATTTCGCTGAGCAGGATGAGCGAATGAAATGCGTGGATCCCAGTTAGGATTATCAGCTAACCAGCCAAGCGTTTCTGGACTGTAACCTTCCATCATAATACTAGGTAGTAAACTATCGAATTCATAACGAAAGTGACGAATCCACCCATCGGTGAGGATGATATCAGCATCTAAGATCTGTCCTGTATTGGGGTCGACACGACTCGGCCCAATCGCAGTACCAATATCATTGTTCAGCCAGCGAACAAAGTTGTAACGCACATCTTCAGGGTCTTTGTCCATATGCGCACCGGTTTGTGCATCCTGATAATAGACTTGAATCGCATCAGAAATCCCGATCTTTTCGAAGGCAGCGTTCCAGGCTAAAACTCCATCTTTCACCCAGCGGCGGTAACGTACCGGTGTTGTATGTTCGATATAGAAAATGATCGGATTTTTAGGTGGACTGATTTTGAGGCGTGGATCACGCTTCTCTAAATGCCAACGATTGATAAACTGGACGTCGGTCTTATCATCAACGTATTGACTTAAGTCACTATAAGACGTTGTGAAATATCCAATTCGTTCATCCGCCATACGTGGGCGATAACCTGACTTTGAAGTTAATTCTGAAATACTGTAGTGAATCGCAGATAGCTTGCCGGTTGACGTTGGAAGTTCAAACGCCAATTCAACGTTCGACGGAAATGCTTTTGCTTTTTGCAATTTATACATCCCCATTAATTCCTGATTACGGAATTGAGGCCCGAAAAATTTCGTGGCCTTACCAACCAACAAATAGTCCAGATCAATCACTGGCCCACCACCTGGACCAATGGTTACGATCGGTACATTAAGAATGATGCTGTCAGTAAACAACCGATTCACCGAAGAAGCGGATTCAGGATCGCCTGTGGCTCGTGTATCAAGATCAGGAGCGATCAGCGCGAGTCGGTTGTTATAGCGTCGCCAGTAAACATACATTTCACCAGATTGAAGTCCGGCATACTTATCACCACTAGCCACAGTTAACGCAAAGAAGTATCGCTTGGTGGCATAGTTAGGAGGTAATTCAGCGTAGACATTGCCATCTTTGGAACGCACATACAACGTGTACATGCTCCGAGCACCATCAGCCGTCGACACGACTTTCTGGTAACCATCTAATACCTGAGTATGCGGAGGATATTCAGGCTTAGGTGGCGGGGGTCCGTCCTGTGCGAACGATGGACCGGTCAATAAGGTTACTATTAGTAAGATAGCTAGACAGGATGAGTATTTCATGGAACGTTTTCCTACGACGTAATCATTGAATGAGCGCAAACAACGCGCAGTTCAGATATCCCTTTAGGATAGTTCACAACGAATGCCGTGGAAATGAAGAGAATGGGAAAACCAGGAAAGATGCGCAAATTAAAGCAAGCGACCGTTACAACCCTAACTATTCGTCTAACTGGTTACTGCTTTTTCAAATAAGCAAAGTAACTTCCTCGCACCTTACCGTCTTTAAGTTTCATTTTGGTGAGGAGATCATTTGCGCCTTGTTGCAATTCAACTTCGAAGACAACGGAAGTTGCGTCGGCTGGGATTTCCTGAGTGATGCTTTGCCCCCCGATTTCGATGGTCGCACTCACAGCGTCCATCGCTTTGTCCACGTGACGAGGCCAACGTCGAAGCTCGATTTGATACTTAGCATTCTCGGCGATATCCAGCGCCCAGTAGCCATTACCAATCGCGCCGCTCATGACATGATTTTGATGCCACGGAGTATTGGTATTGTTGGTATGCCAATCATGAGAATGAAGCAATGACTCGGGCTGCGCTTTGTAACCGACACCGATGCGGACGGTCATATCAAATGCTGGCGAGAGACTCTTCCACCAGGCTTCGTACGCATCAGAAAGTTTTTTTGCCACGTCCGGATGCTTTTCAAATACATTATTCTCTTGCCCCGGATCTGCTTTGATGTCGTATAACTGGTTTTGGTTCAGTAAACGCCAGCGTTCTGACATAACTGCATAATTTCGATACTTCTCAACATTTTCTACTCGCTGAGAGTGCACCGTTAGGATTCTGTCTCGTAAGGATTCTTTATCACCGTACAAGATTGACTTCAGACTTTCGCCGTCCCGGTCACTCGCTCGGACGTCTTCCAAGGCACAGAGCTCTGCCAAAGTTGGTAACACATCAATGTGGGCACAAAGCGTATCAACATCCCGACCGCCGGTGAGTTCACCATTGGGCCAGCGGATAAACATCGGGACACGATGACCGCCGTCAAAGTTAGATCCTTTACCGGCACGCATACCTGCGTTAAACCCTTTCCAGGTTCCGTTCTTCGTAGGCCGCCAACCTGCGGCACTTCCGTTGTCGGTGGTAAAAATGAGGATCGTGTTGTCGGCAATCTTCAATTCATCAAGCTTCGCCATCAATTTCCCCATATTCTCGTCGATGTTTTCAACCATCCCATAGAATTCAGCCTGAGGTGAACCCACACCTTTTTCTTTGTAGGGATCAGAGTACTTCTCGGCTACCAGATAAGGACCGTGAGGAGCATTGGTAGAGATGTAGGCAAAAAACGGTTTTTTGCGATTTCGCTCGATGAACTTAAGAGCATCGTTAAACCAGACGTCGGTGCAATAACCTGTTTGAGCTTCCGGTTTCCCATTTCTCCAGTAGGTGTCATCGAAGTAGTCGTTTCCCCAGTAGTCTGGGCCCTGTCCAACGCCACCACCACCATGGATGAAGGTGTAGTCAAACCCCTGATCTTGAGGCCGAACAGGATAGTTGTCGCCTAAGTGCCACTTACCAAACATGCCAGTGGTATAGCCGCCATCTCGAAAGACTTCTGCAACGGTGTATTCCTGGCTGTTCATCAGGCTGCGGCCCATGATGGTATGCCAGACGCCGGTGCGAGTCGAGTAGCGTCCGGTCATCAATGCACTTCGAGTCGGCGAACAGGTGGGGTCGACGTGGTAGTCGGTCAAACGGACACTTTGCGAATGCAATACGTCGAGATTGGGTGTTTGGATCATGGAGTTCCCATGAGCTCCCACGTCTCCGTAGCCCTGGTCATCTGTGATTACAACAATGACATTAGGCTGACTTTCTTTCGCCATCGCTGGAAGCGTCCAGCCGGCAAATACAAGCAGAATAAGAAAGCGATGCATACTTCAGGTTCTCCGTGGTGCATTTGATTGGATTGACTTCAATCAATGTACCACAGAGTCCTAGTGAGTAAATCCAAGCAGGACTAAATCTCGCGGACGAGGTAATTTGGCTCAGTTAATCTCGTGAAACAGCAGCAACACGCATGAGATAGTAGGCCAGCGTTAATAGTGTCGTTACCATCGCTGCCACATAGGTCATGGCGGCAGCACCCAAGACTTTGTCCATACCCTGACGTTCTTCCGGGTAAATGATTCCCGCGTCGAGCACGATCTGCTTGGCTCGCTTTGTTGCGTCAAATTCCACTGGTAGAGTGACTAACTGAAATAGCAGTACGAGACTAAACAAACCGGCCCCAATGTAAACGACTGTTTTACCAGCTCCTACACCGCCGGACGCGTACAACATGACCAGTCCAAGCACCATCACGATGTAGCCCAGTGAATTACCAATGGAACATAGGGGCACGAGCTTTGACCGTAACCGCAGTGGGCCATAATTTTCTGCGTCTTGCAAAGCGTGTCCGGCTTCATGAGCAGCGATACCTATAGAGGCGACTGAAGTACCTGTATACACTTTGGAAGACAGAGCTAATTGCTTGGACACTGGGTTGTAGTGATCAGAAAGCAGACCGGCGGTTTGCACCACATCGACGTGCTGCAAACCTGCACGATCTAATAACATCCGTGCTGCCTGAGCTCCGGTATATCCATTCATGGACCCAACACGCGAGTACTTATTAAAAGCAGCTTTCACTCGCATACTGAAAAAGCCGGAAATCAAAAGTGACGGTAGTAATACCCAGATGATGTATTGGTAATCATAAAACAACACGGTATGTCATTCCTCAATGAATATGGAACTAAGGTTAGGCCAAATCTATTTTACGCGCTTTTGCCTTAACTTTCTTCCCCAATGTGATCGTAAGCAATCCATTGATCAACTTAGCATCGACCGTATCGGAATCAACTGTAGTAGGAAGTTTGTATTCTTTCTTAATTTTCCCATATCGCTGGTAGCCTGACACGAGACTGCCATCTCGGGATTCCGGAGCCGAGCGTTCGCCCTCGACGGACAGAACTCCGGTCGGCAGGATCTCGATAGCTACGTCTTCCTGAGCAAATCCTGGCAACTCCATCTCAAGGACAAACCCTGAATCCTGCTCCCAGATTGAGACGTTTGGTTCGAGAGTTTGCTGACCTGACTGATTGGCACGAGTCTCTAAACCAAACACTCGGTTCATCTCGTCCTGCAACCAACTCAACTCGGCATGAAACGGACTTTTACGTGTAATCAACATAATCTTAGTCTCCTAAATTTCGGCACTATAACTTCTCTACCCCCGAAGAATGCAATCAGCATGCCAAAAACCAGTGCCACTCACTCCAATCCCACTGAAACAGCCCCAGATTAAGTGACACCCATTCATCCCGTTTCGCTCTCAAATATCAAAAACCGTATAAAACACTTGATTTTATGAGAATCACCATCTTCCGTCTTCTAACTGAAGAATCACTCAGAATCTCAAGGATCCCTCAACAGAATCTAATCCGACAACCAATAAAAAATGCGAGCAACCATCAAAGATGCCACTTCGGCATTGAGTTGCGTCATAATGGCAGTATATGTCAATAAATTAGAACCACCCATTTGAACTACTTTTGAATCTCGGTGAGATCAGGGTGGGTGGCACTTGTTGGGAGATTTAAGTTAGAGAACGACCAGAGTCGAGCGTGATCGATGTGCCAGTTGCCATTTGATTTCCAAGGAAAAATTCGACGGCATGGCAGAAAGCTTCGGGATCGTCGACATGGTGAGTGGGTGTCACCAATTCAATTTCATGGCGTTTTGAAGAAGCCAGGTCATCTGGGAAGAGAATATTCCCTGGGTGAATGCAATTTACTCGAATTTTGGAGTTCATCGAGGCAAGTTCAACCGCCAAAGCCTTGGTAGCTGACTCGATGCCCGCTTTTGACAAAAAGTAGGCTAAATAACCAGGATAAGGACGATCAACGGCCCAATCACCGACAGTCACAATCGATCCACCCGACTCCTGCTTTACCATTTGTAAACCAACCTTTTGAGCACAAAGTACAGTGCCTAGGGCATTAACCTGAAGTTGCTTCAGCAAATCACCAGCAGATAGCTCTTGCAATGGAGTAGGTTCCCATAGCGATGCAAGAGTCACTAGAGCGTCAATCCGGCCATATTTCTCAACTATCTCAGTGACTAAAAGATCGACTTGTCGCTCGGAAGTCACGTCTGCCGTATAAAAACATGTGTTTTCTCCCAGCTCTTCCGCTAACTGCTGACCACAATCCGTGTTTTTCAAACCGTGCAATACGACGAAATACTCACGTTCTTTTAGGTATTGGGCCAATCTAAAGCCGACTCTTCGACGACTACTTCCGGTAATTAGTGCTACTTGTTTCATAAGCCCTAATAGAAACTCCAAACCTTATCTTTTCAATGATATTTGCTTTGCCTATTCCGGATATCAATCGAAGCCAAACAGGCAGCCCTGCATTCACCGCAGAAACAGGTTATGTTATAGGATTGATTATTTAAGAATTATTTGATAATTCGACGAAACCCGTGGTTCTGTCGAAGTGTTCAAACAATACGAGCAAAATAAAAACCCTTTTTTATGCGTAGCAGGACTTCCCTAATGAAACGATTCAAATTCTATACCCTAGCAGTAGCAATGATGTCCCTCCTCATCATTCCGGCTGTTCAGGCTCAGCCAGGCGGACAACGTCCTGGTGGCGGTCAGCGTCCAGGCGGTGGTCAATTTGGTGGTCGCGGTGGCGGTCAGCAAAACAACATTTCCATCTCTCAACTCCTTCAGTCTGAGAAAGTTCGCGCTGAAGCAGAAATCTTCGACGAGCAAGTTCAGGAAATCCAGGAAGCTGTAAATAAAATTCGCTCGGAAGCTAGAGCTAATCAAGGTGAGCGCCCCAACTTCCGTGAACTCACAGATGAACAACGACGTGAACTATTTGAAAAGTTCCGGAAGAGCTCTGAAGAGACTCAAAAGAAAGTTAACGCAGCAGTAAGCGATATCCTGCTACCTCCACAGCTTGAACGGCTCGAAGAGATCCGGCTTCAGCTTTTAGGCACGGGCGCTCTGCTCTTAGAGCCCATCCAAAAGAAACTTAAAATCTCTGATACTCAGAAGGCTAAATTCGAAGAGATCACTAACGGAACTCGTGAAAAATCTCAGGAGATGTTCAGCGGTGTTCGTGAACAATTCCAACAACTCGGCGGTGACCGTGAAAAAATCCAGGCACTCATGGCTGAGATTCGTGAAAAGATGCAGGCTGTTCAAAAGGAAGCTGAAGAAAAAATTGTCGGCACTTTGACAGCCGCTCAAAAGAAGCAGTTCGAAGGAATGAAAGGGAAACCTTTTGAGATTTCCCGAGAAGACTTACGACCTCAGCGGCCTGAAGGCCAGCGACCTGGACAGGGTCAACGCCCTCAAGGGCAGCGACCTGGGCAAGGCCAGCGTCCTGGTGGGCAACCCGGTCAGCGACCAAGCCTCTAATCAGGTAAGAGCTCACAAAAAAGAGGTGCTTTCACTAGCACCTCTTTTTTTATGCGCCCAAAAATCTGATCTACTTCCCGCCCGTACGGTTCAACAAAAGAACAAGACAGAACATAATGGAAGCTAGTTACAAACATCGGTGTAACCGACACTCTTTACTACCTTTAGATAAAGCACCATTATGAGAGCCATTCTATTAGAAGAACCGAAAAACTTTAAAACCATCGAGGTTGACGAAGCTCCTTCTCCAGGGCCTGGTGAAGCGCTTGTTGCTGTACACCGTGTTGGCATTTGCGGAACTGATATCAGCGGATACTTAGGAAAGTTCCCGTTCTACAGCTACCCCAGAATTCCGGGCCACGAATTAGGAGTTGAAGTTCTTGAGGTCGGCGAAGATGTGGAAAATGTCAAAGCGGGAGACCGCTGTAGCGTCGAGCCATACATCAATAACGAAGATAGTTTTGCGAGCCAGCGTGGGCGTGGCAACTGCTGTGACGATCTGGAAGTCCTGGGGGTTCACACCGATGGCGGGATGAGAGAACGATTCATTGTTCCCGCTCGCAAGTTACATCCTTCGCACGGCGGGTTGGAAATGGAACAGCTCGCATTGGTGGAAACTCTGGCAATCGGCTGTCATGCTGTGGACCGAGCCAAGCCTACAGCGGACGACACGGTGTTGATCATTGGTGCCGGGCCTATCGGATTAACCTGCGTCGAATTCACTCGTTTGACTCCCGCCAAAATGATCGTCATGGATATGAATGAGGATCGCCTCGCTTTCTGTCGTGACAACATGGGTGTTGAAAACACCGTGACTTTCAAAGGAGATGACACTGAAGAACAGGCATTACGGGATATCAATGGCGGTAAGTTGCCAACGATTGTGATCGATGCGACGGGGAATGCGCAGAGCATGGCAAATGCGATGAATTACGTCGCTCACACCGGCACATTGGTCTACGTCGGTATCACTCTCGGTGAAATCGTCTTCCCTCATCGCTGGCTGCATGCCAAGGAGATGAACTTACTTGCCTCCCGCAACGCTCTGCCAAGTGACTTCGCCCGTATTATCAAGCTCATCGAAGACGGTCAAATCGATACACGCCCGTGGATCACACACCGAACGACACTAGAAGATTTACCCAATGTATTTGAATCCTACACCAAACCAGAAACGGGCGTCATCAAAGCAGTAGTGACGATTCAGGACTAGTCGACGACTCGTCCTCAAAACTGGTTGTCCTAACCTATACCATAGCCTCTGACATCACCTCGGAAGCGTTTACTCATTTAAGGAATAACTCATGACCAAGTCCAGTGTAACGATCAGTCTGGTGGAAGCCGCCCGGGGAGGCCCGTTTATCCTCTGGGAAGGATTGGAAGCAGGTTGCAAAACGGCTAAAGACCTTGGGTTTGATGCGGTTGAAGTTTTCTCACTCGGTCCTGAACAGGTTGATTCCGATGAACTTGAAAAACTTCTCGACGACTATGAATTATCATTGGCAGCAGTTGGAACCGGTGCGGGTATGGTGAAGCACGGGCTATCACTGACTTCCAACTGCAGTGAGGAAAGGGCAAAAGCCAAAGAGTTCATTAAGCAGATTATTGAAATGGGTGGCCGTTTTGGAGCCGGTGCAATCCTGGGCTCTATGCAGGGACGTTGGGGAGGTGAACTTTCCAAGCAAGACGCTCTCAAACTACTAGCCGAAGGCTGTGCAGAGCTCGGCGAATATGCCAAACAATTCAATGTTCCTTTTATCTATGAACACCTCAACCGATACGAAACCAACCTCTGTAATACGGTTGCCGAAAGTGCGGCGTTGCTCAACACACTTGGCGACGACCATAACGTTGTAATTCTAGCCGATTTATTCCACATGAATATTGAAGAAGTTGATGTCGCCAGTGGCCTGCGGGACGGACAGGGACTGATCGGGCACATTCACTTTGTGGATTCCAATCGCAAACCTGTTGGCTTAGGCCATATGGATTTCGATGCCATTTCAGCGACGATCAAAGAAATTGGATACGACGGATACATCAGTGCAGAAGCACTACCCTATCCTGGTGAATATGAAGCCGCTAAACAAACGATCGAATCCTACAATAAGTACTTTGGTTAAACGACTCTGCGTCAAACCTTTTAGAAAGAACAACTATGTCTGAACAATCTCTTCCTAAACCTGTGTGCCTAGGGCTCGATCCCAGCTTCGGATTCGGCGATCGAACCGGCGTAGCCACACCTGGACACGTCGCGTCCATGCAACGAGCAGGAAATGGCATTCAGCCAATCTTTCCTCAACAGTCCATTCGGGAGATGGCTCGTACATCCAGAACTCCTATCGGAGTCATGAACGATGCGCTTCAGGGCATGATCGATGCAGGTTGGACCGGGATAACCGGCGCAGATGCGGATCATTTGAAAACAAAGCAAGACGTCGATGTGACAGCCGAAGTGGGATTCACTTTTTTCACCATCGACCCCTCTGACTTCGTCGATGCTGAAGCTGATGATTACGATGAGGCGACCTTACGAGAAAAATATGCCGAAGTAGCTGGTGAAGTTGCTTGGGTTGGAGATTATCAAGGTAACACAGTTACGTTACCCAACGGTACAACCATCGATCTCAATGAGGAAGCCTGCCTGAGAGCAGCCGTCAAATATGGCCGGTCACTCAATCATGCTTTGGATCTGTCAAACTACATCGCAGAAGTACAGCAAGCCGCTGGTCGCGAATACGAAATCGAACTCAGTGTAGACGAAACCGAACAGCCTACCACCTTGGCTGAGCACTACATCATTGCTGACCAATGCTTAAAGAACGGGATGAAGCTCGTCAGCCTTGCCCCACGTTTCATTGGCGAGTTTGAAAAGGGAGTCGACTTTATCGGGGACTTAGCGGCACTGGAAGTTTCCCTCAATGATCACGCGGAGATCGCCCGACTGCTCGGCCCTTATAAACTCTCACTACACAGTGGTTCCGACAAACTCTCCATGTATGGCCTATTGAGCAAAGCAACGCGAGGGCTATGGCACGTTAAGACAGCAGGAACCAGTTACCTGGAAGCGTTACGAGTTGTGGCTAGGCATGAAAAAGGGCTCTTTCGTGAAATCGTAGAATTTTCACGCGGTCGTTATAACACAGACAAAGCGACCTACCACGTCCACGCAACATTAGAAATGGTAGCGGCCCCTTCCGAGATCGACTGCGACACCGATCTGGAACGCCAGTATTTAGAACTCTGGGATGAAGTGCCACAGGGTAAAGGCTTTACACTACCTGGACGGCAGATCCTACACTGCACCTTCGGTAGCGTGCTCACGGATGAAAAATTCGGCCCACTTGTCGCCGACATCTTACATCAGCACCCGGATACCTACACCGCCGTACTGGACGACCACTTCACTCGACATCTGGAAGCCCTACAGTCCGGAATGTAAACGAAAGGAAACGAAGTACCATGCTGAAACACCAATTGATCCATCCAAAAATCAATGAAGTTCTAGGCCGAGCAGGTCATCATTCGCGTATTCTCATTGCAGACGGGAACTACCCCTGCTCCTCCACATTGGGTCCCAACGCGGAATTGGTAAGCCTCAACCTGTCTCCCGGACTCCCCACCTGTGATCAGGTACTCAAGGCATTGCTCACAGCAATTCCTGTCGAGAAAGCCTGCACCATGATGTACGAAACGGAAGGCCCGTACGCACTTGATGGTGACCCGCCAGTATGGAATGACTATCGAGCTTCTTTGAAGGAGGCAGGAGTCGACCTTGATCTGGAACCAATCGACAAATGGGATTTCTATCCGGAAGTCTCAACAGCCGACCATGTTCTTACAATTCAAACAGCAGATCAGCAACGCTTTGCTAATTTGTTGCTTCACATTGGCGTACGTATGGACTAGCAGCAAGCGAGCATTCCTCAATGAAAACACGACGACTTGGAAACACTGATTTAGATCTGTCCGTGGTGAGCTTCGGAGCTTCTTCTTTAGGAGCTGAGTTTCGCAGCGTCGATGTGAATGAAGCCCTCTCTGCTGTTCCTGCAGCAATTGATTGCGGAATGAACTTCATTGACACCTCCCCGTACTACGGCCGAGGTATTGGTGAAGTTTTACTCGGAATCGCCTTAAAAGATATCCCACGCGAAAAGTATTTTTTGGGAACCAAGTTGGGGCGATACCATGTCAACCATTTCGACTTTTCCGCTCAGCGAGTGAAAGAAAGTGTCGACGTTAGTCTGCATCGGTTAGGTACCGATCACCTCGATATCATGTTGTGTCATGATATCGAATTCATTGACCGCCAACAGATCGTTGATGAGACATTACCGACACTGCGTGAAATTCAGCGGCAGGGAAAGGTCCGGTATATCGGAATCTCTGGCTACCCGATGAGTAATCTCACATTCATTCTGGACCAGACAGATCTCGATGTCGTCTTGAGCTACAACCACTACACATTACAAAACACCATGTTTGACGACATGGTCCCGTACCTAAAGGAAAAAGGAGTTGGCATAATGAATGCGGCTCCCTTCTCTGCCAGACTGCTTACCAATGCTCCGCTACCTGAATGGCACAAGGCAACACCATTCGTCCGCGAGACTTGCGAAAAGGCCGCCGCTCACTGTACAGCAGCTGGAATCGATATTGCGCAGTTGGCATTACAGTTTTCCATCGCCAATGAAGAGATGACGACCTGTATCACTGGTAGTGCCAATCAAGCACGGATCCGGCAATGGGCCGAGTGGGCTGAAATACCTCTGGACGAAACATTAGTTGCAGAAGTTCAGGACATTCTGAAACCAATTCATAACTGGTTCTATACCGAGGGCCGTCCTGAAAACAACGACCCGCAACCCGAGACGAATTAAAGGTGGATGTGTGAGTATTAAGATCGATGCCCATCATCATTTCTGGGATTTGAATCGAACTGAATTCGATTATCGCTGGCTATCAGCTCCCGGCAACGAAACAATCTGCAGGTCATACTTACCGGACACACTCGCCGACCATATTCAGCAAGTCGGAGTGGACAAAACAGTGCTCGTCCAGACTCAGCACACCCTCAAGGAAAATGATTGGGCGCTCGATCTTGCAGCAAACACAGATTACATTGCCGGCGTAGTGGGCTGGGTGGACTTAGCTGCGGATGATATTGAGGATCAAATCCTGCATTACAAAGAGATGGATAAGTTCGTCGGCGTACGGCATATTACTCAGGATGAGCCTGACGACAACTTCATCATTCGCGAGGATGTATTACGCGGATTGAAAGTACTCGAAAAGCACAACGTACCATTCGATCTTTTGTTCTATGTCAAACATTTGCATCATGCACAACATCTTGGACAGATGTTTGGCGAACTCCCGATGGTGATAGACCATCTCTCCAAGCCGGAAATCAAAAATCAGCGACTCGACAATTGGGAAGCCAATATTCGATTGGCAGCCAGTTTCCCTAATATCATGTGTAAACTTTCAGGCATGGTAACCGAAGCAGACTGGAATCACTGGAGTCCTTCGGATCTAAAGCCCTATGTTGAAATTGTTCTGGAAGCATTCGGTCCGGAGCGATGTATGTTTGGTTCCGACTGGCCTGTCTGCGAATTGGCCGCGTCTTATGCTGATGTCCATCATGCTCTTACCGAAACCGTAGGGGCTCTTAGTGAATGTGAACAGGATGATCTTTTTGGCGGGACTGCCAATCGTTTTTATCGACTCGGGCTTTAACCACTGAAGTTGCTGTTAGTACGTGCCAGGCCGGCAAACGCCAGTTTGGTATTGCTATCCAAGTCGTATCCAATGGGATATACTGGCTACTTACTAATCGCCCTTTTGGACTCAACACGACGTAATGGATTACGATCTCGGGCAATTTGAACTCTGGCAATACCTAATCTTCGCTGGAGTTTTCTTCATCAGTTGTTTTCTTCAGGGTGTCATCGGCTTTGGTGCTGGTGCTTTTGGGATTCCGATCCTTTATTTCTGTGACTTTCCCATTGATACTGCGATCGCTGCCATCACCATCGCCTCCATGACCCAGTCAGGCATTGGAGCCTGGCAGTTGGCTGATTCCATCAACTGGAAATCAACGATCCGTCCGGGATTGGTACGTATCCTTTTTATCCTGCCCGGCGTGTTAGCTTTGGACTTCCTCCACAACTACAGCGATTCGCCTGAGCAAAACAAAGAACTCATTCAACAATCGATTGGAATCGTTTTGATCCTGATCGTGCTTACCAAAGGCCTGATTAAACTGGAACCTCAGGAAGACTTACCTGTCGTTTGGGAATACATAGCATTTTCGATCAGCGGCGTAATGCTTGGATTTATCGGCATGGGCGGCCCAGCTGTAGCATTATGGGTGATGTGCCAACCCTGGAATGCTAAACGAAGCCGGGGCTTTTTATTCGCCATGTTATTTTATGGCATGATCCCTCTGGCCATCCTGCTTGTCTGGAAATTTGGAGCGACTTCAACAACCGGATTGATTCTGGGTGTTCTCGGACTCCCTGTCGTATTCCTAGGAACAAACACCGGGATTCGTGTTGGCAATATGCTGGATCGCAAGAAGCTCCAGCGTTATGCATTAGTCGCTCTATTCCTCATCGGCCTGAGCGCCATTCTAAAACCACTGTTGATGGGCTAATCGATCGTAGCCACAGGCTTACAATACTTTACTGGCCAAATCTGCCAACACAGACCGTTCGCCTTTTTCCAGCATGACATGGGCATAAATCCCCTGCCCTTTCATCCGACTTATCAGAAACGATAATCCATTGGATTCGGTATCCAAGTAGGGATGATCAATCTGGTGGATGTCTCCGGTGAGCACAATCTTCGTTCCTTCGCCGGCGCGAGTGATAATCGTCTTCATTTCATGCGGAGTCAGGTTCTGTGCCTCATCGACGATGAAATATACATTTTGTAAACTGCGTCCACGAATATAGCTCAAAGGCGTAATCATCAATCTTTCATTTTCAAGCATACTACGGACGTTGATTTGACGTGGATCGGTCGTACCAAACTGATTTTGAATCACTTTGAGATTGTCGTAGAGCGGCTGCATATAAGGATCCATCTTGGCATCAATATCGCCTGGTAAAAAACCCAGATCCCGATTAGACAGGGGAACTATCGGCCGTCCCATCAATACCTGCTGGTAGGCTCCGTTTCGTTCTAATGCAGCTGCCAATGCAAGCAGTGTCTTGCCAGTACCGGCCTTTCCCACCAGCGTGACAAGCCTGATACTATCATCCAGTAATGCCTGCAAGGCAAAAGTCTGCTCGACATTTTTTGGTTGAATTCCATAGGATACTGGTCTGTCAACTCGACAGAACGAACCAACACCTTCGTTATAGGTAGCAAGCGTGCTCTTAGAGCCGTGTCGAAAAACGAAAAACTCATTGGCATGCAAGGCTACATCATCTGGCAAACCAACCCTTTCCGCTTCGATCGTACCACCATTAGCATAAAACTCATCGATCAACTCAGGAGACGTTTCCAGAATCTGAGTACCTCGGTACAGCTGTTCGACGTCATCAACTTTGTCAGTGGTATAGTCCTGTGCAAGAACGTTTAGCCCACGGGCTTTCAACCTTAGATTTGTATCTTTGGTAATCAAAACCACCTTTCTATCCGGGTGATTTTGTTGCAGGATTAATGCCGCATTGAGAATACGATGATCCGGACAATCCTGAAGAAAGGCTCTCCCTAACGTCTTATTTAGCTGATCGGTGACCAGAATCCAGAGGCGTCCCGCCTGCTCGCCGAGGCTCACACCCTCTTCGTTGAGCACATCACCACTGTATTCATCTACTTTCCGGAGAAACCGGCGAGCCTGTAAATTCCGGTTTTCATTCCCTTTTTTGAACTTATCAAGTTCCTCGAGAACAACCATCGGAATAATGACGTCATGTTCGTCAAAGTTGAGAAAGCATTCTCCATCATGAAGAATAACGTTCGTATCCAGTACAAAGAGCTTCTTACCACCGATGGGCAGCTGGATCATCGAGACCTCCTGTCTCTAACGTTGTTGCCGGTGCTTAGCAACTTCAACAACGTAATTCACTAAGTTGTCGTGGCCCGCCTTGTATTCTGTTTACTAGGGAAGGATACGACCCCAAGTTCCCACAAGTCAATAACAACTGACTGCATATCGCGATATCCCCCCGGAAAACCTGCTCGTAACATTCTGAATAACAACGACCTCACGGAAAGTAGCTCGACTGCAACCCCAGTCAACACCTTTTCACTTGAGGCCCAATCTTCCAATTCCATTAGAGGATCTACCTCAAAGCCATATAATACCTGCCAGAATACGTCAGCCAATTTTCTGATATCATCCTCCAGCTTCTCCTGTAACGGCCCGCACATCTGGCCATACTGACTTTGAGCAGAAACGTTTACCGGCCATTGATCTTCAAATAATTCAATCGCATTTTCAAACACTGAGCTTGGGACAAAGAGCTTAACTTCCCCCTGTCCGTCAATGTAGATGCTTTCGAGCGTCAGATTATTTCCAACGGTCAGCTGAAAACTATGGATATGAGATAAGCTATGCGCTATCTTCGTCATGACCTCGACTGCAACTTCAGTGGGAAGAACACCAGCCGATGTCAGTAAATCGTGTAGCGAGTCTAAATCAATTAGTTCCGTGTCAGAGCAATCCAATAGGATATTAGGGTGATGNGACAAGCTTNCCTGNATATCCTCNCAAATCTGTTTTTTATCGTACGTTGAACTCTCTGGTGGTGCTAATACCATACTGGCGATTCCTTCTCGGTGAGAACACTTGTTTTCAATCGATTACTTGTAAGTAATGTACGCTTCAGATATTCAGATCTCTTGAGTGTTTAATTAGAAATTGATGAAGCTGCATACCGATCCAGATTCATGCCACACGCTGACGACGAGGTAGAATTCTTCCATGTTTGAGATAATAGACATGGGCGGCGATATTACTGGAAAAATCGACCAATAAACTGATAGCACGGGCACACTCCAGAAGATAGGTTGCTTCCACCACAGCATCCGCATCTTGTTTCACCGCCTGTTTCAAGGCGTCAAGCACTGCCGCATATTGCTTCGTTATATGTCCACGGATTTCAAAAGCATTGCAGGCACGACTCTCATCAGCTCGAATATAGGCCTCGACCGACTCCGAAACACTTTTCACTGATTGATACGCCATCTGTTCCAACTCGGTGGTCACTAAGCTATAGGACGATGAATTAAAGTGACTGGCGTTAACAGCAATCTCGACGGCCAGCTTACTGATGCTGCTCAGTTCCTGGTTGACTTTTAAAACAGCGGCGATCCTTCGCAAGTCACTCGCCACTGGTTGCTGCAATGTAAGCAGCTCGAGGCACTTGTGTTCGAGCCGAATCGCTCTCTGGTACACAAGCGGTTGCAGTTCCTGAATATCACCCAGCACAGAAACACTCTCGGATAAACTGCGTACTGCATCGGACAGCATGGATTCAATCATGGTGCAAATGACCACCAATTCGCGATGCAATTGTTCAATGGATCTATGTAATGTCACCACCTTATTCGGTCCCTGAAGTATCGATGACGATTCTTGAATCTAACTAGCTCTAATAGCAAACTTCCTGCCCCTAGTCCCGCATCTTTAGTATCGGGAAATAATAACAGAGTGATATTAAGGAAGGGGCAATACAACGTGAACATTGAGTAAACAGGCGTTAACACTTTATTCACATTTTCCTCACCTATTTCACATCCAATTAGCGTCGCATCTTCACATTTGGGGTGTTTAATTGAACGAAGAAGTTGATAGACATTCCGTTCACTTATCGAACATATGTATTGAAGGAAAGCGAAAATGAAAAAATTGCTCTGTTCCGCTGTGATTCTCACAGCATTTATTACGGGCCAAACGTTTGGTCAGGGCGTTCAGGTTGATAGCAACCTGAACGATTACACTCCGGTAGCTGGTGTTGCCGGAACAATTAAGAGCGTTGGTTCGGACACCATGAATAATATGATGACTTTATGGTCGGAAGGTTTTCTAAAGTATTATCCGAACGTCCGTGTTGAGATTGAAGGAAAAGGTTCCTCGACAGCTCCTCCGGCTCTGATTTCAGGTACCTCCACTTTCGGGCCAATGAGCCGGAAAATGAAAGACGCTGAAGTTGATGCCTTTGAGAAACAATACGGTTACAAGCCAACTCAGGTCGGAACAAGCATCGACATGCTGGCTGTGTATGTCAATAAAGACAATCCAGTCAAAGGCTTGTCACTAGCACAGGTAGACGCCATCTTCTCTAGCACACGTAAGCTTGGGCTGGATGAGATCACTAACTGGGATGCAGCAGGCGCTACGGGGCTAGGAGCAATTAGCCTCTATGGCCGTAACTCAGCTTCCGGGACTTACGGATATTTCAAGAAAAATGTTCTGGGTGACGGAGACTACAAAGCTTCTGTCAAAGAGCAGCCTGGTAGTGCCTCGGTTGTACAGGGTGTCGCATCTGATAAATCCGGAATTGGCTATTCTGGTATCGGCTACAAAACAGCTGATGTCCGCGCCGTTCCACTGGCTGCAGAAGAAGGTGCTGAAGCCGTACCTGCGACAGCAGAATATGCCTACTCAGGTGATTACCCACTAGCTCGTTACCTGTGGTTAAGCGTGAATTACAAGCCTGGAAGCCAGCTCGATCCACTTCGTCGTGAATTCATGAAGTATATCTTCAGTCGTCAGGGTCAGGAAGCTGTTGTTAAAGATGGTTACTTCCCTGTCAACGCTAAGGTTTCTAGCAGTGCTCTGAATGCTGTTGGCATCAAGTAAGCACCTTCTGGTTAGTAAAAGGGTAAAAGGGATTAGGTGGTCAGGCAATTTAATGAATCGCCTTGAAAAAACACCTAGTACTCGCAGGTAAAAATGGGTAGTTCCCGCGACGCGGGTGGCGGTTCTCTCTTCGGAGGGGTCGCCGCCCGTCCTTTTAGCTAACTCTAACCACGAGCCAAAAACGGGGCATCTTTCATAGTACAAACAAAAAAGGAAGCTAGAAAAGCGATTTATTCTTATGTCAACGGGAACTGGTAGCAAACGGCGTAAGACAACTCGACTGAGAGTCAAACTCTCAGATGCTCTCGCTCGGATAATTATCCGCATCGGAGGTATTGGCACCATTGGAACAGTCTCTTTAGTGGGTGTTCTGTTGGTAGTTGTCGTGGCCCCTCTCTATTTTGAGGCGTCCATCGAGCCGAAAGAATCTAATACACTGGAATCAAAAGAGATTCCTATCAAAACGGTATTCGACGAATATCGCACGATCAGCTGGTCTCTATTTGCTGACGGAAATCTTCAGGCACGTCGTACAGATACACTGGAATTACTGAGCGAACAGAACCTCACCGATGGAAAGGTGATTACCTCCAGTGTCTTCGAAATTGAATCCAATGAATTGGTCCTGGGACTGGAGGACGGGAGTGCCCTCTTGGGTTCTATTGGATTTAATACGTCTTTCCTGGATGACGACCAGATCGACGAGGAATACCTGACGTTGCAGAAGGGGCAAATTGCAACGTACGAAGAGGGTACAGTCCAAATCACTCCACAAAAACAGTTCCGCATTCAGAAATTGAGCGTGGAGTTTAGGGAGCCACTTCAATTGTCGCAGCAAGCGATAACCCTGATGGATGCCATCCTTCCACTCAACGACGGTGGAGCAGGAAAGAAGACTAAGAAACTCGTTTTTGTCGACGCTACGGGGCGGGCGCAAATTGGAAATGTCGCCGAAAATGAAAACATGTTCACTGGTGATGTCGTATTGAAGTTTGAGGGCGTTGACCTGCCACTAAGTGACAAACGAACCGTAACGCCGGATTATCTCCGTTTCTATGGTGTCGGGGACAGAGTTTATTTGATTTGGAAAGATGGGGAGATCCATCGATTTGATACCCGTAATATCAAATCGGGTATTTCGACACCCGTGGTGGAAGACTTGCTTGGGGATAATTCTCTGCACATCACTGCGTTGGAATTCGCGTTGGGAAATGCCACGCTTCTTGTAGCAGATTCCGGAGGCAACTTAAATGGGTGGTTGCAAACCCGAACCAAGAACGGCCAACCTGGCGACTATTTGCAGTTGGTTCATCAACTACCTCAAAGCCAGTCTTGGGTCACCAGCCTTGGGTTATCTTCACGCAGTCGAATGATATCGGCAGGCTACGCCGACGGCACTCTCAAAGTATTTCACGTGACCACCGATCAGGAAATATTCGCTACTCAGATTGGTTCCGAACGGGAAATTTTAAAGACCTTTATTACTCCCAAGGAAGACGGATTGGTTGCCATCACTAAAGATTCATTGTGGCATGCAGACTTTGATCCTAAACACCCCGAAGCTTCAATGTCCTCTTTATTCGGTCCTGTTTGGTATGAAGGATACGACGAACCGAGACACATTTGGCAGTCTTCATTTGCCAGTGCTGCACCGGAAGTAAAACTGGGGTTGCGACCGTTAATTTTCGGAACATTGAAGGCAACATTTTACACAATGCTCTTTGGAACACCGATCGCGTTACTTGGCGCAATTTACACCAGTGAATTCCTCAGTCGCCGGTCAAAGTCGATCATTAAGCCGAGCGTCGAAATGATGGCCAGTCTTCCCAGTGTGGTGTTGGGATTTTTGGCTGGATTGGTTCTGGCTCCGTTTGTTGAATATGTTATTCCTCAAATGCTAACCTGTGTCTTTCTAGTACCGGCCGTGTTTGTGTTTGGAGGCCACCTTTGGCAATTAATTCCCAGGGATTTACAGTTGCGGTACTCCCAGGTGCGATTTTGGCTAATGGTCATTACGATTCCTGTTTCCATGCTTATTGCCTACCTGCTAGGCCCAGCTATCGAGGAATTGCTGTTTAGTGGAGACATCCGCACCTGGCTCGAGGATCACAACCAGGGCAATGGTATAGGTGCCTGGATGATTCTGTGGCTACCCTTGAGTATTGTCATTGTGGGAGCGCTGGTCGTGACATTTGTGAGCCCACGAGTGAGAGCGGGTGCTCACAAACATACACGTTTTAAATTCGCGGTAATGGCCTTGGTTAGATTCTTATTAGCCTCAGCTTGTGTCGTTCTGTTCGCCTGGGGAATCTCATTCCTGCTAAATAGTATGGGATGGGATCCACGAGGTAGTTACATTGATAAATACGATCAACGGAATGCATTCGTGGTGGGTTTCGTAATGGGTTTTGCCGTCATTCCCATTATCTATACCATCGCCGAGGATGCCCTCTCGACAGTCCCAAATCATCTACGAAGTGGATCCTATGGGACCGGGGCAACCACTTGGCAAACGTCTGTCCGAATTGTGATTCCAACGGCTATGAGTGGCCTCTTTTCTGCTGTCATGGTGGGACTTGGACGAGCGGTGGGTGAGACGATGATCGTCCTGATGGCAGGTGGTAATACATCCGTCGAAGACTGGAATATGTTCAACGGATTCAGAACGCTTTCCGCCAACATTGCGGTGGAATTACCGGAAGCAGTACGCAATAGCACGCACTATCGTACGCTATTTTTAGCAGCGCTCACGCTGTTCTTACTTACCTTTGTCGTTAACACCGTTGCGGAACTTGTTCGACTTCGATTCAGAAAGAGAGCATACCAATTATGAGTAAGAAAAAACGAAGAGGTGGTTCTCGACTAAGCCGCCCTGGGATGTCAATGATGGCTCAGGGGGAACCAATGGTCTGGTTTACCGGCGGAGCGTTAGCGATTTCACTGGTCATGATTGTCGGTTTACTTTGCTGGATCATCTATAACGGCAGTATCACATTTTGGCCTGTTCCGATCTCCAAGGTTCAGCTTAACGACGGTCAATACGTAATGGGCGAGATCGTGTCTGAAGAGGACTACTTTCTTAGACAGAACATGCTTACAACCATTTCGCCGGCGGATGAGGATATTGTCAAAGAGCTTTTGGGGGCACAAGAGCGTACCAATGTTCACCGACGTCAGTTCCGAACCGGGAATTTTGATATCACCAATGAACACTTTCGGTGGGTAAGCGCATTTGAATTCGAAGAAAATACTGAAGTACAACCGGAATGGGCATTAACTGTCGAACGCATCGAGTGGGGACGATTTTATGGCGAACCAGTTCGTTACGCCGTGGAAACCCAAAGAGACGTTCCGGACCAAGAGAAGCTATACGCAGACCTAATCCTCTTTTTGCAAAACCAATTTCGCTGGCAGATTTCTGACGAACAGAAAGTGGTTATTAACAATCATTTACCGGCTTTAGTGGAAACACATCAAGCCTTACGAGCGGCCAATATTGCCAAATTCCTCGAGGCAAATACAAAAACGCAAGAAAACGAATCCATTGAGATTGCCGCCGGATTTTCAACCGTCTCACTGGAGGAATACCAACCAGACCCCACTCAGGATGTCAAAGGGCTTAAACATGTTTGGACGGGCGCGGAGACAGTATGGCAGAAATTCCAAGGCGAACATGATAATGCTCGCCAGCGTTACCTCGATCGTCGCGTTCTGGAAAAACATGATATTGGTGCCGTCAATCACCGCATGGAAAGGGGACGTCTCAATGTGCGACAAGCTGAATTGGATTTTGATCTTCGCGTGCTGGATGATGCGATTGCCAAACGCGAAAACCTTCGTACGATTGAAGCGATCGAACTTGAAAAGAACGCAACACTCACCACGATTCAACATAGCCTAAAGATCATACCAACGGATTTACAGCGTGTGGTAGAGCAGCTAACCGGTCCTGTGAATGAATACTATGCAGGCCAGGCGGCGGCCTATGAGTCCACCATCGCGGACATTGATGCGAAACTACAGGCTTGTCCAGACCCTGTCCAACAGATCATCGCGGACTACCTCGTAATTCAAGAAGAGGCGGATAAGGCAACTGCGGACATCCAGAAGGAAATTGATAAGTCCAAGGCTGAAAATCACAAATACAAACTGACTTTGGCCACGGCTCAGGGAGTTGAAAAAGAGCTGGCTGTCGATGAAATCGTCCGAGCCTATCCTGCCAACCAACTCACCACCGGCGACAAATGGGAGATCTATCTGGAGCGATGGGGAGAATTCTTAGTGGACGATCCACGTGAGGCCAATAGTGAAGGCGGTGTTTTCCCAGCAATCTGGGGAACGGTCACGATGACACTCATTATGTGTCTGGTCGTTGCACCCTTCGGCGTGCTTGCGGCGCTGTACTTACGGGAATATGCCAAAGACGGTGTGATCGTCAGTATCATTCGTATTGCTATTAATAATCTTGCAGGGGTCCCCAGCATTGTCTTTGGAGTCTTTGGATTAGGATTCTTCTGTTACATCTTCGGAGCCTATACCGATGGTGGCCCAAAAGCGATTAATGTCACTCCGTTTAGCTCGAGTACTTGGATTATGGGACTATTAATAACACTGGCACTGATCGTCACAGCAGTCCTCTGCAACGTTTGGTTAGTCAAACGCAAAAAAAATGTACGAGTTGCTCACAAAGCCTGGCTCTACTCCATCCCCGCCATTCTTTGGTGTGCTGCCCTTGCCATTGCTGTGGTTCTCATGGTGAAAATCCCATTTTTCAATGGATTCTTTGAAGCCTCGTTGCCAAATCCCACATTTGGCAAAGGGGGGTTACTATGGGCTTCGTTAACATTAGCATTACTTACCTTGCCGGTGGTTATCGTAGCCACCGAAGAAGCATTATCTGCCGTTCCAAACTCATTACGAGAAGGCTCGTTTGCGACGGGCGCCAGTAAGTGGCAAACTATTCGTCGCGTAGTGTTACCACACGCAACTCCAGGGATTATGACTGGGATGGTACTGGCGATGGCCCGGGGAGCTGGAGAAGTTGCTCCTCTAATGCTTGTGGGTGCAGTCAAGCTCGCACCAGAGTTACCCGTGGATATGGTGGCACCATTTGTACACCTGGAACGGAGCTTTATGCATCTAGGATTTCACATTTATGACCTTGGATTTCAAAGTCAAAACTCAGAAGCAGCACAACCGATGGTGTACACCACCACACTGCTTCTGGTGGGTATTATTTTCGTCCTCAATATCGCAGCAATCCTGTTGAGAAACAGATTGCGAAAACGATTTGCTGTTGGGCATTTTTAATCGCTCAGGAATTACTAATTCAAATAAGGACTCGTCGCGGAAATGTCTACGGATTCAAAAAACATGAATACTACTACTGAGAACGGACTTCCTACCATCCTGCCTGATCTTTCAGCACATCAAACGGAAGGGGATGTTGATCGTTTACGTTTAATCGAAAATGGGCAAGTCATCCCAGCTGTCATCCATGAGGATATTAATGACGAGGATATCATCCTTGAGATCAACAAACTTAATCTCTGGTATGGCAACGCCCAGGCGTTATACGACATCACTTTTGAAGTTCCCCGAGGGAAGGTAACTTCTCTGATTGGGCCGTCCGGCTGTGGTAAATCGACTATGCTCCGCTGCGTCAACCGAATCAACGACTTGATTGATTCGGTACGTATCGAAGGCGATATGATCATTGACGGAGACTCCATTTTTGCTCCCGGCGTGGATGTCATTGAACTTCGAAAACGAATGGGGATGGTATTCCAAAAGCCAAATCCCTTTCCAATGAGCATTTATGAAAATGTCGTCTATCCCCTAAGGATCGATGGCGTGCGAGACAGGGCCGAATTAGACGAAGTCTGCGAACGTAGCCTAAGGGGGGCCGCGTTATGGGACGAAGTGAAAGATCGGCTTCGTGAAAGTGGCTTAAGTCTTTCCGGTGGTCAGCAACAACGACTCTGCATTGCCCGAGCGATCGCCAGTGACCCGGAAATGCTGTTACTCGACGAACCTTGCTCGGCATTGGATCCTGTCGCCACTGCGAAAATTGAAGAATTGATCCAGGATCTGTCCGGTGACTATTCAATTTTGATCGTGACTCACAATATGCAACAGGCATCACGCCTGAGTGATTACACCGCTTTTATGTATCTCGGGAACCTGATTGAATTTGGTCCCACCTATAAAATCTTTAGCAAACCAGAAACCAAGGAAACTGAAGATTATGTGACTGGCCGTTTCGGCTAGTTCTTTTTACCGGGACTGTTTATCAATCTTCACCAATTCAATCGGAACCAAAGATACAGCGAAGCACACAACACGTGGGAACTTTTTACAACAACCAAACTCAATCTATTGCGTGTTATAGGAGAGTACCTAAATGCAACATCAACAAAAACTGGGTATGATTACCCTTTGCACTATCCTGCTGGTACCAGCATTGATCGTGCAAGCTCAACTCCCTCATCGTTATGCCGTGGAAGGCGAAGCATTGTGGGATCTCATTGGACCTACTTATAAATCCTGGAAAGTTACCGACAGAAGTCCAATTGGACTTCCCGGTCCCACTGCCCAAAATGGACACGTGCGATACGTAAATCGAGTGGCCAACCGGAGCGGCGATTTGCCACTTTACGGCAGTATCATTGTGACTGAGCATTATGCCGGTGACGAACAAAAGTCGCTTAACGCGGTGACCATCGCCCATCGAGTTCATAAGGACTACGATAGCAATAACCAAAATTGGTACTGGGCCCACTACTCGGCCGATGGCAAACTCATTGCCAGCTCGAGAACATCTGGTCCTTTTGATAAAGGTGACTTCCTCACCTTTGAAGAAGATGGACGTCTATGGGTTTTTCATATTCAGGATCCAGCTTTGGCGGACTACATCAGCAAAGGCGAACTTGCCAAGCATGTTATTCGCCCCGGAATTGGTCCTCGAGGGATGACCCTAAAATCCAGCGACTACGATACCATCAACGAATTTATTTCACTCAAAGATGGATTCACCACTTCGCTTGAAGATGGACGCCTCTGGGTTTTTAAGACCGATAGTGACGAGCTGGCCAGCTTTCAAGAGCATGGCGAGCCAGCCAAATGCGTAGTCCGACCGGCTGCAGGGCCTGGTGGATTGACAATCAAGTCATCTGATGCTGACGTGATTGAGCAATACATCAATGCGAAGTCTGGATTTGAAATCCGCATGTCTGAAGGTCGTATGTGGGTGTTTACAGCAGGTGATCCCGCCATTGAAGAATATGACCATCAGGGTGAACTTGCCAAGCACGTCATTCGTCCTGGAATCGGGCCTGGAGGTATGACCCTCAAGAGTAATGAATCCGATACCATTACCAACTATTTGGTCCAACAGGAAGGATTTTCCGTCACGATTGAAGACGGCCGCCTATGGGTTTTTGCCACAGGCAGTGATGCCCATCAGAGTTTTCTAGAGCACGGTGAACCTGCTAAGTGTGTGGTTTTTCCAGCTGCTGGTCCTGTGGGAATGACCGTCAAAGGTGCAGATCGCGAGGTTATAAACGCCTATTTACGTGGCACCTAAACCGATAAAGACGCTAAAATAGTGGATCTGAGAGCCCTAACCTGAGGTAAGCAAAACCTCGGGTTGGGGTTTTTTTTGAGGCCTCAACTCATACACTAGCCCCAATAGATATCCCATTCTTAATATTTTCTTAATACTTATTTTACTATTCATTAACACTAACCACCTAAATTTGGGGGGATATTTACTTCTATCATCGACTTTTTTCATATTTGCGGGAACTAAATAATGAAACTGACCGTTAAAGCAAGCGTTATCTTTATGCTGTTAGCAACTCTCTTCTTTAATGGGTGCGGATCCAAGGACGATGGAAGCTCTCAAAATGGAACTGAATCCTCTTCAGATGACAAAACAATCCAGGTCGAGGGTTCTGACACCATGGTCAATCTGGCTCAAGCATGGTCTGAAAAATATCAGGCTGATAATTCCGATGTCACAATTGAAGTATCGGGTGGGGGCTCTGGTGTAGGTATTTCCAGTCTGATTCAAGGTTTGGCAGATATGGCCAACGCCAGTCGTAAAATGAAAGACAAAGAGAAGGCTCGGGCAGAAAGTGAACTCGGAGTCGCGCCTGTCGAATACGTCGTTGGGCAGGATGCACTGGCAGTCTACGTTCACAAGGACAATCCATTGGAAGAAATCACGTTATCGCAACTCGAGTCGATTTATGCTGATGGTGGAAAGATTTCCAAATGGAGTGAATTGGATATAGAGCTTCCTGGTGGTTCGGATGAAATCGTGCGGGTAAGTCGCCAGAACAACTCGGGGACATACGCTTACTTCCGTGAGGCAGTCCTAAAGGATAACGACTTCAAATTAGGTTCGATCGACCTTTCGGGATCATCCGACGTAGTATCTATGGTGGAAAAAACCGCTTCGGCCATCGGATATTCTGGCATGGGCTATGCTACCGACAACGTCAAAATGTTGAAAATTAAATCAACCGATGACGGAGATGCCGTGGCTCCAACCGCTGACAACGTGATCAACGGTACTTATCCGATTGCGCGACCGCTGATGATTTACACAGCTGGTGAACCGAATGATACTCTGCAAACCTATCTGGACTGGATTCTGGGTGAAAACGGTCAGGGAATCGTGAGTGAGATGGGATACGTTCCGGTCAAATAGAGACCGAAAACTAATCTTCCTCCAAACTCATATTCAGGACAACGAATTCTATGTCAGAATCGTCACCAACAACCAGCCAGGGGTTTTCTCTGCGGCGGGGAATTGAAAAGGTGATTGACTTTACCGAACCCGCGGTAGTGGGGCTCATCCATCTCTGTGGTTGGAGCGCCATTATTTTTGTAATGGCAATCTTCTTCTTTGTATTTAAAGAGAGTCTCCCCGCCATTACCGGGCTAGAAGAAGGTGCTATTCAGGGCGAAGTGGAACAGCTGGATTTGGTGGAATTCACCACCAGTCCGAAGTGGATTCCTGAATCTGCTAAGAAACCTACCTTTGGTATTCTCGCGTTGATGGTGGGAACACTTTCGGTCACCATTCTTTCCATGGTTATTGCCGTCCCCTTGGGACTTGGTGCCGCCGTCTATGTATCTGAATTTGCTCGGGGCAAACCACGAGAAATTCTCAAGGTTCTGATTGAGCTATTAGCAGCTATTCCCTCAGTGGTTTGGGGATTCATTGGCTTGGTAGTCTTAAATCCGATGCTCGTTGATATGACCGGCGAGCCGGTGGGGCTCAACATTCTTAATGCGGGTATAGTTTTAGCGTTAATGAGTGTCCCGATTATCGTTTCTGTTTCGGAAGACGCCTTACGAGCCGTCCCCGATTCTTTTCGAGAGGCTGGAATCGCATTAGGTGCTAATCGTTGGGAAATGGTCTATAAGGTGCTCTTCCCTGCAGCTAAGAATGGATTATTGGCTGCCGTGCTGCTGGGGATTGGACGGGGTATTGGTGAGACGATGGCTGTTCTTATGTGTACCGGTCACTCTGTCATGATGCCAACAAGTATCTTTGATCCGGTTCGTACATTAACTGCTACGATCGCTGCAGAACTTGGCGAGGCGGTACGCGGAGACATGCACTATCACACTCTATTCCTAATTGGCGTAGTGCTGTTTGTCTTTGCCTTCATTATCAATCTGACAGCAGATCTGATTGTGAAAGGAATAAAGGTGCAGGGAAATGAGTAACGAACTAAAAAATCCGTTTGCCGCTACTAACCAGGAACGTCAGGCTCGGAAAAAAGAAAAGTTAATCCAGCTATCAACTCAGTTCATTACCTGGTTACTGGTTATTCCTGTCGTGGCCATTATTATTTTTCTGGTCTACAAATCCTGGCCGGCTCTCTCTGTGGAGTTTGTGACGGAAAACCCGAAAGTCCGCATGACCGCTGGCGGTATCTGGGCTCCCCTGATTGGTACCTTCTTTCTGGTACTGGTCTCCTTGCTGATTGCTGCTCCGATTGGAATCCTGGCCGGCGTGTATCTCAACGAATTTGCGAGGGATAACTGGCTTACTCGATTCATAAATCTGGCAGTCGTCAATCTTGCTGGTGTACCAAGTATCGTGCATGGTTTGTTTGGCTTAGGCGCCTTTGTATATTTTCTGGGGATGGATCGTTGTCTGTTAGCAGCATCATGTACTGTTGCCGTCATGACACTGCCTGTGATTATTACCAGCACCAAAGAAGCGTTAGCGTCTGTACCCATGTCATTCCGGGTGGCATGCTGGAACATGGGAGCGACTAAATGGCAAACCATTCGGACGATTGTGCTGCCTAATTCTATTAGCGGAATATTAACTGGTGTTATTCTGCAGGTTGCAAGAGCCGCGGGAGAAACCGCTCCAATTCTCTTTACCGGAGCGATGATCTCCTCCCGCGTCGCGGACTCCGGATGGGATGCTTGGGTTCCCTACGGTTTAGAAGATCGTTTCATGGCACTTTCTTACCATCTGTACATCATTTCCACTCAATGGCAAAACGTACCTGAGTCATTTAAATTTGGTACGGCCGCAGTGATGATTGGATTAGTGATTGCTGTAAACAGCATATCCATTGGTTTCCGCATTTACTTACGTTCCAGGAAGAAGTGGTAGCAAGATGAATTACCAGGTTGAATTTCAGGATGTAAATGTCTCATACGGATCCGATATAGCCCTCCAGAATATCAATTTACAGATCCCTAAGAACGAGATCTTCGGGATCATTGGTCCTGCCAACGCTGGCAAGACAACATTTCTCAAGGCCATCAATCGGACCTTAGAATTCATTCATAATGCCAAGACCAAGGGTGACATCCTGTTTAATGGTACTAATGTTAGATCTATCCGTAACGTATATGAGTTACGACGCAAGGTCGGAGTCGTTTTCCCATTGCCGGTTGGACTCCCTATGTCCATCTTCGAAAACGTAGCCTACGCTCCACGTCGATCAGGTATCCATGATAAGTACGAATTGGAGGAACTTGTTCAACGTTGTCTCCAGCAAGCCATGTTATGGGACGAAGTTAAAGACCGCCTCCACATGCTGGGCACGAAACTTTCCGGTGGACAACAGCAACGCCTGACGATCGCCCGCGCATTATCACACTCACCAGATGTTTTGTGCCTGGACGAATTCTCGATTGCTATCGATCCGGTCACTACCATGAAAATTGAAGACGTACTTTCAGAATTAAAAGACGAAATGACGATCATCCTGGTGACCAATCTGGTCCAGCAGGCTCGTCGACTAGCAGATCAAACTGCTTTCTTTAATAAATCAGAATTAGTGGAGTATGGCCCCACTGAGAAACTATTTACTTCACCAGATAACCAACTTACCTACGACTATGTCACGGGAGACTTTGGATAATGTCGACAGTAGTACCAAAACTTGTCACCAGGGAATTCACCTCGCCTGATGCGAGTCACGTCGAAGACTATAGCATTCGCACCAATGAACTCAATCTTTGGTACGGTGACTTCCAGGCTTTGATGAATGTCTCCGTGAATATAAAGAAGGGGATTATCACCGGGTTGATTGGTCCTTCCGGATGTGGAAAGACCACTTTATTGCGATGCTTTAACCGAATTAACGAGCGTTACGGCAACGTGACAACCACTGGTGACATTGAGATCCTTGACAAAAACATCTACGACGCCGATGTTTCAGTACGGCAACTGCGACGTAGTGTGGGCATGGTTTTCCAGCGTCCTAACCCATTGCCGATCTCAATTTACGACAATGTGCTTTTCGGAATGGGGATCCACGATGCCTTTAAGTCCCTTCCCAAGAGTGAACGCAATGACATCGTCGAAAATGCGTTACGCGAAGTTGATCTGTGGAGCACAGTTAAAGACCGACTTAAGTCACGAGCAACAACGCTAACTCTCGAACAACAGCAAAAACTTTGTATCGCTCGCCTGCTTCCTTTAAAACCAGATATAATCCTGATGGATGAACCATGTAGTGCCTTGGACGCAGAAGGTATCGAAAAGGTAGAAACACTCATCGAATCTTTACGCGATGAATATACGGTCGTCATTGTAACTCACAATATGGCTCAGGCTCGACGCGCGACCGATGAATGCATTTTCATGCTGCTTGGTGAAATCATTGAACACACCAAAACATCTGAGATGTTCTTAAATCCTCAGCATGAAAAGACAGAAATGTATATTCAGGGACGTTACGGATAATGCGACGATTCGATCAGGAATTATCTGAACTCCACCACCAGCTTATTGAGATGGGTACGCTGGCCGAGTCGATGGTAACGACTGCCGTCAAGGCACTCGAGGACCTTACCCAGGATGTCGAGGAAGCGTTGCAAACATCTGAAGATATGTTGGATGAAATGCAAAATATCATCGACAAGGAAGTAGTGCGAATCCTGACAGTCTACTCCCCCGTCGCGACCGATTTGCGATATGTACTCACGGTATCTCATGTAACTTCCAGTCTGGAGAGAATTGGTGATCAGGCCACAAACGTCATCGGACTGCTTCAACTGATGATGGCTCGTTCGACAACGAAACCAGAACCTCGAATAATCCAAATGGGACAGGCAGTAACCGAAATGCTCCATGGTTCGATCGGAGCCTATATTAATCGTGATATAAAAGAAGCGGAAAAGTATCGCAATCGTGATGAATACGTGGATTCACTTAACGACCAAATCATGCGAGAAGTTTTGAGTGAAGAAGTGGCGCTGGAAGCTTTAAAAGGAGAGCCTAATATTGCCGGTCCGCTGGCACAAATTCTAATCGCCCGAGCTTTGGAACGCATTGGAGATCAGGCCTGTAACATCTGTGATCAGGTACCTTCTCTGCTCGGTGACAATCACTAAGTAATCGGCCTAATCTGCACTCCTTTGCAGTATCCAGTGTGTCACTATAGACTAAGTACTATTAACTCTCTATGTATTGTGAATACTCTTGGTTGCCGGAAACACAAATGCCAAAGCAAACCGTCCTGATCATTGAAGATGAACCAGAACTTCAGGAAATTCTGACATACAATCTGGAGGCACTGGGTTATCAGGTTCATGTTTATGACCACGGCACCCGAGGGCTCGAAGCCGTTCAAAAACTAATGCCCGATATCATACTACTGGACGTTATGCTCCCCGGCATGGATGGCCTGGAGGTCTGCCGGCATTTACGCAGTAATAATTCTACCAAGCGTATCCCGATTATGATGCTGACTGCCAAGAGTGAAGAAGTCGATCAACTGGTTGGATTTCAAATGGGAGCGGACGATTATGTCACAAAACCCTTTAAGGTGCGAGTGCTCATTGAGCGAATAAAATCACTTTTACGACGTGCTAATCTGCCAGCGGAGGATGAATCTCAAGTGCTCAGCTCCAATGGAATTGTATTAGATCGTTTACAATTCCGAGTATCCATTGATGGGGAATCCGTCACGCTCACCCCCACTGAATTTGACCTGTTATGGCAATTGATGGAACATCCGGGACGAGCTTATAAACGGTACGATCTGATGGATTCCGTCATGGGCGATAATACTGTCGTGTTGGAACGCACGATCGATGTTCATATCCGCGCTTTACGCAAAAAAATGGGAAGCAAGGCGGACTTAATCGAAACAGTACGTGGTATCGGTTACCGACTGAGGAGTAATTACTAATCGTTTCGCTAAACAATAGCTGACGAAAGACTAATCCGATGTTTACCTCCCGCCTGTTCTGGAAACCGTTCGTTTACTTTTCCGTCCTCATTGCCATCGTGGGACTCATCGGGGGCTTAACCACTTCTCAATGGCAAAAAGAGCAATTGACTGATCAGTTGCAACAACGCCTGCGAAATACTGCGATTTCTCTGGAAGAAACTGTAAGAAAGACGATTCTCAGTGATGATTTCCAGCGACTTCACGGCGTAATTAAAGACATCAGTACCAAGACGACAACTCGAATTACCGTAGTGGCGCTCGATGGGACAGTATATGCCGACACCCACGAAGACCCGCAAGTCATGGAAAATCACGCCAACCGAGAAGAGTTGCTGACAGCGATTAGTAATGGTGAAGGACACAGCCTGCGGCACAGCAATACGCTCAATATTGGCATGCTTTACTATGCAGTGCGAATCAAACACCAGGAACAAGTACTGGGGTGCGTTCGTTGTGCCTTAAGCACGATTGAAATCAATAACAAAGTTGCGGATATTCAATCTCGAATCGCTAAACTCGTTATCGTGGTAGTCGTTATCGGATTACTTTTAACCGGATTAGTGGTTTATCGAATGACTCGGCCAGTCGTAAGGTTGATCGAAGAAGCTCGTGAACTAACGATGCTTCAGTTGGGCAAGACGATCAAGCATGGATTCGAAGACGAAATCAGTGAACTAGGGCGTCTTCTCAATGAACTCGGTAGTGCTCTGGCTGACCGCATGGCTCAACTCGAACAAAATCACCATGAACTGCTAACCGTGTTGGAAGGCATGGACGAAGGCGTCATCGCGGTTGATGAACAAGAGCGAATTCGGTTTGCCAATGAAGCGGTATGTGAAATGTTTGATCTTGATCTAGAGCGAGATCAAGGGCGCCCGATCTGGGAAGTTATACGAAATCAGTTGGTCGAGACGATCATCAATCAGGCTAAGAAAACGAGCGAGCACTTTCGCGGTGAAATGGAATTACTAGGGCCGCCCACCCGTTATTTGGCGCTTAATGCATCGGCCATTCCCACCGAAGATAAAGACGAATCCGGCGTGATCATCGTAGTACATGACATTACAGAAATCCGCCGACTGGAAAACATGAGGCGTGATTTCGTCGCGAATGTTTCGCACGAACTCAAGACGCCACTGGCTTCGATTCAGGCATACGCCGAGACGCTACTGGACGGAGCTCTGGAAGATCAGGACAACAACCTTACTTTCGTAGGGCGTATTGTCGAACAATCCGAACGACTCAATCTATTAATTCAGGATCTGCTCAGTATCGCACGCGTCGAATCGAGCACGCAGGCCAATGAATACACCATCGTGAACGTTGCTGAAGTCTTAGAAAAATGTATTAAATACCATCAACCCCGTGCCGAGAAGAAATCAACCGTATTAATCGTCGACCACCCTAGTGAAGTCATGGTTTATGCAGAAACAGAAGGGATACGACAAATCCTCGACAACTTGGTTGATAACGCAATTAAATACACACCAGAAGGTGGTGAAATTAGTGTAAAAATTGCGATCGAGAGTAAACAAGTGTTAATACGAGTACAAGATAGTGGAATTGGTATCTCAGAAAATCATTTGCAACGTATTTTTGAACGATTCTATCGCGTCGACAAAGCTCGCTCTCGGGAACTCGGGGGCACTGGCCTGGGACTGTCTATAGTAAAACATTTGGTCAACGCGTTCGGGGGAACGATCGACGTCACTAGCCATCCTGAATCCGGAACGGCCTTCATTATCTTGCTTCCACAGGCTGACCCCATGCAATCAGCTTCCGTTGTAAGTCCCTAAAATTTCTCATTGTCATAAAATCGCTCGTCACTCATAATCTCCTGATTACCCAGCCCCACCTACACCCCTCCCTCCGGATCCTTCCTTTTGTCCTCAGCGTTAACGGCCACTAACCAGAAACTGTATGACCGCTCGTTCATACTGGCCTTCTTTAGTCAGGTCTTATTTGTTCCCGCCAATGCCGCCTTGGTGCATTATGCCGAGTGGGTGCAATACCTCTATCAGGGTGACGAACAAGGTGCGTTACTGGAACTGGGATATATCACGTCGTTTGGAGCCATCCTAGGGTTTATCTCTCGGCCCTGGCTAGGACAACTGGTCAACCGACTCGGAGCTCGCACCATTTGGATAGCCGGGTACTTACTTTTTATCGGTGGCTTCATGGGCAACCTCCTGTTGGAGGACGTCAACTGGTTGATCTATGCCTTACGAGGCATCATGTTTCTGGGAGTCGCCTGTATTTTCTTGAGTTCAATAACCTATATCACACTCACAACCCCGGAAGAACGTAGAACGGAAGCCATTGGGATTCTTGGGGTTGGTGGTTTTATCGGATTTCTAATCGGGCCGATGATCGGGGATATGGTCCTCGGGCCGCAGCCAGGTGCACTCGAATTCGAACGTTACTTTTGGATGGGATCGATCTGTGTCATCGCCTCGATGTCGCTGTTGTTTTTTATGCCGTCGCCGCCAGGCAACGTCAAGGCAGGATCACTTTCACTAATTCAATTCGTGAAAACCTGTAAAAAGTACTGGCCTGGCAGTATTGTCTTTATCAATATCGCATTTGGGCTCAGCATGACAGTGCCTCTGCACTTACTTAAGAAATTTGTGCTGGATAACAACTTGAGTGGCACGATGATTGGCGAGCTTGGTTTTATTACAGTTTTTTATCTGGTCTATGCAGGTTGGGGAATGACTATTCGGATCGCTTTAAAAAATGCACCGGATCGAATTGGTCGTCGAAAGATTCTCTGCGTCGGCCTCTCTGCCATGGTGCTCGGATACTGCGGATATTGCATGGTTTCTGCCGACAGAATGTGGATGCTGCTGTTCCCCGCCTTGTTATGCGGTACGGGCCATGGGCTAACCTACCATTGCATGACCGCCTTATCGTTGCAAACATTCCCAAAAGAACATCGTGGTACGGGATCTGCTCTGGCCTTAATGGCGTTTGATTGCGGCGTAGTCTTTGGGATGCCTGTTATGGCACAACTAGTGGTTTGGCAGGGCTACAATGCCATGTTCTTAACGGTAGCCGCCACCGTCGCGATCATTTCTGGAATCTACTTCAAGCAAAACGGGATTCGTTAGGTCTTATAAGAGGGCCTATCTAACGTACAATGTCGTTTATGGCGAAATTGTATTTCTATTATTCGACGATGAATGCCGGCAAATCGACCATGTTATTGCAGGCTAGCTACAACTACTGCGAACGCGGTATGCAGTCCTTGGTGCTCGTCCCTGCTATTGATGACCGAGACGGAGCAAATTCTGTGTCGTCGCGAATCGGTTTAAGTGCACCGGCAACATGCTTTCATGCAACAGATAACCTGTTCGTCTTAGTGAACTCCGTTTGTCAGTCACAGACCGTTGATGCCATCTTCGTGGATGAAGCTCAGTTTCTCGAACATTCTCAAGTCAAACAACTCTCAGATGTGGCTGACGAGTTGGATATCCCCGTACTCTGTTACGGCTTACGTACGGATTTTCAAGGAAAGCTCTTTACCGGCAGTGAACAACTGCTTGCCTGGGCTGATGATCTGACTGAGATTAAGACAATCTGCCACTGCGGCCGGAAAGCGACTATGGTCTTGCGAATTGACTCGGATGGAAACGTCATTAAGCAAGGCGCTCAAATTAAAATCGGAGGCAACGACGATTACATTTCCGTATGCCGAAAACATTTCAAACTGGGTATGATCAGTCAGAGAGATGATGAATTAATGCTGGAGGGATTTGATGAATAGTCTAGCGGGCCGTAATGTCCTGGTCACAGGTTCCACACAAGGTGTTGGGCAGGCCATTGTTATTGCCATGGCACAGGCCGGAGCCAATGTCGTAATCCATGGTCTCAAAGACGATGCTTCAGCTCAACATACTCTGCAGTCCTGCTTAGCAACCGGAGTACAAGCTGAGTTAATTATCGGTGACCTGGCAAACGATTCGGACGACCCGACCTTAGAAGTCTTCCAATGCGCTTTGGATGCCAACCCTGCCATCGACACGCTGGTGAATAACGCTGGAACTTATATCGATCTTCCTTATCTGGAGATGGATGTCGAACGTTTTCAAAAAACTATGAAGCTAAACGTCTTCTCTTACTACTTTCTGACACAACACTTTGCCAAGCATTGGGTCACCGAAGAAGTCGCAGGACGCGTCGTCATGATCGGTTCCATCAACGGAAGACTCGCTGAAGATGTTCATACAGCCTATGACACCTCTAAAGGCGCAATTGAAATGATGGTTAAATCGGTCGCCGTCTCGCTGGCTCCTCATGGAATTCGGGTCAACGGCCTGGCACCGGGATTATTTTACACACCGCTCACTGCCCCCGCGCTCGACGATCCAAAGTTCATGCAATGGATGGAAATACATACACCCAATGGGGAAGTCCCCGGTCCTGACGTATGTGGTGATTCTGCTGTATTTCTCGTTAGTGATGCAGCCAAACACTTATGTGGACACATGCTGATGGTCGATGGTGGTATGAGTATCTGGCAACAACCTGATCCATAAAATTAAGGTTCACTATGATCGATTTAACACTACCCGATTCTCGGGGACAAAATATTGCACTGAATTCTCTCTGGCAAGAAAGGCCCGTTGCCTTCTATTTCATGCGGCATATTGGATGAGTATTTTGTCGTGAGCAGATGGTTCATCTGCGAAACCAACAATCTGATTTTGAAACAGGTAACGTCCAACCTGTCATTATTGTCATGGCGACCCCCGAACAAACTCGGCCTGTCGTAGAGAAGTTGCAACTAACTTATCCTGTGCTGTGTGACCCGGATCAAGTTGCTTATCGTAGTTTTGAAATCCCCAAAGGTAAACCATGGCAATACATCGGCCCTCGCATTTGGCTTGCCGGTCTGAGGGCACTGTTACGTGGCGGCATCGGGAAACCACTAAATGACATCACTCAAATGCATGGAACGGTCGTGGTAAATCCCGCCGGTGAAGTTATCTTTCGACACCACGGAAAGCACTCAGCCGATTATACCGAGTTATCTGATGTACTGGCTGCCGCTAATAATTCATAACTATGACTCAATCCAACGCAGAACATAAATTGTTCATTGCCAGACTTCTCTCCATGGCACATAATTCCTACTTCTTCCTATCACCTTCCTGCGCACAAAAGACCAAATGTACGATCTGATCATCAGCGATATTGACGGCTGCCTTTCCCCTGAAGACTCATCTCCACTGGACATACAAAAGATCAGTCAAATCGCTGAACACAATCGTCTGGCCTTCGCACAAAACGATCGCCCTAAATTAACCCTGTGTACGGGTCGTCCTATTCCATTTGCCGAAGGACTTTGTCGCCTGCTACAAAACCCGTCCGTGCCCTGTGTGGCTGAAAACGGAGTCTGGATTTATGACCCTTCCTGTAATGGATACCTGATGGATCCGTCCATTACCGACGAACAATTGGAAATGGTGCATGAGGCCGAATTATTTTCACTAAAGTCATATCGTCAGGAAGGTGTAACGCTGCAACCGGGCAAGTCTGCATCAGTCACGCTTTACCACCCCGATCCAGTTGTCCTGCAACGGATCGCCCCACAGCTTCAGGAATCCTTTGATCAACACGGATTTGAATTCCGAGTTTCCTTAACACTGTTCTACATAAACTGTGACCTACCGCAGATCACCAAGGCCTCTGGCATTGACCGCCTGCTGGAAATGACCGGCGTGCCTGCTGACCGCACTGCTGGCATTGGAGATACCAGTAGTGATCTGGCCATTGCTCAACGTGTCAAAACATTCGGTTGCCCGGCAAATGCCATCAACGAAGTTAAACAGGTTGCTCACTTTGTATCGGAATATGAGCAAATAGACGGTGTACTGGACTTTATGGATTTCTTAATGGACGAGAAACCTTAATGGCCAGCCACGCACGTATTGCCGTTCAACTACTCATTGTTCTCTGCGTCGCCCATCTCACCGTTGACGTATTGGCAACCACAACAGTGAGCTTACTGCCCAGCCTGGAAAAACACCTGGGACTCGAGGAGGGGGGGTTTCTGGTTGGCTATATCATTTGGCGTGTGGCAGACAGTTGCGGCCAGATGTTCTTTGGCTATTTGGGGGATCGGATTCGCATTAAAGCGATAATCTGGGCAGGCCCGCTATTCTCACTGTTCTGCTTTTCCTTTATCGGGTATGTCCATTCACCCGTAAGCATGACCGCCCTGCTTATGTTAGGTGGAATGGGAGTGGCTGCTTTTCACCCTGAAGCTGCGACAACCGCCGGGAATCTATCTCCCTCAAACCGAAACCGTTGGCTGGCGTTATTCGCTCTCTCTGGATATCTGGGCCAAGCTGTCGGGCCAACCTATGGAGGCTGGATCTCGGATCAATTCCAATTACCTGGGCTAACCAATAATTTCTACTGGTGCTTACCCCTTCTCACCATTGTGGGGATCAGCCTGCATTGGTTCTCAGCGAAACAAGAGCGGCAAGAGCGGGAGAAGCAGAAGAGTCCGGATGCGTCGAAGACAGTCCGAGACACCATCCCAGACGCTGCCCCGAAAGGACAAATGTTCCTGTTGTTTGTGGGAGGTGTATTTCGAGTCATGCCCGCCTTAGGCATCCCGATCGTCATGTCCTATATACTTTCAGGAGAAAGCGATACGATCAAAGGGACGGTAGCCAGTTACTTCATGGCCGGACTGGGGATTGGTGGTATAGCCTGTGCCTTCGGATTTGGGAGCAAACGCCAACGCCTTACCCTTTGGCTACCGGCTCTTCTCACCACCGTTCCCGTCGCTATGATCGGAACCGCTAGTCATGAAGCATGGTTCCATCTTTTTGGTGTGATCCCCGTTGCCGAATTATTTGTTCTGGCGTTAATCTCGGGGATTTTCCAAGGTGTAGCGATGCCAATCTTCATCAGCTACGCCCAACAAATCATGCCAGCAGGACAGAGGTTTGCCAGTTCCTTAACGATGGGGGTTACCTGGGGAACTGGTACGCTGATCTTCTATGCCGCGGTAGCATTTTTCAAATGGCAGGACAATTTGCTGGGGATCTTCTGGTTCTTTTCAGCTGGATGTGTGGTCTGTGCAATTTGCAGCTACCTACTACGTCCCATTGCGGAGTATCAAGTCGCTTCGGATCCTGACGCCACCTAAAAATTGAAGAGCGTTCAGCGTCACTATGTGAAGTTTCGATCGACCTGATTATCCGCTCCACCCACCACTCGAATTGCCTCTACCATAGTCGGCGGATTTTTACGATCAAGAATCGTACAGCCGTCAACAATACAGCGTTCGCTATCTCTCAATTCGATACCGCAATGTAGAGGATCCAGCACCTGACAGTGACCTATCGTAATATCCTGACAACCTTCGAGGGTAATGCCTGCGCCTTGTTCTTGGGAACCATAGCATAGGTGCTCCGTTTGTAATCCGGATAAAACACCTGCAGAACAATCGACAAATTTCAGCCCATCTCGCTGAGCCGCATTCGGATCGCTCCGCCAGACAAACGTATTACTGCCGATGGAAAACCCGTGGCAACGTTCAAAGTACACGGACAAATCTTGCGAATCATAAATCGTATTACCCGTCACCGTTATTCGCCCTCCATCTCGCATATCGATACCCCGCGTCTGGCTTCCCAGCACATTTCCGGTAATCGCAATAAGACGATTGGAATATTGATCTACTTTACCGTTGCCCCAGATTCTTACATTGGCCCCGCCAGGTTGAATCGTTGCTTGAATCGTATTACTGGCGATTGTAACTTCTGAAATAACACCATTACGGGCATCAAACCAAATCTCTGCTCCTAAGGGGCCGTCACCTTCATCCGTTTCCGGGGAGTTGTTGTACTCGATATCATTTCCGGTGATCTGAAGGTTGTGGACATCCCCATCAAGCGACTTGATCCCAGCCTTCCCATTCCATGAAATATGGTTTCCGTGCACGATTATTTGATGCAGATTACAGCGATCGAAAAACAGGCCAAAGTGAGAATTATTGAGTAGATGGCTATCTGAAAGAATAAAGTCCCGATTTCGTTCAACCAGATGAATACCGATCTGACATTCACGCACCAATACCCGCGAAATCACTGTCTTGGTCGTCTTGACGAGTTCAATACCTATAGCCTGAGGATGACGCCCAAGTATTTCAAACCCTTCGAGGATTGGCATCCGCTCATTTTGCCAGGTCGATTCCTTGTAGGTCGATGGCGAGGCAGTTCCGTTGTGATTCCCAACCACTCGAATAGCCGGTCCAGCACCTTCCATGACAATCCGTGATGCACCACTACGACCGGAAATCCCACCGTAGCCATTTTCAACGGTATTGATGACGACCGGTCGCGTAATACGATACGTTCCCTTCTCAAGATCCAGGACGCCGTCCCCGGCATCTAAAGCATGCTGTAAAGCATCGGTGTCATCTGCTACACCATCACCTACGGCACCAAAATGATAAACACTCATGATGTCATCCTACTGATTTGCGATTAGTATTTTGAAAAGAGATAATTAACGTTACGGCTAAATGACAAAGCCAACAAGGCAATTCTCATTGTCTATCATCACCAGATCAAAAGCGACATCCCATGGCGTATATCAGGAGACGCATCATGCGAATTATGACCGTTTTAATTTTTCTCTTTCTAACCACTGCCATTAGTGCACAACAAACTGAGTTGAATCCAAAGAGCAAGGCGATCATCGAAAGTGTCACTGACAACGTCGATGTGTGAGTCTCCATACAATCGTTTATTGAGTTGGAAAGGTATTCATTTCCATGGACATGACTACCAGTCGTTTACGATTTCGCCCCTGGAATATGACCGATCTGCAGGCATTTCATGCCATCTGCAGTCTCCCCGAAGTCATGCAATTCATCGATGGGCCATGGAATACCAAACGAGTTGCCGAATTCATAGGTCATGAACAACAACAGTTCGAACAACTAGGTCATTGTCGGTGGGCATTGGAATTGAAAAGTGATAGTCAACTGATTGGGTTTTGTGGATTACGACCACTTAAGCATGACCCCCACCAGCTGGAAATAGGCTGGCGACTTCATTCCGATTTCTGGCGGCAGGGGCTAGGGTTTGAAGCTGCCAGTTATATCATTCGGCAAGCCTTAGAGACCTTGGAGCCGCGTCGCTTGTTTGCAAAAATTCATGTCAAAAATGAAGCGTCTCTGGCATTGGCAAAGAAAATTGGCATGCGTATCACTGAACGAATACCGGTTGCCGAATTTGATGACTACGTATTAGATTTCCCACTAGGTACGGAATGACACAACCAATAATTCATTTTCCTTTACTATTTGCCATTCTCTTGAGCAATCTCTTAATCAGTAATGAATGTCAGCAGACTTCCTCGGACTTCATTAATCTTCAAAACGGATTTGCTTGAAGGCCCTCACCTGTTCAGTCAGAGCCGTTTCCACTGGCAAGCGTTCCATGGAACTCGCTCCGTAAAATCCATGGACATTGGTGGTTCGGGACAGTACGAATTGAGCGTCTTCGGGCATTGCAATCGGCCCACCATGACATAAAACAATAACATCTTCCCGAACCCGACGGGCAGCATCTGCAATAGCCTGAACACGTTGAACACTTTGCTCAAGCGACAACGCTGTTTCTGCTCCGATTGATCCTTTGGTAGTCAGTCCCATATGAGCGACAATCACATCAGCTCCAACCTCCGTCATCCGTTCAGCTTCTTCCGGGGTAAACGCATAGGGAGTGGTCAACAGATCTTTTTCACGAGCAAGTTTTACCAACTCAACTTCTCGGTCATAACCCATTCCGGTCTCTTCTAAATTCGCTCGAAAACTTCCATCGATAAGTCCTACCGTAGGAAAGTTTTGAATCCCAGCAAATCCTTCCGCTTTCACCTGATCGAGAAATTTATCCATTTGCCGGAATGGATCCGAGGCACACACACCGGCCAATACCGGAGTATCACGGACAACGGTTAACACTTCCCCGGCCATTTCCATGACGATCTGATTGGCATCACCATAAGGCATTAATCCCGCCAGCGACCCACGACCGGCCATACGAAAACGACCCGAATTATAGATGATTATTAGATCGATCCCGCCCGCTTCTTCAAACTTAGCACTGATGCCTGTACCGGCACCCCCTCCAATGATAGGGACACCCGCTTGTTGACGCTCCCGCAGTCGAGCCAACGTTGTTTCTCTGGTAAAGCTCATGTCTATTCACACTTGTCCTTATCTTCCGTTCGCATTTCCAATAACAACTCAACTGCTCGAGCGGCAAATTCGGGGTCATTAATATTGGCGTCCAATTCGTGAACTGGAATACCCTCGCGGACATTTTCCCGAATCGCCTGGAACAATGCCTGATCTGCCTCACGATCACAAAAGAGCTCTCCATCGCCATCCAAAATCGAAATTCCCTTCAAGGGAAGCAGGAAAGCGATGGGGCCTTTTGCCTGATTTGCCTTCGTAGCAAAAATCTCGCCTAGCTGCCGGTTTTCCTGTAAATTCGTTCTCATTAGTGTGACGGACGGATTCCAATGATAGAACTGGCGACCGGCATTCTGATATTTTTGGGGAACAGATTCCGGAGCATTGAAATTCACCATATCGACACATCCAGGCACAATCAGATGAGGTATCCCTGCTTTGCCAGCAGCTTCCAGCCTCGCCGTCCCTGCACTAAACACACCTCCGCATAACTCATCAGCCCATTCGGTGGTGGTGATATCGAGACAGGCGTCAACCAACCCTTGTTCGATCAGAGATTCCATCGTCTGGCCACCGGTGCCTACTGCATGAAAGACTAAGACCTCATATCCCTGATTATCTAATTGTTGGCGACAGGCATCCACACAAGCAGTTGTGTTTCCAAACATACTGGCCACCACGATCGGCCTTTCATGCTCGGCCTTGGTGATCTTGGTTTGTAGCATCCCAAGTAAACAACCAACGGCTCGGGTATATGTTACTCGACTGATTCTGTTGACACCTGCAACATCGGTTGCCGAGGGATAAAGCACAATATCACTGGCCCCGACGTAGATGGAAGTATCACCACTTGCGACCGTACAGACGCAGACTTTGGGGATCCCGAGTGGAAGGCAACGCATTGCTGCGGTCACCATCGTGGAACCACCTGATCCTCCCATACCAAACACTGCATCAAATCGATCTTCAGAAAACAGATTCTTGGAGATGACTGCTACTCCTGCCGCCATGGTTTTCATGGCTTCTCCCCGATCTCCCGCCTCTCTCAGTTGTTCCAACGTGGAGCCGGCGGCCTCAGCAACTTCAGCGGCTTCAATATCCACGGGGAATAAATCGGTCGTACCAAGAACTCCGGTATTCACCGTTAATACGTGCAGTTGATTTGCCTGCAGTAATTTACGGACAAACGAATATTCCAATCCTTTGGAGTCAAAGGCGCCGACAAGCAGTACGGTTTGTTTCATCTTATTTACTCAGAAGTCCCCGTTCCTGCAGCCACTCTTCACACCGTGAAGGCCAGCGATGGCTATTGGAATCGGTAACGCGTAAGCCATAGCCATGACCACCAGTTTCTGTAATATGCATTTCCGCAGGAACTCCAACTCGCTTCAAAGCCAACCACATCAAAACACTACTTTCCGGTGTTACTCCATCGTTATAGGCATGAGCCATAAACATCGGGGGTGTCTCTTTGGTCACCAATGCCTCAGGCACTAACTTCCCATCGCTTCCTGTAAGATACGCTGGGTAGATCAGAATAGAAAAATCGGGTCTGCTGCTTATCTGATCGATATCATCGATTCCTTCATAGTTACGTTTAGCAAAGTGCATAGATGTCATCGCAGCAAGATTACCTCCGGCAGAGAAGCCCAGAATACCGATCCGTTGAGGATCCAAATCCCATTGTTTTGCATGGGCTCGGACATAGCTCATCGTACGTTGGGCATCCTGAAGTGGTGCATGGTGAGGAGGAAGGCCTTTACGACGAGGTACTCGATATTTCAACAATACGGCATTCACACCAAGAGAATTAAGCCACTCGCAGACTTCCGTGCCTTCCAGATCCCAAGCCAAAATGTTGTAACCGCCCCCGGGACAAACAACCACCGTCGTTCTGGTATTCTTTTCCTTCACAGCGGGATAAAATTGCAGCGTGGGAACAGAGACATTGGAAATCCGTAGTACCTGTTTCTTCCCCGGTTCACTTGGGGTCGCCGTTTCTTCGCCGATATCTCCTGTTTCACCAGGGACCTTATCTGGCCACACTTTGATCGGTTTTTCAGCTGCAAATCCAACCATTGAATCACCAATCAACAAAGCTACAATGACGGTCAAAACTACAAGTATTCGGTAATTCATTCGCTCTTCTTTCATATCAACCCGGATTTATGCGTTGTAATTTAAGTAATGTTTCTAAAGCTTGGCGTCGTTTTTTTCGGGCAATCCGGAAATACAACAGGGATATTATAAATAGCGAACCACTTAGTTTCATTACACTGCGGCAGATTCGAGAGAACTCTTATGGTGCTGAATACGGGGATTTTGATAGGACGACTACTGAGAAAAGTCGCCCATACGCTCATCAAGAAGTATTATCCAAAGATTCAAATCACCGGTTCCGACCGGATTCCAGCTGATGGGCCGGTTCTGTTCTGTGCGAATCACCCTAACTCGCTCATCGATCCCATACTCATCGGGATTACAGCCAAACGGCCTGTTAGTTTCATGGCCAAAGCCCCGCTCTTTAAGGCACCTGTTATCGGTCCGCTCATGCATGCATTGGGCATGGTCCCAGCGTATCGAGGCCGAGATGACTCCAGTCAGGTCAAGAAAAACCAAAAGAGTCTGGGACGAGTTGTCATAGGACTAAAAGAAGGCCGTGCTATGGGAATCTTCCCGGAAGGCGTCTCAAGTGATTTGCGACAACTTGGCCTGGTCCGTGGCGGTGCCTCCCGTATTGCCCTTGAAGCCTTAGAGGGTGGTGTCGACGATCTTGTTATTATTCCCCTCGGTATTAACTATGAACGCAAGCAACAGTTGGGGAGTAAAGTCTGGATCAATGTTGGTGAGCCCGTCCTACTGAAAACCTTTGCAGAAGAAAACGCTTCGGAAGGTAAAACTCCCACGGAAGACAAGGTCCTTCGTCGACAACTGACTAGCACGATTGAAGATCGTTTGAAATCTGTCATTGTTCACTTAGATAACGCCGAATGGGACCCATTACTCGATGATCTTGAAACATTAGTGGACCATTCCAAACATAAAGCCTCTCTTAAAGTTCCAAAATTGATGCGTCGTAAACGAATTGCTGATGCATTGAACTATTTTTACAAGGAACAACCGGAAGTTGGTGAAGAAGTCGTTGGGCAAATCAAAGCCTATCACCAAACAGTCCAATCTGCCGGCCTGGTAATTGATGACCCCATTCTGCAACGGAGTTCTCTCAAAACCACGGTTAGCATTCTGGGAAAATTGCTCCACCTAATCATCTGGTTCATTCCAGCGACCGTAGGGACATTGGGAAATATTGTTCCCTTTGTGATCACACGTTTTTTTGCGGGCAAAGTACAACAAGAGGGAATGAAGACGACCGCCCAGGCACGAATCGGAATTGGGATCCCAATTTATCTCATTTGGTACGGACTCATCGATTACACCGTCATAAGCGAAACGGACCAATTTGTTCTCATCACGGTGACAAATTTCCTACTAATCCTGTCAGGGACGATCTCATTGAAGTATTGGCCCTACTTCACCAAGACAATGGTGCATCTAGGGCATCAAGTCCGAGCGACACTACAGCGAAGTCGACTACTTCGGTTACGTGAAGAGCTTCAACAGATCCGTAACACACTGATTGCATACGCTGACAAATATGCAGAAGTAGTACCCCGACCTACTCCACCTTCCATCAAACCGCTGATGATGTTACTCGCGTCGACAGTAAGCTCGATCTTACTATTAATGGTGGCATTCGTCTTTTATATTCTTGCCAACCAATATCTATTCCCCACAGTTACTACCGAACAGGCTGGATACCGCGTGACGAAAGTCACCCCGGAAGAATTGGATGCACAAATCGGAAAGAAAGAGCAGGAAGTCCTACGGATTGCTGAGACAGCTAAAGCTACACACGCTCGCAGCCTTGAATTGCTCGAGAAATACAACCAGGGCCTGTTTCCGTTAGAAGACCAAGATAACCGCCGAGAAGTGAGTGCTTTACTTCATAGTTTTTTCCAAGCTCGCGACGACCTCTGGAAGATCGTGGCAGACTACAGCCCTGATAACGAAATGCAGGGTGATGATCCGCAACAACGCCAACGCAGAGCGATGTTGTTCACCGCAGCGTTACTATTACGTCATCAGATGTCCATCCGATTTGCCGTGACTTATAAGGCGGATAGCACTCTGGAAAAATATCTCAATCAACAGGATGATACCTATGGCATCCCGGCCAATTTGATTGTCCAGGTCAATGAACAATTAATCGACCCGAGCTACCAGGGATACATTGCCTCGGCAATGGACGGATACGGATTCGATACCGCTCGGACCAACGAAGACAGTCCAGCCAGCACCAAAGCCCTGCTCGAATTAATTGCCAAGGCTAAGGCTACGATTGCTGAAAATCCTGAGTACGCTTTCAGCGACAGTGTCAAAGCGGCTCTCAGTGAAGCAAAACGTCGCAGTGTGGATACCTATTTAAGCATTCAGCAGTTTGTAGCAACTCAGATTGGTGATTTTCGCATCAAGAAGACCGACGATATCACTAATCACAAGATCGATTCGGAAAAAGTCGACCAGTTTCACGAGTTACTTGAGCCAGGCGACATCCTCATTGAACGACGGGACTGGTATTCGTCGAATGCATTCCTCCCTGGATACTGGCCACACGGAGCATTGTATATTGGTACTCCCGAGGAACTTGCCGAAGATGGCCTTCTCGACGACGTCGTTAAAGAACTGACTTCCATGGCGAATGAGGAAAAGGATCTCGAGACATCTGAAACACCATCCGTCGACGGCTTAACCCATGCCGACCGAATGTTTGCTCTGGTCGAAGACTTGAAAAAGGGAGGTAATGAAAAGCTCAATTCACGTCAAATCATGGAGGCAATCAGTGAAGGCGTTTACCATAACACTGTCGACCACAGTATCGGTGAGGCTTCTTCTGTCTTTGCATTGAGGCCGCTTAATCTTCCAGACGACGAGCGAGCTGAGGCGATTGCCGCTGCTTACTTTTACGAAGGCAGAGAGTACGACTTTAACTTCGATTTCGAAACTCCGAACACACTTGTATGCACGGAAGTCATTTATCGTTGTTATGGCGGCAATGCTGGGGCTCTTCACTTTCCGATCATCACTGTCATGGGACGCAAGACGCTTCCTGCCCATGAATTGGCTCGTCATTTTGTTCAACAAGTTCGTAATAAAGAAGAAAAACAGCAGTACAAACTGATCGCCTGGTTGGATTCTGACCGCATTAACAACTCGTCGACACTGGAGATCTACGAGGGTAATCATAAGGGCGAAGCTTTTGAACGGTTCGCCGAAACACTCAATCGTTCCAGCATCACTTTCATCATGGAATACAAACGCCACGGCATTTTCGCTCTGGTAGGTACGAAAGTGATCGTTTTGTTTTATCTATCTGTCGTGGCTGCGATCGGCTATGCCCTGACTAAATTTGTCCTGTTCATGCGATCCAAATCAGACCACACTCAATCCGTTCCATCCGCTCACACCTAAGAAACACCCAACCAATCAGGAAGTACTTGCCGGATATGGATTTCACCAACCTCAGTGTCGATTCGCACACTCACATATTTTGTTGGGGAGAGAACCCTAAAGAGGGCTTTCTCTCTAAACGAACACAAAAGTCGATCATCTCTAAGTTGTTACTACGCTTATCCGGAATAAAGAAAGAGCGTGGCGATACGATCTCCGAGAAAATCTACAATCGCCTCTTTAAGGACTTGGAATCTACCGAGCTGGATTACATCGTCTTATTTGCTCAGGATGCTATCTACAAAGACGGAATCGACATTGACTATGAGAGAACTCATTTTTATGTCTCTAATGACTACGTATTAGAGCTGGCGACGCGATCCGACAAGATTATTCCCTGTACGAGTATCAACCCGATGCGAAAGGATTCAATTAAGGAACTCGATCGCGTGCGAGATGCTGGTTGTAAGCTTGTCAAAATCCACACCGCCATTCAGGGAGTCAGTCCCGATCTACCCGAGTTCGAAGCATTCTATCGTCATGCGGCGGAGATAGGGATCACACTGATCTTTCACACCGGTTACGAGCACTCCTGCCAGGTGGTTTCTCAAAAGTTTACTGATCCCAAAAAGCTATCCCGCGCTTTAGAGCAGGGTGGAAATATCATCGCGGCACATTGTGGCACCTGTGCCTTTTGGGATCGAGAAGATTACTATCCCCATTTCATCGAAATGATGCACAAGTACGACAACCTCTATGGCGATACGGCTGTCATGGCAGGATTAGTTCGCCTAAACGCCTGCGGGAAGTTATCCAAAGAGCCCGAATCGATTACCAGTCGTATTCTCCACGGCAGTGATTACCCGATTCCACCCTCGTGTATTCCTCATCGTAAACACGTCGGATTATTTCCCAAGTACCGTAAGAACATTCTGGATTTAGACCTGAATATCAAGCGAGCTTATCAATACGGGCCGCGATATGAAAACCTAATTCTTGATTTGATAGATTTCGATGCATAGAAAAAGGCTGGCATGTTACTGCCAGCCTTATGCTAAATGTTTAGCGGCTATTAGAGTGCGTCGTCGCCCATCTCGCCTGTACGAATACGAATCGAATCCGCCATCTCCGAGACGAAAATCTTGCCGTCACCTACATTGCCTGTTTGAGCTGCCTGAAGGATCGCATTAATCGCTTCCTGATATTTCTCATCACTAAGAACAACCTCTAGCTTTGCTTTAGGGACGAAATCGACAGCATACTCAGTACCACGGTACATTTCCGTATGGCCTTTCTGACGCCCAAATCCGCGCACTTCAACGACGGTCATGCCTTCAATACCTGCTTCGACAAGTGCTGATTTGACGTCATCTAATTTATGCGTCCGAATAATCGCTTCGACTTTCTTCATCTTCGCTCTCCTATTTATTAAAACCGGAAGGAGCCCGGTGGAGTATTCCACCGGACACTTTCCGGGAGTTGACTTTAGAAATCCAGCTTACAGCCAGATATAGCCTTCTTCACCATGTTCGCTGAGGTCAAGTCCGCGTGTTTCAGATTCCTCATCCACTCGCAAGCCCATGACTTTATCCAAAATCTTAAGCAGGATATACGAAACCACACCGGCATAAATCACCGTTACTAAGACCGCCACAATTTGGCCCCAAAGTAAAGAATAATTGTCATCCACGATCCCTAAGTGACTACCATATCCGGTATTCACCTCAACCGTAGCAAACACACCTGTCAAGACAGCACCGATCGTGCCTCCGACTCCATGAACTCCAAAGGCATCCAAAGAGTCGTCATAACCAAGCTTGTTCTTCATCGTTGTCACGGCAAAGAAACACAGGGCACCAGCGATGAACCCCATAAGGAGCGCTGGCATTGGCTGGACGAACCCAGCAGCTGGAGTAATACAAACCAGGCCAGCAACCGCTCCGGAAGCTGCACCCAATGCGGTTGGTTTCTTATGGACAGCCCATTCGAACAATGTCCAGCCGATCACACCCGCCGCAGCAGAAAAATGAGTCACGGCAAAAGCGCTGACGGTAACATCGTCAACCGCCAGTTGGCTACCGGCATTAAATCCAAACCATCCTACCCAAAGCATAGCTGCCCCTAACACTGTGTAAGTGAGATTATGTGGAGGCATCGGTTCAGAGCCAAATCCCATTCGTTTACCGATAAGGATACACGCAACCAAGGCAGAAACTCCGGAACTGATATGAACAACTGTTCCGCCTGCAAAGTCTAAGGCACCACCAGCCCAGGCCTGGTCACCGTGACCAATAATTCCTCCATCCCAAACCCAATGGCAGATCGGACAGTATACAAGAATTCCCCAAAGGATGGAGAAGACAGCCATCGTGCTAAATTTCATACGTTCTGCAAATGCCCCACAAATCAATGCCGGTGTGATTATGAAAAACATTCCCTGGAACAAAGCGAATGTGAGATCCGATATGGCCGAGCCTTTTCCCGTTGGTAGAGTGGCTTGATCCATACTCACCCCATCCAAAAACAGGTACTCCAAACTTCCAATGAACGGATGCGATTGCCCATCTCCACCAAAAGCAAATGTGTATCCACAAATGGCCCAGACCACCGTCATCAGTCCCATGAGAAACATACATTGCATGAGAACACTGACGACGTTCTTTTTGCGGACGAGTCCACCATAAAACAGAGCCAATCCCGGAGCTGTCATAAATAATACCAAAGCACAACAAACCAGCATCCAGCCATTGTTTGCGGCTGAAGCTGCAGCAGCAACAGCCTCGCTTAACTCTAACTCGTCAATCAATTCGGGAGATTCTTCTTCCGGACTTAAGCCTGTGCTTTCATACTGTTCCTCAGTGGACACGTCTGCTGATTCACCAGGTGCCAACTCAACATTCTGCTCCGCGGCCGGAGCAACATCTTCTGCCCAACTAGCCATCGGCAATCCAGCTAAAAACAGAACGCACAGAATTCCGCGCGCAATTCTCTTACTAAACATCACAATTGATCCTCTAAAATCAATGAACTAAATAAGTCAATACAATTCTTGCAATCACAGAATCACCCCAATTGCAAATAGGGCCGCCTTGTAGATGCTCTTGGGTTAACTTAAAGAAAACGTCGAATGAGCATCTTGGTTTAATTGTAGCAAAAAACACTCTCGGGAAAACAACACAGATTGCCTCGCTTTAGATTGCCTCGCTTTAAAGAACGGTCCGGTCACGACTGCGTTTGTCTTTGACCGTACATCCGCTATGCAACTGACCGGCAATTGCTCGATCACGCCACGGCCCCGGTGCATCGTAGAAAGATGCGTCGAAGAAAACATCATTCACCATCACTGCCGCACGGTGCAAAGGCAACTTGTTAATAATGGCACCATCTGGACGGACTAAAAAACTACCCCAACGGGAAGGACGTGTCGTGCTGTTATTGGCTGAAATCCAAATATGGTTTTCAGCGGCGCGGCACGCCATCGTCGCTGGTACGATGGTCTTCCAGATATTGTATTGCTGATCGTCCACGACACTCGATCGTGCATTATGAAAAGACTGAAACAAAACTTGCACACCCGCCTGTTTCAATTCCCGGTATAACTCAGGAAAACGGTAGTCATAACAAATCAAAACTCCACAACGAAACCCGTCCACGTCAAAGACCGTCATGTGGTTTCCGGGCGAATAGTGTATTAAATCCAGAGTCGGAGTCTTCCCGTCAGTCCCTGTACAAAACCGCTTATCATATCGCTCTACAATTTTTCCTTCGTCCGAAATCACATAAATGCAATTATGAGGTTTGTGGTTTCCAGAAAGCTGGTGAGTCGACCCCAGCAAAACCCATAGCCTGAGCTGCCGGGCCAGGTCCATAACATCCTCAGTGGCTGACTTCAAGGATTCCCAATCCAGCGACTTGATGGAATCAAATTCAACACCAGCATAGCCACTCAAAGCACACTCAGAAAAATGAACCACACGCGTACCCAGAGAAGCCGCTTTACGCATCTGTCGTAAAACACAATCTCGGTTGTGAGTTATGTCGGCTTCGACCGAAAACTGGCAGGTAGCTATAGAAAGACCTGCCGACTGAGCGGCAGGTCTCTTGTTTCTTCGATTGGCCATGAAGACATTCCTTAGGGTCGTTCGAACTTATAAATACAGCGACCACTGGCAGCTCCAACGGTGTAATAAATCTCACCGTCAACTCCTAATCCAAAGGCCATCACCGGAGTGCCCGAGGCTTTGATTTCGATATTCGAAACAACCTTCTTGTTTTTGAGATCATACTTCAACGCCCAAATACGGCCGGAAATATAATCTGCATAAAGATATGCACCCTGTAGTTCAGGAATCTCCTTACCACGATAGACATATCCACCGGTGATCGATTTACCGATTTGATGATCATATTCAAAAATTGGGTCTGTCACTTCCAGCTTCGGATCCACTGGGGCATTACCAAATTGGTAACTCCCTTCCCGAGCACTCCAACCATAGTTAGCGCCCTTCTCAAGGATGTTCACTTCTTCCCACTGGTCCTGACCAACATCCCCAATCCAGATCGTTCCTGTCTCAGGATCATTCGCGATTCTCCAGGGGTTACGAATGCCGTATGCATAAATCTCCGGCTTCGCTCCCTTCACATCGACAAACGGGTTGTCGGCAGGAATGCTGTAACGTCGCGCCGCTGTCGGTTTATCAACATCGATTCGTAGGATAGATCCCATCCAGGAACTCAAGTCCTGTCCTTCGCCGGTGGGATCGTTACGTCCACCTCCGTCACCCATTCCGATATACAACAGGCCATCATTGCCAAACGTCATCGGACCACCATTGTGATTCGAAAACGGCTGGGGAATGGTCATGATAATGGCTTCACTTGAGGCTTTACCAACTCCAGTCTTCGTATCGACCGTAAAGCGGGACAAGTACGAGGTACGTCCATCTTTGAGATTGGATTTATTTGACGAGTAGTAAACGAAGATCTGACCGTTGTTGGCATAGTCAGGGTGAATGGCCATGCCTAACGCCCCTTCTTCATTCACGTTATTGGCCGCATCATGCGCCTGAACACGATCCTGAAAGTCCACAACAATCTTTGCTTCTTTGTCTTTGCCTGTCGCATCGATAGAGTAGATTCGCCCACGCTGGTCCAGTGCAAACAGTCGGTTCGATCCGTCTCCAGGATGAATCAACTCGACCGGACGCATGACCTGAATTTTTCCATCTTCATCCACTCCTTCGAAATCTTCCCAGGTTAAACCAGGGAATGCCTCGACGGCATTGAGCGTGATTTCTTTATCCGCGATGGAAGGCGTTTTACCTTCTTCAATTTCACGAATTTTGATATTCCGATAAGAGACCAGATTACCGTGGTCCTGTAGGCAGAGGTGCCCTTTTCCGGCCTTCCCAAAATTAGGATATTTGGCGAACTTGCTTTTAGCGACCAAACCATTCCACTCAGGACTTCCTACATTGAAGTAGTAGTAATGGACTCCATTGACCTGTACTTCACAGTTCTTGGGGCCAATTCGCAAGTAAACCAAATTCCATTGGCCGGCTGGACGAGTCGCATCGTCCATATCGATTCCTTTGAATCCGACCTGTTCCTCAAACATCTTCGCCCAAGCTGGCTTCTTGGGTTTATATAACTGATAAAGCCAGCCCGCTTTTTGAGGGTCATGACCGTCGACGTTGTCCTGAACCTGAATCTCCGGTCCGGTCTGCCAAGGAGCGTTATACTCTTCGGTCACGTGGAACATGATGCCACTGTTGCCACCTTTGGAGATCTTATACTCCAGAAACAGCTCAAAATATTCGTACTTTCCTTCGGTAATAATATCTCCGGCACCGCCGGCTACACGCACCAACGCGCCATCTTTGACTTGCCAGCCGTCACTCACGCCTTCTTTCTTGTAGTTTCTCCAGCCGTCTGTCGACTTACCATCAAACAATACTTCCCAGCCACTACGTTTCTCTGCTTCAGTCAGGCCGTTTAACGGTACTTCTGCCAATGCAGCTTTGGTGATGAAGGCTGTCAACATTAGCACGCTAACAGTCCCTAAACCTTTTAACGATTTCATAAATCTATTTCTCTTACAAAAGTAAATCTGAATTCTTCTGATGCGATTTTATCACACAAGTTGAGCCATTGCGTTATGCTTCGGAAATCACGTCCAATACTTCCTGAGGATGAGCTCCTGCATCTTTAACAGAAGCCCAATGTTTCTTTACAACACCTTCGCTGTCAATCAATACGGTGGATCGAATGACTCCCATTGAGGTTTTCCCAAACCGAGTTTTTTCACCCCAGGCATCATAGGCGGGTAAGACTGCCTTTTGTTCATCACAAAGCAGCGTAAATGGAAGGTCATATTTACAAATGAAGTCATCATGCGACTTCGCACCGTCGGGGCTGACGCCAAGTACGACAGTATTCAATGCTTCAAACTGTGGATTCAAATCACGAAAGCCCTGTGCCTGTTTGGTACACCCCGGAGTATCATCTTTGGGATAGAAATAGACGACGACATTTTTCCCCTTCAGTCCTTCCAGCGAGATCTGATTCCCATCTTTGTCCGGCAACGAAAACTCCGGTGCAGGCTGTCCTTCTAAAATCGCCATGATTCATTCCTTCTGTTAAGAGCTTTTAAGTTGCAAGGCAGAGCGTTCACACACTTGGGTAGGATATGTCCTAGTTGTGAATGATGCCGACTGATACTAAATGAGCGATAACCTGATCGGCTAAGACATCCGGTGTTTGATCTCCACCCTGAAGGTGAACTTCTGGTGCCTCCGGAGCTTCGTATGGAGCGTCGATGCCAGTCATCCCTTTGATTTCACCTGTACGTGCCTTTTGATAAAGACCCTTTGGGTCGCGGGATTCACAGACTTCCAATGGAGTATCCATAAAGACTTCTACGAAATCACCGGCCCGTGCTGCCTCCACGCGTTCCCGTACACTCGCTCTATCTTGACGATAGGGACTCACAAACGCTACTAACGTAATTAATCCTGAAGCAGCAAACAACTCGGTCACTGCGCCGACTCGGCGAATATTTTCCTGCCGATCTTCTGCTGAGAATCCTAAGCCGAATCGTTTTGCATACTCTTGACCAAGCGACTCTAAGATCTGGGGGCTGGCATTTAATCCGTGACGTACATTATCTCCGTCGAGCACAGTGGTGTGGATCCCGCGTGCATGAAGTTTTTGATCCACGACATTGGCGACTGTGCTTTTCCCACAACCGCTCAATCCGGTGAACCATACCACACAACCGCGATGCCCATTGAGGCTTTCCCGTTGTTCGCGTGATACTGAGTGTTCATGCCAGGTAATATGTGTTTCTTCCATCCAGTTGTTCCCTTACTCCACCGAAATTCCTGCCAGCTGACAAAGCTGAGCATTGACGACTGGTTGTGGGCAGCTCCAAACCATGAAGAACAAGGCTTCACGACACCATCTTCCAACCGGATGTCCGGTTACAAACCCCATCCCTTTCGCCGCTGATAAGGCTGCCTGAGTGGAACGCAGAACCAGACTGTTACAGTGTTGCCTGAGTGTTTCCGTCCCACAGGACTCGTCCCCGGATGCCGACTGAAGCAGAATCTGTTTCAGTGACTCCCGTTCCTGTCGCAATGCCTGGGCAGGCGGTAGTAAATCAGGACGCTTTTCCGCTTCCGAAAAGATGAATTCTATGGCAGCGCCGGATAAGCCCAATGCCAAAGTGGACGTTTGTAACCCACCAGTGCGAGCTCCGATTCCGGCTGCCATCACATTTTCAATGGGACCGGCCAATAACCACTTTGCATCAACATGCACGTCCGTAAAGGAGACCTTTCCGGTATGACTTCCAGATAAGGCCACCAAGTCTGCTGGCGTTTCTGCGTGGACGCCTGAGACATCCGTAGGTACGACGGTTAAAATTTGCCGACCATCCTCTAACTCAGCGCCGACAACAATTGTGTCAGCGTGGATACCACCGGTCACCCAAGGACTAAATCCATTAAGAATGAAACCAGAGTCTGTTTCTTCTGCGGCTAACACCGGATTGGCTAAGTGGCGTCGGCTTGTCGTTAAATGAGATATACCGACTGTTGAAAACTGGGATCCATTAAGTAGTGGTGCGATCAACTGCTCGCGAGCAAACGCGTTACCGCTCAAAGCGATACGGCGACAAGCGCCAGTCCGCTGTGTGATTATAAATGTGGTTGTTTGACAGGCTGAGCTGAGAGCCAGATAGCCTTCGGTAAGCTCGCGGTCACTCCAACCAAGACCACCAAATTCTTCGTCCAAAAACCAGCGAAAAACGCCATACTGGGCGCAAAGATCGAGCTGCCTTTGAGGCCATGGAGACTGCCCGTTTTCATCCTGAAAGTCCAAGGCGTCTGACAATTCACGAAGCTGCTGACACAGCTGCTCTAACGCAGGGTCTTCAGGCGAACGTATTTCGACAGGCTCAATGGTCACAGACATAGCGTCATTATAGAGCGGGTACCCTGCGCTTGCGATAGGCTAGTTAGAGGCCTAACCGTTTGAAAATCCATTCGGGAATCGCACGAATAATCAACATGATGTACCGCCAGAACCAACGTGAATAAATCACATTCTTTCGTTTCCTAATACCTCGATAAATGTCTCGAGCCACCTGTCCCGGGGTTGCCACTAAAGGAGACTTTGGATCAACGATTCCAACAGTCATCGCCGTTGAGACAAATCCGGGTTTCACCGTCATCACATGGACTCCCGATTTGAATCCTCGGTTTCGCAAGCCTTGTAAGTAAGTCGTCAGCCCTCCCTTGGCTGCTCCATAGATGTAATTGCTTTGACGACCTCGATCACCAGCTACGGATGAAATCACCGCCAAGAAACCATATTGCTGTTCTTCAAACCGAGCCATCAGTGGTTCCAAAATAGAAACGCATGACGTGAAGTTGACTTCCAGTGTTTTATGCGCCAAATCCCATTCCCGTTGAGCTTGAGTTTGCTCTGGTAGGAAGCCATGGCACACTATCGCTCCGGCAATCAACTCAGCTTGCTCAAAACAATCACTAATTAAATCCTGATGGGTAGATAAATCCCGAGCGTTAAATGGCCGTGTGGTCACATTGCAATCGAATCGAATAGCCAGATCATTAGCTATCGCTTCCAATTCGACTTCATTACGGCCAACAAGAATCAGATCATATTCCTGCGAGAGCTCCATAGCGGTTGCCCGCGCTATATCCGAAGTGGCTCCGATAATAATTACTGCTTCTGGCATCTATAACTCGTCCGGTCCTACTAAATCCACAATCTTACCTAACGCCATATCCAGATCTGCTTTCTCCGCCGTTGGCTCCAAACTTACAGCTAAAGCCCATAAAGGAAATTCACCAAGTTGATCCACCTGTATCTTGACCAGATCCTTCATTGTACAGATTACGGTACTGGCTGAATGTTCCTGAGCCCGCTGGCAAATCCTCTCAATATCTGTGCGATCATAATGGTAGTGATCAGCAAACTCGATATCACAGACAATATCGTACTTCCGGCTTTCTAACAGTGCTTTGAATGCCTGATGATTTCCGATACCTGAAAAAACTAAGACCCTTTCACCTTGAAGATGTTCACAGTCGACCAATTCGCCACTGTAATTTTCCAGTCCATCGATGGCATGGCCAAATTCAATGATCGGTAGGTCATTATTAACGGACCCAATCTGCTGTCGAATCTGCTGAACATCCTCAGCGGAAACACGATCTGTTCTGGTAATGATAGCCACGTCGGCTCGATTCAATGCGGTAACTGGCTCTCTTAACAAACCTGCTGGCAGTAGCCGTCCGTACCCAAAGGGGCAAGTGGCATCAATCAAGACGATATCCAGATCTCGTTCAAGAAAACGGTGTTGAAAACCATCATCAAGTAGCAAAATTTGAGCAGCAAACTCTTCGATCGCCACCTGAGCAGATTCAACTCGATTTGGATTCTGTAGGTGAGGGACATCCGGTAGGCGTCTTTCTAATTCCAAGGCCTCGTCATTGGGCTGGTCAGCTTCGGCGCGATAGCCACGGCTCAACAAAGTCACTCGCAGTCCACAATCACGTAGCCACTGAGCTACATATTTCACCATCGGGGTCTTCCCGGTACCTCCGGTCGTAAGATTGCCAATACTAATGACTGGCACAGAAACGCGAGTAACACGATGTCCTTTATCAAAACGGGCATTTCGCCAGTAAATCACCAGACGATACGGAAGCGAGAGTAAACGTAATAGGCAATGCACGAACCAGATCAGTGGCGATCGGGAGCTCCCATCGATGATCTTAAGTAAACCTGACATGGTCTGGCGATGCCCCGGAAAGAGATTAGAGCTGAGCTCCTAACGTCCAGGGGACAAACTCCTCGTCTCCAATTCCATGGATTTCACTTTTGGTTTTCTTGCCACTGGCCACTTCAATAATCTCTTCATAGATATCACGTCCCAATTCCTGAACCGTCTTGCCGGTCAGTACGGTTCCCGCATTAATATCCATGTCATCAATCATGCGTTCATACATCGGAGTATTGGTGGCAACCTTGATTGATGGAGTGGGTTTACATCCAAAACAACTTCCACGACCCGTGGTAAACACGACAACATTAGCACCACCGGCTACCATTCCGGTGACGCTGGGAGGATCAAAACCGGGCGTATCCATTAACACAAACCCTTTCTTATCAACCTGCTCTGCGTATTCATAGACGGCTTCGAGAATCGTAGAGCCACCTTTGGCAACAGCTCCCAATGACTTCTCGGCAATCGTAGTCAGGCCTCCCTCTTTATTACCAGCCGAAGGATTGTTGTTGATCGACTCACCCCATATTCCGGCATACCATTCCCACCACTTAATCCGCTCAAGTAACTTATCGGCCACTTCCACCGATCTGGAACGAGCCGTCAATAGGTGCTCTGCACCATAAACCTCAGGCATCTCGGACAACATCGCCGTTCCCCCACTGGCAACCAGTAAATCACTGGCAATGCCGACAGCTGGGTTGGCGGTTACGCCGGAGTTACCATCTGAACCACCACATTCCAACCCGACAGTCAGTTCGCTCACGGGAATTGGTTCTCGTTTCACGTCATTGGCGGCAGGGAGCAATTTAGCGATTTGCTGAATACCCAGCTCGACGGTCGCCATCGTACCCCCATGGTCCTGCATACTTAACACTGGTGGTGTTTTCACTCCACTGGAATCCGCCACTCCATCAATCTGTACAAGACGTTGACTTTCCACCAAGTAGCCAATCGTGCTTTGCTCGCAGCCCAGTCCAACAATGAGATAGCCACCGATGTTAGGGTGTCGGGCGATCCCACCTAATACCCGATTTAACATTTCATGCTTCAATCCGCCGAATTGCATTCCACAACCTTCTCCATGCACAAACGGCACGATCCCATCCACGTTGGGATAATCTTTGAGAATACTCTGGTCGAAATGACGCGCAATGTACTTCGCCACGGAGGCCGAGCAATTTACTGAAGACAGGACTCCGATATAGTTTCGAGTCCCGGCTGTATTATTAGGCCGACGAAATCCCATAAACGTACGATCGGTGATTGGAGGCAAGGGCTCCGGATGATTCGTCGCCTTTTCGTAATCCGTTTCCGGTGCCACATGCTTCACATTGTGAACATGAACCCACTGTCCCGGAGTCACACGTTCGGTACTCAGACCAATCGGCTGACCGTACTTGTAAACCGGTGTCTCGGAATCAATTTCCCGAATCGCTATTTTGTGACCGATACGGATATCTTCCTGTAACTCAAAGGACTGGCCCTCAACATCCAATGTTGTACCTTTGGAGAGATTTCTGGTGGCTACACAAATATTGTCATTTCCATCGAGATAAATGAAATCTACTTTGTCGGACACTGAAAATTACCTATTCTTACAGAGTTGTGTATCAGTCGGCTTAGGTTGGCTATCATAAAGCCAACACGCTTTACCCTAATCGGACTTATGCTAAGGAGACGCGAGCATCGATAGCTTTGGAACGACTCGAATTTCTCCGTCGACGAGACATGAATAGCATAAATGTCAGGGAGAAACAGCTACAAATAAGCCGATAAATAAAAGGTGGTGCTTATCTAATATTGTACTTTAGACTCTTTACGAGTTCATAGTAATAGCACTACATCTGGTCGGCGTGTCCCTCATCGACCGCTCAGTCGTTGAAGTTCTAAAAACAATGGAACTTTACAACGCGATAGACGTCTATAATAAGTAGTACTAGTCAATTGAAATTATTGGGCAGATTGCATGGCCACAGGCTCGTTATCACAACACGATCTCAGCGAAACTGCGGAAGCAGGTGAAATCGCTAACGTATTGCAATCCAATTGCCGGCGTTGGAAGCTACTCGATCTTCTAACGATGCTTAGCCGATCGGCATTGGCAGGCTTAGTACTACTTTGCTCCGCATTTTTAATCGACCATTGGGCATATCTGCTCGTTGACAATGGGTCGCTTGGATCTCTAGGTCGCTGGTTATATTTCCTGTTACTGGTCATTCTCTTTCCACCTGCGAGTATTTACTTCATTGGATGTTCGCTCCGCGGGAGAATTAATCCGCTCTATGTCGCTCAGCAGATTGAAGCCATCTCGCCCGAGATCAGGAACAGCGTTTCTAATTACTGGCAAATCAAAGATTCAAATTACACCCATCCGTCCATTGCCCAATCGATGGAAAAACAGGCTTATTTAGATTTGGACAACGAGCGAGCACTGGATGGCGCCGACGCGACCACCACTTCCTGGTGGGGATACTCCAGTCTCGCCAGCATGGCAGTGACGGCAATCTACTTTGCCTGCATGCCTAATCCGTCGCTTCAGACAATGCATCGTATTTTAATCCCGTGGGACGACGTGCAACGACCTTCCGAAATCATTATCGACCAGATCGAACCGGGAGAGATCGAAATCAACTATGGTGCTACCGTGACCTTTTCCGCAAAGGTTGATGGGATCAGCGAAGGACAACCAGTCCACTTGATCACCAAGTCTCTTGATGGAACCTCCGCTCGTCAGAAGCACCTAATGATGCTGAACGACAACAAGTATGAATTCACATTGGACGAAGTTCCACATGGGATCCAGCAAAGTTTTCGATACTGGATCGAAGCTGGCGATCCGGGCGGCCGGACGGCATTAAGCAAACAGTTTAAAGTGCAGGTCATCCCGGCACCTTCGATACGAGTCACTCAAGTAAAAACGACTCGTCCTGCTTACACCAATCTGCCGGCCTCCTCGAGTTCGACACAATTCAATCTGGAAGCATTGGAAGGCAGTCGTGTCCAAATCCATGCAACAGCCAATGCTGCTATCGACTCAGCCTGGCTGCAACTAAGGACTAGGGACGGTGGTTCTCAACGACAAGCAATGGAAGTCACCGATGAATTGACTGCGGCATCTGAATTGGAATTACGAGTCGACAGCGAACAAATACCTCTTTACTCGGGCTACCAGGTCTTCTTCAAATCCAAATCAGGTAAGACCAACCCACATGCCATTGAATATTCGATCACGACCCTACAGGATCTGCCTCCGCTAATTGAATTCACCCAACCGGCCTCACGGGAAGTACGCAACGGCCCGGTGGAGTTGGCCGCCAATCAGACGCTGCAACTAGAGTGGCAGGCTTACGATCCCGACTTCGCATTGTCATCGGTATCTATGGTGATCACTCGACAGGCCCATGACGATATTCGTGTGGAGTTGCTGGAACCCCCGCAATCACAGGAAATGCAACGCCGTTTTAATACCAAATTCACACCAACGAAATTGGGGCTTACGCCAGGGACACGGATCACGCTTTACGGTGAAGCAGCAGACAATAGAAAAACAGCCTCGAATCCACGACCTAATCAGAGTCAAAGTGAACATCTAGTAATTCATGTAACTGCCCCTGTTGATACTCCGGAAAATCCTGACGAAGAAAACGGGACGGACGATGGCGACATGACGCAGCAGCCATCGGACAACATGGAAGATGCACCGAATGAAATGGGTAGCGAAGAAGGCATGGCTCCTGATGGAGGAAGTAATAGTTCTGGAGAAGGCGAGACCGGAGGATCTTCTGAAAACCCGGAAGAAGGCGGAGAACCGAATAATGAAAACGGGGGTTCCGGAGGTCAGGGGAATCCGTCTGAAGAGTCAAATGACGGTAAAGGCGAAAATGCGCCAGCAGATCGGGGAGGCCCTCCCAGCGATACCAATGATGGAAACTCTGATAACGACATGCCGGGAGACAACAATCCTGAAAGTGAAACAGGAACTGACACCGGAAATGCAGGGACAGGAGAATCGAGCAACAACTCAGATTCCGGTGAGTCAGGAAACGATAGTAATGCTCAGGACACTGCGGATACCGGGGAAAGTATCCAATCTTCGGATGAGTCGGTAAGTGGTCAATCGACCGGAGAATCCGGGAATCAAAACAACTCCGGTAACACCCCAGAACAAGAAGGGGGAGAAGACGGAGCCAAATCGGATGACAAGCATGATGGCGACATCTTTGATAAGCTTCTTGACCGTTTACGCGATATGCAAAATCAGGAATCCACGACCGGCGATACTCCTTCTAATGAGCCGCCTCAAACGCCTCCCATGAATCAGGGCGATGAAAATCCAACAGAACAGTCGTCCAATGAAAAGCCAGCGGCGACAGATGGAAATTCCGATTCTATGCAGAATGTCGAAGGACAACCAAATACGCAAACCGATTCGGGAAAACCTAAGACCGGGGATCCTGCAAATCAGCAGGCAGATGACGCATCTGCTAATCCTGATGCTCAGGGTATGAACACAAAAGACCCGATGAAGGATCCTCGCAATGGTGATGTAGGCGACTCCGGTGAACAGGTCGAAGATATGGGAGGTAGCGATACGGACACGACTCAAACTGGTGGTCCACAGCAGAGTGAAAAGAGTGATATGTCGGCTGGCGACGAAAACAACCCCAATGGAGAAAAGGTGACTGATACACCGGGCACGCAGGAGTCAACTGACTCGCCAGGTGCTACTGATCAGTCAGCAGGAGCTGAAGCCAATTCACAATCCGGGACCGGTCAACAGGACGCTGAGCAAGTCGATAACCTTGGATTGCCCGAACAAATTGACGAATCGGAAGAGGCTCAGCTGGAATATGCCAAACGTGCCACTGACTTGGCCTTAAAATACCTGCGAGATCATCAGGATAATCCGAGTGATGACTTACTGGAGGACTTAGGAATCACAGCCGAACAACTACGGGAGATGGTGGCTCGTTACGAAGCTCTGCAACAAGACACCACAGACGCTGGCAAAACGGTTTTATCTGATACTTTGAAATCCCTTGGCCTGCGCCCCACGACTCAATCCGGAATCCGACAGGTGAAAAGTAATCAGCAGGATGTTCAGGGAGTCCGTGGTAGTGGAGCTCTATCAGGCCTGCCAGCTCATCTACAACATCGATTCAAATCCTTCCGAACCGGTACGAATGTATCAGATGAATAGGTTGTAACGACGACAACAGCCACACCTATTAAAAAGCGGGAAAAAGGACTTGCCGCTAACTGTGTGCAGGGAATGCATGTACGCACATAGCGTACTATTAAAGAGAGTACTCCCCTGTCCTAAGTATCTGATATGCCCGATATTACTCCTCGTTATCTCGTTCCCTTTCATCCCAAGGATGTAGCTCACCGCTTTACCGATGTGCTCATCATTGGGGGTGGTCTGGCTGGTTTACGAGCTGCCAACGCTGTCAGTTCATCCAACAGTCTGATGATTGTCACTAAGGATCAGTTACAACAATCCAACAGCAATTATGCACAGGGTGGGATTGCCGGAGTAATGCACCCCGAAGACAACTTTGAAAACCATATTCAGGATACGTTAACGGCAGGTGGAAGCTTATGTGACCAAGATATCGTCGACATGGTAATCAAAGAGGCTCCGGACCGGATTCGTGAGCTCATGCAATGGGGCACCAATTTCGACCGAAATTCAGGCGAATTATCTCTTGGGCGTGAGGGAGGGCATAGTCACCACCGGATCTTACATGCGTTAGGTGATTCGACCGGCAAAGAGATCATCCGGGCCATGATCCAATGGACTCGGAAACTCCGTAACGTATCGATACTTGAAAACACCTTTACTCTGGACTTGCTCACAGAAGACGGAATTTGCCGTGGCGCTCTCATTCGTCAAAACAATGAGATGATCATGGTCTGGGCAAAGCAGACAATCCTTTGTACCGGTGGTGCCGGGCAACTCTACCGGGAGTCGACGAACCCTTCAGTTGCCACTGCCGACGGCCATGCGTTAGCGTACCGAGCCGGCGCCGAGCTGTCCGATATGGAATTCATGCAATTTCATCCAACCGTTCTGTACATTGCAGGGAGTAGTCGGAATCTAATTACTGAAGCGATGCGTGGTGAGGGGGCCTATTTGGTCGACAACAATGGCCATCGCTTTATGAACGAGTATGATCAACGAGGTGAGTTGGCTCCACGAGATGTTGTCTCTCAAGCAATCGTTTCCCAAATGGAAAAGAAACGACACCCTTGCGTTTACCTCGACCTAGCCCATCTCAACGCGTCTTACGTCACTGGACGTTTCCCAGGGATTGCACGGACTTGTGAGAAATTTGGAATCAATATTACCTCCGATCGCATCCCAGTTCGCCCGGGCGCTCATTACATGATTGGCGGTGTTACCGTGGACGCTCAGGGGAGAACCACGTTACCAGGGCTTTGGGCCGCCGGAGAAGTCTCAGCCAGCGGACTTCACGGAGCCAATCGATTGGCATCTAACAGTTTATTAGAGAGCCTGGTTTTTGGAGCTCATGCCGGAAAGGGAGCTTCTGATGCGGCTTCCCAAATGCAGGATCACTACGAGGCCTATCAAATCAGTAATCCGAATATCGCTTCGACCAATGAAATCATGGACTTGCCTGACATAACCAATTCCCTGAAAAGCTTGATGTGGCGATTTGTTGGTGTCCGCCGTCAAGCAGATACCTTAAAAGAAGCCTTGGAGACAATTGATCGCTGGAGACGCTATGTACTCCCCGCACAATTCACCAGCCTTCAGGGATGGGAATTGCAAAATATGCTTACAGTGGCCCGTATCATGGTGGATGCAGCTTTTCAGCGGGAGGAATCACGCGGAGTCCACTTGCGAACGGACTTCCCAGGATTGGATGACAATTGGGAGCGTCACTTGCGGATTTCCAAGTCCGGCTAGCAAGTCCGGCTAGTTAGATAACGTCTTGTTAACACTTCCATGAATTTGAGAACAAGAATCCAATCAAAGCCGTATTAACACAATACTCAATTCCAGATATAACCCTCATTCGATAACCTCCAAACACCATCCGAACTTTTATTGGTAATTACAGCCTGCCCCCTTTAATCAAATGACTGAAGAAGACTCCATATCCCAGCTACTTGCCTCTAAATCAGACGAGGATTCCTTGGAGACGCCCGAGTCCCAGCAACCTCAAGCTGCATCACTGCCGGAAACGGTGGAGGTAAGCGATGAGGTCATGATCGAGGCAAATCAACTATCCAAGTTTTATGGAGAGTTTACAGCGACTCGAGATATTAACTTCCAAATCAAACGTGGTGAAGTCGTAGCCTTCCTCGGTCCTAACGGAGCGGGGAAAAGCACGACGATGAAAATCCTAACCGGTTACTTGTCACCATCAGAAGGTGTCGCCAGCATTGCCGGCTTCAACATGGCCACTCATCGTATTGAAGGCTCGAGACATCTCGGTTACCTACCAGAAAATGGGCCGCTATACCTCGATATGACACCCTACTCGCTACTAGCTTTTTTTGCTGATGCTCGTAGCCTCTCTAAACGTAATCGGGAAGAACGGATTGAAGCGGTAGTTGATCTGTGTGACTTAAGCAGTGTCATTTACAAAGCCATTGGGAAACTATCCAAAGGCTATCGCCAGCGTGTCGGGATGGCTCAAGCCTTACTCCATGAACCCGATGTATTAATTATGGATGAACCAACCGCGGGGCTGGACCCGAATCAAATTCAGGAAGTCCGCAATACAATGAATCGACTTGGGAAAGACCGGACAATCCTGCTTTCCACTCATATCATGCAGGAGGTCGAAGCGATGGCAAGTCGAGTCATCATGATTAATGAAGGCCAGTTAGTATACGACGGCCCCATGGACGAACTAGCCGAAGAAGGCGAACCGCTCGATGCCGCCTTCCGTCGGATGACCACCGTCGCGGAAGAGATCTAAGCCCTGCTCTTGCTCGCCTAAATGCCTTACACACATTCTTCTTTGAATAACTGACAATGGACCAAACCGGAACCAATTTAATCGTCTCACTGGGTGACCTGATCTTTCGCGATCTGCTGATCGTGATCATTCTGGCTGGCATCCTCGTCCCACTGAATTACACGCGCCGAGCGGCCATCGCTGTGGTACGACAGAACTTCCGTGGATACTTCAGCAATCCAACCGGATATGTATTCCTCTGTGTCTTTGTTTTGCTGACATCCTTTGCTGCTTTTTGGCCCAAGCAGTTTTTCAATGCCAATCTGGCCAATCTATCTCAACTGAATGAGTATCTGCCATTAATCATGTTGATCTATATTCCTGCCATTACGATGGGAATCTGGTCAGAAGAGCGTCGTGGCAAAACTGACGAATTATTGCTCACACTTCCGGCTCGTGATTCAGATATTGTGATCGGCAAGTTCATTTCGGCTGCACTGATCTTTACCGTGTCGCTATTGTTCTCTCAGTTTTCGAACTTTCTGGTCCTGGCCTCACTGGCTAAGGAGCCAAACGCCTGGACGGTGGATTTAGACACAGGTTTGCTGGCCACCAACTACTTCGGTTACTGGTTGATAGGGCTGGCGATGCTAGCCATCGGCATGGTTGCTTCCTTCCTTACCAGTAACATGACGATCGCCTTTGTCTTTGGGCTGGCTTTCAATGTTCCTCTGGTTGCCGCGAAATCAGCAGATCTGTTTTCGTCGACTTCAGGGTTTGCCCAGATGATTTCTAAATGGGGAATTCACGCTCAGTTTGATGACTTTCAACGGGGCGTACTGAGTTTATCCTCCACCATGTATTTTGTGATGATCATCTGCATTAGCCTTTATCTGTGCATGATCATGATCGGCAAACGCCACTGGTCCGGCGGACGCGATGGGGATCGACTATGGATTCATTTTCTCATTCGTATCTGTGCTTTGATTGTGATGTTATTCTCGCTCACAGTTGTGTTTGATGGACACGACCTTGTCAGACAGGATACCACGCAGGGCAAAATCAGCTCGCTCTCCGATCACACCCGCAAACTCATTGACAGCCTTGAACCGGAACATCCGGTTTATGTGGAAGCTTTTATTAGTAACCAAGTCCCAGAAAAATATATAAAAACTCGCTACGACTTAATTTCTCTACTCAAGGAATTTGACTCTCACGAAAAGATCTTCCTCACACTCCATGACAATTTGGAATCGTACGATGAGGTGGTCGCCAATGCAGACGACAATCATGGTATCTCTCTCATCAACGTTACCGGAGAAAACGCCAGTCAACCCATTATTATGGGAGCTGTGTTCCGCAGTGGATTAGAGAAGGTCGTTGTTCCGTTTTTCGACTACGGAATTCCCGTGGAATATGAATTAGCTCGTTCGATTGCCACAGTCGCTAAAGGGACACGCAAGACAATTGGAGTGATTGATTCGGACGCCAATATTATGGGGGGCTATAGTTTTGCCAGTGGCCGCCCCACCCGCGTTCCTCAACAAGGATTTATTACTGAGTTGCAAAAGCAATATCGTGTTGTCAATGTCGACTCCGAGCAAGAGATCTCCACAACAGAATATGATCTGCTATTCATTGCTCAGCCCTCTTCACTGGAAGACGTAAAGCTGACGAATATTTTACGAGCTCTGCAAGCTGGTGTGCCTGCCGTTATCTTTGAAGACCCCAGGCCTGAAACCATTGCCGCTCCGGGGACCGGTATGCCACGGCAATCTATCGAACAAATGATGGGGCTGCCGGGAACACCTCAACAAAAAGGAAGTATCTCGCGGCTCTGGGATTTATTAGGAATTCACATTCCAGGCAAGCCTTCTGAAACCAATCCGGGGCTCTGGGATTCCAATCTCGTTTGGCAAACGGACAATCCATATCCTTTATTGAAATATCAGGACATTCTGGACACCTGGATCTTTACCCGCAATCTCGAAATAGATCATGACATCACGCGTGATTTACAGGAAGTACTGATCCCTGTAGGCAGCCCCATCGAAGTAGACCCAACGAAGGATCACATGACGATCACTCCGTTGATTCGATCCTCGATTAGAAATTCCGGCACGCTGGAGTCTGCACCGTATCAGATTGAATTACAGGCATTAGCCAACGGAAGTCGTGCCGCGAAATCCCGTATTAAGCAGTTGCAAAATGAGGGAACCAATGGCATCCAAAATCTAGCTGTTCACATAAAGGGGGCTCCAGCAGGAGCTCAGCCCGATGACGATGGCAAGACACCTGAAGTCGAAGTGGTGTATATCAGTGATCTCGATATTATGTTCAATGCCTTTCTCACCGTGCGTGCGAGACCGACCGCTTTTCAGGATGTCTCCTATAAATTCGAAAACATCACCTTCCTGTTAAACGTGGTGGATTACCTGACCAAGGAAGTGGATTACATAGCGATCCGGAATCGCAAACTTCGCCACAGCTCACTCAAGACCGTCGAGCATCAGATTAATCTCGAACAGGAAAACCTGACGAATGAAACTGCACGATTTCATAAGGTAATGGATAGTGCGATCGCTTCTATTGAGGAAGATCTCAATCAGGAAATCGAAGATTTACAAACTCAACTTCAGACACTGCAAGATCCCACAAACACCAATAAACCTGACCCCGCCATCCTGCGTGCCAAGGTCATCAACCTCAATAGCCGGCAACAGGAAAACCAAAGAAAACTAGAAGTTGAACGAGTAAGACAGGAACGTGATCGAGATAAAAAGATTGCTACGATCCGGCGTGATAGCAACCGTAAAATTGCGAAAATGCAAAACCAATATAAGTTCCTCGCCGTGTTAATTCCTCCAATCCCTCCACTGCTGATCGCAGTCTTCGTTTTCTTCCGTCGCCGGATTAAAGAACGTGAAGGCGTGGCAGCAGCACGCTTGCGATAGACACTCCGCACCTATTCAATCAGGCCATTCACTACCAAATTGAATCATGAATAACCTAACCCAAACTTGTATCTTTGTAACGCTTGCTGCAGTCTGCATTGTCGCAGCCTTTTTAACCAATGACATTGGTGAGGCTGACACGTATCAAAACCGTCGTGATATTGCTAAGCAGGAAGAAGGCAGAGCAGTCTTTGAAGGTTTCACAGCGGAACGAGCTGTCGAGTTGAAAATCACGACCTACGATGACACAACTGCAAGAATCAAATCTTTCAGTGTTAAGCGAGATGCGACTGGTCAGTGGGTGATCCCTTCACACAGCAACTATCCCGCTGATGCTGAAGAACAAATGGCGTCTGCCGCGGCAGCATTTGGCACACTGGAAGTCAAAGAAGTCGTCGATGTTGACCGTAGCGTGCATGCCGAATACCGTGTTGTCGAGCCCAATACTGAAACTTTGGACGTAGGAACGGACGGCGTTGGAACTCTCATCACCGTTACCGACGACGAAGGAAAATCATATTCACTAATTGTCGGTGCCAAAGTCATGCGAGGCACTCAGGCTGGTATTGACCCACGCATGCAACAATCCTACTACACTGCCCGGCGTCCTGAGAGCGACACCGTGTTCACGATTGATCTCAACATGGGAATCTTTAACACGGAGTTCTCCCAATGGATCGATACCAACTTACTGGGGCTTAACGGGCTGGATGTCCGACAACTCGGCATTCAGGACTACTTCATCGGTCTCGACCCCGAGGGTGCTCCGATTATGCTACGCCGTTCCAATACCTCCTTAGCACTCGACGAAACTGACCTGCTTTGGAAGCTTGCCAACATGGTGCAATATGACCAAAACACGCAGGAACCTTTCACCATTGAGCTAACTGAAAATGAAGAATTAAATTTGGATCGCATCAATATCCTGCAAAGTACATTGGAGAATCTGACCATTCAGGGCGTCATGAGAAAGCCCGCTGTCTTACGTCCAGACCTCAAGATTACAGCCGCTGCGATTAAAGATGAACAAACGTCTGCAACGCTTACCAAACTCGGCTTATTCGGTGATCCGAATACCACGGTCAATAATCTGATGGATCTAAAGAGCGCCAACGGTGAAATGAATGTGTCACTACAAACGGGTGTAAAGTATGTCCTTCGATTTGGAGAAGTCGATACTTCGTCCAACGCCGATAGTTCCATCGAGCGTTACTTGTTTGTCACCACTGAATTCCAACCCAATATGATTCCGGCACCGGAATACCGAGCATTACCAACTAAGCCTACAACGGAAACTCCAGCAGAAGACACTTCCGAGACTGCAACCACAGAATCAGCCGATCCGGCCGAACCACAAACTAAACTCACACCTGAGCAGTTAGCTGAGTTAAAAGCTGAAATCGAACGAGACAATGCAAGGCTTAAGGAAGAGTACGAAACAAAATTAGCGGCTGCTAAAAATACGGTGCGGTTGCTAAATGGACGATTTGCCAATTGGTTCTACCTTATTGATGAAGCCACTTACAACAAATTACATCTGGCAAACACTGACTTGATTAGAGCTCAGAAGAACGAACTTGGCGGTGACCTTCCAGGGCTGCCCGCTGTCCCGGGACTGCCCAACGTTCCGGGCCTTCCTAATACACTGCCTCAGGGAAATCTACCGGATAATGCCAATCCGGAGGATCAATAGACCATTCGCAAACTAATCATGAATACCAATGCTGAACTTAACGACAGTTCATCCCGTGATGAGATTCAATCGCTATCACGTGAGGCATTGGAATGTCTGCAACTAGAGAAACTGAATTCCCTACTCGCCCAAATACTCCCCCACAACCAGTTCTACCGAGACAAACTGGGAAGTCGCTCTTCGCTAAACAACTTACAGGAACTGAGCGACTTACCGTTCACAACTAAAGCGGAACTACTTGCTGAAAATGGCTTTGCAAAGAATCTGACCTGGCCGACAGAGAACTACGTACGGTTTCACCGAACGTCCGGAACCAGGGGAAACCCTATGGCCGTTTTGGATACGACCGAAGACTGGCAATGGTGGATGCACGTCTGGCAATACGTTTTGGACACCGCTGATATTTCCAGCCAAGATCGATGCTTTCTAGCTTTCTCTTTTGGACCCTTTATTGGGTTTTGGTCTGCCCATGACGCCATTGTCGCTCGCGGCGCCATGTCCATACCCGGAGGTGGCCTCAGTACCCGATCGCGTCTGGACTTGATCCAAACCAGCCAACCAACCGTCCTGCTCTGCACACCAACTTATGCATTACGTCTAGCCGAGGTCGCGCAGGAGAATGCCATCGATCTAAGGTCTTCCTCCGTAGAACGGATCATTGTTGCCGGGGAACCGGGGGGATCGATTCCCTCGGTGCGTTCTCGGATCGAGGCACTCTGGGGAGCTCGGCTTATCGATCATGCCGGGGCTTCAGAAATTGGTCCGTGGGGATTTGCCAATGCCGAACAAACTGGTCTTCATGTTTGTGAAGCCGAATTCATTGCTGAAGTCATTCATCCGGAAACAAACCACCCTGTCAGTCCCGGTGACTCGGGTGAACTGGTCCTGACTTGCTTGGGACGTGTAGGAAGCCCACTCATTAGATACCGTACCGGTGACCGAGTCGTCCCTACCTATCATGGCACCAATGGCTTTGTCTTGTTGCAGGGTGGAGTCCTAGGCCGAGCTGACGATATGATCGTTGTGCGTGGAGTGAATGTCTTTCCTAGTTCACTCGAAGAAATAATAAGACGATTCGACAGTGTCACTGAATATCGTATTACCGCATTCAAAGAGGGAGAGATGGACAGTCTATCCATCGAAGTAGAAGATACTTCCGGAAACGTGGATCAAATAAAAGACGCAATCCAGGTCGGGTTAGGTCTACGAGTTGAGGTTATATTGGCAGATGCAAATTCGCTTCCGAGATTTGAAGCGAAGGGGAAGCGTTTTATCGACAATCGCGATTAACGCAAACCCTCGTTCGGTGACTTACTTTCGCCGATGATTATCCGACATGACCTGAGAAGCCAACCGCATGACCGCTACATTGACCTCTGATCTCATCCAACAATGCCGTAACTTATTCCCTGCTCTATCACGTGATCATAACGGGCAGCCAGCAATATACCTCGACGGACCCGCCGGCACGCAAGTTCCTCAATCCGTCATGGATGCTATCACTCACTATTACTGCACTTGCAATGCTAATCATGGCGGGCAATTTGCCACGAGTCATGAAAGTGATGCTCTTGTCCAGGAAGCTCACCAGGCATTAGCCGATTTCGTGGGTGCAGACCAGTGGCGGGAAATTGTATTCGGAGCCAATATGACCAGCCTGACGTTCGCGTTTTCACGCGCAGTCGCGCGAACATGGACGGCCGGAGACAATATCGTAGTGACTCGACTTGACCATGATGCCAACGTATCGACCTGGGCACAGGCTGCAAAGGATCATGACGTAGAAGTACGTTACGCTGACATTCATAAAGATAACTGCACTCTGGATATCGATGACTTGAAATCAAAAATTGATGACCGAACTAAGTTGGTCGCAGTAGGCTTGGCTTCCAATTCTTCCGGATCAATTAACCCGGTCCAGGAAATCACCAGCTATGCCAAACAGGTTCAGTCTCAGGTTTTCATTGATGCCGTGCACATCGCGCCTCATCGTTTGATTGATGTTAAACAGATTGGCTGTGACTTTCTGGCTTGTTCGACCTATAAGTTCTTTGGGCCACATATTGGAGTGCTTTGGGCTAAAGCGGAAATACTTGAGAGCTTGGAAGCCTATAAAGTTCGCCCTTCTTCGATGGAAATCCCTGACAAATGGATGACCGGCACCCAGAACTTTGCCAGTCTGTGTGGAGCCCGTGCCGCGGTTGATTATCTAGCGGATTTGGGGCGCACCGTTTCCGGTGATGGCTCATTGACACGACGTGAGGCGCTTCAATCTGCTTATGCTGCAATCCACCGCTATGAAGACGACCTTTGCAAGCAACTACTGACAGGACTGGCAACCGTCACTGATTTAAAAATCCATGGAATTACCGCTCCAGATCAAATTGATCAACGTGTACCCACCGTCTCAGTGACACATCCAAAAATGAGTGCTTCTGCACTCGCTAGTGAACTTAACGAATATGGCATCTATGCCTGGGATGGAAATTACTACGCGCTGGAACTGACAGAGCAACTCGGGTTGGAACCTGATGGGATGGTTCGCCTGGGATTGGTCCACTACAACACGGCGGAAGAGGTCACACGACTCATTACTGCCCTCAAAGAAATCCTAAATTAGGCTGAACTATGAACCAACCAACCGCTTATCCCACTGGAATCAACCTATCTGATGATCAACGCCTGATCATCCATTGGAGCGACGATGCGATTTCCCAGATTCCTTTCAAAGTCCTGCGGGACAACTGCCCATGTGCGCATTGTCGCGTTGCAGCACTTGACCCGCAGCCAGTTGATTTACTACCTGTCATCAGTGCAGCCGAAGCTCGTCCTCTAATTGTTGAGAATATGAAACCACTAGGTAATTATGCTTACAACATTGCCTTCAGCGATGGGTGTGATGCCGGCATCTATAAACTCGAGCTACTTCGACAATTGGGAGATGCCGTCGCAGAAGCCGAATCCCAAATGTGAGTAACTTCAGGGGATAGCACGACCGTGGCCTCCTATTTAAACTGAAACCTTCTTTAACTTTTGCTCCACAGAATGAATTCATCTATGACCGACGAACCCCGTAAAGGCTCTCTGCTGGTAATCTTTCTGACAGTCTTCATCGACTTATTAGGATTCGGCTTGGTTCTTCCGCTGTTGCCAGCCTATGCAGATCACTATTTAACCGAATCTGCAAACGCCGGAATGCAATTGGGACTGTTGATGGCAAGCTTCTCTGCCATGCAGTTTCTATTTGCACCGTTCTGGGGTAAGTTATCGGACAAACACGGCAGACGGCCGATCATCATGGTCGGGTTAGCCGGTTCGGTCGTCTTCTACTCGCTATTTGGCCTGGCTACTACCGAGTTGGTAAGCGATCCATCCACCACCATGCTGTTACTCTACGTCTCGCGAATTGGTGCCGGTATTTTTGGAGCTACCATTTCCACCGCTCAGGCATACATTGCCGATACAACGACACCTGAAAAGCGAGCGAAGGGAATGGCGTTAATCGGGATGGCCTTTGGTGCAGGCTTCACCTTCGGCCCGCTCCTGGGAATGGTAGCCATGGCTGAGAACACGGTTAGTCCCTGGCCGGGATTTATCGCCGCAATCCTGTCCTTCGTAGCACTACTTTTGGCATTTAAGAAGCTACCTGAGTCCCGTACGGAATCAAGTAACTCGGCCAGCCATAAAATCTTGGATTTGGCAGGGCTTAAACAGGCTTTGTCTATCCGGTCGATAGGCCTAATTCTTATTACTATCTTTGTCTGTATTTTTTCCTTTGCCAATTTCGAAACGACATTGTCCCTATTAATCAAAGGGGATTCCAAACACTTTACGGGAAGCCCGTTCGAATTCAGTTATCGGGGCATTTGTGGAACCTTTGCCTTTATCGGAATTACGCTGGCACTCGTTCAGGGTGGCATTGTTCGACGCATGGCTGGAAAACTTGCTGACTCCTCACTGGCTTTGACAGGAGCGGTTTTGGAAATTCTCGGATTTGCCATTATGACGGTAGCCATTGATAAGCAAAGCGACACCTTATTATTCGTCGCTTTGGGCGTCGTCGTTTCCGGATTCTCATTCATGCAACCATCGCTCAACGCTATGCTTTCTCGGCGCAGTGACCCAACTCGTCAGGGAGCCATCATGGGAGTTGGGCAGAGTATCAGTTCACTTGCTCGGATCATTGGTTCGGGAATAGGAATTCCCTTGCTGGCAATCAAAATTGATATGCCTTACTTTGTCGCCGCAGGATTGATGGTATTGGGAGTTTTACTCATCTTCGCGGCGGCTCGCAGTGGAAGCGACTTTTCTGCCGGCGAGCAGGAAAGCCCACTGGAAGAATTACCAACTGCATAAATTGCGTGTCCCGCTTTAGATATGTAGGATAGTCGTAATCACTTAAGTCTCCTTTCAATTTAAGAGTGAATCATATGACCAATCGTTTATATTGTTTGGCCCTCTTTGCCTGTTCATTACTAGTTTCTCATTCCGTTCAAGCTCAGGAATGGACAAGATTTCACGGTCCAAATGGCCAAGGAGTTGCTGCAACTAAGTCCTTCCCTGCCCAGTGGAGTGAAGACAATGTGGTATTTAAATCGGAACTTCCGGGAATTGGTCACTCGTCGCCAGTCCTATGGGGAGAAAAGGTATTTTTGCTCAGTGCGGATCCGGAAAATGCTGAACGGTATGTTCTCTGCCTAAATGCCAGTACTGGAAAAGTGATTTGGCAACATGATTATCAGTCAGCCACACACCAATTACACCTGCGGTCCAGTTACGCTTCCTGTACGCCAGTCGTCGATAAGGATGTGGTCATCTTTGCGTGGTCCGATCCTCAGCATACCTTAGTAAAGGCTTATAGCCACGACGGCAATGAACTCTGGAGCAAAGATTTGGGTTCCTGGAGTAGCCAGCATGGTTTCGGCACGTCACCAGTCATTTATAAGAACCGAGTTCTGCTCAATGCTTCACAGGCCAATAACAAACTTCCGGCAGGGATCGAACCTGGCGAAAGCTTCTTTTATGCGTTTGAGAAGGAAAGTGGTGAGTTGATTTGGAAAACACCTCGTGGTACCGCCTCTGCCAGCTATAGCGTTCCTGCTATTTACTCGGGAGAAAACGGAGATGAGATTATCTGCTCCAACACTGTCGACGGAATGTATAGCCTCGATCCAGAAACCGGAAAAGAAAATTGGTCCGTCACGGCCTTTGATAAACGAACTGTTTCATCTCCTTTATTCTCCGGTGGCCACATTTTTGGTTCAACCGGTTCAGGCGGAGGGGGTAATTATGTCGCCGCTATCAAACCCGGAGCCGAACCCACGATCAGCTTTAAACTAGATCGAGCTGCTCCCTATGTGCCAACTTCGGTCTGCCTCGACAATCTTATGTTCTGTTTTTATGACAAGGGAATCTTGTCATGCATGGATACAAAGACTGGTAAAGTCTATTATCAAAAGCGATTGGATTGTGCCTTTTCCGGGTCACCAATTCGAGTTGGAGATAAATTATTCTGCATCGACGAAGAAGGAATCGTCCATGTGATTGCGGCTAGCAAAGAATTTAAAGTCCTGGCAACCAACCCGTTAGGTGAGGATAGTCGCAGTACTCCAGCCGTTGCCGGTGGACGGATGTACCTTCGTACCTATTCACAACTGATTTGTATCGGTGCAAAGAAAAGCTAGCGTCTCTTGAAAAACCAGCTGTGGCAATTCTGGATTGATGTCGGCGGGACATTTACCGACTGTATCGCTTGTCCTCCGAACCAAAAGAGCGAATCTCTACAGCGACATAAACTTCTTAGCTCGGCCATTACGCCCGGGTTAATAGAACACGTTGAAGGTAATGTCCTGTATGACCATCGACGTCAGCAGGATCCTCCAGCATTCTGGAACGGAGCCCAATTACGCGTGTTGGACTGCGATGGGCAGTTAATCTTTGAGTCAACGATTGCGGAGAGTCGAGAAGGATCCATACAACTGGAATCGGGATTCGAGATCCCGGCCGAGTATGCAACCACCGAGCTACGCTATGAAATTCATACGCCACTGGAAGCTCCTCTGATCGCCATTCATTATTTGCTTGGAGTTCCGTTAACCGACTCCTTACCACCGGTAAGTTTACGACTTGGCACAACGCGCGGCACCAATGCGCTGTTAACACGTACCGGTGCGCGAACATTGTTTGTGACTACGGCGGGATTTGGAGATATTCTTCACATCGGAAATCAAGATCGCCCAGATCTCTTCACCTTAAATATCCAAAAGCCCCACCCACTGTTTGAATCAACCTTCGAAGTTCAGGAACGCATTGATACGAACGGAGAAGTTCTCGAACCACTACAAATTCCTTTGGCCAGAGAAGCTTTCCAACAAGCCCGACAAACAGGAATCCAGTCCATTGCCATCTGCCTGATGAATTCCTACACCAATGACATTCATGAACAGGCATTAAAAACACTGGCGAATGAACTGGGATTTAAAGACGTCAGTATTTCCTCGGAAGTATCACCTCTCATTAAGCTCGTGTCACGAGCCGACACAACTGTCCTGAATAGCTACCTCAACCCAGTTCTCACCGACTACCTCAACGACATTAGACAACAACTCCATCCAGATTCTTCAATTCGATTTATGACCTCGTCAGGCGGATTGATTCCGGCAGACTTGTTTTCCGGAAAGGACTCCATCTTGTCTGGGCCGGCTGGCGGAGTCGTCGGGTTTTCACACGTCGCCGAACAAGCTGGATTCCAAAAAGCCATCGGATTCGATATGGGAGGGACGAGTACAGACGTCTCTCGTTATGACGGGCAATTTGAATACGAATACGAAACGCAAAAAGCCGGAGTCCGAATCGTGACTCCGATGCTCGCAATCGAAACCGTCGCGGCAGGCGGAGGATCGATTTGCAGCTTCGATGGAGTGAAGCTCACAGTGGGACCTCAAAGTGCTGGTAGCCATCCCGGGCCAGCCTGTTATGGACAACAAGGGCCACTCACCGTCACGGACCTCAACTTAATTCTCGGTAGAATCTTGCCGCAACAGTTTTCCATTCCCTTATATCCCGACGCGGCGATTGCACGGCTCGAGGCCCTCATTACCGAGATCCATGAAGCAACCGGCCACGAATACCAACTCCATGACCTGGCGGAAGCATTCCTCACAATCGCCAATCACAACATGGCCCAGGCCGTCAACAACATCAGCGTAGCTAAAGGATATAACCCAGCGGAGTATACTTTGGTCAATTTCGGAGGCGCAGCATCGCAACATGTCTGTCAGGTAGCTCAACTCCTCGGCATGACCAAAATCCTCAATCACCCTGACGCTGGAATTTTGTCGGCCTATGGCATCGGTCACGCAAACATATCCCGGCAGACAAACTTCGGAGTCTATAAACCACTTACCCAATCAGTACTCGATGACCTTCAATCCCCTTTCAAGAAAGCGAGTGATACTCTAATCGATCTGGTTCTTAACGAGGGAATAGAGCATCAGAACATTCACGTAAGGGTGCTTGCCGAAGTACGCCCGCAAGGTATCGATGCAACGCTGACGGTTGAATTGATCGCCGGAGTTTCCAACGAGTTGATCTGGTCGGTCGATGCGGATGGTTTACAGCATCGTTTTCAATCAGCTCACCAACGTCGCTACGGATTCACCTCCGATACAGAGCTTGAGCTCGTTACACTCCGACTCGAAGCCACTGGCCAAACGAACCCTCCAGAGACCTCAATGGAGAACCCACCACTGGGCGACAAGCCGACAACAGAGCCAGCGAGCATTTACTATCAGGGGAAATTCCACGACGCCAGAGTTTATTCCAGACGTACTTTGCAGTCTGGGGATCTGATCTCAGGACCTGCCATCATTACCGAAGCGGTTTCCACCACAGTCATTGATTCCGACTGGACGGCCGAAGTGCTTCCAGGCGGTACGATTGTTTTGAACAAATCCCGTGACGCTAGCGACCCTCAAGAAGTCAGAAATACGACCAACTCCGACCCTGCCTTACTGGAAATCTACAACAATCAATTTGCATCGATTGCAGACCAGATGGGGTTAACACTTCAAAACACCTCGAGCAGTGTCAACGTCAAGGAGCGTCTGGACTTTAGTTGTGCGATCTTTACAGCCTCGGGCGGTTTGGTAGTCAATGCGCCTCACATCCCTGTCCATCTGGGTGCTATGGGTGAAGCTGTTCGCGCAGTGATTGAAGACCATCATCAAATACAACCGGGCGATGTCTTCATTACTAACGATCCTTATCGCGGTGGATCCCATTTACCTGATATCACGGTTATCACGCCTGTCTTCAATTCAAAGCATGAGCGGCTCTTTTTTACGGCCAGCCGAGCTCATCATTCCGAACTGGGAGGAATTACGCCGGGTTCGATGCCTCCGTTTTCCAAATCACTGGCAGAGGAAGGAGTGTTGATCCGTTCCCAGAAAATAGTCAACGCTGGAAAATCGGAAGAAATGCCTCTGAGAGCTTTGCTCGGAAACAGCGCCTATCCCTCCCGTAGCATCGATGCCAACATTGCCGATATTAATGCTCAGATTGCAGCCAATCGACAGGGCGCTGATGATCTGCAGAGGATGATTCAACGGCGTGGTGAAAACAATGTCTTACGATATATGGATCTAATTCAGCAGGCAGCTGCGGCTAGAACTCGTCAAACAATCCGGGACTTGCCCGACGGTGTCTACCAATACGAAGACGTTTTAGATGAACATTTTACGGAACCGTATGAAGCAAAATTGTGCGTGACAGTGACCATCGAAGGAGACACTGCGACGATCGACTTTACCGGAACATCTGATGTACTCCCAAACAACCTTAATGCCAACCGAGCGATCGTGACGGCGGCAGTCATCTACGTATTACGATTGCTGATAAACCAGCCGATCCCTTTGAATCAGGGAGTATTGGATCCGATTACACTCGTTTTGCCGCCTTGCTTGCTCAATCCAAACGCGGGGCCAACAGCTTCAGATTCACCGGCCCTTGTCGGTGGCAACGTAGAAACCTCCCAACGGATAGTCGATGTCCTAATCGGCGCTTTGCAGTTATCGGCCGCCAGTCAGGGCACCATGAACAACCTGTTGTTTGGAGATGAGACGTTTGGGTACTACGAAACTATTTGTGGCGGAGCTGGCGCGACAGCTTTGGCTCATGGCGCCGATGCCGTACACACTCATATGACTAACACACGAATCACCGACCCAGAAATCCTCGAGCAAAGGTATCCGGTAAGACTGGATCAATTCTCTATTCGTTCGGGATCTGGTGGACGAGGCATAAAACACGGCGGAAATGGCATTATCCGCAAGATGACATTTCTAAAGTCCGTCACTGTCTCACTGCTAACTCAACGCCGCCATTCAAATGCTCCACCCGGTATTCAAGGTGGCTTACCAGGAAAACCGGGGCTCAACTTACTCACTCAATCTGACGGTAGACAACAGACACTTAGTAATCGACAGCAACTATCGGTTATGCCGGGCGACCAACTTACCCTCGAAACACCGGGGGGAGGGGGCTGGGGGAAACCATAACTATGGCTGTTACTTATCTGGATTTCAAGCCAAGGAGATTTCTGAGTTGTCGTCATCGTCAGACGATTTTAGCTGCCCTATTCGGTGGCACAAAATCGTTACCAGAGACGGTGCAACATAAAATTGAGCTTCCCGATGGTGACTCACTTTTCGTCTATGATGACTCTCCTGCCTCCCCTGCACCGGATCTCCCCACTCTCTTAGTGCATGGATTGGGTGGTTCTCATGCATCGTCGTACCTGACACGACTGGCAAAACGTCTTCGTCAAAATAACCAGAGAGTATTTCGAATGGATATGCGCGGTTGCGGGCTGGGCATTCCTGTGGCTAAACGAACTGCACACGCCGGAGCGAGTGATGATTTGGCGCGGACAATTCGGTGGATTCAGGAATTTACTCATTCCAGTTCCATACGCGTTGTTGCGTATTCGCTCAGCGGAAATATTCTTCTTAAGCTGCTAAGCGAATCAGAAGAGACTCCAAGTATCAGCATCGAACAAGCGATTGCCATTTGCCCACCAATCGATTTGGCCTATGCCAGTCACCAGATAAAAAAGAAGTATTGGGGATTCTATGATTATCAGTTTATTCGTTCTCTTAAAAAAGACATTGCTCAACGACTAAAGCACCATCCCGACTGCAAGTGGTCTCAGTTGACACCATTTCCAAAATCGTTATTTGAATTCGACGACCGATTCACAGCTCCCTTGAATGGATTCCAGGATGCCAATGACTATTATCAGCGAAGCAGCAGCAAAGCGAACCTGCATCGTATTTCCGTGCCAACAAAGATAATGATTGCAGATGATGATCCGGTAGTTCCTGCTGAAATATTTGATAACGTTCAGCTTTCGGAAACGACAAACTTATTTCGGACACCGCATGGGGGGCATATGGGTTATCTGGCCAGCAAGGGCCGCCGTTGGCTGGATGATCAAATTATCTCATGGCTCGAAAGTGACTAAGTAAACTAAGAAATTACCCGAATACTCTTGGGGACAAACACATGCACTCGAAAAAGGCTTAAAATCGGGAAGTAAACAACTCCATGATTTAGACCTCTGTGATTTTTGGTGAATCCGATTCACTGACTGTTGATTGGCGGCTGATTCGACTTGTCTAAGTCACATCAACGCATTAACATTCTTTTGGTGATCAATTTTTTGCTTAAAACCGGCTTCCATTTTTTCGGTCCAGTCGGCACTTGATGTGAAATCTTGGTGACTCGACATAATTCATTTATCACATTTACTGGATTTTTCTATGCCCCTGGTTAATACACGCAAAAACATCCTACGAACTGTTTCCGTATTACTTCTTTTTGGAGTCACGCTTCCATTTCTCGTGGGTGCGGAAATTGGGGAACCAAGCACGAAAAACCGGCAAATTGCCTTAATGGTTCGCGGCATTGTATCGTCACAACATCTCACTCGTCATGAGTTAGACGATGAGATTTCAGAACGGTCCTTAGCAACATTTATCGATCGCCTTGATCCAATGAAGCTTTACTTCCTCCAAGAGGATGTGGATGCTTTTGAATCGAAGAAGACTGAGATTGATGACATGCTGAAAAGTGGCGAACTTCAATTCGCGCATGATGTGTTTTTAAAATACATGAGCCGTATGGAAGAGAGCATCACTGTTGTCCATCACCTCATCGACGCTAAGCATGATTTTACGGTAGAGGAGTACATCAATACTGACTGGGACAATCTTGAATTTGCTAAAACTCGGGAAGAGTTAACCGAACGCTGGCGTAAGCGAATTAAGTACAACTTCCTGGTTCTCAAAGGAGATAAAACGGAAGGTGAGGATGCTCGGGAACGACTCCACCGGCGATACAGTAGTCAGCTAAAACAAATGGAGCAAACCAAGAGCGACGACTTGCTCGAAATTTTCCTGACTTCCGTGACAACCAGTTATGATCCACATACGACTTACATGTCGCCAACGAGCTCTGAAAACTTCGAAATCCAGATGCGGTTAAATCTCGATGGTATCGGGGCGCAGTTAACCCTCGAAGACGGATACACCAAAGTCACTCGCATCATTCCTGGTGGTGCAGCCGATAAGCAGGGAGAGCTCAAAACAGGTGACCGCATTGTCAGTGTCGGACAGGATACGGAAGGCGAAATGCAGGAAGTCATCGATATGAAACTTAACGATGTTGTTTCATTGATTCGAGGAAAACCAGGCTCAACTGTCCGCCTAGGAATCATTCCGGAGAAAAGTCAGGAGACGAAAGTCCTAACAATTAAACGAGCTAAGATCGAATTGAAGGACAGCGAAGCTCGAGGAGAAATCATCGAGCATAATCTGCCGGGCACGAAGAAAACACTTCGGATCGGCGTGATCAACTTACCTTCGTTCTATATGGATATGGATGCCGCCCGGAAAGGTGTCAAAGACTATCGCAGTACAACACGTGACTGTCGTCGTATCATTGACGAATTCAACGAGGAAGGCATTGATGGAATGATCATGGACCTTTCCACCAACGGCGGTGGTAGTTTGACGGAAGCCATCGATTTGACTGGTTTATTTATCGATCTGGGTACGGTCGTTCAGGTGAAAGATCCTTCCGGTCGAGTGCAGCAATATGACGATCGCAATAAGGGAACCAGTTATGACGGTCCACTAGTCGTACTCTGCAGCAAATTCAGTGCGAGTGCTAGTGAAATCTTTGCGGGCGCGATTGTCGATCACGGCCGTGGCATCGTTGTCGGAGACTCGACCACACACGGTAAAGGTACCGTCCAAAACTTCCTGGAATTGGGGGCCCAATTCTTTAGCATCAATAACCCACCCAACCTGGGAGCCCTAAAGATTACAACCCAACAGTTCTATCGTCCTGGCGGAGCAAGTACTCAACAGCGTGGTGTCTACTCTGATATCATACTGCCCTCCATCACCGATCACCTGAAGGTCTCCGAATCAGATCTTGATTATCCAGTTCCCTTCGACAAAGTGGATGATCAAGTGCAGGAACATCTGGGCGCCCGCGATGAGGAAATCATTGCAAAACTAAAAGCTGCTTCGGAACAACGCATCGAGAAATCTGAAGACTTTCAAAAGCTCCTAACTCAAATTGATGAGTATAAGAAACAACAGAAAGAAAAACGGGTTTCACTTGTCGAAGAAGTATTCTTTGCAAAACGAGATGAAAACTCGGCTCAAGAAGAAGCTCAGGACAATCTTGAAAAACGCGCGAATGGCGAAGCAGAAGTCTTCCCGGATACTTTCTACAACAGGGAAGTACTGACCATTACCGGCGAATATATCAAAGACCAGACGAACTAGCTTAGCGCGATTTGCATCCCGTCATAACCAAGTTCCATCGAGTCTGGTAATCCGGCGTTCGTTTGCTCGTGCTCAAGATCATGTGAAATGTGTGTAAACACAGTTCGCTTGGCTGCTATTTGATGAGCAACTGCAATTGCTTCATCGAGTCCAAAGTGAGTCGCATGTGGTTTCCTGCGCAGAGCATCCAGGATGAGGCAGTCGAGTCCTTCAAGCAAGGGCAGGCTCTCTGGGGGAATCTCGTTGGTGTCTGTGCAATACGCAATATTTCCAACGCGAAAACCAAGCACCTTAAAACGCGGACCGTGATGCAAGCGAATCGGCACGACTTCGGTATCTAATACCTGAAATGGCTCAGTCGTAATCTCATTCATGGACAACTGAGGGATCGAACCTCGGTGGGTTTGCTCACGCTTTGTAAAGGCATAATCAAAGGACTGACGCAAACGTTGCTCGACCCGAGCTTCACAAAAAATTGGAACACTATGGCCAAGGTAGAATTGAAACAGTCGTAGGTCATCCATGCCAAAAATATGGTCAGCGTGTTCATGAGTATAAAGGACTGCATGAATCAACCCGATTTTTTCTCGCAAAAGCTGGTGCCGTAAATCGGGACCTGTGTCGACTAACAGATTGCCCTGCTCCAGCCCCATCACAACTGAACAGCGTGTGCGATTGTTCTTGGGATTGTCACTCGTACAGACATAGCATCCGCACCCGATGGAAGGAACACCAACGCTTGTGCCTGTTCCTAAGAGGATTAGTTTCCCTTGAATGTCCGTTGTAACGGCTGTCTTTGGCAACGCAATGACCTTGTAAACTGTTTACTTTCATTCGTGATAAATGATGACGCTATTATAGTGAATAACAATCTATTTCAGGAGCTTAGGGAATAAGACTGGGGATCGCCAGGAGCGGTGCGCGTAACACCGTGCCATGCCGCATCTGCTTGACAGGCAATTCCAGCTCGGCTGATCGATTCTCCCAATGCACCAAATCTTTGCTGGTAGCCAGACAATACGAGAATTCGCTACCTGGAGCGTCCCAATAGAGATGCCACTTACCTTCGTGACGAAACAAGGTCGGTCCCTCTCCCATTTGATTCACAATCGAGGTACCCGCACCAACGATGGGAGGGCCTAATTTTGGCTGATAAGGGCCCAGCATATTTTTGGAGAAGGTCAGGCGTAGGTTTTTCCCTCCCTGTGCTTCTCCTAGCTCATGCTTAATCACCATCACCCAGCGATCATCTTTCTTAGAATCCGTCCCTCGGTCATCATGTGCAATAAATGGGTCTATCACACTGTATTCGGGGTCCTGTGGGCTATAGAGGAGTTCGGGCTTGGTGAATTTTTTGAAATCTCGAGTCATGCTGAAGTAACTTCGATGATCATATCCATGTGGGTCTTCACTGCCGTCGCCATCGTTTAATTCTTCGAGTGATGTGGAACTCCAAAGAATCAAAAATCTCTTTTGCTCGGGGTTCCAATGAAGTTCCGGAGCCCAGGTGTTCTTTATATCCTGACGGTTTCCCCAGATTTCAATCCGTCGAGGTGTGGACCAATCACGCAGGTTTTTTGAAGAAGCGTAACCAATCGTGCGGGAATTCCAGCTGGTCGTCCAAATCATATGAAATCTGCCGTCGTGATACAAAACCGAAGGATCACGCGTTAAGCTTTCGTTTCCCCAATCCGGCGCCGGCAGGATTACTTCACGGTCGGCGAGCCAGCGAAATTTCAATCCATCATGACTGTACGCAAAATAAATTCCTGTCTCTCCATTACCTAAAAAGTAAGGAAGTAGGAATACGTCCGAAGTAGTTTCTTTCCTTCCTCGGAACTGTACTTCCGGGGCTTGAGCCCAACAGCCCGACGGTACGAGGTTGAGTGTAAGCAAGAGCATAAGAAAGGAGGCTTGCCGAATTGAATTCATGAGACGGTCCAAAAAGGGGGGAAATTTGTATGCAATCAATCTTTCGAATGACGGTCTAATTATACAAGTTACAGGGACATACGATTGGTCTCCGCACGACACTCTCTGAAAGTGATTTGTTGTCGAAGAGGATTATCCCCAGAAGAAAACTTCGCAGTGGTATGATGGTTGAAATAACCACCGTTGACCGCTTTTTCATATAGGGATAAGCTACCAACGGAACTATATATACATAAGATATACATAAGCGTTTATGCTTTGTAACAATCCTCCCCCAAGTTCGGGGACGGATTCTTTACGAATCAATTAAAACGAGCAACAACAAGATTCGAACCGACGTTTCTGGCAATTAAGCTGGCAAGTAGCGACCCGTCGAAAACTCGAGTTTGGATCGGAGCAAAAATGGACATATTTGTAAGAATCTGGGAGCTCATCTCAGCCTTTTTCCTTGGGTTAGTCAACACCTTTGACTCGATTGTCACGTCGGCATTTGGCTCGTCCAATAAACGACAGGTCGATAAGTATCTGGCAGTTGTCGAGCAAATCAATGCTTTAGAGCAACAGTATCAGGTGATGTCGGATGACGAATTGGGCCGGCAAACGACGCTGTTTCAGGAGCGTCTCAAGGCAGGTCAAACTCTGGACGACATTCGTAACGAAGCGTTTGCGGTAGTCCGGGAAGCGGGCCGTCGGTGGCTTGGAATGCGGCATTACGATGTCCAGTTGATTGGTGGGATGGTATTACATGAAGGCAAGATTGCCGAAATGGTCACCGGAGAAGGAAAGACACTGGTTGCCACACTGCCGGCCTATTTGAATGCACTTAGTGGTGATGGCGTCCATGTGATTACCGTCAATGACTATCTTGCTCGTCGTGACCAGGAATGGATGGCCCCTCTGTTCATCGGACTCAACCTTACCATTGGTTGTATTCAAAGTGACATGAAGGCAAGTGAACGTCAGGCAGCCTATGCATGTGACATTACCTATGGAACCAATAATGAGTTTGGTTTTGATTACTTACGAGACAATATGCGTCCTGCTGCCAGTGGCGACGACCGGTTCCCAAAACATCAACAGCAGTCTCAGGGCAAACTTACATTTGCCATTATCGACGAAGTCGACAACATTCTGATTGATGAAGCCCGTACTCCGTTAATCATCTCCGGACCGGCTCATGACAATCTCAAAAAGTACGGTGAAGCAGAAAAGCTCGCCAAACAACTCAAGAAAGAAACTCACTTTGTCGTTAATGAGAAAGACCATAGTGTCAATTTGACGGACGAAGGAATTCGTACTGCCGAGACATTAGCGGGGGTTGAGAGCTTTTATACCGCAGGCAACATGGAATGGCCGCACTTGATCGATAATGCCCTGAAGGCGCACTACCTCTATAAGAAGGATGTCAATTACGTTGTTCGTGAAGGTCGCATTATCATTGTCGACCAGTTTACCGGCCGTTTAATGGACGGACGCCAATGGTCCGATGGTCTGCATCAGGCGGTGGAGGCCAAAGAAGGTGTCAAGATTAAAGAAGAAACGCAGACACTCGCGACGATCACACTTCAAAATTACTTCAAACTCTATTCTAAAATCTCCGGAATGACCGGGACAGCGTTAACGGAAGCCAAAGAATTTTGGGATATCTACAAAATGAATGTCGTCGCGATTCCTACCAATCGCGAGTTGCAACGCAAAGAGCATACTGACGTTATCTATCTCGAAGAGAAGCATAAATTCAAGGCCGTGGCCGATGAAGTAGAAGCCTTGAACAAGTACGACACTATTGAATATTACAACGGTGATCTCTACAGCGGTACGATAGAATCCGAAAATGAAAACTCTGTTGTCCTCCTTCCGTCAGACAGTCGTAAACGGGAAACTATTGACCAAAGCGATATTGCTCAAATCCATCGAGCCGGACGCCCTGTCCTGATCGGTACCGTCTCGATTGAGAAGAGTGAGGCAATTTCAGAATTCCTCACAAAACGAGGTGTGAAGCACGAAATTCTGAACGCGAAAAACCATGGGCGGGAAGCCGAGATTATTGCTCAGGCAGGTCGACGCGGGGCTGTTACCATAGCCACCAACATGGCTGGTCGTGGTACCGATATCGTGCTTGGAGGTAATCCGGAAACACTGGCCTGGTCCCGACTGCAAAACGAATACCCAACCCGTCTGGAAGTCCCTCAGGATATCTGGGACGATCTGGTTCGTGAGATCGATGAAGAATACAAGATGGCCGAGGAAGGCGAAGAGCTCAAGGAACTCGGTGGACTGCATGTTATTGGAACCGAGCGTCATGATGCACGCCGCATCGACCTTCAGCTTCGAGGACGTTGTGGCCGTCAGGGTGACCCTGGTAGCAGCCGATTCTTTCTCTCTCTCGACGATGACCTCATGCGAATCTTTGGCGGTGGCAACCTAAAATCCATGTTGTCTCGCTTCGGAATGAGTCCGGAAGACCGCATTGAAAACAAAATGGTCAGCCGACGTATCGAAGCGGCCCAGAAAAAAGTCGAAGAACGAAACTTTGAGATCAGAAAGAATCTGTTGGAATATGACGAAGTGATGGATACGCAACGAAAGCGTCTCTATAACTATCGCCAGCAGATTTTAGATGGCGAAAATGTCTCCACCAAAGTCACTGACTGTTTGGAAGAACAGATTGAGCACTATGTCAATGTGTTCCTGGAACCCAACTATGGTGTGGAATCCTTCACTGCCTGGGTCAATTCTCAATTCAATATGCAGGAAGAAGCCAATGTGTTCAAAGGCATGGATTTCAAACAGGCCGATGAAGAAGCACGACGGTTCGCCTATCGCTCTGCCATGCGTCGAATTCGAGACTCGGTCGATGAAAACCTGCCTCGGGACTTCGATGAAGCGGAATGGAATTGGCTGGCACTAGCTAAATTTATGAATTCCAATTGGAACACCTCATTACGTCCTCGTGACCTGCATGCATTTGAGTTGGATGACATGGAAGATGACTTGGCTGAATTGGCTTATGCCCATATCGACAAAGTCGATCTATCCGACGGATCGATCTTCCTCGACGAACGGTTTGGGCGTAGTTCACTGGCGACTTGGGTACGTAATAAGTTTGGGTTCGAGCTGGATGAAGGCGAACTCAAGGACCAAAACAATGACGAGCTACTACACTCCATTCACAATCGCGCGATGGAGATGTATCAACACCGTGAAGCGGAATATCCTGTGATGGCAGGAATCTACCGCTACGGCGGAGGTAGCGACAAAAAACTGGATCGCGAAGGATTGATCGAATGGGCCTCCCAACGGTTTAATGCTGAAATTTCAATCGACAGTATCCGCAACATGCAGAGGACAGAGCTGCAGGAGACCTTAGTCGACCTGAGCCTAGCTAGCCAAAAGCGTTCAAAAGCCCACCGATTGTGGGCCAAGGAAAAAACTGCGGAGTTCTTTGCAGAGCAAGCCGAAACCACTCGTTTAAATCGTATCGCCAACGAAGGGGAAATCGCGGCTGTTTCCTTATGGTTACGAGACAACGTCGATAGTGAAATCTCAGTGGAAGAGCTGGGAAATTGTGTTAGAGACGAATTCTATCGCCACCTGTCCTCGGCAGTGGAAGAAAAACACCACGTAGAAATGCGTCGGATGGAACGAGCATTATTATTGCAAATCGTTGACTCTGCCTGGAAGGAACATCTTTTAACGATGGATCGCCTGCGGAGTAGCGTCGGGCTCAGTGGCTACGCGCAAAAGGATCCCAAGGTTGAGTACAAACGTGAAGGAATGAAACTTTACGACAACATGTGGTTCTCCATCGGTGAACAGGTTACTGACTTGATTTTCCGAATGGAGCAACTGAATGAACAATTTGTCGGATCCACCTGGGTGGAAACATCGGCGACACATGAGGATGGCATTTCTTCCAGCGATGCAGTGCGAAATCAGGGCGGTGGCGACCCTTCTCAGCCTAGCTCATCGAAACCAAAGACGGTCCGCAACGCAGCTCCGAAAGTTGGACGCAATGACCCTTGCCCCTGTGGAAGTGGTAAAAAGTACAAACACTGTTGTTACGGCAAATAGGACAACCGGGAATAGTCAGGGTAAAGGAATGGATTCGCTATGCCCTATATGCGGAATCTCATCTATCTGCTGTTACTCACACTGCTGTTGCCGTGGTTAGTGCTTAGCGCCATCACCAAAGGAAAGTACCGTCAGGGATTCGCTCAGAAGTTCCTTGGACTCGTCCCTCGACTTCCCGGTGCCGGCGTCGATTCCTCCCAACGAAGAATCTGGCTTCATGCGGTCAGCGTTGGTGAAGTTAATTTACTTCAGCCCGTCTTACAGGAATTAGAACAACGATACCCGGATTGGGAATGTGTCATTAGTACGACCACTAAGACTGGTTATGAATTGGCACGGCAAAAATACTCTCCCCGCACCATTTTCTATTGCCCGTTGGATTTCAGTTGGGCAGTTAAGTCTGCTTTACGGCGAATTCAGCCGGATTTGTTCATACTGATTGAGCTCGAATTATGGCCCAATCTGATTCACTATGCCTCCCGTGGTTGTCCCGTTGCCATTATTAATGGACGACTCAGTGAAAACAGTGCTAAAGGCTATCGGCGACTGGGATGGATGATTAGACCCACCATAAAAAAACTAAAGCACATCGCTGTGCAAAATGAACAGTATGCCCAGCGTTTCTTCGAAATCGGTGCAACCAGGGAACAGGTCACGGTAACCGGCAGTATTAAATTCGATGGAGCTGAATCAGACCGCCACAATGAGAAGACACGTCAATTACAGGAGCTAGCCAGTATCCAGCAACAGGACGTTGTCTTACTGGCCGGGTCGACACAGGTGGAAGAGGAGAAGTTATGCCTCCAAACCTTCGCAAAATACTACGAGACTTACCCTCAACTGAAACTCATCCTCGTGCCTCGTCATCCCGAACGATTTGACGAGGTCGCGAAGCTCTGTGACCAGTCAAAAATACCATATCACCGCCGTTCTGATCTCTCCGACAATTCACCTTCAGATTCACGGCTACTTCTAGTCGATGTCATCGGTGAATTGGGGGCCTGGTGGGGACTCACCGATATCGCTTTGGTAGGTGGTAGTATGGGAAGTCGAGGAGGTCAGAATATGATCGAACCGGCTGCCTACGGCGCGGCAGTCTGCTTTGGACCGCATACTTGGAATTTCAAAGACATCGTAGAACTGCTTTTGCATCATAAAGCGGCCAAAGTCATCAACTCCGCTGAACAGTTTGAGGAATTCCTGCGTTGGAATATTGAATCTCCGGAAGACGCCGCTGAAATGGGAACGATGGCTGCCCAACTGGTGGCAACTCAACAGGGAGCGACACGACGAACCGTCGATATCCTTAGTTACCTGTAGAGTATCTCTCCTAATCGTGCTATCTATACTCACCCTGTGGTTGTCGACAGGTTCCCACTGGCTCTATAATCAGAGGTTTAACTACTCTTAGTATTACTCACTGGACGAAGGAAACATTCCCGTGACATCTGGAAAATACTTGTTCACTAGCGAATCTGTAAGTATGGGTCACCCTGATAAACTGGCTGACCAGATTTCGGACGGAGTACTGGATGCTCTGTTTGAACAGGATCCTTATAGCCGAGTTGCCTGTGAAACGATGGTAACAACCGGAATGGCAATCATTGCTGGTGAAATTACCACGAAAGCTCAAATCGATTATCCAGAAGTCGTTCGTGGAGTTATTCGTGACGTCGGGTATACCGATGATGAAATGGGAATTTGTGCCGATACCTGTGCAGTCCTAACCTCCATCGACCGGCAAAGTCCGGACATCGCTCAGGGAGTGGATGAAAACAGTGATAGTGGTAAAGAGATCGGGGCTGGAGACCAGGGCCTGATGTTTGGATTTGCCTGCCGTGACACGGAAGAGGAACTCATGCCGCTTCCCATCGCGTTGTCTCACAAAATTCTGGATCGTCTGAATGATGCTCGGTTTGGCAATGAAGTCTCTTGGCTCCGCCCGGATAGTAAAAGCCAGGTTACCGTCGAATACGATGGGCTGACACCTGTGCGCATCGACACCGTAGTCGTCAGTACTCAGCATAGTCCTGAGGTGAGCAACGAAGATATCCAACAATTCATCGTCAATGATATCATCAACCCTCTGCTGCCGGAAAATATGGTTCAAGGGGATATCACTTACCACGTCAATCCCACCGGTCGCTTTGTAACCGGTGGTCCTCACGGGGACTGTGGATTAACCGGCCGCAAGATTATTGTGGATACCTATGGAGGCTGGGGCCGTCACGGAGGTGGAGCCTTCAGTGGAAAGGATCCAACCAAAGTCGATCGCAGTGCTGCTTATATGTCTCGCCATGTTGCCAAGAATATTGTGGCAGCAGGATTAGCCGAACGTTGTGAGGTCCAGTTGGCCTACGCCATCGGGGTTACTGATCCTGTCAGTGTGCATGTCGATACGCAAGGGACAGGACAAGTGGATGATGCTCGTATTTGTGACGTTGTTCGCGAGTTTTTCCCATTATCGCCTGGTGGCATCATCGATTATTTGGATTTGCGAAAACCGATCTATCGAAAAACAGCTGCTGGTGGTCATTTCGGCCGTAGTGAGTTTAGCTGGGAAAACACGGACCGAGCTGAAGAGTTGAAGCAGTTGCTCAACGGTTAACTGGTTACTTAGCTTCGGCCTTTCGGCCTACCCATTTTTCTTACAAGCGCTTAATCCGACTTCGTACCCCTTCGTAGCACTCCGACGGATAAACTCGTTGCTACTATAGCGGAGGACCGAGTTTATCCACCCAAACCTGCAGGGCGAAGGTGGAACCGACAAGCTCCCTTGCTCTGCAACTCCGGCTTGTTAATTGTTTAACTGTCTAAATGGCCCACTGGTTAAATGGATAATTGGCTAACGCCTGTCTTTACACCCACTACCGCTCTGCAGTACCCTACCTGCTGAGTTTTCTTTCCAGCGGGCACTTCAATCAGTGCGGTAGTTTAATGAACAGTTTAGCTAGTGAAAGTGCAGGTGAACGTCCAACATCGTTCCTGGATGTACTTCGTAATACGTCAGTGATCATTCCCTGTCTGTTTGCCTGCTTTGCTGCATTTCTACTATTAGCCCGAAGTCATTTTTACTCCACTCCCATCCAGACCATTCAAACCATAGCGATTGGCTTAGGTACAATTTTGGGAATCGGATGTCTACGTGGGTTATGCGGACTTCCTAGTAAACCGGCTCGTTCGCCGTTGGCTAAATGGGGATGGTATCTGCAAACACTCACACTTTTACAAGTCTCCTTATTACTAACGGTAACCTCTGCATATTCAGAAGCGACTGCGATTATTTGGGTACTGAGTGTTGTTAACGAAGTGGTTTGGTGGACAGTCAACGGCAGACAGGCTCCACCGGTAACGACGAATCCAGCGGAAACGGATCATGTCATCGAGGAGGACATCGAAGCTCGATTGCTGAGTTCCCTGGAAACTTCTGATTCCGTCGATAGTCCATTGGGAGCGGTTGGGACATCTGGTGAAATCGCCGCGCAAACAAACCAGTCTTGGATACGCTCTCGGGATGAGTATGGTGAGTCAATCTCAGCTTCTCAACGCGCACTGTTTGCTGCAGGCCAGCGATTCCAAACAATTCATCTGGCATTTATTCCAGAATTACCCGGAATTCCACATGTCGATGTAACCTCATTGGAAGGTCCCAGCGTAGAGATTATGGTAGGCGAAGTTCAGGGATTTGGACTTCGTCTGGAACTGAAATTAACACAGATTTATGACGAGCCTGTGGAAGTCGTGATTCAGGTGGAAGTGTTTGCCGAATCCTCGCAAGCAGCATAGCATAGAATCAGACTTCCGTTTGTTGTAATGAACTAAGACGCTCCTATGGCAAGATGGCCTCGAAAAATCTGGACCTCCATATTCACATACGGGTTAATCTTTGTATTGTTCCCGGCGTTAGCCTACATTGCCTACCTCTGGGTACGCGGTGAGCTATAAGGATTGCTCCTTCCCAATTCGACATGGATACACTCTTTACTCAACTTATCGAGCAACTGAATGCATGCGACCAACAGCATGTATTGCAACATTGGCAATCAATCAACGACAACGACAAGCGTCAACTGGCAGCACAAATTGAACAAATTGATCTGCCGGGTATACGGTCACTTTTCGAGCAATTTTCTCAGCAGGCTGAAGTCGCACCGGATCTTTCTAAGCTCACACCACCCAATTCAATCAGGCTACAACAAGACGCTACGATTTCTCCTGAAACTGCGTATGCCCAAGGAGAGAAATTACTTCGTGATGGAAGAGTAGGCGTGGTGATTGTTGCCGGCGGACAAGGGAGCCGGCTTGGCTTTCCTCATCCCAAGGGATTGTTTCCGATTGGGCCTTTGTCAGAACGAACACTCTTCCAGTTTGTGCTCGACAAAATCGCCGGATATGAAGTGAAATACGAAACTCAAATCCCTTTGTTTGTAATGACGAGTCCGACAGTACACGAGGAAACTGTTTGTTACTTTGAAGGAAATGACTTTTTTCAACGTCGTGATCGCGTCGAGTTTTTCTGCCAACCAGCAATACCTGCAGTGGACGCTCGGACGGGTAAACTCCTAATGAAAGACAAGGCGGAGATATTCACTAGTCCCAACGGACATGGAGGAATGCTCGAAGCAATGCAATCTGCTGGCATTTTAGAGCGATGTGAGTCACAAAATATCGACACACTCTTTTACGGGCAAATTGACAACCCCCTGTCCCCCACCTGCTCACCGGCCTTGCTGGGCTATCATTCACTTTCCGAATCTCAGGTAACACTACAAACCATTGCCAAAATGTCTCCGGACGAAAAAACAGGTAATATCGTAGCGGTAGACGATCGCACGCAGATTATTGAATACAGTGAAATGCCAAATGATTTGGCTACGTCTGAGGATGCTCAGGGGCAGCTTAAGTTCTGGGCCGCCAACATTGCTGTCCATGTTTTTCAAACACGATTCCTTCAGGAAATAGTCAATTCAGCGTCCGGGCTACCTTATCACTTTGCACATAAGCAAGTGGCTCACATTGATCATCAGGGAAATCCTGTCGAGCCGGACGTACCTAATGCCATCAAGTTTGAGAGATTTATATTCGATCTATTGCCACTAGCTCAGCGAACACTAACAGTGGAAGCCGCTCGGGAATCTGTATTTGCTCCAGTAAAGAACGCTTCGTCTGCTAATTTTAGTACACCACGAACGAGCCGACGCGGTATCAGTGAGCTACATCGGAGTTGGTTACAACAGGCTGGATGTTCTGTCGCAGATGAAGTTATTGTGGAAATACATCCAACCTATGCTGTTGATTTGCCTCATCTCTTAGAACGGTCTGATGTACCCGACCAGATTACTGAAAACACCTACCTGGTTCATCCGGAGGGATCATGATACATGCCGTAGTGATGGCAGGTGGAGCAGGCACTCGCTTTTGGCCATTAAGCCGTATGGCTATCCCCAAACAATTATTGAGTTTTGGAGGTGAGCGCAGTCTGATTCAACAAGCCATTGATCGATTGGATTCGCTCGTGCCGGTTGATAACATCTCGGTCATCACCAATCAATCGTTGGTTTCAGCCATTGAAGATCAACTCCCAGCTTTAAGCAGCAAGTCAATTATCGGCGAGCCTGCGAAACGTGATACCGCTCCATGTATTGGTCTGGCTGCTGGCTTGATTGCGGCTGAAGATCCGGATGCGACCATGATTGTGATGCCCAGTGATCATATCATTCAACCGGTCGAGGCATTTCATGAGGCCGTTACGAAAGCCCATAAATTGGTAGAACAGGATCCTTCCCGGCTGATTACCTTTGGAATTACTCCTGACAGGCCGGCAGAATCCTATGGATACATTCAACGAGGCGAATCCGTTAATTCCGATGTTTTTCGAGTGGAGCAATTCAAAGAAAAGCCTGTTATCGATACGGCAAAACAATATCTAGACGAGGGTGGATATTACTGGAATTCCGGGATCTTTGTCTGGAAGGCCCGGGCGATCCTCGAAGCATTAGAACAGTATCAACCGGACATGATTCTACGCATCAATCGGATAGTACAGCGACGTGGCGAAGCGGATTTCCATGATGTTATAAAACGGGAATTCACAGCTATCGAGGGCATTTCCATTGACTATGCTGTTATGGAACACCACGCTAACGTGTTGGTGATCGAAGCTCCCTTCGAGTGGGATGATATCGGAAGCTGGCAGGCTTTATCCAGATTGTTCCCTACCGATGCAAACAACAACACCGTCGTTGGGAAGCACGCCGGAATCCAAACTACTAATTCGATTATCCAATCGTCGAAAGATCATTTAGTTGCCACCATTGGCGTGAGTGATTTAATCATTGTCCATACGGAGGACGCCACATTGGTTGCGAATAAACAGGAGGAGGAATCCGTACGGAAATTAGTCCGCCTTTTAGAATCCAAACAGGATAGCTTACACCTATAGGATTGTATATTGATGAATTCCTCGAGACGTAAAACTCTAGCAACATTGGCACTCGCTTTTTTACATTCCAATTTTGCAATATCCAATGATGAATCTCCCTTGAATATCAATCTGCAGTTTAAGACGCTTGGCGGAAAACAGTTTTGGACTGATATCCGCGTCCAAGGTGATTGGCGTATTCAGCGAAATCACTATACCAACCACTGCCGAGTTCTAGATGGTAAGAACGTGCGACGCGCCTGGGGTTCCTACGATCAATGTCAGGAACGATTCGACACCTTGGTTCAGGACGGAACGATTCGACCTTATAAGCAAAAGATCATCGTATTACTGCATGGCGTCATTCGCACAAAGAACTCTCTGGAACCGCTGGGAAAATATCTGCGTGATAGACAGGCAGCCGATGTGATCAGTTGGAGTTACGCTAGTACGCGACAGACAATCAGCCAGCATGCAGAGAAATTCAATGAACTCATCTCGCATTTCCCAAAAGATGCGGAAATTCAATTGGTGGGGCACAGCATGGGGAATATTATTGTCCGGCGTTTTTTGAAAACTCACACCGACCAACGAATCAAACGTATGGTTATGCTCGCTCCGCCTAATCAAGGCTCGTCATTCGGCCGAGCTGTAAACGACAATATCCTATTCGAGTCGATTTGGGGAATCTCTGGGCAGGAACTAGCTAACGGCTTTGATGATCTTGAATTACAGCTGGCAACACCCGATTTTGAATTTGGCATTCTCGCAGGGGTCATGACAAGTAATCTGGTACGAAATCCCTTACTTGATGGTCCCAACGATCTAGTGGTCACGGTGGAAGAGTCGAAACTCGTGGGCGCCCGTGACTTTCGCACTGTCAATTCCACTCACACCCGAATTATGAACCAACATGAGACATTACAATACGTCCATCGATTCTTAAAAAGTGGTTACTTTGAATCGGAACCAACCCGTACTCCCCTCAAGTAAACTCAAACGTGACTAACGCATTCCCTCAGACCGGCCGCCTGGCTGGTATCGACTTTGGTACCGTACGGATCGGCATTGCTATTTGTGATAAAGGCCAATCCTTTGCCAGCCCCGTTGAGAATTATCAACGTCGGGATCTGGATGCCGATGCCCGACGTTTTAATGAGCTCGTCAAGGAAGAAGAGATTGTCGGGTTTGTTGTCGGCCTACCGATCAGCACCGATGGCTATGAAACAGCCAAAAGTCAGGAAGCCCGAGAATTCGGAGCTTGGTTAGCAGAAGTCACTGCGCGACCGATCACATTTCATGATGAGAGATTTACTACGTCGCTGGCCCACGAACTGATGATCGCGGGCAATATCAAAGCCAGTAAACGCAAGAAACGACTAGATATGATTGCGGCCCAACAAATGCTGCAAGCCTATCTGGAACGTTAACCAGCGACAGAGTTCATCCAACTAATTGGCTGCGTCGCCCGGTTCGTTTACTGCATCCGCATCACGTGTTTTCATTTCTTCGATGAGTGCGACGATAACCGTCGCAGGTAGAGCGTAGGAAGACACTCGCGTGGCACGGGCAATATTGATTCCAATGGCCTGACCTTTCGTATTGAGTATAGGCCCGCCACATTGTTCCGGACGCAGAACCGTATCGTGCTGTAATACGGATTGGAATCCACTACGGCGACTACTCAGTGGCCCTCCGAGATTCTGTTGTTCCACAGCTCGGCTACCAGCGATATCTTCTTCCCGACCTAACACCGCATCGATATCTAATTGCTCATCTCCTCGTCGCACCTGGAGTGTGATCTTTTCCCCGGGCAAGTGACTGCGAACCGTTTCGATCAAGTGCTCCCGGTTCATGATTTCAACTTCATTGACTTTAAGAATAATGTCACCTCGCGCCATTTTGGCACGGGCGGCAGCTGTATTAGGAAAGACCTGTTCAACGCGGACACCATCTGGTGTTTCACCTAAGAAGACACCCAACAGCCCGCCACGAATAGCACGTGGGTGCGCACTTACCACGCCGATGGCTAACGGTTTCCCATTATTGGTGGGGGAAACCAACCAACTTCCCAGTGGTTGTGGATCCGTATTCCATTTAATTGGTTTCAGCTTCCGAGCATCCAGCTTCAACATCAACAGATCCACTTTGGGACGGTGTGAAACAAAACTGGCTTCATACTTGTTGCCTCGAGAGTCTTCACAAATCAAAGGAAATTCACGTTCATCACTGAGGATTTCACTTGCTTTGGTTAGTACATAGCCGTCAGCACTCACAATGACACCTAAGGCCAGCGGGCGTTTCTTGTCCAATACCTTCACGGTGGAATTGTCGGCTTTCGTCACCACCGGTGTAAATGCATTGACGATCTCGGAATGATTCTTTTGGTGAATCGTAGCTGGTTTATAAGCGGCAATGTAACTAAGCCAACTGTTATATTCAGCAGCTACTGGCTGTTCCTGCAGACTACTATCTTCTTCAGGAGCATCCGGAATGCGACCATTAGCCTGACCAATCGTCAATTTAATATCGATCTCCTTGTCATCTCGTAGAATCTTCACCATTACCTCTTCTCCGGGACGGTGAATTCCCACAACATTGACTAACGAGTCAAAAGTCGAAATGTCTTTGCCTGCAAATTCGATGATGATATCTCCCTTGCGGATCCCTGCTTTGGCAGCCGGACTACCAGGAACGATGCTCTCAATTTCCGCTTTGTCTGGGTTCTGCCCTCCGGTTACCCCAACTAAAGGAGCTCCGGGCATCTGTCCCCATTGCTCCTCATTGGCCATTCGCTCCCAACCTTCCTTGTAGGAATCAACAGGAGCGTGAACATTGTGGCTGAGTTCAGGTCCGATTCGACTATGAATCCCAACAACGCGGCCATCCATACCAAATAGAGGCCCACCTGAATCGCCACCGATGAGTGTGCAATCTGAGGTAAGCACGTCTTTGTATGTGTGAACAATTCTTCCCAAGCGAACTACCGGATTACGGTCCGCCTGAAATCCGCCGGGATGTCCTACAGCCATAACCCATTGACCTAACTCGACATCAACCGATGACCCCATGTCTGCATGCGGCCAGTTTTGATCTTCCCAGTCGTCAATAGCGATCTTCATTAATCCGGCATCAAAAGTTTTGTTCAATCCCAAAGTGCGGGCAGGAACCATTCGGCCGTCGGAAAGGAATAGCCGAGCCATTCTTCCTGGACGCCCCGAAACATGAGCAGCGGTTAGCACATATCCATCACGACTTATAATCACACCGCTACCCTGTGCGGCGCCAACACCAACACCGACTACGGTTTTTTGCACTGTCTCGGCAAGTTCACGGACATGTGCCTGCGCTGCTTCAAGTTCATCGATAGAACTTGGCGTCGAGCCGGAGAAAAAGTCAACCAATTTATCTGAAACGGGAACGACAATAGCTCGCTCGTCACCAGCTTCCGGTTGCGCCACGGCCAGTGTGCTTAGTGTCAGTAATATTAGTAGTGACAGGTAACTAGAAGTCTGTCGCCCAGCGTATAGGTTGAATAGGCTCATTCGGTTTCACTAAATCTATATAGGTCAGAGCTTCCTGCCATTCCAACTACGCCAAATCCATTTGGGCGTAGTTCCATTGAATATAATACAAAATGGTAGTATTAATAATTATTACTCCTGATTGCTGCGCTTGTAGTTGGGATGTCGTACTTTTTCCTGAGTTTGAGGCAATTCATCAAGCCTCAAACTTTACCATGTTTGCCCGAACCGACTTCGGGTTCCACTAGAACTTCTTCTTTCACATGAGAATGGCTCGTTGGCAACTCGAATAATCATAGGTTGTGGCTACCTGGGTACGCCTGTCGCAAAACACTGGATTGCTCAGGGTGATCAGGTGTTCGCTCTTACTCGAAGCCAGGATAATGCGCAGAGGCTGCGAACTCTGGGGATTCAACCGCTCGTGGGTGACGTCATGGAACCTCAATCGCTGCCGATTTTTCCGGCTGTGGAACAAGTATTGTATGCCGTGGGATATGATCGTTCGGGGAAATATTCACTCGAAGATGTTTACGTTCAGGGGCTTAAGAATGTCGTGCATCGCCTGCCGGACTCGGTCCAACAGTTGGTGTATATTAGCTCGACCGGAGTCTATGGACAGGATGACGGAAGCTGGGTGACTGAAACATCTGAAACCGCACCAACTCGCCCTGGTGGCAAAGCATGCCTCGAAGCGGAATTATTCCTGCTGGATAAACAGGCTCAAGCAGCCTTACCACGCGTGACCATTTTACGCCTTGCCGGAATTTATGGGCCGAATCGAATTCCACGACTGGCACAGATAAAACAGGGCCAGCCTCTCAAGGTGCCCTCGACAGGTTGGCTCAACCTGATTCATGTACAGGATGCTGTGCGTGTCGTCGATTGCGTCATAAGTCAACTGCCTAGTGAACACCTCTATCTTGTTTCCGATGGACACCCGGTCGATCGTCACGAGTATTTACAGGAAATCGCGAGACAATTGGGAGCACCTCCTGTCGTGTTTGAAGATACACAAGCCGACAGTGCCGTGGCCCAACGAGCCAGCTCTTCTAAACGAATTTGTAACCAGCGTTTGATGGACGAGTTTCAATTGCAATGGAAATATCCCACATATCGGGAAACATTAACCGAGCTTTTAGCGAAGGCGTAAGGTCTGATGCTTGTACATAAAACGCGCAAGAATTAAAATCGCTGTTAACTTTTCATACCACACCATAGGAATCATTCATGCTGGAACGCCGTCCTGTCTTTCCTAATGTCATCGAAGTTAATCACCAACTGGGATATGTCATCGGTTGTAATATCTATCTGATTTACAGTAATGACGAATGGTTATTGATTGATATTGGTTATGAAGAAGTTGTTGAGGAAGTTGTCGATCTCATCCGCAATCTGGACTTCCCCTTTGCCCATTGTAAAACTCTGATTGCCACTCATGCTGATGTGGACCATATCCAGGGACTTGCACAGCTTAAACAAATTTTTAAAACGACGGTTTCCGCTCACCCATTGGCTGAAGAGTCATTGAAAGTCGGAGACAAACTCAAGACCTTTGCTCAAATTGAAGCCCAAGGAATTGATTTGGATATGCCCCCGGTTGAAGTCGACACGCTGATCAATGACGGTGATAAAATCACGGTCGGCGACGTAGAATTGGAGGTTTGGTTAACTCCTGGGCACACCGATAGCCAACTCAGTTTCCGCATGGGAGATTTGCTCTTTAGCGGTGACAACATTTACCGCGACGGATGTGTTGGTGCCATTGATGCTCATCATGGAAGTAATCTGGATGACTTTATTAAGTCACTCCGCCGTATCAAAGCCAGTAACGTGAAGTGGTTGCTTCCAAGTCACGGACCTATCTTCCCGAAAGATGATGAATTACTCGAACGGACGATTGCCCGACTTGAAAGCTACAGACATATGGCAGATTTCGGGACCTGTGCGACCGATTGGCCCCTGATGGATGAGTGGGAGCGTGAAATCGCAGAAGGCAAGATGCCGAGCTGATTCTAGTATTGCCTCGGCCCGCCAAATATTTAGAAAAGGAAGCACCTAATGTCTGAGGGACTATTTGGCTTACTAGAGGATCTCGTCCGTATCCCCAGCGTGAACCCGATGGGACGTGATGTTTCTGGGGATATCTACTACGAAGACAAAATGACTTCATATCTGGAGAATTGGTTTACCAATTTGGGAGTCGAATTTCGACGTAATACGCTGGAACCGGGCCGAGATAACATTGCGGCTGTTTTGCCCGGCAGTCGCTCCGTAGAGGATGGCGGCCGCTTAATCATGCTGGAAGCTCATCAGGACACTGTTCCGATCGACGGGATGACCGTTGAACCGTTCGATCCTGTGATTCAAGACGGAAAAATGTATGGACGAGGTAGCTGCGATATTAAAGGGGGCATGGCATGTATGCTTACGGCCTTTAAACGGTTCGTGGAAACTCCTCCGCCCGATCGTCCAACGGTGGTGATGGCATGTACGGTTAACGAAGAGTTCGGAATGTCTGGCGCGGCAAAGCTGTGTGACCTCTGGCTGGAAGAGCAATGGATCCCTCAGCCTGATGCGATTATCGTGGCTGAGCCAACATTGTTGGATGTGGTGGTGGCGCATAAAGGTGTCACCCGTTTTGAACTGGAAGTGCCCGGCGTGGCTTGCCATAGCTCTCAACCGGAACTCGGACAAAATGCCATTTACCGCATGGCACGCATTATTCAAGTTTTAGAACAGTATGCTGCCGAGGTGGTTGGGCAGCTCAATGAACACCCGTTGGTAACCAACCCAACTCTCAATGTGGGAATGATTGAAGGTGGTATCAGTGTGAACACCGTGCCAGACCGTTGTTCAATCGAGGTAGGACGACGCACCAGCCCCACGGAANTTCCAGACGATGCGTATCAACATATTATCGACTACGTGCGCGGGCAGCTCGCCGATGAAGCTTGGGCGGACGAGATCATATTCCATCCACCGACGATTTCCTGTGGTGGATTAAGTGATGAATTTAACGGCGAGCTGGCATCCTATGTTCAACAGGTGGTGCAACAAGCCGGACACGCCGGACAACGAATTGGTGTGCCCTATGGTACAGATGCTCAGGCTTTTTCTTTGCATCAGATCCCGACCGTCGTCTTCGGTCCTGGTTCCATTGATCAGGCTCACACCAAAGATGAATGGATCGAACTCGAGCAGTTAGAGGCTGCCGCCGATCTCTATTACGAACTGTTAGTCAACTTCGGCGCATAAAAGAAGGCGACACTCTGAAGTGCGATTCAGAGTGCCGCCACAAATCCGTCAAGCTGTTTTGCCACGCCATAATGTGCCGTTATGTCGCAGACTTCAGATCTGTTGCCCCATAACCCCACAGGCAGATCTGAATTTCAACGGATTTAGAATACGTCTAATCGGAAATGATGCCCCCAATGGTATCGACGTTGTTGGGGATAAAAGTTGTGCCACTTGGAGTTATAGGCAGGGACACGCATTTCCTGAGGATAGCGGTGGTATAGGCTGTCCTGACTGCGAAAATACTCTTGCCCCCAGTAATTCTGTGGGTAATACACATAGGGATAGTGATAAAATCGATCCCAGTTGTAGTGGCTATAAGCACTTCCCCAGGCTCGGCCATAAGCTCGTTCCTGTGCCTGAGTTTCGGAGTCTAAACAAATCCCAAGCATTGCTGTACAAATTGCTACCAGCAAGACCTTTTTGATGCTCATTGATTCTTCCTTTCATTTCCCAATCACCCAAAAATCAGCCTAACTACACTGGTTTTTTGGGGCTGTGGCGCAAGCTACCGGCGCAGCCTACCTGCCTACACTCAAATCTTCGGCAAGAAGTACGATCCGAATTGAAGGAATATTCCGCAGAATCCGAAAAGGTGGACCGATTAAAACAGTGTCATAGAGACGATAATTACCCCGTTAGAAGGGGTTATCCCTATGATAAAGCCACAGTGAGCAAAAATTGCGCATTCGAGGCTATTGTGTGAATTCTAGGATTTCATCAAAATAGATNGACTAATGCCGTTAGTTGTCTATCCTTTGTGGTCGATCACCTCGTAGGCAACGGCGGTCTTTTTATCGGCATCACTTTGTGAATTTTTTCACAAAGTCCCGATAGGATATTCGGTCACGCCTTCTATTTAAGCGGGATGGATGATTGGATATCACAACCTATTTTCAGATTGTGGAAATAAGACATTGCAGCAGCACATCATTAAAAAGGGTTTGGAGTTACCGATTACCGGGCATCCAAAACCAACAATTCATCAAGGACCCGCGGTCACCAGAGTCGCATTGATCGGCGACGACTACGTTGGTATGAGGCCGACACTAGCCGTTCAGGTTGGCGATCCGGTTAAAAAAGGCCAAGTCGTCTTTGAAGACAAGAAGACCGTTGGCGTGAAATATACCGCTCCAGCCTCTGGCACGGTGGTCGAGATCAACCGTGGTGCGAAACGTAAATTCGAATCACTCGTCATCGAGGTCGCCGGCGATGAAGAGGTGACGTTTGAGTCGATCGGAAACGATACAGACCAACTGAGTCGGGACTATGTTGTCCGCGTTTTAGTCGATTCCGGACTTTGGACATCCTTGCGCACTCGCCCGTTTGAAAAAGTACCTGCGATTGACAGTACGCCCTCTTCCATCTTCGTGACTGCCATCGACACCGACCCACTTGCAGTCAATCCGGAAATTGCGGTGGCCGAAAAAAGCGAATCGTTCCTAGCCGGCCTAAAAGCGTTGACTCAGTTGACCGAACAGGTTCACGTCTGTGTTGGTCCTACGGTGGACGTACCTGGAAACGGAGTCGATGGAGTGAACTTCCATTCATTCTCCGGTCCTCATCCCGCTGGCCTGCCTGGAACACATATTCATAACATCGATCCGGNGGGCCCCAGCAAGACGGTTTGGCACATTGGTTATCAGGATGTCAGTGCTATCGGCACACTGGTTACGACTGGGAAACTGGATACGTCTCGATACATTTCCATCGGTGGCCCGGCGGCAACCGACCCGCGACTACTACTGACGCAGTTAGGCGCCGACCTTACTGAACTCACCGCTGGGGAAACCCTCGGTGACGACGTACGCGTTATCTCCGGTAGCGTGCTCGCCGGTAGAAAGGCAGAGGCTCCGATTAATTATCTGGGACGCTTCCACAATCAGGTANCTGTTCTAAGAGAAGGAACCGAACGTGAGTTCCTGGGCTGGCAAAAACCTGGTTTTGATCAATTTAGTATCACTCGGGCATTCGCATCGTCTCTCAATGCGGCGAAAACTTTTGCCATGACCACCTCGACCGGCGGAAGCAAGCGAGCCATGGTTCCTATTGGCTCATATGAAAAAGTCATGCCTCTGGATATTCTGGCCACACAGTTATTACGAGCATTAATTGTTGGTGATACTGAGCAGGCTCAGTTACTTGGTTGCCTGGAACTGGCAGAAGAAGATCTGGCCTTGTGTACCTTCGTGTGCCCAGGCAAATACGAATACGGCTCCATACTGCGGGACAGCCTTTCTGCTATCGAAATCGATGGCTAACCTTACCATACCTCAGGTAGGCCTCCTGCCTGTTAAATAATTACATAAACTGGATCAGTTAAATGCGTTGGTTGAGAAAACTTCTTGATTCAAAAGCTCCGCTCTTTGAAGACGGCGGCAAGCTTGAGAAGTTCTATCCGCTGTATGAAGCAGCCGATACCTTTTTCTACACTCCTGGTGAAGTTACCAGGAATGCTTCCCATGTCAGGGATGGTTTGGATCTGAAGCGAATGATGACGATGGTCGTAGTCGCTTTGATCCCCTGCGTCTTTATGGCCTGTTACAACACGGGGATGCAGGCTAATCAGGCGATCAAAGCCAAGATCGACCAGAACGTCGCTATGATACCGGCGGTTAACAAAGTCGTCTTTCTAGACGGAGAAGCCGCACAGGCCGATGAACCTGACCATACAATGCCACTAGAACCGTCTCAGCAATTTGACCCCGAGGCTGCTCTGGGCTGGCGTAGTCTGTTTGTGGGAACACCGGACCCAAGTAGCTTTATCAGTAACCTGCTGCATGGAGCCACTTACTTTTTTCCAGTCTACATCGTCTGTATGTCGATTGGAGGCATCTGTGAAGTCATCTTCGCGATGGTTCGCGGGCATGAGGTCAACGAAGGCTTCTTAGTCACTGGTCTACTATTTCCCCTCACCTTACCTCCCTCAATTCCGCTTTGGCAGGTTGCNGTGGGAGTTGCTTTTGGCGTGGTCATTGGCAAAGAAGTGTTTGGCGGAACCGGACGTAACTTCCTCAATCCAGCGTTGACAGCCCGAGCCTTCCTTTACTTTGCCTATCCGGCACAGATCTCCGGCGATAAAGTCTGGAACGCATTGGGGCATATTGATGGTATCAGTGGCGCCACTATCCTCGGAGACATCGCGGCACTGCCGGACAAAGCAGCCGGGCTGGGGAGACTTGAGAATTTTGATTACTTGCAGAGTTTCTACGGGTTTACCGGAGGGTCGATGGGAGAAACCTCGGCACTTTGTTGTCTTATCGGAGCCTTGATTCTCATCGGAACAGGCATCGGGTCCTGGAGAATCATGATCTCGGTACTAGCCGGTGGTTTCCTGACTGCAGCATTTCTCAATGCCGTCTCGGGCGACGACAATGCTGCGATGTTCGCGATGAATCCAGTTCAACATCTATTAGTTGGTGGGTTTGCCTTCGGTTTAGTCTTCATGGCAACCGATCCGGTATCCGCTGCCATGACTGACAAAGGAAAATATTTCTATGGGGCACTGATCGGAATCCTGGCGATTTTAATTCGCGTAGTCAATCCGGCTTATCCGGAAGGCATTATGCTCGCCATTCTGTTTGGTAACGTCTTTGCTCCGCTGATCGACTACTTCGTGGTTCAGCAAAACATTAAACGACGTACAGACCGTTGGGCACTTACTGCCTCGGCGGAGGGTTCATCCAATGAGTAATCGTGATTCAGTTAAAAATACGTTTTTGGTAACCGGCCTTCTTTGCATCGTCTGTTCCGTTCTGGTTTCCGGAGCCGCCGTTGGGCTGAAGGAAAAGCAGGACACCAACAAAGAACTCGATCTGAAAAAGAATATTCTCAACGTCTGTGGGATTCCCTATGAAGCCGAGCAGGTGGAACAGGTCTTTACGGATAGGATTTCTGTCCGCCTGATTAACCTCAACGACGGTATTGCAGTCACATCCACACCGGAGTCCGATCAGACCAGCAGCGGCTTCGCCCTAAATAAATTAACCGCGAACGAGAAGACTGAATTATTCAGTGACCCTGCGGGAATCGGCGGAGCGCGTGAAAACTATGCCGTTGTCTATCTCTATCCTGAAAAGAATCAGATCATCCTGCCAATTCGTGGGAAAGGGCTATGGTCCACTCTCTGGGGATTCATCTCACTTTCCGATGATGATTTTACCACACGGGGAATTACGTTCTTTCAGCATGGAGAAACTCCCGGTCTCGGCGGTGAAGTCGACAGCGCCTTTTTCAAGGACCAATTTGTGGCGCCAAAACAGACGATTGGGGATGACGGACAAGTCATCTTAAACGTCACAAAGAGTGGTGCGGCGGGGCCCAACGACATTGACGGCCTGGCGGGTGCCACGATTACCACGCAGGGCGTCGACAAACTTATTAAATTCTGGCTTGGCGAAAATGGATTTGGGAATTACCTCCAGTCAGAGGATCGATTCGCAGAGGCATCCCCCTCAGCCAGTAACTAAAACACAAACAACCTAAACGGTATTAACCCATAAAAGGAAACTGAAGTATGGCTGGAAGCAAAGCCAAAGATGTACTTCTTGATCCTGTGTTCAAGAACAACCCGATTGCCTTGCAGGTGCTTGGCATCTGTTCCGCATTGGCGGTGACCACCAAGCTCGACACCTCGCTGACTATGTGCGTGGCGGTAATTTTCGTCGTCGCCTTTTCAAACCTGGCAGTCAGTTTGATTCGGAATTACATTCCGTCGAGTGTACGAATCATCGTCCAGATGACGATCATCGCGTCGCTAGTGATCCTAGTGGATCAAGTACTCAAAGCGTATGCCTTTGACGTCAGCAAACAAATGTCCGTGTTTGTTGGGTTGATTATTACTAACTGCATCGTGATGGGGCGAGCAGAAGGTTTTGCCATGAAGAACACTCCCATGGTCAGTTTCCTCGACGGTATTGGAAACGGCCTGGGCTATAGTTTCATCCTGTTGACAGTAGGCTTCTTCCGAGAGTTATTTGGAAGCGGCAAACTGCTTGGTATGCAGGTTATGCCGGACGCATATCCTAATAACGGTCTGATGCTGTTAGCACCAAGTGCATTCTTCCTGATTGGAATTATCATCTGGGTAATCCGCACTTTCCGGCCTGAACAGATTGAGGAGGCCTAATAATGTCAGAGCATCTAAGTATCATCGTTAAGTCGATTTTCATCGAAAACCTGGCACTCTCATTCTTTCTCGGAATGTGTACCTTTCTGGCTGTTTCGAAGAATGTAAAAACAGCTTTAGGTTTGGGTGTCGCTGTCATCGCGATCCAGGCGATTACAGTCCCGGCCAATAACCTGATCTATCAGTACTTGCTGAAAGAAGGGGCATTGAGCTGGGCCGGCGTTTCCGATTCAAATCTGGAATTCCTCGGACTGATCAGTTACATCGGCGTGATTGCAGCCATGGTGCAAATCCTCGAAATGACGCTCGACAAATACTTCCCTCCCCTCTACAACGCGTTGGGGATATTCCTTCCCTTAATCACCGTAAACTGCGCCATCCTGGGTGGTTCACTGTTTATGGTCGAGCGTGAGTACACTTTTATTCAAAGCGTCGAATTCGGCGTCGGGAGCGGGATTGGGTGGGCGATGGCAATCGCTGCCCTGGCAGGTATCCGAGAAAAACTCAAATACAGCGACGTCCCACACGGTCTGCGTGGTTTAGGAATCACGTTTATTATTGTGGGCCTGATGGCGATGGCGTTTATGGCATTCGGTGGCATTCAACTTTAAGCTTCCAACCAACAATAACCTCAAAATAAATCACCTTCCCTTTAGGTTGAAAACTAATAGCAATGGATATGAATACGATACTACTTGGCGTTGTGATGTTCACCGGAGTGGTTCTCGCGTTGGTGGCACTAATTCTCGTTGCCAAAAGTAAACTGGTAGCCTCCGGTCCGGTAAAGATCCTGATAAACGAGCAAAAGGAAATTGAAATTCCTGCCGGTGGAAAGCTACTGAACGCGTTGGCTGACAACAGTATTTTTGTCTCCTCCGCTTGTGGAGGAGGCGGTACCTGCGCCCAATGCCGTGTCGTCGTCCATGAAGGTGGTGGTGACATCCTCCCGACCGAACGGAGTCATATCTCCAAGCGGGAAGCCTGTGATGGACACCGCCTTTCCTGTCAGGTAGCCGTGAAACAGGACATGAAAATTGAAGTCCCACCGGAAGTATTCGAAACCAAAAAATGGGAGTGCACCGTTCGTTCTAATAACAATGTAGCCACGTTCATTAAAGAATTGGTTCTGGAACTACCTGAAGGTGAAGACGTTGGCTTCAAATCTGGTGGATACATCCAAATTGAATGCCCTCCCCATACGGTGCACTACAAAGATTTCGATATTCAGGAAGAATATCATGAGGACTGGGATCGATTCGATGTATGGCGATACACCTCGGTGGTCGAAGAAGAAGTCATTCGTGCCTACTCCATGGCGAATTATCCGGGGGAAAAAGGCATTATCATGCTCAATGTCCGAGTGGCGTCGCCCCATCCTAAGGCGCCCCCAGGAACTCCACCCGGAAAAATGTCCTCCTATATCTTCAACCTGAAACCCGGTGATAAGGTCACCATTTCAGGACCTTATGGTGAATTCTTCATCAAAGACACTGACACCGAAATGATCTATATCGGTGGGGGTGCTGGTATGGCTCCGCTGCGAAGCCATATTTTCGAACTCTTCAAAGAGCAACAAACCGATCGAAAAGTCACTTACTGGTATGGTGGTCGTAGCTCCCGTGAACTGTTCTACCTCGATGAATTCGAAGATTTAAAACAGCAAAACGACAATTTCAATTATCACATCGCACTGTCGGATCCGTTGCCGGAGGACAACTGGGATGGTTACACGGGTTTCATTCATCAGGTCTTACTGGATGAATATCTCTCGAGTCACCCAAGCCCTGAAGATGTTGAATACTATATTTGTGGACCTCCGATGATGTTGTCCGCTGTACGAAACATGCTCGATGACCTTGGCGTTGAACCTGAAAATGTCATGTTTGACGACTTCGGCGGCTAGTACTCGCAGACGGGTTATTTCTGGTCGAAGCGAATGAATTTCAATTCTCCTGTACTGAAGTTTACGCTTGGGCTATTTGCCCTGTTCTTCGCGTTATGGCTCTTTCGTAATACTGTTCCAATGGAGCCAACGGAAAAGGGGCTTTCTGACACCCCTGTGAAATTGGAACTGCGTGGCAAGACAATGGGCACCACTTACCACGTGGTGCTGTCGGAGCTACCCGCTGGTCAGACACTGGCAAAACTACAAAATGAAATTGACCAACGATTACAGGAAATCAATCAGGTCATGTCGACCTATCTGCCGGATTCGGAATTGTCGCGGTTCAATCAATCCGAGTCGACAAGCTGGGAGCCTGTAAGTTCTGAATTGTTCGCCTTGGTGGAACGGGCTGAACAGTTAAGCAAAATTACCAAAGGTGCGTTCGATATTACAGTCGGGCCTGCCGTCAATCTTTGGCACTTTGGTCCTCAAAAAACAACGCAGGATCGCACTGTACCTTCCGATGACCAAATCGAGCAGGTTCAACAGGTCATCGGCTATACCCACCTACACCTAGATTCCGAAACATCGGCCTTGAAGAAGGATTTTGCCGAGCTTTATCTCGATCTTTCAGCGATTGCTAAAGGCTACGCCGTTGATGAAATTGTTACCTTGATTCAGAAACACAAAGCTAAAATTGGTTGCATGGTTGAAATTGGCGGTGAGATTGGAACGGCTGGCAAACGTCCCGACGGAAGTTCGTGGCGGATTGGTATTCAAGCCCCTGATGCGGCTCCCGGCACGTTAACTTCGACGCTTGAACTAACCAACCTATCCATGGCAACTTCCGGTGATTACTTTAATTTCTTCGTCGTTGACGGAAAGCGGTATTCCCACACGATCGACCCTCATACCGCTCGACCGGTTACCCATAATTTAACGAGTTCTGTTGTCGTCACAAAAAGTTGTGCAGATGCCGATGCCTGGGCAACTGCCCTCTTGGTGCTAGGACCGAATCAGGCATATGATATAGCTAGACAGCATGACGTAGCTGTTATGTTATTCGAACGAACGGATTCAGGAATTACCTCGCGACAAACAGAGGCGTTCAAGCAGTCTGTCGCAAAGGAACAATAAAATGTCCTATTTGGAAATCGTATTAATCTCATGCGGCGTGTTTGGCGGTGTCTTCCTGGCTATGGCCGTTGGAGTCATTTTCAGCAATCGTCAGATTAAAGGCAGTTGTGGCGGACTCGCCGGAATGCTCGACGAGAATGGAAATTCACTATGTGAATCCTGCTCCACCCCACCTGAGGAATGTTCGGATTTCATGAAACAGCAATGTGATTAAAGAGGTAACCCGGCAAGGCACCGGGCTACCTGAAATGCGACAGAGTGCTGTTACCATGCCTGTGCACCTCTTTGCTGATTGCTTAGAGATTCAACGCAACACCTAATCTGCATTTCAATTTTCATTTTAGAAACCACTTCAATACTCTCCATCAATTTGCAACATTCATCTGACATCCACATGTCATCACACCCTCTTTCCTACATTAAGTAATAACATGACTCAGGATTTATCCCAAACTGCCGTTGAAGAAGTACTCAAACAATTCGTTGACCCGGAAACCGGCCGTGATGTATTAACCATGGAACAGGTTAGTAATCTACAAGTGGAAGGCGACAATCTTCGTTGTGATTTCGGTCTAACAACTCACTCAGCACCAATCTGGGAATCCACACGGAATAAGTTCGAACAGCATCTCCGTGATAATCTACCTGCATTGGAATCTCTGGAGGTCAATCATGTTGTGCATGACCGTCCTGCTCCACCGGTAGGTGAATTTGGACTTACCGTGAAGAGTGTAATCGCGGTGGGATCTGGCAAGGGCGGAGTCGGCAAAAGTACGATTGCCGCCAGCCTGGCACTCGGTTTGAAAGCAGCGGGGTCTCGAGTTGGAATTATGGACGCTGATGTCTACGGCCCAAGTATCCCGCAATTACTGGGAGTCAACGAAGCGGGAAATCCGACCGTTAATGCCGATAAGAAAATCGTGCCGGTGGACGCGGATGGCATCCCTGTACTTTCCATGGGGTTCATGGTCCCCGAAGGGGAAGCGGTTATTTGGCGAGGGCCGATGCTACACGGCGCGATCACTCAGTTCCTACGTGACGCGGCATGGGGAGATCTGGACTATCTGATCATTGACATGCCACCAGGGACGGGAGACATCGCTCTGACGCTTTCTCAGGTCATTCCGTTAACCGGAGCGGTCGTCGTCTGTACACCGCAACGTGTCGCTCTGCTGGATGCTGTTAAATCCATCGCGATGTTCCGTAAAGTCAACATTCCTGTATTGGGGATGGTTGAGAACATGAGTGGCTTCATCTGCCCTGATAGTGACAAGCGTTATGATATTTTTGGAAGTGGCGGTGCGAAGACCAGCGCGGGTGAGTTAAATGTTCCCTTCTTGGGCGAAGTGCCTATCATTCCTAGCATCCGCGAACACGGGGATGCGGGAACGACTGAGCAAAATCTCGTCGATCCTGGTTCATCGCAGTATCTCACGTCGATCGTCGAGACACTTGTTGGCAATATGGCAGGCAGTGCAGAAAAAGAACCTCCACAGCCCCAGCTACCAGTCCTCGGCTAACTGGACTAGGAACTTACCCGTCGTAATTCCGCCCTAACTGTTTAAATGAAAAAAGCCTCGTATCTCTAATGAGATGCGAGGCTTTTTAAATTTCCAGAGGAAGACTTATCTCTTCTTACGACGAGTTGTCTTCTTCTTAGCAGCTTTGCGTTTAGGGGCAGCTTTCTTCTTNGCTACCTTCTTCTTAGCTACCTTCTTCTTAGCNACCTTCTTCTTAGCAACCTTCTTCTTAGCAACCTTCTTCTTNGCNACCTTCTTCTTGGCTACCTTCTTCTTGGCTACCTTCTTCTTAGCAACCTTCTTCTTAGCAACCTTCTT
>NZVD01000070.1 GCA_002701385.1 Rhodopirellula sp. | reverse complement strand
AAATAATGTGAGAATATTTGTTTAATTCAATGTATCCCAAATTACCAATGTCAAGTTTGGTAATTGGAATATCAAACCTAAGGTCAAGAAGGTGCCAAATCTCTCCAGCATCATAACTTCTAACACCATCTCCTACAATTAATCCAATTTTTGGTTGTTGAACAATTATAAAATTATTAGAACCAAAATCAATTCCATCAGTAATACCAGTTGAATGTGATTCAAAATTCACGTTATACATTTTAGATACTTTATTCAATAATTTATAAATTTCATCAGAGTTCAATTCTTGATCTTGAACAGGTATCATATATGTACCATAATCGTATTCTTTACCTTTAATAGAAAATTTTCTTGTTGCGGTCTTGACTCTTAAACCTTCATTTAAAATTTTATAAATCGCAGCTTGAGTATAATATTCATGTGGTTCAAAAATATATGCATAATCAGACTTATTATCAACAGTGCCAATTGGTTTAACGAGGTCATTAACTTCTTTGTCTATAAGACTTGAAATGTTTGATTGACTTAATCCATCTGTGAAGTCGTAGTTAACATTAAATGCTAATGGGAATGTCCATGAAGATACATCATAAAACAGGCTATCTTTAAATTTTGTCTGAGTATTAAACATAGCTTCAATGAGTGTTCTTTTTGGTTGATTCATCGGTATCATGTAGCTATTATTTTTAAGATACTTTTTTCCATTTATTACGATGTCTCTAGATATCTTATTAAATTTGATTTTATGACTTTCAAGAATATCTGCAAGATGAAATACAGTTGATTCATCTTTAAGTTTACCAAAAACAATATTTTTTGTTCTTTTTACATTTAAATCTACTTGATCATCAAAGAAATCTTTCATGTAATTAAGTAACTTAATTCTCATGTTTTTTGCTGCCTTTAAGGTTGAAAATGATGTAACAAGTTGGTTCTTAATAGTAAAAGGAAATGTTAAAATTCCATTGACACTCTCCTGTATATGACCTCTTGAACTTCCTTGCTCAAATAAGATTCCAATCCCACCATTTGCATCTGGATACGTTGAACCCTTTCCAAAATAGAAATCATCGAAGCTTTCTTCAGAATAATAAAGGGATCCAATCTCATTAAGTGCTTCCTCATGATAAGTAGCAATTTCTTTTGTTAAATCTTGATTCAAATCAGAAATCAATGGGTTTTTTCTTTGAGGAACTCCAGGTTGAAAAAAATAAGTTGAGTTAGTACCCATCTCATGGAAGTCAGTCATAATATTCGGCAACCATTCTGTGTATGTTTGAATTTTTAGATTACTTTCTATTAATTGATTTGGTAGATAATCTCTATTTAGATCAAACCAGTAATGGTTTGTTCTTGCTCTCGGCCAATATTGATTATATTCTCTATCGTTACTATCAGGATTTAAACTTTGATTTTTATTGTTGTTTGCCCACTGAGAGAAACGCTGATGTCCATCTGGGTTCATACTAGGATCTAATAAAATGACTGTATTCTCTAATAAATCTTTTGTTTCTTGAGAATCACTTGCAAGTAGATGATACATAAGAAGTAAACTAGCATTTGTACCACTGGGTTCATCACCATGCACAGTATAACCTTTATATACTACAATAGGCATATTTGAGATATCAATGTTTTTATTTTTTGGATTTGATAGCTCTAAATGCTCTTTCCTAATATCTTCGAGCCTTGATTGATTTGATTCACTTGTTATAATCATCAACCATGAGACTCTATTTTCATATGTTTTTCCTCTGTTAACTAGTTTAACTCTATCTGAATATTTTGACACTTCTTGAACATAGTGGCTCAATTTATCATGACTTACATGAAGCTCTCCAACCTGATGTCCAATTATACTCTCTGGTGTTGGTATTGATTGATTATAATTGCTTATATCACCTAAATAGTACTCAAGATCAACTTGAGCATTAAGACAAAATAATGGTGCTAATAGAAATAAGATTTTTTTCATTATAAGTTTTTTAAATTAGAATTTATTCATCATCAGTCTCAAAATCAACATCAGCAAAATCTTTCTCCTCTTCTTTTTCTTCCTTTTTCTCAGTAGGTTCAGATTCAACCATAGTTTCTTTTTTCTTATCAAAATCTTTATCATGCTTTTCACTTATAACCTCTTCACCTTTATTTTTAATGATAAAGTCACAAGTGCAAAAAATCGACGTAACTCTATCTGGTTAGCCTTAATCGTGGCTGGTTTGGGATTCGTCGGTCTTTATCTGGTGTACGATCAATTTCTCAAAGACTATGATGCCCAAGGGACCAATCCACCTGAACCAGCTACAATTGAACGGCCGGACTAGTCTGATCAATAAGATAAGGCTAGTGTTTGCATATCCCCTTAGTATATCAATCGATTGAGGACGCCTCCCGGTAAGAAGGTTTTAGCAGAGCGAAAAGAATTAGCTTCATCGACGATCGGTGATGTCATAAAACTCAATGTCATCGAGTTTGAATTCGAACACTAACATCAGCTATATATTTAGAAAGTACGATGGGACCGAGCTTAAGCTAAGCGATCAAACTTGTTCATTGTTGTTTGATATTAAAACTAGTTTATTGATGATCCCAACCACTCGTTGAGCTTAGGCTCTATTTTTACCCGCTCAATAACGCTGGGCTTAAAGGCAATTAGCGTGGCGAAACCAGAATTGTGTTGCGTTGATGTCATCAATGGTTTGTGCAAGGAATAGGAAACTATAAAAATTAGGCTAATAAGAATGGGGGCCGTCACAATACCTAACATCGAATATATGTCAGGTTTGAAATAACGTGTTGAGGTGCTCGCGTTCTTCACTCTGACGAGCAAAGTGATCAAGGATCTTCACACTTAATCGCTAGCCTAATTATGGGCCGAGAGGTCGCTGTGCTCTCTGAAAGCCGAATACTTGAGACAAGTTTAGACGACCTTGAACAGTAAAAAACGCATCTCCTGTATGCCGTTAATCTAGAACGTTCGCGTCGGTTCATTGTGGCGTGAGTAGCTGCATTCAAAAATAAACTAACCGGAGTCCTCAGCCTGATTAGAATCAGGTTATTACAGGTTTGAATTTGAACAACTAACCTCAAACGTCCAAGATGTACGACGTCCCGGCTTTCCTAGAGTCTCGTGATCATGAAAATAGAACCATTCTTAACGGAGCAGTTTTTCGCCGAATATGAATTTTCAGCGGAGTTTCTTCTAGCCTCTTCCGATTGTGAAACAATTTCCATCGCACAATTGTTACAAATGTCTGGCTCAACGCTCGAAGAATTGGGCGACCTCACTCTCGGTTATACCGAGTCACAGGGAGATCCCCAGCTTCGTTCTCAAATTTCTGAGAGGTATCTCAATATAAGTAGCGATGATGTCGTTGTCCTAAATTCCCCAGTCGAAGGCATTTATCTTTCCATGCAGGCCATCCTGGAACGAGGAGATGAGGTGATTGCATTACGTCCCGCCTACGATGCTCTCAATAATCTGCCCCGACATGTGTGTGGCAGTATTGTCCCCTGGAATCTTGTACCTCGGGCAACTTGTTGGGAATTAGATTTTGAGGCGTTGGAATCCCTCATAGGTCAGCAAACTCGTATGATTGTTGTTAACTTCCCCCACAATCCAACCGGGTATGTTCCCTCAAACTCTGAGTTTGAACGTTTGGTCCGATTGTCGCGCAAGCACAATCTATGGCTGTTTTGTGACGAGATCTATCGAGGCCTTGAATTCGGACCAACCATCCCATCCGCGGCAGACGTGTATGAAAAAGCGATTGTTCTTAATGGCTTGTCTAAAACGTTCGGTTTGCCAGGTTTACGTTCCGGCTGGTTGGTTATCCGTGACAAAGAACTTCGTGCTGAAATAATAAACTGGAAGCACTATACAAGCATCTGCGCCCCGACGCCCACCGAATTCTTAGCTCGGAAAGCTTTACTTATCGGGGATAGGCTAGCTGCACGCAGCAAAGCGATTATTGAGCAAAATCTTAAATTGTGCGAGGCATTCTTTGACTCGGTCCAGGATCAATTTATCTGGCGTCGTCCACAAGCTGGTTCAGTCGCGTTTGTAGAACTTGATCTCACACAGGTTGGTTTCGATTCAGCAACCTTATTCTGTCATCATCTGGCGCAGAATTTTGGAATAGTGCTATTGCCAGGTCGATGCCTTGGTTTTGAAGACAAATTTGTTCGTTTTGGCCTTGGGCGGTCCAATTTCGGCGATGCGCTGCATGCCTTTGCGAAGATCATCAAAACCTTGTGATGATTAGATATCAGGTCATAGGGCAGTAGTTTTTCAAAGCGATTGTTTTTACTGACGGCAGCTACTCTTTTAACACTGTCAATGCCCGTTAGTTTGGCGAAACACTGTGATGACCTCTCTCCCACCAGCTAGTACCTAAAGAAAAAAAGTTCTCGCTGTAGGCCTCTTGCATCAGCTTCCGGGGACGGTGGGGTGGACTCCGATTTATTCGCCTCACTTCGAAGAATGTTCTCATCATCGCTTTTCGATGTTTGCTGGACTCGTTTATGGCGAATGCTAATGCTGTCGNTATCTAACGAAGGTCTTTAAAAGATGATTTNTTCGAATTCTTCGCTTGTCGTTCCGATCCGAAAGACAAGAATATCCGCATGAACCAACCATCTTTTTTAAGGAACTCAAAATGAAAAAAATGATTTTATGTCTAGCAGTCTTCTGCCTCANCATTGCTCAAGTCAACGCGGCAGAAAAAGCTTCGAAGAATATTGTAGAAACGGCTGTTGCAGCCGGTAGCTTTAATACTTTGGCCGCCGCTTTGAAGGCCGGAGGCCTCGTAGATGCATTAAGTTCGGAAGGTCCGTTTACTGTATTTGCCCCGACTGATGAGGCGTTTGCCAAACTCCCCGACGGCACCTTGGAAGATTTATTGAAGCCTGAGAATAAGGCGAAATTAGTTTCGATCCTCAAGTACCATGTCGTATCTGGTGCAGTTCCCGCTTCGAAGGTGGTCAAGATTAAGGAAGCCAAGACGATTGGTGGAAAATCTGTCACAGTCAAAGCAGGTAAGTCTGTTCACATCAATAAGGCAAAGGTCATTAAGGCCGACATCCATACTAGCAACGGAATTATTCATGTCGTTGACACTGTATTAATTCCTTAGCATGTTTTGGCATCTCCGCAACTGTATGTTGGCGTGCGGAGATGCCTCTTTTCTTAGGGAAGAATCATGATTAAGAAAAACGATTCACAGACGCTATTTGAACACTTACGTCGCCACGGTACTGCAGACTCTTACGCGCCTGAGTCGCATCCTAATCCGACAAATGCTGCACCTGGCAGTAGTCAAAAAATTGAAGTGTTAATTAAACGGCTTGAGCTTGGTCAGGACTTGTGGAACGACATGGACCGTGATGACTATGAAGGTCTCGTTGCACCAATCAACCCGCGCAAGAAATAATTAAGGGTAGCACTTATGGCTTCTTCAACTCCTGAACCAAGCAAAAAGACTTCAGTTACGCTGAAATTGGCGGGGATTTACAACCTAGTATTCGGTTGTTTCGTNATTGTATTCCCCGGAGTTGCTTTCCAATTATCCGGTATGCCAACGCCTCTGTATCCGGAGATTTGGCAATGCGTAGGNATGATNGTTGGCGTCTATGGAATCGGCTACTTAATTGCCTCAAAGGATCCCGANCGCCATTGGCCTATCGTCTTCGTTGGCCTCCTCGGGAAGGTGTTAGGCCCGATAGGGTTCCTAACCTCCCCTTTGCCATGGTCATTCGGNATTCTTATATTTTTCAACGATTTAGTATGGTGGATTCCCTTCTCTANAATTTTACTGANGGCTGGGCGGCGTGCTAATCTGACAGAGAGCCCCGGTGAGATTCGATTCCATGAAGTCGTGGCTTCTGCTCAATCTGTGCGTGGTAGAACTATGACAGAACTTTCTTGGACACAGCCCACGCTGTTTATTTTCCTNCGACATTTCGGTTGTGAATTTTGTCGTGAGACACTTCGCTCCCTCAATGAACATCGGAGGCAGATTGAGAGTCTTGGCCTTTCAATTGCTATCGTTCACATGGGGGAGGAGTCGGTAGGAGGCAATCATTTAGAGAAATACGGCCTTCAGACACTTGAAGTATTTAGTGATCCGAGCTGCGATCTTTATAGGGCATGTAACATTGGTCGGGCGTCCTATAAGGATTTGCTGACTTGGAGGACGTTGCGTAAGGTAGTGTCGCGTATTTTGACGCAGCCATTCAGACTGCGCAGAATCGAAGGTGATGCCTTCCGATTATCCGGTGCGATCGTAATTCATCAGGGCAAGGTCGTTGGAGAAGTCAGGCCCCGCGTTCCATCGGACCGTTTGGAGTTTCTNTCATTGGCNAAAGAGCACGGTTTGAGTCGGGAGATAGATCATGCNGTNTCCTTATTTCCAGAACTAGTCGCTAGTTANTNCGAATGNNNATGANACNANAATGAACTGGATGGCATTAGTCCTGCAGTTCAATTAACATGCTACGATGAACGTTTGCGACAAGAAGCTGCGAAACAAACTCCGTTAAAAGATATTCCGAGCGTTGAAAATCTATGAATACTGAAATTGCTAACAAATACGACGCGTTACTGTTCGTTTCTTTTGGTGGACCGGAAGGTCGCGATGATGTCTTGCCTTTTTTAGAAAACGTGCTCCGGGGGAAACCTGTCCCGCGAGCCAGAATGCTTGAGGTTGCAGAGCATTATTACCATTTTGATGGTGTTAGTCCGATCAATCAGCAAAATCGAGATCTAATAGAAGCCTTGGAACAGGAACTGGAGGCTCAGGATATTCAACTCCCCGTTTACTGGGGAAATCGCAACTGGCATCCGATGCTTGCTGACACGATGGCAAAGATGAAAGAGGATGGCGTAAGGCGAGTGCTTGTATTTCTTACATCGGCTTATAGTTCTTATTCAGGGTGTAGGCAGTATCGCGAAAATATCCAAGAGGCAAGTGCTTTAATTGATCCGTTATTGGAGTTCGACAAGTTGCGGGTGTTTTATAATCACCCAGGCTTCGTTAATACAATCGCTGATCTACTGACAGAATCCCTAAAATCATTTGACGATTCTGCTCGTGATAAGGCGACTATACTTTTCACGGCCCATAGTATTCCAGACGGCATGGCTGCGAATTGTTCTTACGCCGCACAACTGGAAAATACTGCTGAGCTGATCATGGAGAAGATGGCAGGAAACCCCTGGCATCTGGTGTATCAGAGTCGCAGTGGTCCACCATCGCAACCTTGGCTAGAGCCCGATGTATGCGACTTTATCGAATCATTAAAAGCAACGCAAAACCCGAGTCATATAGCAGTCGTACCCATCGGATTTATTTCCGACCACATGGAGGTGTTATTCGACTTAGATACGGAAGCGGCCCAAGTCTGTGATAGTCTAGGCATCAATATGGTCAGGGTTCCGACTGTTGGGACCGATCCCAGATTTGTAAGGATGATAGTCGAGCTTATAAAAGAACGTACTTTTGGGGTTGAGAAACAATCGTTAGGTGATCGCGGCCCTAGTCATGATGTTTGCCCGGTCGATTGTTGTCTTTACGCTCCAAAGAGACCGCCTATGGCTGGGCGTCCGGTGGCTGACTAAGGTCTCTCGCAAAGTACATGAGCTTGAAAAGACCGATTGCGAAGACGAGCACCAGAAATATTTCAGCCGCAAGTGCCATCAACATTGAAATTACGAATGGTAGATCTAGCCGGATTAACGAGACTTCGTATGCATAATTCGGGAGCCATGCAAAGAGATGTGGAAGGAATAGAAGAATTGTGATCCGCCGAAGCCTTGAGCCTAGCGGGCTCGAAAAATTCTTTCCAATGATAACCCAGGCTAGTGTCAGCACNAGCATGTAAGGAATTAGTGTACTCGCCGAATCGATTATGCTCTGAGTTATACTCACAATTAATTATCCGCTAAGGAAAACAGGTACTGGTCTGCCGCGTTTCGACCGCTGGCAAACGCGTTGTTGATGCTGGGGGTGGTTCCATAATCACCGCAAACGATATATCCCTGATTCTCCAATTCAAGATCGACGCTATAGTCGGGTAGTGCCTGTTCGACTCGGATGAATTTTATTAGGTCCCAGTCCTGCACCTGTCCTCCGAACAGATCGGCGAGTTCGCTTACCACATTGCTCATCTCGGAAGTATTGTAATCAAACCGAGGGTCAAGATTTACTGAGATCAATGATCGCCCTGTCGGTGCGTAGCCCGGTTGAATGGTTGTCGGTACACATGTGGTTTTGACTAGTCGATGGCTGCTTAGCGCGTTCAATCTTAGCGATGGCAGGTCAAAGGGTGGGTGGTCAGCAGAAAAGTAGGCGCAGGCTGCTGTACGCGGGTGCTTTGGTCCCTGGAAATTTAGGAAATTACAGATAACATCTTGAGGTAAAGCCAATATAACCTGACGAGCTTCTAGTGATTCACCTGTAGACAATTCGACGCGATTGTGGGTCAACGCATGCACAGAAGAGTTTAAGAGAATGCGTTCACTCGGTAATTTGTCAGCCAACGCGTTAGGAATTGCTTGCATACCTTTGGCTGGCAAGCCGCCAAATCCGACGGAGAATAATCGCAACAGATGAAAAAAATCCGCGATCGGTACTCTCAGATCGTAATCTAGAAAAACGGAACCCCAAAAAGGACGCAGGAATTCGTCCTGGAAACGTCTCGAGAATCGTTCCCGCAGATAATCTTCAGTAGGTGATTCAGGAGCAAATCCGACGGGCGGAGTCTTTCGCTTGCTATCTTTGAATATTCTCCATTTGTCTTTCAAGGAGCCGACATCAGAGGACAACAGTTGAAATGCTGTTTTAACCAGTCCGCTATTCTTGAATGGATCGAATAAGTGTCTTACTCCTCTATCGGTATCAATTAAGGCACCAGAAAGAAAGCGGCGATAGCCGAGGTCGGATTCGCTGATCACGGAGAATACCTCTTCGTACGAATCTAACAATATTTGAAATCCTCGGTCAAGAATATAGCCTTCAAAGAATTCGCTACTGCACCGACCTCCCACGTAGGAAGCTTTTTCAAGCACAATGTAATCGATCCCCGCTGCTTCAAGTTCGAGCGCACAACGTAACCCACTTATTCCCGCGCCGACGATAATAACTTCATGCATCGATATTGCCTTGCTCTGGTGCGAATTGATCTAAGTAAGTTGAAACGTTGTATTTTCGTGCGGTACTCTGGCTTGTCATATAACGGACTTTGCCAAAAACAGCTCTTTCGGGTCCCCAGGCGCGATCGAAACGCCCAAGGCACCAAAAGATACCAGAATAAGAATTTGGATTGCGTCCATCCAATGCATATCGATTGTTTAGCTCAATCATAATACTTAAAGCGGTTTCAGGGGATTCAGACCAATGAAGTATCTTTTTACCCCATAACATTCGCAAATAGTTATGAATCGTTCCCTGTTTCCTAAGTTGATTTTGCGTTGCATTCCAAAGCGGATCATGGGTTAAGGACAGGTCAAACTCCTCTATTGAATAGATGTATGGTCGCTCATCATTACGGTGGATGTTAAGCGTGGCCAAAGCCCATTCCGGCAAAGTTTCAAATTTGTCGTAAGCGGGGTCATTAGCGCAGCGATTGTAGCCCAGTTCTCGCCACGTTATTAACTGGTCGAGAAACGCTTCCGGTCCTGGTGGCATTTGCCACCAACGCTCACGACGGCCATCAACAATAGAACGACGTAGATGTTCAGGGCGAATGTTTCCGCGATCTTGAATATCACGGACAAGCTCATGTGGCGAGATATGCCCAAAATGTAGATATGGGGATAAGCAACTCGTCGCGTCTACATCAATATGACTACGCTTTAAATGGTAATTATCTAATCGAGTATGCTTAAACCGTCGCCAGTGCTCTAATGCTGCGCAGCGTCCGCCTACTAGGTCCGTTGAAGGTGTGTCTAAGCGAGTGGTGATGTTGGTCATCCACTGCGAGTCGCTCTGCGATAGAAGAGGTTCTGCGGAGGGCCATCTTGATATTACATCGTCGCCAAGAGGTTCGAGTCGTGGTAAGGAAAGGTTCGAAGTCGGTGAGGACAGCGGTGATTCACTGAGAAAGTCCGGGAGAACCTTCTGGCAGTGACGACGGAATGAATGAGCGACGGTAAATAAGCGATCAGTCCCGCGAATGGGTAGTATCCCGTTGGAGTCGACGGCTTCCGACAGGCAGGGAGCTATCTGAGATAGTTTCCGGACAAACTGAGGGATGAAGAAGCACGGAAAGTCATCCGTGATCACAACACAAGCGGATGAAGCAAACGTCCTTAGCATTCCTTCTTGTGGATACTCATCCGTTTCTACGAACGGATAGTATGTGAGTGCTACGTTTTTTGCAGCATGCATGTTGCTTTTCATGCCCTGCATAATGAACTGATGGAAGCGCGGGCTAGACCAACGATAGCCCTTGGCAAGTGGCTCAACGACCAATAGAGGCTTGTTAAGAGACACGGCATAGGCTATTGCTCTATCGAGCGAATAGTTATAAACCATTCGTCGATTTGAGACCATCCAATAGAGAACGTATGATCCATCTGGTTTGACTGGCTTTTGATTTAAAGCAAGTAGCCGGCTGGAAGGAAAGTTTGGTGTAGGCATGGTACAACGTACACGGTTTATCTAACTAAGCTGGGAATTCTTCCAACCAGAAACTCTCTCAAAAAAGTCAGTATCATCGCGTCCAAAAACACGCCCCATAAGTAGGTCAGCGAGCTGATACGAATAATCGGGATTGGCAGCAATAAACTCGCCGAAACTAAAATCACGATCATAAAATAGATCGACTAATTGGCGTAATAGACTGACTTTTTCTTGGTATTGTGGATACCATGCACCTAGCTTGGACTGAGAAAAGTCATTAGCTTCCAAACATTCTACGACGGCATCACCGGCTAACTCCCCCGTCTTTAGCGCGAGCAAAACGCCTGTCGAGTAAACTGGGTCGATAAATCCTAATGCGTCCCCCGCTAGAACCCAGCCATCCCCAGCTGGCTGAGAGGCTTTGTAGCTAAAATCCTTAGCAGCTATAAAGTCGTCGGAGCGAGTTAGTTCAAGCGAATCAAGATAGTTACGAACAAACTCATTTTGATCAACAAAGTGGTTAAATCGCTCTTCATTATTTGAGCCAGAAGAATGTATCCGGTCAACTTCGCCGACGAGGCCGACACTAAGCGTCTTATTACCGACGGGAATTAACCAGAACCAACCGTTGGCCTCGGCTGTCTTCGCGATGATAGTAATGGCTTCATCGGAAAAACTATTATTTGCTGACTCGTAATAGGTCCATATGCTAATGTTTTTCCGGCGTTCTTCCAGTTGTTTTATTTTAAAGTGATTTGCTAGGACAGATTGTTGCCCGGACGCGTCGATAACTACACGTGGATTGATTACCCGTTTCTGGCCGTTGATACTGACAGTTACCGAGTGCTTGCCCGTGTCGAGTGTGTCCATTTGTAGAAACCGCACCGCTTCCATAGTACGGACACCCTTTTCAGCAGCGTTATCGAAAAGGCAGTGATCCAGTTTAGCGCGGTCAACGTGCCAAGTTTCAGATTCGTCACTATCATCGTGTTTGCGGAAGAAAAAAGGCTTAGAAGCTTTTCCCGCAGCATTTACGAACTGAACTCCAACCTTGCGAAGGAAATTGAGGTCAGCAATACGATCTTTTACTTGGAGCCGTTGGATGACTTCATTCGTTGCCGGCATCAGAGATTCGCCAACATGTGGTCTGGGGTGCGTCGCGCGTTCGATCATGACCACGTCATATCCGGCTTCGGCAACGATCGACGAGGATACGGATCCGGCCGGCCCACCTCCGATCACTAAACAATCACAGGCAATTTGATCAATGTCTTCAGAATCCATGTAACTATGTAGCCCCCAAAGTAAAGTTCCTTAACTTCAGCTCATTAGGATATGGCGAGAAGTAGGTTTGTTGTTTTAGATAGTCAATTTGATACTGTTCGATTAATGATTCCATGACAGTAAGTACCGAACTTAGAGGAATGATTTGTTGTTCATATTGTTGGAGCACCTGCATGAAATGCCGTTTGGTAGCGGAGGTAACATCGCGTTTCACATATCCGAAGCAATGCTGTATGACGTTGACATGGTTTTTGTGTGAATATTTGCTTCTTATCGCAGACATAAAAGTTCCGATGTATTCTTCCCTGAATTCACTTGGTCGATACCCGTTAGGGTTGCTGACCATTTTACCTAAATGCCGATAACTCCTCTGGCAGTGAGCTAGTAGCAGCAGTTTTTCCTTCGAGTGAAATTCGACGATTTGTCTGGCGGACGGCTCTTCTTTAAATAGCATACGCAGTCGATGGTGTGCGTAAACACCCCTTAGAAAAACCTCGCGAAGAACGGGATCATTAAGTCTTCCCTCCTCTTCGATTGGCGGATTGGAGAACTCTTCCACCAACTTCTGTCCGAAAATTCCCGCTCGCCGGCCTTGAGGATGCCCGTTAGGTAGATAATTCTTTACGGAAAATATACCGCATGATGGCGATTTCTGCTTCATGATAAAACCATCAATTTCTTGCTTTTGTAAATTGGATATTTTTCGAGAAGTGAATTCATTCAAAACGTTCGTGTAATCCTTAGACGTCTGAACGCCTAAAACCTTAGTCGTACCGTCCTCAACAATACGTATCGGCTCACGGGGAATACCCATTCCAGCCTCAACTTCTGGACATGTCGTGTCAAAGTTTACGAAGTCCTGAAGCCGAATTATAAATTTATCACGGCTGTGGTTGCCGTTAAATCTTACGAGGTTCCCCAGGAGACAGGCAGAGACAATAATACGTGGTCGTTCAGACAAAGCGATCATCAGATCCCTCGTTCATTTAAAAGAGCCAAAAAAACAAGCCGTAAAGTCCAACTTATGGTGCGGATCCAATTGGACCTAACTAGGAATGTTAGGCTTTTGGAAGAGTATTTTTTTTCTAGTTTGTAGTGGCATGGCATCTGTAAGAATGCTGTTGACAGCCAGATTAAAAGTAAAAGGATTGCAGATGTCAGCCACAAAGGCTCAATAGCAAAAAGTTCAGCTTCGAAGATCATGCATCCGGAGATTACTTCCAATAACATCATGGGGCCAACAACAAAAGTGGTAAGTACCTGATGGCGATTATGAATCATGCTGAAACGACTCTTGTCGTACTCATTAAACATCGGATAGTGTACAAGTTGGACGTACCAAATCACGCCAACCATAAAGGCCGTGCTAATAAGATGGATCAATTGCCAGGAAATCATTGTGTACACTCTGACAGGGCTTTGTCCTTAGAAGTGCTTCTTCCTAGGTAGGCAAGTAGTAGTTCATCCAGGGACGGATAGGCAAATTCAAAACCGGCCTCTTCGAGCTTCGATGGTTTCACACCGCAACTGCATAGAAGCAAGGCGTCGGCCATTTCGCCAAAAACTATGCGTGTCACGAAACCTGGCATAGGAANCAGNGTAGGGCGNCTTAGAGCTGCNCCAAGGCTTTTTGTAAATTCAGAATTTGAAACNACCTGAGGAGATACGATGTTAACNGGGCCGTTGAAACTATCATCNCGAATTAAACGAGCAATTGAATAAACAGCATCGTCTAGGGAAATCCAACTCCAGAGTTGTTGTCCATTACCGATTCGACCACCAAGCCCCGCCTTGAAAGGCATGAGCATGTTCTTAAGTGCTCCACCTTTGGGTGAAAGAACAATTCCGAAACGAGCATTCACGATTCTTGAGTGGTTAGCAAGCGGGTCACAAGCTTGCTCCCAATCTCGACATAGGTTGGCCAAGAACGTATCTGGTTGTTCAAGGCAATCCTCATTGGTAATGTCTCGTCCTGTAGAACCATAAATTCCAGTAGCGGAAGCACAAATAAATACCTTTGGGGGGTGTTCACACTTCGAGAGGGCGTCAGCGATGCTACGTGTACCGGAAACTCTACTGTCGTAGAGTCGCTGTTTCTGTTTCTTTGACCATCGCTTCCCGGCTATATTTTCACCGGCGAGGTGGATAAATGCGTCGAGATCTTCCAGCTTCGAAGTATCGAGTTTCCCGTTAGGCGAGTCCCAATAAGCTTCCTCAGGGTTACTGGATGGTGTTCTAGTAACGCGGATGACTTTATGCCCACCGCCCTGCAAGAACGATTTTAGTTCGTTCCCGATCATTCCTGAGCTACCACTAATAGCGACCTTCAATTTCCGGCCGGAAAAAGCAGCTAGACGAGAAAGGTCATTTTTAGTTCTATTGTGACGAAACTCGAACATTTGCTTGATATCCTCTTCGATTGTGCGAGAAAGTAAGAGCTTGCCTAAAATACCCGCAGGAAGCCTGTACGTAACTGCATCTGTTAACTTGCTCTCGTCACCGCAACATGAAAAAAGATGTCTGTGTTCCCAGGACCGAAAAGGCCCTGACTTCTGGACATCTATAAACTGAGTTGGGTAAGTGTAGCCACTATGTATGGCAACCCATCTGATTTTCAAGGGCCCAACGCCTACCGAGAAAATCGTTTGAGAGTTATCGGAGATACTTAAATCTGATTCCACTACCTTCACTGATTTCCAGGGAGGGACCAATCGTTCAAACGCACCAGGTTGGTCGTGCCAATCAAATAGAAACGTTCGGTTGCAATTGAAGTGTGATGTTAGCTCAAAAGTCCTGCTCATAATTAACTCACGCAAACTCTAATAATAGTTCGTCTTGTAAACCGGTACTTACCGCGCGAGCTCGTAGCTTATTGAGCGCTCGTTGTTCCAGCTGCCGCACGCGTTCCTTAGATATGTCCATTAGATCCGCTATTTGCTTTAGGGACTGCTTAACCTGACGACAGATTCCGAACCGTCGTACAATGATGTAGGCTTCTCGCTCGTCGAGAAAATCAAGTAAATTATCGATCGCATCGCAGACTAAGTCCGGGTCATCCGCCTTGGAGCTTGAGCCAGCTTCGTGAGAATCAAAATGTTCATATCTTACAAACCTATTGTTTCTCGTGTTTTCCAAATCCATATATCGATAAACACGTCGACGGAATACAGTGTGAAAATAGGTCGAGAAGCGATATCCAAGAAATACATCAAAAGACAATACGCTCTGTAAAAGGGATTCAGTACCCAGGCTTACAAGCTCGTCAAAGTCCCATCCCTGACGGACAAAAGGTTTAATTATTGAAAGAATCATTCGCGTATTGGACCGCGTTAATATTTCAAGCAAAGATTCGTACTGTTCGCCTAGCAGTGCAAGCTCTCGGGCACTATCAGCGTTTTCGTGCAGGAGTTTGCCGTAATGAAGGCAGTATGCTAGTTGCTCGAAATACTTCCTCTCCATCTCCGGCGAAAGTAATTTATACTCGCAAAGTCTTTTAATATGCGTTTCGGCACCACCCAGGGCGGCGGGAGTAGCATAGGCTAAACCTATCTCAGCGGTTACGAAAAATTGCAAAACTTCTTCTAAATCCGGCAAAGCCGTGCACTTATCCGATAGCTTAGAGGTTTTCAGCTGTCTCAGGTAATCCTCATTGATTCCGTAGTCCAGCTGGCGATCTATCCTAAAGACTGAGGTTTCTATTTTCTCATTTAATACTGTAGCCATGAGGTTCACCAAAATTGAAAACGTGCAAAACGGTCATCTGATGTCCTTATTATTAGCAATATCGTCCTCGGGTCAAGCTGGAAACGTCCAAAACGTGCACAAATCACAAAATAACAATAAAAAGTGAATGTTTTGCGATGAAAAGTCGTTCATTATTACATCGGAAGTAACAATGAAAATGAATTTATGCCCGTCGGTTTACTTTCCAGAAAGTTGTATACGCTTTGAAAACCTTAGTTTCTCCAAAACAATTAGCCAAAGCGATTGGTGTCAGTGAGTCCTCCGTGAAGCGGTGGTGTGACGATGACCGGCTAAAAGCAACTTACACACCCGGGGGGCATCGTAAGATTAAGGTTGCTGAGGCTCTGGACTTTATCCGTCGTTCCAGTCACGGAATAGTTGATCCTGATTCGATTGGTCTCCCGAGGAATATTAGCCACACTAAAGTCGATTTAGGCAATGCGTATCAATTGCTTACCGACGCGTTGATCGCGGGATTAGAAGTCGATGCAAGGACAATTATCCTGGATTTGTACCTGCAAAATAATCCGTTGGAAGCTATATTCGACCAAGTCATTTGTCCAAGCTTTGCTTCGATAGGCGAGAAATGGGGCTGTGGCGAGGTTGCCATTTATCAAGAGCGTTCCGCATGCATGATTTGCTCTAGGATACTGGATAGGGTAGATGAGATGCTTCCGCGATCGTCAACCGCGCCGTTGGCCCTCGGTAGTTCTTTAACTGGTGACTTTTACGAACTCCCTACTCAGATGGTATCTTTGGTAGGAAGGGCACAGGGGTTTCAGACAAGATCGCTGGGTGCAAATCTCCCCGCAAGCACGTTAGTTGAGGCCGTTGAAAATTACGGGCCTAAATGGGTTTGGCTCAGCGTTTCCTATATTGCCGAAAAAAACCATTTCGTTGCCGAGGTTAACAGACTTTGGGATGTCTTGACCACCAAAGGAATCCATTTAGTCCTTGGCGGCCGTGCTTTAACGACAGATATACGATCGCAAATATCGTATACGACTTGTTGTGACAGTATGACAGATCTGGCAAATTTCTTGAAAATAATGGGTTAGAGACAAAGCATACTAACCTTGCTATGACGTAAAAGTCTCTCTTTTAAATCGTTGCTGGATAACTCCCCATTCGTTTCCTTCTGAATAGCCGAAAAGTTCGGCTACCGCTAGAAAAAACATTCGCCATCTGTTCCACCAAAGCATGTAATCAGTTTTATAGCACTGTTGGAAAATATTAAGGATACTGGATTTATTCTTATCCATATTTCTAAGCCAGGCCATAGAAGTGCTTTCATAATGCGTCCCCGGCCAAATGTCCTGCTCAACCAATTGAAAACCTTTAGCGGCTTGGGGCAGTGTTGAGTGGCTTGGCATCATTCCTCCTGTGAAGAAGTATTTAGCCATCCAATCGTCAGCCCCGTTCGGATCGAAATCATAACTCAGTGTTTTGTGTGCGAAAACATGCGTTAAAACTTGTCCGTCTTTAACCAGCCAGGAAGAAATGTTGTCGAAGAGTCGGGAGTGGTTTCTGATATGCTCCATCATCTCAACGGAGATAATTCGGTCAAAAGTTTTTTCAGGTTCGAAATCATTGATGTCATTGGTAATAACATCAACTCTATTTGCTTTGCCGAGTTTGCTTAGACGTTGTGTGATATATTCACGCTGAGAATTGGAATTGGACACTGAAGTGATCTTAACGTTTGGGAAATTGTCGACCAACCATAGCGTTAAAGCGCCCCAACCACACCCCAGATCGAGAATCTCCATTCCATCCTCAACCGCCGCGTTATCCGCGGTCCTAGCAAGGGCGTTTGCCTCAGCTTCGTTCAAATTTTCAGTCTCGTCATTCCACCAACAGCAGCTATATTTTTTATTTGAGCCGAGAACTAATTCGTAAAAAAGTGCCGGGACTTCGTAGTGTTGCGCATTCGCGGCGGCAGTTTCGACTGCTATATCTAGTGTTTCATTCCGAGTGATCCCACGTTCAAGATTTTTCGTTTCGGCGAGTAATCTTTTTTGGCAAAGGTTTCTTATACCCCAACGGATAATTGCGTCCGGAATGAAGCCGCGTTCGGCAAGACTCAATTTTAATTGACTAAACAACATCTAATTACTCAATGAACTTCTTCGGGAACCAAGGGATGAAAACGGAGGTGGTCTGTTGGTATTTCCGGTAAGCATCTCCCCGCGACCTCAAGGCCTGTGCTTCGACAGTAGGAACCCCGGTTATAAAAAGCAGAAATACTAATACCATTACAGGAAAGACAAATATCCAGAGTGAAGTTATTCCATTAACACCCATGAATGCTAAACCCAGCCAATAGAGCCACTCAAAAAAGAAATTCGGATGTCGTGAATAACGCCATGGGCCGCTGACGCAAACTTGTCCGACATTATTCTTATCCTGTCGGAATTTAGTTAGGGTCCAGTCGGAAAGAAATGCTCCGATTGTGCCGGCCAAGGCCAGAGTCTCACCAAAGATTCCGAGTGGGGTTAATTTGGTCTGAAGTATCAACGCCGACCACACGGGTAGAGAGAATAATATGATCCCTCCCCATTGGAATAAATAGAATTTAAATAGGTTTCTGCGGTAATGCTCTCCCCAACGCTCTTTAAGGCGACGATATCTGCCATCCTCTTCATCTAATGCCAGAGTGCGGAATAAAATCATTCCACCAAGCCGGGCGAACCATAGAAGTTGTAGAACAATAATGTGCCAGCCAAAAGTTGTGATTTGTCCATCGAGGTAAAATACATAAAAGATGCTTGAAGCTGTAACCCCGAAGCACCAGACAAAGTCAATAATGCTGGTATGAGACGTATTCACTAGAATCAGAAAAGCAGCGAATACTACCACAAAGGATATCCCGGATACGATTATCAGGTCCACTTACGCCCTCTCAAATAATAATTGCTTGACGCTGATATGCTTACTGCTAAATCCAGCTTTACAGTATTCAAGGTAATATTCCCACAACTTCTGAAATGCTAAGTCGTAGCCCTGCTTGTCACACTCGTCAGCCTTTGCTCTGAAAGCATTCAACCAGTATTTCAAAGTAACTACGTAACTGGAAGTCATATCGAAAGTATCAATACGTTCGAATAGATTTTCCTCGGTATTGATCGCGTCAATTCTTTTCATCGCCGGCAAGCTTCCTCCCGGAAAAATGTAGAATCTTATAAAATCAACGGTGTCTAAATATTCTTCGTAATCATTGTCGTTCATCAGAATCGACTGGAGCAGCATCTTGCCGCCAGAACGAAGTAGCGAATGGCATTTTTGAAAGAACAGCTCTAGGTATTCGTTCCCCACGGCTTCGATCATTTCGATAGAGACAATTTTGTCATAAACGCCAGAAAGTTGACGGTAATCCTGATCTATAACCTGGACCAAATTTTCGAGGCCGGAGTCGCTGACTCTTGTCTGAGCGTAGTTTAATTGTTCCTTTGATATGGTGGTCGTCGTGACGCGGCAGCCATAGTTTTCGGCCGCGTAAATCGCCAACGCTCCCCACCCGGTACCGATTTCGAGCAAATGGTCATCCGCTGTCAGCTGTAGAGAATCGCAAGCTTTCTTCATTTTCTCAACAGAGGCTTCAAGCATCGTCATCTCGGGTTTCCGGAAGAAACCGGAGCTGTAGCAGAGTGTCTCGTCAAGAAACAATTTGTAAAAATCATTTCCGAGATCGTAGTGTTTGCTGATATTGTTCCTGCTATTTTTCAAGGAATTGTGACGACGCGAATGAAGAATCCTTGGACGTAGATTGCCGAGCCAAGAAAACTTCCGAAGCAAGTGTTTAAGGCGTTTGGTTTGCCCAAGTAGTGCGTTAAAAAGCCCGCTTAGATCTGAACAAGTCCACTCGCCAGCGATATAGGACTCCGCGACACCCAAATCCCCCCGCCGCAATAGCCGTTGATAGAATTGCTTTGAGTGAACTTTGATCTCTAATTGCAGGGTAGAGTTGGTGGGACCCATATGATGCACGCCATCAGAATCGAGTAATGTGACCCCCACACCGTCCTGACCGGAAAATAATCGCCGTAGTAATTTCCTGGCAGCGTAAGCCATACCGGGAATTCGTATTAGCTTCTTAGCTAGAGGTGCTTGCAGGGTGCTCATCGCGATTATTTTAGAAAAAAGTTATGATTTCGAATTTTTCGGGTGCGGGTGAAAGGGAACCTTTTTCAACCACAAGTAAAAAGCCTGTAGATAGATGCCGAGCCAGATTCTAATTGCCAGAAACGGATAACGCAGGTTTAGTCGGAGGAGGTTGGCAGTAGTAAAACTCTTACGTCGTAATCGGATCCCTGCGTTAAAGGCATTTTCCGCATTTTCGTCGATTAGGCTAATTGACAAGTTTAGGTCTCTTCCCGGTTCGGTTATGGACCAACGATATCGATGGGCCATGGACATGAATGGCGAAACGTGCATTTCCTTTTTTGTCATAGCCCTGCTACCAGGGTTACCACTCCAGTGAGATTGGTCTAAAAGGTATAAATACTTTTCGCCCCACGGAGTATTATTAACCTCGGCAATTACGTATGTAAGTTCCTGTTTGGAATTAAAACAATAATAAAATGCGACTGGATTCATGAAAAAACCGAAGTTCCGAACCTGAGTCAGCAAACCGATTTGGCTAATCGTACGGTCACCGGTTCGGGTTTCGATAAATTTCAGTAAACTAGCCTTGAGGCCCCCTTTTTTCCCGAAATAATCGCGTCTTCGGAACCGGTTGACCCAAGGCCAACGCGTGGCGATGAGTCGGCATTTACTGAACAGTTCATTTGTCTCATCCAGGTCGAGATAGGTCATATATAGCCTAAGCGCAAATCGATGTTTCTTATCGATTTTCCTAGAGTGAAAAACAATACCTTCGTAAAAGCAGCTATTAGCCATAATTCGGTTCCAGTATTGAAACCTGGTTGTCAGTTAGCAAGTGATTGATTGCCTTTATAGAGCTCCTTACGCCGTCTTCATGAAAACCTGCGCCCCAATAGGCACCGCAATAGGATATCCCTTCCAAATTGATCAGTTCTTCGTGTCGTTGAGAAATCTGATGCTTTTTCTCATCGAATTGTGGATGTTCGTATCGGATCTTTCTGATGATCTTGTCAGGGTTTATTCGATGCTCCGCGTTAAGCGTGACTAAATACTGCGTGTCTCCTTCGATGCTCTGCAGATTATTCATCCAATAAGTGACAGAAGCTTTCAGTTCTTTCCTCTCCTCAACCAAATAATTCCAAGAAGCCCATGCGCGTTTAGTATCAGGAAGAATTGAAGTGTCGGTGTGGAGAATCGCTAGATTAGACTCGTATCGGAAAGCACCTAGGATCTCATGCTCAGCTGGTTTTGGATTTTTTATGACCTTAAGGGCCTGGTCAGGGTGGGTGGCGATGACGACGTGGTCATATTCAATTATTTGGTTGCCTGCTACCTCGATAGCTACTTTTCCATTTGAAATTCGTGTTACAGAGATAACAGGTGAGTTAATACGAAAACTTGCCGAGGAACGTTCTGTGAGCCTTTCAACGTAAGTTCGAGAACCGTTGGTGATAGTGAACCACTGCGGCCGATCGTTTAAAGTTAAGAGACCATGGTGTGAATAGAAATCGAGTACAAATTTGACAGGGAAGTCAGTGAATTTTTCACATGATGTCGACCAGATGGCTGCGCCCATTGGCAATATGAAATATTCAAGCAGTTCCTTTCGGAATCGAAATTTGCGAAAGAACTGCGAAATCGTCATTTCATGAGGAATTTCCTCTCGAATTCGGCTTGCAAGTTTGTTGAAGCGAGCGATTTCATAAAGAAACTTTATGTGCCGTAACGAAAAAATATTCCTGCGTTGTGCGAACAAGCCGCCCAGATTGGCGCCGCGGAATTCGAGGCCTGTTGGTTCATGCTTAATACCAAATGACATTTCAGAGTTTTGAAACGGCACCTTTAACTCAGCCAGTAACCGCATGAAGTTCGGATATGTCCTGTCGTTAAACACGATAAAACCAGTGTCCACAGGCTGAGGGTGTTGTTGCGTATCGTACACGTCGATCGTATTGGTATGGCCACCAAGGTATTTATTTGCCTCGTACACGTCGACCTGATCGAAAATCTTACTTAGATAATGTGATACGGTGAGACCTGAGATACCCGAGCCGACGATTCCAATTTTCATGCAAACCCCTTTGTTGACGATTCTGGCATACATTAAATAAAAAAAAAGTCCCTTATAGAAAAAAAAGACTGGGCGAATGCAAACATCGTACTACAAATACCCTGTAACTTCTTTTTAACAGGAAAATCGCATGAAATATCTCTCAACCTTAATACTGGCATTGGTACTTTCATTGCCCTCATCCGTTAAATCACAGGACAACGACTGGAATCAGTGGCGAGGCCCTAAACGTGATGGCTCTATCCAAACTGCTCTTCCGGATAATCTTGATGATATAAACAAAGTATGGGAGGTTTCTTTGAGTCCTAGTTATTCAGGGCCTGTAACTTCTGAAGGGTTCGTCTATACCACCGCCACGTTAGAGAAGAAATATGAGGCGGTATTTTGTTACAGTAAGGCGACTGGAGATTTAATATGGACGACGAAATGGGATGGCGCAATGTCCGTTCCTTTTTTCGCGGCCGCTAATGGCAGTTGGATACGATCAACACCTTTAATAGCAGACGGCAAGATCTTTGTTGCGGGTATGCGAGATGTGTTAACCTGTCTTCGTTTAGAAGATGGTAAGGTGCTATGGCAAAAAGATTTTGTTAAAGAGCTGAAGACCCCGTTGCCCTCTTTTGGATTTGTATGCTCGCCGATTTATATGGATGGCAAGGTGGTCGTTCAGGCTGGCGGAGGTGTCATCCAGCTTGAAGCCAATACTGGTGACATCATTTGGCACTCTGCTAAGGACAAAGGAGGAATGTACGGGAGTGCCTTCTCCTCGCCCACAATAGAAATAATTAATGAGAAACCTCAGCTAGTTGCACAGACCCGAGCGGAGTTAGTGGGGTTAAGCTGGGAAGACGGAGCGAAGCTTTGGGGCGTACAAATACCAGCGTTTAGAGGCATGAACATTTTAACTCCGGTTCGCTACAAAAATAGCTTCTTTACAAGCTCTTACGGTGGAGGTTCATTTCGCTACGACTTAAGCGGGGAAAAGATCAACGCCGAATATACCTGGAATAACACCATTCAAGCATACATGTCTTCACCTATTGTCCTAGATGATCATGTTTATATGCATCTTAGGAATCAGCGTTTAATTTGTTTGAATCTTAATGACGGTAAAACGGCCTGGACGAGCCAGCCATTCGGGAAGTATTGGAGCATGATTTCTGACGGCAAAAAGATTCTGGGTTTAGATCAAAAAGGCGTCCTTTACCTAGTTGATGGCACTCCGGACTCGTTTCAGGTTCTTTCCCAGAAAAAGGTCAGTAATTCTGAAACATGGGCGCATCTTGCCATAAGTGGTGATTACCTTTATGTTCGGTCGCTCGATAAACTAATTTGTTTTTCAATTCCTCAATCCAAAGAGCAGGTAAGTGTCGAATCAGCAGTGACAACCGTTGCTGGAAACGAATAAGCATTTTTAGTTTAGCCAACGACAATCAGCCAATTGTTGCTTATTGCCAGTAAGACTAACGTCTTACTGGCTTTTTTGGTGGAGCGTCGAGGCGGTTGTTTGCTGCTAGATTTCGAACTCGAGTTTGAATACGTGAGGTTGTGAAACTGCAGATTGTCGGGGGAGGGGGGTTCTCTTGATTGAGTAGAGCATGTTGCCGATAATACAAAACAAGAGTAATTAATTGATAGGAATCCTTAAACTTACTGAGCAGAGGATAGTCAAGTGGGTGAACTCCGACGAAGAAATTTCTTGGGGATAGGGGTGGCAGGTGGGCTGTCTCTTTTCCAAAATGCCGCCACAATAAAAGCACTTGAAGGTCAGTATCGCGACCGCCCCGGGCGCGCCAAAAATGTACTTGTTATTCTAGAACAGGGAGGGATGTCTCATACTGATACATGGGACCCGAAGCCTGACACTCTGGTTGGACAACTTAGCCCCCACAAACCTATCTCTACGACCGTCCCCGGTATGCAGTTCACGGAATTGCTGGCCAAGACATCTCGAGTGGCCCACAAGCTAAGTGTTATTCGATCGATGTATCACACCAATGGAATTACGAACGGCCATCCGAAAGGGACTCAATATACGCTTTCCGGCCACGTCCCTGGCGGACCGGTAGAAATGCCTGATATCGGGTCGGTGGTTGCTCATCGAGTTGGCAGCAACTGCGACTATCTACCTCCCTACATCATGGCACCAGGTAATTCAGAGCAAGCAAAAGAATCCAGACTTGGTTTTATGCCATTTGACACTCAGGTGTTTAAGACCGGTGGTAAGGACCTATCTCAACCCGGATGGAAAGTGGCCGGCTTAGGTCTTAATCAAGCCATTGGTGAATCGAGATTCCTCGATCGGCTGGATTTGCTTGGAGATCTCGATATCGGACTCCCAAATAACCATAGTGATAAAGCCGCGGGCTGGGTGCAGGCAATTGAACAAGCTGAAGGCAGTCTGCTTCATCCAAATACGAAGACAGCGTTCGACCTCGAACGGGAGCCGGACAAACTCCGGGATGCGTACGGGCGTGGTCATCGAGGTCAATGTTATCTCTTAGGTCGCCGTCTGATAGAACAGGATGTTCGATTCGTGACCATTGACGTAAGGGAACCGCTGACCAAGAGCACGCCCGGAGGGACCAACCTGAATTGGGACCACCATGATTTCATCTACGCCAGCGGCACATGTAACCTCCCCGGAGCCGGAGGTGGCGGACGAGGTCGTTATGGTATTGGCACGTGGTGGATGATGGGCAGTGTGGATCAAGCATTTTCAACCTTGATTCAGGATATGGACGAACGGGGACTACTCGACGACACTCTAGTCTGTTTTGTGACTGAATTCGGTCGCACTCCCAAACTGAATAAAGCGCAGGGACGCGATCACTGGAGCCGAGCCTACAGTATTGTGATGGCCGGTGCCGGAGTACCCGGAGGACAGATAATCGGTGCGTCGGACAGGCAAGGGGCTTTTGTCACGGAACGACCCTATACACCGGACGACTATGCCGCAACCGTCTATAAGAAACTCGGACTCAATCTCGATAAAACACTGCAAACCCCAGACGGACGGCCAATTCTATTGGCGGCTAGTGGGAATCCTATTCGTGAAGTGTTCTAGACAGAAAGACGGACGGCATTCTGTCTAATAACTATTTGGTTGCGTGTGTGGGGCGAGTAGTAGCTTACGCTTGGAAAAGTTCGTCCAAATTCCGAGTGCTGTCGCCGAATTGCTGAGTTTCAACACCAACGGCATTCATCATTGAGACATACATGTCGGCGAGCCGAACTTGACTTTCATCGAATTGCCTAAATTGGCCATGCTTGATCCCGAGTTGTTTTCCGCCTGCGAGGATAAGTGGGTAGTTCCGAGCTAGGTGTGTCTTGCTAGTAGAGCATCCATACATAATCAGCGAACGATCCAACACTGAACCGTCGCCCTCTTCAGCGTTGGATAGCCGATCAAGGAAGTAGGCAAAATTTTCATTCATGAATTTGTCCCACAAACCCCAATCCTTGAAGTTGGATCCCTTGCGGTGGCTCAATGCATGATGAGGACGTAACCCTAAAGCTTCCGGGAAATGGTCCGATTTTGAGCCGCCGCCTTCTATGCCCAACATATGAGTTACAACGCGAGTCGAATCTGTCTGGAATGCATGGAAGATGAGGTCGTAGAAAGCTCGAACGTAGTCTTGCATGTTAGCGCTAGTAGCGTCGACACTAATCGAGGCTTCAGCGATTTCCGCCTTGGGTTTGTCCAGCCAGATTTCCATGCGTTGAATACGACGCTCGTAATCTCGCATTGATGCTAAATATTCATCAAGCTTTACGCGATCACGAGTGTTGAGCCGAGTTTTCAATGATTTCGAGTCTTCGAGGATGCCATCGAGCATGCTTTTCTTTAACAACAATTGCTGTCGGGCATCTCGGAGACTGGTGTCGTCTTTGCCAAATAACAAATTGAAGCAGCGACGGATATTATCCTCGGCAGGAATCGGCTGACCAGTCTTTGTAAAGGAAAGGGTGTGAGTTCGCCCGGTGGTTCCCACGCCACCACCGGTCGAGAGGACGAGGGATTGGATCCGAGTGTTTATGCCAATTTGATTGGCGATCACTTGGTCCATCGAAATGGTATTGTTGTATGAATTTGCATCAACAGGGCCAGCCGTCAGGTAAACATCGGAAACACCGTGCCCAGCCATATGACGGCCGCTCGGGTGAGAAAGCCCGCTTAGAAATGTTAATTGCTCGCGATGGCGTTCAAACGATGCGGTCGACTGATTCAGCTTGTAGTCGTATCCGGAGCCTCTAGGGAACCAATGCCAGTCCGCGTGGAATTCATCGCTCTCAGTTGGTAATGCCACACCATTGGGAAAGAAGAAGCAGGCTACACGTTTCGGAGTGTTGTTATTCGACGTTGCATCGCTTGCAAAACTCATCGCGTCCATGGATGGCAATCCCAGTGCGAGACCGCCGGCGCCACGAAGAACCTGCCGTCGATCCAGATGCCACGATTTCATATGACTCATGTTTGCCTCGTCCTGATGGATAACTTTGTGATGGGTGTGAAACTTTATTTTGACCTAAAAGCCTTACTTGTGACAATGTCTTCCAGTAAGGAAGATGGGCGAAAGCCGTTATCTATTAGGTTGTCAGACATTTTATTGATAAATTCTTCATCGGAAAAATCGAGCGGCCTTCCTAAGGCGTATTCTGCGATTCGACGAACGAGTGCGTTTGCAAATTCATGAGAGCGAACTTCTGTAAGATGATCCTGCAGGTCCTGCAACCCGACAATCTGAGTGCCGTCAGGAAGTTTCGTGGAGGCATCGAACTTCACCTCCTGCGAAGTGGGATTGGCAAGTAGTTTTACCTGTCCCAGTACGTTGAACTCTTCAAAAGCAATCCCCCAAGGGTCGATTTTATTGTGGCATCTTGCACAGGCAGTTGCCTTTCGGTGAAGTTCAATTTGTTGTTTCAGAGTAAGGTGTTTTGCCTGCGTGTCCTCGAGGGGGGGGGCACCGGGAGGAGGCGGCGGGGGCGGGTCAGCAAAGAGTCGTTTTTTTAACCAGACCCCGCGGTATATCGGATTGGACTCGGTTCCGTCGCTACCAATCAAGCTCACCGTACCCTGAGGAAGGACTCCTCCTGGGCGAATTCCATCGGTTAATTCGACGCGTCGGAAATGTTCGCCGTCGACATTTTCTATGTCGTAGTGGTCGGCAAGCGTGCGGTTTAACACCGTGAAATCGGATCGGATGAAATTGATGAGCGATAAATCGTGTGTAAAGATATGTTCGGAAAATAAGACCGTCTCACGCAATAAATCGTTTCGTAATTTTTCACTAAACGCAGGGAATCGTTCAGAATTGACGGCGACATGTTGCATGGCTTCAAGACCGAGCCACTGTGTGGTGAAGTGTTCGGTGAATCGCTTGAACCGAGGATCAGCGGACATTCTTTGAACCTGAGCCCGAAGGACTTCAGACTGTAGCAAGTCGCTAGAGTCAGCTAGAGCTAAAAGATCTGAGTCGGGCATGCTTGCCCAAAGGAAATAGGAAAGCCGTGTTGCGAGTTCATGCGAAGAAAGTTTACGTGGAGTTGAAACGTTCGAGGAAGACTCAAGCAGGAATATAAATTCGGGGGAAAGCAACGCCATTGCAAAAGTGTTTCGCATGGCACTGCGGTAGTCGCCTGTGATAGAACGGAATCTCTTGAAGTAGTCTAAATATTTATCGAGTTCGTTTGGGTTTGCGGTTCGGCGAAAGGCACGAGTTAAAAACCTAGTCAAGGCTTCAATTGCCGCATCTATTTCCGAGTCATCATCGTCGAGCATGGGTAGAAGTTCGCGAGCAGTGTCACTTGGGAAACCGCCCAGTAGAGGGCCTTCCAATTCGACGGATTTTACATCCAACAGAGGTTCATCGATATCTTGGATCGCTGTACCTATTTTATATTTTTGGGTTGGTGTCGCCGTGTTCCAAATCCATACCGACAGATGGGTGATATCGTGACTCCCACTGCCGTTGTAATAACCGTCTTTGTTTCCCAGCGGGAAATCTTCAATGTTGCCAACAAATCGTATTGTTTGTGCGTCTGTGGAGGCTTGGAGCATTTGTTGTCCCAGTACCTTTTTGGGAGTGTAATCACCTGATGCACGATGCCCGACCAATACTGTTAATTCAGGAAGTCTTCCATCACTCGCTTCTCTAGCATTTACATCGATGGAAATTGCGAAGCGTCCGGAAAATGGTCGTTTTTCAAACGTCACCTTGCGAGGCAGATCGTGGTCAAAGGCGGTTTGCTTGATGCCAAAAGTTGGGGCAATAATAGATGACTTTGCTTTGACCCCTTCCGGTAAAGGAACTTTGGCCTGGGGTTTGTTGGTGCGTTTTCTCTGCCCTCGAATTGTCGTGATTTGTAGCGTCGTTTGCTTTTCACGATGGGTAGGTTCGACGGTATCTGGTATGGCTTCTTTTAATGCCATGTCGGCTACTTTGACGTAGGCTTCCATGAGTGCTGGAGACATTCCTAAAAGGGATCTATTTGTCTTTAGTCCGTCGTCGCCTGTTAGGTCTGGAGGAACGTGTTCGCGATAATCCAATGAGATTCCCAATAGGTCTTCCAGTGTGTATTGAAACTCGTAACGCGTCATTCGCCGCATCGATTGNTCACCGCCTTTACGGATTCGTAACTCTTGGGCTTTTTGAATCTCAGTCTCGAGCCAGGAGGTTAAGGTAATGAGTTCCTCGTTGGATAGCGCCTTGGCTTCCTCTGGTGGCATCCGCGCCTCGTTAAGTTGGTTCAACGCTTCATGCCAANATCCTGTGTCCCCCCCGGACGCAACATTGGGGTCAAGTTTCTCCAAATCTAACTCGGAGACTTCACTTGATGAATTGTGACATCGGTAACAATACTTCTTCAGGATCGGCTGAATGTCCTGTTCGAACTCGATGGAGTACAGCGGTGTTGTAACCAGTATTACGAGAATGTACACCAAAAATGAACTAGATTGGGGTCGAGGCATTGTGAGTCAGGAACTGATCTAAGGAGGCGTATAGAATGCTTCAAACATTATAGCTACGCGGGAGATCCGTCACTATGTGGAATTGTGTTCGTTACGGTATCGATATCTGATGCAATTGATTGGCAGCTAACTTAAATACCTTTTTCCCACCACCTAGCCAGGTAAACTCTACGCTGACGTCTCCGGAAATATCTCCGAGGCCGAAGTGTAGGATCGGACTATTGGCNTTGCCCTGTCCGGTGGACACCGCCACTTGTCTGGTAAGTGTCTTTTCGCCGAGTTTGATACGGGCGACGGCTCCAATCGCGTTAGAATCCAATGGGCTTTTTGCTTTGATCACCAGGCGCAGATAATTTGATGCGGCATTGTTGTTGCGATATATACGGCCTCGTGTTGCAAGATCCAAATCTCCATCGCCGTCGAGGTCGGCCCAACCAGCNTGATATGTAAGGTCTGCAGAAACACCACTTGTAGCCGTAACGTTTTGGAATTTGAAATTACCTAGGTTCTTATAGAGAACGCAGTGGTCACCTGGATACACTGTCGTGAAGTAGAGATCAAGAAGTCCGTCGTTGTCGAAATCTCCTAAGGTCGGAGAAGCAAACGATTCTTGCCAACCAAGTCCTGCCTCGCTGCTCAAATCCTGGAAGGTAAAGGAGCTATCTGGGCCTAGATTTTTTAAAAACTTAGGCCTGTCCTGGTAAGCGGGAGGGTGGCTGAAGTTGCCGACGAAGAGGTCGAGATGACCATCATTATTGAAATCTCCAAAACTCGAACCGATNGTATGTCCCCAAGCGCCAAGTCCTCCGTCGCCATCGACTTTCTTTTCACGTTCGACTTGAGCGAATGTGCCATTGCCGTCGTTTTGCCAAAGCGTGTTAGGGACGAGCCGGTAATTTGAAACGTAGATGTCCAAATCTCCGTCTTCATCATANTCTGCNGTAGTAATGCCTCGGGCCGGCATAGTGGTCCCGGCGGTGCGCCATACTTCCTTAAAGGTCGTGTCGCCGTTATTGAAGTACATCGCATCTGGTAAATAGCCGGGAGTCTCGTAACCGCCTACATAGATGTCGACTAATCCATCGCCGTTGAAATCACCCATAGTCGCACCGAGGCTGACTTTAGTTGGGGTGTCTGGGAGGTTGTCGCTTATGTTCTTAAGGGACTTACCGGCCTGATTGAGAAACAAGTAACCTGGGCCGGAATAGCAAAATGCATCCTTAAATCCGTCATTATTGATGTCTGCCCAGACGCAATTACCGGGGAGTCCGGTTTCAGGGAGGATCTGAAAAGTGCCGTCACCTTGGTTGATCCATAATTGAGCGCCAGCATTGATATCGATGTGGTTGTCGTTGTTGAAGTCCACAAAAGAGACTGTCCCACCGGATAAACCGTCGAGTCCGATTTCAGCGGTAACCTCAGTGAATTGTTGTGCAAAACCAGAGTTGGCAATGAGCGAGAGTGAAACAAACGTAAGTAGCCGTAACATTTATGGTTCCCTTCACCTGGCAGCGATGGTAAGTAAGTGGTTCATTCAATAGGCCACATACACTGGATCATACAGGATACTAGTTAGTATTCTGTTTTCGACGTTCCAGAATGCCGTTCAGTTTTTTTCTCTCTGCTTCCAGCACTTCCGGTTTGATGTTTTCCGGTGTTACGGTCTTATGGGAAATAGATTCTTCGTCACTGATTTCCCGTAGGCGGATGTTCCGGTACCAAACTGGATCGCCATGGTCCTGCAGCGAGAGATGTCCTCCGCGCGAGGTCAAATTTGCACCACGCTTTTCAAGTAAGTCCACATTGAAAGCCCAACGCTCGGCCGTATAGTCAAAGTCGATGACCTTTTTCCCATTTAACCAATGCTGGATGACCGTACCCTTACAGACAATGCGTCCGGTATTCCATTGCCCAGCAGGCTTTGTTGCATCGTGTGAGGGTGCCATGCAAAAGTAGAGCGAGGCTGCGCTAGTGCGCGGGTTTTTGCCATCGACATGCTTTTGATTATGCAGAATTTGGTATTCGTATTGTCCAGGACGATAGTACACTCCGCTATTAGCACCTTCACCAACTTTCCATTCAAATCGCAGNTCAAAATCATCAGGNATTTTCGATTTGGTATAGGTCAGGGAGCCGCCGGGNCCTACGCGGTGAACGCTCTGGTCCTTTTGAATCTTCCAATTGCCTGACTGTTTCCACCCATCGAGATTAGTGCCGTCGAACAAGAGGGTAAATCTCTTAGCAGCAGTCGCGGATAGCGTGAAGCTGCAAATCACAAAAACAAAGAAAGGGACTGTTAGATTGCGGGCGATACGTTGCATGGCTAAGACTCCTAGGACTTACACTAAATTGAAAACTCGATCCATGTTTGCGGAGATCTCTTGTAGGCGTTCCAAATTTCCGCCGCCAACTTCGGCAGCGCACCAGCCATAGAAGTTGATTTCGTTTAATGCGTCACGTACGTCGGCGAAATCGAGATCGCCCTCGCCAATCTTCTTGAAACTGTTTTCCGCCCGACTGAAGCCCTTAACGTCTAGCTTGATAATTCGTTTTCCAAGCTGACGGATCCAATCGCCCATGCTGCCGTATTTCCAGTGATTGCCGATGTCAAACTGCATGCCAACCAAAGGAGAGTTAAATTCGTCGACGTAGCGTACATACTTTTCTGCGGATTGTGAACTATCACCACCATGGTCATAACAGAATTGGTTCCACACGTTTTCGATGGCAATGCTTACCCCGAGTTGCCCCGCGAGCGGTAAGGCTTTTGAAATGTTTTCGATACTGCGATCCCAAATTTCATCTTCGGGCCCATCGTTTCCATGGCCGACCACAAGCAGAACCGTCTTTCCTCCAACAGCTTCAGTTTGGATGAGCGCATTCTTAAGATCGGCTAATGCCTTGGCGCGGACTTTCGGATCTTTGTCTGTGTGGCGGATTTGCCAATGGGAACCGCAAACGCTTCCGTCCACCGGTAGCCCGCTATCAGCGATCGCTTTCTTTACTTCCATTGTGTTAATGCCGGGGGCATTTAACTCGATGGCACCAAATCCAGCAGTTTTAGCAGCCTTGAATTTGTCAGTTAATGTAGAGCCTTCGCCGACCATTCCAATTTTCAACGTCTTAAACAGGCGATCCTTCAGACTTTGGTTCGCTGTGCTTGTGGCTTGGACGGATCCTTGGATGAGTGGAAGACTAGAGCAGGCAATCGCTGTGGATTGAATAAACTTGCGACGATTCGGTGTATATTTCATAGCGTTTTATTTGAAAGGGGCAAGGGTTAGTGTGGAAGAGAGATTACAAATACGAGTTAGTCTGCGTTTTGTATGCATTACTAAACAATAGTTAGCATAGCTCATCGGCCAGTGGTTTTCACTTTATGCGAGTGGATTATCTTTGGTCAGTTTCTTTCATCACATTGTTTGAATGGGTATGCTGATAGTCAAATACTCGCTAAATAATACGATATGCGAGCATGTTCAATAATAATTTGCAGCGGGGGCGATTTGTAATGGCTAGGTTTTTCAGCGGTGTAATTCTTTGTCTTCTGGCTTTGGTGCCATCAAATTTGTCCGCAGAGATATTTGCCCCAGGTAACCGTGTCGTCTTTCTCGGCGATTCAGTGACCGCTGCCGGTCAATATGTAACGTATTTGGACATGCAGTTGCGAATCCGTTATGGCGACGATGCGCCGGATTTAATTAATCTTGGTTTGCCTAGCGAAGGTGTGACTGGTTTGTCTGAAAAACCTCATCCTTTCCCTCGGCCCAATGTTCATGAACGATTAGAACGCGCACTAACTAAGTTAAAGCCGGACGCTATTGTTGCATGCTATGGGATCAACGACGGGATCTATAGTCCGTTTGATAAAGGACGGTTTGAGGCTTTCCAGGCAGGGATTCAAAAATTGATTGAATCCGTAAAAGGGAAGGACATTGAATTGGCATTATGCACGCCAATCGCGTTCGACTCGCAGCCCTTTTCAAAAGCCAAAAAGCTATTGCCGATGGATACGGAAAAAGACTTCGCGTGGTTTGCAATCTATGACGGATACGAAGATGTCATTGAGCAATACTCTACTTACGTGAAAACGCTCAATAGCCAGGTGGACGTGATTGTCGATGTCCACGATCCAATTAGGTATACACTAAAGGCTATCCGCAAAACCAAAAAAGACTATGCGATGTCTGGCGATGGTGTGCACGTTGACAACGCGGGGCACATGGTTATTGCGAGGGCGATTGCCAGTGCTTGCGATGTGACTTGGTATGGTAACGCGCCCGCCGTTTTTAAGCTGCTAGATCAACGCACTAAAGTCTTGCATGATGCTTATCTAGATGAAGTGGGGCACACTCGACCTCAAACTGGTAAAGGCCTGCNAATCTCGGAGGCATTGGCTGAAGCGACTGTATTGGAAAAAGAACTGGGCAGTCTCCNGACAGCTGCTCAAAAGAAGCTAACCGCGCCGAAGAAGGGCCCGCTTGCCCCAATAGCTCCAACGGACGGCTTGCCTAATGTCCTACTGATTGGCGATTCAATCTCCATTGGATACACACTCGGNGTTCGGAAAAATCTAACGGGAATTGCCAATGTTCATCGGCCTTCAACCAACTGCGGACCCAGCGTAAAGGGGATGGCAGAATTAGATAACTGGTTGGGAACAACTAAGTGGGATTTGATTCATTTCAATTTTGGACTTCACGATCTCAAGTGGATGGGCCCCAATGGCGAGAATTTGGCTGAGCCTAACGGTGATGGCAATAGCCAGCAGGTTCCTATTAAGGAATATGTTGAATATTTGGATGCAATTGCCTCAAAATTAAAGGCGACCGGCGCGACCGTGATCTTCCGGAACACGACCCCCGTACCACCGGGCGCTAAGGGACGCGTCGTTGGAGACTCGAAGCGATACAACGAAGCCGCAGCTAAGGTGATGCAGCGTCACGGTATTGCGATTGACGACATGTATGGCTATACGATCGACAAACTTGACGAGATTATGCTTCCGGCAAATGTTCACTTCAGGCCAGATGGTAATGTCTACTTGTCAGGTAAAGTTGCCGACGTAATTCGTAAGGCACTGAAATAACCGCTGGTGCTAGGATCAGTGTTGGGCTATTCGTAGTCCCATTTCATAATCCAGGGATCACCCATGATCTTCTGGTGCTGCTTGAGCAAAGCCTTGTACTTTTCGAGTTGCTTTGCAAATTTGGGGTCATTGGCCAGATTCCGTGATTCGTAGGGATCGTTCTTAATGTCAAAGAACTCAAACCGATCTCGGAAGATGTATTGGTTGACCGTCTTTTGTCCATACATCGCCTCTTTTCCCTTCTTAAATTGAGCTTGCCAGCTTGAGGCGGCCCAGAGATCGGAAGCAAAAGGATAAGGGAGTTGATGAGCGATGTTCCAGATGAGTTTGTAATTTGAGTCTCTTACGACTCGCATGGGATAATACATCTGTATTTCGTGAAACGTATGCGAAGCAAAAATCGTCTCCCAGTGTGTGGCATCCTGATCGTCGAGGGTGTGGAGCCAACTTTTCCCGTGATAGGCATTCCACTTATGCCCTCCGTCGAGGTTGTCCATCTTCCGGCCTTTGTCTGCCCAGTATTTTTTGTAGTTGAGCAGCTCTTTGGGACCATTGGTGTCGTGGTCGAGTCCCCCTGCAAAGTCGAGCATTGTGGGAGTGATGTCGATGTGTGAAATCATCGCGGAGCTGCGGACACCGCGTTGTTTGTTGTAGGGATTGCGAACTACGAAGGGAACATTGAGTCCACCCTCGTAGGTTGTTGTTTTTCCGCCAGCGAAGGCCATTCCGTGATCGGAAGTAAAGACGATCATCGTCTTGTCGTACAAACCAGCGTCCTTAAGGATCGAAACAAGCCGTGCCACCCCCTGGTCAATCCGGGATACGCTTTGGTAATACTGTGCCAGTTCCTCACGCGTTTCAGGAGTATCCGAAAGGAAGTGTGGAATGGGCAATTCCGCCGGATCGTAGAAGACTTCGTCAACGCCTTCCCATGACTTCCGGTTCGGTTTATTCCCGAATAAGTCTGCCTTTAGATCGAGCTTAGAAGTTTGGTCCTTACCGCCTCCACGGTGAGGATCGCTGGTAGCGAAATACAGAAAGAACGGTCGATCATCGTCGGTGTTATCGATGAACTCCCTGCAATTTTCAGCCATCTGTACGGCATTGCGAGTAGGTCCCTTGAGATAGGTTTCGTAATGGAAGACTTCTTCAGGGCCGACATGATATTTTCCTATATGGCCAGTACGGTATCCTGCGCGGGTCATGACGCGTGGTAAAGCTAAAGTGATTGCCGCCGGAAACGAGGTGAATTTGTGGTAATGGTGCTGATGGCCAAACTGGCCATTGTAGTGATTGTGTAGGCCACTCATTACCACGGATCGACTAGCGCTGCAACTTGCGGTTGTCGCGAAGGCATGAGTAAATAATGTTCCATCGGCTGCTAGCGCGTCAATCGCTGGCGTGACGGCAACGGGATCGCCATAGCATCCCAGCGTAGGACTCTCATCGTCAGTGATGAAGAATATGATGTTCTTCTCAGCGGCGTGTGACTGTTGCATGGGGCAAGACAATGCAACTGACAATAGAGTCAATGGGATAGTGAGCTTTCCGAAAATATTCAAGGTGAAGATTCCTATTGAAGGTCGTAGTGGTTATCGAGTCCTCGTCTTTAACTTATTATAATCTACTTCCGCGAGACTACAGCTACGGATCAGGGGAGTATACTCTACGCGACGGTTCGTGCTCTGGAAATTGTCAGCCATCTTATCAAACTTACCGAAAATCCAAATGGTCAAAGTCTTACAAGCCAGCGACTTGCCCTTTATTGAAGTGCCGCGGATTTCAACGCGAGTTCATAGTGACTCGGATGTAGGCGCGAACGAGACGACTGTTTGGGAGCAATGGATCAAGTCGGACGGATTTATTCCGATGCACTATCACGATACCGAGGAGGTGTTGGTAATAATGTCAGGTACTATCTCGTTGGAATTAGAGGGACGTGCCATCCGTCTCAACGCTCCTGCGAGTATTATTGTTGAGCAAGAAGAATTGCATGGCATTAGGCCGGTCGGGACTGATAAGGTCCACCTATTCGGAATTTTCCCGACGGCTTTCCCAAAGATATTTGATGAATCGGGGCGGCCCCGCCCACTACCCACTCATGATCAAACAATGACGGAAAATCCCTATGATACCTAGAACGTTGGTTCTCCATCTTCTCAAAACGGTTTGTGTTGCGTTACCGATTACCGGCCACATTTGCTCGGTTCAGGCAAAGCAACCCAATGTTGTTTTCATCCTTGTCGATGATCTCGGCTATATGGATATCGGCGCAAACAATCCTAAAACATTTTATGAAACGCCGAATGTAGATGCTCTTGCTGCCTCAGGAGCAAGGTTTACTAATGGCTATGCTGCCAATCCTGTTTGTAGTCCGACGCGTTACAGCATCATGACAGGGAAGTATCCGTCGAGAACCAATGCTACAAACTACTTTTCCGGCGCCCGGGCCGGTAAGTTCCTGCCTGCTGAACTTTATAACCGGATGGACCTGGAAGAAATTACGATAGCGGAACGCTTTCAAGATGCCGGTTACAAAACGGCTTTCTTCGGTAAATGGCATCTAGGACCGACTGAAGAATATTGGCCGACACATCAGGGGTTTGATTTGAACTATGGCGGATTTAGCAGAGGCGCTCCCCCCGGCGGATACTTTTCTCCCTATAAAAATCCCCGCCTTAAAGATGGACCGGATGGCGAGCATTTGACAGGTCGGCTGACGAATGAAGTATTGCGTACTTTGGAAGAATCGAAAGATCGCCCATTTTTCATCTATCTGTCTTACTACACGGTTCATACTCCATTGCAGGCGCCAAAAGATTTGGTGCAGAAATACCAAGTGAAAGCCACTCGGTTAGGTCTTGATGAAGGCGAGGACTTTGCTGACGAAGAGCAAGTATTGCCCGGAGGCCGCGCTCGTAAAGTGCGGATTGTTCAGGATCACGCTGTTTATGCCGCGATGGTGGAAACCATGGATCGTAGCGTCGGTCGGATAGTACGTAAATTAGAGGAATTAGGCCTGCGTGAAGATACGATTATCTGCTTTACAGGTGATAACGGAGGACTGTCGACTAGTGAAGGTTCGCCGACGTCTAATCTGCCATTGCGAGGAGGTAAGGGGTGGATCTACGAAGGAGGTATACGTGAACCATTTATCATTAGTCATCCTTCTCAGGTTAAGCCGACGACAGATGATGCGCCGGTCTCAAGTATCGATTTCTACCCGACGTTACTAGACTTGGCGGGAATCAGGAAGCCCAAGAAGGACGTGCTCGATGGTATCAGCCTTGCTCCGCTGCTTTCAGGGCAGGGGTCTTTGGAGGAACGCGACCTGTTCTGGCATTACCCGCATTACAGTAATCAGGGAGGGTTTCCCGGTGGCGCGATTCGACGCGGAGATTATAAACTTGTGGAGCGATATGAAGACGGACGTTTGCATCTCTACGATCTGTCAACGGATTTAGGTGAAAAGGTCGACGTGAAAGCAAATCATCCGGAGTTGGTTGCCTCCATGAAGGAGTCACTTCATAACTGGTACCTCGAGGTGGACGCTCAGTTCTTACGTGCGAAGGCTGATGGCCCTAACCCTTGGCATCCGGAAGCCAACTAAATGAACGCTCTAAACTATCTGTTAACAACGGTTTGGGCGCTTTTAGTGATGTTTCCCATCCTAGCTTCGGCGGCTCGACGGCCTAATATTCTGTTGCTGGTCGTTGATGACATGGGGTGTTCCGACCCCGGTTTCTACCGCTCGTCGATTGGAAGGAGCTGGAAGAGTTTCATCCTAATTACGCAAAAGGTTAAAGACGAAAATAAGAGAGAGTCATGAATCGTAAATATTTTACCGCCGTTTTTATTTATCTTTGCTTTGTTTCGGCTATTAGGGCTGATCGCCCCAACATTGTGATCATCATGTCAGATGACATGGGCTATTCAGATATAGGCTGCTACGGTGGTGAAATCGACACTCCCAATTTGAATTCGTTGGCTGATAACGGCCTGCGGTTTACTCAGTTTTATAATACTGGTAGATGTTGCCCGACGAGGGCCTCGCTACTGACCGGACTCTATCCGCATCAGGCCGGCGTGGGCTGGATGATGACTGATAGTGGCTATGACGGTTATCGTGGCGATTTGAATAACCAGTGCCGAACGATTGCTGAAGTTCTGAAACCCGCCGGGTACCGCACCTATATGTCCGGAAAATGGCACGTTACGAAACAGGAGAGTGCTCAGAGCGAAAAGTATAATTGGCCATTGCAGCGAGGGTTTGAGAAATTCTATGGTACCATATCCGGCGCTGGAAGCTTTTGGGACCCTTGGTCCTTGGTGCGACAAAACACTCCCATCTCCTGTGCGGCGGATCCGGAATATCGACCGGAAACATACTATTATACTCATGCCATATCGGATCACGCGGTAAAGTTTATTCAGGACCACCAGAAGGAATCGGACGAAGAGCCTTTCTTCTTATACGTTGCATATACGGCAGCCCACTGGCCTATGCATGCTTTAACGAAGGATATAGAAAAATATAAAGGTCGTTTTAATGCTGGTTTCTCACAATTGAGGCAGGAACGCTACCAGCGAATGCAAAAAATAGGCCTGCTTCGTTCGGAATGGACGTTGTCTTCGGATGCGGAACAATGGGATCAGGTAAAACATCGTGAATGGGATTTGCGAAACATGGAGGTGTATGCTGCCATGGTGGATAGTATGGATCAAGGTATCGGTAATATTGTTGCTGCGTTAGAGGAAACAGGTCAATTAGATAATACTCTTGTCATGTACCTTCAGGACAATGGCGGTTGCGCGGAAGGGTTAGGACGTACGGCGCGAGGGGGACTCAGCAACCGTGAAGAAACGCCGACGTTGCCTGCTATGCAACCGGAAGCTCTGCAAACCAAGATGATTCCTGATCAAACTCGAGATGGATTCCCAACTCTTATGGGACCAGGTGTGATGGCGGGGCCGGACGGTACTTATATTGCTTACGGACGAGGTTGGGCCAACGTTTCAAACACGCCATTTAGAGAATACAAACATTGGGTGCACGAAGGTGGAATCGCAACGCCTCTGATTGCTCATTGGCCGGCAGGTATTAAGGGGAAAGGGAAGCTAACGAGCCAACCCGGACACCTAATCGACTTGATGGCAACCTGCGTTGACCTAGCTGAAGCGGAATATCCGTCAAAGGTAAATGGACACGCGATCAAGCCTCTGGAAGGGAAATCGCTTCGTCCTGCCTTCATTAAACAAAAGATTCAACGAGATGCCCTGTATTGGGAGCATGAGGGGAATCGAGCCGTCCGGGAAGGTGATTGGAAATTAGTAGCCAAAGGTCCTGCCGGTGACTGGGAGTTATACAACCTGCGCAAGGATAGAACTGAACAAACGAATTTGGCAGCAACGCATCCGGAATTGACCGTCCGGTTGGCGGCCAAATTCGACGCGTATGCGAAACGTGCCGATGTCTATCCTTTGGTGCCTTATCGAAATAACAGACCGAATCTAAGTAATAAAACAAACTTCAGTTTGAAGCATGGCGATTCCCTTGATCAATCCAAGGCTCCGAATGTTGTCGATCGCGACTTTATTGCGGAAATCGTTTTGTCGAAAGGTTTTCGGTCAGGTGTTATCGTATCGCAGGGCGGGACGGCACATGGATGGAGTATTTATCTTGAAGAAGGCCAATTACGATTATCGTCACGCGTTCGTGGGAAGCTAACCGTTGTAAAGACCGACCGAGTGTTGAGCGAAAATCAAACGCGATTAAAACTTGATTATCAGGAGGATGGCAAAGTGCAGATTTTCTCGGGTTCAGATGTCATATTATCGGGAGACGTAGGAAGTGGAATGAAGGAAATGCCGTTGGACCCATTGGAGGTAGGCGGTGATACTGGTGGTATCGTAGGTCCTTATCCCGCTGGATTTGAAAGCGATGGAAATGTTGTGTCAGTAAAGATTGTCTTAATGGAGAGTAAATAAGAGTGATTAAGATTTGTCAACAATCTTTGTGTATTTGCGGTTTTATTGGGTCTCTATTCTTTGCAGCGATGGTATCTGCAAACCAACCGAATATCGTCTTGTTCAACGTGGACGACCTTGGATGGTCTGATCTTGGATACTCTGGAAGTCGTTTTTACGAGAGCCCCAATGTAGATTCTCTGGCAGCGGAAGGAGTGATTTTTAATAACGCCTATGCCTGTGCGCCAAATTGTGCGCCAAGCCGTGCGTGCTTGATGAGTGGGATGTATTCAGCGCGGCATGGGATCTATACAGTGGCCAATGCGGATCGGGGAAAAAATAGTGATCGCAAGTTGATTCCAGTTAATAACAGAACGGTATTAGCGGATGATATCGTCACTCTGCCGGAACAATTACAAATGGCTGGATATCGTACCGGACATTTTGGGAAGTGGCACTTGGGGCCAGATCCGAAAACTCAAGGGATGGATGTGAATATCGCTGGTAAAACGTGGGGTTCACCCTCTGGTGGCGGATATCACAGCCCTTTCAATTTTCCGAACCTAGTCGAGAAAGATAAGGGGAAGTATCTAACTGATCGAATAAGTGAGGAGGCGGTGAAATTTATCCACCAAAATAGTAAGCAACCGTTCTTTCTGTACCTCGCTCATTATGCGGTTCACACACCGATCCAGCCTCGCAAGGATTACGAGGCCTACTTTAAGAGTCGTTCTCCAGACCGTGGTCATTCCAATGCTGGTTATGCCGCAATGGTGAAGAGTATGGACGAGTCGCTGGGGCGAGTTCTCGAGGCGCTAAAAGATTTGGGACTTGATGGGAATACGATTGTGATTTTTACCTCAGACAATGGTGGTCACGGCGGAGTCACCAGCAATCGGCCTCTGAGAGGTAGCAAAGGGATGTTATACGAAGGAGGGATTCGCGTTCCTTTCGTAGTTCGATGGCCTGGAAAGATTGGAAAAGCGCGGACTATTGAGAAACCGATCATCGGTGTCGACATACTGCCAACGTTATTGGAAGCGGCGGGAGCAAAGCCGGTTGCCAATCAATCAGTAGATGGTGTATCGATTTTGCCATTGTTAACAGATCCGGATGGCCAGTTGGACCGGGAATATGTCTATTGGCACTTTCCAGCATATTTGCAGCGTTATCCAGGATTGCCCGAACCGGGGCCTTTTAGGACCACACCAGCCAGTGCCGTGCGGGATGATCAGTGGAAGCTCATTCACTTTTATGAGACGGACACCAATGAATTGTATCGAGTGGCGGGTGACCTTTCAGAAAAACATAACGTCGCTGCTCAGAACCCCGAAGTCGTGGAACGCTTATCAACGGCTCTACACCGTTGGGTCAAAGAGACTGGTGGTTTTGTGCCGTCAGAATTGAATCCAAAATATATAGCGAACTAACATGAGAGCCATCACCTCGACCTTATATATTTTTCTTCTCATCCCATTGCTGCAGATTGAAGCGGCAGATGAGCGACCGAACGTCGTTTTCATCATGGCGGACGATTTAGGCTACGGCGACCTGAGCTGTTATGGTGGCTGGATTGAGACACCGCATATTGACTCGATTGCCAAGAACGGCCTGCGTTTGACGGATTATCATTCCAATGGAAATGTCTGCAGCCCAACTCGAGCAGCGTTAATGACCGGGCTGTACCAACAAAAGGTGGGTATCCCATTTGTTGTCGTGGCAGCCGAAAAGAATCCGAACCATTTTGCCGGAATTCAGGCGACCGAATCGACGTGGCCGGAGGTAATGAAAGCCGGCGGATATCGTACGGGAATATTCGGTAAATGGCACCTTGGCTACTTTGATCATTACAATCCGTTGTTGCACGGCTTTGATAAATTCATTGGCTATGTAAGTGGAAACGTCGACTTTATTTCTCATATAGATCAAGCGGGTAATGAAGATTGGTGGAATGGAAGGAAGTTGACACCGGAGACCGGTTACAGCACACACCTGATAACCAAGCATGCGGTTTCCTTTATTCATGAAAATTCAGATAGTCCCTTTTTTCTTTACGTGCCGCATGAGGCACCGCATTATCCGTATCAGGGTCCCGAAGACAAAGCGGACCGCAGGGTGGGGGGGAGATTCGAAAATCACGGTAGTCGGAACGATAAAAAGGCAGCTTATCGTGAAATGGTAACGGAGATGGATAAAGGAGTCGGCGAAATCCTTTACGCCCTGCGTGAGACTGGCCTGGAGAAGAATACGATTGTGGTGTTTTGCTCGGATAATGGAGCGACGTCCTTAGGTAGTAACGGGGCTTTGCGCGGGACGAAAGGTACCAATTTCGAAGGTGGTCATCGTGTGCCATGCGTTGTTCAGTGGCCTGGCAAATTCTCACCAGGACATAGCAATTCACAATTGATGTTGTCGATGGATTGGATGGCTACAATTTTGGCGATTACCAATCTTTCCGATAAGCCAAAACGCCAGTTGGATGGCATCAACGTGAACGAATTTCTACTCGGGGAAAGACAGCCGCTAGAACGTACGGTGATGTGGAACGACAACACACTCAGAAGTGGGAAATGGAAACTGATGTTGCCTCAGAAGGGCATCAAGGAGACACTCTTGTTTGACCTATCTGAAGATCCTTCTGAAACGAGGAATCTGGCAGAAGATTTTCCCGCTGTTGTGGAATTATTGACGGCGGACCTCCTGGACATGGCGAATGATGCTAGGGCAAAGGCGACCAAACAACCGACCAAAGCGCCTGAATAGAAAGGCTTAGAGATGATAAGTAGAAAAAATATATTTGGCATGGCGCTGATTACAGTTGTCTTCTCTACCGTTGCCCTAAATGGTTTTTTAGCGAAAACCGTACAAGATCGAAATGACGATGCCGCGAAGAAGGTAGAACGTAAATTCAAACAATACAAACGTGTCCATCAAGATCTGCTGAAGAAGATTGTGGCTGGTCAGGAACGTTCTGCGTTGACTGAACTGGAGACGATCCTTAGTGTCGTTCCAGCGGACGGTGAATCCCATTACATGAGCGCCGTTTGTTATGCGAGACTGGGAAAATCGGAGCATGCAATCGAACACGTCAAGCAAGCAATGAGTCTGGGTATAGAGTCATCACGGTTTAGAGGTGGAACCAAGACAGGTCTAGAATCTTTGCGCGGCAAGGAGGCGTTTGAAGCACTGTTTGCCGAGGAAGCAAGTGATATCGTTCATGGACCGATGGTCGGGCAAAACACCGGAGATGGACTTTCATTTTGGTTACGCACCACGAAGGAGTGCGAAGTGCGTGTCCGTTGTTGGGAAAAAGGAAAACCCCGTATGACAACCACTGGGTTCTCTAATAGTTCAACGGAAACGGATTTCACGGCGGTTGTACGCGTCGATGGGCTTAAGCCAAATACGGACTATACGTATACGGTTCATCTGGATAGTAAACCTGGTCATGAAGACAGATTTAATACTCGTACGCTTTCAACTAATGGAAATCCCGTCTCGTTTAAGATCGCTTTTGGGGGTGGTGCGGGTTACGTGCCGCAGCATGAATTTATGTGGAATACGATCCAAGCAACGAAGCCTGACGTCCTGATGCTGCTTGGTGATAACGTTTATAGTGACGCGCCGGAGATACCGGAAATGCAGCACTATTGTTACTACCGACGGCAATCTCGACCGGAGTATAGAGCGTTGACCGCACAGAGTTCCGTCTACTCGATTTGGGACGATCACGACTTCGGTACGAATGACTGCCAGGGTGGGCCAGCACTGGATTCTCCCGATTGGAAAGTTCCAGTTTGGCATGTNTTCAAGAATAACTGGGTAAATCCTGGCTACGGTCAAGGTGAGAAAGTGCCAGGTGTTTGGTACGACTACTATATAGGGGATGTTCATTTCATCATGACCGATGGGCGTATTTATCGTGATCTTAGGCCGGCAGACGGTGGGCGCGCCACGATGCTCGGGCCTATCCAACGCGAATGGTTGAAACGCACCATCGCGGAGTCTAAGGGTACGTTCACTGTGTTGGTGTCACCTGTTCCGTGGGTGTTTGGCGCGAAAGGTGATAGTAAGGATACCTGGAATGGCTTTAAGGGCGAACGGCATGAGATCTTCGAGGTTATCCGCGATAGCAAAAANGACGGTGTTTTATTGATGTCCGCCGATCGGCATCGTAGCGATTTGTGGAAGATACAGCATGAGGGAATCTATCCGTTGTATGAATTCAACAGTTCGCGTTTAACCAATCAGCATGTACATCCTGAATTGCCGGCCGCCGAATTCTCCTATAACAAAAAACAGTCCTTTGGATTGGTCGAATTTGACACAACAACCAAAGATCCAGCTGTGGAATACAGTGTCATTAACATCGACGGAAAAGTCATCCATAGTAGAAAAGTGAATCGTAGTGAAATCAGTTATTAAACGGTTACTTCCTCTTTGCCTGGTGGTGATTTGCCTTGAAGCAGAGGGCGCCGAATGGAATCGTTTTCGGGGNCCTAATGCGAGTGGGGTTGCGAGTGATAAACAATTGCCGGTNGAATATGCGNTTGAGAATGCAGAATGGAAAGTTGANTTAAAGAGTGCTGGGAATTCGTCGCCCATCATTTCTGAGGGGCTGCTCTATTTGACTTCGGCTGAGTTTGATAATGAAACGAAACGCGGTAAACGCTTTCTTTCGGCCTATGCTACCACAGACGGAAAATTACGGTGGACAAAGAGCTGGCCGTTTAACACCTACAAGACAAACAAGCGTAATGGGTTTGCGAGCGCATCAGCGTGTGCCGATAAAAACGGTGTCTATGTGTTTTGGCAGGCTGAAAATAGTTCAATCCTCTATGGACTAGATCATAGCGGTGAAGAGTTATGGTCCCACGAGGTGGGGCGATTTGGTGCTGGAACCGGTGCGGCTACCTCCCCGATCGTTCATCAAGGTGTGGTGTTATTGTCGCATGATAACGAAAAGTATGAGAGTTTCCTGTTGGCTGTGTCCGCGGTGGACGGGAAAACGAAGTGGCAGACAGTGCGTAAAACACAACGTACCGGCTATTCNACTCCTGTCATCTATGAAACCAACGAGGGCAAAACTCAGGTCGTTTTTAGCCACTCTTATGAAGGCGTGGTTGGTGTTGATTTCCGAAGCGGCGAGGTACAGTGGCAGAATNTCGTGTTTGGCGAGCATGCACAGCGGGCAGTTGGTTCACCCATTGTTGCCGGAAATCAAGTTATAGCNGCAAGTGGCTTCACCAATGGNGTTCGAACGCTTGTTTCCCTCGCCCCNGATACTCTTAGTGATAGTCACGAGGCGCTGGAGATGTATCGAACTACTCGGAACGTGCCTCATTGCCCTACACCCCTCGCTTTGAATGACCAGCTTTATTGCTGGACGGATCGCGGGATATTGTCCTGTCTGGATTTGAAGACGGGAGAGCAGGTGTGGCTTGCTCGCGTGGGAGGTGAGTATTTTACGTCTCCGATTTGCCTTGGTGACCGCATCCTTTCTATTGATCGGGATGGTGAAATTGTGGTGGTCGGTGTAGGTTCTAAATATGTTGAGCTTGGACGGAGTACGCTAGAGGAGGGCGTTATGGCCACCCCAGCGCTTAACGAAGANGCAATCTTCATTCGTACAGAAAAGACCCTGCTCAAATTCAATTTGGAAGAAGAAAAATAGAACCAGGCACCGGCTGTGTCGGGAGGGCTTAGCAGTTAGATAATGTACTCGTGCAATTCATTGATGTTCGGGCACCCNAGTTGCTCCAGAACTTGCTGCAATTGCCGCTTCATCATCGCCATGACATGATTGCCGCCTTTGTCGCCGAGTGCGCCGACAGAGTACATGAACGGTCTTCCCATAAAGGTAAATTCTGCGCCCGAAGCCAGTGTCCTTGCAATATCCGGACCACTTCGAATTCCACTATCCATCATGATAGTGAGCTTATCTTTGTATTTTGCTGCGAGATTTGTCAACGGGACGATCGTCGATTGTCCGGCATCCAGTTGACGTCCACCGTGGTTAGAAACAATAATCCCGTCGATGCCGAGCTTAATTACTTCTTCGCAGTCGGCTTCATTAACAATTCCTTTCACGACGAGCTTTCCCTTCCAGCGATCTCTCAGGACCTTCAGCTTTTCAAGATCCAGACGACCGTTGAATGTGTCATCCATGAATTTACCGAGTTGTTTCAAGTTCATTTTCCCGTCCATGTATTTGACGAGAGACTCAAAATTCGGCTTGCCATATAACAGTGAGTTTAATGCCCAGCGAGGATTCATGAACATCTGCATGATATTGGCGAGCGTCATCTTAGGCGGCATGGCCAAACCGTTTCGGATATCACGAGGGCGGTATCCAAACGTGGGAACATCTGCCAAGGCGACGAGGACGTCATAGTTGTTGGCACTTGCGCGATCGAGAATATCGAAAAGAATGGCGTCCTCAGCGGGGTAGTAGAGCTGAAACCAGGCCTTGCCGTCTGTCTCTTTGGCAATCGTTTCAATAGATGCGGTGGTTACCGTGCTGAGAATGAAGGGGACGTTGTGGCGTCGGGCTGCCCGAGCGAGGATCACTGGAGAATTGGGCCACATGAGGCCCTGGAGTCCTACGGGGGCTACGCCGAAAGGAGCACTGTATTCCTGCCCAAATAACTTTGTCCCAATTGTGTAGGACGGTGGCGGAGTCAGGTAACGAGGTTCGAGCTCCACCTTTTGAATGTCGGACATGTTCTTGTCTAGGTTGACATCCTCATTGCAGCCACCATCGAGGTATTCAAAAGCAAACTTTGGCATTCGTTGAAATGCTCGCTGCCGTAGGTCTTCGGTAGCTGGGTAGCGCGAGTCGAAATCCTGCATTGATTCCTGAGGTGTCATAGATCATTCCGTGCTTCGTGATTTGGTGTGACGTGATGGAATCTATTCTATGCACAGTAGCGAACGTTGGTAGATAGGCAGAGGAAAAAACAGAATGGGGGTTTTACGAAGTGGCGGCTACGTGAAACACATGGGGATCTTGAATTAGGTACAATGTCCGTATTCCAATCCCTTGCGAATTCAGTCTTATAAAGGTTCGTCGAAATGAAACTGAAAAGTCAGTTGTACTGTTATTGCGTCTTGGCNCTAATTTCCACTTCGAATGTGGTAAACGGTCAGGAATTTGAGAGCATTTTTAATGGCAAAGATTTGTCTGGCTGGGTTGGAGATAAAGATTTGTGGAGTGTTCAGGACGGCGCGATCACAGGAGTTACCTCTAAAGATGCGCCGATCGCTCACAATAAATTCCTTATATGGGANGGTGAAGTTGAGGACTTCACGTTTCGAGCGCAATTCCGACTTGTTGGGAATAATAATTCAGGTGTGCAATATCGCAGTCAGCGCTTCGGCGATGAAAATGCTTTCCGAGTCAGAGGATATCAAGCAGATATCCATGGTAATCCACCTTATACGGGCATGCTCTATGACGAGGGCGGACGTGGAATCGTCGCTCAAAGGGGGCAAAAGGTAACTGTCAATAAAGACGGTAAGTCCGAGGTAACCGACACAACTACGGAAGTGATAAAGGAAGATCTTACTAAATGGACGACCATTGAAATTACTTGCGTAGGCAATAGGCTTATCCATAAGATCAATGGGCTAGTCACGGTCGATATTACGGACAATGACGAAAAGAATCGAGAATTCAAAGGTGTATTGGCTTTGCAGATTCATGCGGGCGCGCCGATGACGATTCAGTTCAAAGACGTCCAGCTTAAGAAACTCGTAAAAAAAAAGTAGCTAAGGCTATTCCTCAGTGGGTGTGGTTAGGTCCCCACGTTACCACTTCCGAAAATCAGAAGGTCTTTCTACGAAAAAATGTATTGGTGCCTGGCGGACGATTTGGTGGCGCCAAGTTTACGTTTGCTTGCGACAATCAATGTTCCGTTTTTATTAATGGGACAAAAATCGGTGAGAACACTGATTTCAATAATCCTACTGGTAAGGAAGTGAAGGAATATCTTAAACGCGGTAATAATGTTATAGCCGTTGTCGCGGCTAATGCAGAAGCCGAAGGGCCTGCAGGGTTCATAGCCCGATTAGATCTAGAGTTAGACACGCAAAGCCCGAGGATCGTGACAGATGATTCCTGGGTAGGAGCGTTAAAGGAAGTTCCTGGTTGGAAGACCACTCTCAAGGCTCCAGAGGAATATAAAGCAGTCACTAAGATTGCTCAACTCGGCGGCGGGGCCTGGACTGGTGTCACAGAAAAAGTATTCGATTCGGCGCTACTACTGAAAGAGGTTGAGGCCACGCCCACAGACGGGTTAGTTGTCGCCAAGGGTTTTAAGGTTGAGCTGCTGTATGACGTCCCCAAGGATGCGCAAGGATCTTGGGTCAATATGTGCTCATTACCAAATGGAGATTTGATCGTGTCCGATCAGTATGGAAGTCTCTACCGCGTAACACCACCAGGAATTGGTCAGCCGGCAACCGACACGCATGTTTCGAGGCTCGACATTGAACTAGGACGTGCACACGGATTGCTGTGGGCATTTGAGTCGTTGTATGTCATGGTCAACGGTGGCAATCAATATAAATCCGGTTTGTATCGTGTGAAAGACACTAATGGTGACGGAGCCTTCGACGATGTGCGGCTATTGCGCGAAATAAGTGGCGGCGGTGAGCACGGTCCTCATGCGATTCTAGCTCATCCAGATGGTAATAATCTGGTAGTTGTTTGTGGCAACAGCACCAAGTTAACTGCGATGGATAGTTCGCGTGTACCTCTTGTCTGGGATGAGGATCTACTTCATGAGCGCACTTACGGACGCGGTTTTATGCGTGGCGTTCCCGCGCCAGGTGGCTGGATCGCTAAGGTGGACCCGGAGGGAAATAACTGGGAGCTATTAGCAACGGGATTTCGGAACCAGTTCGATGCCGCGTTTGACAGCGAAGGTGAATTATTTGCTTATGACGCTGATATGGAATGGGATGTGAATACTCCTTGGTACCGCCCAACCAGGATCTGCCATGTGGTTAGCGGCGCTGAATTTGGCTGGAGGAATGGATCAGGCAAATGGCCGGTTTATTACCCAGATAGTGTGCCGCCTGTTGTCAATGTAGGTCCTGGGTCTCCGACTGGGGTGTGTTTTGGTTATGGCACGAAGTTTCCTTCGAAGTACCAAAATGCGTTGTTCGCCTGCGACTGGAGCTATGGAAAACTTTATGCAGTTCATTTACATCCGGACGGAAGTACCTACAGCGGGGAATTGGAAGAATTCATCGCGGGTACGCCACTGCCATTAACCGATGTCGTAGTCGGGGCACAGGACGGAGCGTTGTACTTCACAATTGGAGGGCGGAGGACGAAATCTGGACTTTATCGAGTTACCTATCACGGAGAAGCTGATTCCACATCTCATGAGATTGCAGGTAAGGAATTTGCTTTGAGGAAACATCGTAGAGCCATTGAAGCATTTCATCGTCCTATTGGTGAGAAGGCTGTCAGCGACTCGATTCCTACGCTAGAAAGTAGCGACCGTGCTTTGCGTTTCGCAAGTCGAGTGGCGCTCGAACATCAGCCGGTGGAATTATGGCAGGACAAGATTCTCGCCCACCCTAGCGATCAGGTAGCTCTGAACGGAATGCTAGCGCTAACAAGAGTAGGCAACCCAACGCTTAAACCAGCAATTTTAAAGCGACTCTATGATATTCCCTATGCGAAGCTGAATTCGACTCAGAAAATACTCTGGTTACGTGTTTGCGGATTGGTATTTATGAGGTTGGGCGCGGCTAATGCTGATGAGGCTATGCAGATCAAGGAATACCTTGAAAATAAGTTCCCAACCCCAAATGCGGCAATAAACTCGGAAGTCCTGAAGTTGCTAGTATATGCGGAGTCTGAAACCGTGACTGCGTCGGCGGTAAACCTTATGGTGAATGCACCCACTCAGGAAGAGCAGATAGACTATGCTAAAACGCTTCGCCATCAACTTAAAGGCTGGACTCCCGAATTACGCCGTGAATATTTTGAGTGGTTCTTGCAGGCCGCGAACTACCGGGGCGGTGCAAGTTTCACCATGTTTCTCGAGAACATTAAAAAAGATGCGGTTGCAAGTCTGTCGACGGCAGATTCTGAGTCATTGGCAGATGTAATCTCACAGAGCCTCGAGCAAACGAATCCTCTCAATTACGCGAAGCGAGAAATCGTTAAACAATGGGATTTATCGGAACTGGTTGAACTGGCGACAGAAGGGATGAGGGATCGAGACTTTGAACGAGGTGCGAAGTTATTTGGAGAAGCTAACTGCTTTGCTTGTCACCGTTTCAATGGTAGGGGAGGAGCAATTGGGCCTGATTTGACTACGATTTCCGGACGATTTAGCAAAAAGGATTTGTTGGAAAGCATCGTGAAGCCAAATAAGGAAATTAGTGACCAGTATGCGGCTACGACGTTTATTACTGTAGACGGCAAAGTGGTAACGGGCCGCGTTGCCAATCTATCGGGTGATAACATCATGGTCCAAACCAATATGTTGGATCCCGGCAATTTTACTTCGATTGACACCAAAATGATTGACGAACAATTTCCCTCCAAAAATTCACTGATGCCGGAAGGACTGCTCAATACGCTGAACCGAGATGAAGTACTTGATTTACTGGCATTCCTTCTCTCAAGGGGAGACCCAAGCAGCCCTATGTTCAAGAAATAAATATCTCTCGCTGTAGCTTCGCATTTGACGATAACTAAAATGGAATTGTAGAAAGTTAAACGTGCGGCTTAAAATAACGCATGGAAAACTTGAATAATTGAGTAAGGAAGATACGTCATGTTATCTATCGTAGGAAAAATTACAGGTAAGTATTGTAACGGTCTTAATCGCCGACGCTTCATGCAAGTCGGCAGTTTGGGATTGGGCGGAATGTCTCTTAGCAACCTCATGCGTGCAGAGGCGACCACGGCCTATCCGAAGCAATCCCGGCGATCGGTAATACTCATCTGGCAGCATGGCGGTCCTAGTCAACTCGATACATTTGATATGAAGCCAGATCAGCCGCAGGAAGTGCGCGGTCCCTGGAACTCGATTGAGACAAACGTGCCAGGTGTTCGAATCAGTGAACTACTTCCCCACCATGCGAAAATCATGGACAAGGTATCGATTATCCGTAGCTTTACTCACGGAAATGGCGACCACTGGGCGGCTGCTCATTGGCTATTAACGGCTTATACCGGCGCAACCGGTTCAGATCGGATTCCGCGTAATCCATCCATGCAATCGGTGGCGTCGCTACTTTTAGGGCCCCGAAGAAGTGGCGTGCCCAGCGGTATTAACATTAACGATGGTGGATTTGGCTTCCACGGGGCGGCCTTTCTTGGCGTCAATCATAATCCGTTTCGTATTGGCGATTATAGCTACGGAAATGAGGCAGGCAGATTGCCTACCGGTAGCGATAAGAGTTTTAGCCTCGTCGATGGATTATCTGAAAATCGCGTTGTCAATCGAGTATCGCTGTTAAAACAGTTTGATCAACTACGGCGTGATTCAGATAGTACTGGAACATTTGAGGGCATCGACGACATGAATGCTCAGGCACAGGAGATTATCCTTTCTGGTCGTGCTCGGAAAGCGTTCGATCTAGCGGACGAAGATCCGAAGCTGGTTGAGGCCTATGGCTCTGGATGGGGAGAACAAGCCTTGCTTGCGCGTCGTTTCATTGAAGCAGGCGTAAGATTTGTGACTCTCAATACCGGATATTGGGATGATCATGGAAATATTCAAAAAGCATTGAACGACAAGATGGTGCGACATGATCGTGCGGTAGGGGTGTTGATTCAAGATTTGGCCAATCGAGGGATGCTGGACGATACTTTGGTAATTACGGCCGGCGAATTTGGCCGAACTCCACGAATTAATGCCAATGCTGGACGAGACCATTGGCCACAGGCACAAAGCATCATGATTGCTGGGGGTGGGTATCGCCATGGACAATTTATTGGCGCAACCAATTCAAAAGCTGAGCATCCCATTGATCGTCCAATCAAACCAGCTGACTTGAATGCGATTGTTTATCATTCGTTAGGACTCCGAGCGGAAGACACCTATCCAAATCTCGCTGGAAGGCCGATCCATCTATATGAAAAAGGGGTCGTCCCTCGAGAATTACTTTAATTCCAATCGAGGTAATTCGGCGGACTCGTCATCGAGTACTTTTTGCATTGTTGCTACCGTCATTTCCGTTGCGAGTAGATTGTGAACCGAAATGAATTCGGGTTTGCGGCCCTCCATCTGAATTTGGAGAAAGAGGTTGTCATTAGTGGCAACAGGTTCGCTTAAAGGCAATTGGATTAATGGGCTTAGCGGATTCAGGCTGTTAGCGTCAACGATGAGGAATTCTGCTGGGTTTTGGATAAGCAGCAGATTATTGTTGGTGTCTAAACGTATGTCAGTGATGACCGGACAATTGGTGTAAGTGTCAGTGATTTCATTTGTTTGAATTGAATAATTCACGAGTCGGTGATCACTAGTAGCAATGGTCAATGTTTGAGTGGCCTCGCTGAAAATATGACGATTGATGCCAACTGGAAGTTCTACAGCTTGCGTGCTCAGGCTCTCATCCAACGAGAATAGCTGATGTCTATTTGTAAACTGAGAATTCGTGATTAGGAGATGGTATTTGCTATTGGAGTCATTCCAAAAGCAATCACGTACAAAACCCGAGATGACAATAGGTTTACCGTAATTCATGTCATCAATTGTTATTTTCTGAACGATTGACTTTACGTTGCTTGACGAGATAAGCAGACTGGAGTCCGCCTGTCCAAGTGTGAGATTTATGAATCCCATTAACGGCGATGGGTGTGGGTAGTTATAGGAGGTGCCGTGTTTCCATTCAAACAGAGTTTTGCTGTTACAGGCGTAGATGTGGTTGTGATCGTGTGACAACTGGACGGTATTTAAGTCGGTGTCGCTGGGGAGTTTCAGGGTCGGTAGTAATTGCTTTCCATCGTATAGCAGGACGGTATATCCATCGCGATCCTTGATGGCGAGAAGGGTCCCCTTGTGTAGGGGCTTAATCTCAGTGATTTCGGTTGGATGTGTGTAATTTAGGTTGGCGCGATCCGGCGATGACACTTGCTTGCTGTCTGAAACAAAAACCGGGGTTTGGTCGTCAAGTAGTAGGTACCTGCCGTCCTTCAATGACAAGCCCTCAGATACTAAAGAGACCATGGGAGGTGAATAAGTGGTGAGTGTTCCGTGGTTAGTGCAAACGTGTAGGGAATCGGAGTTTAGCCTGGCCGCAATGACGGCCCCTTGCTTGCGAATTGGATTGGCGATCGGATTAAGTGTGGAGCGATCTAATATGCGCAACGTTCCTTTGTGGTCGGCGACCAGGATTCTTGAAGGGCCGACAAAGAGGATTTGGCCGTCACGAAAATTACGTAATCTTGCAAGTGTCGGTTTGAAGCTTCTATCGCATTTTGTAAGAGTACCGTCGTCAAACAGTAGGAAATGATCAGAATCATGATGTGCCTGGCTCGTTAAACGTTTCGCAGTAGTGGGTGGCCTAAATCGAATCCTGCGTTCGGTTGGTTCCCCCAAAACGAATTGATTGATGTAGTATTGATCCGACAAGATCGCCAATCCGTTGTTCGCGTTAAACCAAAGCCCCTCAGATTCAGAAGGTAATTCAATCTCATTTTCGATATCTCCAGAGCTCAGAGATACTATGCGTGCTTTGGTCCCATATGCCACGGCTAGTTGATCGATTCGATTGGAAATGTCAATTTGATGCGCAGGGATTGGGAGACGGTGAATAGGTGAAGTCTGCGTAAGTTGCTCGGTGGAAAAAATCGTAATCTGACCGTCTTCGAGGCAGGCATATAACAGCTTGTTCGCCATGCAGGCAGCAGTGCAGGGGTGGCTCAAACGTCCATAGCTAGGCTCAAGCCCGTGGTTGAGGATGGTTACCGTGCAACCATCGAATTCATTTGAGAGCAGAACGATTGAATCGTTAGTGGTGAAATGGAAATCAATTCGCCCATCGATAGTTATCAATTTAGGATGTAATGTGTCTGCAATCACCGTTAGTTGAGTCTTGTCCGTCTTTCGGGAATACGCCTGAAGGATTATCCTCCGCCCTGTCACGTCAGTGAGTTGTTTTAGGTTGACGTTCAAATCGTCGTCGGAGAAATTTAGGTGGTACTTAGGTATATACGAATGGCCGAGCAAATTACGGATAAACGAGTGATGATCGGATGACTCTTCGAGCATCAGTGAAGTCAGCTGACTTAGTTGGAACGCTTCGGCCAAGGCGGGTTCGCGTTGCCCTCGTGCTCCATAGTGGACAATTTGTTGTAGGTGCGTGGCGATAGTTTGCGTCGTGATTTGGTCTTTGGCCTGAATGGCATATGCTTCATCCTGTTTTGCCTGCTGCAGCAATAGATTTGCGGCAGCATCTTGGTTGATCGCCCGTGTTTTATCCGTCTTAGCGGCTTGCTCTAAAGCGATGCTTTCGAGTTCGAGTGTTTTGGTTTCTAGACTCTCGACTAATGCTAGTTCGGCGTGCTGTTTTGCTTCTTGCAAGGCAGTTTCAGCAATAGCAAATGATTCGAACGCGTTATCACGTGCTTCGATTTCTTTCTTTTGTTCTTCTTCAATGTTTCGGTTGTCGTTTAGCAGGAGTTTCGTAATTCGTTGTGTGTTATCGAGTGCTAGTTCAGCCGCCTCATTGGCTTGAGTCAAAATGAAGAACTCTGTTACTAGAAAAAACAGGATTAACACAGAAACTGTGGTGATATAAAGAATGTGAAGCGGGTGTTTACGGATCCAACGAGCTATCCTCTCGGGTAATCTGGAAGAGTGAGCCATCACAGGTAAATCCTCGGAGTAGTTCCTAAGATCTCGTATCAACTCGGCTAAGGTCGGATAAAACGGTTCGTCGAGATAACAGTTGCGCAAGATCGAGGCAAGGGGTTTCGGGCAAGACGTTGGAAGGTTGGCGATGCCTTCAAGAGTATTGCTGATTGGTGGGGCGCCGGTTATTACTTCGTAAACTAGTGAAGCGATAGACCTGAGATCACATTGGAAGTTGGCAGGGGCGGAATCCTGGTTGGCGTCGACAATAGCCTCTGACCAATTTAGAACCATAACCTCCCCAAATTTCCCGAGAGAGATTGATTCTGAGTTTAGCCGGCCGTGATAGACTCCACGTGTATGGGCGTAATGCATCGCATTGCTAACGGCAATAATCACATCGAGCAACGGTTTGAGTGTGTTACGGCTCAAACCCGGTGATTCGTGGTGGCGTTTTCGAATGTGTTGGGAGAAGCTGGTGCCATCGATCAGCTTCATTGTGTAATAGGGCGTGTTGTCCGTTGACCAGGCGAGTGAATAGACTGGGAGGATATTTGGATGTTCCAATTGGCCTGTGATCTGAGCCTCACGGATAAATTGCTTATGAGAATCGGAAACTCCCTTCTCTGCGACCGTTGGCTCTTTGAGTAAGACGTGCCGTTGCAATACGTCATCTGATGCAAGCCATGCGTCGCCTGAAACGAGCGTATTCCCTGCCATAGTGTTGGTAAAATCGTTGGATTCCTCGTTTAACCGTTCGATGGGAGACGGCCTCGTGATGGTGGACCCTAAAGTAAGTTGTGGATGAGTGTCTTCCAGAATATCTGCCGGAGGAACTGCGGATATCGGCTGTCTTGTTGAATTGGGGTCAATAGTTTGGCCGGCAAGGGCTGGAAGTAATTGAGCCGTCAAATCGCATTCAATTCCGTTCCGATAGAGTGAAGTCAGAATGGACTCAATTTCTGCCGGGATGTCGAGTGTGTTATCGGAGTTGTCAGGTGTGCTATTTATGACGTCGCAATCAAGCAATTCGCGATAAAACTCTGCTGGTGCCAGAGGGGTCGCAATTTGTCTGGAGAGTAGTCTATTGAGATCATGCATTAGGTATCACGCTCCCGATTAATGTGATCCTGGAGTTGACCAAATAGTATGTCTAGGAGACATCTTTCGGTCCAGGATGTCCCTGGATTACCTCCCTCGAGGGATGGAAGCAACGTGCGAATGTGCCGTAGTCTCTGTATATCCATTTGGTTGATATCCGCTGGTGGCGTCTGCAACAATCGTACGAGTTCCGCAAAAGAGGCAATTGGAAGAGGGATACGTTCTCCGCTGAGGAGTGTAAGCTTCTGCGAGATGGTGTCAGAATCGTCGAGTCTAAATCCATGAAATAGGAGTGCCCGGTCGAGTACTGGTTGAACGGGAGGCCGAAGCTTGATGTTCTCATAGGCTTTTTGAAGAGTAGAAAACTGTAGGTTATGCTCTATAAGGCTTGAGGCAACTGCAAGGTATATGTAGTTTTGCAGTGTTGTTGGTTTGACCTGTTGTGCTAGTTGTTCTAACGACTGCTCGTATACGTCGTGGCTGTTGGTCCATGCGGCTAGGATACAAGCCTGATATAAATGACGAGCCTGTTTCGTGTTATTGTAGCCCTCAAGCAAGCTAGTAATGACACCGTCCCAGTCACGTAGACCTAGTTGAACGCTTACGAGCTCGTCCAACGCTTTAGTTGCTTCCTGAGTCGAGAGCCCTTTCACTCGTTCAAATCTTGCAACTGTGAACTGCAAGGCAGGACGCCATTGTGAGGATGCGATCTTAGTACTATTGGCACGTAACCATGAGAGAGAAGCTGGAGTATGGAGAGGGCGGTCGTCGAATACTTGCTTGCTAATGCGTTTTATTTGTGACGGATCGGAGAATAATTCGCCTACGTTGCCGACCTGAATTCCAGAGATCGCTAGTGAATAATTAGTTACATCGGTGAGGTCTTGGATATCTTGAGCAATGGGTAGGATTTGGAGGCCGCCGTCGCTGGCCGTTATGATGTGGGGGATACCTTCTCGTTGTAGCAGTGTAACGTGGTTGATATTGGATGGTAGTTTAAAGGGGGGGGATACAGCATTTGAATCCCCGAACTCAAAGAGCGTGAGTCCTTCCTCGGATACGCTGCCGAATAGACCGTTAGGGGTTAGGTTGGTAATCTGGCTTGGAAAGAGTGTCTCGAATGTCTGAAGGCTGGTTTTAGAGAAAAATGAAGTGCGGCCATCGTTTCCAACTAAGTAATCCGTTCCGGTAGGTTGAGTGGCAGCCGTTTGGACGCCCAAGTAGTTCACTTCCCCAAGAGTAAATTCACCGGTGATCAATTTTGTCATTCCGTTTTCAAAGACGACTCGGATTGTTCCTTCAGTGTCAACGTGGAGTTTGCACTGGGGATAATCTATAGTCGTTCGATGTACGATTTGTTGAGACGTTATATCGACGAACTCTAACAAAGATTGGGTGTCTGAGTACTCATTGGTCAGACAAACGAGAGTGTTAGATGAATACCAAGCCATTTGTTGAAACACCTTTTTCAAGGTGTCTATACGTCGCCAGTCATTGTTTTTGGCGTCGTAGATATGTAATGTGCGGTCGGAGCAGGATAGGGCAATGTTGTGAGTGGTAGTGTTAACCGCGTGTGCCTGTAGATCTGCGGCGAGTTTGGTGGTATCCAGGGTTATTAGATTATCCGTAATTGAAATTGCATGGACGGTTTTGGGCGTCATGACGAAGGCAGTGTCGTTGGTTGAAGCAAAGCTGGTTGCTTTCGGTTCCAAAGTCCCCAAATCGCACGATGCGGCAATTTTGTTGAGGGAATCGACTCTTCGTAAGTCTACCTTCCCATCCTTTTGGAACGATAGGAGTTCTCCATTGAGGATAGTGGTATAGAGATAGGCCCCATGTGAGTCAAGTGTTCGGTGGTGACTCGCATTACGAGATAAATCCCATTGTCGCACCAAACCATTCGTTTGCTGGACACTCAGTACGCGATTGTCAGCAGAAAGATGAATAGCTTGTATGATGCCGGGGTGATAGATCTCCTTATGTGTAAATTGTCTTTTTCTAATATCGAACACGCTGACCGAATGCTTTCCAGAACCAATGATTAGGAAGTGACTGTCCGAGCTGAAGTGGACATGTTCGATAGGTTTGGAGAATTGCAGTGGAGGAATAAATAACGAATTAGCGCGGTTTTTGAGAGATACGCGTCCTTGATTAGTACCGGTGACGGACAGTAATCGATGTGAATGGAAATCAGCACATGTAACTCGCTCCAAAGGATCGGGTTTGGTCGTAGGCGACCGGGCAATAAGTTGACTCTGTTCCAGATCGATTGCCAGACGTTGTTCCAGTGTGGTAACCAATTCCACGACAGACGAGCCTGGTTGGAAGTCGATTCCGACGATTGGAAGGGGTAGCCTGATGGGTAAGCCCCGGACAATACCGTGTTCGACATCCCAAAGACGAACAATAACACGACCGTGAGTGGTAAGAAGTTGCGAGCCATCTGGAGATAGTACAGAATGGTAAATCGGAAAATCGGTGGTTGGTGTACGGTATTGTTCGCTTAAATCATCAAGTGTGTAGCTGATGATAGAACGTTGGTCGACCATTAGTATCTTGTCGTCCAGTAAGTGCAGGCTCCGTGGGGCTACGGGCTTGATTAAGGAACGCGTGACGGGCGAACCATCCTTAGCATCGAGGATCACGAGTTCCGACATGTCCTGGTTTGTTGGTTCCGTGAGTACCGCAATGAGCTGGCCGTCACGAGAACAAGCGAGAGCTAGAACCGGCTGGTTGAATTGTTGAGCCCAGTGGGGTTTGTTGACCGATTTTGCGAAGCAGGTAAGGGTGTAGCGATTATTGACATCCGCAGCAATAAGAATGTTTTCTCCTCCTGGAACCGGAGTCATCGGAGTATGAAATGCATCGACGCTCAAGTCGCTGAGGATGGCGGGTAATTGGGTTAAGCTAGCAGCAAGGTTATATTGCTGGTAATCGGCCAATTCGGTATCTAAATGATTGATAGTAGCGAATTCGAGGGCCTTGGTCGTCCAGGCAAGAGCTTCCTGATTCAATCCGGACTCGGATGCGATCAATGCTTTACGATGGAAGGATTGCGTGGTTTGATGTTTTAGTTCGAGTGTAAGTTGTTCTGCTGTTCTTCTATTCCTTTCGGCCTCCTGCCGAGCATCGTCCTTTCTTTTCCTGCTGGAGGTCGCTTGGTCAGCAGCAAGTTGAGCGATCTTTCGAGCGTTATCTGCGTCAAGTTTGGCTAGCTGAGACTGTTTGAGCTCTTTTTGATACTTGCGTTCATTTTCTAAGGCAAGGGAAGTATTGGTTTCAGCCAATTCGGTATTAGAGATTGCTTCCTGTTTCGCAATATACGCTGATTGCAGTGCGGATTCCAACCGGTCTTTCGTGAGCAGGTATTCGCTCTGCTTCTCGGCCTCGGCCTTCCGAGCGATCGCCAGGCGGTTGGACTCGATACTATACTTCGTAACGAAACCAGTTAAGACGATGATGCAGACTGGAATTAGAATTAAAGCGGCAGCAAGGCCGCTACGGTTGTGGCGGATTTTACGAGCGACGGAATGCCGGAGAGTGTCTGGCTTTGCAGTAATTGGCTGGTCGACTCGCCACGCTTTAATGTCTTTCAGCAAATCGCTTACCGTCGCGTATCGAAACTGGGGTTGGAGGGCGAGGCATTTGTCAGCGATGTGCCCCAATCCACGATTCTCGCGTCTGCAATTCTGAACTGCGGATGGAATGTCCCCTTCTTCAATTGAATTCAGCAACTCGGTCAAGCCAGAGTTTTGCTTGTCTGAATGACGCGGAGGCGATCCGTGTAAGATTTCGAACAAAATCGCGCCCAGGCTATAAATGTCGGAAACGGGTCCCATGCGAGAAGTATCCCCTGATACTTGTTCTGGTGGCATGTAATTAGGAGTACCTAAGGGGCCGGCGTGAGAATCGCGATGATTAGCGTGCAAGTGAAAATGGTCAGCGAGTCCCCAGTCTAATACCGTGACTTCGCCAAATTCGCCGATAGCGATATTGTCTGGCTTGAGGTCTCGGTGAATTAAAGTCTGTTCGTGTGCGTAAGCAATCGCTTGGCACACAGCTATAAAATAGTCGATGAGCAAAGAGAGGGCCGCTTTGCTAGGCTGGTCGGCCAAGTTTGCGTGGGTTTGTGCGATGCATTCGGCAAGAGTATCCCCTCGAATGTACTTCATCGTATAGAACGGGGCTTCGTCGTTGTCCCAGTTCATTGAATAGACAGGAATTATGTTTGGGTGTTGCAATCGACCAGTGAGTTGAGCCTCGTGCACAAATCGGTCACGTGCTCCATGACTCTCCTTGTGTGCGGGAAGGAGTTGTTTAAGTACAACTTGACGTTGGACTTGACTGTCCTGTGCAAGCCAGACGCGTCCGATCCCACCGTCAGCAAGAAAGGAAGTTATATTGTGGGGATCTTCGTTAGAGGGAGTTAGTTCAGGGTTAAGGACAACGGGGGACTGGTTCACCTTCGGGGAGTCTAAATATTCGCTTATGCCCATGACCAAAGACGGATCCAATTCGGAATCGTATGTTTGCAAAAATTCCCAAATGATTCCTGTTGCCGGCTGGCTTACATCATTCGCGGAGGGCAAAACGTAACCCCAATCGAGTATCACGGCCGCGAGTGCATCAGGTGACCCGGACTCGGATATTAGTTGCGAAAGACGAGTTTGTTGATCTCGGGTTAAGGGCACGTAACTTCAGACCTTTTGCTGTAACAAATTGAGTCTGGATAGTATTAAAATAATACGCATTACGATACATCGATATTTTGAAACAGGACCCTAATCCGATGAAGTTGATAACGTTAATCACAGTACTGACATTTGGGGCTGGTCTATATGCACAGCCAGCGGGGTACAATTACGACGAATCGAAGGTCCCGGAATACAAACTGCCGGAAGTTCTTAAGCTGGCCACGGGCAGGACTGTTATGTCGGTATCCCAATGGCAAGAGAAGCGGAGACCGGAGGTTCTGGAATTATTTCGAAAACATGTTTACGGCCGGATCCCAGGGGACGTCGATAATTCTTTTATAAGTGTGCTTCAGGAAGAGTCCAACCAAGCATTGGGAGGTAAAGCAATACGCAGACAGGTGCGACTTTATCTTAAGGTGAAGGGCGAGTCACCATACATTGACTTATTGATTTATCTACCGAAGAAAGAACTGTTGCGTGATGGCAGTGTCCCGATATTTACGGGGTTAAATTTCAATGGGAACCATACTGTCACCCTTGAAAAGCAGGTCCCAGTGCATTCGAAATGGTCTCGAAATGACCCGCGTGTCGGTCATAAGGACAATCGAGCCAATGAAGGTTCTCGTGGTGTAAAAATAGAGCGGTGGCAACCAGAGATGCTGGTGTCGCAAGGCTTTGGACTGGCGACAGCCTATTATGGAGATATTGACCCGGACTTTGATGATGGGTGGAAGAATGGAATTCATACATTATTTCCATCTAGCACGAAGCTAAAGAAGGATGAATGGGGATCAATCGCCAGTTGGGCATGGGGGCTAAGTCGGATGATGGATTATTTTGAAACCGATGAGGATATCGATCATCAGCGCGTCGCGTTAACGGGATTGTCTCGGTTGGGGAAAACGGCGCTTTGGGCCGGTGCGGAAGATGAGCGGTTTGCTATCGTCATTTCAACAGACTCGGGTTGCGGTGGTGCTGCCTTGAGTCGTCGGGTATTTGGTGAAACGGTGAAGCGAATTAATACGTCATTCCCGCATTGGTTTTGTGATAATTTCAATCAGTATAATGACGCAGAGCATCACCTTCCGGTCGATCAGCATATGCTCGTCGCTTTGATCGCGCCGCGGCCTGTCTATATTGCAAGTGCCATTGAGGATGTGTGGGCTGATCCCAAAGGAGAATTTGTTAGTGGTCTTGAAGCGTCGCCTGTATATGAATTATTTGGAAAAGTGGGTACAGGTACAGCTGAGCACCCGCCGGTAGACAATCCTATTGGTGATTATGTCGGCTATCACATGAGAAGTGGGGATCATGATGCAAATCGGTTTGACTGGGAACAGTACATCCGTTTCGCCAAGCGTCATTTTAAGTTGAATTAGGCAAGTTATTCGCCGCAAGCATTAACACTGAGGCGGAAGCAGTTTGTTTGGTCTTCCTTTTCAGCGAAGGGGGTCCTTAAAAACTGAGCATAGATAGGCCCAACACTTGGCCAATTGGTGTCTGTCAGCATCCGGGCGCGTACGTAAATTTCGTTGCCGCCCGCGACAATATGCGAAATGTCATAGGGGCCATTTTGGGCATGTTCTTCATCCGTATGGCGGTGTTGATGGAATGATTGCCAGAATCGACCATCTGAGGATGCTTCAAGGATGACAGAAGCCGTGTCGGCGAAGCGTTCGTCAAATTTGGTTTTTGGGTACGTGTGGGTACGAATAGTGAGACGAGCTGAGCCAATTTCAAAGGGGATCGGAACTCGGTAAGTGACGATCCCTTCCTGATTCGTCGTGGAAGGCATCCAGTACTTAGCTACCCCGAGACCTTCCTCAGTTTTTAGAAGAGCATTTTCCCAGCTATGCAAATACTGTGCCTGGGTTTCGTCGGTCAGACGGAAGACTAATGTGAAGTCACCTTCGGGCGGTGGTAGGTAGTGAAGATCTTCTGGGGCGATTGGCTCAACGACATCAAGCAACTCAAAGGCAGTGAGCGCGAGGATTCCTACACCGGCCGCCGTTAGAACGTTTCGACGGTTAAGAAAAAGTCCCGATTGCCTAATTGTATTTAATTCGTTTAATAAATGAGCCGCATCTTTAAAACGTTTGGATGTGGAGCTCGAAAGACAACAAACAAGAAGTTGTCGAAACTCGTTATGCGGTAACGCTGCAGCTAACTGCTTGTCAGAGAAACGTGCTACGTGGTGTAACTCGATGTCGTTCTCCGCATTAATCAGGCGGTGGACAGACTTGCCCGTTAAAAGGTAAAGCAGTAACCCCCCCAATGCAAACACATCAGTTGCCGGAGTAATATGGGCATCTGGTGCCAGCACCTGCTCAGGCGCCATGTACGGCACGGTGCCAGCGAGACCTATTGCGACGGTGTGGTCATGCTTTGCGTCCAGTGCTAAGCCAAAGTCAATTAGCACTGGCTCTCCGTCGCTGATGATTACGTTATTGGGGGTAATGTCTCTGTGAACAACATGTTGGACATGCAAACCGGATAATGCTTCAGTAATCGCCGTGACCCAGCGGAGAGCCGTGTCCTCGGTGATAGAATGAGTTTTTAAGTATGATGCTAGGGTTGGTCCTTCAACAAATTCCATGACGAGAAACGGACGACCGTCGTGAAAGTCTAAGTCGTGGACCTGTACGATATTTGGGTGCTGAGCGTTAGCGAGAATCTGACCCTCACGTATTAGACGATCGTGTCGTGTCGTATTCTGGTCCACTCTGTTTTTGAGTACTTTGATGACGACCACCTTTCCGAGGGTGGGGTGTCGAGCCAGGAAGACGTCACCTTGCCCACCGGACTTGAGATGTCCAATGACAGGGTATTTTCCAAGTTGGTAAACATGTTCCAGGTTGTTCAAATTGTCAATGGTGTCATCGGTTTGTGATTCGACAGAGAAAAGGGTCGGCGTAAGCGTTGGACTGGCCTCGTGGTAACGACTATACGCGTTAAGAATGAGATCTTCGTAATTTGGATATCGGCGTAGATAGGTGGATATCGATGCTCGGCTGCCATCCGATGTCGGATAGGCAAGCCGAAGGATCATCAATTCCTGAAATAGACTTGGGACTAGGGGCGTATCGATTTCACTCAGCAACTCATCAAAGGATGCGTCCCTATCAACCTTTAGTAGAGCCTCATATTTGTCACAGAGATGGTCTAGTAAGAGTTCACTGTCATCGATGGGGATAGGCGTGGCGGGAAGAAAGAGATCAGTCATCAGCAAGTTCCTTATCCAATAGCCTACGCCAGTGGCTGCGAATTAGATTGAGTTTTCGCTCGATCGTTCGCTCATGAACTGATAGTCGTTCGGCAATCTCGCTATTAGCGAAGCCTTCGAATCGTAAAAGTGCAATTTCACGGAGTCTTTCGTCGGGTAGGTGCTCGATCAACAACTCGCACTGTTGGATCATCATCACAACAAACTCTGGGGTTGGCGCGGCTCCGGCGACAGAATTGATATTTAATTCTGGCGTCTCTTTGTTTGGTCCGGGAATTGCGGATTCCGTACGAATATTGCCACTCCCACGTTTTTGCCTACGTTCGTGGAGAGACTGCTTGATAGCTTTACGGCAGGTTAGCATCACCAAAATTTGCCACAAATCCCGTCTATCTGCGAGATGATGGAAGCGATCTTCTTTCACACCATGAAAAAAGCTTTGGAATGCATTAATGACTACATCCTCCTCGTCAGCCATTCGGCGCGGACTGGTCAATAAATACTTTCGCGCTATAACGGTGAGACGGGAAAAATATCGCTCCCAGATTTGTGTTGCCGCAGCGTCCTCACCGCTTCGTAATGCCCGAAGCCATTGGGTAACAGATGAGTTTGATAATGATTCAGCCGTGCTCATGGGGGTAAAGTAGTGGAATAGACAACGACACGATAAGCCAACCAGAGTTTGATATACAGAAGTTTAGCCTATGTGCAAAATACCCCAAAATATATATAAGTGACCGTTGATGGGTTATTTCTTATTGCGTTCCGGTAACCCATAAGCACCCTGAATGTTTACTTGGTTTTCCACCCATTTCTTTAGTATTAGATAACCAGGATCATTGGGTTGGTATCGGCGTCCCCCCTGATGCCCGTCCTCTTTACCTGACTGAACATTGAGCGGTTTGCGGATCAACTTGGAATTCATAATGTCTTCGGTATTCACCCGGTGCTGAAGAATTCGGTAATTGATGAGCAATTGATCGACGGAAAGATAGCCGACCTGGTCGGGAGGATAGAGTTCCAGCGATGGAACTCGTCCTGGTTCTCCGTGACAAATCATGCATGACCGCTCGTCGCCTCGGAGGACTTTGGTCATTTCAGGCATGACGTAATCTCGGAAGTAAACAACATCGCTAAAGAACTCGGCAGGAATAACAAGTTTACCGTCCTTAGAACCAAATCCATGGTCGGGTTCCTTGCTGACAGCAGCCAATAGGGATTTTTGGAAGGCCCCTTGGCTCTGTGAAAGCACCTTGTTGGCATTCTCGAGCACCTTCTTATCCGTTTCAAATGCCCGCAATGCTTCCAGTGCGACTAGAATTTCCGGATTCCTTTTCATTGATGTCTGATTGGCAAGATCCACTGCCAACTGCCGGCTACGTCGGTCAGCCTTCTCTGATAACTGGTCAAGGAACAGACTGAGGGCACGCGTCCTTAGTTCTTCGTAAGGGTCAATCGGCGGTAACGCTTTGGGATCTTTCACCACTTCAGGTAGTTTGGTTTTATATTCCAAAATCCAAGGAACGCTTTGCATCCAGTATTGTGCATGAGCGTCGTTGGATATTTCAACCGGAAACGCGTTAACTAGGTTCTCAAAATGGAGATCGGGATTTTCGGCAACGGCCTGGCCGAGACGATCGGCAATATACCAAGTGGCATCGCGGAGTTTCCGAGCTTCCGCTTTGGCAGCGCCATCTGTGATTGCCTCTAATTCCGTGTCAGTAAGGTATCCTGTTAGATCGGGAATTAGGAAATGAAGAATTTCATCCTTTTGTTCTTCACTTTGCGGGATGATCCACCGAACCTTGGCGAACATTTTAAGGATAGGCTCCGATAATTCTTTTCGTCTGGGTGGATCCAAGGCCCCACGCCACAATTGTGCGAGCATGGGTTCGAGTTGTTCGGGAACAGCAATCAGGGAGACCAATCGGGGATCGCTGATCGATTCAGATGCGAGAGGTCGGATGTGTTCGGGGCCGTTAATCGTGAGATCAACAAGTATCTCCTGCAAGTCTTCGTTCGGAATGTTGGCGGATCCCTCGATCGCAGATAGGAATGCGGGCCCGTATTCATTGGGGGTACTCACTTTGAGTTGGTCAAGTTGATCGATCACTGCGTTACCGAAAAGGTCATCGGCAAAAGTCGTCCAATAGCCCAATTGACCAGGACCGCCATCGCCCCCTCTCTGCTTATGATAGGTTGAGGCTATGGCTACCAGCCGTGTGGTAAGGCGGTTAAATACCTGTGGCTTAGATTCTTTGGATTCGTTGCGTAACGTTCGTAGTTCAACAAACAGAGAAGCTAGTTCTTTGTAATGGTGTTCTTTCGAACCGTTGGCGATATGACCGTTGACAACAAAAAGAGCGTGGCTTTGATATCGAATCGCCAATTCAGTGAGGGCTTCATTTTCCGGTCGGGTTAAAAGAGCGATCCATGATTTGTTTAGGGCCTCCCGTACCACGGGGTTCCAGACCCACCATTGCCAGGCACTTCGTGTAGCCCACGAGCGAACGGCCGGATGAGGATCGTGGTTCAGAGCATTATCTAACAGATTGGTAAGGGCGGTGTGATCCAGACTTGATTCCGGCATTTCACTGTCAACGAGCATAATCAAAGATCGTAATGCAGCTTCTCTGGCAAAGTCGTCACCGTTTCTTGCGGTTTCGAGTACCTCATTCCAGCCCTTGTCATCGATTAACGTTTGGCGAACTGCCCAATGAGCAGCTTCACGTACCTGCTTAGAACGGTCTGACAAGCGTTTGTTTAGGCGTTCGGTGTATTCTTCCTGATGTACGGCTCCGAGTGTTAGTGTCGCATAGTAACGGACTGCGGCAAGTGGATGTTCCGTGTATGGCGCAGCGATTTTAGCCAAGTCTGGATTTGCGTCAATATAAATTCTTCTTAGTGTTGCGACGATTTCCTCGAGGCTGGCGTCTTTGGCAACTTGGTAGTCTGCTACATCAATGACATATTCCTCTTCCGGAAAATATCGCGACAATGCATTCAATGCATAACTGGTGGAAACGAATCCAGTTTTTGAAGCGATCTTCCACATTCCGGTGGGCTTTTGATTACGTAGCAGGTTGTCGATGGTGGCCTTTACGACAGGGTGGTCTACGGGAAGCCCGTAGGCATGAAATGCGAGAAGTGACGTAGAGGTAGGGCTAGGGTCGGAGGTGGTACCGTCAGACGTTACCCATTTGCCGTCCTTTAGTGCACCGGGATTAAAGCCCCAGCCGCCATCGGATAGTTGAGTTTCAAAGAGGCGATTTAGGTCGGCTTCTACGACGGCATCGATCTTGGACTGTAGTTCCTGCGCCTTGGAAATCAATGCGTCACGCATTTGTACGTCGGTTACGCCTTTTGCTATGTTAGTTGCCTGTTGAACGTAATCACTCGGGAAATATCGTTTGTAGAATTCGATGCGGTGGCCGAGGTCGTCGGCATATTTGACATTGATACCGAGCATCTTATTCGCCTTTTCTTCCAAGGCGCGAAAGAATCTTACTTCCTTTTGTTTCGCCCACGCGTTGGCTAAAATCTCACCGGTATAATTGTAGACGACACCCTGGCCGACATTGGCTCCGGGGCCCGCGGCATTGATACCACCTGGGTCAGCCGACTGTAGGATAAAGTTTGCGGTCCGAAACTGCTGCTTACTTTGTAATTTACGTGGTTGGGTAACCCGTTCGAGTGCGACAATAGCATGGCCTGCTACTCGAGTACCGGCCGGGCCGTCTCCGAGGTCCAGGGGCGGCAAACTTGTATTATTCGCAGCGTCCTTTAATACGTTGGTTGGCCGGAGCGACTGGTAACATGTATTTATCAAATGTCGCCATAGCTGCACGTTTTGCGGCCGATATCCGTTTTCAAACGGTACGGCAGGGCCCCAGACACCAGATTGAGTGTGACAACTCATGCAATTCGTTCCGAGTAGATTCCCGGTGTCGCGAATTCGTCGGTCGACGCTCGCGCCGCGTGGGCGATTGGTCAGCCATGCATCAACCTGACCGATGTGATCGTATAGTCCATGCCGAATTGCGCGACGAGCATCCTTGTAAGGGGCGGGTTGTACACAGCGAACCTCAAGGTCATAGGCCGGTGTATTAGCTTCAACACGCAGGAAGTATGTCTCGCCTGGATTGAGTAATCGATTGATTGCAATTCGGTGCTGTTCCTCTTGCTGGTGGTTACGTTCATTCTCATTCTTTCCAATCGAATATTCTTCAATAGGAATAAGACGGCCAGGTTCATAATCAGCGTGGCCCTTGGCGGAATCCTCAGGATTCACTCGATACGCTCGGATACGAGCGGCGACCTGTTGGTCAGGTATCGAGAGACAGATTGTGAGCAATTTCTTTGCATCTCCAGTGAAGTCCAGGCGGAACCAGTCATCTCCGCTCTTTCCATAATCACCATTGTCGAAGTATTCGATGTCATCGGCACTTCCCAAGATGGTGAAAGATGTGTCCTGGTTGCTATCCAAAAGTACTATCGGTTGTGCCATTTCGGGAGTGTCATTTGGTTCTAATTCGATTCCGGTCGTGCTGCCAAGTGTGTGCCGCGCTGGTAGAGCTAATAGTTGATAAGACACTTCCACCTTCGCATCACTCGGCCACTTAACTGCGAGCGGCGGTTGATCGGTCTTGCGGATATTGCCCGGTTCACGCCATCGCGGTGATTGAATCATGGTGAGTGGAGTTTGTTCGGCGGCAATGGTCAATCGGTAGATCCCAGCAACGGGTGCTCGATAATTTACGTGGACGTCAGCGTCGTGAGAGTGTAACACTTTGGACCAATTGGCCGTCGGCTCGGTATAGATTCCAAACGCATTGACATCCCGTAGATTGCCTCCCTCTGCAATACGCGGAATTGAGTTAGGGTCGTCAGCCTCGATTAACTTCAAACCTGTGCGAAGTCGCGCATTTGGGAATAGACTAGAAGGTTGGTTTATGCGAATAGTCGCTTCGAATGACTCCCCAGCTGTGAGACGAAGGTCGTGAGTGACGGGGGAATTACTAGAGACGATACCGTCTTGGGTCTTTGGAAAATCGCTCCCTAGTAAAAGAGCATGAAAGGTGGCCAAGAGGGCTAAAGATGTAGTGAAAATTGAGGAAGGCATTTTTTGATTGCGGAGTATATAGTTTGGCTTGTTATTTGTTCGAAACGTAGATTATAGCAGAAGATTTCCCATTTTTGCGGGAGGGCAGTTTAGCTAAGCAGAAGTACAAGCAGCATCAGGATGATTGATACGGTCGAGGCAACAAAAATCGAACTCCATAACTTGCGATGCAGTTTGAGGGTGAAGTGTATTGAGTCGATCGAAGCTTCGGTTCTGATTCTTGCGAGTTTAAGTAAGACACTCAATGGAAACATTAAAAAAATCCCACAGACGATGATGGAAGTCCCGAGTTCGGATGACGGTTTGTCATTAGCTAAATGCTGGACGCTCGCTCGAGAAAGTACGCCATATAGCAAGAGGGCAATATAAAATATTCCAATTCCCATGATGGTACGCATCCGATTCAGGTCCTTCGCAACCAACGACAGCGTTGTAGTTGTCTTGAAGTCCGTGGTTTCTTGCAATTCAGTGCCATATCGCTCCCCTATTTCCGGCGGTAGGAGTGTATAAGGGTTTGGGGCGTCGGTAGCGTCAGCAGGCGGAGTGACGGAATCATCCAATGGATCATTGAATAGATCAGGTAACGCGATCAACGCAGGTTTCCACGCACCCCGTTCCCCAGACTTGATTAGTGTGGCGTTCTCGCGCAGAGCTGGTTGTGATAATTGTGAATTCAGCTCGTCAAACGTGAACGGACCAGCTTCATTTCCCAGGTGATCTTTGATGTACCACATAACAATAAGATTTTTCAATTCTTTGTTTTACGAGTTAGTTCAGTGAATGAGTGGTATTATTTTAGAGTCAATTGCAAACTCGGATATGGATACACGTAAAAAAATAGAATGAGCGAACGCACTCCCTTTTATCGAAATACCTACCGTCGTGACGATTTGATTCAACGCAGGAAGAAGATTGCAGAGAGCATCCCGGAGGGAGACGTGGCTCTGTTTGTCGGCGCTCCCGCTACAGGTGCCTTTGATGTATTTAGACAGTACAACGACTTCTATTATTTAACAGGGACGGAGGTTCCACATAGTTATTTACTGATTTCGGGGGATACTGCGGAGTGTACGCTGTTTTTAGAGCCATTAGATTCCCGCATGGAACGGAGTGAAGGGCCGATGTTGAGCCTAGAAGACGCATCGGCCATCCACCAGCTGACTGGTATCGAGCATGTAAAACCACGTCACTCATTGAAGGCAGCCTGTGCTCACGCGAATGCAGTATGGTTGCCAAACGAGAATCAAGAATCAAGTCAAGCTTGTCAGGATACGATTCGGCATGCCTCCCATAGTAAAACTACTGACCCATTTGACGTTGCCGTCACACGTCAGGAGATGGTGGCTTGTGAGCTCGGTTTGAGGGAAACTGGTAAGCATTGCTTAACAGCTCAATTAAATTCGATGAGGTTGATTAAGGATTCGACCGAAGTGCGTTGGATGCGAATGGCTGGGGAATTGACGGCGCGGGCAGTTAATCTGGCTATGAAATCGACTAAACCTGGAATGTTTGAATTTCAATTGGGCGCCATCGCCGATGCTGTGTTTTTAACCGGCGGAGCAACACGAGGTGGATATCGACCTATCATTGCTACCGGCGAGAATATTTGGAATGCCCACTATTTTAGGAACAACACGGTCCTGAGCGATGGTGAACTGGTGATCATGGATTATGCGCCGGATTTGCATTACTATACGAGTGATATCGGAAGAATGTGGCCCGTCAATGGTTCTTATAGTGCTGTTCAACGAGAGCTTTATGGATTTATTGTCGAATATCACAAGCTTTTACTCGACACCATCGCACCTGGATTAACACCCGAAGAAATTCATGAGCAAGCAAGGGAGAAGGCATTACCCTTGATTGATGGTTGGTCTTGGTCGCGAGATGTTTATCGACAGGCGGGAATCCGTGTGGCGGAGTTTACCGGACATTGTTCGCACACTGTTGGGATGGCCGTTCATGATAATGGCAGTTATTTCGGTAGACCGATCGAGCCTGGCCTAGCCTTTGCATTAGATCCCCAAATGTGGGTTCCTGAAGAAAATCTTTATATACGTGTAGAAGACACGGTCGTTATTACGGAGGACGGGTATTTGAATGTGACCGCCGATGCGTGTCTGGAGTTAGACGACGTCGAACGATTGATGGCACAAGTTCCAGTATTCGATGAACTCATGCCTGCGTTTAGGAATTCAACAGAGGGATCATAGAGCGATGGTCGGTAAGGATAGCTATCCTGTTTATATGATCTTAGGATTGGTGGTTGCGGTCTACTGTTCACATGCATTTGGTATGAGACCGCTGTCCCAGGATTACCATCTTGTGAAGCCTGAACTTGTGCCGTGGCACCATCAAACCACGCCGAGTGCTTGGTACGGTTTCACGCTGGAATTTACTGACGGGCTGTCTATTTCGAAGTGGCCGTCATGTTGGGATTTTTTTATCGAGATGATTGTATTCCTAAGCGGCGCGGTACTGCTGGGAAGATTCCAATCGAAGTCCGGTGGGCGCAATATCACTGCAATCGTTTCAGCGCTCGGTGTTTCCGGCGTCCTCGTGGCGCTCGGGGTGATCGTCGAGTCGATCGGCATTTCCCAATCTGTCATCCCCCTAAATGCGTTGTTGATCATGCTAGGCCTATTGCATCTGGTTGGTTCAATATGCTTATTGATGCCGATTCAACGGATACGTGTCCTTACAGGTATTAGTGTGATATGTGTCGTGAGCCACTGGGTATTGGTTCAGTTTGTAATCGGCGGAGATGTGTCAAGTGAAACGAGTATTGCCGATCAGACGCAGTCTGTTGAGTCGGAAACGATCCCCCAAACTGTATGGGATAATAATTCGGGGGTGACTTCTAAAGTTTCAGAATTTCTGAAAAAAGCGATGCCGATGTCTATACGGAACAGTGGTTTGTCCAGTGACTTTCAGAATTACAATCCGATAAACATTGTTGCCTATTTGGGCCTGCTGTTTGCGGGAATGATTGGTCTGCAGGTCTTGAAGGGGAGTCGTTTGACGCAAACGCTGCTTGGGTTTGTGGGTCTAACACTGTTTTGCATCTGTGTTAGCTTGGCGTTAGCCTACGCGGGCATTCCAGCCGTTCCTGGGTTAGCATCGCCAACGCATACTCTTATGGCAGCAGGGTTTGCTTTCGGATTATTGGCAATTGCCACTGTTTTGATGCACCCCGTAAAGTTGAGACTATTTTTTACACCATGTGTGGCCTTGGGACTCTGTAGCGCCTTGGTTTATGTGCTGGAGAGAGTGTTAGGAGCGGCTATGCGGACAGAGGCAGCGAAACATTTAGAACCGATTTTGAAACCTATGTTCGGTGAGCATTGGTTGAAGTGGGAGCCAATCGTCTTCTACAACCTGATCTTTTGTTGTTTCGTGTCTCTTGCCATGTATTGCTATAAGCGACGAATCGGATTTAGCCTTTAACCAAGAAGAGGAGGGATGGTTGGTGACTCCTCTACAATTCGAATGAGCTCGGCTGGGAATTGGGACTGGAGGCGTAATTCGCCCAAGTCAAAGAAGGTATGAAGAACCAACCCCAGAAGGTGTGCCGGATGATACGGTGTGCTTATCGGTTCGCCGGCCTGCCGGTCGCTTTGCCCGATGACCTGTCCGGGTATTGTACCGCCTCCTGAAATGAGCAGGCTCGTGAGATTTCCCCAGTGATCGCGACCACCGTTCTTATTGATTCTGGGCGTACGTCCCATCTCACCGGTTACGATCAACAACACTTTATCCTGAAGTCCACGTTCATAAAGGTCATCGATAAAGGTTGCAATGGCGTGATCAACCTGTCTGGACATGGCTGGAAACGCGGTCATGTTTTTGGGGCTGTTTCCGTTGGCGTGGTGGTCCCAACCGCAGTCGGATACAGTTACGAATCCGCAACCTCTTTCCACTAAACGGCGTGCCAGTAGCATTTGTTGTCCGAGTAAATTGGATGTGCGTCGTAGATCGCCATAGCGATTCATAGCTCGCATATCGAAGTAGGATGTTGTGTCGTAAGCTTCTAGCGTAGATTTGGACTCCTGCTCCAAGTCAAAAGCATCGGCGACTCCCTGAGCAATGACGTCAAATGCTTGCTGTTGGAATTTAGTGGCACCTTCGAGCATGCCACTGGTATCAGCAAACCGTTTAATTCTGTCCAGTCGTGACAGGAGCATACGTCGATCTGTAAAACGCCCTGAATCGATCTTAAGCTGGAGATTGTCCTTTAGTTCACTTCCGCCGGCGGGATCGAACGCTCCAAAGTTTTTTCCTAGTGTTCCGGGCGAAGTTAACCCGGGAAGGGCACTGGTTTCGAAATTACTACCAAGTTTCAAGTCAGGCTTTATTGCTTCTGGCTTGAGAAGGATGTTGCTGGGGATTCCTGTCTCTGCGTGATTCGTTCCTGCGATTCGTGAATAAATTGCGCTCATCGTGGCTTTGAAAGGATTCCGTGCACTAATTACATCCTGATAAGTGTGACCGGAATTCTTACTTTGATAAGAACGAAGGATAGAGAAACGGTGCATCATGGACGCGAGGCGAGGGAAGGTGGACCCAAACGTGACGCCCGGCGTCGTGGTTGGAATCTCCCCAGTGATACTTCGGATTTCAGGCGGAGCATCCATCTTTGGGTCGAAAAACTCTATGTGCGAAGGGCCACCCTGGAGAAATAGTAGCACGACAGCCTTGTCTTTAATGAAGGAAGTATTTTGTTGTGCCGCCAGAATGGATGGAAGAGTAAGAGCACCTAATCCGGCTCCACCGATACGTAGAAACTCCCGGCGGCTACGTGAACCGTGGGCTGATCCTTTAAGTTGTTGGCTGATTGATAACATTGGTAGGTCAAGTTACCGGGGTTCATCTTGGCATGCCTGGTGCATTTTAAGCGTCTTCAGATTCATTCTAACAAAAACTAACCTGATCACGATACGCGGAAATTAATCCGTTACCTGTGAAACTTAAAACGCTCTTAATCTCAGGTGAGTGTTCCATCCTGGGACCAAGAGCGTTTTTCTGAGTGATGTTTTCGTGGGAGCGGACTAGGACTCCCATTGGTTAATTAAATGACTCTCCATTATTGTGAAGTACTCCCACCTCATCGTGGGTTAAAAAGGCCCACCGCCGAAGTTTTGGCATCCAAACTGCCAGAGACTTCGGATGAGACCTACGACGAAACTCGTCGGCGGTCCATTCGTTACGAATTTTTTGACAGCGTTCCTTGATTTGTGCTGGAGTAGGATCTAGGCGTACCATAACCAACTCTCCTTTCGTAATTCGAACCGTTCAGTTGGCTATTACCAACCTCTATTTGTAATACGTAATTACTAAGCACTTTGCGTGCCAAAAACGATTATTCGAACGTAAAGCGATTTGCTAGCCGCTGTTCAAGAGTTGTGTATCGTTTTTGAACACCAAAATGCCGCGAATTGCGGCACTGTATTATTTAGTCATACTTTTGGGAATGTTTGGCAGCGTGGTGTTTTTAGGAATTGGGCGGGTCCCACTTGTACAATGTTCGACGAATGCTTTCTCAATTTTCTGGATTTTAGGGTTCCGAAAGTTTCCATGCCCCCCGTCGAGGATCGTGATCAATGCGGTGGGCACCTTTGCGCTCTCTAGGGCGTTATAGAGAAGGGGGGATTGGTTGAAGGGGACGAGGCGGTCCCGGCTGCCATGAATACAGATCAGTGGGGGATCGTTTTCGTCGATATATGTTAATGGATTTGCTGCCTGAGTTCGTGCCGGTATTTGCTGTATAGGAGCACCAATTAATTGTGACTCGGGGCTATTTTCGGCATCGTGTTCGATGTTGCTGGGGAAATCATCCATTTTTTGAAAATCGGTTGGGCCGTAATAACTAATACCACCAGCCACGCGTGTATGTTGATCAAGGTGCTTACCCAGGTTTCCCTCCATTTTCGGGTTGTTTCCTGTAACGCTAACCATTGTTGCTAGGTGCCCACCAGCCGACGCTCCGAGTACTACTGTTCGTGTCGGGTCGATATGATATTTGTCTGCGTGCGCGTATAGGAAACGGATTGCCGCTTTACAATCATGCAGTTGGGCTGGCCAGTTCGCTTCCTGCGACAATCGATAGCCAATGCTAGCGCAAATAAAATTGCCGGATTTAACATAGTCTTCGAGTGGCTGACGGCCAGCTGCTTTACTTCCAGAACGCCAAGCCCCCCCGTGAATATAGAGTATTAAAGGAAGCTTAGCCTTTGATGGTTCATTGGGGTGATATAGGTCGAGCGACTGCCGCGGGTTTTTGTTGTTAGCGTATTGTAGTTCGGTGACTGTAAAAATTCCGTTAGGCCTACCAAAGTGGCGTTCGTCCTCTGCAGCCGAAATTTTACCATCGCCATTGGAATCTAGTTGCTTGAACAGTTCCGCGGGAATACCGATTAGTTCATTACCGGCAAGGACACCATTTCGATCTTTGTCAAGCCGTTGAAATTCTTGGCTAGGCGCAGCCGCAAGGATTTGGTTGCAATGCAACGGCAGGACGAGTAGAAGCCATAGGGGCGTTTTGTATAGCGCGTTTACTGGTATCATAGGAACTGACAAATGTGTCAAAGATGTTAATGAGAGGTCATTCTTCATGCGTATAAAGCCAGTATCCCTAATCGTTATCCTGTTTGCCAGTATTACGGGACCGTTTGGTCAAATATCAGTTTTGGCAGAGACACGCCCAAACGTCGTCTTAATTATGTGCGATGACATGGGTTATGAAGGTGTGAGTGTTTACGGATCGTCGACCTATGACACACCTAATTTGGACAGCCTTGCGAAATCGGGGCTGTATTTCAAGCATGCCTATTCGACTCCAATCTGTACACCTTCGAGAGTACAGATTATGACGGGCAGGTACAATTTTCGAAATTACGTCAAGTTTGGGCTTTTGGACACTTCCCAAAAGACATTTGCAAACTATCTACAAGAGGTTGGATATGAAACGGCGATCTGTGGAAAGTGGCAATTGGGAGGAGATTCGGCAACCGTTCGGAAATTTGGATTTAGTACACACTGTCTTTGGCATTTGGACGGACGCGATTCTAGATATTGGAACCCCCGGATTTCACGAAACGGTGAGTTGCTAGACAACCTGGAGGAGTCCTTTGGTCCTGATGTGATGACTGACTTCGCGTGCGAATTTATTCAGCAAGATCGGGATAATCCTTTCTTACTCTATTTCCCGATGTCACTACCACACTGGCCGTTTGTGCCCACACCGGACTCTGATCAAGGTGGATCACGAGATAGGAGCGGCAAGTATGATGGACGCGCTGGTGGCGAAGAATACTTTCCCGATATGGTTAACTACCTCGATAAATTAACTGGAAGGATAGTAAAGGCGTTAGAGACTAGCAAACAGATCGATAATACACTTATCATTTTCACCTGTGACAACGGGTGCGCTATCAATATCACCTCGGAAATGAAGGGGAGGAAAATAAAGGGAGGAAAAGCTTCGCTACCTGACAACGGAACTCATGTAGCGATGATCGCTCATTGGCCGGCGCAATTTTCAAAAGGAGTTGATAAAAGTACATTGGTTGACTTCACTGATATTCTTCCAACTCTTTGTGATGTAGCGGGTGTTGAGTCTGAAGAAGTGGTGACCGATGGGCATTCACTGCTGCCGTTATTTAACGGGACGGGATCATCTGGTCGCGAATGGGTGTACTGTCACTACATTCGAAATGGTTTTCCAAGGCGTCCGCAGGACGAAATGAAACAGAGTGAGATTCGAAAAAAGCAAGACAAGTTAATCGAACAGAAAATGGCGGGGGCTTTTGCAAGGACCGCGCGCTATAAGCTCTATGCGGATGGGCGGTTCTACGACATTCAACGCGACGTTGAGGAACGTCAGGAATTGACCAACGTGGAAGGCAAACAGCTGGAAATACGCAAAGAGCTTCAAAGTGTACATGACCGTATGCCAAAGTGGGCGTACTTTGCCCAACCTTGACCTGATTGGAGTCTGCGATAGTGAAAAGTATTGGAATTTTGAATTTGCGACATGTCGCAATCATCCTCGGTTTATTCGTACTGGGAGCAAACCGACCGTGCATCGCAAAACAACCGAATGTAGTTTTGGTTATTGCGGATGATCAGTCATGGTTCGACGCTGGTTGCTATGGTAGCCAAGTTGTTAAGACACCGAATATTGATAAATTAGCGCGTGAAGGTATGCGTTTTGATCGAGCGTTTACGGCAACGGCGATGTGTGCGCCGACTCGTCAACAACTTTATACAGGCCTGTTCCCGGTACGAAATGGCGCATTTCCTAATCACAGCAAAGTGAAGCCCGGCACGAAAAGCCTCGTGCACTATTTTCAAGAGGCGGGGTATTCCGTCGGACTTTGCGGAAAGAAGCATTTCGGTCCTGCTGAAAGTTTCCCTTTTGAGACCGTTCCGAATAAGCAACTCAACGAATTTGTAAAACAAAAGTCCCCCTTTTTTCTGGTCTATGCATCCAATAGTCCACACCTGCCATGGACCGACGGAGATCCATCTGCCTACAACCCGAAGACATTCGTGCTTCCACCCCACCTGCACGATAATAGGGAGACGCGAGCGGCCTTACGTAATTACTACGCTGAAATAACGGACTTCGACAGGGAACTTGGAGAGTTAGACCAATTAGTAGAATCGGCGGGGAAAGAGAGTGATACGATTTTCATTTATACAAGCGAGCAGGGTGCACAGTTCCCGTTTGGAAAATGGACGTGTTATGAAGTTGGTTTACATGTTGGACTGGTCATAAGATGGCCGGAAGGGATAAAAGCAGGCTCCACAAGCTCAGCTATGGTGCAGTATGTGGATATTTTGCCGACGCTATTAGACTTGTGTGGAATTAATAAGCCAAAAGGACTCGACGGCAATAGCTTTGTCGAGGTTGTCCAAGGAAAAACCGATGATCACAATCAATACGTCTTCGGGGTACATACTACTAGAGGCATCATCCTTGGGACAGAAAGCTATCCAGTAAGATCCGTTCGAAGTGAACGCTACAAGTTGATAAAAAATCTGAATCATGAGTTAGAATTCCAAAACGTCCTCACTGCAGGCGATGGTAGTAGCTATTGGAGCAGTTGGGTTCGGGACGCTGCTCATGATGCTAACGCTGCAAAACTGGTTGGCCGATACCTTAAGCGGCCGGCCATTGAATTCTATGATTTAGACCGGGATCCGTTCGAGCTGAATAATCTGGCTGATAACCCCACATATAGAAGAGAAATCCGTAAGATGGATGGTGTATTGAAGTCTTGGATGAAGCAACAGGGTGATTTGGGGCACGAAACGGAAATGACGGTCAAGCCACATCGCACCATGCAATGAATTTTCCGGTTGCAGAATGCCGTTTGGCCTAAGCGAGTAGTTAAAGAATTTAGAGGAAGCAGAATGGAACATTCAGACAGAAACCCGTTGGTCACCCTGCATGATTCCAGAGGCCGAATTGTTTTTGCTCAACCCTTAGTCTTCCATTCTGCTGCGGAAGTGTTGTATAGCCAGCCCTGGGAATGGGTGGCGACAGAAACGGAGCGAATTAAGATTCGCGATGCTTTCCAAAAGGTGTTGTTTGATCGCGAACCAATTACGATTCGCGCGACGTTTGTGTTTCGCGGTCAACCCACTCTGTATGAATGCCATGCTGTACCGGTTGATACCAATGATGTTACCGTCATGACCACCTCCGTGCCGATCTTGGAGGAGGATGAGGAAGTCGGATTGACACCCCGAGAACATGAATGTTTGCGTCAATTGATCGCTGGTCAACAGACAGCCGAGATCGCGCTAGAAATGGGTGTCAAAGCTACGACGGTGAACACTTACAAGCAGCGGCTCAAAGATAAAATTGGCGTCGACTCACTAGCAGGGCTGATCGCCTGGGGATGTCGTCATATAAGGTCCTAACGCATCTATGGTTGGACTATTTCTCTGCGGCTAAATGCCGTACGGCGTTCTCAACAATCTTCAATGCGACAGGTTGCTTGTAGACAGGGAAAGTCTCATGCCCCGGGCGAAAATAGAAGACTTTCCCCTTGCCAATATTCCAAATCATTCCACTTCGAAACCACTCACCGGTGGGCCAGCGTTCTTCAAAAACTACTTCGTCCGGCTCGGGAACGTGAAAAGGCTCATCGTACATTTCAGTACTGGGTAGTTGGAATTGAGCGGGAACATCTGCGGCAATAGGATGGTCTTTGTCGATAGCGAACAGCGTGCTTGGCTTGCCGTCATTTCGGTAAGCAGGGAAGCAACAGTTTGGCCAGTGGATCACCAAGTTCGTACGACCATCGGGGTATTTCCGAGGGTAAAATCGCGGAGTGAGTAGCTCATCTCTGTCGGGAGCATAATATCGGCGGGGCGGCTCAATGAATTTGAGGGATAGTTGTTCTGTTGGTATTTGTTGGAATCGAGCTTTGGCGTTGGTTAGAGTGCGATCCTTCATAGCCTCAACAAAAGGGGTCGCCCAATGCGCGGAATGTAGAGCAACCAACGACAGTTGTCCTTTTTTAATCCTTTCTACAATTGCCTTTCCCTGTTCCGGTGTGATTTCGAACTGCCGTATGTGTCCCCACCAGATTAGGACGTCACAGGAGTCTAACACGTTGTCGGCTATACCCTTTTCAGGAGATGATAGATTGACGGAGCGAACGGAAATGCCATCTTGAGCACCCAAATATTCGGCGATCTGATTTCCTAGAAAGTTGTCGTAGGCCTCCTTTTGGCTAGGCTGTTGCTCGTCCCAGATCACAACATTAATTACTTCTGCCTGCGCCGTAGAGAAGGCGGTGCTGATTTGCAGGATGGCCGCGAAGGCCAGTGTGTATATTTTTGCACACATGATTTGTCCGTTTCGGGATAAGGCTTAGATGGATAAGGCTTAGATTCAGTCTATTTCCGCGGGCCTTGGTTAAACAGGATATGTGTTCCAGATTTGCCGGCCACTGCAATATCAACAAAACCGTTACCATCAATGTCGGCGGCTCTAATCTGCAAGCCAATTCCCGCGCGCCCCTGATGAATCAAATTTCGGGAGAACGTTCCTGTCTTTCGGTCTATCGAGTAATAGACGATTTCAATAGGTTCACGGGCCCCTTTGTCTCCGCCATTATGAGCAAAATAACGTTTGCCGGTAATCAGTTCGGGCTCTCCGTCCGCATTTAAGTCCGCCAAGTGTAATGCGTGTAATTGCGAAGTCTTTTCATCGATTAGGTGTTTCTCAAAAGTGATCGTCCCATTCTGCTCGCCCTGATTTTCCCACCAATATAATCCGTGAGCGTGTGCTTCTCCGACAAGGATGTCATTTTTCCCATCGTTATTTACGTCATACACGAGCATCGGTACCGAACCATGAATTTGCCAGTCGTTGTGATACTTCCATGTTGTATTCAGGCAATCTTTACCAGGACTTTCATACCAACCGTGTCCCAGGAGCAAGTCCTTGTAACCATCACCGTTAATATCACCGACGCCCATACCGTGGCCATTTCCCCGCATCCCTACCAAGTTCTTTCTTAAAGCAGGTTCCATCTTAGTGATAGTTTTCTTTTGTCCGGCCTCAATGACTTCAATCGTTGATTCTTTGGTTGTAAGCTCGTAAACGTATATCGGAGCATCTTTTGCCCAGGTGTTTACAATCCATTCAGGTTTCCCATCCTGATTGAGATCCGCCATCAATTGGCCTTCATTTTGTGATTCCTTGGTATCCAGCAACAATCGTTGCTCCCATAAATGACCTAGTCGTAACCCTTCCGCTCCAGGATTCTTATACCAATGTACTTCGGTCGAAAAGAATCCTCCGGCAATAACGTCGTTGACGCCGTCTGCATCAACGTCGTAGGCGAAGTCGCCGTTGCTTTCGACATAGCCATTAACATCTTTGAAGTTACGTAATGGGCGTGGGCGAAACTCGGGGTTTTGGTACCAGAATCGACCAGCAGCTACATCCGGTTTACCATCACCGTTGAAGTCCGCAATATCGATCCCCTCGTTCGCATCGACTGCGAGTGGAACGAGTTTCCAGTGCAAGGTTGGTTCGACGGTGAGCCCCACCTGTGAGAATTGGGCTAGTGCGAAGATGGCAATGAAAATCCTGAGCTTCATAACGTAAATAAATCCGTAATTGAATGTTCTAATTAATAGCCTGACCAGCTTTTATAATACCATTTTGAATAACCGCGTAGAATTTGGTACGGTCCTCCAAGATTCGAATATCTTCAAATGGGTTTCCATTGATGACTAACAGGTCCGCTAGTTTTCCGGTTTCTAACGTGCCGATCTGATCGGACGCTCCCATTATTTCCGCCCCGGTTTTTGTGGCACACATTAGAGCCTCTTCAGCGGAAAAGCCGACGTAATTGACGAAGAAAGAGATTTCCTTAGCATAATCGCCGTGGGGATTCCATGCGAAACCATAATCGCCGCCAAGACCGATGCGTCCACCTTCTCTTAAGATGCGTTTGGCGCTTTCCACGCCTCCGTCAAGCGTTTCCTGATGGCCATCTATCACCGGTTGGGGCATGTTGAAATCTGGCCCGTTTTCGATACTGGCGAGTTCAAAATAAAGAGCCGGAACGACCGGTACGTCGCGTTCGAGCAGCAGATCCATGGTTTCATTGTCCATAAATGTTCCATGCTCCAGGCAGTCATAACCGGCCAGCAATGCATTCTTAATACCTTCGGTCGCGCGGCAATGCCCAGTAACCTTGAGCTTGTGATTATGAGCCGTTTCAACTACTGCATGCATCTCTTCAAAAGTCATGCAAAGCGTGTGGTGGTCATTGACATCGGGGGCAGCGGCGTCGCCAGTGGGATATGTCTTAACCCACTCGACACCATCCTTTACCAGTTTCCGTACAGCAGAACGGGCCTCCTCAGGTCCATTAATCAGAAGAACGAGGCCTTCCATGCCAATCTTACGGTAGTCTGGATTCCAATCCATCAACCCCCCGACGCCGCAGATTTCTCGACCGTTCGCAGACAATCGCGGGCCAACGACGACATCCTCGGCAATGGCCTTCTTCAACCAGACATCAATATTGAAGAGGCTTCCTCCACTGCGAGCGGAAGTGTAGCCGCATTCTAGTGCGAGTTTGGCGTTGGCGGCTGCCAAAAGGGTCACATATTCAACAGGATATTTGATATCGAGATCTGCCAATTCAGACACGTTGAAATAGGTAGGGTGGAAATGTGCTTCAACCAATCCAGGGGTCACTGTCATTCCTTCGGCAGAAATGTGCTTGACCTGAGTGGGGTCGAAATTCGGTTGGCTGTCTCGACCGCCTACATAGGTTATTACTCCGTCAGTGAAGTGGATTGCCTGATTCTCACACGCAGCCGCGCCCGTACCGTCAAATAAACGACAGCCTTCTATTACTGTAGTTCCGCTAGATGCCTTCATATTCGTTTCCTTACAACAGTGTTTGTTCTATTGTAACAGAGGAAACTAGTGGCTTGTTAGTCCGTCATCCCGGCCAACCGTAGGTAATAAACACCGCGAAACGGACGGTTGCGAAGGTCTACTTTGCCAAAGTCGTAACGCAACAGGAATTCTATGTGTTCGGTAAAATAGCCAGGTTAAAAAGCATGATGCTCGTTCGCGGAAACAAACAAGAGACGCGCGCTCACTGTCTCAATTGGTATTTTGAACATTTGAGAGATGGTCTCGCGATAGGCCATCAGCTGCGGTTCATAATGCTTTACCTTCGCTGAGAGATCTTCATTCTGTTTCCCGAGCTTATCGGTTTTGAAGTCAACGATGTCTGCAGAGACAACACTGCCGTCGAGAATCCCAAGCACGATCCGGTCAACGTAGCCGCGTATCAATTGCCCACCGACTAAAGCTGTTACAGGCAATTCGTTAAAAACCCGGATTTCATCAGTTTGTTCAAAATTGGCTAGGCTGGAATAAAAGGCTTGTGAGAGTGTAGTTGCTACACAATGGGTTTTATCAATGGAATTGAGTAGGGTGGACAATGAATCTGGAAAATCGATACGCTTGTTGCTTAATGCTGTAAGCATGTCGGCAGTCGAAGAAGAGTTCCACCACTCCACGTGTTCGAATGCTAAATGTACAAGAGTACCGAAATTCAACGCACCGGCGTTCTCAGGCCGGAATAATGCGCTTGAGTGAAATAGATCACCGCCTTCCATGCTGGATGGCGAAGCCGTTGCATAGTTTGAGTTTCTTTCAATGTTGGTCCTGCCAAGTTTAGGCGTGAAGCAGGGGCGATCGTCCACATGAAGATGCTTGCCTGGCAGTTTTCGGTACCAATCTGAACAGCCGGCGGAATAAATGATCGTGCCCGGTTCCTGGTTATACTCGCCGGAGATCGCGAATTGAATCAATGCGGCAACTGAAACAGGAGGTTGTTTAGGGGGCTTTGTCGCACAGGGACCAATAAGATACAGGGCATGAGCTGCCCGAGTTAACGCTACGTATAGCACACACATTGCTTCCTGAGCCTGTTCATGCAATGTTTCTTGGCAAGCAGAACGATAAGGGTCTGTTAGCAGGGTTTGGATTTCTTGGCTACGGTAAGCAAAGACATTTGCGGGCAATTGGGTTTCTTTCGAACGTTTTACGGCAAGATCTGGTGTGCGGGTGAGTTTGTTTTCCAGTGTAGGCAGAATCACGGCATCAAACTCAAGTCCTTTGGACTGATGGATAGTCATGACTCTCACGCAAGCATCACTTTCTTCTGCGAAACGCTCGATTTCCACCGCCGCTATGAACTCTTTAAGTCGGATGGGGTCGCTTGCGGAGTATCCATCTGCAAACTCAACTAATTGTTCAACACGAAAGTGCTGAGTTTGATTCAAATTAGAGCGTAGGGCGTCAGCGATAATACGCAGGTATCCGCCCAGTCCCTTCTCAAGTAAGAGATCCCATTCCCGTGTATAGGTTGAGGAAGTCATACTTGGGGGGCTAGCATCAGTGTTTAGTCTGGATGCGAGTGGTGAGTGGTTGATTCGGAATATTGCTTTTGTATCGCCTGGATGCTCTAACAACTGGAGCCATGTCATTATGAGCTGGACAGGATAAAAACGTGTTAATGGGTTTCCGCCTTCTTCACTCGCCGGAATACCTTTTTCATTCAAAAGCTGTATTAGACGGCTGATCTCGTCGTTCTGCCGAACGAGTACACCGATCGTCATTTCTTTGTTTTGTTTAATCAAATCCCCTACTTGGGAAACTGATGCCACTAGCGCATT
>NZVD01000069.1 GCA_002701385.1 Rhodopirellula sp. | reverse complement strand
AACAGACGATTTCGGCTATCAGGCAGTTCAAAACCGTACACACGTTCATGACCTACATGCGACGATGCTCCACCTCATGGGTATCGATCATGAGAAACTGACCTATCGTCACTCGGGACGGGATTTCAGGCTCACAGACGTTCACGGCAAAGTGATCTCGGATATTCTCACTTAATAGAGGAATCGTAATGACTCGCATGCCACGTCCCATCAATCGACGCCAAGCACTTGTTACAGCCGGTGCTTTGGGCACCTTTGGGCTAACGGATCTATTAAAAGCTAATAGCAAGTCCCCATTGGACGGCAAATCGCAGAACTCCGTCATCCTACTATGGATGCGTGGTGGACCGTCTCAGCATGAAACCTGGGATCCGAAACCAGATGCACCGGTAGAATTCCGCGGAGCCTTTGGGGCAACCTCGACATCAGTTCCCGGCATTAGCATTTGCGATCGCCTGCCTAATTCAGCGGCTATCCAACGTCATTGGAGTATTATTCGCAGCCTTTACCATGACAATGCGGGGCACAGTGCCGGTGACCAAATCGTTTTCACGGGATATCCGCCCGGACCGTCCCCGGATGTGAATGTCCACCCTAGCTGTGGATCCGTGGTTTCCGAACAACTGGGGCATCTTTCCCCTGAGTTGCCTAGTTATGTCATGGTGCCACGACAAGTACCAGGTACAGATTCAGCCTATCTTGGCGCTGCACATAAACCATTTGAAACGATTTCGGATCCCGCGACTCCCGGCGCATTCAAAATGCAAAACTTCACGTTGCAGGAGTCGATTAGCAATCAACGATTCCGTGATCGACGAGCCTTGTTGCGTGATTTCGATACCATGCAGCGTGGTCTCGATTCGTCCGGCCAAATGGATTCCATCTCCACATTTCAACAACGCGCATATTCCATCCTTACCAGTGACAAGGCGCGTCAAGCTTTCGACATAGAATCCGAATCGACAGAAGTTCGAGAACAATATGGTTTTGTCGATACTTACAACCCGATGGATCCACGTCGTTGCAGTGCCAGCGCCTTTAACCAAAGATTTCTATTGGCAAGAAGACTGGTAGAAGCTGGAGTACGATTAGTTACGGTTGATTGTCGCTGGTGGGATACACACGTTGAAGGAATAGACTCTATGGTAAACGGGTTCCTTCCCAGATGGGATCAGGCGTATCCTGCTTTAATTAAAGACCTTGCAGATCGAGGACTATTGCAATCCACCTTGGTTCTGGCTTGGGGAGAGTTTGGCCGTACACCCAGAGTTAATAAGGACCGTGGTCGGGATCATTATCCCAACGTATTTTCCGCAGCCATTGCTGGTGGAAAAATATCCGGCGGACAAGCACTCGGATCTTCTGACGCGAAAGGTGCATTCCCCAAAGACACGCCTATCCAACCTCAAGATGTGTTAGCCACCGTCTATGATCACCTAGGCGTTGATCCCCACAAAGAATATCTCGATCATGCTGGCCGTCCAATCCGCACTTTGCCTTACGGCAGAGTTCTTTCTGAATTGATGTAGACTATGTCGCACTTATTATCATTGACTCGAATCTTTCCGCTTTTTCTGCTGGGTATAACTGCAGCTGTGGCAGAGGTCGATTTCGAAAAAGACGTTTCCCTAATCATCGCAAAACGATGTGTGGAATGTCATAATGCCGCAGATCCCAAGGGTGGACTGGATCTATCAACTTTGCCGGGGTTAACCAAAGGGGGCGATACCGGCCCGGCAGTCGTTTCTGGGGACTCTAACGCCAGCTACTTGATTGAACGCATTAATAGTGGGGAAATGCCTCCGCCTGCAAAAGGCGAATCGCAAAAGCTTCCGGAACAAGAAATCAACATTTTAGTTTCGTGGATTGATGGCGGCGTAACTTGGCCGATAGGGCGAACTCTGGATATCTATGAGCGTACCTCCGATGTACGCGGCGGGCGAGACTGGTGGTCCTTACAGTCCGTAGAACGGCCTGCCGTTCCGTTGCCGCTCGATGAGGCATGGATCAATACTCCGATTGATGCCTTCATCCTCAAGAAGCTACGGCAAAATAATATGAGCCCCGCCCCGAGGTCCGATAAACGTACCTTGTTACGACGACTTTCTTACGATCTAACCGGACTTCCTCCAACGCCAGCACAAACACAGTCATTTCTAAACGACAATTCCGAGTCCGCGTACGAAACGATGGTAGATACCCTATTAGCCTCCTCTCATTTCGGAGAACGCTGGGCGAGGCATTGGTTGGATCTCATTCGTTTTGCCGAAACTTGTGGCTACGAACGTGATCAGCTTAAACCCAATATATGGATGTACCGTGACTGGGTAATTAACGCTTTCAATGACGACATGCCTTATGACAAATTTGTGCGGGACCAACTCGCTGGTGACGAAGTTCCCTATCGCGACGAAAACTCGCTTATTGCAACCGGCATGATTCGCGCTGGAACCTGGAATGATGAACCCAACGATCCCGCCGATTATCAGTACACGCGACTCGAAGATATGGTGCACACGACTTCGTCCGCTTTTATCGGACTTACCGTTAAGTGTGCGCGTTGCCACAACCACAAGTTTGATCCCATTAAACAAACGGATTATTATCGCTTCGCCAATTCGTTTTGGTCCGGTTACATTGGCCAGGCAGATCTCGGAGGACCTTCCGAGAAACGCTTAGGTTCCAAGGCATTTGCCTGGACAGATCGTAGTAATGCGGTCGTCCCACTGCACCGTCTCATTAATGGTGAACGCACAAAACCTGCTGAAGTGGTCGCTCCAGCTTCCATCTCCTCAATTCCCGCGCTTGAAAGAACCTTTACCCCGCCACCAAACGAAAGTGACACCACAAATCAGCGACTTCAACTTGCCAATTGGATCACTCATCCAGATCATCCGCTTACAGCCCGTGTAATTGTAAACCGCCTTTGGCAGCACACGATGGGCGAAGCTTTAGTACGAACACCAAACAACTTTGGCTTCAAAGGGAAACTCCCCACCCATCCCCAACTGCTGGATTGGCTTGCCGCTGAGCTGGTTTCTGGCGACTGGAAAATGAAACGAATTATCAAATTGATAGTCATGTCCAATGTCTATCAACAACAGTCCCATCACGAACAGCAACAGCTTTATTCCGAGAAGGATTACTTAAACACCCTCTGGTGGCGTGCCCAACGTAAACGCCTGGATGCGGAACAGTTGCGTGATTCAATATTGTTCGCGAGTGGACAACTCAATCCTGCCATGGGAGGCCCAAGCTTCTTCCCTAAAATGAGTCCCGAGGCATTGGAAGGCTTGTCCAGAAAGAGTGGAGCTTGGGGAAATTCGCCGTTAAGTGAACGGAATCGACGAAGTATTTACATGATGACCAAACGCTCCCGGCTCTTGCCATTAATGACAACATTTAATTTTACCGACACAACGCTTCCTTGTGGTCGCCGAGATGTTACTACAGTGGCCCCTCAGGCCCTAGCACTTTTAAATAATCATTTTGTGCATCAAAACAGTCAGGCAATGGCAAATCAAATGAACGACTTGCATCCTGAAGACATCAACGCACAAATCAAAGCCGCATGGATCGCCGCTATCGGACGTGAGCCAGAATCATTTGAAGTCGAGGCCTCCTTGAATCACGTTCGAGCCCAAGCTAAACAATTTGAATCGCAGCCTTCCTTTTCACCAGCATACGAGTCCTCTTTGAGCATTAAAGAGGGACTGTCCGTTTGGTTGGATGCCGGGCAACGCATCGATACAGACGACGCTGCAGGTGTAAAACTCTGGGGTGACGTGTCAGGCTCGTCCAAAGACGGCCAATTCCCGATCGATGCGGCACAAGCCGAAGCAACCACACGTCCGACCTTCATTCCTGAGGGGATTGGCGGAAAGCCTACCCTGCGTTTCAATGGTACTAATCAGTTATTGAAACTTACAGGCGCTCCGTTCTCTAACCAACAATTAACTGTTATTGCAGTTGCAGCAGATGCCTCCACAGACGGTCGCCATCGTGAGATCATCAGCAATTGGAACAGCCGTGGCAGATCAACGACGTCACTATTTCTCGGGACAACAGGCGAAGGGAAAATTCGGTTTTCGGATGCGTTTCAACCTGCAGGCGAGATTGAATCACCTGACACTGCGTTTATCCTAACAGCATTAAATGATCCAGAGCGGGCCGCGACGTTCCTTAACGGTCGCCAGCTCGCAGCTTCCGCATCACTTGCTAAGCGTGATTTGAATGGTCCCTATGTCATTGGTACTCAAGGGAACTTCGGCACAGAGTATTGGCAGGGCGACATAGCTGAAATTATCATCTACGATCGGGCACTTTCTCTCGATGAATTACAACATGTATGGGGCTACCTCAGTCGCAAATATACGATTGGGTTGGAATCCGACCAAGCAACCCCTGAACGATTGGCCTTTGCTTCCCTTTGCCACGTGCTCATGAATCTGAACGAATTTCTGTACATCGATTAATTGTTAAATCCGTTCCCTACCAACACTGCAAGAAAACATACGAGGTAATACACAATGTCCCGCAAACNATATCCTTGTGGAAACACACGACGCGAGTTTGTCTGGCAAATGGGTGGCGGTTTTGCCGGACTCGCCCTAAGTAGCCTTCTGGATTCTGACGGATTCTTTCAGCGTCACCTCAAGGCTGCGGATGCCACCAGTCCACTTACACCGCGTGATGGACACTTCACTGCGAAGGCCAAAAATGTCATCTTTCTAATGATGAACGGCGCGCCTAGCCAGGTTGACACATTCGATTACAAGCCTGAACTAAAGAAGTACGCAGGCATGCCTCTCCCCGAAGGCAAAAACTATATCAATTCCGGCGGTCGCAAGGTAGGTTTCTTGACTCCCGAATTCAGGCCGTTTAAGCCCGGTGGGGAAAGTGGTTTGATGATATCTGATTACTTTCCTAACGTCAGGAAACACGCGGATAAACTAGCCATCATTAATTCCTGCCATGCGGATAGCCATGCACATGGCAGTGCTCTCGTTGCAATGAACACTGGTAGCACATTTATTGGCCGNCCATCGCTTGGCAGTTGGAGTGTCTATGGATTAGGCACAGACAATCAGAGCTTGCCAGGCTACGTCGTGATGATGGATAAGCGTGGAGGCCCAATTTCCGGAGAACCGAATTACTCTAGTGGCTTCATGCCTTCGACCTATCAGGGCACTCTATTTCGCCCAACAGGAAACCCGATACTCGACCTCCAGGGCCCCAAACATCTGGATCGAGTCGCTCAACGTCGCCAACTGGATCTACTTAAGCAATTAAACGAAAAGCACTTAAAAGAACGGCCAGGCGGCGAAGAACTTGCAGCTCGTATTCAGAGTTATGAACTTGCTTATCGGATGCAAGCGGAAACTCCCGAAGCAGTTGACCTAAAGGATGAAACTCAAGCGACATTGGAAATGTATGGCGTTGGGGAGACGCCGACCGACGAATTCGGACGTAACTGCCTTATTGCACGACGTCTGGTTGAGCGGGGAGTCCGGTTCATTCAACTATATTCCGGTGGCGGCCACCTTGCCGACACATGGGATGCTCATGTCAGCATTGAAAACAATCACGGACAACACGCCGCTGAAATCGACCAGCCCATTGATGCTTTGATAACGGATCTCGATCAAAGAGGACTGTTAGAGTCGACACTAATTGTCTGGGGAGGCGAATTCGGGAGGATGCCGTTTAGTGAAGGTAAAAATGCCCCCGGACGTAATCATAATCCTTATGGTTTTTCAATGTGGATGGCAGGCGCCGGAGTTAAGGGCGGCACGAGATACGGCGCTACCGACGACTTTGGCTTCGAAGCAGTTGAAGGAAGAGCGCATGTTCATGACATCCATGCCACCATTCTTCACCTCATGGGCTTGGACCATGAGCGTCTTACCTATTTCCATCAGGGACGCGAGGAAAGTCTCACGGACGTACACGGTCGCGTAATTCACGACGTGATTGCGTAACCGGCTCATTGCGAATACTACATCACGGGTTAGGCTGCGGTACTCTGCGACCATTCACAAATCTGTTTTGTTTAATCCCTTGCGGCGTAACCTTCGCTTCCTNAATGCGAATATGCAACTGTATTTGCAACTCGGACTGCACATCCGCGACTTCCGCCGAGCCGATTAAATTGATCAGTTCTTCGGGATCGGATTCATGATCATACAGTTCTGCACCGAGTTCGCCCTTTTCACCCCATTCGGTNTACCGGTAACGACTTGTGCGGATCGAATACCCATTGCTGTACTGGGTGAATGCGCTTGAACGAACCGTGGTTGAGTGATCTTTGAGTATCGGGACGAGACTTTTACCAGAGACACTTTTGGGAGTCGTTAACCCAGCCAGTTCAGTCATCGTTGGATAAACGTCGACCAACTCGGCCAAACCCTCCGTTGACTTACCTTTGGCAATAACACCAGGCCCGCTAATCACCAATGGCACACGCGTCGCATTTTCAAAAAGCGTCGTTTTTTGCCAATGGCCATGTTCGCCCATGTGGTAGCCATGGTCCGACGTAAAAACAACGATCGTATTCTCAGCAAGTCCAGTATCTTGCAGAGTCGNTAACACGCGTCCAAGTTGCGCATCTGCAAAACTGATTGATGCGTAGTATGCTTGGATCGCCTGCCTGGCCAAATCATCACGTAGATCAATTTGGTCCTTCTTACGACGAATTGACGCCGCTGCCGGTTTTGGAATTGTCGACAGATATTCTGCGGGGACTTCCGGTACACGGATTTCGTCCAGGGGATATAAATCAAAATACTTCTTCGGTGCGACATACGGCGTATGAGGCCGATACAGCCCAACTGTCATAAAAAAGCGACGCCCAGACTTGCTGTATTTTTCCAGTAGTTGTACTGCTTCCGTCGCAGCAATTCCATCGGTCTGTTCAGNATCATCGCCTTCCGCGGCATACCAGCTCAGCGTTCCTCCAAAGGTGTTGGGGACCAGTGAAAATATCTTATCTTCCTCATCCTTGTCACGACCTCGTGGATTGATCGTGTAGTTCCACGAATAAGGGTCATCATGCCCTGCCGTGCCTATATGACGTGGCACGTTGTAATGGAACACCTTTCCGATGCGGACGGCAAAATAGTCCTCTAGCCGAAATGTCTGAGGAATAGTCATCACATTCGGAATGTGTTCACGAATATAGATGGCGTTACGATGAACTAATGTCTGGTCGGGATACATACCAGTCATAAAAGAAGCCCGTGATGGGCCACAAAGCGGGTATTGGCAATGAGCGTTTTGGAATAGCACTCCACGCCCGGCCAAGGTATCGATATTCGGAGTCTTCACCTGTGGATGCCCATATGCTCCAATATCGCAATTTAGATCATCGCAAATGAGAAATAATACATTAGGTGGTTCGGCTGCGAGGCTAACAGCGGACACGAGTTGAACCACAACCAGGGCAAGACAGATTTTGAATGAATTCATTTGTCGCACGTTTTAGATTACCTTTGGGGAAATGTTTGAAGGATCAGGGCTTCGTAGAGTACGTCAACTCTAGATCATTGTCCAATACGGATGCGAGTTTTTCATCCATTGCTAGTCTTAATGACTCTANCTGCTGCTGATATTTGTCTTTTCCTACCAAATTCGTATACTGCTTCGGATCGTTCACCATATCAAACAATTCTTCGCCATTTTTTCCATTGGCTCCATATCGCATATAGGCCCATTCCGCAGTCCGGAGAAGATACCCTTTTCCGTTGACGCTAAAGGCTGCATCGCGAACGGTCTTGTTCGGATTGTCCAACAGCCTAGAAATATCCTTACCCTGTAAACGAACAGGGGCCTTTAATCCACACAAATTTGCCAATGTTGGATAGAGGTCTAGTAACTCAACAAGAGAATCACAAACGGCCGGTTGTTTACCTGGGACACTAATAATCAATGGCACACGCGCTGATTCGTCGTGCAGACTTACTTTTGCCCAGAAATCATGCTCGCCAAGGTGATAACCGTGGTCACTCGTAAAGATAACGATAGTGCGATCGGCCACCCCCGATTCCTCTAATGCTTTCATGACCTTGCCAACCTGCGCATCCATATAGCTAACCGACGCATAGTATCCGCCGACTGCCTTCCTTTGTTGCTCCAAATCCATCTTCATGTTTTTGGACGTTTTATAATTAATCCCCGCCGCTGGAATGTCATCCCAATCGCCTGCGAGCTTCTCTGGGAGCTTCATCGAATCGTAAGGAAAGGACTTGTAGTATTTCTTAGGTGCAACGAAAGGTACGTGGGGCCGGACAAAACCAACTCCCATAAAGAATGGACGTTGCGAATGTTTCTTGATAAGCTCGGCGGCTTTTTCAGCCGTTCTGCCGTCTGAATGCGCTAGGTCATCGCCATCGGCCTCCACGACAACGAATGTGTTACCCCCCTTAACTGGCACTGTCCTATCTGGATTGCCTTCTAAGGTCCATCCTTGCCCAGCCGCTTTCCATTCGGGACCCTGACTGTTGTAACGCTCCGTCCAACACCGCTGGTCGTCTTCTCCGTGACCACCTTGTTCTATGCCGCCAGGTACGCCCATGTGAAATAACTTACTGACTCGCGCCGTATAATAACCATGCTGTCGAAAGAATTCCGGCCACATCATTCGGTCGCCGAGCATCGGACGTGGAGTTTTGTAACCCAGCATCTTAATTGCATGAGGATAATATCCAGACATCAGTGAAGCCCGAGACGGACCACAATATGTACCTTGGCAATAGGCTTTGGTGAACCGCACCCCCTGCTTGGCTATTGCATCGATATTAGGTGTCTGGCAAACCGTATTTCCGTAACAGGACAAAGCCGTGTCCGTCAGGTCGTCAGAGATGATGAACAGCACATTGTATGGTCCCTCATTGCCTAAACACGGCGTGCATGTCATTAAAACGGCAGCAAGAACTAAGTAGATCCTTGAAAGCATATTTACCTCGCGTAGGCCAAAGGGTCGGATTCCTCAACTACTGTTCTAATATATAGAACTCCGCAGCGAGTCGTCGACGCCCTTGCGCCGGGTAAACTTCAACCCCATGCAAAACATCCTAATTTGCGTGACCGAATCTTCTAGACCTGGCAGGCTGTTGCACACATTGAGGCCACCTTCATGCTAATGTAATCATCAGTTTTAGTATCCAATCGGGGCAGGCTTTTATTCCGCTCTATTATGAGGAAACCAATCAATTGTCTCCTGCGCACTTTGATCCGTACTCCTAGCAGCCGTACTATATTTTTTGTGCTGTGCAAATTCGGCGGCCTGACTACCGAGATAGCTAAGTGGCATCCATGAGACGTAGGAAATGATGTAAAATTGGTTTGTACAATCTTTTCCACCCGTACTACCTGCACGAATTGACCTCACATGCGATTCCAATCCTCATTATTGCTAGTTTTTCTTCTATTCTTCTCTGGCATGATCGACTGCTATGGCGACGCTAACAGTCCCCGTCCTAACATCATTATCATCTTGGTTGACGATATGGGCTTTTCAGACATCGGCTGTTACGGCGGTGAAATTGAAACTCCCAATTTAGACAAGCTGGCTTCCAACGGTGTCCGCTTTACGCAATTCTATAACAGCGGCCGCTGCTGCCCGACTCGTGCCAGTCTTATGACAGGCTTGCATCCTCATCAGGTGGGTATCGGGCATATGACCGAACCCCCTAACCAACCACTGGGGATTCGGGGGCCATATCAGGGCTTTCTTAATAACGATTGCCGAACACTAGCTCAGGTGCTCGGGTCGACCGGCTATCACACAATCATGACGGGAAAATGGCATTTAGGGCATGCTGATCAAAACAATTGGCCACTGCAAAGAGGATTCCAATACTTCTATGGTGGTATTTCAGGTGCATTCAACTACTTCAAGCCTGGTGGCGATCGGGGAATTACTGAAGGCAATACGCCTGTCGACACGCCTGACGATTGGTACGCCACAGACGCCTTTACAGAAAAAGCTATTGAATATATCGATCAAGCTACCGCCAAAGATGACAACCCTTTCTTCCTGTACCTCGCTTTCAATTCGCCGCACTGGCCTCTCAACGCTAAGTGGGATGACTATTCCAAATACCGCGGTAAATACACCGCTGGATGGCAGGAGATGGCAAATCAACGGTTTAAGAAACAAAAGGAAATTGGCTTGTTTGGCGAGGATGTCAAACAGGCTCCATTGCAGGCACCTGACTGGAACAAGCTATCAGAATCTGAGAGAGATCGACTTGATGCGGTTCAGGCTGCCTATGCTGGCTGCATTGACAACATCGACCAAAATATCGGAAGGCTAGTCACCTATCTTGAATCGAAAGGCGAACTGGATAACTCTCTAATCTTCTTCTTATCGGACAACGGTGCTTGTCAGGAAGGTGGAATTTTAGGGCAGGGGGATGAAGAGATGGTGAAAAACCCACCATTAGAAACCGTTGCAGGAGTTAGGCAGGGGCTCGCATGGGCAAATGCCAGTAACACCCCTTTTCGACTTTTTAAGCACTTTGTGCACGAGGGTGGTGCTTGCACACCGATGATCGCTCATTGGCCGAAAGGGATCCCAGAAAAACGCAATGGTTCGTTCAACAGGCAACATGCATATTTGCCTGATTTTATGGCCACTTGCATCGACTTATCGGGAGCCGCCTATTCAAAGAACCTCCCTTCCTTAGCCGGCAACTCTTTAGTCAGAACACTTCGGAATCCAAAAAAGGCAACTCACATTGAACCAATCTTTTGGGAGCACGAAGGCAACGCAGCGATGAGGAACGGGAATCTGAAGTTGGTGCGTGAATACGAAAAACCATGGGAACTCTACGATCTTGCCCATGATCGTACAGAATTACTAAATCTCGCTGAATTGGAATCTAACCTACTAAACGACATGGTAAATCAATGGGAAGAATGGGCTCGGCCCATTGGCGTAGCATTCCCAAAACGCTTCAACATGTATCAATTCCTTCGCGAAAAGAAGAATCAACGCTAGCTCCAAGGTGGATTTCCATGTCTCGTTCCTCCTACGAATTTACTACTCCGTCTAACGAGCGGATGGGCATTATGAAAATTCTTCATCGGCTTACATTCGTTACGCTACTGTTTGCTATTCCGGTTCTCACCGACGCAGACGACAAATCTAATTTTTTTGAACGTGAGGTCCGACCACTGTTAATCAAGCACTGCTACGAATGCCATAGTGTTGATTCAGAGGAGGTTGGCGGCAAGTTACGCCTTGATCACATAACAAACATTCTTAGAGGCGGTGAGTCTGGTCCGGCGATTGACAAGCAAATGCCGAATGAAAGCCTAATCCTGCAAGCCATCCGTTATACGGGTGATTTCTATCAGATGCCGCCCGATGGAAAGCTTGATGAGGATTCCATAGCCATTTTGAGCAAATGGATTAAGGAAGGTGCATTTTGGCCGAGTGATCCTCTGCCCGCTCAGAACGGTAACAAACTTTTCAGCATTTCCGAGTCTGATCGCAAGTTTTGGGCCTTCCAACCGATCACACGGCCCGTTGTCCCCGCAGTGGATAAAAAATATCGTGTTTCTAATCCTCTCGATAATTTCATCGTTTCCAAGGCCGATGTCGCAGGCATTATCCAAGCACCGGAATCAACACATGACGCCCTGGTTCGCCGAATTTTCTTCAGCCTTACCGGTCTACCACCGACGGTAAAACAATTGCAAGACCTTCATGACGCTCCAATTTCTACCGTGATCGAGTCGCTACTCCAAAGTCAACGGTACGGGGAAAGATGGGCACAACACTGGTTTGACGGCGTACGCTACATGTCTGACGTAGGGTATTACAACTTCAACGACAAAGGATGGTATTATCGCGACTGGGTGATCAACGCGCTCAATCAGGATATGGGATATGACGACTTTATAGTTCACCAAATCGCTGGTGATTTGTTGCCATCATCCGACCCACCCAAACCATACCTAGCAGGGATGATTGCGACCGGGGTTCTTGCCATGGGCAACTTTGATGATCAGGACTCTGACAAAGAACGACTCTATGCGGAAATCATCGACGATCAAATCGACATGATCGGGCGGCAGTTTCTCGGCTTAACGTTGTCGTGTGCGAGATGTCACGATCATAAATTCGATCCTATATCGCAACGGGACTATTATGCGTTAGGTGGCATTTTTCTTAGTACAAAGGTAGTAGACGACAATAACCGAATTGCCGCCAGACGAATAAAGTACAAGGCAGAACCCGCTCTGTTTTCCGACGCCATTGAAGCCCAGGCAAAAGAAATCGCGATTCAAGAAACAACGGTCAAGGACCTGGCAGCAAGAGAGCTCCACTCTGCAGCCTGGCAACAGGCTCAAGCAAAATTGAATTCGCTGCGAATGACGCGAATCCCTCAAACGGACTTCATTGCGGCTACCGAAGGCGGATATAAAAATAGTCGACATAACACCATTGGTGACATGCATCTATACCGTCGTGGTAACCCCTTTAACCCTGGAGAAAAGATTCCACGAGGAGTCCCAACTCTGTTTACATCTGGTGACAACTCAGGCGTAACGATACCCGCGAATCGATCAGGCCGACTTGAGCTTGCCCGATGGATTGCCTCTGCCGACAATCCATTAACAGCCAGAGTAATAGTGAACCGGATTTGGCACTATCATTTCGGCCGCGGTATTGTTTCGACACCTAGCAATTTCGGCAATCGCGGCAGCCTACCAACTCATCCTGAATTGCTTGATTACCTAGCATCCGAACTTATCGAGCAGGATTGGTCTATCAAACACATTCATCGTTTAATCCTCAACTCAGCCACGTACCAACAATCGTCTCATGTTTCTGAAAAGCAATACGCAGCGGATCCGGAAAATCTTTTATACAGTCGTTTTGAGCTCCGTCGACTCTCGGCTGAAGAGATATACGACAGCTTACTACTAGTGGCAGGAAAGCTTAAGCACGGAATCGGACGTGTCGACAGTAACCGCGCATTGTATAGACGAATTGGCAATAGCCACCAATGGCTCGAGGGCGATCTGTTTGACGCACCCTCGGTTGGTACGATTACTCCCAACCGTACCAATTCCACTGTGGCACCCCAAGCTCTCTACATGCTTAACAACAAGATGGTAATTGAATCCGCTAGAAACCTAGCTGCCCATGCAAATGCGCACTATCGGGATACCATGAGTCAAATAGACTACGCATTCAAAGCGTTATTTGGCCGTAGAGCTAGTGATGATGAATTACAGTTTATTCACAGAAAATTAAATCAACTACCGACGAAAACTCATTGGCAAATCTATCAAGCGCTCATCGCCTCAAATGAGTTTATCTACATTGATTAAACTCAATCGGAACTCCATCGCATATGTGCATAAACCCATAGTTCAGGCGCCTATTGCTCGAAATCGAGGATGTTTGAATAAAACCCCGGGGCTTACTAATTACTAAATGTTTTTAGTACCACGGAACCGATATTTCTCCTCTACTACAGGCGAGTTAATTTTGATACTCGTCCCGTGGCTACCCATTCGGCCACCATTATATTGCCCTTACGATCAAAGCACGCATCGTGTGGATGGACAAATTTACCGTGCTGCCATTTGGTTGGGTCATTTCGAATTCCGCCCTGGCTTGTGACTCGTTGCACGTCATCCCCAAGATGAGCAACTACGTTATTGTCCGGGCCGAGCAATGTTACGCGGGCGTGCAGTTCAGGAACGAGTAATAAATCTTCATAACTGTCCACATTAGCAGGTAAGCCAAAGCCTTCCTGTGTTTTGATATGTTTGCCGTCGACTGTGAGATATTGCAATTTATGATGTGCGCGGTCGCATATCACAACGACATCTTCGTCCCCTCTTTTATCAATCCAAATACCATGAGGAGTCTTGAATGTCCCTTCTCCGTCACCGGGGCCACCCCAACAACTCTTCCAGTTCCCGTCCTTATCGTAGTGGTGTACATAAAACGCACCATATCCATCTACAAGCAAAAAATCACCGTTGTCTAAAAAGGCAAAGTTCGTTGGTAAAAATCGATTAGGCCCCCATTTCTTTTGTGGATTCGTCGCTTCCTCTTCTGCATATTTTCCGGATTCCAGCGGCGCAAACTTATGCCAAACCGTCTCCCCTTTTAGAGTCAGCTTTGCAAAGGCTTTTACATTCTGGTAGGCGCAAACGTAGAGAAACTCTTCGTTACCCTCCTGCCGAACCTCGATACCATGCCCCCCTCCCTGAAACTGATTACCGAAGGCTCGAATGAAACGTCCTTTTTTATCGAAAACAAAAATAGAGGGATGTTCTTTAAGGTTTTCGCGGCCTTCATGGATGACATAAACATTACCCGATTTGTCGACAGCAATATTATGTGTCGTTTGCCAGTTAAACTCGCTCGGTAATTTTGCCCAATCGTGAGTCACTTCATATTGATAATCGCCCTCACCAACGATCACTTTCGAATCCGACTTGGATGCCGTAATTACAGAAGGTACCGCCAGGGCAACTGCACTAGATGCCGCGGTTTCCTTGAGAAATCTCCTACGATGAATTTTGCTTATTTTACGCTGGTGCATTCTAAATACTCTGTTTGTTAGGTCTTTGAGGTTTAGTAGCTATTATAGCAAAAGAAAAACGGAACAGTTGCACTGGCGTTTATCGTTCATCATGCTACAGTCGCCGAAATCTATATCAGTATTTGCTCGAAGGTTACGCTCAACCTGCAATTCACATCTGCTCCCTATTGAATCACTGAACCGTTATTTTCGTTCGCAAATACTAAATAACACTGTGTTACCATTCTAAGTGGATTCATTGGAGCCTTTGTATTAAGATTGCTACGTTAACACTTCACATGTTGATTAACTCGATTTGTGACACGGTCAATGTGATTGAAACTATTTACCTTTTTTGCCACGCCGTCAGTAGAATACCACAAAACCAAAGTGAGCATTTTCAGGCATCTTTATAGAAGTTTCAGTTTATGCCCAGCGATACCGTTCAAAATAATAGATCAACAATCTTCACTCGACGTGAAACTCTAGCAATCATGAGTGGTGGGCTGGGCCTTACTGGACTGGCTAATGCTTTCGAGGGCAATGCCACAAATAACACTCGCCAACACGCGCCGAAAGCCAAACGAATAGTTTGGTTATTTATGGGGGGCGGAGTGTCTCACGTAGACTCATACGACCCAAAGCCCTCTTTAGCTAAATACGACCGGCAACAAATCCCAATCGATCTCCCCCGGAATTTACGTGATGCAAACAAACAGATTCTAGCATCGCCCTTTACTTTTACGTCGCATGGCGAATCTGGGTTACCTGTCAGCGAACTCTTCCCAGAAACAGCCAAGCAAATCGATGACATATGCGTTATACGTTCTATGCAGTGCAACAGTATCGACCACACTGGCGCTACTCTCCAAACCTTTACGGGCATGGTATCCCTACCNCGGCCGGGGCTCGGTTGTTGGCTGCTATATGGNCTTGGAACTGAAAATAGAAACCTGCCGGGATATATCGTTATCGGACCTGACCAACAAAGTGGATCAGGAACATACAATTCCCGTTTTCTACCTTCCCGCACACAAGGCACCAGCGTTCCCTGGCGTTTTGACCAGTTGACCGGCCCTGACCCCGCATTGCCAAACTTAATCAATTCAGCTGGCCTTTCCCTTCCCGAGCAGCAACAGCAGATAGACCTTATAAGTTCATTAAATAATAAACACGCCCAGCAACGACGACTGAACAATGCGTTATACGCAAGAACAAAAGGCTTTCGGCTTGCATTCAATATGCAAACCGCAGCACCTGAAGCATTTGACATCTCAGCAGAAACTCACGCTACCCATGTTCTTTACGGCTTGGATCAACCACATACGAAAGGTTTTGGCGCCCGTTGTTTATTGGCACGACGACTCCTGGAGCGTGGAGTTCGCTTTGTACAAGTACAGTGCGGAAAAGGAGACGGGCTCGATTGGGATCAGCATGGCAATCTTGAGCGAGATCACCGCAAGAACGCTCTGGCCACAGACAAGCCCGTTGCAGCTCTTTTAGCCGACCTGAAACGACGCGGCCTCTTGGACGACACTCTTGTTATTTGGGGAGGCGAATTCGGCCGAACCCCAACTAGTCAGGGAACGAACGGGAGGGAACATCATCCACATGGCTATACTCTTTGGATGGCAGGCGGCGGAGTAAGAGGCGGCATGGCCTATGGAGCCACCGACGAGTTTGGCTGGTATTCAGTCGAGGATCGTGTGCATATACATGACCTCCATGCGACGATTTTACATCTCATGGGTATAGATCATGAAAAGCAAACATTTAGGTACAGCGGGAGAGATTTTCGTTTAACCGACGTGCATGGCAAAGTTGTTAGTGACATTATCGCTTAAAGTGACTTTAAGTACTCAACTAAGTCTGCTAATTCGCTCTCTTTCAAGGGACGTGTCCCCGCCACCTTGTCAGGCGCATGATCCTCGGTCAATGTCGCTTCAAGTGACTTCATACGACCGTCGTGAAGCAACCGCACTTTGCGGTAAACCCCCACTAGCGACGGCGTATTGAATCCGGAGTACGCATCTTCATCTTCACCCGTACCAACATCGTGTATCTGTCCGTCTGTATAGAACTTCCCAGAATGGCATTGATTGCATCCTGCAAAATCGCTTTCAAAGATTGCTTTTCCACGACTGGCTGATTCGGTCAATGTCCCATCGGATTGTCGAAATGGGTTTTGAGGACGTTTAATGGAACTCAAATATGTAATTACATCATTTGCTTCGGCTTGGCTCACACCCTCTCCTTGCATGGTAACCGTGTACGACTTTCTCATTGCGTCCTTAAGATCACCCTGCCATCCGTGCCAAGTCCATGGCCCTGTCTGATTGACGTCATACAAAGGCAATACGGTTTTGTTTGTGAGCCTACTTCCGTCATTCCATGTATCCATGCTGCGAGCGCTAACGCCCCCGTTATAATGACAACTATGGCAGCTATACCATTGGTCAAGACTCTTTGTGCCGTCATAGAAAAGGGCAGCACCTCGGCGTGCGCTAGTTTCCTTCAGATTTTGTGATAGCCTTATTTCCGAAGTGATTTCTCGCGATTCTATATCAACAGTCTGAATAGAGTCGTTCAGGTAATTGGCTACCACTACAGAACGATCATCACTCGCCATATCAATTCCCATTGGACGTCCTCCTAATGGGATTCGATAGAACAGATCGTTATCGGCCAATAAACGCCGATCGATCAAGTCACCAGGGCCCCCGGCACCACTGAATGGCAAGTCCGGCTTACGATACACCAGCAGTTCGTGGGTTCCAGACGCAGAAATTACCATCCGGCCTTCATCCGAGCTCATTGTGATTCCATGGGGATCGGCGACCGCTTTGCCTGGTACGTCCAGCGAAATTGCTTCTCGGTACGCGGGCCCGTCCAATCGCGTCCGACCTATACGACTCGCAAGGACCCATCCCAAGCGAATAAACATCGGTGTAATCGGGTTGTCACGATAAACCATCCATGGAAAGTACACATACGTACCATCTTTCGAGGCTTGCAGGTGACCGATATTGATTGCACCTGTCATATACTGGGTAAACAGCCTTTCACCACTATCCAAATCAACCACGGCGATACGGCTTTCACCACTTAACCCAACGGCCAATCTAGTTTCGTCATGAGAGATTGCCAGATAACGTGGCCAATGGCCTACTTCAAAGACTCTTTTTGACTCCATCGTTTCCGCAGATATTTCGACAACGGTGGCATTACTCGTCCTTCCAACATAAGCAGTTTCCCCGCTGCGATTTAGGGCAAGTCCGACAGGTTCAAAACCAACTCTCAGCCGCCCAATTTCCCGCAAGGTTCCATCCGAAAATGCCAGTTTGACCACCTCGCCAGAATATGTGCAACTCACAAGTGCAAAGGATTCATCTTTCGCAAGCACGATAGTTGCAGGATGAGACCCCACCACCAATTCATCAATGACTTTCTTTTTATCCCAATCAATTAGGGAGACAGATCCTGCAGTCTCATTCGCGGATAGCAATAATCCAGCCCTAGATGCAACTGCAACATCCACCGGCGAGCGTTCGCCGACAATACTGGCATCGACAGTCTGCCCATTCACTGCCGCAGTAAGACTCATACAAATCAACAAACTCAAACCGACTTTCATGGAATACTTTGCCTTTCGATTGTACAGGTTTAGGCCATTTATGATGTCTTGCACCGTTACATCATACCAAAAACCACTCGAATAGATTTTTGACGAGTCATTAACTTGAATGTCTGTAGACCTAGTTCTATACTACAAACGTACAAAACCTAATCATGATTAAGTGAGAATATTCTTCTCAGGAGCAAAACTATGAAACGCTTTATCGCTACGACTTTAGCAGTCGTCCTAATGGCTGGAAGCATTTTTGCAGCCGAAGTTAAAAGTGGCTTACAGGCCGGTGCCGACATTGGCGCATTCTACGTAACCAAAGTAGCCGGTGCTGATGACGATGGTGTTAAAACCAAGGCAAATCTCTGTTACCGTTGTAAAAACGGCAAGCGACCACAGGTTATGGTTTTCACCCGTTCTAACGACGCTAAGGTTGTAAACCTGATTGATCAGTTGGACGCTGCAATCGCTAAGAATGAATCCAAGCAGCTACGAGCGTTCGTAAACGTTCTCGGTGATAGCCGAGGAGCAGCTAACAAGGGTGTAAAAGCCCTGGCGACAGCTAGCAAAGCCAAAAACGTACCGTTCGTATTACCAAATGAATACGAAAACGGGCCAGACAACTACCAGTTAAACCCTGAAGCCGAAGTTACTATTTTGGTTTGCAATAACCACAAGGTCTATGCAAGTCACGCTGTTGCTTCCGCCAAAGAACTGGATGTAAAGAAGATTTTAGAAAGCGTAACCAGCAGCCTGAAATAGGTCGCTAACTTACGATCTTGACTTCACAATCGCCATCATTATCTGTGCACGGATAATGATGGCGTTTTTCTTTTGATCAGCATTCAGAATACTCAAGATCGCAGGTGAATGGCCCAAAACAACGGGTATTCAAATCCGCGACTTCTTTAGTGAATCTACGAAAGTGCTGTTCGAATTCCGCATCGCTGCTACGGGCATCCAAAGGCGACGGCGTTCCTGCCCAGACCATTGTAAACAGAGGGACCGTTCTCGTGAGAGAGAATGTCCCTAGATAAAACACGGTCCAGAATTCAACAAATATTTCGGCTTCCATCGAAAGTCCATCCGAGTCTAGATTAATCGCAGTCTGCCGTTCTACCGTTGCCAAAAGCGTGTACCTGAGTGTCTCGCAAGCGCTCCGTTGACACATAACGTCCGTTTCAAAACTCCAAGTTACTGTAGCCTTATTAACCGATCCCATAATTCCATAAAACTCGATTCTTTAATCGCATCCGGCAGGGATTCATTAATGTAATTCTCATCCGTATTCCATTTACAGTTAACGACATTTCGACCAGTACGAATCCTCATCTTCTTTCGATCGGGCCTGCTCACGACGTAGTGGAGTTCAGTACACTACTGAAGTAACTCATGTATTCACAGGTTAGTATTGGTAGAATGCAACTACCCAACCATCAACTCTTCCAAGTACATTTCCCGATGCAACTCCGATTTCCACAACTTATCCTAATTCTTTTCGTGGCTTCCACCGCGGAATTCGCGAGTGCCGAACCAGTTGATTTCGTGCGTGATGTCCAGCCAATATTGGTTAAGCATTGTATTGTTTGTCATGGACCAGGAAAGCAGGAAAGCGGCTACCGAATCGATCTATTTGAGACCCTCTTGAGGGGTGGGGAGTCCGAGACAGTTGCCGTCGTAACGGCCGATATCGAACAAAGTCACCTAATTGCGCGTGTCACCAGTAATGACCCGCTGGTCAAAATGCCTCCCAAAGGTACTGGTCTGGAAAACAAAGAAATAGAAACGCTCAAAGCCTGGATCCGCAATGGAGCTAAGGGACCTTTCCACATAATCACCAATGCTAACACAGAGCATTGGTCCTTCCAGTCAATACATTCACCACCTCTTCCACCAACGACTTCGTCTAATGCGGACGCCAATGCTGTGGATGCCTTTATTCATGCAAAACTGCATAAAGCAGGTCTCTCTCATTCGGGTAAAACCGATCGAAATACACTAATTCGTCGCTTGTATCTTGTAATGTTGGGTCTGACTCCGACTCCTCAGGAAGTGCGTGAGTTTGTCGACGACCAAAACGACGATGCCTATTCTCGGCTTGTTCAACGCGTGCTTGCTAGTCCGCATTATGGGGAACGCTGGGCCCAACACTGGTTAGATTGTGTCCGCTACGCGGAATCCACCGGCTATGAGATAAACAGACGGATCACCAACATCTATCCATATCGCGATTATGTGATCCAAGCGTTTAATGACGACAAACCCTATGATCAGTTCATCCGGGAGCAGATAGCTGGGGATTTCTATAAGCAGGACGCGGCAACCGGCTTTCTTGTCGCTGGACCACACGATACGAACCCCAGCCCCGATCCCAGATTGACAGCGATGCAATATCAGGACGGTCATGACGAAATAATCAAAACGGTAAGCGCAGTCACTATGGGACTCACGATCGGATGTGCGCGTTGCCACGATCACAAATTCGATCCGATCACTCAGGAGGACTACTACCGTTTTCAAGCCGCGTTCGCCGGCATGTCCTATGGCACACGCCGCCAACAGGGAAAAGAAAACGATCGCATGCTCACCGAAGCCCAGTCATTGGAGGTACAACTCACCTCCCTCCGGGAAGAAGCGGCCCAACTGCGAGACAGGCACCAACTGTTCGAGCCGATCGACCTGCGTGAATACGATGAAGAATTTCCATCAGTCCTCACCGATACCATTCAATTCAAGATCAACGCCACCAATGATGGAAACGCACCAGAGCTGGATGACATTGAAATCTGGGCCAAAACCGCGAACGATGCTCCCAGTATCAACGTCGCACATCGTGACCGTGGTGCTACGGCGACCTCGAGTGAAACGGCCAAGGGCAATCAAGGAAAGTCGGCCGATTTGCTTCTTGATGGCTCGAGACAATTACTACTGTATTTTAAAGCTGCCACGACAACCGATGTTTGGATCCAGATACATCTAGACAAACCATATTCAATCGATCGGATCACAATCAAACCTCGTGGTCGGGCGGTGCCTGTAGATTACGAAATACAGGTTAAAACGAACAACGAGCAATGGAGAACTATCATTAACTCCAAAACTCGTTATCCACATTTAACCGACACTCGCTCAGCCGATGCGATGAAACTATCAGGTCTCACACCTGAGGCCATTGCTACCATTGTCGACAATACCTCACAATTACGGAAACTAACTCAAACCTATGACAGACTGAAAGCTGGACCTCAAATCTATGTTGGTAAGATTCAGGCTCCGCGTGTGACTCACTTAATGATCGGTGGGGATCCACAAAAACCCGGAAAAGTTATTGAGCCGGGTTTCCTTTCAGTATTTGAAGCCGAGCAAACAGACATTACAAACACAGAACAGGCACGACGGCTTTCTCTTGCTGAACAAATTGCATCCAGCAATAATCCACTCACCGCACGGGTAATAACGAATCGAATTTGGCAACACATATTCGGCACGGGTATCGTCGACACACCCTCTGATTTCGGAATCAACGGAAGCCTTCCGACCCATCCGGAATTATTAGACTATCTGGCTAGCTATCTAATCCGGAAGGACTGGTCCCTTAAGGAACTACATCGCCTGATCCTACACTCCGCAACGTTTCAACAGTCGAGCGAAAGCAATACCGCAGCTCACGCACTGGACAGTTCAAATCGCCTGCTTTGGCGATTCCCTCCGCAACGCCTTGAAGGTGAGGCCATTAGGGATTCGATTCTTCGAGCCAGTGGTAAATTGAACCCTAAGCAATTCGGCCCGCCATTCCAATTTTTCGAAAAAGAGACGTCTCCTTTTAGTAAGAAGGTCCCACTGGCTGAATTTACCGAAGAAGGCTGGAGACGAATGATTTACGGCGAAAAGATCCGCTTGGAAAGTGTCGGAATCTTCGGTGCTTTTGATTGCCCTGACTCAAGTCAAATGACTCCTAAAAGAACCGTTAGTACATCAGCAATACAAGCCCTTTCACTCTTTAATAGCCAGTTTGTTAGTCGTCATGGCCAGTTTATGGCCGACGAGGCTCAGGCGACGCATCCAAACGATGTGGTTGACCAAATCAATCTATTGTTTCTCAGGACACTTGCCAGAAAGCCCTCCAAACCCGAATTGGAAGCCGTACTTCCATTAGTCAAAAGTCAGGGACTCGCTTCACTTGGTAGAGTATTGTTCAACCTTAATGAATTCGTATTTATCAATTAAAGAATGCATAACCACCTATTAAACCGTCGCGGCTTTCTAGACCAATCAAGATTTGGCCTTGCGGCCGTAGCGTTAGCATCGATTTTGGATTCGGAGGAGCTTCTTGCAGATGGCAGCGTTTCGTTTGATCCAACCGCACCATTTAAAAAACGGCCGCCACACTTCGCATCGTCTGCTAAAAACGTAATCGTTATTTTTTGTGCCGGCGCTGTTAGTCATGTTGACTTTTGGGAGTATAAACCGGAATTGATCAAGTACGATGGGAAGCCGCTGCCCGGAAACGAAAGGCTGATTTCCTTTCAGGGTGAGAACGGTGCCTTGCAAAAACCGTTATGGGAATTTAACCGCTATGGAAATTCCGGCAAGATGCTATCGAGCCTCGTGCCTCACATTGGCTCATGCGCGGACGACATTTGCTTCCTACATTCTGTCCATACAAAATCGAGTACTCACGGTCCGGCAGAAAACCTGATGTCCACAGGATTTAACCGAGAAGGCTATCCTGGAATGGGTGCCTGGGTTACATATGGGTTAGGTACTGAAAATCAATCACTCCCTGCGTTTGTGGCAATCGAAGACCCTCGCGGCACTCCCCAATCAGGCCCAAACAACTGGACAAACGGATTTCTTCCCGCCGCATTTCAGGGTACCGCTTTCAGTACGACCCGTCCCATTTCACATTTAACGCCCGCTGGAAACCAACCCGCTGATGGAAATCGAGCATTGGCTGTACTGAACGCCCTAAATCAGGAGCATAAAAAACACTATACGACCGACACGGACCTCTCGGCAAGAATCGCAAGTTATGAATTGGCCGCCAAGATGCAGCTGTCTGTTCCGGAGGCTACTAACGTTGATGGTGAACCTGAGCACATCCACAAGCTCTACGGAGCCGATTCGAAAAATCAAACTAAATCGGATTTTGCGAAGAACTGCATACTGGCAAGACGTTTAGTCGAAAAGGGGGTCCGCTTCGTTCAATTATTTAACGGCGCGTACGCTTCCGGCGGAAAGATTAATTGGGATACTCACAACAGCATGCCCGACTTGGTACCTGGCCATGCGGAAATACTTGATCAACCAGTCGCGGGTCTCATCAAAGATCTGAAGCAACGCGACCTTTTGAAAGACACACTGATCGTATGCTGCACCGAATTCGGACGGATGCCCATGTTTCAGGTTGGCAATAATGGAAGAGATCACAATCCAGAAGGCTATACAGTTTGGATGGCCGGAGGAGGAGTCAAGGGTGGGTTTTCATACGGTGCTACAGATCCCTTTGGGTATAAGGCTGAAGTCAATCCGCTATCGATCCACGATGTCCATGCCACTATGCTCCATCTCTTAGGACTCGACCATACGCGCTTAACCTATTATCACAACGGTTTACAAAGGCGTCTAACCGACGTACATGGACATGTCGTTCACGACATTATCGCATAAGCTACGCATCGAGACTCGAGCTACATATCAATGTCGTTGTCGAGTCGACAAAGGACAAATTAATCATGACTCTTGTAACGGCGGAGTCTCTTGGATATCAGATCCGCTAACTCAATGGACAACAAACACCTAGTAGCCGTTACTCGAAGATTAGCTTTCTGATAGCCGAGTCAACGAATTCACGAGTACGTCCAATCCCGTGGCCTTCGCCCACTAATTTGTAATGTGTATACTTTGCTTTCGGATAGGCATATTCGAGGACCCCCGAGCCAACAGGTTTGCCATCAGCGTCAGACAATTGGATGCCGTCATGGCCAAAAGCCCTTGCAAATGCAAAGGCAGTATCCTGAGCAGAAACATGTGGTACGTTTCCTCGATTACCGCCTCGATACGGTACGACCCTGTCGTCGGTACCGTGGAAATAAAGGACAGTGGGCCCCCTTGTCGGCCTCTTCTCTAGATCGTACAGGTTTTTTCCGTCCTCGCTCGAAACCCAGAACTTTCCACTATGGTATTGCTTCTCTATCATACTTGCGACTAAACAAACGGCTTTATGAAATGGCTTCCGATCCATTTCAATCAAAAGCCGATGAATCAAACCACTCCCATTCGATGAGCCGATGAGCGTGATATTATCCACATCAGCATTACGGTTCCTGGTTTTTAGGTAAGTAATGATTTCCTCGATGAACTTAACATCCGGAGCTTCGCTTGCTTCTCCAAACACATTCCAACTACGCCGATATCCTTGGGGACAAACAAATAGCACATTGCCCAATTGCCTAAACTGATTAATTGCATTTTCTACTTGTCCGCCATTTCCGTGCAGAAAAATTACAACGGGCAATTTTCCAGAAGTCCCTACCGGTGTTCTAACAAGTACGCGCCGAGCCCAGCCTCCAGATTCCTGTGGCCACACTTGGCGAATCCGGAATTCATCAACTCTTGTCTCTGGGCGTACAACAGGAGCAGGTTTGCCCATGGCAACAATGTGCTCTCTAACCGATATCTTCCCATCCCCATTCCGGTCGTTTCTGGGAAATAGTTTTCGTAATTCCGCCGGAACCTCCGAAATCACCAAGACACCATCGCCGTTTTTGTCCCAAGACTTAAATATTTCCAATGCTTTGGTTTGCGCGCTCGCAATGGAGCATACAACCGTAGAAAACATCAGAGAGAATACGAGACTACTTAAATTCATAATTACCGTCCTTCAATCTGCGGAAAGTGTCAGGATCTACGATTAACATCGGTGCACCAAAAACGAGCCAAATAGCCCTCCACTTGAAAACCTATCTTAGCGTAAAATAACGTTTACAGTTTATCTAAGCTAGACTAGAGATATGACAATACCTGCTATACCAACACGTCGACGATTTTTTCAAGCCGGAGGTTTAGCTCTAGGTGCAATCTCACCAATTGGTCTTTCTATCGAACAGGTATTACGCGCCGAAGCCGAATCGCCCGACAAAAAACAAATCAATGTGATCTTCATGTTTCTGCAAGGTGGCGCAAGTCAGCTTGACATGTACGACATGAAACCGCAGGCCCCAAGTGAAATCAGAGGACCTTATTTCCAGTCGAGCACTGCAATCCCTGGTTTTCAACTCAGTGATCAATTACCCTTATTGGCGCAACACACAGATAAGTTCTCTCTTATTCGCTCGATGCATTCCTTTACTTCAAAGCATGGGGAAGGAGATGTCCACATCATGTGCGGCACTCCGGTCGACAAGAATCTTCAAGGGCCGGGAATCGGCGCCGTTCTATCCCAACAGCAACCGCAGTCAGCTCCAGTCCCCCCCTTTGTCCACTTCGGCGACATGAAACATCCACAATATTCAGCGCCTGGGTTCGCGGGTGTTTTGGGGCGCGCCTACGATCCTTTTGTGATCCGACAGGATCCCAACTCGCCGGATTTCAACGTCAGGGAATTCGACACTGCTGACGATATCAACGTCAAAAGATTAGGGGATCGTAAAGCACTACTAAAATCGCTCGACCTCTTTCAGGCCAGGCAGGAAGAGCAACTTATCTTTGCCAAAGAGCACGACCAATTTACTGAACGCGCACTCAGTTTATCTACTAGTAGAAAGGCGAAAGAGGCATTCGATCTCAGTTTGGAAAGTGATCGTCTTCGTAATCGTTACGGTAGGAACCGTGTAGGGCAGGGTATGCTCATGGCCCGACGGTTGATCGAAGCAGGGGTCCGATTCGTGACGATTCAGGGTTACGTTGACACCGGCATCTATGCCTGGGATCACCACTGGGGAATCTTTCCGCACCTAGATATACAATTGCCCATCTATGATCAAAGTTATTCTGCATTGTTGGAAGACCTGGAGGCACGTGGCCTTTTGGAAACCACGTTAGTCATAACCGCAGGTGAATTTGGCAGAACTCCACGAATCAATGACAATAAGCGTGGGCCGGGACGCGATCATTGGGGCCGTTGTTTCTCTCTCACCTTGGGCGGCGGTGGCGTTAAAACGGGAATGGTTGTTGGCACTAGTGACAAATACTCTTACAGTCCCGCAGATCGTCCAGTTTCAGTTCCCGACTTTGTAGCAACTATCTATCAGGCATTAGGACTCGACCCCTCAGCTGAAGTCTTCAGCCAGGGACGCCCCGTAAAAATGCTTCCCGACGGCAGCCCAGTACGTGAGTTACTATAGAACTCCGCAACACCTAACTAACAAACAACTCGCGGATCGGCTTACCTTCAGCTAGGCGATGTGGCCTCCCCGTTTCATCTAACATCTCAGCATTTGGGTCAATTCCAAACCGCCAATAGATCGTCGCAGCTAAATCTCCAGGGGTGACGGGTTGATCGATGGGATAAGCGCCTATTGAGTCACTCGCACCGTGAATGTATCCTCCGCGGACTCCACCTCCAGCCAACGTAATACTGTAGCAGTCCGGCCAATGATCCCGTCCGGCCGTCGCATTAATCTTCGGTGTCCGACCAAATTCCCCCATACCGATCACGAGAGTTGACTCAAGCATTCCACGTTCCTCTAAATCATTTACAAGAGCGGTGAATGAACGATCCATAGGAGGTACCAGCCGATCCCGATGTTCGCTGAAATTATTGTTATGTGAATCCCAGTTTTGCCCCTGCTGACGAAAATCATAAACATTGACGAAGGGGACTCCCGCCTCAACGAGTCGACGAGCGAGCAACAGGTTCTGACCTCGAAGCTGATACCCGTGAATATCCCGAACCCCTTTGGCGGGTTTGTCGGGATAGAGTCCGTATGTTTCCCGAATTACCTGAGGTTCTTTTTCAATCCTTAACGCATCAATCAGTCGTTCTGACTGCATCAGCTCTAATGCCTTTTTCAGGTGGTTATTAAATCCAGAGGTATTGCCTAATCCGGGGTCGGCTGATCGCTCAATCAGGGTTTCTAACAACACCTTACGTCGCTTAAGGCGTGATATCGGAAGATCATCGGGCCTTTTGAACGCGTCCGCATCGAAAGTGACTGTTGACGGATCACCACTAATGCGAATGGGATCATATCGGTTACCTAAAAATCCTCCCCCCTGACAGGGAACGTGGATAACATTCTTGAACACCCATGGAAGTGCAGCATACGGTACGTCAGTCGCCTTGGAGTTGGCGAGCATCGACAGGACGCTACCATACGCTGGATAGAATTGTCGTATAGGCGAGAATTCCTCTCGATCCCCCTGTGGTGACTGTCGGCCGGTGAGAGTCTCGGTAGATGCCGAATCATGTAATCGGTTCTGATGAGTCATACTCCGCACGATCGCAAACTTATGCATGATCTTCGCATGCTCCGGCAAGAGCTCACTCAGTTGAATTCCCGGTACAGATGTTGAAATTGGTGAAAATTCGCCTCGAATGTTGTCGGGTGCAGTCGGCTTCATGTCGAACATATCGAGATGGCTCGGTCCACCATAATAGAACACGATAATGCACGCTCGTATCTTAGCACTTCCTGTAGGAGCGTCTGCTTTAGCGAGCGACGGCCACATAGTACCACTAAGCGCCAACGAACAGGATGCCCTCGCCAAAGTCCTTTGCACAAATTGTCGTCGGTCTTGCATCGCAAATCTCGCTGAAATGATCTGATTGACAGGTTAACAATGATTTTAATAGCAAAAAGCAGGATCTGTACAGCAAACGAGTCCAGCCCTACATGGCATAACTAATCCATGTTGTCGGTATTCTCGAGTTCGACGGCTTTGCGATGTGTTTGCTTTTGCCCTCATCAGTACTCGCCTTCGTCGCGTGTGTGCTCGCAAATGGCACCCTGACAACTTGATATGCATGGATCTTTATGACCGCTACAGGATCCGCTATCTTCACACACAAAAGGCATGGTTTTATTACAATGCTTACGGACTCGCCGGTATCACAGCTCTCAAGTGAGCGCACCTACTAACTGGCCCCAAAGATTCGTTATCCTATTTCCTGCGATTTTATACAGAGCTTTCCGACCCCGGTTACCTTGGCTTCGGTATTCCGGCGATTGGCATTTGACTACTTTGCCTCTATACCGTTAACAAGCTCTCTCTTTAGCAATACCGAGGCAACTTGCCCTGCCACGAAACGATTTCCAGCTGAATTCCAATGTGGATCGGTTCGAAAAACCAGTGGAAACTCCTCTGTCTTTTGAAATGCTGGCAATAGGTTTATAATCTCGAACTCAGATTCCTTCGCCATCTCATCAAAGAAATCGAAAATAGCATTTTGGTGTTCGAGCGTTTCTCCGTAGACAGAGCGTTCCCAGTTTTCAGGTGACTCCATCGCACTCCAGTGATGGTATCTGGGCGCAATAAACAGCACAAATGGTACCCCATTTACCTTACACATTTCAGCGATCTCACTAATGACGGAATAAGTCTTATCGAAGAATGGTCTGGTTTTCGTCAAGGGATGGCGATAAATGAAGAATCTATCCGTCTCAATCGCGCCATCCACCGGTATCTCAAAATGATAATAATCCAGCGGATCGTGTGGGACGTGATTGCCATTCAGTCGCTGTAGTAACTCAATTGGCGCCAACAGGATAGGATGGACGGGTTTCGCAAGTCGCCAGAGTGCTCCAAAATGAGGAGTAGGACGACTTAGAATCTCGCCGGCGAAAGGGCCATTCTCGCGAAATCGATCATAATCCTTCAAATAATGGTAATCGTCGCCTATGTCGGTACAGTCAAGCATCAAAGTCACAACCGTTGGTTCGTACTGCATCAGCGTATTAAACAACAACTCCCGGTGCAAAACTGGTGAATAGCTCAACATTCCAGCGTTGAGCACTGCGACATTTTCATGACTCAATTGCCGAAGCTTGTTCTCCAATTGAGCTGGATAGGATTCCTCACCGTCAACCCAAGCACCAAACGTAAAAGAGTCTCCCAGACAAACCACTCGATTTTCGTACTTACGAAACGACCGCTTAGAATATTCAGTTCGTAAGCGATCAGAGTTAGTTTGCACTGATATATGCTTACCTTCAAACCGGCCCAAATCGTAAGCAGCCTCTGGTAATAGAACATGATGTTGCCGTGAGGACCGTAGAAACTCAAATTCACGTAAAGCTAAGGATGGATTCAACCAAGCTAAACCAGCCTCCAAAAGCACAGTACAAAGGCCAGTCGAAAACGCCAGCAAGGCGAGTTGCTTCCACTTTTCTGGCCAGACTGCAAGTGCCCAACAGACGAATGACCCAAGAATCCAATAGAAAGTAATTGCTAAGAGTGCAACTTCACTATTAGCCTCACCATCATTAGATAACCGATCTAGTTCTCCGGAAAGAACGTAGGCAATGGCCGCAAGGGTGAAACCCGTTCCTATGCAAAAAAGCACTTTTGACAAACGCTTCACTCTGATCCTCCAATGCCCTAATCAGAAATCACAGCGAGTGCCCTAACGGGTCCACAAACAAAATATCCTAGCGGTTTATCGTCGAGCGTGGTAATCAGCCAGGTATTATTTTCATAAGAATTCTGTGTGCGACTTGCGCCTGCGGCAATCTGTCCATAAACCTTTGGTTTACCGTCGTAGCCAATCCACACGATTTTTACCGTTTTTTCTGTTTTGTTCGCAAAGATCACCTCGATGTTTTCACCACCTCTGGATTGAGGAGCATCCGATAAGTTAGAAGATGCTACAAACTTCAACATCGAAGTCGGCTTTTTTTCCGGCACATTCGGATCTGGGACCTGAATTGTATCAAGATCAACTCCGGCAACCACTTTCAGTTCAGGAAGGTGCAATTGAATTTCCCTGATTCCTTCCGAAGTGATCTTTGATTGCCAAACATAAAGGTGTGTCAAGCCTCGATTTGAATGGAGTTCTTTCAGTCCTACGTCAGACACCGACGTACCAAACAAATTGAGATACTGTAATTTCTTCAATCCGCTAAGATACCGGATCGCGCGGTCGTCGATTTTTGTCAATTCTAAGTGCAACTTCTTTAGCGAATGCATCTGCGAAATGTGTCGCAAATCATTGTTATTGATATTCGTCCGTTTTAGATTCAACGTCACGACATTCGGAAGGTCTGCCACAAGCGATAGGGCATCCGCACTTACCTGCCGATCTCCTAGATGAAATGATACTTCGATACCGCCAGCCACAGTTCTAACTCGTCCACCTGCCTGACGAATAACTGCTAAATTCTCCGGTTCCTCAGCCGCAAAAAGACCGCTCGTTAGCAGGAGCATTAGCGCCATTCCGAACTTCATCATAAACCTTGAATCTTAGAAGAGTGGGAGAGGCGAGCCATTACAGATTTGAAATGGGCGATCAAATTGATCCGTGAGTTCAACACTAGGATTAATGCCCATGGCAGTTAAGGCTGTTGCATGAAAGTCACCTGGAGTGCAGGGGTTATCCTTTGGCTTCGTGCCGTTGGCATCACTACTTCCATAGACTTGCCCACCCTTAATACCTCCGCCGGCCAAAGCCATGGAATAAACCGCCGGATAATGGTCTCTTCCGGCATTGTTGTTAATTTTCGGTGTCCGACCGAAATCCGTTAGAAATACGACTAGCGTCTCTTCCAACAAGCCTCGCATTTCCAGGTCAGTAAATAGAGCGGACACGCTTCGATCAAAAACTGGCAAGAGTTGGTTCTTAAGCTTTTTGAAATTATCACGATGGGTATCCCAGTTTTCCCCACTTCCACCTGCTAGGTCGCCGGCGCCCGCACAGACTTGAACCACCGGAACACCGGCTTCAGTGAGCCTTCGTGCGAGCAACATACTTTGCCCACCAATGTGATCTCCATACATTGCCCTTATTCGCGGATCTTCATTCTCGAGATCATATGCTTCTCGGACATCTGAACCGAGCAACATATCAGCTGCCATCTGTCGAAATCGGTCAAGCCGATCATACTCGGTGGAGTCACCGACCTTACGCTCAAGCAGCTCCTGTAATTGTTGGCGATTGATGATTCTATCTCGATCGAGATTTAGCTGCAGATCCAATTCCCTGCTTGTATAGCGTGATACACCACGAAAGGCTTTGCCGGAAGGTGTCTTCATTAAAATTGGATCGTATTCCGAGCCCAGCCAACCGCCATACTCGCCAGCCATCAGCGTCCCATTATCGTACATATTATACGGCACCCGAATTGCATTAGGCGTGCCCGAATTTGGATCCTGAAACCTGCCAACCAACGCTGCTAGGGATGGTGAATTGGTACGCTTTAATGCCTTAACGCCGGGAGGAGGGGCATGACCTGTAATACTGTGATACATGCCCTGCTGATGTCCACCCTGCTTGTGAAACAGACTCCGGACAATCGCCATCTTATTCGCGTGTCTCGCCATTTTCGGCAAGTGTTCCGAAAACCGTATACCGGGCACATTCGTTTCGATGGTCGAGAACTCGCCCCTAATCTCTGAAAGCGAATCTGGCTTAGGATCCCACGACTCGTAATGACTAATCCCACCCCAGCAATAGATAACGATACAGCGTTTGGCGGCCATCGGACGAGCGTCTGACGCCTGAAGTGCGAGCATCGTGGGAACGGTCAGACCAGCTGCCGCTATACTGCTTTGTAGAATTTCGCGTCGTGAGTGATTTATCAACGAGGAACATCCGTTCAATTAAACTAGCCGCCCGCCATCGGTGTGAGCATGGTAGTTAATTCTAGCCAAAATCGTCAATGCGGACAGATTCTACCGCGTCTCAAAATTCGTCCCCTCGTAATATCACCCCGATATTATCTGGCCTACTAGGAGCTCAACAGTTAACGAATCCTTCAAAAGATAATACTTCTTTGTCTTTTTTCTTGGATTTCGATATAACACAATAGTTCGCTTTTACTCGGGGTGGGGCCTGTTAGTTATGTCGAATCCAATTGAGAAACAAATCACCGAATCCGGTATAGAACGGATTACTAGTTCTCTAGACCGTGGAGAGCGTCTAACCGATGCCCTGGCAGAGCCTTCCGACTCTCCTGTAAGTCCTAAATCCTTAATCGCCCATAGCACCCACAAAACGAGGTCAACTCGTTATGTCTGGACCGCGACTGTGATACTGGCGGCCGCCATACTCCTTTACATCATTCCACATATCCCCCCGTGGACTGAAAGTCTAACTACGACAAACTCCGCCCCCACTGAATTAGACCTGATTCCGGCAACTCCCCCAGACATTCCTAACCTACTAATTCACAACACGCCAATCGATAACGATGTTTACAGACCTACACATGATGAATTGCTGCCTGCAAGTTCAACCACTGATTTATCCACATCACGAACAATTCCATCTTCCCTACCGATTGATAGCCAAGATGCCGAAATAAATGCAATTCGCTCCGTAAACCGTCAACTTACTCACATTCGCAATATCGAGAGTGAACGGTCACGCATTACGACTCGTCTCACAACATTGAAGTCGAAATCCTCAAGTCTCAATCAAGTCAATCAGACACTTGAGCTTGAAATTGAACAATTGGAAGCCGAGCGGCAAATACTTGCCTCTCAATTGAATGTAGCCAATGACGGATTGCAGACGATTCTGAAGGACCAAGCTGCGTTAGAGGAGGCACGCCGCATTGCAGCTATCCCGCGACGAGTTTCGTTCATTCAAGGACATGGCGATTTACAAACTATTGCGTATTGCCCAACGACCGATCGCCTTGCCACCGCCGACACCAGCGGTAACCTCATAATCTGGGATCCGAGTCGCAACCAAATCCAGCTATCGCTCAAAGGATTTTCAGACATTCTAAGGACCGCTTCGTTCTCACCCGATGGGACCCTAATCGCCGCGGGTGGATGGGACCGTCAACTCCATGTCTTTTCCGCAACTTCTGGCGACATTCTAAAATCCATCGATCATGGTGCCGACGTCGTCAATTCCATATGTTTTTCCCCGGACGGAAATACCGTTTATTATGGCGGCACCAACGGGAAGCTCTTTCAATTCTCCATGCATGGTTCCCAAACTTCCCTAATTCATCAACGGCGGCGTGCCATCACTTCACTAGCCGTCGATCAACGCAATGGGACGATCGCTATTGGATTCCAAAATGGCGAAATCAATGTCATCCCGGCTAATTCAATCACCACTCGCACCGAGCGATCATTGGCAAATCCCCTTAAGACCTTGATCGGACACACCAAGAGGGTGGCAGCGCTGGATTTTTGCACTGTGACCTCTAGGCTTGCTTCAGGAAGCTGGGACAACTCCGTTCGTGTTTGGAATCTAGAAACTGAGAAAACAGAGACATTATTCCAACGACATGTAAAAAATGTGAATACTGTGAGATACAGTGCCACTGGTCGACATCTGGTGACTGCTGGTTTTGACCGCAACATCTTCATCTGGGAACCAACTACGGGAGAAATCGCACTTACGCTGAACGGTCACCACGGTAGTATTTACGCCGTACGAGTCACCGCAGATGGAAGCAGGCTCTACTCAGTCGCCTCTGATAACATTGTCCAAGCCTGGAGACTGGACCTTCTAACCGCTGACCACAAAAACCCACCATGAAATCGGTCAAACACAATTCCTTGGCAACATACTCGCGTCGCTTGAACTAGAGAATCAAAATCCGCCNTACTGCAAATTACGAACAGGNAAAGGCTGCTTACTTAGACATAGGATNTTCTTANCACCTCAATGCNTCTGCCAGGTCTATTGGCNATTNGTATCCACAAGACATTCGCTAACATCCCTACCGTCTANCCNAAGCCTGGCATCTTAAAACGCCATTGGATTACGCTCTTCCACAGGGAGTCGAACCCGATAACGAGCGTCGAGCAACACACTAAGAACTCGTCTATCAGGCTAAGCGATTCCACAGATAAATCACGATGGAATTCCGTTACCAGGACAAACACGACGTACAGACCGACGACTATTAAGACTAGAAATCTAATACGCGGTCAATCAGAAAATGCATCCACCAATCCCCGCAACCTCGGAACTTTTGTTTGCCCAGATTGTACGCAAGTCACCCAATTGTTCTAAAATACGAGGATGTCTCTTGCAAAACAATGTTCATGCGTTTTACTTGCCCTACAGTTCACTGTGCTAACTGCCTTTGGACAAGATTTTGCTGGTGCGCAATTAGAGCACTTCGAGAAATCGATAAGACCACTTCTTATCGATAATTGCATCGCCTGCCATGGCCCTCAACGCCAAGAGGGAGAATTACGGTTAGATAGCCGCGAGGCAATGCTTCGCGGAGGCGTTCGTGGGCCCGCTTATAATACTGACGACCCGAAAAACAGCGTCATTTTGGAGGCAGTCCGCCATGCAAACGGGCTTAAAATGCCGCCGGAGAAAAAGCTAACCCCCAACCAAATCCGCGCTCTCGAACGCTGGATTACCCACGGAGCCGCGTGGTCCAAAACATTTACACTTCCCGCCGAACTTGATCCTACCAAACACTGGGCCTTCCAACCCATTCCTAGCCCCGCTCCACCAACAATTACAGGATTACCTGATTCGGTTCAACCAATCGACCGTTTCATAATTCGACGCCTTATGGATGCCGAACTCACAATGAACCCGCCGGCTGATCGTATTACATTAATGCGTCGGGCTTATCAGGACACCATTGGATTACCGCCGACTCCTGAACAAGCCGCAACATTTTTGAATGATGATTCTCCGTCAGCCTATGAAAAAATGGTTGATTCCTTATTAGCCAGTCCACAATTCGGGGTCCACTGGGCGCGAATGTGGATGGACATTGCACGGTATGCCGACAACAAAGGTTATATTTTCTACCTGAATAGAGAGTTCCAATGGGCCTACACTTACCGAGACTACCTAATTGAATCATTCAACGAAGACCGTTCTTTCAAACGAATGATTCTCGAACAATTAGCAGCTGATCAACTCGAGCTCGCAGATGATCAACGGCCCCTCCGCGCGATGGGTTTTGTTACGCTTGGTGATTATTTCGTGAACAATAAATACGACATGATCGACGATCGTATCGATGTAATCACACGTGGTTTGATGGGATTAACCGTCACATGTGCTCGTTGCCATGATCACAAATTTGACCCTATTCCCACTGCCGATTACTACAGTCTTTATGGGGTACTAAACAGTAGTCATGACCCCATCGTACCACCTCTCTACGCCACTCCACCTGACACTCCTGAATATCAGAACTTCTCTTCTGCACTGCGGGTAAAGCAACAAACTCTGGAAACCTTTCTTGAGACAACGATCACCAACCTGCGTGAAGACGGGCGTACAAGAATCTCAGAATATCTTCTGGCAGCCTATAGAGAGAGAAACAATCCGAATTCTGACGATTTTATGTTGCTCACCGATAAGGGCGCGTTGAATCCCCGCATGATACGCCGGTGGATCAATCACCTAAAGGAACAGCCCGATGCACCGACGTCTCCATGGTATATCTGGAATCAATATTCCAACATAGACCAAGACCAATTTGCTACTGAACAATTAGGTACGTTTAAGAGTCTCAGTGCGATCAAATCCGAACTTAACAGTTTTCTGGTTCCGCGGGTTTTAAACACACCTCCCAAAAATATGGAAGATTTGGCGCAGCGTTATCAAAACGCGTTATTGGAGGTAAAGGCCATATTAAATCAAGAGGGGCCCTTGTGTGATGATCCTGACATCCTCCAACTCGGATTTTCCCTCTATGGTGAAGCCGCCCCCCCTGACATCCCAGTAAACATAGGCTTTGATTTTCTTGACTTGTTTCCTGATCGTGCTACGCAGGCCGAGTTCAAGAAGCTGTTAGAAGATGTGGAGGGTTTCATCCGAAACGATCCCGCAGCACCTCCTCGAGCCTTGGTTTTACATGACAATAAAACCGCCACTGAACCATACGTCTTCATACGCGGGAATCCTAACAATCGCGGCAATTACGTCCAGCGGAAATTTCTGACAATACTGTCGCCTGATGACCGGCCTTTCGAGCATGGCAGCGGACGACTCGAATTGGCTCAACGCATCGCCAGTGACACGAATCCGCTAACCGCAAGGGTACTGGTCAACCGACTTTGGGCGAAAATATTTGGGCTGGGGATTGTCGCCACCACCAGCGACTTTGGCCTGCGAGGTACAAAACCATCGCACCCTATGCTTCTGGACTATTTAGCCAATCAATTCATCGAATCAGGTTGGTCGGTAAAAACCCTGATTCGACAAATGCTTTTGTCTCAGGCTTACCAACAATCCTCAGCATCAGAACACATACCAGACAGCGATCCGACCAACCTTCTATTATGGCGTTCTAACCGGAAGCGACTCACGTGGGAACAAACGCGTGATGCCTTATTGCAAGTCACAGGAGAAATGAATCTCGAGACGCATGGTCAAAGTTTTGATTTGAACAACGCCTGGTTGCCACGCAGGACTGTGTTTGGATATATCAATCGACTGGACATTCCGACGCTCCTAAGAACATTCGATTATCCAAGTCCGAATACGAGCAGTGGTTCCCGTTCTTCAACGACCATACCACAACAAGCACTGTGGTTCCTGAACAATGACTTCCTGCGGCAAGTCGTTACCCGCGTTCGTTCCAGACTGGATAAACATGGATTCGAAAAAGGTCAGCAACAAGTCTCATACCTCTATTCTTTATTCTACTCTCGAACGCCAGAACAATTCGAGTTAGAAACCGCATTGGAATTCCTTGCTAAATCAGAAGGACACGATCCCCTGTCCGATCTGATACAAGTGCTATTAATGTCCAACGAATTCGTCTATGTGAATTAAACTTAGCCATGCATTCAAATCCAGATCCCATGTCCCTAGACCGAAGAACACTACTGAAAAAGGTTGGTCTGGGTCTCCCTGCGTTAGGCTTGGTCTCATTGATGGAAGAAGACGCCGCAGGTCAAGCTAAACAGCGTCCTCACTTCCAGGCCCGCGCAAAGCACGTCGTTCACCTTTTCATGAATGGTGGTCCAAGTCAGGTTGATACATTCGATCCTAAACCGGAACTAGCCAAATGGCATGGCAAGGACATCGGCAGCCTCTCTCTTCGCACTGAACGCCGCACGGGCGCCCCAATGCAAAGCCCGTTTCAATTTCGCCGGCATGGTGAAAGCGGAATCGCCGTTAGTGAACTATTCACTCAGACTGCACAACATATCGATGACATTGCGGTGATTCGTTCAATGTACGCTGAGGTTCCTAATCATGAACCGTCTCTCATGCTGATGAATTGCGGAGATACGCAATTACCCCGTCCAAGTATGGGTTCCTGGATCACCTACGGTCTCGGAAGTGAAAATAGAAATCTTCCCGGATTCATTGCGATGTGTCCCGGAGGCTACCCAATCGTTTCCACGAGAAACTGGCGTAGTTCGTTCCTACCAGGTGCCTATCAGGGCACCTATTTGAATACCCAACATTCCGACATCGACAAACTAATCGAGAACATCAAGAGTAAGGCGACTGGAACAACACAACAAGCAAGACAGCTTCAATTGTTCCGCCAGCTAAATCGACATCATCAACAAAAGCATTCCAACGCTCCGGAATTGGAGTCTCGAATCCGCTCATTTGAAATGGCGTTTCGAATGCAAACTGAAGCAGCAGAGGCCTTTGACCTGTCAAGGGAAACCAAAGGCACGTTAGAAATGTATGGCGATACTACGATTGGTCGTCAGTTGTTGTTGACTAGGCGATTAATCGAACGAGGGGTTCGTTTCATACAAGCCTGGAGTGGCGCCGGGCAACCTTGGGATAATCACAGTGGCTTAGAAGCCGAGCACCGAAAACTCGCGGGACAGTGGGATGGCCCGATCGCTGCCTTTATAAGCGACCTTAAGCAACGCGGACTTTTTGATGAAACCCTCATATTATGGGGTGGCGAATTCGGCCGTACACCAGTAGCAGAACTCCCAGCTTTAAATGGTCGCGATCACAATCATTACGGTTTTAGTGTTTGGCTTGCAGGTGGAGGTGTCCGAGGCGGTACCGTCCACGGCGCCACAGATGATCTTGGTTTTCGTGCTATTGAAAATCCAACTTCGGTACATGACCTACACGCCACAATTCTGCACCTACTTGGTTTGGATCATAAACGACTAACCTATAGGTTCGCAGGAAGGGATTTTCGCTTAACCGATGTGCATGGCGAAGTCATTCAATCAGTTTTAGGCTAAATATGTATTTCTCGCGTCGGCATATTCTCCGATTTGGTTAGTAAACAACCATATGGCTCTTGAGTTGTTATTAGCCATCCATTCGGAAACGGTATAGGATTTCACTTGTTTGTTTTACCCTTCCATTAGCACGCCTCTTCCCAGTCCGTCATGCCAATATTTCATTTTTTCGCAATCGACCTGAACGCTCCGACTTCACTTGGAGTTCCACTTGGCGTATTGCTGCTATTTCTGCTCCTGATGCGTGCAATCCGTGAAAACACGAACGCTAAAGCCGGATCTAGTTACGCTTCATCGCAGACACATTACACTTCCGCCAACACCATGACCGTTAGAATGCGTGGAGAATTATCCGATGCCTATGTGTCCTTCCGTTTTTCTGAAGCAGAATTTAGGGGCAGCCAGTGTTATATAAATTACACCATCGAACTACACAAGGACGGGCCCTTCGTCCTCGTTGCTGGTAAGGTAGACAATCAAAAGGTAGATCGCGGCTATTACGGACTCCGAAATATTTCCGGCACGGCGGGCGAGGTTTTAAGTGGCACAATTACCTGTCGCTCATTCTACAGCGGAACCTGGGGAATCGGCGCATATCGTGATTCCAAAGACATCCACTTTTGTTAAACGGTTACCGCCGCAACGGTCTGTTCTTCCGCTAAACTAAGTTGCACTGAACACTCAACTAGACCAATGAGGCTCACTAAATGAATCCGCGTCGAAATTTCTTATCATCAACGGTCGCTGGCCTATTCGCCACAAATCTCACGAAGATTGCGTACAGTCAACCGACAATCCCCAAGGTCCGTGATCAATTTAAACTCGCCCAACGCAGTCGGCAGATCCGCGGCAATCGTTTAATCGTAAAAGAGCGTACTGCGACCTGGTTGGCAAGCGAAACAGCTATCATCGTTTGTGACATGTGGGCAGAGCATCCATGCAAGATCGCACAATATAGAGCAGATCGCATGGCATCACGAATGAACAAGGTTATTTCATGGGCCAGGGATCATGGTGCGGCGATCATCCATGCACCGAGTGGTGGCATGATGCACTATGAAGGTACTCCGTATAGGCGAAGAATGATTGATGCCCCGCAAAAAACACCCCCGGCTCCCATTCAAGGGTGGTGTTATCATAATCCCGACAAAGAGGGGAAATGGCCCATTGTAGACGATATTCGACGGGCTGAAGGCGCCGTTACTGGCTGTGATGATCCGACTCCGAAAGCACGCAAAGATCATGATCGACATCAGAATTCAAAAATTCGAATTATTGGCTATGACGGCGTTAGCGATAACGGGCAGGAAATCTACAATTTCCTTGAACAAGAAGGTCGAGACAATATCGTCCTCATGGGAGTCCACACTAATATGTGTGTTCTAGGCCGACCTTTCGGTATTCGTCAGCAATGTTATCTTGGAAAGAATGTTGTCCTGTGTCGCGACCTGACCGACGCACTTTATGATCCACGAGATCCGCCCCACGTAAGTCACGCCCGGGGATTGGAGTTGGTTATTCAACACATCGAACAATATTGGTGCCCAACGATCCTCGGAAAAGACCTTCTGACCGCAAACACTTAACCGATCTCATTACACCTCGGCGTGCCGTAACGCCGCGAACGAACTACTTCTTCCCCAATTAATCATTTTCCCGACAATAACGCCATGGAATTTACACGCCGAAACACTATCAAATCACTCGCTATAGGGACATTGGCAGGCTTTACTGCAGAGCAAACAGAGGCTGCTCGTTCCAATAACATCATCGAACTCGAACAAATTGAGCGGTGGGGGTTAACTAATGACCGAGTTTGGATCGGTGGTGAATTTTGGTCAAATCCAATGGAGGATTGGCGGGTCAATGACGGATGGGCACAATGTCAAACGACTGCCGAGCACCGTAGCCTCCACTCAGTAACTCGCCAAGTGACTGACATTACGCAGTCTTTCGCGATGAGTGTAGAGTTATCAAGATCAGCGATGATCAAGCAGGATGGCGGTGCCGGGTTTAAGCTAGGCGTCAAAAGTGATCTAAATGAGTATCGCTCGAATATGTTTGCGAGATCTGGGATCATTGCCGGAGTCGTTCGAGACGAGTTAGTATTAGCCGGCGCACGCGAGAAACTCAGTCGTGTTAACGAAAACGGTCACATCCGCCTAAGCATTATTGCCAGCCGCAAAGGTGATAACTATGTACTCCAGCTCTCGGCCTCTGATCCTGAGACAAATGAGCGTCTTGGAGACGTCCGTAAAGAAGTTCCTGCCCAATCATGTCTGGGCAACATATCCCTCGTTAGCCAATACACCGGTCCAAAACAGCGTTACAACATACCAGGCTATAAATTTAGAAATTGGCTCGCTGGCGGAAAAGCCCTTTGCCATGCACTAAATCAACGATTTGGGCCTATACTTTGGACAATGTACTCACTGAGTGATTCCCGTTCTAAAGACGGGTTTGTATTAAAACTCAGTACATTGACTGGCCCACTAGGCAAAGAAGATCACAAGGAGGTGGAGTTGCAAGTCCGATTGGACGAGCAATGGACCACCATTGGTAAATCGACTCTACATGAGGACGCATGGACCGCAACTTTTCGGGTTCCTAATTGGGACGCGACTCGAGAAACGCCCTATAGAGTGTTATATGAACAAGAGTTTAAACACGGTGACAGTGAGCAGGACCAGTGGTCGGGTGTTATTCAGAAGAACCCTGAAGGCCAGCCACTTCGTTTAGCTGCTTTAACCTGTCAAAATGATTACGCCTACCCCTATGCACCGGTAGCTGAGAATGTGATCAAAATGAAACCGCACATGCTGTATTTCTCCGGTGACCAACTATATGAAGGTCATGGAGGCTATGGCATTATCCGTGAACCGGCACAGCCTGCGATCTTGAATTACCTACGCAAGTTTTATCAATTTGGTTGGGCATTTCGGAAAGCACTAAAGGACGCACCGACGATCTGCCTCCCCGATGACCACGATGTCTTCCAGGGGAACATATGGGGCGAGGGCGGTGCCGCCATGGCTGACATCTCTCAGGGCGCCTCCTCTAAAGGTGGTTATCGTGAACCTGCCCGTATGGTCAACACCGTGCATATTACCAATTGTGCCCACCATCCGGATTTCTACGACAAGACTCCAAGCAAACAGGACATCAGCGTTTATTACGGTGACATGGTTTACGGTGGAGTGAGTTTCGCGATTCTCGGAGACCGACAATTTAAGAGTGGTCCCGAAAGAGTGGAAACTGGTTCAGGCCGTGCAGACCATGTCCGGGATCCCGAGTTTGATACTTCCGTTCTGGACACCCCAGGCTTAATCCTACTTGGTAAACGACAGGAGGATTTCCTTCGTCATTGGAGCAAGGACTGGCGGGGGCACACAATGAAAGTATTACTCAGTCAAACTGTTTTTGCCGGCGTCGCTACGCATCATGGCGGATACGACGGGTATCTCAAGGCCGACCTCGATTCGGGTGGTTGGCCACAAACAGCACGCAACCGCGCCATTGACATCATTCGTGATTCAATGGCACTACATATTAATGGTGATCAACACCTGACCTCCTTAGTACAATACGGCGTAAAGCAACAACGTGACAGCAACTGGTCCTTTTGCACTCCCGCTATCGCTGCAGGATACCCTCGATGGTGGCGACCGGATGACCTGAATCAAGAAGTCGTTAACCGCCCCGAACATGGACTAGACAATACCGGTGAATACGTTGATGGCTTCGGAAATTATGCCTACGTATATGCCACGGGTAATCCGGAAGTTGGCACGAAACGACCTCGTTATGAGCGGGCCCATCAAAAGGCTAGTGGTTTTGGCTTTGTACTGATTGACACCAAAGCAAAGACCTATGAGATCCATGCTTACCGATTCAGTGTCGACCCACTGGACGACAATCCTGAAAACGAATTCCCTGGTTGGCCTGTAACTATCCATCAGGAAGAAAACCGAGGGAATAACAAGCTTGCTTAAGCGACTTCTGCGTCTCACTTGAAGCTGGAGACATCTTCGTAAAGCTGAAAGCTAGAACGTTAGCCCATCAGTTGTTGAAGAGTCGAAAGCATAGCATTGATTGAATCTGGATTGGCTTCCTTCCAGTCACTGCTGGCCAATTCACGCCCTAAAACGATTGAGCCCAGATGCGCGAATTGCGTCCGCATGGTTGTTAGTACTTTTTGACCACCGCCACCGGAATGAGTTGACAAGGCAACTGGCAATCCGGTAAACATTTCCCTGAAGTCATCGCATTGAGTAGACAACCACGCGATCGCACTTCCCAGGACCGGAGGCACACCACCATTGTACTCAGCGGCACAAATCCAAAGCCCCTTAGCTTCGTCCATTAATTGATGTAGTACTTCGAAATCTTCTCCCGGGCCACCCTCGTGATTCCGCGAACTGTAAACCGGAATAGTAAGCTCTGTCAAATCTAGAACCTTGGCAGGAAGACCTAATTCTCCCGCAGCCGCTGATACTTTTTTTGCGAGAACTAGATTCTTTTGGTGACTCGCGGCGATGATTAGAAGCATTCAATTATCCTTGTTCGTTTACTTATTGCCTTGCTTACCAATTGTGCCGTTACCTGGACCCTGATTCAATCGGGGAATGATTAAAAGAGCGCGGTTTTTAACGGACTATTGCACCATCG
>NZVD01000068.1 GCA_002701385.1 Rhodopirellula sp. | reverse complement strand
GCCATCCATGCCACCCATGCCGCCATCCATGCCACCCATGCCGCCATCCATGCCACCCATGCCGCCATCCATGCCACCCATCATGCCGGCTCCAAAATCGCCTACACCACCTGCCGCATTAGAAGCTTCTAGTTCTTTCTCTTTTTCGACACGCGCCAGCTCATTCCGACAAATCTGAATGGCTAACAATCCCAATGAATTCGAAGTCTCTTCGACCGCTACTTTAGTTCGGTCATCATAATAAAAATAATGCAGAGCTTTGGCGGCTGACAATCTTAAGGAAATCGGCGAATTCTCATCTTTGATAATCGAGACGATCTTGGTGAGGATTTGTCCATTATCACGCCCGATCGCAGATAGGACTTCAATCGCCCGACGTTGCAACCAAGTATGCCCTGATAAACTGCGACCGGCCGCGTTGGCATCCTGGTTCAGCAAATTCAAAGCCTGAGTGGCAATCGCAACTTGTTGATTACCGGGAATATGTTGTGTTACACGATTCAAACTCACGTGCCGCAAGACGCCTACCCAACTGGCCAATAGCAAGGCATCATTTTTGGCTGCCCCTTGTACATTGGTCATTAAAAACCCAAGTGCTGCTGATGAGGGCACGGGGACACGGCGTGTCTGGTCAGGATTATAGCTGGAACGTTGATTCATCTGGCCAACAATCAACATCGCGTTGTATTGCACGGCTGGGTGAAATGTCCCGGTAAGGAATGTCTGCATCTGAGGCAATACAATGTTGTTTGCAATATGTTGGTACACCGCATCATTTGGGCAGCGAGTATTAAGTTCATTCACAAATGTCAATCGCTGCGTAGCCAGCTCACCCATCGACTTCGCGTGCGTAAACTGCGCAAACACATAGTTTTCGTACCAGCCTTTGAGTAACGCTTCATTAGTCATCTGAACAGGGCTGGGACCACCTTCCCCCAGAGTAAAATTCGCCCCTAAAGCGGCTTCTCCGCGGAAAATCAATGCGAGTTGAGCTCGAGTCTGATTAATGTTCTGTTTTACCTGGTTCAGTTGAGCCCGAGATTCCGGCGCCTGATGAGGAGCTAGATCAAATGGGGCCGCAATCGGAATCTCAGTGAAAGCCGCTGGTTGTTGAGCTGATGAAATTGATGCACATGTCAGGACACCAACCATTAACAGGCCAAGACAGAATTTTTTGAACAGCACAGTATTCCCCTTTGAATTAGCCGTTAGTCGTTCTACAGGATGAGAACTTCTTCCTTCTACTATGATACGTACCGGTGAAATCCTAAGTCAATTCTAGGAGACGCTTAGAACCTAAACTAAAGGCACATTACCACATTATCCATTTCGACCTAAATCATCCTATTTTTGCAATTCAATCGCCAAGTGAGTGATTTCAGACAGTGGAAACTGCCTCGAGCTCGGAAAAATCGTAATGTCTTAACATTTTTCCGTAGCAATCCCGCAAACTCAGGAATGTATCAATAAGTAGATCAATGCTGAGCTGGCATTTATAACCGGAACTGAATCATCCCATCTGGAGCGATTCGGTTACTTTGCTGCTCGGCGAGTGTAGGTAATTAAGACCATTCCCGGAGACTTAGCCTCAAATTTCTCGGGGTACGCCTTCCCATCAAAGGAATAACAGAAAGTCAGCTTGTCCTTCCCTTCCAGCTTGTAAATTCCCAGAATTTTCTTACCAGCGTTTTCCCCCTTCACGCCCGTGATTTGAATCCTCGGAGGCATCTTGTCCATCTCTAATTCAAAGGTACCTTCATCAACGACTTCTCCCATTCGTGAAGTCATATACTGTTTGCCACGCATTTGAAGCTGGATCATCTTATTGAATTCTGCCGGTACTTCATTACCTTCGATGATCGCAACAGCGACTTCCCAATCCCCAGTAAAGGTCTTGGTATCATTTGCCATAGCAGGCGTGAGACTTAGCTGGAAAATACACAGCAGCACAGGAATAGATTTCATCATCACGAATTACTTTCTAAAAATTGGTGTGGCGATACGTATTCAACTTTCGCTCGCTCGACTCTGGTCAAATCGTACAAAAGATAGTTCTACCTATCAACTTCAGACTAACAGAGACGTATCTCAATCCTGCTGACGAGTCCAATAATCCCTGACCTGTTGCAGGAATTGCTGGCGTCCTTGCTCTTGCTGCAACATAGTCTCATCTGCCAGAGGCAGATCTCGCCATTGCTCAACAAGTCTATCCACGAATCTTCCATTGCCCAAACTCACCGGCTCAGGCAGTCCCTCTGACCAGACAGGAACGGATTGGATCCCACAACTTGGTGATCGAGATTTCAGGACATAGCCACAGATCTTACGTGACTTCAACCACTCTATCCGCTGGCAAGCCTGTTGATCGATTGCCACCGTCCAGTCATGACGAGACGAGATCCCCATCAGCCTTAAATCACCATCGACCAATTCAACCTGAATTTTCTCCCGAGGAACACCCATCCCCGCTTCCACTTCAGGGCAGACAGGGAGCCATTCGACATTTTCCATCTGGGTAATCCAATCTTGAAGTTTATGTTGACCGTCATAACGCACCTGCTCACCAAGCAAACAAGCCGATATCGCGATTGGTATTTCTCGTACCATATACGTATTAAACTCTATGCATAACTCTGAATCACCTGCTGCCTATTGTATCAGGCCAGATCGCTTATCCAGCTTTTGAGATACTTCTCAGGTTGTAAGCTTTTCCGCTCGATGTGAGAATGGAACTTTCCTTGTTCCTTTCAGAGTCCCCATGTCTTCCAAAAAGCTATCGCTGCTAGTACTCCTCGGCTCCCTCGGGTATGCCGTGCTACGCTATAACATTTTGGGGGATGTACCCTATTCAGACCTACCTTTCTTTGTGGCAAATAAGGCATTCGCATACGCCGGACTTGTAATCCTAGGAATTGCCGGTTTGCAATCTACCAGCTCTCAACGTCATAAACTGGGAATGGGTGCTGCGTGGCTATTAACTCTTCACGCCCTGATTTCGTTGGCTCTGTTTTCTCCCGCTTACTTTGAAAAATTCTACCAATCAGATTATCCACCACGATTAACTCTTGCAGCAAGCCTCTCCTTATTGAGTGGATGTATCGCCTTTGTGTGTCTCATACATCTCTGGCGAGTATCGATCAAAACAAGAAGAGGAACGGAATTGAGCTTAATCTCCGGGATGGGACGCATCGTCATTGCGTTGGCGGCCGCGCATACGGCATTGATGGGATATCAGGTTTGGGTCATGCCCGAGAAATGGCCCGGTTTACTTCCACCAATCACACTGCTTGCCAGCCTGTCAGCGGTCGTCATCTTGATCGAGACATTCAAACGAAAAAACCGCACCTTCCAAGAAGAACAGCAAGAGGCGGACGATGGCGATCGAGTTTGACTGTGTGATCATCGGCGCCGGTGCAGCGGGCCTAATGGCAGCGATCGAGTCGTCGAAGCGTGGGAAGCGGACGCTACTGCTTGAAAAGAACACCAAACCCGGCGTAAAAATACTGATGTCAGGCGGCACGCGTTGTAACCTGACTCAAAACACCGACACGCGAGGCATCATCTCCGAATTTGGTCCTAATGGGAGGTTTCTTCATTCTGCTTTGGCTGCATTTTCCAATGAGGATTTAGTCACCTACTTCAATCAACGTGGCCTCCCCACTAAAGTTGAAGAAACGGGTAAGATCTTTCCACAAAGTGACCGAGCCAAAGATGTACTGGATGTTCTGGTGGCCGACGCCGAACAGCATCAGGTCTACTTAAATCTAGCCGAACCCGTCGAACTTCTGGAGCATAGTCTGAACGGCTTTCATATCCAAACTCCTAAAGCTCAGTATGTAACTTCCAGAGTTCTCATTACAACTGGTGGTCGGTCGTACCCCGGATGCGGGACGACTGGAGATGGTTATCAATGGTGTCGAGCATTTGGCCATACCATTGTCGACACTTACCCAGCCTTGGCACCATTAAAGACTCCTAAGAATAGTTGGACCCGCAACCTTCAGGGAGTGACGCTTCCTGAATTGGGGTTAACCATTTTTGATGCAAAACAAAAGGCCGTTGCAAAATCCCAAGGATCAACATTATTCACGCACGTAGGCGTCTCTGGACCATCTGCGATGAATATCAGCAAGTATGTTTCCACTTATGCAAATGCCGATTTCACATTGGCATTTGATCTTCTACCCAGTCTTAACTTGGATCAAAAACAATCCAAACTTCAAAAGCTCATAACCGATGAACCTAGAAAACAAATCGACAGTGTTTTAAAACACCTCTTTCCGTCTCGGGTTGTCGAAGTCATTTTGGAACAGTCGCAAATAAACACCACTGATCGGTGCGCGGAAATCGGCAAGGCGAAGATCCGAATTCTGACTCAAACTATTCATTCTCTCCAAACTCCTGTTACCGGTACTCTCGGTTTTGAAAAGGCGGAAGTCACAGCCGGAGGTGTTTCGCTGTTGGAAGTAGATTCGAAAACAATGGAAAGCAAGTGCCTGCCCGGTTTATATCTGGCCGGCGAGATATTGGATTTAGATGGTCCCATTGGTGGTTATAACTTCACCGCTGCGTTTGCAACCGGATTTCTCGCCGGACAACACCTGTAATCGGTACCGCAAAAACGGTTGTAACGATTATTCCAACACGCATTGTTTGGATTATTAACCCTTCGATTGGATTCATATTTCATAATTTAACTCTGGAGGATTTTCTCTAAATTGAGTTCACTTGGGACCTCAGCTAAGTTGTCAAAAGCCACACAAATCATCATCGCCTTTGCGATCGCCAATATCGCACTGTATAGCTGGTTCAGCGGATTCATTGCGGAAGATGCATACATCGTCTATCGCTATAGCGAAAACCTAGCCAATGGAAATGGTCTGGTTTTCAATCCAGGTGAGTATGTTTCGGCATTAACTTCTCCTCTCCACAGTCTAGTGGTAAGTGGACTGTATTATCTCACGGGTGAATCGGCTTGTACCAATCGTTGCTTCGCGCTGGGATTACATTTCTTCGCCACCTTGTATGCCTTTAGATCGCTCCTAAAGCACCAAGGCATGATGCTATTCGGTATCATGATTTGGCTAAGCCCTTACGCGATCTTCTGGACAGCCGGTGGACTCGAGACAATGTATCTCTCCAGTTTCCTAGTGCTCGCCTTTGCTGCCAGCAATCATTGCAATCAATCTGTGTCAGCTAGGCACCAGATAATCTTTTCTGTTTGCCTCGGACTCGCATTCTTGACACGGTTTGACAGCTGTTTGGTTACGATTCCACTGTGGTTCCAAGTTGCTTCCCGGCAATGGAATCAAACCGACTCTCGTAAGCTCATAGGAGTTTTAAGACTATTGCTTCCGGGACTAGTAATCGCCCTGGCCTGGTTGATATCAGCCTATGGGTACTATCACGACATTTTCCCAACCTCGGTATATCACAAACCTGCTCGCTGGGATCACCAACGAACGAATGTACTCTACATGATCCAATTTGGCCTTCTCACAGGACTAATCCCTCTGCTCTGCTGGACGGTCATTAATCATTACAGGCACGAACATTCCAACCTAAAACGCGCCGGCCAGCGAATCATGATGCAACATTGGGGACTCGTTGTCGGTGGCCTGCTCTTTGCTAGCTATGCAACAGGAACAGCCACTGCTCATATGATGTTCTCCTATCGCATGTTGCTGCCGTACCTCCCACTTCTGACGCTTGCATTACTCCAAATGATCTTCGATATCCATCCCAAGGGCTTGTCTGGCGGACGCTATGGAAACGCTGGTACGAAACTGATCATTTCTCTGGCCCTATTAGTACAGGCATTTCAGTTCTATTACATTGATCAGCATTCGGTAAACCCTGGTCGATATGGCGAATACACAAACCTATCGCGACAAAACTATATGAAGTTCATGGAGATTTTGGCCGAGCAGGCAACAGCAATCGACAAGCATTGGCAACAGCAGGGACTGCAACGCCTACCCCAAGTTCATGTGTATGCTGCTGGCATTCTTCCCTACCACCTTGAACAATCCAAAGTGGTCGACTGGGGACTGATCTCCTATCGAAAGAACGTCAAAGTGAATGCTGCTCAGAAAGGACTCCTTTACAGCTCTGACTACATCATCACTTTGACCCCTCGGCACTTCACCCAAAAGCATCAGTTGCAACAGGATCCGCATGATCTCGAGCTCATTCACGAAAAAAAATTGGCCCACTTTGATCACGCTGATGACAAACTGGAAACGTTTTCGGTATTCTTTAATCCATACCCCATAGAGTATGCGTTACCAAATTATGTGGACGGGCCAGAGTTAATGCCCATTCCGGACAGGCCTGCCAAGCCAGATGGGATGGAGTAATATGTCCGAGGCCAAAACTGGTAACCCCACCGAATCTATAGTGGGTGCCAACGTCACAACACGTTCCATTCCGTGGAGCATCGGATTAGCTCTCTTCCTGCTTGTTGGCATCATTGCCGTCATGGGGCTACGACAGCATCGGGAATTTTTCCATGACGATGCGTATATTACTCTCCGGTATGCCGACCAGTGGCAGAATGGGCAGGGCCCTGTCTGGAATGAGAGTGAACGGGTTGAAGGTTATACCAGCTTTCTGCATCTGGCCACTCTTTACTCACTTCAATCACTCGAACTCACTCCCGAAACTTTAGCCCGAATCGTTGGTGTCCTATCCTATTTATCTATAGGCATTTTTATAATTGGATTCAGTTTTCGGTTCCACACGACATACCTCCGTATCCCGCTTGCTCTGGTACTGTTGGCGAGTATTATGACGTCGTTTCCATTGATCGCCTGGAGCTGGGGAGGATTGGAAACATCACTGTATACGTTTCTCTTAATGGTATGTATCTATCTATTTACAATCTGGTGTTCTCGTCAGTCCAACTCTAAGCATTTGACATTGGGCATTCTGTTCGGCCTCACAGTCATGACTCGTCCGGAAGCGGTGTTATTCGTCGCGGTGTCCATCCTGGCACTTTGGGCCATACACCGATCTTTCAAACCTTCACTGGTACTCGTCTTAGGTTTTTGTCTGATCTATCTTCCGTACTTCGTTTGGCGTTGGAATTATTATGGTGAGCCACTTCCTAATACTTACTATGCCAAGTTGGGCACACCTCTCTACAAGCGACTCCAGGACGGATTCTATTACTTGCACACATTCGTCCGTACCGCTCCCTGGCTACCATTGGTAGCAATTGGCTGTTGGCTCTACACACTGTTTAAACAACCTGATCGGCGAACTGCAGCCTGGTACAGCCTTTCAGCTCATTGCCTGATCGGCGTTATTTATATTGTCTGGACTGGTGGAGACCACATGCCGGCTTATCGCTTCTGGACTCCGCTCCTGCCCGTCTTTACTCTCTTGATTACCTACACGCTTTTTCCAATCGATCCAGAAGGAAACTCTGACGATTCAAAATCCCTATCGCTAACTCCAGCCATGGTCATGGTTAGTTTGCTGCTTGCTCTAAGCTTCCTTCAGTTTCTATCCGCCGACGAACGCATGCTTAACGCAAGGCGAGCGGATCCAGCCGGTGCGACCGGTAAGAAGATAGGCACTTACATCTCCACGCACTTCCCTGATGATTCACTAATTGCCACCAATTCAGCCGGCGCTGTGGCATTCTTTGCACCACAGAAGCAATTTATCGACATGCTGGGCCTAAACGATCGACAAATTGCCAAACGTGAAAACGTCCCAATGCTGACGTATTGGCAACAATTCCCAGGTCATAGCAAGGGGGACGGAAGATATGTGATTTCACGCGAACCAGATTACATCATTCTGGGACCGGCTCAGGGGACGGTGGGGAAAATTGAGAATAAGAACAGACAGAATCTTGTTTGGTTTCTGTCTGATCAGGAGATCGTGGAACAGACAGATTTCTTACAGCGATATGAGTTAAAGCAAGTTCAAATCCACGACACGTTGACATTCACTTACTATCAGCGGAAGCAAAGCCATTAGTTGTCTTGTCGCGTTTTGAGCACTTCGTCAAATAATGGAAATGCAATCTCACCATTCCAGCGATGCCCTCCCTTAAAATGGTCGTAGAGCAGGTGTTTGGGTTGTTGATAGGCAGAGTAAATCAACTCTAGCCGTTGCTTAAATTTCTCGTCCCAGCCATCTTTGACAATCAACTTATCTTGGTCACCCATTTCCCAAACAACCGGTCGTGGAGCAATGAGACTGGCGATTTCGCTATAGTCACCAAATTTCAAAAGTCCGGGAATGATCTGTAATCCGCAGCTATAGCGTAGAGTCGTCCTCTCCTGTAACAAATTCAGAGCTCCGCTAATGGCGGCCACTTTAATTCTGGGCTCAACGGCTGTGGCCATCATCGTCATCCGTCCTCCGTAAGACAGTCCCGCACAGCCGATGTTTTCCGGATTCACTTCCGGTCGACTTTGTAAAAAGCTGACTGCCCAGCGAATGTCACGAATATTCTCCGCAATCGGAACTCGCCCCAATGCCATCATCCGCACAAACGTAACTGCGCAGGGATCTGAACCGTACTTGGCTTGCTCAACCCGGTCGCCGAATGGAATCAAACAGGGACAGACCACGACATAACCACGTCGAACGAATTGAAGGCCATAATCATAGTTGGCCGATTGAATTGCCTTAGCAACCTCTGGAAGATCGTGTCGGCCTGCCACTGCATGATGACCAAAGTCGCCATGCCCATGCACGGCAACCACGGCGGGGCGGCCGCGAGAAATCCCATCCGAAGGAATCAACAAATAGACCGGCAAGGTAGGTACACCTGGTGACTTTAGCAGAATCTCGTAGCGAGTATGATCTTCCAGGCGTTTACCACTCCGAATCACCGTTTCCCAGCGCTTCGGCGGAGTGGTACTTCCTAAGAGCTCATTAAGTTTGGTCGAGAATTCACCCTGCCATTGACGAGCCTGAGATTCAGTTTTGCCTTGAAACAGCATCGCAAGCTTGGCATCACCAATTTGTTGGCGAAGGACTTCATGAACCGTTTGCTGATCCTGACCATTTAAGGTCACCGGTCCATTCAGCAACAAGTAACAATAGATCCAACAGATTCCGATTCGAATTGATAATGCTGGCATGAGATCACCTTAAACCGAGTCAGGGCAGACCCAGTCTCTAACGAGCTGTCCAACCGCCGTCGACAACCAGCATACTGCCAGTCATATAACTTGAAGCATTACTGGAAAGGAAGATCGCGGCACCCTGAATTTCTTCCATTTCACCCCATCGCTCAAGAGCCACTGCGCCGACAATAAACTTCTTGGTTTGTTCATCATCTTTGATCGGAACGTTCATGGGAGTTAAAAACGGTCCTGGGCAGATCGCATTACAGGTGATTCCAAATTCTGCCAATTCCAACCCCAACGCACGGGTCATCTGAGCGACCGCCCCTTTGCTCGAGGTATAGGGCGTTCGATTGGAGAGTCCAACCAGTCCTAAAGTACTTGCGAGATTTACAATGCGTCCGTACCCCGCTTTTTTCATATGCGGGACGACTGCCTGAGCCATTCTCCAGACACCGTTGACATTCACATCCATCACCTGCTGAAAATCCTCAAACGACAGCTCATCGATGGGACCACGAATATTGATGCCGGCGTTATTAATCAGAACATCAATTTTCCCAAATTCACTTAGGCAACGTTCGATGACAGCACTAACATCATCTCCACAAGTCACATCTGCCTTGAGTCCGATGGCTCGACCACCGTGGTCTGCAGCAATCTCTGCTGCCGCTGCATCTGCTTCTTCCTGATTTCTGCTCACAAGCAAAACATCTGCACCTGCTGAAGCCAGTCCTGCAGCCATTGCTTTCCCCAGACCTTTTGAGCCTCCCGTTACAATGGCCACTCGGCCACTCATGTCAAACTGCTTAATACCTGGTAATGCCATTTCGTTTTCTCCACCTATAAAGAAAAACCGCAGACGGACTCTGAAAACAGTACGCCTGCGGTTTTCTGGCCGTTTGTTTATTTACTCTTGCTTGGCTTCTTCTTCGGCCTTCTTGGCTTCTTCAGCTTTCTTAGCTTCTTCTGCCTTTTTAGCTTCCTCTTCAGCCTTCTTTTTAGCTTCTTCCTCGGCCTTCTTTTTGGCTTCTTCTTCAGCTTTCTTTTTAGCTGCTTCTTCTTCCGCTTTTTTCTTGGCCGCTTCTTCTTCCGCTTTACGTTTAGCTTCAGCTTCTGCCTTGGCTTTCTCAACAACCAAGTCCGGAATAATCTTCAGGTCAGGTCGAGCTTCCTTCAGTTTGGCGACACCATCAATCGTGATCTTTGTTTCCCAAATGAAGACCTTTTTCAATGCCTTCATCTTGGAGATATCTTCAATCGCTGCGTCGGTCACTTGCGTCCCGTACACATTCAGATAGGCCAGACTTTCCAGACTGAGCAATTGCTTTAACCCAGCATCGGTCAAGGTGGTCTTTTCGAGATGCAGACGTTCCAAGCCTTTCAGTCCAGTCAGGTTTTTCACTCCTTCATCGTCGATTTTTGTACCACGTAGATTGAGTGAAAGGATAAATGGAAGATCTTTCACAGTGGCAATCTGATCATTGCCAATCTCTCCGGAAGCGAGGTGAAAGGCAACATTTAGACGATTGTCATTTTGGGCAACTTCTAAGATAGATGCGCCAGCTTCTTCAATTTGCGTTATCCGATTTTTGTCAGCATCACTGTATTCAATCGTGACACCTTCCTCATCTTGCGCGTGGATTCCCGCGACAGAAAACATGGCGACTAGGACAAAACTCATGACCTTTGAAACATATTTCATTGGTACTACTCCTGCTATTTTATTCTCAGTAAAATTACTGGTTATTTTCGAGACTACTCGATTCTATCAAATCCAATTCACGCTTCAATTACCACGCGAAAAAACACCGGCCATTACAATTGCCAGCCCTTTCGGTATTCCTTATGAATCAACTGCTGAGCCTCCTCCGAATTGGTCACTTGAAGCTTCTTTGAATTCCACTCGAGCTCAACTCCACTTTGGTAGGCGACTGAACCTAACAACACGGATTCTGTCAGAGCACCCGAGTAATCGAAGTTACAAGTCGTTTCACCATCTTCCTTGATCGCCTGAAGCCATTCATTGTGATGTCCAATGGAATTCGGAATCCAAGGATCAGGTGCCTGATGCTCCACTTGCTGGCCATCGACCAGCACCATGTGTTTTGAGTAATCGGAGAGGATCATTCCTTTGGAGCCAATAAATAGCTGTCCCCCTCCCCAAGGTGCAATCGGCTTGCCTGCTTTATCTTTGAGGCCTTCCAGTTCCTTAGGACGTCGACCACTGTCGTACCAAGTGAGCCGCACAGGAGGTTTCTTCCCACGGGAAGGGTAGTGATAATCGACCACGCACCACGCTGGCGTACTGACAGGATCTACTTTCGGTCCATAGGCACGGACTCGTTCAGGATTACGTAATTCCAGAGCCCAGTGGGCAAGGTCCATAAAGTGGCATCCAAAATCGCCCAGCGATCCACGGCCATAATCCCAAAAACTGCGCCACTTAAACGGATGGATATCCGCACAATAATGTCGTTCCGGGGCAGGGCCCAACCACAGATCCCAGTTCACATTAGCCGGTTTTTCAGCTTTAACATACTTTGCTCCCGTATAAACAGCCCCGGCCCAAACATGGACTCGCTCTACTTTACCGATAGCACCGGCCTGTACTAATTCAACCACCCGTCGATAGTTCTCTAACGCGTGAATTTGTGTTCCCATTTGTGTCTTTAGTTGATTGGCCTTTGCCAGATTGGCCAATGTACGAGCTTCATAGACGGTGTGGGTCAGAGGCTTTTCACAGTAGACGTGTTTCTTTAACCGTAAGGCCATCGCTGCGGCTGGAGCATGAGTATGATCTGGCGTGCTAACGATCACGCCATCTATTTTTTCGGCCTCCTTTTCTAGCATGACACGAAAATCGTTGTACTTCCGAGCATTAGGAAATGCCTGAGAGCCTCGCTCGAGCAATTCGGAATCGATATCCACCATGGCGATCAAGTTCTGTGTGGCGCAGCCTTTGATATTTCCTGCCGCTCGCCCTGTCACTCCAATCGCCGCTAAGTTGAGTCGTTCATTCGGTGAAGTAGACTCTTTGGCCGGAGCTGGATTGACGAATACTCCCGAGCCGATCGCGGTCGCTCCCAATGCCGATACAAAATTACGTCGGTTTAATGCCTTCGCTGGATTTGCCATAGTTCAAAACTCCAAGGTCAACGTGTTAATTTCCGTATACCGATTATACGACGTTTGAATAGCAGACTGTCAGGCAATTCTCTCAAGCTTTGAAATCCGTTACTGCTTGCAGGACTGGTAAATTTCCCAGTAAATTCCTGATTCATGGATTCGCAGAGTATTTTCGCGATTTGGTTTTTAGTCGTAATTGCAATTAGGCAGATTCCCCACCCGTATGACAACTTGGAATTACGATTAGAATGACAGGAGGTTTCATTATTAGAATTCATTCCTAAGCAGATTTTCAGTAGCCATGGCGTGTGTTAAAGACAAAATCATCATCGTAACAGGAAGTACATCAGGAGTCGGGGAAGCGTGTGCCCTTGATGCCGCAACGAACGGTGCCGCAGGCGTACTAATCACTGGCCGTAACAGTGAGCGTGGAGAAGCGGTTCGCTCCCGAGTTGAAGCCCTCGGAGCTGAGGCAATCTTTGTTGCCGCCGAACTTGCTGACGCGGATCAATGTCGTAACATCGTGGCTCAATGTGACGCTAAATGGGGACGAGTCGATGGCCTGGTTAATTGTGCAGCAGACACCAATCGTGGCACCATCGAAGAGACCACTGTTGAATTCTGGGATAACCAAATGAATGTCAATGTGCGAGCTCCCTTCCTCTTAACACAGGACTGCGTCAAGATCATGCAACGCGAGAAGATTGCCGGCTCCATCGTCAACATTCTCTCCGTCGCCGGATTCTGCGGGATGGACATCCTCTGTTCTTACAGCACAACCAAAGGTGCCCTGAGAACTCTAACCAAAAACAATGCCAATGCACTACGACGGCATCGAATACGAGTCAATGGAATCAATCTGGGTTGGACGGACACGCCGGCAGAACACATTGTTCAGGCCGCCCAGGGAAGTCCGGACGATTGGCTGGAGCAGGCTGAGCAAGCCTCGCCGTTTGGCCGTTTACTCAAACCCGACGATGTAGCGAAGCTTGTGACTTATTTATTAAGCTCCGAATCCGGCATTCTTACCGGTTCGTGCATAGACTACTCTCAACGCGTCATGGGCGTCTTCCCGCCGGAAGACGCCGTAGGCACCTGGTAAATCCTGTCGGTTTACTTAAACAATTCATGGTCCGGATTTCCGCCCGATTGTATGTAAGCCAGAAGATCCAGAATTTCCTCACGTGTCAGCGTGTTTAACAGCCCCAGAGGCATCATCGAAGTCTTACTCGGTAAGATTTCGTCAATATCATCGGCCTGTAATTCTATGACAGCCGACGGTGCCTTGGGATCGATAGCGACCGTCAATTGCTTATCGTTTTGGTCGAGAATTCTCCCCTGATAGATCTTGCCCTGTAGCGTGATAATCGAGTGGGTTTTGAATTGATCTGATACTTGTACCGAAGGATCAATGATTTCACGAAGTAGCACGGGCGGACTATACCGCCGAGCCGCTCCGGTAATATCCGGGCCTAAAATGCCTCCAATGTTGCCAAAGCGATGACACTGAATACACGTTGCCGTGGTAAACATCCGTTTTCCGACGTCAAAAGATCGACCGCTCGGAAGATTCGTGACGTCGGTTAACAAATCATCAATTTTCCAGTTCTTGATAAACTTACGAGGAGTTGGGGAACCGGTTGGCACGGCACTTTGAATCTCTGCATTAATCAAATCATCCAATGCCAATTGTTGCCCTTCATTAAGCCCCGTAACAAAATCCTCTCGCATTCGCTGCACATAGATCTGATAGTGACCGCCGCCTATGAAATCCCCCAGAGCAGCTGCTTGCTCGGCATCATTCATGCGTGATAAATAGGTTTTGTGACTTTGGTTTGTCCAACCTTCGGCAGCGACGCGTAATGTCATCCCGTAAAACAGTAAATCCTCCTGAGTTTTGGCCGCTTGTAGCAATGGAACATAGGCTGAGACTGCATTAGGCTTATTAAGATAGACCAGCATTCGACAGATTTCATGATTCAGATTCGTTGACGTAACAGGCAACAAGTTTTGCACCACTTCGCCAAGTTGCTCTTTCTTGCCATCATCAATACTCTGCGTTCGAGCAAACCCCACATTTAATGCACGCAACCAATCAAGCTGTTGACGAGTCGTCAATCTCTTCGTCTCCAACTGGATAAGCTTTTCTACAGCTGCAAGTTGTCGGTCTTCATCACCGCTACGAATCAAAGCGAGTAGTGATTGAATCGCCACATCCGCTTTCGATTGAGCTAAGGCCTTCTCAGCCCATTGCTCTACAGGCTGATGCTCGAGTGCAATCCGTGCCGCATATCTGATATGACGATCTTCATGTCCCAATGCTTTCCAGATCGAGCTTATTTCCTTACCCGCTTCCGTACCATGAAAATCTTCTAACGCGTGACGTTGAGCGCGGAGATTTTGCGTCTCCCGACCTTCAACCTCTTGTTGCACATCTTCCTGATCGCCAACATAGGTCACGCGATAGAGCCCTGACTGAGTGCGACGTCCGCCAATGGTGATATACATGGCACGGTCATGAGGATTGATAATCACGTCGGTTAATGGGAGTGGAATCCCTGTTAGAAACTCATTTAGTTCTCCGGAATAGGAACTTCCTTCAGGACTCAGTTTCACGCTATAGAGTTTTCCGTAAGTCCAATCACTTACAAACAGCGTATCCTGCCAATACTCGGGAAAGTCCGCGCCGTATCCAAAAGTGATACCTGTCGGGGAACCCTGACCAACATCCACCACAGGTGGTAAATTGTCCGTGAAATAAGGTAGCCATTTCCCAGTACCAAAACGCCAGCCAAATTCCCCCCCGCTGACGACATGACAAACTCGAGTCGGACGATACCAGGGAGTACCTACATCCATTTCCATGTCTGCGTCATAAGTAAACAGTTCTCCGTCTTTATTGAAGGCAATGTCAAACGGATTACGGAAACCAGCTGCCATCAGATCCCAGTCCTTCCCGTCAGGAGAAACCTGGCAAACCCAGCCACCTGGAGCTAACACATTGGTGTTATGACCATTGCTGCATGGCTGACGCGGAAGCAGTTGATCTTCATCCCAGTTGTTGGGGAGACGATACGTACGAATCCCTTCGGGAAGCGTCGTATTATTGCCAGCCACAACATAAAGCGACTTCTTATCAGGTGACAACACTATGCTGTGCGGCCCATGCTCCCCCCCACGTCCCGGGAGAAGTTTTAGCGTTTCCACTTTATCCAACTGGTCGTCTCCATCCGAATCCGTTACTCGATACAACCCGGACTCAAAGCGACTACCGCGATTCACTACCACATACAAACTGTCGAAGGCATATAGCAAGCCTTGAGCTTCCCCCAGATCGACGTTTATTTTTTCCAATTTGACGTCGCCCGATTTTCCTACCGGTGGAGGAGTAATTCGAAACAATCCGCCATACTGATCACATACAATCAGTCGCCCTTTGGCATCGGAAGTCATACTCACCCAGGAACCCTGAACACTTTTAGGAACGGAATAAAGCAATTCAACCTTAAAGCCATCCTGAACGATCAGGCCAGTCGGATCCGTTGCCTGTTCAGCCGGAGGAGCTTCCGAGGGAACAATTTCGATAGAGCGAATGAGCATACTCATTTTGGCAGAGTGAGGATCAATTCTTAAAGCAGTTAAAGGATCTTCTGTATAGAAGTAGGTTTCATACGTACCTATAGAATTCCCTCGTCCCGTCATCTTGAATCGCACAGACCGACCTTCACTTGTCCCTGGATTCTTCGGTGTTGTCCAGAAAATCTGAGAATTCACAACTCCCTGGAAGGATGCTTTGATAATCAGTTTCTTCCAGCCTGCCGGAGCACTTACACCGGCAATCATATGAGGATCACCACCGGTTGCAGTTATCTGCAATCCTTCATCCGTCGCTTGTAGTTCAATCTGAGTTAACGGTTTCCATTGAGTAAAGTCCGCTTTAGATTTCCAGACTTTTACCGCAGGTGTTTGCTGTTCCAAGGCTGACAAACTAACCACAGCGAAACATACAACTAATAAACCCGTAAGCCGTATTCCATTCGATCGCAAAGACATGTAATCTGAAATTCCCAATAGTCATTAATGGTGATGCAAAAACTTCTCAGGAGTTTATTGTAACGGGATTAACAAGCTCTGTAATAACCTCTCCATCGCCGAATGCGTGATATCCTGCAGCAATGCAGAGGTACCCAACTGGTAATAGAATTTATGACACCACTGATCGACACACACGCTCATTTGGATAGCGATCAATTTGATGGCATTCGAGCCTCCATCTTTGAACAAACCCAGCAAGCAGGTATTCAACAGATGATCTCCATCGGATGTAGCTGGGGATCGAGTCAGAAGTGTCTCTACCTTGCCAATCGTTTTGATCAGGTATTTGCTTCCGTGGGTATCCACCCCAATTACACGAGTGATGCCGACCCGAAGCATTGGGATCGAATTGTAGAGATGGCAAAACACCCTAAAGCCGTCGCACTGGGAGAAACGGGACTCGACCGTTATTGGGACTTTTGTCCACTCGAACTTCAGCGGGATTACTTCGATCGTCACATCCGTCTAAGTCAGCAGACTGACCTGCCGTTCGTTGTTCATATGCGGGACTGTGAAAAGGACATTCTGGAAATGCTAACAGAAGCATATGAACGTGGGGGCCCCTTACGCGGAGTGATGCATTCGTTTACAGGCGACGCCAATATGGCGCAGGCATGTCTGGAAATGGGTATGTATATTTCGTTTGCAGGGATGGTCACGTTTAAGAAAAATGATGCTCTACGTGATGTCGCTGCTGACATACCGCTTGACAGAATTCTAGTGGAGACTGACTGCCCATATCTATCTCCGCATCCACTCCGCAGCAAACGCCCCAATCAACCTGCCTATATGGTGCACACTGCTCAATGTGTTGCCGATGCCAAGGAAATGGCCTTCGATAGGTTTGCAAGCCATACCATCTCCAATACTTATAGACTGTTCAGTAAGATGACAGTCCTAAACGACTTGACTTGACTCGTCTAATGGGAGACAGAAGGCTGATAGATACTAACTTAAGCGTCAGCAACTTCACCCGCTACAATTTCCTGGAATGTTTCCAGATGGGCCTGAGCATTCCCGAGTACTTCTTCAGCGATCGCACGATCCCGTGTATCGGCTTCTAGTGAATCGACACATTGTTGGATGACGTCGATATCGTCTTGCTGAGTCACAATCATGAGGTTTAGGAAGTAATCCAAAGAAACGTCATGCAGGCTTGTATAGGTAAGTGGAAACGCTCCTGGCTGTACAATTCCACCAAGCTCTAAGATACGCTCGCCAAGAACCTTGACACTCTGCTCCTGGTCTTCGATGGCATCATTGACTAAGGCCATTGCTTCTTCCTGTCCATGAGCAACCCATGGTTCCGCATATTTGGCGTAGGCTACTAAGGACGCATTGTATACGCCAAGAATACGATTCAGGATATCAATTGTATTATTCATAGTTTTACTATCTCTGATCTCACGCCTAGCTGATAAAGTGCTTCACTGCTTCGTCAGCAAATCCGGCAACCCATTGCCAGCACACGATTAAGAATACCGTTGGAATGGAGACTACCAACACGTAGGCCATTTCAATACGGCCTACAGGTCGGTCACCTAAGTGATGTGATTCATCAGGCTCACCCATCACCATCGTCTTAATTACCCCGAGGTAATAAAACAGGCTAATGGCTGTGTTCAAACCACCGGCGATCAACAAAACAAGCAATGCACTTGAGCCTGCTGTGCTATACCCATCAGCTAATGAAGCGAATATGGCAAATTTCCCGAGGAATCCTGAGAGGGGTGGCAGGCCAACCAAACTGAAAAAGATAAGTGCCAAGCAAATGACGAGCACCGGGCGACTCTTTACCATGCCCGAGTAATCTTCGATTTCTTCACTTCCTACATAGTTGCGCAGGAATGCAATAATCGCAAAGGCTCCCAAATTCAGGAAGACGTACACGACAATGTACTGGATTAAGGCACTCGCTGCCTGCTCCGCACCGTTGTTGTCAGTGCCTAACATCATCATCAACGGTGTGACAGCCATCATCATATAGCCAGCATGTGCAATCGTGGAATATGCCAGCAGGCGTTTGATATTCTTTTGACCATATGCGGCCAGATTACCGAAGGTCGCTGTGATCACAGCAAAGAAGGCAACCAGTAACCCGATGAAATTTCGAACCGGACTGAGTGCTTCGTCGTGGCCCTGCTTGATTTCTAGACGTGGGTCAACTGCTTCGACTACTTCCGCTTCGGTTGTTGGAGATTCCGTATCCGCGACAGCCTCGGCTTCCACGGGTTCGGACGATTGTACCTCGATGTCCTCATCACTTCCACTAACCGCTTCATCTTCCAGAGATACTAAGTGGGTTGGAAGGAGGTCCGTCTGAACTGTCTCCTGATGTGCCTCAACTGTCTGTTGAATCGCCTGAGGTGCTTCAATTTCAGATAGAGGTACCGATCCCAATCCCACGGCTAATCGAAGCAATAGTGCCAAAGCTGCTGCTTTAGAGGCGACACTCAGAAATGCATTAACTTCCGCACAGGCACCATGGAATACATCAGGAGCCCAGAAGTGAAATGGCACAGCAGAAAGCTTAAAGGCGATTCCCACAGAAATCATCACAGCGGCAAGACAAAGTACGGCTTGTTCGCCAAGACCAGCCTGAGGAATGATTTGAGCCAATTCCAGTGCCATTGTAGGTAAATGAGCAGTGCCTGAGAGCCCAACCAGTAAGGAAATACCATACAACATGACACCAGCGGCACCAGCACCATAAATCGCATATTTCAATGCCGATTCACTTCCTCGTTTACGTCCCTTAATCAGCCCTGCTAACACATAGGATGGAACACCTGCCATTTCGATGGCCAGAAATACAATCAGCAAGTGATTCGCCGAAGCCATCAGGCACATACCTAAGGTTGACCCGAATACCAGTGAATAAACATCTGCACCGTCTTCCTTGTCCGGTACGCCGGAGATCTTAGTAAAGATCAAAAATAGTACCAGGAATAGCATCAGGATCGATCGAATCGCAATCGTCAATCCATCATGAACCAACAGTCCCGTGAATAATTCTTCACTTTCAACACTTCCTTCACAAAGCTGAAGTGGATTACTTGAAATCAGTCCGACCAGAGCGCCGGCCAAAGCAACCCAAAACAGATCGAGTTTGGTGGTGACCAACCGCACTGCCAGAAACAACGCAATAAACACACATAGTGTGATCTCGGGCATAAACAACCCCAGACTGTTAGCTGAATCAGCCTTCAGTGCGTCGATTAAATTATAAAAGTCCGTTGTCGATTCCATTGGATTATTAAACTTCTGGAAAAATTTCTATTATCACAAGTCCGTGATTGAATGTGTTTGCTAATTGGCAACAGCCACTTCCGTAAGGTCTGAAGTTGCCGCCGTCTCACCTTCGCCGTGTTCGTCGGCAGCTTCTTCACTATCTTCACCGTGACCATCTTCCGATGCTTCGTCGGCAGGTTCGGCTTCGTCTGATTCTTCAGCCGTAGCTAAGGTTTGCTCATATCCTTCTCGCCACTCATTCAGCGAAGTGACCTGTTGATCCACAGTTTTATCCATGTACTTAATCAGCGTATTTGGAAAGACTCCAAAGATGATGGCTAAGATCAGCAAAATCGCTCCGGTCGAGAATTCCCGCCCGTTGATTGGCTTGATTTCTTCGGCGTGAGGCCCTTTGTACTCAGGGCCAAGATAAACGCGTTGTAAAGTCCAGAGAATATATCCAGCAGTGAAGATGACAACCGAGGCAGAGATAATGGCTAATAGTGGGCTAAATCGCCAGACACTAAGAACAACCAATACTTCTCCGATGAATCCACACAGTCCGGGAAGCCCCAAGCCGGCAAAGAATAATCCCATCGCCAGAGCGGTATATTTCGGCATCAGGCCGTATAGACCACCAAATTCGTTGAGGTTCCTGTGGTGAACCCGGTCGTAGATAATACCAACCATAAAGAACATACCGGCTGATGAAATACCGTGCCCGATCATCTGGTACATCGCCCCGGTCACACCCATCTTCCAGTAGTCACCGTTTCCGAGCATCGTCCAGACACCGAAACCGACAACCACATAGCCCATGTGACTGACCGAACTATAAGCGACCACTCGCTTGAAGTCGGTTTGCGCCAGAGCTGCGAAGGCTCCATAGACCATACTGGCTACCCCAAGACCAACCACAACGTAGGATAGCTCTAAACCGCCGGCCGGACAGATTGGGTAACAAATACGGATGATACCGTAGCCTCCCATCTTCAGCAGCACACCGGCCAGAATCATCGAAATTGGAGTTGGAGCTTCCACGTGAGCGTCAGGCAACCAAGTGTGAACTGGTATCGATGGAACTTTCACAATAAAACCGATAAACAGCAACAAGAAACACCACCACTGTAATTCAGCGCTGAAGCAGTCTGTGGTTTGAGCTATTTCGGCGAGTGCAACCAGATTAAAGGTGTGAACAGCCGTTCCGCTCTCTATACCTGCAGCCACACTCTCAGTCACGTCCGCATTGATTACGTTATTATCAACCAACGCTTGCAAATTAGCTGGAGCAAGTTGGGTCAGGTCACTGTTGAAGTAGATCATCAAAATGGCGATCAACATCAGCACTGAACCGAGCAAGGTATATAGGAAGAACTTAATCGCCGCATATTCACGACGTGGCCCCCCCCAGATTCCAATTAGGAAATACATCGGCAACAGCATGACTTCCCAGAACACGTAGAAAAGGAAGAAGTCGAGTGCTAGGAAGACACCGATCATTCCCGTTTCTAGTAACAGGAATAGAACACAGTATGCCTTAACATGCTTTTTGATGGACCAGCTAGCCAGAATCGCCAGAATACTCACACCAGTGGTGAGTAGAACCAATGGAAAACTAATTCCATCAATACCCATGGCATATTCGATATCAAATGCGGGTATCCAGGAGACACTAAACGCATGTTGCATCTCTCCGATATTCTCATCAATAGCGGAGTCCCCCATGAAGACTAACGCTGCAAGGCTAACAACAAAGGTTAGAATCCCAACCGCAAGTGTGGACCCCAGAAGCAAATTCTGGTTATCCTTTTCGTTTACACCGTTTTCATCCTTTTTGCTAGGCATAAAGGCGATCGCGAGTGCTCCGAGCGTCGGTAAAAATACAATTAAGGTAATGAGTGCCATTTTTTTACTCTTCCAATGGTGGTTGAAGCCATTGCTTCGTGTGGTATGAAAAAGTGTGTTCTTCTAGTTAGTTTTTAAGTGAGTCTATTTGGTGCTAGCCGAAGCCGGATCCCACATAAAGCTCACAAAGACAAAGATTGCCACTGCGCCAATTACGATAAACAACACGTACTGACGCAGATTTCCAGTTTGAACCCGACGTAGCGAAGTACCGACACGGTATACCGAGCGGCCAAGCCAGTCGACGAATCCATTAATGACAAAACCATCTGAAATTCGAGTCCAGATATTCGCAACCTTTTTGGTTGCTCTGGCCGAGAAATGAATGATTGTGTCGAAAATATTCTTATCAATTGCTGTGACAAACCTGCCGATGACCTTGGACGGTCGTACAAACAGGAAGTCATAGAGTTCATCAAACCACCATTTGTTACTGAGGAAGTTGTAAACACCACCAAAGGTGTCTTTAACTTCTGCCGGCTTGAGGAATCTCGTTGGCGGCGTGGCGTACATGAGGAATGCTAGAGAAATACCGATGACACCAGAAAGCGTAGCTAGCCAGGTAACTGGTACTTTGACAGCACTTAAGTGACTTAGGTGTTCATCAGGAACGACGATATCTGATCCCATACCAGCGAGTGTTTGGCCGGCTACAGCCTCAGGGCGAGCTGCTTCCAGCATGTATCCTAATTCTGTACCTGATGAAAGAGGGTTCGCCCAGGCCACGCCGATTGCCATGACTGACAGAATCAGTAGTGGATGTACCATGCGTGGGTATTCATGAGCATGAGAAAATCGTTCTTCATCACGCGGTTTACCAACAAAGGTCATAAACCACATGCGGAACATATAGAAGGCGGTAATGGCCGCGCTGCCCAAAGCAATCCAGAAAAATGGTCCGCCAAATCCCCAGCCGTTAGCATTCCCCCAACTAAACGCCTGTTCCAGAATAGCGTCCTTCGAGTAGTAACCACTTGTCCCAATAATAAATGGGATCCCAGCCCCTGCGATGGCCAAACAACCAACAAACATGGTCCAGGCGGTGATTGGAATCTTCTTACGTAATCCGCCCATCTCTGTCATTTCATTGGTGTGGACCGCATGAATAACCGAACCGGACCCCATAAACAGCAGGGACTTGAAGAATGCGTGTGTAAACAAGTGCATAAGTCCTGCTACCCAACCGCCAACACCCAGTGCCATGATCATATAACCAAGCTGAGAAATGGTTGAGTAGGCCAGTACTTTCTTAATGTCGGTCGCAACAATAGCGATTGTCGCTCCGATGAATAGCGTGATCGTCCCGATAATGGCGATGACAAACAATGCTTCAGGCACGAGCATCGGGAAGAATCTACCAACTAAAAACACTCCNGCGGCAACCATCGTCGCTGAGTGCACCAAAGCAGAGACGGGGGTTGGGCCTTCCATCGCATCCGGAAGCCACACGTGCAGTGGGAATTGAGCACTTTTCCCAACACATCCGCAGAAAATCCCCAATCCACCAACAATCATTAGCCAGTATCCGAGCGGAGATTTCCCTTCTTCTTCACGTTCTTCATTGATTGCTTTCAGAGCCTTTGCTTCACTGACATTATTCTCGGCGGCATATTCTTCAATTTCAGCGGCAAAGAACTGAGTCGCAAAGCCACTTGGAATTGCTGTTTCTAGTTCTCCGTGCCCACCGTGAGCGTCGTCTCCGTGGTGTTCATCATGAGCGTGTGCTACATGAGCCTGAGCGGCGGAACCCATCTGATTAAATAACTCGTCATAGTTAAAAGTCCCAAAGCCTGTCCAGAAAATCATCAATCCGATGATCATTCCAAAGTCACCCACGCGGTTAACAATAAATGCCTTGTTGGCCGCGGTGGAAGCACTTTTTCGTTCGACATAGAAACCAATCAGGAAGAATGAACAAATCCCAACCAGTTCCCAGAACACGAATGTCATTGCAATATTGCCGGCCAGAACAAGACCGAGCATGCTAAAGCAGAACAGCGACAATGCCTGGAAGAATCGTGGGTAACGTCCCTTACGATGGCAGTGACTACCGTCTGGCATGACCACTTCATGATCAACAAACTCGTAGTCCTCTTCACTAACTGCTTCTCCATCGTGGCCGTGGTCGTCGTGATGGTCGTCGTGATGGTCGTCGTGATGGTCGTCGTGACCTGCACCCGTGAAGATTTTCTTATAAAAGTAGCCCAGGAAATTATTGTGTNCTGGGTCGACATGGTGGTCCCGTTTATCTTCGGGCAACTCATCGTCCATGTACTTGGATGCGTACCAATGNATCAACGTCGCGATGAAGGTAACCATACAGAACATGGCAATCGTGAGTGAGTCGATGTAGTAGCCAATCGTCAGTTTCAGATCGCCAAACGTACCAAGTGTATAGTAGTCGCCGGATTTAGCCTCGAACCTAGGGGCTTTGTGGTGTTCACTATTAGCATTCTCTGCCGAGTCTGATTCGCCACCATGTTCCACAGCGTCATTGGATGACTCATCCGCCAGTGACGTAAATACTTCTGCATGGCGAATTGATGCTTCGTCTCCATGCTCTTCTTCTCCTTCTTCCTCCCCCTCGTCATGCCCTTTCGCATGACCGTCGTCGTCACCCACGGGGTGATGGTTTTCGGCATCGTTGTCATCACTATGACCTTCTGACTCATGCCCAGCAGGATGTTCCAAGTGTTCCAAATGCTCTTTATTTGCCTGCTTTAGTTCACTTAATGCNGTTAGATTGGATTCACCGTTAGAGTTGGAGTCGCCCAACCATACAAACAAGGAAACAAACGAAAGAAGTGCAGCACCGGCAATCGCCGCCAACGAGATACTCGCAGCCAGCTTACTTTGCCCTCTCCGACGGAGAGAATGGCCAAGTAACAGGTTTACGAAAAACGCAATTAATGGCAGTAATACAGCAGTGCCTAATAATATGTGAAGTTCCATTAGCCGTTCAACTCGTTCGCTCGATCTACGTCCACAGTGTTGTGGTTGTTATAAAAATTCAAGGCAATTGCCAATGCCACGGCTGCTTCAGCTGCGGCAAGCACAATCACAAACAGAGCAATTAACTGCCCGTCTAACCCCAATGAGCCCTCGGGGCGAAGTACTTTACTTCCAAATGCAATGAAGTTCATGTTGGCGCCATTGAGCACCAACTCAACTCCCATCAAGACTCCTAGCAAGTTGCGTTTTGTGGCCATACAGACGGCGCCGAGTACAAACAACACGGCTCCCACTGCGAGGTACCAGGAAACGGTAACTGTTCCAATTAACAACATTTTGAAATTCCAATCACTTCCTGTAGTGAATGACTAGTTCTCATCGTTAGGGTCAAGCGGATTCAATGCCGATTTCCCTTTATGAGTTACTACGTACTTTGCTTCTTCCAAGGGTTCTTCTTCGTGTTCCATCTTGAACAACATCAATTTCGCACGACTGCTCTTATCATCTGTCGCATGAGATAGTTTTTTGGTACGAGCCATATAAGCAGCACCAATAAGAACCACTAATAGGTGAAACGAAACGATGATAAACGGCATCAGATAGCCTGATTTTCCATCTGCCACCGCATCGGTTGATTCACCTAATGTATCCACTCGAATCCCCGTCAGTGCCAACCCTAAAGGCGTTGCCTCTTTGGTGGCGGAAACATGGGCATCATTAATATCCTGAGGTGTTCGCCAATCTTCCGCACCAAAAGCACCGAAGAGCAGAACCATCAGCAAGGATCCGCCAACGATTGTCGCCAGAATCCAATCCTGAGTATGTGTATCCATATTGATAAAGTCTTTTTGAGCCGTCAGCATGACGCCAAAAATCAACAGTACCAACGTACCTCCGACATAGATCATCAACTGCATGGCCCCGACGAATTCAGCACCTGCCAGGAAAAATAATCCGGCCGTGGAGCCGAGTGAAAGGACGAGATAAAACGCCATTCGAACGACGTTTTTACTCAACAAGACACCAAAGCCAAATCCAATGGCAATCGTGGCAAAGATAATAAAGAAGAACTGGTGCCAATAAGGCCACGCTACTGCGAGCAAATCCATTATCGTTCACCTCCTTTCACAACCGAAACAGGTAGTGTCTTTACGGTCACTGAATCTGNATTGGCAGTTTTATCTTCTGAGTGCGGCTCGGGATCTGGAATGCCTGACGCTGGGCCGGCATCAGCCGCAGGAGTTACACCCACACCTTCAGTCCACATTTCGTGTTTTTCATATCGAGGATTACCTACCAGTGAATTGGCGGTTGGCAAATCAAGATACTGCCAAGTCGTCGCTCCGATAAACCCAAGCGCTGCAAGCGGGACGCAATACTTCAGACACATGGTCATCACTTGGTCAATTCGCAAACGAGGGAATGACCAGCGAATCCACATCATCACGGTTACGCCGATTAAACCTTTAAGCAAAAGGTTACCCACTCCAATAATGCGAGAAATACTCAAACCCCAGGTTCCACCGATGGTCTCACCAATCCATTGCCCAACCGGAATCGGGCCGTGTGAGCCGCCAAAGAACAGGATACTTGCCAGAGCTGAGACAACAAACATCGAGCTGTATTCAGCCATGAAGAATAAACTCCAACGCAATCCTGAATACTCTGTATGGAATCCGGCGACCAATTCACTTTCCGCTTCAGCCAAGTCAAACGGAGCTCGATTGACTCCAGCCGTGGCACAAGTGAAGTAAATAATCGCCGTGAGGAATGTAAATGGGTCATTAAAGACGAGCCAGTTGGTAAACAGCCCCGCCTGCATATTNCCAATNGTAGTCAAATTCATTGTGCCGCAGATCATGACTGGCACAACGACGCACATCCCAAGAGGAACTTCATAGCTAACGACTTGAGCGGCTTCACGCATCGCACCGAACAATGACCATTTCGAACCGGATGAATAACCGGCCAAAATAACGCTAAACACTTCCAGCCCAAGAACGGCAAGAACAAAGAAAACTGCTGTATTGACGTGCTGAGCGACCACGCCGTCTGCAAATGGCAGAGCAATAAAGGCAGCATAACTAGCTGCTAAACCAACGTAGGGGGCGATCTTAAACAGAAAGCGATCTGCAAGATCTGGGGTAATATCTTCTTTGGCAATCAGCTTAATACCGTCAGCCAGAGTTTGTAGCCAACCGTACTTCCCTCCGACACGGGTTGGTCCAAGTCGGTCCTGAATACGACCGGAGATTTTTCGCTCCATCCAAATGAAGAGCAACGCCCCGACCGCCACAACGTGCAAAATAAGCACGGCTGCAATAAGCGCGGCAATCAAATAGCCGACCCAGGAGTCGCCGATGCCGAAAATATTGTTTATAAAATCTGCCATTTAACTGGCCTTATTCCTAATTGTCTCTAAGTCGATAACAACGAAATTTAACTCGCCCGCATTAGCGGTCAATTTCTCCCATCACCACATCCAGGCTCCCAACGATCGCCGGAATATCTGCCAGTAGAATTCCCTGACAGAGNGGAGCAGTTACTGAGAGGTTACAGAAAGAGCTACTACGAGCCCGAACTCGCCAGGGAATCGAATCGCCATTGCCGACGACATAAAATCCCATCTGACCACGGGGAGCTTCAGTTTCCATATATGCTTCTTTAGCCGGCAATTTCTGCACAAGCTTAATCGGCGTTCCCCAATCACCCGATGTCGCTTCATATTTTTCAATGGCCTGCTCGATCAAACGGACAGACTGAACAACCTCCAGCATCCGCACATAGAATCGATGCCAGCAATCTCCAAGGATCGCCTGACGTGGGATTTCTGGATAATCCAGCGAATCGCCGTGGAACTCGTAATTGGATTCCGGATATTCCCCAGTTTCAGGATCTGCACAAATGACATCGAANACGTAGCCTTCGTACATTTCGGTATAGCGTTCTTCACCATGGAATCGCAGATCATGATAAACCCCACTTCCCCGAAGCACTGGTCCGGTACAACCGTAATCCACCGCCATCTTGGCTGACATCACGCCAATACCTGCCGTACGTGAAACAAAAATCGAGTTGGTGGTCAGCAGAGTATGTAATTCAGGAATCACTTCTTTGAACTGGTTCAGGAACTGGCGACATTTGTCTGTCCATCCAACCGGCAAGTCTGCAGTGGCTCCACCAGGTGTTAGATAACTGTAGGTCAAACGAGCTCCACAAGCTTCTTCAAACAGATTGAGGATTTTCTCTCGCTCACGAAAACCATAAAGAAACGGAGTAAACGACCCCAGGTCGAGTCCATAAGTCCCCATCGCTACCAGATGGCTGGCAATACGCCCCATTTCAGAAATAATCACTCGCAAATGCCGACCACGTTCAGGAAGATCGTATTCGAGTAACTTTTCAATAACTAAAGACCAGCCAAGATTCATATTCATGGCCGCTAGATAATCCATTCGATCCGTATAAGGAACCCACTGTCGAGCAGTTAAGTTTTCACCAATTTTTTCAGCACAACGATGCAGATACCCCAGATGAGGTTCAACGTCAGAAACAACTTCACCATCGGTACGCAGTACAAGACGCAACACCCCATGAGTACTGGGGTGCTGAGGTCCCATATTAATGAGCATTTCATCCGTTCGGACGTCAAACTCAATTACGCGAGGATCATCAATCTTTGAAGTGGCCATACTCGAATTTATTCCGCAATTACCTTAGTTGGTTTTACTACCCAAAATTCTCTACTATCAATCTCTGCGTTAGCGTCCTCGAATCCCGTGATATTCCAACGGCATTTCGTAATCTTTACGCAAAGGATGCCCTTCCCAGTCATCAGGACAGAGAATCCGTTTCAAATGTGGGTGCCCTAGAAAATTNACTCCGGACAAGTCATAAGCCTCGCGTTCGTGCCAGTCGGCGGTTGCCCACACACCAGCCACAGACGGTACGGTCGGCAATTCACCTTCCACTCCGTTTTTCCACCGAGGAATTTTCACCTTCAGCACCAAAGTCAATTTGGTAGCAATACTACTCAAGTGATAAACCACTTCCAGATGAGGTTCCCAATCAACCTTCGCGGCTTTCTTAGGGTCAGTCTCCAGATAGTCAACTACGGTGATACTGTTACACATATCAAAACGAAAGCCTTCAGCTTCTTTGAGAAACTGACAGACTTCGACTAACACACTGGGATTCACTTCCACCCATTCATCAATCGCTTCGAGGTTCACATCGATGATGCCTTCACCGAATTTAGCTCGAAGTTCAGATACCAGAGGGATTTCACTCATTTGTTCGTTTACCTTATTTGTCCGTTTGTCAGCTCGTTATTCCAACCTAACCAAACCCCTAAGCTTCAGCCGAGGGAGCACGATTTCTACGGCGTTCATTCACCACAGCTTTGACCCAATCCAGGTCACCTCGTTTCCACACATAGAAGAAACCAAGCATCAACACGACAAAAAACACAGCAATATCAATTAATGTAATTAACGATAACGTCTTGGCACTCTCAGCAATGGCCAATTCGCCACCGGCGGGGACAGTCGGCTCTGCTACTCCCATCTCAAGCAACAACCGCTGAGCATCCTCAGTCAAAACCTCACCCGACGCCACCGCTTGCTCAGCATCAGCAAGTGATGCTAACTGCTCCGACTTCCCAAAGACCGTGGCCCATGGAAAAAAGAAGGCAACTTCAACGTCGAAGATAATAAAGAGCAGGGCAACGATGTAGAAACGCAAGTCGAACTGAACATAACTGGAACCGATCGTCGGTTCACCACATTCATAAATCTCACCCTTTTCCTGATGTGGATTATCAGGTCGCAGGAATCGCCCAACCAACAGATTGACAAAGACAAACACCAGCCCAATCCCAACAAAAAGGGCCAGGTAGCCAACCAGACTGACTGACGATTCCAGTGCTGCTGCTTCTGCAAATACCATCGTTATTCCATTTATTAACTTTGAACCGTCGGGACCTACGCAGGACCTTCGGCAACTTGTTCCACTACTAAACCAGATACACTTTGACGACCATTAAAGCCAGCATCGATTTCATGCCAATACTCAACGGAAGGCTCTCCAAGACGCCAGCAAAGATAGACCACTCGCCCTTCTTTCTCTGACGGAAAATCAACCAGATCGATTCGACCATCTGGTCCATTCTTGGGTTCCGCTCCTAAAGCACGTAACTCATCAATTAATTCATGCAATCGCGCCGTCTGACGCTCTAGCTCTTCCTGTGNATGCACNAATTCTTCCGAGTAAGGATCGGTCAACTCGCCGACTTCACCCACTGCTCGGAGTTCGCGTCCGGCACTGATCGAAGCCAGATGACGCTGACGTTCAAACACGACTCCAGACAATTCCGCCAAATCACTTGTAATCGCGCGCACAAGCGGGAGCGAAGCATTTGCTTCCTCTAGTGTGAACAATTTCAATGTTTGATTTGGTGACATATTTCCCTGACGAGTTATGTGTATTCCAACCAGCCTTACTGCTGACCNTCATTGGGGCCGGTATGTACCGTATTGACAATCACCTTCGACTGAGCCACGGCTGCCGGATTAAGCGTCGCTCGCCCCCAGCTAACATCTAACGGTAGTCGCGAGTAATCCACAATCGTTCCATCACGACTGTAACAACTCAAGTCGTGCGACGCCCCCATGAAGATACAATCAACCGGGCACGGTTCCACACAGAGAGCACAAAACATGCACTTCGAATAGTCGATTGCATAGCCTGTAATCTTGAACCCTTTACCAACGGTCACCTTTTCTTTGCCAATATATATACAGTCCACAGGACATGCTTTGGCACAGGCGTCACAAGCAATGCAGGTTGTCAGATCAAATCGATGAAACCCGCGGTATCTGGGAGCCACAGGAACAGGCTTCTCCGGATACTCGTATTGTTCTGTAAAGGTTCGACGATCTGGGTCATACGTCTTACGCCAATAACGCAACGTAATGAGCAACCCATTAATTGTCGTTTTGAAAACAGTGATGATGTTCCCCAGCCAATTACGAAATGACTGCGGAAAACTTAATTTTTGTTCTGGGACTTCCATGGATGAAGCGAACTGACAACTAAATATAGGCGCGGATATACAAGGGGCAATAATTAACCCATAAGACTCTAAGAATATCTATTTGCGTAGTGAAAGAATAGCCCCATCAGTCAGTAATTCCTGAAAGATAAAGAGAAATTCAAAAGGGCAGTTCTCCAAAGCTCCGTTAGAAATCCTAGAGATNCGAACCCAACCATTTAAGTCATCGAGAAAATCTCAAATCCATCGCCTAATTATCAATTTGATTGTCACAGGCAAGTTTATTTTCCAAATAGGCTGAAGCAGGCCAAAGTGACCACTTATACCGGTTTTAAGGCTAATTACAGCATGATAACTACAAAACATCAGAAGAAATTCAGGTATAGCTTGACCACCTATTACCACGTCGTAGAGTGAAGTAACTCCTGCAGACAGTGTGCAATAAGCAATACAACTTCCTGAACCACTGTTTTTATGACTCAACGTCATTCTACGGGATACGTAAAATAACATTAAAAGCGTGGATACCGCTTAATACCGGGGCCACTCTAAAGTGAATAACGGATCATCACAATTTTTTACCAAAGGACTGAGCAATGTTAGTTCTGTCACGAAAGAAGAATGAAAGTATTGTCATCAACAATGACATTACGATCGTTGTTGTCGATATTCGTGGCGATAAGGTACGTTTGGGAGTGGAAGCCCCTAAGGAAGTACCCGTCCATCGACAGGAAGTTTTTAACGCCATTCAACGAAACGAAGATGCGGTTACAGAAAATCCGTAATTTGTCCTTCTTTGAAGCCATTGGAATTCAANCATAAACAACTAGGGCCTTATCTTCAGCTGACTTGCACAACAAATCAGTCTGGAGTTCCTCAAGACTGTATTACCCCAGTCGGCCTACAAAAGTTGGTTTTTTTGGTTACTTTCCAGAAAATTAAATTCCAATTCGGCTCCCCTACTTGACGATAATCACAATCAGCTATTTGATATAAGCATTGGGATTATTAATTAATTCTCAAACTATCGCTGGCCCCTTCGTCTAGCGGTTAGGACTCCGGCTTTTCACGCCGGCAACAGGGGTTCGATTCCCCTAGGGGTCACCTTCGCCACATGGTTCATACCATGTGGCGTTTTTTATGCCCCAGCACTAACTCCCATGCCACCTATCACNCCTTTCGCAAATAGCGCAAAAAAAGACAGCCGACATAAAGACGGCTGCCTGTTAATTATTCTGATGAAACCTAGCCAATGAACTCCGGTTCAATCAACTCAGGTATCACTCCTGCCTCAAAGCCTCGGCGTAATAACTCTGCCACTGCTTCGCGTCCTTTTTCACCAAAGTCGATCGTCCAGTCATTCACATACATTCCAACAAACTCGTCAGCCATGGAACGGTCTAGCCCGCGACCATAACCTAAGGCATAGTCCAGTGCCGGTGCCCGATTCTCCAACCCGTGGACGATCGATTCCTTCAACAGAGCTGTGACTTCATCCATCGCAGGCTGCCCCAGGTCTTTACGAATTCCGTTACATCCCAGCGGTAAAGGCAATTCTGTTTCGTCATACCACCACTGGCCAAGATCCACGACCAATTCCAGATTCTGACTTCCATAAGTCAATTGACCTTCGTGAATAATCAAACCGGCCTGAACTGCCTGCCCTTCATATTCACCGGCTTCCACCACATCCAAAATCTCATCGAATGGAACCACGACATGATCGAAGTCGATTCCCAAACACATACGCAATGCTAGATAGGCAGTCGTCAACGTACCTGGCACCGCAATCGTATAGCTCTTGCAGTCATCGATCGTGACCTTTTCCCGAGCAACTACCATCGGTCCGTATTTGTCCCCCATACTCGCTCCGCAGGCACATATCGCATACTTATCAGCAAGATGAGCGTAGGCATGTAAACTCAAGGCTGTTAGTTCTAGCTCAGCCTCAAATGCCCTTCGATTTAAGGTTTCGATATCAACCAGCTCATGCGTGAATACATAATCGCCTGTCTCAATCGTCTCTTTCGCCAAGGCATAAAACATAAAGGCGTCATCAGGGTCAGGACTGTGACCAACACGAATTAATGTTTTTTCTGAATCGCTCAAAGTTCGCTCCAGTTCTCAATGATTTCCTAATAGGTTAGTTAGTACTACGACTATCAACCACGTGAATTGTCTCTTAATAACCTTCTGTTATAGCATCAATCCAGTGAAACGATTAGTCGGCCGAAAAGACAATTTTCCATTTAGCCATTTAACCAGCTGCACAATTGGCAAGCCTAGTTGCAGAGTAAGAGAGCTTGTCGGTTCCAACTTCGCCCTTCAGGCATTGATTGTTTTGGGGACCACGGTGTAATCGGAACAACCGGCACGCTTGGAATCTACGGCACGTTTGGCATAAGTGCCGAATGCGGAATGCAATTGTTAAGAAATTTATCGTAATCAGCTATTTGACAATCAATTGCCTGTAGGCTCTTCCGATACTCTTTCTACACAAGAACAACAGAACCTCAAAACACCACTCCCCCCTACCACTTCCCGGAGAACCATTCAATGCTCGTACTCTCACGACGACGTGATGAAAGCATCATGATTGGAGAAGAAATCACCATCACTATTGTTGACGTACGAGGAGATAAAGTACGTCTGGGAATTGATGCCCCACCGAGTATCTCAGTACACCGAGAAGAAGTTTACCAGGCCATTCAAAACGAAGACGCAGCCATGCAGGATAAAACCTCGCCGCAAACGTAAATCAACAGACTGAGGCTCAAGTCAATTCCGTCAGGCCTGACTAGTAATTTTCCCGAGCTTCGGCAATCAATTCCGTGGCTCCTTGAGCAATCAATGCCTCCGCCACTGCCTGGCCAAGTGCTGTGGCCCTTTCCACCTGAACCGCTGCGGTTTGATCAGACAAATCCACCTGACTGTCTGAGTCGACTCGCTGGTCTCCCGTGCCGCTCAGCACAACACCTTGCAAATGTAATTGATCCTCTTTTAATTGCCCCCAGGCTCCAACTGGTGCCAAACAGCCGGCCCGAAGAGCCTTCAGCATGGCTCGCTCAGCTGTAACACAGAGAAATGTTGAAAGATCATTTAGATGAGCGAGGACTTCCCGAACGTAGGCATCCTCTTCACGGCACTCAATTCCTAACGCCCCCTGNCCCACCGCCGGAATCATGACTCCTCGGTCGATGACGTGGGTAATCCTCTCGGTTAACCCTAGTCGCTTCAAGCCGGATTCAGCCAGAATAATGGCCTGATAGGCTCCCTCATCCAGCTTTTGCAACCGCGTATCTACATTGCCACGAATATCCTCGACCTGTAGATCCGGTCTCTGATTGAGTAATTGAGCCTTACGGCGCATACTGCCTGTACCAATCAATGCGTCCGCAGGAATTTCATCAAAGCTAGAGATTTCATTACTGACTAAAACGTCTCCCACACTCTCTCNTGGTGGAACACTAGTCAGGCACAGTCCAGGGATACCCTCAGTCGGGAGATCTTTGAGACTATGAACAGCGAAATCAACTTCCTTATCAAGCAACGCCCTCTGAATCTCTTTGGTAAAGACGCCCTGCGAGCCAATCGCTCCGATCGGGCCACTTTTGACATCGCCGGACGTTGAAATCTTCACCAATTCAATCCCAAAACCCAACTCCCGCAACTGAGTCGCAACCCAGTTGGACTGCCATAATGCAAGGGCACTGGATCGAGTACCCAGCTTCAAAATTCGATCCGATGAATCACTCATTAATCTTCCGTGCTTTCCTGGTGTTGATCGTCGTCGGTTGAATCGGCCGGTATGTCATGCTCAATCATGGCTTCCACTGAATTTCGCACTGCTTCCTGCTGCTGCTCCGGGGTGGTGTCATTACATAACTGATTAAACGGAACGACAACCCCGCAACTAACAACAAATTGAATCGCCTGATCAATGGTTAAATCCAGTTCTACGGTTTTACTCTTCGGCACTGTGACCGTGAAGCCGGTTGCGGGCATAGGCGAAGTAGGCATCAGCACACTGATCATTTCTTCTCCAACATGCTCACGAACTCCCCGCATACTTGACCCGGTTACAAATCCGATCGACCAAATGCCAGCACTCGGGTACTGCACCGCAACCACCTGATTAAATTCCATGTCGTGGTCACCCACGAGAAAATCAGTGACTTGTTTCACGCTGGAATAGACATTGCGTATGACGGGTATTCGATTGACAATTTTTTCCAATTGAGAAAATGCAAACCGCCCAAACTTTGCCGCAAGCAGCTCACCAATAAAATACAGAATAATGACGAACAACACCATGAACACCACAGCAACCAGCCAGGGTTTAAGGTAGACCATGGTTACATAGCGATCGTAGATATCCTCAGCCGTGGCCGAAGACATATCCAAAACCTGCTCTTCGTCGTTTGCTACTGTTTGATAAACGACATGAGGAATATATGGCCCCCTGCCACCATCAATCGCTATATCCGCTTCACTGGTTTTTTCGTCACTGATTTCAGAGATCGAGGCTATAACCACAGTCCGAGCCAGCCAATCGACTGGCTGGAGGATATAGTTATTTATCATCGACCAAGCCCAGATAAATAAAGCGATCGTTAACAGCGGAGGTAGCACGACCCCTAGCCCGCGCAAGATCGCAGCTCGAAACGGCTTCTGTTTTTTCTTCGTCATGACAATTTCAGTTCCTATAATTTCTACCTGTGGACTTTAAATAGCACCTCAGGCCTAGCCGTTCTGGGACAACGGACGTGTGCCCCTATTGTTCCGTTGGTTACTATTGATTTCAAGTACCAGACATTGTCTACGGGATAATGACGCATTAGTTCACATTCCATCCTGCACGGCAGACTACAGCTACTTCTACACTGGCAGCCCCGCTCTTCCTGAGGCTTCGGGCTAATTCATCGAGTGTTGCTCCCGTGGTCATCACGTCATCCACTAACAGTAAGTGTTGGTCTTGAATCAAACTAGGTTTACGAATCTGAAAAGCCCGACGCATATTTTTGCGACGTTGTGCCGGTGAAAGTGTCCCTTGCTTTTTCGTAGGCCGAATGGCCTTAGTAATCGTCAAATCCAAGGGGATTTTTGTCTGTTGTACGACGCCGCGAGCGAGGGTCTCCACGGTCGAGTGATGTCTGATCAGTCTACGACGCCAGTGCATCGGCACAGTAACCACTCGACTGAATTGACTGGCATCCAACTGTGCTCCCAACAGCTGCCCTAAAGCAAACCCGGCAGCCTGACCGGATGCTCCCTTAGCCTGTAAAAGAAGCTCTTTAAGATGGCCTTGATACCCACCCAAACAAGTCGTCTTCTCAAACGAAAACTCGTATTGTCGACACTCAAGGCAATCTGCATAGATCGTATCGTAATTAGAACGCTGCTCATTGATTGGCATTCTTCTGGTGCTGACTCCCGAAAATTTGAACGGAGAAATCTCTCGTCTATCTTCAAAGTTATTTTCATGCGGAGCAGGGAATCCACACTTCCCACATCGCGGAGTGGCAAGATCTAAAATCTCCAGACAACACTGCCCGCATAACAACTCGACATCACTCTCCGCTGCATCGACCACCCTCCGACGACATCCCAAGCAAATCGGAGGAAAAACAATGTCTTTAATCCAACGGAAGAATTGCTGCATCTCACACTTCCTGCATATGCCAAAGAGACTGGTTTGCCCTAGAATACCGAAGAAGTCATTAAGACCGTCACTTTTTGTAAAATTGTTTGGCACACGACTGTCAGCGTTGTCTATTCCATCCGACGAAACATCCAATCACAACAGACCATGACACACTCGAGTAATTCACAGGTCAGTCGACGAGCGTTGCAAGCCGCTGGACAACCTATCAGTCAACTTATGGGAATGGCCCTGTCAAATCCCAATATCATTTCTCTAGCCGCGGGGTTTGTCGACAACGCATCACTGCCTGTGGAGGCAACTCGGATCGCAGCCGACAAAGTCCTTTCCGCCGGTGAAGCTTCTCAAACTGCATTGCAATACGGATCTAATAACGGCGACCAGCAACTACGCCAGTTGATCCTCGACCATGCCATCGAAATGAACAATGCAGCCGCTGGAAAAACCGCTGAATACAACACTTCGATTGATCAGGTTTTTATTACTCCGGGAAGCAATCAGTTACTGTTTCTGATTGCTGATACATTACTCAACCCAGGCGACATCATCCTCTGTGCCTCTCCGTCCTACTTTGTTTTTATCGGTGCCGTAAAGAATATTGGTGGTCAGACAATCGGAGTTGCAACAGACCAGGACGGTATCATTCCGTCCTCTCTGGAAGCAGCATTAGAAACACTCGATAGAGCAGGGGAGTTAAATCGGGTTAAAGCAATTTATACCGTGCCCTATTTTGACAACCCTGGAGGTACGACTTTAACAGCCGAACGAGGAAAAGAGATTCTGGAAATTGCCAAACGATGGTCACGTGAACAAAAAATCTATGTGATCTCCGATGAAGCATATCGGATGCTACGTTATCAAGGCGAAGATACTCCCAGCATGCATCACTGGGATCCCTCGCTGGAACACACCATTGTGGCTGGGACGTTTTCAAAGTCCTTCTCGCCTGGAATCCGAGTCGGATGGGGATTTCTACCCGCAGACCTGCAAGGACCAGTCGGTGACCAGAAAAGCAATCTGGATTTCGGAGCTCCATTGCTTGCCCAGCGTATTATGGCAAACGTCCTCCAAGACGAACTTTGGTTACCTCACGTCGACAAATTACGGGCTGTTTATGACAGTCGTAGACTCGCGATGCTCCATTACCTTAACGAATTCCTTGGAGATGTACCTGGATGCCATTGGCATGAAACCCGCGGAGGCCTCTGTGTATGGCTCACGCTTCCCGAGTCTATCGACACGGGCATGCAGGGCGAATTTTTAAAGTCTGCCGTCGAGGCTGGAGTGATCTACGTTCCTGGAGAATACTGTTTTGCCAGTCAGGGTGAATCACCAAATCACAGTACCATTAGATTGACATTTGGTGTACAGTCTGCGGAGAGTATTGAGCGTGGAATCAGGATCCTGTCAGAGCAAGTCAAACGCTGGCAGTGAGTAAACTGAAGCAAATGCGGATGGAGCCCATGACGCTGCTTTCCAGATATACAATTAAGCTTTTTATCAAGATCTACCTAATTTCGTTGATCTCGTTATTCTGCATGTACTTCATCATTGACATGGTTTCGCATCTGGATCGACTGAGTAAAGCGACTCCGGAATCAGCCAGTTTATTGGATACGCTTTTCCAATATTACGGCGTACGCTGCTTCACGCTGTTTAACACCATCAACGCCACCGTTGTGCTGTTCTCTGCCGCTGCCACAATCGCCACCATGCAAAGCAAGAACGAACTCATTGCACTGCACTCGATGGGAGCGTCTCCGAATCAAATTGCCAAACCCATTATCGTCGTAGCCATCATCATGGCTTCACTGGCAGCGACTAATCGTGAGTTGATTATCCCCCGCTTCCAACAGGATCTCACTCGTACCGCTCAAAACTGGACCGGGAATGAAAAGATCCCCATTCAGGCAAAATTTGATCACCGGACGGACATTCTTTTTGGTGGACGACATGCTATCAAGTCAGACAGCACGATTCTCCTACCCCGTCTCCACCTTCACCGACCACTCGGACGTTTCCCCAGAATCATTGAAGCACAATCAGCCATCTATACCTCGGCAACGAAAACTCAACCTGCCGGTTACAAACTCAAAAACGTAACTGTTCCCGCCTCGTTGGACAGTTATTCCACTGCCGTGTTCGAAGGCGAACCTGTCATTGTCACCGCCACGGATCATCCTGATCTCAAGGACAATGAGCTGTTTGTTGTGAGCCGACTGCCGTTTGACCTGCTGGTAGCTCAGAACAACCATTACAAATTCAATTCAACCAAAAGTTTGATCGGGCTCTTACAAAATCAGAGTCTGGACTATGGAGCCCATTTACGTGTGCAACTTCATGCAAGATTCGTCCAGCCCGTCCTCGACCTGACATTACTACTGCTCGGACTCCCGTTTGTATTGTCCGGTCGCAATCAAAGCCTTCTGTTCTCGATTTGCGGCGGTGTCGGAACGATTGTCGTCTTCTTTGGCGTAGTGTTTACCAGCCATGCAGTGGGCGCAAGTGGTTACGCGATATCGCCATCCCTTGCCGCCTGGCTACCACTGTTTGTTTTGATTCCGACTACCTACTTCATCACGAAACACATCCGGCGTTAAGAGCGTCGATTGGGCGGTGGAACAGAGCCCATTGAAGCGTTCCGATAAGAGGATTTTCTTGAGGCTTCTGGGCTCTACTTCTTAAGGCTACTTCAAGATATTAGAAGCAATCTAACTACATCGCACCAGGAAAGGCTCCGGCAGCTCCTGGATCTCCCATAGGATTTGCACCGGGAAACGCTCCCGCGGCTCCGGGATCTCCCATAGGACTATCACCAGCACCTGCACCTGGAAAGGCACCGCCCTCGGTTCCGGCCGCTGGATCACCCATAGGACCCGCCCCTACAAATCCACTTTCGGCACCAGCTCCATCGCCGACACCAGCACCAGGCTCAGCTCCCGGAAAGGGTCCTTCATTTCCAAACGGACTTCCTGCTCCACCATTTTCAGCCTGAGGGGCCTTAAGAAGTGTTTTCGAAGTTTCGATGTCAAGAAAAACATCAACGGCGGAAAGTCGTTGTTCGAAGTTTCCTGCCAGCAATTGGGACGACATTTGAGGGCCGATGATCGAATCGTAAGCGATCTTTCGATGCTCTTCAGGACATAAGTCGTAGCGATAATAAAAGGCAATTTCCGCCAATGCTTTCAACGGGCTAATCGTCTTACTATTGACCAGTGGAATCAGCCGGTGCTGCTGAACGACCGCCGCGGTTAAGTTCTGAGGCATTTTTGCCATCTTGTAATTCATATCCACTGTCTTCATAAAGTCGTTCACTTTTTCCGAAAGTGGATCTGGCTTTTTCTGATCTTTCGCTCGCTTACGTTCAGTCTGCAGGATCGTATTGACCAGCGGTACAGACTTTTTCAGTTGACGTCCCGAGCTCACATCATAAACACTGACATAAGTTGTGTTACGAACGAGTCCGTTTTTGGGAATAAAGGCGACTGATACATCAAAGTAGATGACCGCATCCAAATCTTCTTCGACTGCAGTTTCTAAAATTTGATCGACCGTACCTTCCCCTAACATGATGATGCCGGGAGCGACATTTCCTGAACCGCCACCGCCGCCCATTCCCATGCCACCTCCCATTCCGGGATCTCCCATGCCAGGATCTCCCATGCCAGGATCACCCATTCCGGGTCCCATACCTGCGCCCATGCCGCCCATACCTGCGCCCATGCCGCCCATAGCGCCTCCGCCGCCGGACGAAGATTTTGAGGCTGCCACTTGCAACACCGTGCCAAAGTGCCCCTCTGTAACGCGTTTTTTCAAAGCTTTGGCAATCTCTTCACCTAAATCACCTGTGTATTTCTTCAGTTCTTCGGGGACTCCGCCACCCTGGGAACCCATTCCCATGCCGCCCATACCTGCCATATCTCCCATACCGGACATGTCTCCCATGCCTCCAGGGCCGCCGGGGCCTGCACCGAAACCTCCATCACCAAAGCCTTGATTACCGTTGTTATTGCCTCGGCCAGGTGTCAGATTTTGCTCGGTTCCAATCGGTTTGGCATCCCCTTTGTAGTCACGAGGAGTTGTCTTGACGTTGACAGCTAAGCCAAAGCGAACAGCCAACCCTGGACGCTTAGCGCCGGGGATCCAACGATAACGAGCCAAAATATTATCCGGTGTTTCATCTGCGATGGCCGCCGCATAGATCAAGTCGATTGCCTGTTTATCTTTACCTTGCTTATAGGAAACGTTTGCCAGCTCGGCGAGTGTTTTAGGAGCGGGTCCCTGACTACCTCCCATGCCGGCCATATCTCCCATACCGCCCATCCCGGCCATGTCACCCATGCCGCTTCCTTCGCCGCCAGGATCCATCCCTGCACCAAATCCGCCCATACCAGCCATTTCGCCATAGCCTCCCATGGCATCACCTTCCCCGCCTTCACCACCGGGGTCCATGCCTGCCATCTGGCCGTAGTCACCAAGGCCGTTACCTTCACCACCTTCGGCACCGGGGTCCGTCATGCCGCCCATCATCTCGCTCATGTCACCCATGCCAGGACCGCCCATGCCCATACCCTCGCCACCTTCGGCGCCAGGATCGGTCATACCGCCCATCATCTCGCTCATATCGCCGCCCATACCAGGCCCCCCCATGCCCATACCGTCACCACCGCCGGCTCCGGGGTCGGACATGCCGCCCATCATCTCGCTCATGTCGCCGCCCATACCGGCTCCACCCGAGGAATCTCCACCATTTGCATTTCCGGTATTCGCAGCCACTTCGCCACCGGCATCACTATTCGACGCGCCGCCACCATCGTCGTCACCACAGCCCAGTGCAAAGATCGTTAGTAAAGAGAAGAGACACGCTGTTGTACGCATATGCGAATACCTGATTCGATAAGACATAATTTGGAACTTGCCGAGCGTTGTTAGAAAAGGTAATGAGCAATCAAAATATTATTGCACCGAGATTCGCAACTGTCGAGTTATTAATAAATACCGGCTTATGAATAAACTGATTATGTCGGCTATACAGGCAAAAAACGTGTCATCTATGTGTCAGTCAATTGTATTCAAGCGTCTGACAATACGTTAGATTCAGTCTTAACGAAGAAACTAAAGAATGACGAACCAAATACGAGATTCACATCACCATGGGTAAACTTTCAGGAAAAACAGCTCTGATCACAGGCGGAAGCAAAGGTATTGGGCGAGGTATTGTTCTTGCCTTCGTCAAAGAAGGATGCGATCTATTAATTTCATCACGCAATCAGGATGATTTAGACCGGATGGCCGAGGAGGCCCGTGAAGCAGCTGAACACGATCTGAAGATTGTGACGCATGCCGGTGACATTGGATGTAGCGACAGTGTCGATGCAATGTTCGAAAAGTTCAAAGCCAACTTTGACTACATGGATCTGTTGGTCAACAACGCTGGTGCGTTTAATGGTGGCCCGATCGATCAACTCTCACTCGAAGACTGGGACCACGTCATCAACACCAACCTCCGTGGCCCATTTATGTGCACGAAACTCGCAATGCAAATCATGAAGCCTCAAAACAATGGGCGCATTATCAATGTTGGTTCGATCTCTGCAACGCGAGTTCGTCCGGGCTCTGCTCCGTACTCGACTTCCAAATTCGGAATTCAAGGACTCACTCATGTCACTGCTCTAGAAGGTCGCGAACATAACATCACCTGCTGTGGCCTCCACCCAGGTAACATCGCAACTGAACGCCGCCAAGCCAGTGCAGCGGTCGAGGATCAGGAGCCAATGATGTCCGTGCACGAACTAGCGGAAGTGGCTTTACTGATGGCCACATTGCCCCAGCATGTGGAAATACTAGACGCCGTCGTCCTACCTCATCAGCAGTTATACGTCGGCCGCGGCTAAATGGTGAATTGGTTAAAGCATTAACAGCTTCGGGCATCCGGCCTATCCGACTTCGTCATTCGGACGGAGTTTATCCGCTCAATCCCGAAAGGCGAAGGTGGAACGGACGAGCTCAATTACGCTGAAACCCCGGCTTGCCAATTGGCTAACTGGCCTCGAGTTTGCCGGTCGTAGACCGCAGAGCGAAGTCGGGTCCAACTATCTAATTGGCCAACTGGCTAAATGTTTAGCCTTCGGTCTTTTCTTCTGGCACAAAGGACCAGACGGCCAAGCGGTTGTGACCGGCACCATAAGCCATACTAAAATCAGAAGTCACTGCAATCTGATGGACATGCATTGGCGCTTTAACCTGTTTGATCACTTCCTTCTTATCTAGATCCATAAACTGGATCCAACCACCGTGATCTCCACCAACGGCCATAATCCACTTTCCGGAAGGATGGAATACGATCTGTTCGACAAGACCTTTGTGCTTGTCATCGCCTTCAAACATATGCAGTTTTTCACCAGAAGCGACATCAAACAATTCCACTCGCCCTGCAGCACCTAGATGATCGACGTTACCGATCTGACCAATGCCTCCCACGGCAAGCTGAGTGCCATCTGGAGAAAATGCGACACTTCGAATTCCACCGATTGCATGAATTCGGGCTTTGGAGTCCCATGTATAGCATTTCGGAGCTTCCAGTTCTTTCAATTCTTCACCCGTAGCGAAATCCCAGATTTTAATCTTGGCAATTCTGTCTACTGTGGCAATTAGCTTACCGTCAGGAGATACGGCTGCCGCATAAAGCATGTTAGGAAAGCCGTGCTCGGTGACTTTAACATGGGATTTCAGTTCACGAACCAGATCCCCACTCTCCGCATCCCAGACTTTACAGACCATGTCATCTGAAACACTGAGGACATGCTTTTTATCCGGAGTAATGGTCAGGTTTCGCACCCAGCGGTCATGAGCTAATTCGACACGACGAACCTGCTCCTGAGTTTCCTTGTTCCACCATATCAGGCTCTTGTCATAACTACCGGAAACAATCATCTTGCCGGTATCCACCAACCCCATTACATAAGAGGTATGCCCTTGAAAGGGGAGGAATTCCGGCGTTTCGGCCATTGGGTCGACTCGGTAGACATTCGCATCTGAACTACCAACATAAATTTCACCTGAATCTTCATTACGAACCATTCGCAACATGATATCAGGGCGTGTTGTCGTTTTAAGTTCACGAAAGTTTTGAGGATCTGCCTGAAACATCTTATTAAAAACCTGTCGAATTGGGTTGGATTTGAATTAGCTTTGGAAGGTTCACGGATGCATACACATCTGAAGTACTACGCTAGCACTTCGTCGATCGCGTGCGTTCCGGGATCAACCAATGGAATGGGGCGTGAGCCAACAAAATACTCGTGATGAGGATCAATCCCCACAGCCTTGTAGATCGTGGCAAACAATTCTGCCGCTCCAATTTCGTTATCTTTGACATGCTGTCCATCTTCGTCGGTGGCACCAAACACGGTACCGCCTTTGATTCCGCAACCGGTCAATGAAGCACTCCAGGCACGGGCAAAGTGATCTCGTCCCAGGCTGGCATTAATCGTCGGAGTGCGACCAAATTCGGCGAGCGTGATTACGAGTGTGTCTTCCAGCAATCCGCGTTCTTCCAGATCATCCAGAAGTGTCGACATGACATGGTCTAATTCGGTCACTAGTTCGAGGTGCGTCTCAAAGTTTTGACCATGGCTGTCCCACCAGGCACGGGCTACTTTTACAAATGGCGTTCCAGCTTCTACAAGACGTCGAGCCACCATGGCTTGCTGAGCGAACAGGCTGTTACCATAGCGGTCTTTGATCTTCTGAGGTTCATCCGACAAATCGAACAGCTTTTCACTGCTCATCAACCCACGAACTCGGCCGTACGCTACGTTGTGACTACCGAGCGATTCGGAAACTCGTCCTTTCGCAAAGCGGTTGCTGAGTAGCTGACGCAAATCAGCACGTTCTTTGTGATCGAGATCAGTAATGTCTTCCAGCCGACTTAGATGAGCCGGTTTGTTATCGGTGGTTAGAAACATCGGAGCATATCGAGCGCCAAGGAACCCTGGCTGCCCAACGGCATTTCCTCGACCTTCTGTAGCTGTATAGAAAGACACATAGTCCGGCACTTGCAAATCCGGGCGACCAAGTTCTCTGGCGAGTACACTGCCCATATCCGGATATTTCAGATTCGGTTCGTCACGACGCCCCAAATGCATTAAACGAGCTCCGCCGCCGTGGTCACCGATCTGCGTGTTGAGCGAGCGGATGAGAGCGGTGTTATGTAGACGAGTCGCCATCTTCGGCATTAATTCAGAAATCTGCACACCAGGCAAAGAAGTCTGTATGGCCTGATAGGGCCCACCGGTCAATCGTCCGGGCTTGGGATCCCATGTTTCTAATTGACTTGCACCACCGGCCAGCCACAAAAGCAAAACTCGTTTCCCATTTTTCTTTAGTTCATTGGATAAGGATTCGGCTTTGAGAATATCCATATTCATGGAACTCGCAGCAACACCTGCTGCGGCAGCTCCGCCTAAAAATCGTCGGCGACCAGGATTCACGGACATATTTACTCCAGTCTTATTATTCAAAGGTAAAAGCACCAAACCTCTACCGGTATTATTTCTCAATAATCCACCAATTATTCAATCGGCAAATTGTCTATCTGGTTTCCAGCTTCGGCCGTTCGGCCTATGCGAATTCGCCCTCAGGACTACGAAGGACAAACTCCCTGTTTCTGAGACTTATACCCTGCCCCAAAACGCACACAATAGTCTAACTGTCTAATTGGCAAAATGGTTAAATTTTAGTGGTTAAAACGAAGCTCACTGCTGGTCATTAATGCCCATACAATCTGTGAAATGGCATCTTCCCGGCGGTCGCTTCGTGCTTCGAGGTAAGCTGATATTGCCTCGATTTCCTCGGCGCTTGCCAGTCGGGAATAAACGGCCTGGATGGCTCGTTGCACCAATGCTTCATTGGTTTCCAATTTGGCTAATTCACCGGCCAGTCGGTCATTAGCCACTCGTATTTTGTCTTTGAAAGCATTGTCATTACTAAATAATAACGCCTCATCAACACTTACCTGAAATTCTTCATTTGGAACGGCGAATTTATTAGCCCATCCACGATGTGCATTCACTTCGTTTCGAATACGACTCTCAGCTTCATTTTCGTCTTCCCAGTGCGACGGATTCCTGGCGGCAATCGCTAACGCTGCCGCGTATTGTCGCGGAGACAGGGGCTTAACGCTGGCCGAAGCAAACCAAAACTTTGCAGGACGCTTTTCACCATCATATCGGCTGCTTTGGCTATACGTGTTTGACAAGACCATTCCGCGAATGAGACGAGGAATGTTGTATCCGTTGGTGTAGGTATCCCGAGCTAACCAATCGATTAAGTCTGGGTGGCTTGGTGGATTTTCGGGATGCATTTGATCTAGAGGCATGACCAGCCCGAAACCGAAGATTCGATGCCACATCCGATTGACGATATTCTTCGAGAAGTATTCACGATCATTTTCTCGCAACGCTATTTCAATTAGTTGGGCACGTCGACTGAATTCCGGAGCAGGAGCTGGTTTTTTATCTTTCTTTAACTGCTCAAAATCAGCTTTCTCTTTTTTCTTGGCTTCGTCATCCAAGACCACTGGCTCGGGTTCCTCAATAACACTCCCGGTAAGAAACATTAATCTGGCATCCAGTTGTTCTCCACTGGTCGTGGCGTATTTAATTTCGCCATAAGCTCGTTCGGCAACAAAATCACCATTCGAAAACGAACGGTTAAAGAACGACTTCATGCCATAAAAATGAGCCTGCGTCCATTCGGAAACTAGCGGGTGATCATGGCATTTGGCACAACTGATATTCACACCAAAAAATAGAGCACTCGTTGCATTGGTCAGGTTATCAATGTCGTTGATGCGAAGATTGACAAACTGCATCGCCTGCTTAGGCATTTCTTCGTCATAATTCCCGTAAATCATATCGGCAAACATGGTGTCCCAGCCTTTGTTAGCAGCCAGAGCATCCGCTAGGTATGCTTCGAGATCTGCCTTACCAGCTGGAGCGAGAATATTGTTCAGGTCGTAAGCTAATTGTTCAGTGAATTCCGGTTGCGCCATCAAGCGGTCTACCAGCTTCACTCGTTTCTCCGGATCTTCATCCGCTACATATGCCTGCACCTCCGCAATCGTGGGAATGCGTCCTACCAAGTCGAGCATCGTTCTACGAATTAGCACATAGTCGTCCACTTGCTCGGCGGACTTAATGTTGCCGGTCGCCTGCTCGGCGTCAATATAGTGATCCACCGCGTCTTGAAGCGACGTATCTGGTGGCAGTAATTCCTGGGCGTGGATCAAGCTCGGAATCATCAAAACAGCGATTAGAAGGGAAAGCTTTTTCATGATTTTATTTATTGGAAACATCCTTCTGTTTGAGGCCGTTGTGGCCTATGGCGGATGTTTTGACTATTGGGTGGGAAGGTAATGTGAGCGTTTCATTAATTATCGGTGAATGTCGCTCAGGTGGGAGTCTGAAACATTATGATTCCATCAGGAATTTACCACGTTCAGCATTCTTTTATTATCACAAAAATGCCAACTATCGCAAAGATGGCTTCTGAAATCCGCGAAAATTTCATCTACCTAACTAAAACAGCGTCACTGTTTTAGGGAACATCTTCCACTTCGACAAATATGGAATCTGCAAACGAGAAAATGGGAAACAGCCTTTCTTCTGAATTAAGTAACACTCATTCCACCCTGATCACTTACGATAGCTGTGCACATCATACTGATAGTGGTTGGGAATTTCCTGTCTCCGGACATCTCCTAGGAAAGAAGATATCCAGAATGCGGGAACGATTTTTAAACCGGCTCTTACTTCGCTTCGCTCAAGTGGACTTAACCGATCAAGATTCGCCCGAATTTGCATTAGTACAACGACGCATCCAACCGTTTATCCGCAAGGCCAAGAAGAAAGTCTCGGTCGGTGTCCGGCTGGGGGGAAGCTATCACAAAATCGCTTCGCCGACACGTCGAGGGGGGCGTTTCAAAACAACGGTCAACCTCTCATCTAAAGCGGTGAGTGCCTTTCTGGAATACGATACTCACTCGCAGCCTTATCTACCGATCCGAGGCGTGGCTGATTTAGAGCATACAGTCACGATTCCCAGCCGCTGCTATCTCGTGGATCCCGTGGGGATCTCAGTGGTGACAGATATTGATGACACCATCAAGGACTCGCAGGTTCTCGATCGCCGTCAACTATTACGGAATTCTTTTGCCAAACCCTATGAACCCGTGAAAGGGATGAAGGAAGTGTTTGAAGCCTGGCAGCAGAAGGCAGTAAAGTTTCATTATGTGTCGGCGAGCCCCTGGCAGATATATAACGAACTCCATCCTTTTCTTGACCATACAGGTTTTCCCGGAGGAAGCTTTCACCTGCGTCAATTCACACTGAAAGGACAGGTTATTCGAAAATTGATACGTCGTCGTTACCAGAAGAAGCGCACCCAAATTGAATCACTTCTGCAACGGTTTCCACGTCGTCAGTTCGTTTTGATTGGTGACAGTGGGGAACATGATCCCGATATCTATGGTAGTCTCGCGCGGCAGTATGGTGAGCAAGTAAGAAAAATCTGGATCCGATCACTTGCGGGTAATCCGTTGGATTTAACACGTTCACTCGAAGCATTTCGAGATGTACCAAAAACGACATGGAGAATCTTTCACGAAGCTGCAGAACTCTCGCTTTAAATGCTGGCCGAATTCTCGAGTTATTGCCTGTGAAAATTCGACTTTCCCCCTTGAGGATGTTGAATAATAGGCTCATTATGGTTGTTTACAACTTAAATTTATTACCTCCCTGGGCGGCATTAAATTGACAGACGATGCGTCTGCCGTCCAATCCGAAGAAAAAACCTTGTTTTTAGCTTCTGGAATAACCCCATAGGAGACATCGTTATGGCACGCTATACAGGTGCAAAAGCTCGAGTTAACCGTCGACTCGGTACACTCGTTTATGAAGATGCAGGTTCCGCCCGCGCATTTGATCGTCGACCTTCCCCTCCGGGAATGCACACACGCCCTCGCCGTCCTTCTAACTACGGTCAGGGTCTGCAGGAAAAGCAGAAAATCAAGCATTACTACGGAATCGGTGAACGCCAACTACGTCGTTACTTTAATAACGTAACACGGAAGAAAGGCAATACCGGGGAACTGCTGTTGCTGTGCTGTGAACGGCGACTTGATAACGTTGTTCGACGAGCAGGCTTTGCATTGACTCGACCACAAGCTCGTCAGGGCGTGGTTCATGGCCACTTTCTGGTCAATGGTGTTCGCACCAACAAGCCTTCTTATCAGGTTCGACCTGGTGATGTCATCACCGTGCGTCGACGTAACAACCTGTTGAAGATGTATCAAGGAGTTTCCAGTCTGGCGACAGGTGAACCCTGTGACTGGCTTGGATCAGACTCTGAAACTCTGCGAATTACAGTGCAGGGAAATCCCGGTGCTTCTGACATCAGCCTGCCTGTAGACGGAAACACGGTTGTCGAATTTATGTCTCGATAGGAAACCTATGCACGCTCCCGTTGTTGTACTCGGTGGTGGTCCCGGTGGATATGCAGCTGCATTCATGGCTGCCGATCAGGGACTCGATGTTACGCTCGTCGAAATGGAATCACGTTTAGGTGGTACCTGCTTACTGCGAGGCTGTATACCTTCCAAAGCACTCCTGCATGTTGCGAATGTGATGAGTGAAGTGGAGGAGCTTACCAGCGACTGGGGAGTTTCGTATAGCGATCCTGCGATTGATATCGACAAGGTTAGAGCACGTAAAGACAAAGTGATTTCGACGCTCTCTGGTGGACTCGGGCAACTCGCCAAACGCCGTAAGGTGAAAGTCATTACCGCTCGCGGTACGTTTGAGAATTCAACTACACTGCTTCTGGAAGGCGAGCATGACTCGATTCCAGAAGGCGGCAAGCTGACCTTTGATAAGTGCATTCTCGCCACAGGTTCCTCGCCAGCCATGCCAGGCCCCTGGAGACTGGATTCGGATCGCGTCATGGATTCCACCGGTGCTCTGGCACTGACGGATATCCCCGAAACAATGCTAGTTATCGGAGGCGGTTACATTGGTTTAGAGATGGGAACTGTCTATGCCAATTTGGGGACGGAAGTTTCTGTTGTTGAATTTGCTGACGGTTTGGTTCCGATGGCAGATCGTGACATCATCAAGCCACTGCGAAAAAAACTGGATGAACTATTCGGCGAACGTATTTATACCAACACCAAAGTGGGTTCTTTAACTCTGGCTGACGATCAAGTCGAAGTGACCTTTGAAGGCCCGGCCCTTTTCGATACTCGCCGGTATGACCGAGTATTGGTTTCTGTGGGACGTCGCCCGAATTCCCAAAACCTGGGACTAGAGAATACTCAGGTCCAAGTTACTGACCGAGGCTTTGTCGAGTGTGATGCCAGACAACAAACAGCCGACGCTCACATTTATGCCATTGGCGATATTGCCGGTGACCCGATGCTGGCTCACAAAGCCACGCATGAAGCAAAAGTGGCGGTGGCCAACATTGCTGGGCATGATGAAGTCTGGGATCACAAATGCATTCCGGCTGTAATGTTCACAGACCCTGAAATCGCTTGGGCGGGCCTTACAGAAAACGAAGCGAAGGATAAGAAAATCGCTCACGAAGTGGCAACTTATCCCTGGGCTGCCAGTGGCCGAGCTCAGGCTCTGGGACGTACCGAAGGCCTGACTAAGTTGTTAGTGGATCCGGAAACGAATCGCGTGCTGGGCTGCGGGATGGTTGGTCCCGGAGCAGGTGAATTGATTGCTGAGGCTGTATTAGCGATCGAAATGGGTTGTGAAGTGGAAGACATTACCGAATCGATCCATCCGCATCCAACTTTGAGTGAAACGGTGATGAATGCGGGCGAAATTTACTACGGCACTGCCGTGGAAATGTACAAGCCCAAGAAACGCTAAGCGTCTGCTAGCCCCAATTGCCTAAATGGAAAACTGTGACCTTGGCTTCGGCCGCTCGTCCTTCGCATTTTCCTCTCAAGCCCATGCTCCGACTCCGTCCTCCTTCGTCGGACTACGACGGATAAACTCCCTGTTTCTATAGCAGAGGACAGAGTTTATCTACTGAAGCCCAACGGGCAAAGGTGGAACGGGAAGAACTCATAAATCGGTAAGTCAGGCTTGCCAACCGTCTAATTTTTCAACTGCCTAATTGGTTAAATATCTAACGTTAATTGGTTAAATATCTAACTGTTAATTGGTTAAATATCTAACTGTTAAATGGTTAAACGGTTAAATAAGTAATAGTTCCATTTTTTCCCCTTCCCCCTGAGGTATATCGCGAATCCCCTCTAAACAAAACTACTGCGAACAGGGTATGATAGATGGGTGTTGTGGAGACCTTTCCCTCCCGATATGCAGAGGTTTAACTGAATCCCATCTAAGCCCTCCGATTGGAAGGTTTATCAATTCATATATTGTGTAAGGTAATATCCGATGTCCGAAGCGAAGACAGCTTCTCAAGCTTCTGAAGAGCCTGCCGTGGCCAATCAGGTCGATGGTAATCCCGCAGAAACTCAGGAATGGGTCGATTCACTCGAATATGTACTCCAATCAGCAGGTCCTGAACGAGTTCAGTATCTGCTTAATGTGCTCGACAGCACCGCGCGCCGCAATGGTGTAGATCTCCCAATTGCTTCCAACACACCTTATATCAATACGATCCCACCGGATCAGCAACCTGCCTATCCTGGTAATCGTGAGATTGAACGACGGATCAAGAGTATTATTCGTTGGAATGCCATGGCAATGGTGCAACAGGCGAATAAAAAGTTCCCCGGCGTAGGCGGCCACATTTCCACTTTCGCATCGGCAGCGACACTTTACGAAGTTGCCTTCAATCACTTCTTCAAGGGCCGGGGGGAATCCGGCTATAACGGAGATCAAGTTTACTTCCAGGGTCATGCCTCCCCAGGGATTTACTCCCGAGCATTCATGGAAGGGCGTCTGGAAGAAGAGAATCTGGAACACTTCCGCCGTGAACTGCGGGATGTTCAGGGTTTGTCATCTTACCCTCACCCTTGGCTCATGGAAGAATTCTGGGAATTCCCAACCGTCTCGATGGGACTGGGCCCGATCATGTCGATCTATCAAGCTCGATTCAATGAATACCTTCGCGACCGTGGAATCAAAGATACGTCGGACACGAAAGTCTGGGCATTTCTGGGGGATGGTGAAACTGACGAACCAGAGACACTTGGTGCGATCACACTCGCCTCTCGGGAAAAACTTAACAACTTGATCTGGGTGATCAACTGTAACCTACAACGACTCGATGGTCCTGTTCGTGGTAACGGAAAGATTATCCAGGAACTCGAGGCCACTTTCCGTGGAGCGGGTTGGAATGTGATCAAGGTGATTTGGGGTAGTGACTGGGATGAACTACTAGCCAAGGATAAAACCGGCATTTTAGCCAAGCGCATGAACGAGGTCGTGGATGGCCAGTATCAGAAGTACACTGGCATGCCAGGCTCGTATATCCGGGAACACTTCTTTGGAAAATACCCTGAACTGCTCGAACTGGTGAAGAACTACTCAGACGATCAGCTGGAATCACTAAATCGAGGTGGACACGATCCCAAGAAAGTTTACACAGCCTATAAAGCTGCCGTGGATAGCACGGATAAGCCAACAGTTATTTTGGCCAAAACGATTAAGGGCTATGGTTTGGGCGAGGCTGGGGAAGGCCGAAATGTTGCCCACAACCAAAAGAAGCTCAACGAACAGGAACTACTGGAATTCCGCAGCCGGTTTGGAATTCCCATTTCCGACGAAGATGTTGCGAATGCTCCGTTCTACAAACCTGCCGAAGGTAGTGTGGAATTGAATTATCTGGCCGAACGCCGTGAGGCACTCGGCGGATCACTTCCCGCACGCCCCAAAACTGCTCCCAAGATGGATTACATTCCAACCTTGGAAGATTACAAGGACATGCTGGGCGACAGTAAGGGCAAGGAAATGTCGACCACGATGGGGTTTGTTCGTCTCTTGACCAAACTCTGTCGTGACAAACAAATCGGTAAGTACATTGTCCCAATCGTTCCGGATGAAGCCCGTACGTTTGGGATGGAAGGGATGTTCCGGCAAGTCGGAATTTACGCCCATGCTGGTCAGTTATACGACCCTGTCGATTCAGAACTTTTGCTGTATTACAAAGAAGCTCGTGACGGTCAGATTCTGGAGGAAGGGATTACCGAAGCCGGTAGCATGTCTTCCTTCATCGCCGCTGGGAACTCCTATGCCCAACACGGGATTAACATGATTCCGTTCTTTATTTACTACAGCATGTTTGGGCTGCAGCGAATCGGCGACCTGATTTGGGCGGCAGCCGACACTCGGGTCAAAGGATTCATGATCGGTGGTACAGCCGGACGTACGACGCTCAACGGTGAAGGATTACAACACCAGGATGGGCACAGTCTGCTTAACACGATCGCTTTCCCGACCGTTCGTTCTTACGACCCTGCCTACGCATATGAAACCGCTGTGATTGTTCTTGATGGAATGAAAAAACTCTATCAGGAAGACGAAACAGCTATTTATTACATTACCGCTGAAAATGAAAACTACGTTATGCCTGCGATGCCGGACGGCGTGGAAGAAGGGATCGTCAAAGGAATGTATGCCTTTGACCCCGTGGAAGCGGATAAAGGCAAAGCAAACGTCCAGCTATTTGGTAGTGGTGCAATCCTGCGAAGTGCGAACGATGCCCAGCAGATTCTCAGTGAAAAATACGGGATTGGCAGTAAGGTATGGAGTGTTACCAGCTACACTCAACTGCGCCGTGAAGCTCAGGAATGTGAACGTTGGAATCGATTGCACCCCGGCGAAAAGCCTAAAGTCTCCTATCTCGAAAAGACACTTAAGAAAGAGGAAGGACCTTTTATCTCTTCCTCAGATTATGTCCGAGCCTTAGGTGAACAACTCGCACCTTGGATTCCCGGTGATTACTGTGTCCTTGGAACAGATGGAATGGGCCGTAGTGAAACGAGAGAAACACTACGAGATCACTTTGAAGTGGATGGTAAGCACATTGCTTTAGCTGCACTGACCCGTCTGGCCAAAGCAGGTCAATTCGATGAAAGTAAACTGGCCGAAGCAGTCAAAGAACTTGAGATCAACCCTGACAAAATCAGTCCCCTTTACGCGTAACTAACAACACTCTTCTTTTCCTTAGAAGTTTACAACAGAACATGGCAACTGAAATCAAACTCCCTGAACTCGGTGATGGTATCGAATCAGGTGACATCCTAGAAATTTTCGTAAGTGTCGGAGACACTGTTTCCGAAGGTGATGATATTGTCGAAGTGGAAACAGACAAAGCATCCGTCCCAGTCCCTTCTACGGTGACCGGTACGGTGGCAAGTATCAATGTAGAGTCAGGACAAACCATTGCAATTGGTGACGTCTTGATCACAGTCGATGGTGGTGCGGCGGCCCCCGAAGCTCCGGCAACCCCAGCGGTGGAAGCCGAACCCGCTCCAGCTCCAGCAGAACCTGAAGTACAACCTGAACCGGTTGCTGCAATTCCCGAGCCAGAACCTGCACCAGAACCTGCACCAGAACCAGCCCCTGCTGTTGAAGCGCCAGCACCAGTAGCAGCAACTCCAGCCCCTGCCCCCGTCGTTCAACCAACTTCTGCAGACAGTGGAGACATTGCTGCAGGGCCCGCGATACGACGATTTGCTCGGGAAGTAGGAGTGGATCTTGCCAACGTAACCGGCAGTGGCGCTGGCGGCCGTATCACTCGGGAAGACATCCTGGAAGTCGTACGCCAAGCGAATCAACAAGTCACTGCTCCTGCGACAACTCAAGCCGCTTCTTCCACATCCGCCCCAGCTTCCAAGGCTCCCGGCGAACCTGGCACAGATGCATTTGGCCCTGTCCACGTTGAATCGATGCCAAAAATCCGTAAAACGATTGCGGCCAAGATGCACGAATCCTGGTCATCCGCTCCACGAGTGACCAACTTTGACGATGCGGACGTAACGGACCTGGAAATGATCCGCCGATCCTCCAAGCAGGATTATCTGGATCAGGGTATCAAACTCACTTCGATGCCGTTCATCATCAAATCAGTAGCTCTGGCGTTACGAAACAACCCAAAACTCAATGCGGCTCTAGACATGGACGCCGGACAGGTCATTTATAAAGACTATGTCAACGTGGGGATTGCGGTCGACAGCGACCGAGGATTGGTCGTTCCATCCTTACGTAGTGCTGATTCCAAGAGCATTTCTGATATAGCCCGAGATTTGGGAACACTTGCCGAAAGCGTACGAAGCAATAACTTTGGTCTCGATGATCTGCGAGGATCCACTTTCACGATTAGTAATCTTGGAGCGATTGGCGGAACATATTCCACGCCGATCATCAATGTTCCAGAAGTGGCAATCTTACTTGTAGGTCGGACTCGCAAATTACCTGTCGTCATCGATGATGAAATTGAGATTCGTCAGGTGATGCCGCTGAGTCTGTCTTATGATCATCGAATCGTGGATGGTGGTGACGCCGCTCGCTTCCTCAACGAAGTCATCGGCTACCTTCAGGCTCCAAGCCGTCTACTACTAGCTCCGTAACCAAAAAGCAATTGGCTAACTGCCTAATTGTTTAACTGGCCAAAGGGCTAATTGGCTAAATCGTTAACCGGTTTCTTATGTCTAGCCAGGTCCACGACACGATCGACTGTCACGTGCTGAGTTTTAAGACGATATAAGTAGCCACGACGCCCAAAGACTCCGACATGGCGACGCACATATGTGCTTAGGTTGAGACCTAATTGCGGAGAGATAAAGACCTTTACTTCTCCCTGAGCGTCTACGAGAGCGTATTCAGGTGCGTCATTACGAGTCGATCGTACTCGGACGAGGTAGCCCGTTTCCGTATAGGCGGTTCGTCTGGCCTCTGCCGAAAGAACACCCGACCCAATTTCACTGGCCGCATGGATGTCCGCTTCTTCGAACGGTAGTTTCCGAGTGTTTAAGTCGGTCGAACGGGGAGGCAGACTGGAGAGGTTTGTCGAAGCAATCTGTTGTTTCTCATCTTTGATCTTCTGGTACTGGTCCAGGCGTTGAATCAAACGCTCAATCGCCCCCTGCTGAGCAGCTGAACTACTGCTCAAAAGACGGTTAGCCTGATCTCTTAGAAATCCGATATCCCAGGAATCAGAAGAACGAGTGGCCATTTCAGAAATAGCAATTTCCAACTCCGAAACAGTCTTGGTGTCTGTCGGTTGAGTCTGAAAACTGGCTACTTGAAATGGTGTATCGGCGTCTGGTTTACGAACCGGAACGGCGCGATCGCGTTTGACTCGATCCTGCATGCGGACTTTGACGAATTCTGATGGTTTGATCCATCTCGGAATATAGTTTGCCGTTCCCCAACCATTTACGTCCGTAGAGCCCGAAGCGGTATCATCATAACTCGCAAGTACGACATCTGATTCTAAGTCTGTATTTGAAGGGCGAGTAAGTGGGATCTGTACGTTAGCTCTTTCAATAAACTGTTTGTGCACCCATCTGAATTCACCCGCGGGAGGTGCAATTTTAAAGTACTGCTGAGCTTGACGACCGGAACTCAACGTCAATTCCTGTCGTCCCAAAACGGTTACCACCTCACCTTTATTCAAGAGTACGGTATATCCGTAATTCACAGATTCATCCCTGAAGCTCCCAATCCAGGAAGGGACTCGAGATCGTCTGACAGTCGCATGCTCACCATCGGAATGCAATTCCAACTCGTCCGCCCGCACCCAACTATACGAATCCTGTAGAGGCCGAATCGCGAGAAAGCCATTCCTGGTTTCACGATAAACCTGGACCTGCTCACCTTGATTAAGATAAGCGCTGGCATATTGATCGGCGAATGGCGCTGACCGAACGGGCGTTTGGCTTACTCGTACAGTCGCTGCATAAGAATCGAATTGCTGGCCAAAAACAGCCACTGACATTAGTAAAGCGAGTATACAGGCTAAAAACGCTTTCATCTTTTCATCCCGAATAAAGAGCAATTGAAAGATTGTTCTACAGGGAGAAAAGTAACGTATTTAGGACAACCAGAGCAACCTCATACAAACAAAATGAGGCGTTCTCATCGCATTGATTCCAGGCACGAACCGCGTTTTCAACGGGGACAACCGCGTGTTCAGGAACAGGTGACTAGTCGATCGCATCCAACGAAAAAACCGACTTTTCTGAAGCAACAAACTCTTTTCCCGACTCTAAAACAGTCGAATAAAAATCGGTTTCGGCCAATGTTGATGCCAGCGAGAACATAGGTTCAGTCCACGCGATGTGATCGACGAAGAATGCATGAGCAAGCGTGCTCGGTGGTTCATCAGACGCTGCTTCAAACTGAAGGATTTGAGACATCATTTTAAACTGCACGCCGGCATGATCTTTTATATTTTGCGAAGCACCACTGGATACGATCTCGACATACTCGTTCATCGATGTAATGACATCACTCTGCATATGCCCGTCCTCCCATACAGACTGATAAGGAGGACAGAAATCTTTGGGGCCGATAAAAATCCTGCAATAATCAACTGCAAGCCTCTCAATACCAGCTTCACTCACAGCCGGGATCTCAATTTCCAAATCCTCCCAACAACGAAGCCATTGTTCATCGTGGAATAAAGACAATATTTTGCTATCGACTTCGTTCAGTAGTAAATGCGCAAAGAGTTCGTACACACCTGCTCTTCCGGCAAGTTCCCGCTTTGCATCTGCTAGCACGTTCATCATCTACGTTTCATTCACAAGCACTACGACAATTTTTTGAGACTCACAACGGTCGAGTGAAAAGCCTGCTGACCGGTAATAGGGTCAGGGGCAATTGGCATCAATCTATTTTGGTTCCATCCGTTTCCGGTATTTTGCTGCCACTTGGCAATATCACCGTTTGACTTATCTTCCCACCACATATTTCGTTCCCAGTCAGCATCCCGATAACGCTTCGGATCACTACCGACGAGGTGTTCCCCGTCGTCCGAAACTGCTTTCGCTTTAGCGACATTGGTATATTGCCAATGCCCACATGAGTTACTCATAGCAATCGCTTTCGGATGGAGCCCTTGCATGGTGACAATCGGGACACGCATCGTGCTAACGACTCTTCGTCCTGATTCATCTGGTTCACGATGATTGAGATTAGGTGACACCTTCTCAAGCATCTCAGAATAATAGGAAGTTAACTCAACCCAATCTCCATCCTTTAACCCAAGTTCTCTGGCAGTCTCCGTATTTAGCCAAGCGGGGTTACTATGAACAATTTCAGCCAACCATTTGAGATTCATGGTTCTACCGTGATTATGCACGTTCCATTTGAAACTTGTCATAATCAACTCATCCTGGCCTAGAGATTGATGCTCATCAATCGGTAGCCAAATTGGCATTTGGTCAATGTCTAAGTCGTGCCCCTCGTGTTGTTTGGGGCGACTCTTCGTTTTTGTCACGCCACTCTGATTAATCAAATCGGAACAATCTTCATTCACTCCAATTTTATTAATAAAGAGGCTCCGCACTTCCATTTTCCTACTCGGTGTTTTAAACCCTCGCATCGCCTGGCCGCCCACCATGACACCAATTCCGATGCCATCTTTGGTGATAACACCGTTGGAATCAGTTGCGCTACCGGCCAATTCTTCTTCGATCAACAGAGTTTTATAGGGCTCATAAAATGGATCTGTTTTTTCATTTTCCCAGGCCCCTTCCTCGAGTAATCTTTCCAGACCAGACTTACCTGTGACCTCATTAACCGGAATCTCTTTAGCCCACTGCTCCATATAATCTTCGGTCGTACCATACTGATACGCTGCTTCCATTCCTCCACCGATTTTCTCTGCAAGCATGGGGAAGAAATCACGAATGTCCTTCGATTCGCCGAGAGGATCAATCATCGGAGTACGAATACCCACGTACGGTCGTAGGTTATAGGAAGCTCGGGCATCTAGGTCCCATCGTTCCATGAAGGTCGTCCATGGCAACACGATATCTGCATAGTGAGCTGTTTCGTTGTAGAAGCAATTAATGCAGACGTGAAAATTGATTAGTTCTTCATTGGCCAACACTTCCTGTGTCAAACTCTCTTCGGGCCAAGTCAAAGGCGAGTCGAGATTATACGTCATGTAGGCCTGAAGCTTGGCTCTACCCTGTAAGAGATACAGGTACACTATCTCCCCAACTTTCATACGTCGCCAAACATTAGCCAGTGGATATTCGGGCGGATCTTCCAATACACTCCAGGTTTTAGCCGAGTCAGGCATAGCCGGTGTTTTTGCGATCGGATCCAATCCCCCCCAGGGACTCCAACACCAACCACCTTTTTTCCCTACACTTCCAACTAACGCGTTTAACAGGTTGATGGCACGATCGTTATAAAACCCATTGAGATGTGCAGAGGAACCACGATTACACATGGTGGTCGCGGCAGGAGCGGCGGCTGCAAACTCCAACGCGATTCTCTTAATAGCCTCTGCCGGAATACCGCTCACTCGCTCTGCCCATTCGGGTGTGTAAGAAGCAAGGTGCTCTTTCAGTTCCTGCACGGAAACATTTGTCCAACGCTCTATGAATTCACTATCCTGCTTGCCGTTGGCTAATATCCAATGACACATTCCCAATGCTACGGCACCATCTGTACCGGGAAACGGCGAAAACCATTCGTCACTGTTTCCTGCTGTATTCGACAGTCGCACGTCGAACGTAACCATCTTGGCACCGTTATTAAATCTTCCGTTTTGAATTCGATTCAGGAAAGGGACGTGTCCTTGATGAGCTTCAAATGCATTCGAGCCAAAATTCAGTATGTACTTACTGTTTTCACAGTCGTTGAGATCCCAATCACTCTCCCAGAGATAAGTCAGATTGGCTGCCCGACGATTGCCGGAACAAAGTGACCGGTGGCTTAACTGCGTCTTTGTGCCGTACGCATCGAGGAATCGTTTAATCGCATCCTTACTTCGTTGTCGCCCCTGATGAAATGCAAATTCTTCCTGCTTACCTTCTTCCCGAATTGTCCGTAACTTATCTGCAATCTCTGTTAGAGCTTCGTCCCAGGATATTCGCTTCCACTTCCCTTCTCCACGTTTTCCTACACGTTTCATTGGGTAGAGCAATCGTTCCGGGTGATACAGATGATTTAGAGAAGCTTGGCCACGAGCACACAACCGCCCGCGGCTATTCGGGTCATTGGGATTACCTTCAACTTTCAAGACCCTTCCATCTTTGACATAGCCAATAATGCCACAAACTGTACTACACAGCTGACACATCCCCGGTATTTTCTCGGCACCTTGATATTTATCTTTCGGTGGCCAGTCCTTTTTGGCATTAGGGCCAGGCAGTAAACAAATGCCCGGCATCCGCTGACCGCCAATCTCATAAGCTCGGCCTTTCCCCGCTTTCCATTTCCTAATATCCACCCCAAACGGAAAGTCCCGCGAAGCAGACTCTGTTGAGGTGTTAGAAGCATCATCATTAGAAGTGTCATCATTAGAAGTGTCACTGCTGGATGGAGCACTATTGGAATCATCACTATCGGACGAGCTGTTTTCATTTGGAGTTGTCGATTCGTCACATCCGAACATTCCAAAAGTCCCAACGGAAAGCAGCCCCAGCTTCAAAAACTGTCTTTTAGAATTACTTGTCTTCATGACGTTCCTTCCAATTGTAGATGTTGTACGCCTCAGGAGAGTAAGACTCACCTTCTTTGGGGATCCTCTCTTCAATCTCAACAGGTGCCTCGCCTACAAACCACATTCTTGGCTTGGTGTTCTTTTCCGGACGAAGCTGTTGGGTTTCCAGTTTTTTCTCCTCAGCATCTCGCATCGCTTTAGAAATCTTTGAGTTCTCATCGTTAAGATCCCCAAACGAAATAGCATCGGCAGGACAGGTATTAGCGCAAGCGGGCTCCATCTGTTCTTCAAGGCGGTGATAGCAGTTATGGCATTTCACTGCCTGATTCGCCACAGGGTCCATATAGATGGCTCCATAAGGACAAACATCTACGCACGTACCATGTCCACAGCAGGTGTTGTAATCGATGGCCACGGTTCCACCGGTGGTTTTATGTAGGGCGCCACAAGGACATCCCTTGATACAGGGAGCATCTTCACAATGCTGACAGGCCATTGGCATAAAAAGCCGAGCCACTTGGGGGTACTCTCCAACGTCCTTATAGAACGTTTGCCGTATATAGTTTCCAAGCGGAACGTCATTCTCTGCTTTACAACTCACTTCGCAGGCATGACACCCAACACAACGACGTGTATCCACAAACCAGCCGTAGCGTTTGCCATCGTCCGGAGCGCGCATGCGATCCGTCCATAGGTGTTCTGGTTGGAAAAGGGATTCCTTCGTATCTCCAGTCGCATCCTCAGGAGGGTTCCCCTGAGCAGGCGGAGCGCCTATTACCACCAATGCGGCTGACGCTTTCTCTAGAAACGCTCGCCGCGAATCCTTATCGACGTCAGATTCTGAGAACGAACCATCCTTTTCAGTTTTCATAGAGTGAGATTCAATGTTTCGGTTTTGATTCGACAAAAAACTGACCTTTTGCGCGTTAGCCTTGGTAATTCAGTTGATTCCAAACTCTCATTCTAATCTCCTAGCATGTCCTCCAAAATGTCATCTCAAGACTTAAAATCCCCCAGCTTTACAACCTCACAACATAAGTGAGGTTTCACTCGACTTTCTTAGTCTCAATTACCGAAGAAGATGATGGAGTATCCACAAAAAACAGCGATTTAATCATGCCTAAACCACCATTTCTACGCAGATTTACAACTATACCCCTTCTGGGTATTTGTCTGCTATGGAGTGGGGGTCTGATCGCATTGGAACCGCCGGATTCCGGTAGGCAATCTAGTGCTTCAAATACAGAAATCTCTCCAGCCAAAAAAATATCCGCCAGAGAGCAATCTGAAGCTCTTATTCCATGGGAGAAGCTTACAGATGAAGCTCAGGAAAAGCTGCAGGGAGTGCTAAGCAATTCATCGGTTTTTCATCGCTCACCCGTTGAGCACTTACAATGCGACCAGGAAGTCTATCTACACCTGATTCGGTACCCTGAATTAGTCGTCAATATGTGGGAATTGATGGGAGTCTCCAAATTACGGATGGCCCGTGAACAGGATTTCGTACTCATAATAGACGATGGGTACGGCACGAACAGTCAGATGGAGCTGGTCTACGGGAACTCCAACTTGCACATTTTCTATGCGGAAGGCTCCTACAAGGGAAGCGTTATCACCACAGAAAGTAAGGGGCGAGTCGTCCTAATATTGGAATCAGAGGAGACCGTCAAAGACGGAAAACCAGTGATCTCTCATCGACTGGATATGTTCATTCAGTTCGACAATTCCACCAATCGACTTTTGGTGAAGACACTGCAGGGACTATTCCTAAAAATGGTGGATATCAATTTTGCCGAAACGTCAAAATTCATTGGTCAGATTGATGAGATTATTCGAGAGAACCCGGATGGCATGAAGCGATTGACGGACCGTTTGACTCGTGTTCAAACTCCGATACGCAAGAAGTTCACCACGCTTGTTGAGCATGCGAATGCGGAATACGTGCGTATTGCCACGACCGAAGACAAGTAACGCGTCGAGTCAGTAAGATTATTTCGTTACGAAATTGACGAGTCGCCCCGGCACCACAATCACTTTGATGACTTCGCTATCGCTCAGTAGCTGCTGCATTTTTTCATCATCTCGGGCAGCCTGTTCTAAATCCTCTTTGCTGATGTCTGCGGCAACTGAGATTCGGCTCTTCACTTTCCCTTTAATCTGAATCGGAATCTCAATCGTACTCTCCACCAAAATCGATTCATCACAAATTGGCCATGGTTCATAAGCCAGCGTGGTCGTTGCTCCTAAAAGCTCCCACAACTCCTCAGCAATATGGGGTGCATAGGGCGATAGCAACAACACGAATTGTTGTAAAACACCCTTAGGCCGTACCGATTGCTTGGTGAAATAATTGACAAATTCCATCATACGCGCAATCGCCGTGTTGAAATCTAAGTTCTCCGTATCTTTAGTCACTGCCTTAATGGTTTTATGCAGCACTTTTAGGGCATCGTCATCGGGCGTGGTGTCGCTGACAGCTTCGTTCAGTTCCAATGATTCGGCACGATCGTTTATAACCATTCGCCAAACGCGATCCAGAAATCCCTTGACTCCATTGACACCGGACATACTCCAGGGCTTGGTTGCCGTCAGTGGGCCCATAAACATTTCATAGAGTCGCAATGAGTCGGCACCATATCCGTCCACGATCTCATCTGGGTTGATTACGTTGCCTCGACTCTTGGACATCTTAAATGACCGACCATCGACGCGGATCGTATCATCTTCTGCCAACACAAAGGTATCACCATTCTTAGACACCTGATCTTCCGTCAGTTTAACCAGTTGTACCTCAGTGCCGTCCTGCTGACGATAGAAGCCATCATCACCGCGGGATACTTCATTCGCACCGATCCATTGATTATCTGTATCCTGATAGACGGTGAATTCCATTTCCCCGAGAATCATTCCCTGATTGACAAGTCTCTGGAATGGCTCTTTGGTCGTAACATGCCCACGGTCGTATAACACTTTATGCCAAAACCGAGCATAAAGCAGATGTAAAACGGCATGTTCGGCGCCGCCAATATACAAATCTACCGGCATCCAGGCCTGTTCCTTTTCAGGGTCTACAAAACAATCCGAGTTTTCCGGATCGATATATCGGAGGTAATACCAACAGGACCCGGCCCATTGTGGCATCGTATTGGTTTCTCGACGGTATCGCTTCCCATCGATCACTGGATAGAGCCAATCATCATCTGCTTTGGCCAGTGGTGGTTCTGGACGGCCATGCGGCTTGTAATCTTCCAAGTGGGGCAGATCGACTGGTAGATCGGCTTGATCCACTCCCCGGATTACTCCGGTCGCATTCCCGTCATCGTCCAATTCATGCAGAATTGGGAAGGGTTCTCCCCAAAACCGCTGTCGCGAGAACAGCCAGTCTCTCAATTTGTAATTGACTGCGGAAGCGCCGGTCCCCTGCTGATGCAATGCCTTTCGAATTAGTTCTTTGAACTCTGCAGTATCCGTCCCATCGTACTCACCTGAGTTAATCGCCGCGCCGAGTCCGTGGAAACACTGTTTACCTGCAAGTACTGCATCACGGTCGACTCCCTTGCGTTGACCGGGATCCACCACGGCTACGATATCAATCCCGAATTCGGTAGCGAATTCAAAGTCACGTTCATCATGAGCGGGTACAGCCATAATCGCTCCAGTGCCGTAACTGCTAAGCACATAATCTGCGACCCAGATTGGCACCTGAGCTCCATTAACTGGGTTGGAAGCATATGCTCCTGTGAACACGCCCGTTTTGGATTTCGTATCTTCCGTTCGTTCCCGATCACTCTTAAACGAAGCTTTTTCACAATAGGCTTTGACCTGATTGGCCTGTTCTGGAGTCGTCAATTGTTCGACGGCTGGATGCTCCGGAGCGATGACCATATAGGTAGCTCCGTACAGCGTATCGGGCCGAGTCGTATAAACCCTAAGGGCATCACCAGAAGTCTCGGCAGGAAATCCATCGGTACCGCGTGAAGCTTTCCAGGATTCAAATTGTTCTGCTCCCCCAATAAAGAAATCCACTTCTGCACCAGTACTTCGACCGATCCAGTCACGTTGCAGTTTTTTGATTCCATCCGACCAATTCACCTCGTCTAGATCAGTTTCTAGCCGGTCGGCATAGGACGTGATTCGTAACATCCACTGTCGTAAGGGGATTCGTTGCACAGGATAATTCCCACGCTCACTCCGTCCATCAATCACTTCTTCATTGGCAAGGACTGTTCCCAAATCTGCACACCAGTTAACCAATGCATCATCGAGATAAGCAAGGCGATGCCCATCGCGAAATTTAGCGACAGCTACCTCACCACGTGCCGTGATTTCTTCCGGAATGGGAAGTTCGCTTATAGGTCGTCCCTTCTGCTGTTCTGCATCAAACCAGGTATCAAACAACTGAAGAAAGATCCACTGCGTCCATTTAAAGTATTCGACATCTGTCGTTGCCAGACTGCGACTCCAGTCGTAACTAAAGCCAAGCATTTTCAGTTGGCGAGTAAAGTTGGCAATGTTCTTTTCGGTGGATTGGCGAGGAGGTGTATTGGTCTTTATGGCATGTTCTTCGGCCGGTAATCCAAAGGCATCATATCCCATCGGGTGCAGTACGGATTTTCCTCGCATCCGTTCAAAGCGACAGGTGATATCCGTTGCCGTATATCCTTCCGGATGCCCTACGTGCAACCCATTTCCACTTGGGTACGGAAACATATCCAGTACATATAGCTTTTCGCCTTGCGGCATCTCAGGCGTTTTAAATGTTTGGTTTTCTTCCCAATAGTTCTGCCATTTTGCTTCAATTTGGCTGGGATTATAACGTGGCATAAGTCGTGATTCTCACTGCAGTACTAAAACGCTGGAAAACGCCAGCTATCAACCAGTTAGGAGCTCTGTCCTCCACCACTCTGGTCAACAACATAGGATGGAAACCGCCGATTCTATAGGTTTTCTTTAATTGTGGCAATTCGTAGGGCGTGGACATCCCCGCCCGTTGTGATGAGAATGAATGTAGTAATTCTACTGAAATCCGGCTCGGACTGAGCCAAACACTTTATAGTACGACACCGCGGGAATGCGACGATCACTCAAAGACCTTCAATTAAATGAAGAGGCTCGTAACAAGATGCGAGCCGCTGGACGATTTAATGCTCAATTACTGGATTTTCTACGCCCGTATGTAAAGGCTGGTATCACCACCGAGGCAATCGATAAGTTGTGTCATGATTACACACGTGACCATGGGCATATTCCAGCACCGCTCAATTATCATGGCTTTCCCAAAAGCTGCTGTACGAGCGTTAATGAAGTTATTTGTCACGGGATCCCTGACAGTTACACATTACAGGACGGTGACATTGTCAATGTCGACATTACCTCCATTGTGGACGGCTGGTACGGAGACCAGTCTGAGACGTTCCTCATTGGCCAGGTGAGTGACAAAGCTCGCCAGGTAACTCAGTGTGCCTTTGATAGCTTGTATAAGGCGATTGAGGTCATTAAGCCCGGCAGCAAGATCACAGAGATTGGGCAAGCGATTGTCGCGGAAGCTGAGCGATACGGTTTCAGCGTGGTACGTGAATACGTCGGTCACGGGTTGGGAACCGAATTTCATCAGGATCCTTCAATCCCTCATTACCCCGATCCGCGATTCAATCGTATACCAATCGAGCCTGGAATTTGCTTTACGATTGAGCCCATGATTAACGTTGGACGATATCAAGGAATCGTCGATCCGCTTGATAACTGGACCGTACGTACCATCGACGGCAAACTTTCGGCGCAATTCGAGCACACAATTCTGATGACAGAAGAAGGCCCGGAAATCCTCACTACAACAGAACATGGTCCAAAACCTGGACACAAGTTCTAAGTCTAGCTGATTACAAGCAAGCAGCTAATTAAATTTTTGCTAGTCCGTTATTACTAGCCACCAAAGTGCTCTTCCGCCTTCGTCTTGAGACCTTTGAGGTCGAGCTTACCGGTTCCGAGTACAGGGAGGGATTCCACTTCCAGGAAACTATCCGCTGATGGGATGAAGATATTTGGCAAACCATGGACCTCTGCCAGAGATTTCCGAACATCATCAATTTGCATTTCTATCGGGCAATGCAGAACGATCAGGCGTTCGCCTTTTTTTGCATCCGGCACAGCGGTCACTGCAGCCAACATTTCTTCCGTCGCTCCAAGAATCTCATTCAATGACTCTTCGATTTTGATGTGGGGAACCATTTCTCCGCCAATTTTCGAGAATCGACTCATCCGTCCGGTAATCTTGATAAAGCCATCTTTGTCGATCAACGCCACGTCGCCCGTCTTATACCAACCATCCACAATGACTTCATTGGTCAGGTCTTCACGACCGAAATATCCTTTCATGACATTGGGCCCCTTAATCCAAAGCATGCCGGACTGATCAGTCCCCAGCTCTTCTCCGGTATCCAGGTCTGTCACTTTGGCGGCAACTCCTGGGATCGTACGCCCAACGGTTCCCTCTTTGGCTTCTACATGATCATCCGAAGCCTGTCGGCTCTGAGGCACATTAACCGATACCAGCGGGGAAGTCTCCGTGGCGCCATATCCTTCCACCGGACGAACACCATACTTTTCTTCAAACTGATCTGCGACATCCCCGGGCAGCTTTTCCGCACCAGTGATCACGATATCCAGCGTGTCAAATTGTTCCGGCGTCACTCGCCTCAAGTAGCTTCTTAAGAACGTCGGTGTGGCGACCAATACCGTTCCCTTATGCGTTTGCGTGACTTCCCCAACCTTTTTGGCTTCCAGTGGGTTGGTGTGATAAGCAACTCCCAGAGACTGACAAAGTGGAGTCCAAATCGTGACGGTAAAGCCCATCGAGTGGAAAAAGGGCAAAATCCCAATCACCATATCATCTGGCTTCAGCTTAGCAATCTGGTTGATGGCTTCCACATTACTAGCCACATTGGCATGCGTCAGCATCACCCCTTTCGGTACTCCGGTTGAACCGGAAGTAAAGATCACTGTTAAGACATCATCCGGTTTGATCTCATCCAATCCCAGTGACTTAATGATCGAGTTCGCTGAACTGAACTTGGTGACGAACAAAGAGGTAAGTTTGTCCAGCAGTGTGGGTTTATACGCATCTTTCCTGAGATCTTCCAGGTAGAAGACTTTGGCATCCAAATCATCTGCACTGAAGTTGAATCGTTTCATTGCCAGCCGGCTACCGAGAATTGTCTTGATTCCGGCCTGAGCACAACAGGCATTCAATACTTCTGCGCTCACCGTGTAATTAAGGTGTACGGCAATACGTTTATCCAAGGCCAAGGCCATATTAGTAACCGCTCCCCCGACACTTTGAGGGATAAGCATTCCCACGTACTGCTCACCGTCTTCCAGCACATGCCGCCTCAACAGCTTTCGCAGGATCATCGAACGTAAAAGAACCTCACTACCACTAAGCGAACTACCTGTTGAATCCGCGATTTTAGGTTTACGGTTTCGTTTACATTCACGGATGAACTCACAGGTCATCTGACTCTCATTTCGAATGCGTTGATTCACGGCTTTTGCTCCTAACTGCGATACGGCTTGTCGGAATTCATGAACATCGGAAGCTTTGGAAACAGGTTTACCAAAGTGCACCCATACAGGATACGGGATTTGGCGGGGTATTTTCCAGAAATACTTTCCTCCGGAGAAACTGAACACACTTCCCCAAAGACCATCCAGATAGATCGGAATGACAGGGACGTCGGTTTCACAACGATCCAGAATCTTCTTCATCCCTGGCTTAAATGTCTGTATTTGTCCGGACTTAGTTAAAGCACCTTCCGGGAAGATACAAACCAACTCTCCATTATCTAATGCTTTGGCAGCGGTATCTAACGCCTTGACGACAGAGCGTCGCCCCGGCGTGATCATGATGACACCGAACATACGTCCCAGTGCATTGATTAATTTATTCTTAAAATTGCCTGAGAACACGACCATCCGAATGGGGCGTTCACTTGCCAACAGCAAGAGAATTCCGTCAATCCAGGTGACATGATTAGGGACCAACAATGCCCCCCCAGTCTCCGGCAGGTTTTTCAAACCTTTCATGCGAACACGATAGACCGTTTTACTTAGAGTCCAGACAACGAACTTAATCGTCACTGAAGGAATGAGTACTACGATATAGATTGCAATCGGAATTGTAAGAATACCCAGCGTTAGAAAGATGTCTCGCGCGGAAAAGAAGGGGACTCCGGTTTCGGTCTCCACTCGCAAGGCCATAAACATCCCATTCATAATCAACATTCCGAAGAATGTGAGTAAATTGGTTGCTGCCAGAATCGCTCCAAGATGCTCCCGCGGACTCCGGTGTTGTAAAAATGCTGTCAGTGGCACTTCAAAAAGACCGGCGCTAAATCCAACGCCTGCCAACAGAACACAGGCAATAAAGTACTCCCACTGAATTTCGCTACTCGGCGCTAAGCCAACCTCCAGCACCACCTCCTCAAAAGAGTCCTTCGATTGACTATTCAGAGTCTGACGACGTACCGTTACCGCGACGGTCGCTGTCTCGATGAGCGTGGCATTACCGGTTTGTTCGCCCTCGATCCGTTCATTGAATACATCCCGGGTTGTCACAGGATCATCATCAACTAATAGAATCTGGTCATTCAACTGGAATCCCGCTGTACTTGCCGGGGAATCCTTCGCGAGTTTCATGACCCTCACCACTCGGTCCTGCCCGTTCACAATTTGATCCTGAACAGCGATCCCCAATTTCGTCTTATCGAAAATCGTGCTATCGACTGTAAACAGTAACATCGTCGAAATGGCGATGCCGAATGCCCCAACCGGTAAGATTCCTAATTCAACCCGCTCGCCTGACATCAAACCTGCCAGGACAGATCCAACACAAATCCCCAATACGACAACGACCAGGAATGGAGTTCGATCCGTTTCGGAGCCAGACCCGGCCTCTACGACGAACTGATCAATGTTATTTTGAGCGACCGCACTCACAGCCCAGAAAAACATGATTCCAATGGCAATACGAAATAAGGCTCGATTGCTATGCAAAATCTTCAGGTCATTAGACATCGACTTCACGACGTTAATTGGGAAGACTCGGTTCTTATTGGCAATTTGCAGAGGGTCGATCCCCAAACTGATGACTGTGCCAATCAACGCCACACCAACGACGACCTGCCCGATTAAAAAGACCGGGTGAGAGCTACCAGCCGATAACGTCGAATGCAGTAAGAAGTCACCGTTTTCGCCACTATAAAAATCTGCCAGATATCCGCCCAAGAACATTCCACCCAACGTACCGACCACGGTCATCATGTTGTAGTAACCATTGGCTGGCGACAGCTTGGATGATTTTACAATCTCTGGAATTGCCCCCATCTTGGCTGGGTAAAACATGGCGCTTTGAGCACCCATGAGTGTCAACGAGATGAAGATAAACAATGGTGACTCGAGAAATATCGCGAGACTCCCCATTAACATAATGGCAATCTCAGCTATCTTGCACGCAACAATCACGCGTCGTTTGGAGAACCGGTCAGAGACATACCCGGCATGGGTTGCCAGAATAATATAAGGTGTCACAAAGCAAATCAGCCCGAGACCCAAGACCCAGCTTTGAGACAAACCCCAAATCTGATCCTGACGAAAGTCAACGTACTGCTTCCCGATACCAATGACTAACCAACGGAAGGTATTGTCATTGATTCCAGTCAGGAATTGGGTCAGACAAAGAGAAATAAAACTCTTGGATAAGAGATTATTCTTACCTTCGGGTAGCAAACTGACGTTAGCGGTTTGACTCATCCTGTGCAGGCTCTATCGTTGATGCGGGTCAAAAAGTGCTCTTCGTGTGTCGAACGAAACAGGAAACTACGCAATAAAAAGTAAAATGACCATAAGTTACTTCAAGCAAGTCAAAACAGAATTGCGAAGCTAATAGTAGACTCTTCACCAACTGCATTCGTTTCACATTAAAAGAATAGCATTTTTTAGAGTCAACGGCATCACTGACGCGACCGGAAAACCAACTTCCACTGAGGGATTCACAAGTAACAGACGAGTAATCCAATGAAGCTCCAACGACCTCAATACCTGATGGCCGGAATCATATTACTCATATTGGGTATCCAGTGTTTGTATGTAGATTCATACATACTCACGGCTCAAACCAGTGCTGTGCTGTCATCTCAATTGGACATCGCACCAGCTCATGTGGACAATTCTACGACAAGTGCTAAAGAGCCAGATGCAACTGACAACAACTTAGAACCACCCACACTAACAGGTTCTGAGGAAGGTGAGCAAACCGGTTTATCTAACCAAAATAAAACCTCAGATTTTTCAGGAAAATACACACTGATCCTGCCTGACTGGCTCACTTGGGCATTCTTAGGGGCGAGTGGCATTTGTTTTTTGCGAGCCATTCCCTGGCTGGCCCGCCGGAAAGAATAATAGCTCGTCGATACTCTGAAACCTATCCAGAGCGTTCGGACTACCGAACCTGGAATCTTTTAGAATCTTCCAAAAACTGCCAGGGCGGCTTAGCTAGAGCCTGATGACTGTTGATGTTATAGTGTCAAGTGTCTTTCCTATTCAGTCCCATCCTAACAGTTAATATGACGCTCATGAAATTCCATTGCTTTTGCTTATTTGCAATCACCTCTATTTTTCTAACAGGTTGCTCTGACCCCCAAACCACTCCAAATGTCGGCAGTGTTGAAGAACCACCTGCCCTTGAGCAACCTGAGGTGCCAAGCGTTACAGACGATACTGAAGTGGTTTCTGAGTTAACGGGTCTGGGAGCTCAATTCAAAAAAGACGACAATGGCTTGATCACTGAGGTCAGTCTGATTGGAACGTCCGCTACGGATAGTGACCTCGAACAACTCGGTAAGCTAACCAGATTAAGTTCTTTACGACTGAACGAAACCAATGTTTCCGACGCAGGCATGAAGACTGTTGGTACTTTAGCCAACCTAACCAACCTCGATCTCCGCGGTTGCTCAATTAGCAACAAAAGTATGAAAGCGATTGAAGGGCTGACGAAACTCAGAGCCTTGCGTCTATCGGGTGAAAGTGGTGCCACTTCAGTCGACGACGACGGCATGACAAGTGTTGGCAAGCTAACCTCTTTAAAGGCTCTGTTGCTTGATCACTTATGGATTAGTGAAGTTGGTCTTACCGAACTGGCACCCCTTAAGAATCTGGAAGAACTGTATCTTGCCAAAACGCTGATCGATGATGCTTCGCTTGGCGTACTCACTCAACATCCCAAGCTGAAGAAACTGCGTATTTCTCAAACTCAGATTTCTGATGCTGGACTTGAGTCTTTGACCGAGTTGACCAACTTGACCGATTTAGATCTTAGCGAAAACAGCATTATTTCCGATTTAGGTATGCAACATATTGGTAAAATCACGACGCTCGAGCGGCTCAACCTATGGCGAGTCGCGCTGACTGATTTTGGTGTCGAACAGCTGGCCGGACTTAAAGAAATGGACTGGCTCAATCTGGATAACACATCACTCTCTGATGCAGGACTTGTCCATCTCCAAGGCATGTCCAAGGTGACATTTCTTCACTTGGGATCGACCACCATTACCGATGCAGGTCTGGTACACCTTGAAAGCTTAAAGGCACTCAAGGATCTCAAAGTAACTCGAACAGCCGTGACCGAAGACGGAGTCGCAACATTAAAAGAAAAACTGCCCACTACGGAGATTCAATTGAAGTATCTCGGTAATGGGCAGTAATGGATTTGTTAATCGAACCATTAAGGCTAGTATCGTTTAGACGATTTCCCAACCTTTCCGGTATTCTTTGGTGATGTACTTGTCGGCTTCAGGAGCATTGGTAGCTTTCAGGGATTTTGCATCCCAATCCAGTGCTTTACCTGTTCGGTAGCTGACGTTACCCAATAGAACGGTTTCTGTAAGCGCTCCTGAGTAATCAAAGTTACACAAAGTTGGCGTACCTTCTTTACAGGCTTTAATCCACTCGGCGTGATGACCAATGGAAGGTAGAATCGTCTGTTTCGGAGGAGTCCAGCTCTCAAACTTATCTGTCGGGAACAGGCGATAGCTCGAATAATTAGCGAACATCATTCCTTCTTCGCCCACAAACATCACACCCGCACCTGGAACACGCTGACCTTCGATTTCCTTAGGAATCATATTGCCGTCATACCAAGTTAGATTCAAAGTACCACTGTTATCAGCGTTCGGGAACACATAGTCCACCTTAAGCCCCAGCGGGCATGTTTCAGCGTGTACTTCAGGGCCAGTCGCACGACACGACAGCGGGTGACGTAGTCCTAACGCCCAGAATGGCAGGTCCATGTAGTGGCAAGCCATATCGCCTAGCGTTCCCTGACCAAATTCCCACCAACGACGCCAGTTCGCTGGATGATAGCGGCCGGGCGCATAAGGGCGTTCCTTTGCAGGTCCTAACCACAAGTCCCAATCGAGATTTTTCGGCGGTTCGGTAACTTGATCCGCTGTCGGCAGTTCACCACCGCCCCAGCCTTTGCCGACCCAGACGTGTACGTCCGTGATTTTTCCGAGCACACCGGACTGAATCGCTTCAACCACCCGTCGGTAATTGGGCTCAGCATGAATCTGAGTACCCAACTGAGTGGCGACACCATGCTTCTTCGCTTCTTCTGCGATCAAGCGTGCTTCAAAAACGGTATGACTCAATGGCTTTTCAGTATAGGTATGTTTGCCAGCTCGAATGGCAAGCAAGGATGCAGGGGCGTGAGAATGATCTGCCGTGGCAACCACGACAGCATCGATCTTGTCACCTTCCTGATCAATCAGCTCGCGGTAGTCCGCATACTTACGAGCACCGGCAAACTCAGTGGCGGCTCGGTTCAGATAATTGGAATCAACATCACAAAGAGCGACGATGCTCTCTCCTTTGACACCTGAAATATCAGCTGCTGCTCGGTTGGCAGTACCAATACAGGCGATATTTAATTTTTCATTGGCAGAGGTCGAAGCGGATAGCTCAGCCCCACTGAAAACTCCTGCTGACAAAGCGGTTGCTCCTGCCCCAGTTGTCTTCAAAAAGTTACGACGATTTTGCTTTGAGTGAGTCATATGATAAATCCTGTTCTATCTTCTTACAGGGAGATGTAAATTTCTCGATTAACATTACTAATCTTAGCACAAAAACTAACCACATTCCCCTTCCAATTATTAATCCGGTTCCATCCTATATAAGAGGTGATAAAATAGAATTCCCACAGGCTCCGGCGCGGAGTCTAGNCATTGAATGAACTCAAACNACTGGAGCATATGCAGCGATGGGCGCTCAACAAAAAGCAGAAGAATTAGGCATCGAATTTCAGGCCATTGAACCTGGCTATTTAAACCTCTGTATCCGAAGCGGTAATCAATTGATCACTTCCGGGCACACCAGTACAGCCAAAGGGGTACTCGGCAAAGACATGAGTGTCGAAGAAGGCTATGCGGCTGCCCGTGACTGCGGTGTAAAGATTCTGCAATCTGTTCATGATGAACATGGAAGTCTCGATAACCTGCGTGTCATCAAAGTTTTAGGCTGTGTTTACTCCGCGCCTGAATTTACTGACCAACATCTGGTCATCAACGGCTGCTCAGATCTATTCCATGAAATTTTTGGAAAAGAAGGTGATGGCTACCATGCCCGAAGTGCACTGGGATTTGCCGCCTTGCCAACCGGAGCCGCTGTGGAAGTCGAAGCAATCTTTGAAATCCTTGAGTAACCATTGATGACTGAACCATCGTTTACGATTACTGCCTTCTACAAGTTTCTTGAAATCACTGAGGACGAGCTAGCCTCTTTGCGCAGCGAACTTCAGCGAATGGGATACAAGTACAAGCTTCAGGGACTGACGCTGGTCGCCACCGAAGGCGTCAACGGTACGGTTTCCAGTTCGGCTGAGGGGATTGCTCAATTCAAGCAATATCTGCAGGAGCGATTCGGGGAAATCACCTTCAAAGATAGTTTCAGTGATTTCCGTCCCTTTAAGCGTTGGTTGGTAAAGATACGAGATGAAATCGTTGCCATCAAAGATAAGACGATCTTCCCGGATGGGGACCGAAACCACTTGTCACCCGACGAGTGGCATCAAGTCCTCTCCGATGAAGACGTCGTCGTGATCGACACTCGAAATATCTGTGAAACCGATATCGGTATGTTTAAGGGAGCTATCGATCCCAGGCTTAAGAGCTTTGGTGAGTTCCCTGAGTGGGTTCGCGAATGCGGAATCCCGAAAGACAAAAAAGTCTTGATGTATTGCACAGGCGGAATTCGCTGCGAAAAGGCTCTCATCTCGATGGAGCGAGAAGGCTATGACAATGTCTATCAACTCAAAGGAGGAATCCTTGATTACCTCGCGCAGTATCCCGACGGACATTGGGATGGAGAATGTTTTGTATTTGATGGTCGGGTAGCCGTCGATAAACAACTGGCTCCATCGCAACGATACAAATTCTGCCCGCACTGTGGAGACCCAGGCGACTTAAAATCCAACTGCCAAATGTGTCAGGAGGAAATGGTTATATGCAAACATTGCTCCGAGATTGAAGACCTCAATACCTGTTCTAAAAACTGTGCTGAACAATTTCGTCGTGAACAGGCCAAGCGACCGGACTCCGTTCAGTCCAGCCACTCCGGAGACTAATGTGAGTCTGAATCAGCCGCAGTTTGAACAGTATCAACGACAAGGGCACCTCACGCTCAATGGATTTTATTCCGCCGGCACTATTCAGCAGGTAATCGAAGACATCAATCTCTGGGCTGATGAAACCCGAAGCCAGCTAACTCCAAGTGATCAACGTTGGTATCTAGAGCAGGATGTCCCGGAAGGCGTCTCCCTGTTTCGTAAGCTGGACAATCCGATCTATAACCGACCGAAGATACGAGAGCTTCTTGTAACAACCGAATTGCTATCGGTCGCTGAGCAAATCATCGGGAACGATCTAGCGGTTTTTTTCAGTCAGGTCTTCATGAAACCTGCCAGGCATGGCGGCCCGAAACCTGTTCATCAGGATAATTTCTACTTCGGGCCAGCTGATGAAGATCGCGTCCTGACCGTCTGGATCGCAATCGACGACGCAACAGTAGAGAATGGTTGCCTGTTTTATGGTGACGGTAGCCANCAGACAGGCGTCCATCAACATGTCGCTCCCGCAGGGGAGCCTTATAANCTAATGGTGCCCCCGGAAATTGCACAGAACTTCCCTATGACAGCAGCTCCTGTCGAATCCGGTGGGCTCTCCATACATCACGGAAGCACGTTTCATCAGTCTTTTGAAAACAGAAGCGACAAACCACGTCGCGCATTGGCCATGCATTTCATTCCTCAGAAGATGGAATTGCTCAACCCGGGACTCGAGTATGATCTCAGTGTCGTGGTCAACTTCTAAAGCCATTCGATTACTATATACTGACAAACTCTACTCAAAACTCTCTATAGGAATATTAAATTGAAATTGAAGTCCCTTCTCGTTGCCCTCACTTTTCTGGTGGGCTCACAATTTGCCTATGCAGTACAGCCCAATGTCGTTGTCATTCTGACAGACGATCAGGGTTGGGGGGATTTGAGTTTGCACGGTAATACCAACTTAAGTACGCCAAANCTTGATGCGCTTGCAAAAGCGGGAGCCCAATTTGATCGGTTTTATGTTTGTGCTGTCTGTTCCCCAACCCGTGCCGAATTCCTCACTGGGCGATATCATACCCGCGGCGGCGTCTTTAGTACTTCTGCCGGCGGCGAACGTCTGGATTTGGATGAAGTAACGATTGCTGACACCTTCAAAGCAGCAGGTTACCAAACCGGAGCCTTTGGGAAATGGCACAACGGGATGCAATATCCTTACCACCCTAATGGCCGTGGTTTTGACGAATACTACGGATTCACCTCTGGACACTGGGGCCACTATTTCGATCCCTTGCTGGAACACAATGGAGCCTTGGTTCGCGGGAACGGATTCTGCGTGGATGACTTTACGAATAAGGCAATGGACTTTATCGAGTCCAGCGTCAAACAAGACAAACCCTTTTTTGCCTACCTGCCATATAACACTCCGCACTCACCAATGCAGGTTCCTGATAAATTCTGGAAGAAGTTCGACGGTCTGGAGCTGGGCCTGCGAAATCGTGATCCCAAGAAAGAAAACGTACAGCATACGCGCGCTGCGCTCGCCATGTGCGAAAACGTGGACTGGAACGTTGGGCGTTTAATGAAGAAACTTAAGCAACTCGGAGTCGACGATAATACGATTGTAGTCTTCTTCCACGACAACGGCCCAAATGGAAGCCGCTGGAATCAGGAAATGCGAGGGCGAAAAGGGTCCACAGATGAAGGTGGGTGCCGCTCACCATTATTCGTCCGCTGGCCTGCTCAAATCAAGCCTGGGACTTTTGTGACTCAAATTACTTCGGTCACGGACCTGTTACCAACCCTGACCAGCCTGGCTGGAATCGACATCATCGGAGATAAACCTCTCGATGGCATGGATGTTACGCCGTGGCTGCAAAATCCACAGACACCTCATAACGACCGCATTATTATCAATGCCTGGAAAGGAAAGATCAGCGCTCGAAATCAACAATATCGTCTGGACCACACGGGTCGACTTTATGACATCATCAACGACCCACGACAGGACACCAACATTACCAACCAACAACCGGCGGTAACCACTCTGCTTACCAAAGCGGTAAACGAATTCAAAGCTGATGCACTAAAAGACTACAACACTTCCAACGACGGACGTCCCTTTATCATTTGCCATAAAGACTATCGCTGGACGCAGGTTCCTGCTCGGGACGGTACGGCTCATGGAAATATCATACGGTCAAATAAATTCCCCAACTGTTCCTACTTTCTTAATTGGACCAGTACAGAAGATAAAATCACCTGGCCTGCCCAGGTACAACACTCGGGTAAATACCGAGTTCACCTCTATTACACATGCAAAAAATCAGATGTAGGTTGCCAGATTCAGTTGCAGTTTAACGACTCAACCGTTGCCACCAAAATCACCGAAGCTCACGACCCCCCCGAAGTCGGCGCGAAAGAAGATCGTGTCGCCCGCGCAGAATCCTATGTCAAATTTTTCAAACCCGTTGTCATGGGGGAAATGGAAATAGAGGCCGGTGAAGGAGAGTTAACGCTGACTGTCCCTGAAATGCCCGGGACTCAGGGAATTGAATTCCGCCTGCTGATGTTCGAACGTATCGAAGACTGAAGAAACACCAATGAAGTATTCACTTGTCCTACTACTCAGCCTAATCGCACTTGAAGGATTTGCCCGCCAGCCAAATGTCATATTCATTTTGGCCGATGATCTTGGCTATAGTGAGCTTGGATGCTATGGCAATGACTTCAATGAAACGCCGTCGCTGGATGCATTGAGCCAGCAGGGAATGCGATTCACCGACGCCTATGCAGCAGCACCGGTTTGTTCGCCCTACCGCGCTTCATTACTAACGGGTCTTCATCCTGCACGCTTGGGGATTCTGGACTACCTCCGACCTAATTCAGCGTTTGCCTTGTCGCCAAGTCACTTTACGCTTCCGGAAGCATTTCAAGCCAATGGCTATCAAACCGGCTTTATCGGAAAGTGGCACTTAACAGGGTATAAGNACCATGACTCTGAATTTGAAGTGCGTCCTATCGATCATGGATTTGATTCGGAGATTGGCGGCGAAATCAAAAGTGTAGGTAACGGAGCTAATTTCTGGCCCTATGTCTTCCGGGATCAGCCTGTCAGGTGGCTCGACTTTAAGGACAACAAGCTGGGCGATGACGAATACCTAATCGACCGGATGAATCTGGAAGCCGTTGAGTTCATTGAACGCAATCAGGAGCAACCTTTTTTTCTTTACCTGAGTCATTACTCGACGCACTCAATACTCAACGGGCGTCCTGACAAAGTGAAGAAGTATATCGACAAACACCCTCCGGGAAAGAGCACTCGTACGCGATGTTATTTATGTCAAGACAGTGGTCACGAAGGAGATGCCTTGCATCACTGGGCTCAGGACCACAATCCTCACCTCGCAGCCATGCTCGAATCTATCGATGATGGTGTGGGCATGATTATGAGTAAACTCGATGAACTCGGGTTAGCGGACGACACAATTCTCATCTTTTCAAGTGACAATGGCGGAGAGACCAATGTCACTTCCAATGCCCCTTTACGTGGTGGCAAGAGCCAATTGTACGAGGGTGGCATCCGAGTTCCGATGATTGTGCGCTGGCCAGGACAAGTACCTCCGGGTCAGGCTACTAATACATACACAACCAGTACCGATTTCTTTCCTACGTTGATCGATGCCTGCGATTTGGATTTACCAAAAAAGGTCGAGTTTGACGGAACCAGTGTATTAGGAGATTGGCAGGGAGCCAAGCAACGCCAAGCGGCCCGGGATCTCCACTGGCATTATCCACTCGAAAAACCACACTTTCTCGGCGGATCTTCCGCGGGAGCCATTCGTGCAGGCAATTGGAAATTGATTGAATTCTTCGAATCCGGCGCCCTAGAACTTTACGATTTAGAGTCCGATCTGGGAGAGGCGAACAATGTTGCCGAGCAACACCCACAACTTGTAGAGAGTCTCTATGCCCGACTCCTTCAATGGCGAGGACGTGTCGGAGCTCGCACCTGCTCATCCCTGCAGATGACTCGCAGCGGCAATGCTATTTTTGAAGATGCATTTTCCCCGGAACTTGTTAGTGAACGCTGGTCTTCCACAGACGACTATACTGTCAAAAATGGTGAGTTAGTTCGAACCGACTTCTCCAAAGAATCAGCACGCATCTTTCTTAAAAAACCCGAATACAAAAACGTCGTTGTAAAATTTGACTTCCAGTTTCGTGGCACGAACGAGATCAGATTTCTCACGGGCACGTCGGGGAAATACAACGCGGTGATTCACATTCACAAAGACCGCTTCTTCCTGCAAACAGCCGTCGATCAAACCGTCCCTTATTTCTCTGCCGTACATGGCATCTGTGGTTTTGAATTTCAGGAAAACCAGTGGTACACCATGACCGTCGAAATTGCCGGCGATGAAGTGCTTGCCCATATCGATCGAGAACACTTTGTGTATGGTCAACATCCAATCATCGATCGCTCGCGGACTTACTTCGCTTTTCAAACGGAATCTGGCGGAGCAGCGTTGGATAACGTTCAGTTATTGAGTGCCAATCCACTCAAAGAATGGGAGGAACGTCGAGCTACGTTTGTTGAAATTCAGCAGAACCGTGAGCCCGTGGAAATGACCGTCCGTGAACGGTGGGAATACCTAAAAAGAAATACGCATGACCTGTTATATCGTAATGACTCTGACTACAAGAATCTTGTGGATCAAATCTCCGCAACAAAGCAACGACAACACGAACTATTTCCTGAAGTGTTCAGTACCATCAAGCAGGTAAAAAAACCTCTGCTGGAATATAAATCACAGTTGGCGGCCAACGACGAAAACTACAAAGCACTCAACAAGGCCATTAATCAGGCAAAGCAGGCTCAAAAACGATATGTCATGGAAAAGTATCCGGAACTGGCAGCACTGCCAGCGAGCCAATATGCCGCCGAATTTGAACGACGGCGTTTGCTGATTGCCAACGAACGTGCGATGCTAAATCTTGTTGAGCAACAGCAAACTGCAGAAAGAGCCATGAGAGAGGCTTTTCCAAAGTTGTTTATCTCTGACAAAGAGATTCAGGCTCAACAACGAGAAGCCCGGACGCGTCTAAAAGGTGATCCGGAATTCCAACAATTGGTGAAGGACGTGGCAGACTTAGTCCGTGCTGAAATGAACTACCGGCACCAATCAAATCCGGAACTCAAAATGCTCTGGGAACAAATCTTCGCAAAGGGCAAAGACTGATGCCTGTTAACCCTGTTCCTGATAATTGTTCACAAATGATGCCCTACCTAGCGGTAGAAGACTCCGATGGATATGTTTTATGGGGATCGCCATGGTGGCCTAAAAGATGGCCATGGTATCTGCTGGTGGATGACTTCCCGCATTGAAACGGTACCGGTCGAGGATCTTCAGGCTCGTTATGAAGCCTTTCATGCCAGCCAACAAAAAGAACATTAATTTAGGATTTTACAATCGATGAAAACTACTTTCCTACTTTCACTCGTCTTATTCACCTTAAGTGTTCTCCGAGCGGACGAATTCGATCTCCCCGTCGTGACGACGGATAATTTCAACAAGGGAGCTGCCAATTGGGAACCAAAGGATCCCAGTGCCTGGAAAGTGGTCAAACAAGGAGAAAATAGCTTCTACTCTATGTTTAAGGACAGTAGCTATAAACCCGAAGTACGGTCGCCGGTCAACTTCGCATTACTCAAAGAAGTCACGGTCAGTGATTTTGTCTTGGATGTCGATATGCGTTCAACTCAAGAAGTCTATGGCCATCAGGATCTTTGCCTCTTCTTTGGCTATCAGGATCCATCACACTTTTATTATGTGCATCTGGGACGCGAAGCCGATGCTCACGCCAACTCAATCTTCCTTGTCAATGGAGAGCCTCGAGTCAGTATTGCTCAAAAGCGTACCGATGGTACCGCCTGGACGAAAGACTGGCATCACGTACGAATTAAACGTGACACCTCGAAGGGAACGATTGAGGTTTATTTTGACGACATGAAGAAACCTGTTATGACCACGGTCGACAAGCATTTTCTTCACGGACGGATCGGCATTGGAAGCTTTGATGACACCGGTGATTTCGATAATCTAAACCTACGTGGGAAACTTCATAAGGGTAAATAACGAAGTATGAAAACGGTCACCTCTCTTCTACTCAGTTTGTTGTTCCTCTCCACGTGTATCGCCAAGCCGGCTCAGAAACCCAATGTCCTTTTCATCGCGATTGATGACTTGCGAACCGATCTGAACTGCTATGGCAACTCTCAAATTCACTCGCCCAATATTGATCAGCTAGCGCAAGTAGGAACCCTGTTCGAACGAGCTTATTGCCAACAAGCAGTCTGCAATCCATCCCGTAGCTCAATGCTGACGGGCTTACGACTGGACACACTAAATATATGGGATCTTCCTACCCACTTTCGCCAGCGTATCCCTGATGTGGTTACCTTACCTCAGCTCTTTAAGCAAAGCGGATACCACACCCAGTGCGTTGGAAAGATATTCCACAACTGGCGACAGGATGACTTCCGTGGGGATGCAGTCTCCTGGAGTGCTCCACAGGAAATGCACTACAACTCGCATGGAAATGACAAAGCCATGGTGCAAGGTGAGGTGCCACCAAATCTTTCCGATGTCCCCAAATGTGTCATTCGAGATGTACCGGACGAGGCGTATTTTGATGGTCGCGTGGCCGAACGAGCAGTCGAGGTGCTCAAGGAACTTCAGGATCAATCGTTTTTTCTGGCCGTTGGTTTTTGGAAACCACATTCACACTTCAACGCCCCGAAGAAGTATTGGGATTTGTATAATCCAGCTGAGATTAAGTTGCCGGAAAACCGGCTCCCTCCCAAAAACGTTCCGGAAATTGCCTTACACAACGGTCAGGAAATTCTCCGCTCATACAAAAACCTGCCCAATCAATATCCGACGGATCACCAGGCTCGGGAAATGCGTCGTGGATACTACGCCAACATCTCCTACATGGACGCTCAGGTCGGCAAAGTGCTGGATGAGCTTGACCGTCTGCAGTTGCGAGATAACACCATCATCGTGCTGTGGTCGGATCATGGATTCCATTTGGGAGAAAATAGTCTGTGGGCTAAAACGTCCAATTTCGAATTGGATGCGAGAGTGCCGATGATCATTTCAACTCCGCAATTCAATCGCAAGCAATCGACTGAATCTCTTGTAGAGTTGCTAGACATTTATCCAACATTAACCGACCTATGTCGATTACCGTCCCCAGATAATCTCGAAGGTAAGAGCCTCGTACCCATCCTCAAGCACCCACAAGCCAAAGTAAAACCAGTCGCATTAACGCAACATTGCCGGCCCGCCTATCCTCCTCATGGGCAAAACCCCGAAGCCATGGGGTATTCCATCCGTACTTCAAGATATCGCTATACCGAGTGGAGAGATTTCCGTACTTTGGATGTCGTTGCTATGGAACTTTACGACCATCACTCGGATCCCCGCGAATCAAATAATGTCATTAACGATGCGAAGGCAGGCCTTCGAAGACAGTTAGCCAGACAACTCAATTCGGTCATCTCCAGGCAGGCTCTCCCGGAGCAAAACTAGGAGTCCAGGGGATGCTTCGATCAAAGATTTTCCCGTACGGAGCATAGTCGTTGTAATCCACGTTTTGAGTTCGCCATTTCTTGACTCGGGCATCATACACTTTCCGCAACGACTGCAGCGCAGCCGGTGCGGACTGGCTGATAACTAAGTTCTTCAGCTCCAACGGATCGTCGCTAATTTTGAATAATTCCTCAGTGGCCTCGTAGTCACCTGTTTCATAGGGCCAGTAGATGTACTTGTAATCCTGTCCAACCACGCCATAGCTTTGACAGGACCTGGGGCCCCAGACATTGATGAGCTCTAGATACTTATGAATCGATGATTCAGGATCTTTGTAAAGCGGCATTAGATCACGACCATCGATTCCCCGAGGGGCTTTCAAACCGGCCAGTTGTAAAATCGTCGGCGCGAAGTCAATCGAACCGGTAATCGACTCGACACGTAATTGCTTTCCGCTGTTTTCATGCCGAGGATCGTAGATGATCAACGGAACTCTGGAACCTTCTTCATAGGGCAGCACTTTAGAACCATACCCATGGGCTCCACAGAAGAAACCGTTATCCGATGTAAAGATGATCACTGTATTATCGGCAACCTCTGCATCTTCAACGGCCTGTCGAATCATCCCCACTGCCGAGTCGACTGCATGGACTAACTGATGATACAGTCTCATTTGGTTGTCATAGTCATCCTTATATCCCCAGCTTTCAAAGCGGTCGTACTGACGCCCTGTTTTACTTTGCCGCGAAAATTGAGTGCTAAATTCACGTCCATAATTAGCTGGCTTTTTAAATTTCTTGCCCGCATAAACATCATTGAACAGCGGGTCCACCTGGTCCGGTTTATGAGGTGCCTTAAAGCTAATGGAAAGGCAAAACGGCTTCTTTTCCTTAGCCGCATGGAGAATAAAATCCCGCCCAAAAGCACCATAGGACCTGGAGGAATGTGGGTATTGATCTGCATACATCGCCATACTTTTATTTTGAATAGTACGATAAGAAGTCTGTCCCGGACCGGCTCCCCACCAATCGAAATCATCCTCTGGCAAAATCGTTTTTTTCTGACCGGAAGGTAAAACTTCAAATCCAATCTTTCCGGCAATGGCAGTCATGTAACCATGCTTACGCAAAAGCATTGGATAGCTCTGCTCCCACGTCTCTTGGTGCAGAGGGCCATGGCCGAAGTTACAACCGTGACGATACTCATAGAGCCCCGTCATGACCGTGGCTCTGGAGGCCATACAAATTGCCGTCACCGTATAGTGGCGATCAAAGGTCACTCCATCCCGAGCAAGACTGTCTATGTGAGGGGTAATCGCATCGTCGTTTCCGTAGCACCCTAGCGAGTAGGTGTTCTGGTCATCAGTAAACAGAAAAATAATATTGGGGCGCTCGTCCTCTTTCGCCTGAACAAAGGAAGCCAAACAGAGCCATGAAAGCACACACATCAATTGTCTTAGATTCATTGAACGCCCTTTAAGTGATTAGTTTATTCGCGTGAGGAACCGTCATCTCCAGCCGCCTCTTCCGCAACCTTCAGGAGATATTCTAATACGGGTTTCACATCGTCTTGATTAAGTAGATTAGTCGACTCTTTAGGATCATTAGCAAGGTTATACAGTTCTGTCGGCTGCAGTTTTCCCTCCCATGCATAGCTGGAGTCCAGAAACAACTTCCATTGCCCAGGTAGTGGCGCTTCGTTGGTCCGCACAGCGACGACAGCACGACCATCGCTTCGCTTTTTCGTAGCTTCCTTGTGATCATTCGGGAAGATTGCTCCAGGGCGTACAAAGTCCGTACGTCCCTGCAATGCCTGCAGTTGACTCACGCTATCTTCGGCTCCTCGCCCCTTTCCGCTTACCGGTGGGAGCGACTCCCCTACCATTTCAGCAAACGTGGCATAGAGGTCATTCAGAGCGATGAGTGAAGATCGGGTTGCTCCGGAAGTTTTGTCATTTCCATCGCCTACGTTTCCTAAAGGCCAACTGGCGATAAACGGCACGCGGTGACCACCTTCGTAGGTTGAACCTTTATGACTTCGTAATGGCCCGGTAAAGCGTTTATTATCAATCTCGGCACCATTATCACTGGTGAAAATCACTAATGTATTTTCGATTAGTGGCCGCCCAGGACGTCGCGGATCATCCGTCTCTTTGAGGTAGGTCAGTAACCGTTTTAAATGAACATCATTCTGATAAACAAAGTCCTGTCGCAGACTCTTGGTTGGCGTTCCATCTTTGTACTTACTGGCGCCTTCAACCTGGAGGCCTCCGATCTCTTTGGATGGCGTATAGGGGCTGTGATTTGCCGGTGAAGCAAAGTAGAGGAAAAAAGGCCGATCCTTCTCAAGCGATGCATCCAAAAATCGCATCGCTTGTCGGTCCATGACATTACCTACCTGCCAGTAATCGTAGGCCCCTTCTTTGAGTAACTTGCCATTGTCCGTTGCACCGACGATGGTGCGTCCGTCAATCCACCCTGGCCCGGTTGATTGATCCGGAGCGTTGATACGATTTAAGCCTCCAGGCCCCGAAGTCGGATGACTGCGTGAAATACCGTGAAAGAATTCAAAGCCATGGTCGATGGGCGTATCAGCCATCGGCTGCCGTAAATCCGCATCGTCAAAGCCTTCAGCCAAACGGCCATCCGATTGACGATATGTGAGCCCCAAGTGCCACTTACCAACCATCCCGGTAGAATAGCCAGCCTGCTGTAGCATTTCCGGAAGCGTCAACCGTTCACGTTCAATCAGAGGATCGCCATGATTACCGAATAACACCCAGTGTTTTAACCGGGTTCGCCAGCAATATCGTCCGGTCATGAGTGCATATCGAGTCGTCGTACAACGGCTATGAGGAGCATGTGCATCTGTAAAACGAACTCCCCGTCGAGCCAATTCTTCCATCGCTGGAGTATGGAGCTGTTGAGCATCTTTGTTTTGGGCCCAATCCTGATAGGCGCTGGTATCGCCGGCGCCCATATCGTCTGCAAGGAAGACAATAATATTTGGCTTCACCGTCGGTTGCCTAACAATCTCCTGTCCACCCTGTGCGAAAAGATTGGCAGCCCAAGTCACTGCCGATAGGACAAGGAAGCTGGAAAAGATCTTAATCGTCATGCAATCATCTCTTGAATAATCTCGCCACCGAATTGAGACAGCTGTTTATACCGTCCCCCGTGGAAGTAAGTCAGCTTGTTATCATCCAACCCTAAGAGATGCATGAGTGTTACATGCACGTCACGAATCGGGTGCACGTTTTCGACAGCCGTAGCCCCAATCTCATCGGTGGCTCCGACAATAGCGCCTTTTTTGACCCCTCCGCCTGCAAACATCATAGTCATGGCATCTACATTATGCCCTCGCCCAAACGAGTACACACCACCACGCCGATTGTTATCCGGCGTTCTTCCAAATTCACCAGTCCAAACGACGAGCGTTTCATCCAACATACCTCGAGCTTTTAGATCCTTGATCAAGGCTGCCATCGGTTGATCGACTGTCTTGATTCGAGAGGAATGCCCGCGTTCCAAATAATCATGGCTATCCCAGCCACCTGCAAAAATTTGTACAAAACGGACTCCGCTCTCCACCAGACGTCGGGCCATTAAGCATTGCTTACCAAAACCTGCCGTCTCAGGATTATTCAATCCATACGATTCCTGCGTCTTGAGTGTTTCTCCGGATAGATCCATCACCTCCGGCACTGACATTTGCATCCGGAAAGCCAGCTCGTAGTTTTCAATCCTGGCTTCCAAATCCTGATGTTCGGGGTGTAGACGAGCATGGCGCCGATTCATTTCTGCTAATTCATCCAATGCCCGTCGCTGATGACGACGATCTTTAAACGACGGGGGCTGCAAATCCAAAATCGGCGAGCCCTGTGGACGTAAGCGAGTCCCCTGATAGTGAGCAGGCAAAAAACCGTTGCTCCAATTTCTGGAACCACCTTGAGGAGCAGCCAACTCTGTCATGACGACATAGCCTGGCAAGTTTTGATTCACGGAACCTAATCCGTATGTTACCCAGGACCCCATCGCAGGATCCGCACCTAACCGGCTGCCGGTATTCATGTGAAATAGAGCTTCGGGATGATTTAGTGATTCCGCCTGACACCCCCGAAAGTTACATAGTTCATCCGCAATTTCCGGATCAGCCATAAATTGCCACTGATCACTCATCTCCATTCCTGATTGTCCGACTTTGCGAAACTTAAATGGACTTCCAACATAAAAACGAAATCCGTTGGCCAGTCCTGCTGTACGTTTGGATTCCGACTTATGCAGTTCATTCAATTTAGGCTTTGGGTCGAAGGTATCAACCTGACTGGGACCGCCTTCCATGAAAAGCATAATACAAGCTTTTGCTTTAGGTTCATGCATCGGTTGCTTGGGAGCCAAGGGGCCTGTAGCCTGCTGAGCCTGACTCAAGTCCGTCAGTGCAACAGCTCCCAACGAGGCACCCAGGCCATAAAGAAAGTCGCGACGGTTTGGATTGATTTCAACAGGTCTCATAAAGCCTTAGCATTCCTTAGTACAAATACATGAATTCACTGCTATTAAATAACAGCAAGCACAAATCAGCCAATGCTCGGGTATTCACATCAACATCGGCAGCCTTAGTGTCAGCCTGATAGGCTTCAAACACTGGAAGCTTTTCAACATAGTTAAACGGTTCGCCTGAAAACTCTTCTACCAAAGTTCTGACTAATTCCGTTGGGTAATCAACAGCAACAGGCTCTACCTTACTGTGATATTCTCTCATCTCAGCGACGTACTTTTTGAGGCGGCTAAGAGCCGAACGACTTGGCAATCTACCGTAGGTTAACGAATACGCGCGTTGAATTTGTTGTTCAAGCGTCTCTCGTTCACTTTGCAATCGTTGCGCAAATGCTATGGATCGATCTGTCACAACATCGCTATTCAATAAGGTCAGCGCTTGTGGTGTGACCGTGAGCGAATCTCGCATTTCGCACGAGTCATTCGGGTTCGGTTGATTAAACAACTCTAGGAACGGGTCTGCCTGTCCTCGAACTCGATAGGCATAGATCGTTCGCCGGTTTCGCATCTCAGGTTTCGGCGAGGGTTGGTAGGCAGGAGCCAGGGAAAACTGGATCATTCGTGGTTGCAGAGCAACCTCCATATTGATCTCTGGCCTGACAGGTAAGCCTCCCATCATCGGATTAAATTCTCCGGTAATCGCTAAAAAGCTGTCCCGAATTTCTTCGGCCGTTAAACGCCGAGGCTGGAAAACACCAAGCAGTTCATTATTAGGGTCTGCCTGTCGTAACTGTTGTAAGTCATCCCGTTGTGTGGACTGCATATATGTTTTGGAAGTCATGATTAACTTATGCAATCGTTTAATCTTCCAATCATGTTCCACAAGACTACTAGCCAGATAATCAAGCAGTTTTGGGTGAGTAGGCTTCGCTCCCTTCGCTCCGAAGTTATTTGGATTTCGTGCGATGGCCTGCCCGAAGTGGTTTTGCCAGATCCGGTTGACTATAGAGCGTGTGGTTAAAGGGTTTTCATCCTGAGCAATCCACTTGGCAAGGGCCAGACGCCGCCCGTCAATTGAATTGGGTAACAGAAAAGACTGGGAAGATTCCTCAGACGGCACAGGCAAACCCGTGGCACTCAACACGCCTGGCTGAACCGATTCTCCTTCAGCCTCTAAAGCTCCTCCCATCAGGATAAAACTCTCTGGCTTCCAGTCGGGATCCTGCTTCTCGATAATTCGTAGCTTACGAGAACCTGGATAACGTAGGGGGTCGTCCTGACCGTTATATACTCCCTGAATCATTGGCTCGAATCGTTCAAGTCGACGAGTCCAGATCCAAACGTCCTGTTTGTAGACTTTGTATTGACCTTTATCTGTCGCGTTTAAGCCGACGTGACGAGGGGGCTTTTCTTCGTCGGGCAACTTCTGCCGGGCACCTTCATCTTTGTACTCCAACCCCCGTTCAGCAAACCATGCTTTGGCCGCTTGCTCCTGCTTGTAATAAACGCGATTCCTCTGTTCTTCTGCATTCTTGAGCATCTGAGAAACGTGTGCCTGCTCGTGCTCGAAGTCACTTTGATTTTCCTCTGGCAAAAACGCAACCCGACGTTCTGCCATTTGGGTTGTGGCAAAAGCAGCGTAGAAGCGGTAGTAATCCCGAGTAGGAATCGGATCAAACTTATGATCATGACACTTTACACATCGAAGGGTTGTGGAAAGGAACGTCTGGCCAACTGAATTCACTACATCGTCCAGATAGATTTGACGAGCCTGTGGGGCCAGCACCATCGCATTGTCAAAGGGGCCCATCCGCAGAAAACCCGTAGCCACCAACCACTCAGCCTCCTGCTCCGTATAGCTTCCTGACCGGCGAAATGCAGCCGCCTGCTTACCGTCTTTGGTGCGTTCTCTTAAAGACTGATCCGCCAATTCATCTCCGGCAAGCTGCTCGATGATGAATTCATCGTAGGGTTTGTCGACATTGAAGGAACGAATTACATAGTCCCGATATCGCCACGCATTACTGCGCTCGTAGTCATTAGAATATCCACTTGAATCAGCATATCGAGCGACATCCAGCCAGTGTTGTCCCCAGCGTTCACCATAATGTGGTGAAGCGAGTAGACGATCAAGTAACTCAGACCAGGCTTGATCCGGTGCGTCCTTCCAGGCAGCAAGGAATTGCTCCGTTTCCTCAGGCGTTGGAGGCAAGCCAATCAAGTCGTAAGTGGCACGACGCAGAAGCATTCTGGGCTCCGCTTTCGGAGCCAAATCGAATTTGGCTGCATTCAGTTTCATTTCAACAAAGTAGTCAACTGGATGAATGTTCACGGGTACTTTGGATTTATTAACCGGCTGAAAGGACCAGATATCTTCTGCTTGATATCGTCGATAGGTCCACTCCTCGCTTAATCCTCCACTCGTGTCGACCAGCATACCTTCCTTAGTGACACGTTCTCCCCAAGCCTGTTTACGAAATTCGGCAATAACATCGTCCGATGGCCAAGGTGCTCCTACAGCAATCCATACTTCAAGATTTTGTATTTGTTCTTTAGTTAAACGGTCATTCTCTTTCGGAGGCATCTCATAACCATCCCACTTAACTGCATGGATCAGAACGCTCTCGTCAGGACGGCCAGGCACAACAGCTGGCTCGCCAGACTCCCCCCCTCGGATTAACGCGGCACGCGTTGTCAGATCATAGTCACCCTTATAGTCATCTGTTGGTCCTCCACCGTGACATTGAAAACACTTTTGTTTCAACAAAGGCAGGATCTTTAGCGAAAAAATCTCTTCGCCAGTTCTATCCTCAGCGTACGTAACCAGTCCACAGAAGAGAACCAAGAGCACATACAGCATCATTACGACAGGACGAATTCGCATAGAGTTTCGCAATACAAAAAAAGAAGAGTAGAAGAGGTGAAAAGCAAAGCTTGTTATCTTCTTGTTTATCAATTACTTCTTCATCATAACTTGAAAATCGCCGAACTCTAAGTGGCCTTCCAAGACCGCTTGTTGATTACGGTCAATTAAACCATAAAATATCGAGAATCTAATTCTCTTTATTTCAAACGAAAACTGAGGGCTAAATGTTCTTACAGCCATTTCATTTCACGATGACACTTTGGACCGTATTGGTGCTAGGGTTAGTGTCGTACGTTGAGGCCAATGACAAATCCCTCCTTATATTCACCACATCATTTCAATCAGCCAAACAACTTAGGATTGGTGGAACTCCACTAGATTTACAAAGTCATGTCACAACACGGTTCTTTGACTTTGACGGAAATGGTACACCTGACTTATGGACGGCAGATGGAACAGGTCGTATCCAAGTCTTTCGGGGGAAATCCACTCGAGCCGGACTCCAGTTTCAAACTCCGATTCAAGTCAGCGCCGGTACGAAGAAACGCTGGGGAGATTCATATACGGGCGTTTGTTACGCTCAAATTGCTGGCAATCAGTCAGCCGATCTAATTGTCGCTCACTCAGGCAACAAGATCTCCATCCACACTTGTCTTGGCAATGACCATCTCCCGTTTTTCAAAGAAGATGCCATTGAGATTACGGTACAGGATAACTGCCAGGGACGATTTGATCTGGCCGATTGGAATCAGGACGGCCTGCTCGATATCATTACCGGTTCATTCGGGGGAGATGTCATGTGGTATCCGAACACAGGCACAGCGGCGCAACCTTCTTTTGGTGCCGGAAAATCATTTCATAACATCCGACGTGCCTACAATTCACAGCCACGCATTGTGGATTTCAATCAGGATGGAAAGCTCGATCTTGTACTGGGCGTCAACTGGGGAACGATCGAAGTCTATTTGAATGTAGGGACTCCGGAAATCCCTAAACTATCCAGCCCTACGGCTCTACGGTGGGCCGATCAGGGCGGAGCCCTCAATCTACGAAGTCTGAATGGGGACGATACGACTCCCGACTTTGTGGACATCAATCAGGACGGCGTTATCGATTTGGTAAGTGGCGGGAAGAACGGCCGAGTCTTTGTCTCGCAAGGTGTTGGGGTGACGGATCACCTACGCCAGTTACAGGCGTTGTTGAAAGTACACCCCACTGAATTGGGGAACAAAATGGCAGACGATGATGCATTGCGTGGTATGTGTTTTGGCTTTTTGGGAGGCATGCAGTCTGCTCTTACCAGCGGGTTAGTCCCAGAGGAACAACGCCAACAGGTCATTCGCGATCTACAGACATTGGTACGTCAGTACCCTCACTATTTTAAGAGACAGAAATTTGATTTGGAAAAAACGCCTCACTTACCGTCATTCGCTGCACAGATGTGGATCGTACTGTTCGAAGCCAATCCAGATTCGCTGCAAAACCGCACGCAATTGGCTGACCTGGCGGGATTCAAGGATGGCTACCGAGATTTATTAGTAAAGCTGGGAATCATTTTCATCGACAACCACACTGCTACCGCTGAACAGGTAAACAAAATGGTGAAGCTATTGGAATCCATGCCACGTGCGGTTTGGGATGTCGAGACCATTACTGTGCGCGGCTGGTTAGGCGATGGCTTTAAGCAACAGGGCATTAGCTCAAGAACGGGCGTCAATATATTCTCACTACCGTTAGGTCGAGCTGAAAATAGTTTTCCAGCGGATGCTCCTCGTCGGGGAATCACCGATGTCTACATGATTTGTCTGGCTCATGAAATCGCTCACAACATGCTCGATACCATCGGGAAACGTCTAAGACCGGAATTATTTGAACTCAAGTATGAGCAACTCGAATATGCAGCCGGTGAATTGGTAAAATTCCATCCGCAAAAGTCACGTGGCGTAAATTGGAATGTTACTAAATCCAATCTCCGCACCGCCAACATTTGGGACGGACAGGATAGTACTTGGGCAACGACCTGGAAGTCCTATTTAGAATCAGAGCCGTTTAAACGAGCTCACGTGCGTGGCAGCGTACATTTTTTTATTCACTCGCCACAGGAAGCGTTTGCTACACTCGCCAATCAGTATTTCACTGACAGCCAACTCATGCTGGAACTTGGGGTTACTCGATGGCAAGACAACCACAAAGCAAGTATCAATCAATTCCTGCTCATCGCAGACTACCTCAGTCAAAAATCTGATTCCGTGAAATTCTACCGAATGGGTGTTGGCGGTGATTTGCAAACTGAAACGGTCACTTTGCAACGAAATCAAAAAAATCAAATCATCCAGCTCGAATCCCGAGGGACAAAAGTCGCCTTTAAGTACCAAGGGAATTTAGTAAGTGATTTGATTCTATCAGACCGTTAAACCGGCGTTCTTCTAACAGGCCGACTGCCATCATCACGCCAGCGTTATTGCTATAATTGAGGCATCAACGAATAGCCCGCCAATCAACCAACTTCTTACTTGGTGAATATGTTTTATCAACGCATTGTCCTATTACTAACTGTCGCCACAGGGTACTTCCTTTCAGTGAAGACCGTAGCGGCTGATGAGCAGGCTCCCCCTGTTGAGGCTTTTCAAAAACAGGTCCAGCCACTTATCAAAAAGTACTGTGTTCGCTGTCATCATGTGGAGAAGATGACATCCGGCGTCCGGGTAGATAATTTTACCGGTGAGTTTCCGGATGAATCACTTTTTCACTGGCGGGATGTTGCCAAACAACTCTCTTTAGAGGCGATGCCTCCCGAAGATGAGCTCCAACCCACCGACAAAGAACGCGAGTTTTTAGTTGATTGGATCGAAACAGAGATTGCTGCAGCCCGCTCACGAAATTCAGAAAAGAACGGGTCGATTAGACGACTCACCGTTGCTCAATACAAAAACACACTCCAGGATCTTCTCGGCATTCAGGACGAGTTGACCGATATACTTCCTGCGGATGGCGTCTCCGAAGACGGATTCTTGAACAACCAGGAGACACTGCTACTTTCGCCACTACTTCTGGAGTCCTATTTTGAAATCGCGACCAAAGGGCTAGAAGCCGCGATTGTTGATCCCAATCAAAAACCAGTCATCCAGACGTTTCGCATGAAGCTGGGCGAAGACATAAATCCCACTCCTGAAAAGGACAACTTAATCCTCGGCGCGAATAGCCTGTTATTACGCAATCAGGACTTTGAAGTAATTGAATTAGCTCCCGAGAAGCCCTTTGATTACGAGCAGTTTTTGATGCAACGCAAATTTCGCTTTGTCGAAGGCTATCAAGGCAATGCCACGGTCCGTGGTTGGCGTGAATACGACAGCATCTATCACGCCGTTTTCGCCTGTATGCGAGGTACACCAGGCTATCCTGTTGGCCGAGCATATCAGGCACTTCCACAAGGACTGGCACTACGCCCAGCCATCCCGAGTCGCGAAATTTTTGGACAGTCAAGTACATACGGTCCTCAATCAAACTTCAAAGTTTCACTACGTGAACTCCCGGACTCGGGCCGGTTCCGAGTCACGGTCAAGGCCGCTAAGTACGATGATGCATTATTGCTGGACGGAACACACCAAACGGTTCACACAAAGAATCTGGATACACTGCAACTTCCCGATTCTTCTCAAGCGGTCAAAGTTAACATTCCAAAATCCGGTATCTATCAAATCGATGCCTATGCAACGCCTCCTTCGCTAGATGGCATTACGGCAGATTCTTCCAAACTTCAAGAAGAACTAGTCGGGCACTGGACCTTCGATGACTCGCTCGAAAGCACTGAAACGAAACCCGCCTTAGCCGGGTCCCTTCAAGGCGACGCGAAATTAATTGAGTCACCTTTTGGTAGGGCTCTTTCTGTAGACGGGCAGGGCGACGCATTGGTAATTGACCGTCATGAGTCAATGAACGTCGGCGACCAGCCCTTTACTGTTTCAGCCTGGATTCGACCAACTGAATTACGACAGGGCGGTATCGTTTGCTTGGGGCGTTACAGTTGGACACACGGTTGGTATCTGGACATGCCCAATAATCAGGGAGTCATTCGCATTGAAACTGCTAACAGTAACAATCAGGCCAATGGCACCGTGCAGTCGGATAGTGGGATTATTCGAGTCAATCAATGGCAACACGTAACAGCCGTTGTACGGCCCGGAACTGATGACACTCGCATTTACGTGAATGGATTCCAGGTTGCCAAAGGCAGAATCAATAAAGCCAATCTGGATAATCCCGCTGTCAAACTCAATATTGGCCGTATTGAAGCTTCCAAGGAATTTAAGGGAGACATTGATGCCGTGCGAATTTATCGCCGAGCGTTGGCTTCGAGCGAAATTAAAGCACTAATGGCTGGAGGAGAAGAATTCATAAAGGCACCAGCCACAAAGCCCAAAGAGCTAACTTTACATGTGGACCATCGTCAATTCACCGCTTCACTGGCACGACCGGCCTTCGCCGTGGTGAGACTAGAGCAGGGCGATCATGAAATTAAAACTGACTATGCTAGTGCCAATCCTGTTCAGCTGTATCTCACAAGATTGGCCGTTGAAACGGATACCGCCAAGGCATTCTCCGCATTCTCCCAACGGGCACCACGTATTGGAGTCCATGTTGGACTACGCCGGGACTGCGGTTCTACGCTCGATCGTGTGGGACGGCCCGTTGCTGTCAGTGAAACCGAGTTTACAGAATTCATTTTTGAAGGCGCGATGGCCAATTACCCCAACCCTAATCGGGATCCACTAAACCCCAATTACCTTGCCGGCATGCGAGAGATTGGGGTGATCAGTGAGTACACCGATGGGCGGGCTATGCCACGCTTGCTCCTTCAGTCTATTGAATTTGAAGGGCCCTATTATGAAACATGGCCACCGAAGCCGCATTCCGATATCTTCTTTGCCTCGGACAATCAAGATAATCCACAGGTTTATGCCCGTGAGGTCATTGAACGGTTTGCGACCCGAGCCTTCCGACGCCCTTTAACGACCGAAGAGTCCAATGCTCTCTATCAGGTCTGGCAAGAATCGTTCCAGGAGAGTGACGATTTCATCACTAGCATCAAGGATGCTTTGCTCGTCACTCTGACCTCGCCACAATTCCTGTTTTTAATCGAATCAAGTGAATCCCCGGAAGGCGAGCCTCTTAATTCGCACGAATTGGCTTCCAAACTATCGTACTTCCTGTGGAATTCCGCCCCTGACGACGAACTACTGACGCTGGCCGATCATGGCAAACTTGACCAACAATTGGCAGATCAGGTCGACCGAATGATTTCCGATCAACGATTTCGACGAGCCATGCAGGAGTTTACCAGCCAGTGGTTACAACTTGATAAGTTTGATGTGGTTGAAGTCGACGCCAAACTCTATCCCAATCTTACGCGGGACGTACGACTTGAATTACGGAAAGAACCGATTCGATACGTCGAATATCTGATCAAAGAAAACCTCCCTCTTCACAACCTCATCCAATCTGATTTCGTATTGGCCAACGAGCAAGTTGCTCAGTATTACGGGTTCCCGGAAAAGGTCGAATCCGGCTTTGAATTCCAGGCGGTTCAAGTCGAGGACGACCAATTGGGAGGAATCCTGGCCACCGCCAGTGTCTTGTCCGGACTGTCCAATGGTCGAGAATCCAATCCCGTTAAACGCGGTGCCTGGTTGGCGCGTAAGATTATCGCTGAACCACCCGCGGATCCTCCTCCTAATGTGCCCGCACTCAATGAAGCACAGGAAGGATTGACGCTTGCCGAAAAACTACTGCTTCATCGTGATCAGCAAGGATGCCGTAAATGCCACGAGGGCATCGATCCTTGGGGGCTGCCGTTTGAGCAATTTGATGCCGGCGGAATCTGGAAAAACAATGCGGGAGAGGTCGGAGCACAATCCACGTTGCCGGATACAACGGAAGTCGACGGTTTTATCGCTTTACGTAGTTATTTAGCCAATCAACGCATCGATCAGGTCGCTTTTAGCTTTCTAAAACACATGACAACTTACGCGATCGGACGAAGTCTCAGTTACAATGAGATTGAAACACTTAAAGAGAAGCAACTAGAATTAAAGACAGACGGTTACCGAATGCGTGATCTGATTCGTTTTGTGGTAACAAGTGAAGCGTTTCTGGAAAAGTAACGATCACATTTGCGACGATAAACCAATAGAACCATTTAAAACCACCCTTTCGATAAGGTGAATTGAAACATGGCAAGTTCAACCAAAATCCAACGACGAACTGTGCTCAAAGGCATTGCCGGTGCTGCTTTACCACTTCCACTTCTGGAAGCAATGGGAAAAGAAGTAGTAGAAGATACGCCTCGCCGTTTCTGTGCCTTGTATACCGCCAATGGAATGTCCCTGCCTAAGAACGAGCATGGTATTAACCAATGGAGCTGGTTCCCCACGACGGATGGTAAAGAATTTGAATTTGGTGAATCCACCAAGCCTTTATCCGAGTTTCGTAACCAATTGAGTTTCATGGGAGGGCTCTATCACTCAGCTGGCCCGAAAGCCGACCCACATACCTGTTCGGACATGTGGCTTACCGGCGCTCAATTACATGATCCTGAACCAGGCACGTATAACACCATCGCATTGGATCAGGTCGTGGCACAACATACGAAACAATACTGCCGTCAACCGTCGCTGGTCCTTTCGGTCGATGCAGGCGTTGGATTCCTGTCTCGTACCGGCACGATTTCGTATAACGTTCAAGGAAAGCCGATTCCGGCAGAGAACAATCCACGACGAATCTTTGATCGACTATTTCGAGGCGACAAAGCCTCGATGGAAACAGAACGTCAACAGCTGAACAAACGGATTAAGCTGGTGGATGCTGTTTTGGAAAATGCGAGGGCCTTGAATAAGAAACTTGGGAAGTCTGACCGCCAGAAAATGGAACAATACCTGACTTCTTTGGACGAAGTCGAAGCACGCCTAATCGCGTCAGAACGTTGGATCGACATTCCACTAAAAGAACAGGATTATACGCACCTGAATCTATCTGCCACCAATGAAGGCGAACCGGCAGACTACTACCGAAATATGTTCGACCTGATTGCCTTGGCATTTGATGCTGACATTACTCGTAGTGTTGCCTTTATGCTCAATCGTGAAGACGGTATGGGAATCAGTGATACTTTCCCATTAAAACTGGGCCTTACAAGAACGCATCACAGCCTTTCGCATGCCGGTGATAAAGACGGACAAACACAGTTTGCGAAATATGACCGATTCCTAAGTGAGCAACTAGCCTACTTCTTTAATCGCCTAAACGACTTTAAAGATCATCACGGATCCGTTTTAGATAATAGTATCGTGCTCTATGGCTCTGGCTGTAGTACCACTCACTACCCCAAAAACCTGCCCACTATGGTCGTAGGTGGTTCCAATATGGGGCTCAAACACGGTAGTCATTGGCGAGACGGAGATACCTTGATGTGTAATATGTATCTAAGCATCCTGCACAGCATGGGCATTCGTCTCAACAGCTTTGGTGACAGCACCGGAACCCTCAATAACTCCATCTTCTCTGTGTAAGACAACAGAGATCGCCTACAGGCTGCCTCGCAACTAACGGGATGGCCGTGTTCGTCCGGATGCAATTATCTCTGCCAAATGCTCTTTCATGCGTTCGGCGATTTGAGGGTGCTGAGCAATAACGTTTTTGGATTCCGTTGGATCTTCTTTTAGATTAAAGAGCATATACGGAGGAACTTTAACGTTGGCCAATTTCTGCTCCACGACGACATTCCGAGCAGTTTTTCGGTCATACCGGTGAAGTTTCCAATCTCCTTCAAGCAATGCGTAGGTACCATTGTTTCCATTATTCTGCTGAACTAAATGATCACGGCCTTTTGCTCCCTCTTTACCTAATAAGGCTCGGATGATATTCATGCTGTCTAAGCAGGCATCTTTGGGCAGCCTCTGAGCTGTTAACGCTGCCAAGCTGCTTGCCAGGTCAATCGTACAAACTACCTCGTCACTCACTGCTGGTTTGACGATTCCACGCCAGTAAGTAATGAAGGGAGTTCGAGTACCCCCTTCGTAAACGCTGTACTTACCACCAGTGTAGGGCCCCGCAGCTCGATGATCTCCGAGTTTCTCCAGTGCAAAATCTTTGTAACCATCATCCATGACAGGACCGTTGTCGGAACAAATAACTATCAACGTGTTGTTAATAAGTCCCGACTCTTTCACGGCCTTGATGATTTCACCAACACACCAATCAAACTGCACGATCGAATCCGCTCGGAACCCAAGATCTGTTACCCCTTGAAAACGCTCATGCGGAATTCGTGGAACATGAATATCGTGAGAAGAGAAGAACAGAAAGAAAGGATTCGATTTATTCGCTTTGATAAACTCGACCGATTTTTCAACCCACTTATCTGCTAAGTCTTCATCTCGAAATCGAGCGGCATGTCCGCCGGTGTAAAATCCGATTCGACTAATACCGTTATGAATGGTCGAATTGTGGCCATGAGACCAGTCCATTTTTAAGGTACTACGGTGAGTGATACCCGTCGGGTGATCTTCACTCGGCTTCATCTTACCTACCCATAACGGATCTTTGGGATCCAGATTCAGAACACGATGGTTTTGCACATAGACCTGAGGAACACGGTCATTGGTAGTCGGCAATAGGAAGCAACTATCAAATCCAAGTTCCAAGGGGCCAGGTTTCAGCTCACCATTCCAATCAGGTCCAGCGTCACCTCCTAATCCCAAATGCCATTTACCCACGACGGCCGTAGCGTAACCAGCCTTCTTCATCACATCAGGGAGCGTAAAGAGATCGGGATCAATGACCGCCGGTGAATTGGGAGGAGCGATACCTGTTCCGGGAGTTCGAAATGCGTAGGTGCCGGTCAACAGGGAATACCGAGTCGGTGTGCAGGTAGAAGCCGAGCAATAACCATTGGTAAAGCGAATACCGCCAGCCGCCAGTTTATCTATTTCAGGCGTTTCAAACGAATCCGCACCATAACAGGACAGATCGCCAAATCCCAAGTCATCCGCCATGATGACAATCACGTTGGGTTTTGCAAATGGGGCCGGCTGTTCCTTAGGAATCGCCAAAGCCGATTGAACAAAGAATAAGGTAAGCGTGAAAGAGAAAAGTTTTTTCATCATGGATTGCACTTCATCAACATATACAAGATAAGACGCGTGGATACCTGAAAGCACGAACCCACCGCCCATAAGATACCACAGTTTATCGTAACTACCGAGACGGGCGATCGATTAACGAGTGAGGGCAGGGTCCGTCGCAGGCGAGTATTCAGGATTCGGTACCGGCAGCTGTGCCTCGATTTCTTCGAGGTACTTCATCAATTTTGCTTTAAGTTGTTGAGTCATCTCGGGATAGCGTTTAGCTAAATTTTCTCTTTCGGCTAAGTCATCACTTAGCTTGAACAATTGAGTCTCTTTAGATTCCCAGAAGTAGTGTAATTTGTAGTTCTCGGAAACAACGGTGGAGTCTGGTTTGCTCTTCTTTTCATGCTGGTAATGAGGCCAGTGAAAATATAGCTCTTCACGTGGCCGGAATACACTGGCTTCAGGTTGACGAAGCAATACTGGCAACAGGCTTCCTCCTTCAACCTGATCATCCAATTCCTTAACGCCAACGATATCACAAATTGTCGGTAGGATATCCCAACCAATGGCCGGTATACGGGTATATGAACCGGCTTCAATCCCGGGCCCCACAATCATCAACGGAACACGAACGCCTGCTTCCCACAACGTTGCCTTGCTTCCTCGTAACGGTCCATTTACATTTCCCGGATCTTCGGTTGGATACGTTCCATTATCTGCTGTAAATATGAGATAAGTGTTCTCACCAATTCCCAGCCGTTCCACGGCATCCAACAGATTCCCGAGCGAGCGATCAAGCTCTTCAATCATCGAACCATAGGCGACGCTATCGTGCCGTCTTCCTTTCTTACGACCCTGTAATTCAGCAATCGTGTCTGCTGTAGCCTGATAACCCAGATGGGTCGCATAGTGCGAAACCTGTAAATAAAACGGCCTTTCATCACGAACCTGTTGCTCCATAAATCGAATCGACGAACGTGTCATACTAAACGCTCGTTTTGGATCATCCGGCAAGTTGGATGGTACAGTCCCCTCTCGATTGCTTGTCGTTCCATCACTAACGTCAAAGCCATGAGCTTCCGGCCCACCTCCGTTCAAATGCCACTTCCCGAAGTGAGCCGCCCGATAAGATCGATTGTGCAGCTTCAAGAGTTCCGGAATCGTAGAAAGTTCCGGATCCAGTTGGTTCACATGTTGAGGAGGGTTGAGCTTATTGCCTTCGTAAAGCCTGCCACTGTTGCGATCCACAATGTCACTCATGTGCATTGCTGCCGGACTGATTCCGGTCAATAACGCAGCCCGGGAGGGGGAACAGTTCGGGTGAGCCGAGTAAGCCTGAGTAAAACGCATCCCCGCATTGGCGATACGCTCCATATTAGGAGTGCGAAAATAATCGCTAGCAGACTCTTTAATACGGGGGTCTACCCGAATCGAGGTCGTGCCCCACCCCTGATCATCCGTCAGGATGACAATAAAGTTGGGGGCGTCTTTATCTCCCGAACTTGCCTGTTCGTCCTTACCCTGGTTTATCTTTTCACCCAATCCCTGAACTCGGACATTGGTTACTTTACCACCATAACGAAAGTCATCTCCGTAATTGCCAACATTGCTCTGAGAGTCATCGTTGATGCTTAAACCATCCTGAGGTTGTACCGGAATCAAACCACCACAGTCCCCCATCACCAAAGTCGTGCCATCGATTGCCAATAGTAACTTACCTCCAGCTCTCAGATTCGCTTCGATTTCCACAGGCCCTTTGCCTTCCAGGGTCGGGGTGGTGAGCTCAGTCACTTTGCCGTTGATTCGTATATTGAACGTGATCTTCCGATCTTTGATGTGCAAGCTGATACCCTGAGAACTTCCACCTTGAGCAACAATAACACCGTTCTGATCGAGAGTTGAAATCTTACATGCCAGCTTAACTGGCTGTTTCGCAATCTGAGCTTCTTTTACCGCTTGAACATTACGTTGTTGAGGATTGGTTTGTGGCATTTGTCCCAACCAGTCTTCCCAACGATAACGCAAGTCATCCAGGCGTGTGGGCTGATCTGCAATCATATTAGTTGTTTCAGCAGGGTCACGTTCTACGTTGTACAACTCCCACGGTTTTCCAGCCAACGCAGAGATTTTCCATTGACGATGGCGGGCTGCACGGCCTCCCATGTGTTCAAAAAAGAGCATTCGATCCGGATCAGCCGATTCGCCGTTGAGCAAGCCCACCATGCTTACGCCATCCATCGGAAATTCCTCTGCCGACTTGGCTCCTGCCAACTCTAAGCAAGTTGGAGCAATGTCCATGACATGTCCCAGATCTTTTGAGATATTCCCTCCACGTTCTTTCAGGCCTGCAGGCCAGTGAATAATAAATGGGGTTCGACACCCACCTTCATAGCTCTCCTTCTTCCAGTACTTGAGCGGGCTATTAGCCGCATTGGCCCAGGCTGGACCCAGACCGGTATAGCTTTCAGCAGAACCTAATTTATACCTATTCTCATGCAGTTTTAATTCACGTTCCCGATGAGCAGTTTTCCCGTCCCGTGTTTCTCCATTTCGGTCATACCCGGCATAACCTGGTATCTCCGGGGAGGCTCCATTGTCGGACAAAAAGAAAATAACGGTATTGTCGTATTCACCTGATTTCTTCAATGCATCCAAGATGCGTCCAATACCCTGATCAACGCTGTCGACCATCGCCGCGTGAACTTGAAATTTATTAGCTTGATATTCCTTTTCGTCATCAGACAAATCATTCCAGGGCGTGCCTCGGTCAATCACTGGATCGATAGGCACATTGGGAAATAGCTTCATCTTGCGTTGTCGCATAAAGCGATCCGTCTTCAGTTGTTCCCAACCGGCATCATACCTGCCGTCATATTTTTGAATCACGTCTGGCTTCGCATGCAAAGGCCAGTGAGGAGCGGTATAGGCCACGTACATAAAGAAGGGTTGGTCGTCGTCCTTCTCGAATTCTTCGATGTAATTAACGGAATAGTCAGTAATCGCATCAGTCAGATAGTAGCCTTCGGGAACATCCTGCACGGGGTGATTTCCATGAACCAAAGAGAATGGGTCAAAGAAGTCCACCACTCCCCAGATCACGCCATAATAGTGATCAAATCCACGCTGAGTAGGATAGGATCGCGGGTCCGCAAACGGTATCCCCAGATCGACCTGATGATTCATCCAACCAATTCGATCCTGATCCACAGAGGTCGTGGCTAATTCAGATAAATGCCATTTACCCGTCATGGCCGTTTGATAACCTACGTCTTTCAAACGCTCTGCCACCGTTGGAACTTCAAGATCCATCGTACGGCCATTGCGTCCCAAACCAACACGGTGCGGGTAACTTCCCGTTAATAAGCTAGCCCGCGTCGGACAACATCGTGCACAGTTGTAGAACTGACTAAAGCGAACACCATGATCGGCCAGTTGATTTAGGTTGGGCGTTTCAATTTCACCTCCAAAACATTGAGGGTCTGAATATCCCATATCGTCTACAAGAATCACTAAGAAATTGGGACGTTCAGTCGCGAACATAGCTGAAGAATAGAGGAGAATTACAAGAGGAACAATACTTCGCATAGAACGCCTGTGGTAACTGTAAAAAGAAATTTTTAGTAGTTTGCTAGTGTTTGCAGTAATTATAGTCCACTGAAGTTATCCAGTCGCCAACCGGTTAAAAAGGACGGTCAGGGTTTCAAAATCCCGAGCATCTTTCTGAATCCCCAACTACATCGACACACTTTTGCAAAACGCATAAATCCTTTTCTGTGTCACGTGGTGCGTTTCTAAGGTCATTTTAAACGTTGCTCGAAGACGCCATAAATTCTGGATTCATCTGTAGTTTCTGAATTAATCTGAACAGTCCATGGATGGTGCTTGACACCATTATTTCTCTCCAAAAGTAGAAATCGCTCCATTCTATGACACAAAGCAAAAAATCCTATAATCCCCGATTGCAGGGGATGAAAACTTAAAATAAACTACACACTTCTGAGGGAGATTTTGCTCCCATTCCGGAAACTATTCCCCTGTAGCTCAGTTGGTAGAGCAGGCGGCTGTTAACCGCCTTGTCATAGGTTCGAGTCCTATCGGGGGAGCTCTTCTTGATGATGGCTGCTGGTAAGCAATCCAGCAGCCATTTTTTGTGCCCCCACCGTCGC
>NZVD01000067.1 GCA_002701385.1 Rhodopirellula sp. | reverse complement strand
ACCCGTCCACTTTACTTAGGCTTTTAGCCTGCTCGTCAGTGATGGAAGTTAAGCCGCTTAGGGAAAGTTTAGTTAGGGAAAGTTTAGATTTAACTTTGCTCAGGATTTCTGCTTGTGCGTCAGTAATGGAAGTTAAGCCGTTTAGGCTAAGATCATCCATCTTACTTAGGATTTCTGCTTGTGCGTCAGTGATGGAGGTTAAGCCGTTTAGTTCGAGCCACCCGTCAACTTTACTCAGGAATTCTGCTTGTGCATCAGTGATTATTCCACTGGCGTTAATCTGTTGTATGAGCCCTACCGACGTTTGCTTAGGCTCATCAGAGCCACAACCCAGACACAAAAAGGTGAGGAAGCAAAGTAATGTGTTTGTAAGTTTTTGATTCACGGCTTAAACCCTTAGTTTCTACCTCCGATTGATTAGTATCTCAATTGTATTGCTAGGATGCAAATATTCGTTTTCTCTTTTTATTTATTCGTTTTCCGGCAAGTTGCTGGAAGAGCCAAAGGCCGCAGGCGATAAAAGCCTACGACCTCCGGCAGATAGGAGTCAGGTAGCCATGTCAAAGCTCCCTGATGGGCGACAAGTCTTTCTTATTCACCCATGTCCGTTCCTCAAACTTTCCAACTTCTCATAGTCAATGCTGTAGTTCAGATTCAACGCTGCTGCCAACCTCCGCTCCTCTTCAGTGGCCTGCTCGCTGAGATACATGAAGTGTTGAAATGGCTGCGACTCTCCTGCATCGTGGTACAAAACATTTCTGCAACCTGCGTCAAGGAAGCGTTGTCGTTGCTTCACGCTCAGATCAAGCCAGTCGTTTGGCGTTGAAATGCTGTTGTGCTGGTAGGCGAGGAAACTTTGTCTTGCCCCGTAAGAGTTGCTCGCCCCGTTAATAAGAAAAGGGTCGCAGAACAGAGCAAATGATTCTCCAACTTCGTCAGCAATAGACTTCACAAAGTCCAAATACGTTGCCTGCAGGTTCTGATCTGTTCGCAGATTTGGAAATGACCAAGCGTCCCAGAGAGGATTCGAACCTCCGACCTACGGTTTAGGAAACCGTTGCTCTATCCCCTGAGCTACTGGGACATCAATCAATGGATGTAGTTGTAAGAATATCCTGAACCCTGCACGAGTCAACCACAGCAATCCAAGACTCTGTCCTCTACAATACCGCTCAGAGTGAGTGACTACTCTAAAGCCTGATAGGTTAATCCCATGAGGCGATTGTTGATATCGCAGTGGAAGTTGGGGTAGAGTTGCGTCAGTGAAATTGCAAATAACTGATTGCTAGGATCTAAAAAGAATCTGGTGTTGTAGGCACCACCCCAATAGTAGTTTCCAGTGGCACTCAGGAACGATTGTTGGCCCGTGTCCTGAATAATTCCAAAACCTAAGCCGAATTTGTCGCTAGGACTACCACCAAGCGTGATATTCAAGTCACCAATATTGTTAGAACGCATCAATTCGATACTTGTTGGACTGAGCACGCTAGTGTTCTCCAGACTTCCACCGGCAACCATCATTTGGCAAAAACGGCTGTAATCCTCCAGTGTTGAATGGAGTCCGGCTCCTCCTGAGAAATAAACTTGTTCGCCAATCTCAGGAGCATGTACCACATTGAAGTCCACATTGACCAAGCATTCTAACTCCGTGGCACTTAGGCGTCTCAAGCCTGCTCCTGCTGGAATATTAAACTCTTGCTTTGCCCCCCAAAAACTAATATCTTCATAACGGTCGGTTGTCACATCGGGCGTGTATACCCTCGAGAGCCGAGAAGCTTGTTCGGTCGTGGGATAGAACGTCGTATTGTGCATTCCCAACGGATCGAAGATCTCGTCCTGTAGGAATGCAGCAAACGTCTGGCCGGAAAGGACTTCCACCAATCGTCCCAAGACATCCGTATTCAATCCATAGAGCCAGCGAGTTCCAGGGTCGAACGCGAGTGGTTGGTTTGCAATTCTTTCAACGACGTCGGCGATGGTTGTTTCATCTGTATAGCCCCAGTCGCGAATATTGGCTGCCTTGTAGTAATCAGATTGCTTTGGATGTGAGAAGCTGTAACCAATCCCGGAACTATGTGACAACAAATGCCGAATCGTGATTGAAGATTTAGCGGGGCGAGTTAACGCATTACCTTTTTCGTCTCGTTGGCCGCTAAACACCTGCATATCGGCGAATTCTGGAAGGTAATTCGCCACGGCGTCGTCCAGCAGAAATAACCCTCTTTCATAAAGCATCATGGTGGCCACGCTGGTAATTGGCTTAGTCATCGACGCGATGCGAAATAGAGTATCTTGGGTAATCTCGATTCCATCTTCCAAGTTGGCAAGACCCTGATAGCTGGAAAACTGAAGTCCATGCTCATTGCCAATGCCCACAGCACAACCTGCGATTATTTGCTCATCTATTTCACGTTGAGCAGTTTCTGCTAATCGTTGTAGTCGGCTTAGGCTGAATGTTGCGGGCATATTGATTTGCTCGGGTAGGGTATTGGAATAGAAAACAGGTAGAAAGGAGTCACTGACAGGGGGCGGTCATGGCATGTGATTTAAGCGAATATGCCAGTGGCCACTTCACCACCAACATCTGTCAGACGAAAGTCTCGCCCTGCGTAACGATAGGTCAACTGTGTATGATCCAGCCCAACGGCATGCAAAAGCGTTGCATGAAGGTCATTAACATGCATTTTATTTTCCTGAGCGTAGTAACCGTATTCGTCCGTGGCACCGTATTGGTAACCACCTTTCACTCCCCCACCGGCCATCCACATGGTAAAGCCCTCAGGATTGTGGTCACGGCCATTAGAGCCCTGCATGACGGGAGTACGGCCAAATTCGCCACCCCACATGACCAAGGTATCCTCGAGCAGCCCTCTACGCTTCAGGTCGATTAATAATGCCGAGATGGGCTGATCGACTTCTTTCGCATTTTTCGTATGCCCTTTCACTAGATCCGCATGTTGATCCCACTGGACATAGCTGTCGCTGTGAGTGATCTGAATGAAACGTACCCCTCGTTCAGCAAAACGACGAGCCAGTAGGCATTGACGTCCAAAGTCCTTGGTCATTTCCCCTTCAAGTCCGTACAAGCGTTGGGTCTCTTCGGTTTCATCGGAAATGTCCAGCACATCAGGAACTTGGTTTTGCATCCGAAAGGCCAATTCAAAACTGTTGATGCGTCCTTCGAGTTCCTGACTTGGTCCGAGACCTTCCAGATGATTGCGATTCATTTGTCCAAGTAAATCAAGTTGTAGACGTTGCTGTTTCCGACTGACTCGCTTGTTCTGAGTGTATTTTACTTTGGCGTTGGTGGAAGGTTGGCTGGCAACGCCTAGAGGAGTACCCTGGAAATCTGCAGGTAGGAAAGCCGAGCTCCAATTCTTTAGCCCGCCATGCGCCAGCGTTGGGCAAATGGTAACAAAGGACGGGAGGTTTTGGTTTTCTGTTCCCAGACCATAGGTGACCCAGGACCCCATACTGGGCCGCACGAAATTGTCACTTCCGGTATGCAGTTTTAAGGAAGCGCCTCCATGGGCTGCATTCGTCCCATGGACACTGTTGAGAATACACATGTCGTCGATGCACTGGGCGACATGTGGAAACAGCTCACTTACCATGACACCGTTTTCACCATACGGTCGAAACTTCCATGGCGATTTCATCAGCTTGCCAGTCTGGCCAAACTGGACACGTGGTTTGTCAAACGGAAGTTCCTTGCCGTCATCCTTTTGTAATTGAGGCTTATAGTCAAAGGTGTCGACGCCGGATGGACCACCTTTCATGAACAGGAAAATCACTCGTTTTGCCCGAGCGAAGTGATTCGTCTGTTTCTCTGCCAATGGGTTAGCCTGAGCGGTTTCCTGAAGTAAGGAGCTCAATGCCAGGTGGCCAAATCCTAACGCCGTCGTCTTTAACGCCAAAGATTTGAAAAACGTGCGGCGATTCGTGGGTTGGCAACAATCGGTGGTTGGATCGAATTGGGACATAATTACTTAATATAGATGAATTCGTTGCTAGCCAATACGCTGTGGCACAGGAGCTTTAAGGCCTGAAATTCCGCTGTCATTGGCAAGGCAGGGGCCTCGTTATCTTGCTGTTCTTGTGTGATTACCGGGGTCGTCAGGAATTGTTTGAGGTACTTTCGAGCCAAATTAGTTTCTGATTTGGTAGGTTGGCGGCCATAAGCCAGTCGGTACAACTGAGAAATTTGCTGCTTCTCCGGGAAATCTGTGAGCTGATGAGCAAGCTGACAACTTGCTTCTTCCACCAAAGGGCTATTCATCATAAATAATGCCTGTGGTGCGACCGTCGTTGAATCTCGATTTCCGTTGATGACTGAGGCATCATTAAAATCAAAAAGCTGAAAAACGTCGTATAGATTATTGCGGATCACAGGTAGATAGATGCTACGGCGCAGCGAACTGTAGTCAGTTAAGTCTTTACTCGTGTGATCAAACAGAAACTGGCGGTTTTTGACATGAAGCATACTGCCCCCCATTTCCCGGTCCAGCATGCCACTAACCGCAAGAATCGAATCGCGAATACTCTCAGCTTCTAAACGCCGAACGGGGAATCGCCAGAGGTAAGCATTGGCTGGGTCTTGTTGGTTATTCTGAGCGTGGAATGTGCTGCTCATTTTATAGGTTGAGGAATTCATCACCCAACGATGCCAATCCTTAATGGACCAGTTGTTTTGAATGAGTTGCTGAGCAACATGATCTAGTAGTTCAGGGTTAATTGGGTTGTCGCCGAGATTACCGAAATTGTCGGTGGATCCTTGGATGCCCGTTCCGAAATGCCACCGCCATAGACGATTGGCCAGTACTCGCGCGGTCAACGGATGAGATTTGCTTGTCAGCCACTGAGCGAATTGAAGCCGCCCGCTCTGTTCCTGTGGAATAGCAAATTCTGACGAGTGAAGGAATACTTCTGGCATCCGCCTCGTGACTTGTTTTCCCAAGGACAGGTGTGAACCACGAATATGAACTTGAAGATTAACCGGCTCTGCTTCCCTCACGCCCATCGCAGTCGGAGGCTCGCCACGCTCTTCATTGAGTTTCGTAATTTGCTCTTTTAACGCAGTAATCTGCTTTTTGTACGCCTCGGAAAACTGTTCTTCGGGTTTCTCAGGTAGTGTTTCGACGCCTAGTCGTTTGAGCAGATCCTGTTTGGCTGCCTCCGTCGTATCATTGACCTGAGTTTGTACCTCGCCAAGCAGAACGTTGTAGCGTTCATATTCGGCTTTACTTTGTGGAGTAAACACTTCGTTCTCATTCCATTTTGCAATCCGCTTGTAGGATTCCATGGTATGAGTACTTTTGAAGATGCTGGCTAAGGCATAGTAATCTTCGGTCGATATCGGGTCGAATTTGTGATCATGACAACGGGCGCAGCCGATCGTCATGCCCATGAACGCTCGGCCAATCGTATCAATTTGCTCATCCACTATGTCCATTGCTAGTTTTTGCTCATCCCCTTCGGCCAGAACTTTAGGGCCCAATACTAAGAAGCCGGTCGCGACGAGCCGGCGATTGGTCAAGGCAATATCCTCGGCCGCTGGCAGCAGGTCGCCCGCAATTTGCTCGACAATAAATTCGTCGAATGGAATATCATCGTTGAAGGCCTGGATGACGTAGTCACGATATCTCCAGGCGTTGCCATGAGCGATGTTTTCGTCGAGGCCGTTGGAGTCTGCGTAGCGGACGACATCCAGCCAGAATCTCCCCCAACGTTCGCCGTAGGCCGAGCTGTCCAGTAGTCGGTCAATAAGCTGAGGGTAGGCATTTTCGGAGCGGTCCGCCAGAAAGGCCTGCACTTCTTCCGGTGTGGGGGGAAGTCCCGTTAGTGCAAAGGTGACACGACGGATTAGAGTGATTTTGTCTGCTGCAGGGGCAGGAGTGAGACCCTGTTGTTGCAGTTTACTTAAGATGAAATGGTCGAGTGAATTGGTTGCCCAGTTAGAGTGTGGTTTGGTTAATTCAGGAATCTCGGGATCGGAAATCGGCTGAAAGGACCAAAAGTTGCGTTCTTTTTCCCAATCGACCGCATCTTGCCGAGGTTCGATTTTGGTCTTCGAAGCATCCGGATGCGGAGCTCCCATTTCGATCCATTTCACGAAGTCGTCGACGACTTCATCCGCCAGTTTCTGTTCCGGAGGCATTTGCAATTCTTCGTCTTCGTAACGCAAGACGTGAATGATTAAACTCTCGTCGAGATTCTCTGGAACCACTGCCGGGCCGGTGCCTCCACCTCGCATCAGGTCTTTATAGTTATCAAGACGCAAGTCACTTTCCTGCTTCTCTTCCCCATGGCATTCATAGCAGTAACGGATGAGTACCGGTCGAATTTTCTTTTCGAAAAAAGCATGGCCCGCAGCATCGTCATCAGCTTGTGTGGATGGACAGCAGGCAAGGAGGATCAGGACGGTGGAGGATTTTAACAATTGCATGGGAACACGCCGAATGGAATTCGAAGGGCTAGATGGGATCTCCAATTTATTCTAATAAAACCGCGGGCAGGAGGTGTTGAGATTATCGAGTTCCATGGCTTATTTGAGATTACTGGATACCCTGCTTCAGGAATTCTACCAGGTCGCGAACATCGTCTAGTGATAGGTGTTTTACTAAGTCCTCTGGCATGGGGGACTTTGATTGCTTTTGAAAGTCGATATCTTCTTTCGCGATCTTAACGGACTTGCCTTCTGCAGTTAAAAGCTCGACCAATTTGTCGTTATTCGTTTTAACGATGCCTGTCGTGATAATGCCGTCGAAATCCACAATGGTTAAGCTTTCGAAGTTTTTGGCAATCGCTGCATTGGGCTTAACAATGGCTTCTAGGAGATACTTGCGGTCTTTCTCCAGCCCCAACTTATCCAACACGGGGCCAACATCGCCACCGCGGCCATCGAATTTGTGACAGCGGACACAGGAGACCTGGGTGCGTTCGAAGAAGATCTTCTTACCTCGACTGGCATTGCCTCCTTCCAGACTGTCTAAGAAACCAGCGGTAATATCATTGGGGTCCAACTCTGATTCATATCGAGCGATCGCTTGCTTGACAGTTTCTGCCGCCGATGACTTCGCAGCAACGCGAACATCAAGACGTGTATCGGAAGGAATGTCACCGTTCTGTAGTTGCTCCACGGCGGTTAACAGGATTGCACTAGCTTCGTCCGAATCCGCTAAGGCGAGATCTCGGAAGGCTGCTTGACGTTCGAGGGTATTCTCGGACGAGGTGGCCGCTGCTAACCTCTCTACAGCTTCGGCTGGATTAATCGCGACTAATTCGTGGCGAGCCTGTACACGGACTTCTGTTTGTTCGTCCTGGAGGTGTTTCTGAACGGTTGCGGCAAATCCCGGGTCCTGTATTGCACCCAGAGCTGCCAACGCGTTAGCTCGAGTTGCGCCGTCTCCTTCACTATCATTTAGCACGTTGTAAAGAATGGGGCCAGCTTCTTTGATTCCCAGCTTTGCTGCTGCCTTGATGCCAGCGGCTCGAACCTGATCAGTTCCGGCAAGGATGCCTCCCAGGTGCGCGATCATTGCATTGCGGGCAATGCTTACGTTTCTTGATTGGAGTGGTCGCCAAAATCCCAAAACATTATCCCGATTGGAGGGTGCTTCCCAATTGGCTAGGAAATCGACAGCCAGTGCACGTAATAATTCAGTCGTTTGAGCATCGGCGGCGACTTGGGCCAGTAGGTTGGCTCGTTGTTGCGTTCCGAGTCGGAAGTTGGCATTCAATATGCGACGCCCTGTTTCGGGGTGAGAATTGATTTTGTTCGTCGCCTCGGCCAATGCCTCCATCGCTTCGGAGATGGGAAGATCGTGAATAGCGCGAGCAGCTTCTAGGACAACGCTTGGATCGGAGTCTTGCAGGAAGTCTGCAATGGAAGGCGCTGCCAGACGACGTAAGGCCACGACAGCTCCGAGTCGAACCGATCTGGAATTGTGATTTTGAAGCTGTGTGATTTTTTCAATGTCATTCGTGCCGACAAGCCCCATCACGCCTGCATGCCTTAATACTGGGTCTTCATCCTGATTGTCTTCCAGCAGAGCAACGTAATGCTCAAAGGCTGATTTGCTTTGGAGTTTACCTAGTGCTTTGGCGGCAAAAAACTGAATTCTCGCCTCGTTGGAATCCAACTGCCGGATCAATTGCGGTTCAGCAGACTCTATTCGCAGGTCAGCAATCAGGTTGAGGACTTGAGCTTTTAATTCGACGCTGTAGTCTTGCTCGAGATAGTCGGTCAGTGCGTTCTTAATTTTGATTTCAAAAATGCCGTGTCGAGCGAGGATGCCGATTCCCCAAAGGCCATGTAGTTGAGCTAGATTGTTTTCAGACTCTTCGATGGCCTGAGCTAGCACTGTGTATTCTTCACGGCTCACGAGTTCCAACTGAGCCTCGAGTCGCACTCGGTAATCCTCATGTGCGAGTAGGCTTCCGAGCTTTTTGGTGTCAACTTGCGACCAATCCTGGGCCAAGAGGGCAGCAGTTTCATTGGCTTGCTTCACAACGGCCGGATCACTCGGCTTGATCTGATAGATACGCCCTTTTCCTTCTCCGTTCCAACCGTTCACCCAATCGGAAAGATAGATACCTCCACTCGGAGCAAAGGCAATATCGGTGGCGAGAATTTTCCAGAATGGTCGAGCGTCTTCAACGACTTTAAAACTGGCGCCATGAGGCTCCACCCTGAGACTACGTACGCCACTATTATTAGGACCACCTCGGAAGTCACAAAGCAGAAACATATTATTAAATCGTTCGGGCATCCCAGTGCCCGGGTAATAGACTAGGCCGGACGGCCCGTCGGCAAAATTGCGAATGGGAGGAATGATGTACGCTGGGGTGTCTTCGTTATAGGGGTGCCAGATTTTTTCTCGATTAAAAGGCCCTCGGTCACTAAGGTACTGATACTCCATTCTCCAGCCGGTATCGCCGTCCTGAACAACGTGGACCCAGCGGGCCTGGTCGCCCGAGTCGGAATTGTTATCACCGGTGAATAGGTTTCCGTACTGATCAAACGCTAATTCCTGGGGATTGCGGAGTCCGGTGGCAAAGACTTCCAGGTTGCTACCATCCAATTCACAGCGGAAAACTGCTCCGCTCCTCGGATCGAAATGCTGACGGCCTTCAAAGTTAATGTTGTAACCGCGGTCACCAATGGAGAAATAGAGTCGCCCGTCTGGCCCCAGAATCAACCCGTGCGAATCGTGCCCTCGAAAAGCGACTCGAACTCCGTATCCATAATGCAGAGACTTTCGTTGGTCGGCCTGATCGTCACCATTTGTGTCTGCGAGTTGCCATAGGTGAGGAATGCAAGTCATGAAGACTTTATTGTTTCGGACAAGGATTCCTGCAGCCGTCCCGTCTTCGATTTGATTAAAATGCTTAGCGTAGACGGCTGACTTGTCAGCCAGATCATCGCCATCGGTATCTTCCAGTAATCGGATTTGGTCGTCATATCGAGTGTAATCGCCAATTTTTTCGCCAAGCAATTCTTTGTGATAGTCGATTCGGTCTTGGACAGTAAGAGCTGAGATGTCTCTTTCAAGCCAGGTTTGATCATGCTGGCGATTGTCGGTAACACCACGGTTTTGGCGGAATGATTCACATACCCAGACCCGGCCCTGGTTATCAACGGTAAAGGCAACCGGGTTGGCCAAAAGTGGCTCAGCGGCAAACAGCTGAGTCGAGAAATCCTCAGGGATCTTAAAAGCAGAAATTTGATTTGCCGCTTCGTCCGATGCCGTGGCTATTTTGGGTTCTTCTGGTTCGGGGGTTCCGGTAGGCACGACGGCCAGAGTGGCAACAGTGAGTGCCCCAAGGATCAGCAAGGAGAAGAATGGCTTTCGCATTGGTAGTCTTTGTTTAAGTTGAGGGTGTGAAGGAGTGCGCAACAAGAATAAAGAAGGAATTAGCAGGCTGACGAGGCGATTGAGCCTATTGGTTCAAGGCGTCCTGAATCCACTCTTCCAATTCTTCAAAATCGACAGGAGGTAAATCGGATAGGTCGGGGCGAAGTTTGATGGCCCCTTTGATGTAGACATGTTGTATTTCTGATTGAGCTTTATCTGTATTCCAGTGCAGCAGGATCCGAATACAGTTGGGCAGGGATCCAGGCACGTTGACTTCATGGGTACAGATAAGTGGCACATCGAGCCATCCGAGTTGACGAGCAGCTAAGGCAGGGAATTCTGCATCAAGATCTTGGGTGATACTGAAGATAGCGCTTCCGACATCGTCAGCCTGGATGTCATTGAGGCGGATCATGAGAGCGAGTAGCTGCCGCGTGGCGGTCAGTATTTCTTCGCGGCTATTGGATTCCACCGTGGTCGCTCCGCGAACACCTCGACAAATCATGCTGATTCCACCTGTCTTTTATTATGTAGCTGTCGTCATAAGAGTCTGAATGACTGGCGTTCGGTTGCCTGGTGGCAAGGCCAGGGATGTCAGTCAGAGTTGATTGCTTTAGCATACTCTGCTGATAGGAAAAAGGGAATTAGTCGCGGGCGTGAATGTCCGAATGGAAGTCTTTGTTGGGTTTGTGTTCCAGTTTGCAGCAGGCTTGTTTGGTGAGTGGACATCATAAAGCGGGGACGCAGCGAGAGCCATAAGAGCGGCTTTGACGGGCATGAGAGACGCTTGTGGGGGATTCACGGGAAGCCAAGAAAGGGATGGGCTTGCTTGGCAATTGATTGGTTTTCTAGGGTGTGAATGGTGGTTTGATATCAATATTAGATTTATTTTGCAAAAACTTGTTTAGCCCCCTATGCGCTGAGAGAGCCTTACCTATAATTCAACACTTCTTTGGTAGCCCTTTCCGGGGCTTCTGGTTGTCAAAGCCACTACGGTTTTGACAGCGGGTTTACTGGATCCTGATGACATTCATTTTTTGATTGAACTCAGTGACTCAAAAAAACCGAAGAAAAGTGTTGCCTCACCGCTTGACGGTCTGGCCAGACACTGTATATTTGATTTTTCCCACTTAGGGAAATATCCTAAGTATTGATCTTTGAAAATTTGGTGGACCTCGTACTTATTCCTTTGGAATAACTATATTTTTAGTCAACTTTAGGAACTCAGGATTATTTAATTGGCAAGGTAGTCACTTATGACCATAGTGACTCAAAACTCCTTGACTCCAATCGAACTCCGATTGAGTTATTTGACGGATAACTGGTTTCTTCGGAAACCAGCCTCAATACTTTAATTGAAGGGTTTGATCCTGGCTCAGAATGAACGTTGGCGGCGTGGATTAGGCATGCAAGTCGAGCGAGAAATTCTTTTTTGATTTCTTCGGAATGATTTATTGAATGGACAGCGGCGCAAGGGAGAGTAACGCGTGGAAGTTTACCTTGAGGATCGGGATAGCTGCGGGAAACTGCAGGTAATACCGAATAATGTCCCCGGACCAAACTTTTTGGCCTCAAGAGAACTCCGCGTCCTACTAGCTTGTTGGTGGTGTAACGGACCACCAAGGCGATGATGGGTAGCGGGTGTGAGAGCATGACCCGCCTCACTGGGACTGAGACACTGCCCAGACACCTACGGGTGGCTGCAGTCGAGAATCTTCGGCAATGGACGCAAGTCTGACCGAGCGACGCCGCGTGCGGGATGAAGGCCTTCGGGTTGTAAACCGCTGTCAGAGGGGAGGAAAGCTTCGGCTTGACTGAACCTCAGAGGAAGCACGGGCTAAGTTCGTGCCAGCAGCCGCGGTAACACGAACCGTGCGAACGTTATTCGGAATCACTGGGCTTAAAGGGTGCGTAGGCGGCTTTGCAAGTGGGATGTGAAATCCCTCAGCTCAACTGAGGAACTGCGTTCCAAACTGCAAAGCTAGAGGGAGACAGAGGTAAGCGGAACTGATGGTGGAGCGGTGAAATGCGTTGATATCATCAGGAACACCAGTGGCGAAGGCGGCTTACTGGGTCTCTTCTGACGCTGAGGCACGAAAGCTAGGGTAGCGAACGGGATTAGATACCCCGGTAGTCCTAGCTGTAAACGATGAGTACTGGATCGTGGGGCCTTCCACAGCCTCTCGGTCGTAGCGAAAGTGTTAAGTACTCCGCCTGGGGAGTATGGTCGCAAGGCTGAAACTCAAAGGAATTGACGGGGGCTCACACAAGCGGTGGAGGATGTGGCTTAATTCGAGGATACGCGAAGAACCTTATCCTGGTCTTGACATGTTTAGGAACCTCGGTGAAAGTCGAGGGTGCCCTTCGGGGAGCCTTTACACAGGTGCTGCATGGCCGTCGTCAGCTCGTGTCGTGAGATGTCGGGTTAAGTCCCTTAACGAGCGAAACCCCTATCCTTAGTTGCCAGCAATTCGGTTGGGGACTCTAGGGAGACTGCCGGTGTTAAACCGGAGGAAGGTGGGGACGACGTCAGGTCATCATGGCCTTTATGACCAGGGCTGCACACGTCCTACAATGGTGCGTACAAAGGGAAGCAAAGCAGTGATGTGGAGCAAATCCCATAAAACGCGCCCCAGTTCGGATTGCAGGCTGCAACTCGCCTGCATGAAGCCGGAATCGCTAGTAATCGCGGGTCAGCATACCGCGGTGAATATGTTCCTGAGCCTTGTACACACCGCCCGTCAAGCCACGAAAGTGGGGGGCACCCGAAGTCGCTGAGCTAACTTTTAGAAGCAGGCGCCGAAGGTGAACTCCGCAATTGGGACTAAGTCGTAACAAGGTAGCCGTAGGGGAACCTGCGGCTGGATCACCTCCTTTCTAAGGATTATCTATCTAAGCGTGGTAACACACCTAGATACATAGTGGATGTGTTCCTAAAAATGAGCACGAGGCGCATTGGTCGCAAGACACAATGCAACTACCAAACAATCAAAGTTCTCAAAGCCCACTTGGTTTTTGCCAGCCAAGTGGGCTTTTTTATGCGCGCTGTCTAATCCTCCGTATGCTATTTCGGAGCCGTTCTCTCAGCCTCTCGCTGAAGAGAAGACTGGACTCTTGGCTTCTCGGCTTCCCAAGATTTTAAGTCAATCTAGCCGCCATCCAAAAAAATCGAGCCAATAATCCAGCTTGACTCCACCACTCATAAGTTCAGACCAATCAAAAAATTCCGAGCAAGTAACGACAAGTCCGGATAATCAACCCACCCGGTACCCTTGCTACGTGCTCGTTTTAGGTGCTCAAGCCTGCATGGGACCAAAACAGCTTGCCCTTGATCAATCGAGCCCGATCTGATTCCCTTTTCATGTCGAAACGATCGCGTTAAAATATTCACTAAAATTAAGAGTATGATTTTTGCGGCTCACGCCCTTAACTTGCTTTACTTGGGCTGGTATCAAAACCACCGTCGATTATCATAAAAGCTCACATTACTTAGAATTCAATAGGATTGATCCAGACAATGAATCAGGCAATCGCTGGCGTTGTTGCATTCGACGAAGAAACGACCGTTATGACCGTCTATCCCTCTATCTCGGAAGCTCCGGGAGGGATCGGTCAAATCATGGGATCTCTCTTTCAGACTCTCAAAGGTGTTGGAGTAGGTTTCGTTTCGGTCGGTCACCTACTTGCGTTGGCATGTGCCCCAATTTGTGCTGGACTCTACATCGGTCGAGTATTGCCAGTCAATCGCCTGCCGTTGTTAGGCTTTATTTCCGATAAGCTTGGGCTGAAACCACAGCGATATCGAATTACCACTCAAAACATCATCATTGAAGATGCTTGTGGTGGTTCCCACGCAGAAGTACACAGCGAAGTGGAACTCGACGGGTTTAGCGATATTCGAGTTAAAAGTGCCAAGCCATATCAGCGTTGGTATGACTGTGGTGACTTGGAATTCGTGGATGGAGATAAACAGGTGTTTGTTCTCAAAGGAGTCTCCCGTCCAGAACAGATTAAAGCAGCCTGCATGAAAGCACGACTGAGCTACGTTGGCGTCAAGGCAGCCGTTCTCTAAGGTGTTTAACGATTTACGGAGAACCTAGTTTCCATTTGCAGAATACACTAGAAGGCCTTTCCTTAATTGCTCCAAAGGAAAGGCCTTTTTTTATCCCTCTTTACAGTCCTATGGTTGATTGCCCTAAGTCCTGCTTCGTAGAATATAAAAGGCTCGCAAGACTAATGTCTCTTAATTATCAATCGAGAGTCAGCGATTGCGACATGTTTTTGATGTAATGGATTTACAGACGCAACACGGAACTTCAACAACGAGTACTGGAGCACTCTTGATGATCAACAGCTACAAGTTTCTTTTCCTGTTTATGATTGCAATTGGCTTGGAAAGTCTGAACCTGCAGGCACTTCAGGCTCAAAGTATCTTTCCAGACAAAAATCTGGAAAAGGTTGTACGTCGGTATGTTTTTGCCAAACGTAACAATGAAGAGCCTCTGACCGAGCAGGACGTAGAGAATATCTCCAGCATCGAAGGAAATGCGTCAGGGATCACTGATCTGACAGGACTCGATAAGTGTCGGTCGCTTGCACTGCTTTCACTCTCGGGTAACGAGATTACAGACATTACGTCGATTAAAGATCTAAAGGGAATTCAATCGCTGAATTTGGCGGACAATCAAATCACCGATGTCAGTGCCGTCGGCGGACTAACGAACCTGCAGTATTTGAAACTGTCTGGAAACCAAATAACAGATATTGCTCCTCTGAAAGCCTTGGCTGCACTCAGGTCTCTCTACCTGGCCAATAACCAACTAACGGATCTAACACCGATTGCAGAACACAAAAAGTTGTGGTCGCTGTACCTCAGTGGCAACAAACTCAATTCGCTCGATCAGATTGCTGGCCTGACGCGGGTCTCGTCTCTCGACCTACGAGGCAACGAGATTACTGACCTAGCTCCACTCAAAGGTTACACCGAACTGAAATATTTGTTTATCAACGACAATAAAGTAACCGATCTGGCTGTTTTGGTTGAAATGGCAAAAGCGGATAACGAAGGTCAAAAGCGATTTTCACCGTTCTGGAAAATTTACCTTGCGGGCAATCCGCTGTCAGACGGAGTCAAGGCTCAGGTTGAAACCTTGAAGTCCTTAGGGGCTCGGATTACCGAATAGCAGCCGATTCTACTTCGTAGCTAAGTGCATTATATGGGGCTCAGATTTCAGGAGCCCCATTTTTGTTTTTCGGGGGAGAGCCAGATGCAACTCGACATGTCCAAGCAGTACGTGAGCGAAAGCTAACTGGGGATGCTTTCCGTCGGTGACCTCTGAAAGTAACTCACAGGCCTCTTCTAGCCTGGATTCCTCTACGGCGCTTAACGCATCCGCATATTGCTCCAGCTGCGTTTGTATGGTTGCAGCATCCGCTTTGGGCAAGAGAGTCGAAACTTCCACGGCTCGTTCCATACCAAACGGACGGACGAGTCCAATGGGGACTACTTTCAATTTCTGGAATTCAGTTTCAATGTGCTTGGCTGTCGATGCGTCAATCAGAATCGATGTGCCAAACTGTCGATTCATGGATTCCAATCTAGCTGCCAGATTGACGACAGGGCCAAGGACGGAAACTTTCACCTGATCATTGGATCCGATTTCTCCCGCCACACTGCGTCCGGAGGCGATACCAAGCGTCGCTGAAAATGACTCATGCTTGACTAGGTCGGATAGAATATCCCTAGCCGCAGTACAGGCTTGGATTGCGTGTTCTTTGGGAGTGTGAGGGAATGGCCACCCCCAGAAACCCATCGCAGCATCTCCGTGGAAATCGCCAATAACTCCATCGTGGGCAAGAATTTGCTGAGTGATCAATGACAGACTTTCACTTGTCATGCTTAGCAATTTCATGAGATCTTCGGCTGAACCTTCACTGACATGAGTGAATCCGGTTAGGTCACAGAACATCACACTCAAATCCACTTCCCGAGGTGAGAGGATTTGTTCAGAGGCCCCACTCATCAGAGAATCCACCACGACGTCGGGGAAGTACTGGCGAAAATGCGCCTGTGAACGTTCCAGATTTTTGAGCGTCCTGAGTTGACTTAAGGTTGTGGCGGCAAGTTCCGCGTATTTCATATCCTGTTTGACTTGGAGTTGGGTCAATGAACCATTGCCCAATTTGGATTGTCCTTCCGTCTGGCCGGCAATATAAAGGCCCCAACCGTGGCAGGCTGTGCCTTGAACGGGAATGCAGAATGCCCAGTCGATACCTTGTAGTTCGGTGTACTCGGACTGTGTGTCTTGATTCCAAAAGTGGATCGTGCTGAGTTGACTGCCGATCGCTTTATCAATCAAATTCTGGCTGGGACTGAAATAGGTATCTCGTTTGCCGCGGTAATCCCAATGCATCACTTCAATGGAATCAAGGTCTTGAGTGGTTTGCCTGACAATGGCGATACCCGAGGCTCTTTGAATGCCCTGAAAGAGCCAATCGCAAAGGTTGGATAGTAACTCGTCATCATCGGTCGCCGATGAGATGATCTGTGGCAGAGTGCTCAGCAGTTCAATTCGTTGAGCGGTTTGCTCAAACGGCATGTTATGGAGGTCGGAAAACAGAAAGGTTTGCTCGGCTGCTGGGGGAGCGGGAGCAATCGTCGCTGCTAAATGAGACGGTGCAAGCGTGAAGCTTGTTTCACCGATCACGAAGTGCTGATTCAAATCCAGTGTAAATTCGTCAGCCTCCTGTCCCTGGTAGAATACAGGATTACTTGCCTCTGAATACCGCTGGACTCGAGCGACTTCGCCATCCAATTGCAGCGTGATGTGATTTCGGGATATTTGCGAATCCCACGGAACTTTCCACCGAGACGTTGATCTGCCGATGTTTATCACAGTGCGTTCCGGCACCAGTCGACGCCAGCGATGCTGGGGCTGACTTCCCTGAGCGATCAAATATGGCATGCTTTGGACTCCGAAACCTCTATGCATCTTTATTCTAACCCGAATGTATGTTGGAGTTTAGAGATTACATGTTGTTAAAATCTAGGTAGCCTGTCGACCTTTTGTCTTTGTACAATGAGGTGATTCTACCATTCTCTATGTTATGACCAGCAATCGAATTATATGATGCAATTTCTTCCGATACTCTCCATCCTGTTACTAGGTGTAACACTGCAGGACTTAGTTGCACAGCAGGCAGGCATTCTTCCTGTTTTGGATCGTAAGATTGACTATGCCAGTGATGTGGCTCCCATTTTCGAAAAGCATTGTGTGGATTGCCACGGAGTCGATGTTCAGGAAAGTAATCTACGGGTCGACGTAAAGGCTTCACTCTTGCGGGGTGGAGACCTTGGGGAACCGGCTATCTTGAAGGGTAAAGGAGCCGACAGTTTTCTGATTCAGGTCGTAGCGGGAACTCACAAAGACCTGAAAATGCCTCCCGAAGGAAAAGGTTTATCTGATACTGAGGTGAGCATTCTTCGCACGTGGATTGATCAGGGAGTGGAATGGCCCGGACAGGCAGATTCAAGCAAGCTGACAACAGATCACTGGTCCTTTCAGGAAATCGTACGACCGGCGGAACCCCAGTTGAAATCTCCCTGGGTACAAAATGCAATTGATAAGTACATTCTGGCAGCCTTGCAGGAGAAAGGTATTCAGCCCTCCGATTCCGCGACGCCATTGGAATTGCTTCGGCGATTACGACTTATTAATCATGGGCTACCTCCGACAGCCCAACAGATGAAGCGATTTTCGACGCCAGGCTCCTACTCAGAATTAGTAGATGAGATTCTTGAGAGTCCTCATTTTGGTGAGCGTTGGGCTTCCCACTGGTTGGATTTGGTCCGCTTTGGTGAAACGACAGGGTATGAAGTCAATCGAGAACGTCCCAATGCCTTTCATTATCGGGATTACGTCATTGCTGCTTTTAATCAGGACAAACCATACGATGTGTTTGTCAAGGAGCAGATTGCCGGAGATCAAATAGGGGATGGTATTGGGACCGGTTTTTTAGTTGCCGGCCCAAACGATCTGGTGAAGAGCTCGGATCCCAACCTCACTAAAATGCAGCGTCAGGACGAGTTGGCAGACTATATCAACGCGACGGGTACGACGTTTTTGGGGCTTACGATCGGATGTGCTCGATGTCACAATCACAAATTTGATGCCATAACACAACGCGATTACTATGCCATGCAGGCTGTTTTTGCAGGGGTTAGACATGGAAACCGACCTCTGTCACCATCGCCTGATCATTTGGAACGAGAGGCTTTTGTGGATGCTCAGATACGAAAGCTGGAAACCGAGTTACTTCATTACGTGGATGTACCACAGGGAAGTCTTATTCAGATTGACGAATCGATGGCAGGTCAAACTGGAGTGCGCGGTTTCGAAGAACTTCAACCGAAACGAGCTCTGGGAAAGAACGTTTCTGGTACAGGGCAGGGACAAAGTAGCGATGCCGGAGACTCCTCGCGTTTGCCAAATATCAGTGGTGGCTCTTACTTCTGGTGGGACCAACAAGGCCCTTCAGATTTAGGGCAGTATCACTTGTTGGCACGTGGAACCTATCGTATCTGGTTGTCATGGGGAGCTGGTCCGCAAAGCCATGCTACGGATGTGCAGTACGTCTTGGATCGAGATGGCGACGTAACAACTCGTGAAGATCAAACTCTGCTCGCTGAGGTCAACCAGTTGAATTTTGCTGATGGTTCGACACCGCAAAAAAAAGTTCCGTTATGGAGCGGTGTTTTTGATGCGGGAGTTCATGATCTTACGCCAGCCGCGACAGTCATCCTGCGCCGCAAAACGTCAGGCAAGGCCATTACGACTGATGTTTTATTGCTTGAGCCGGCGACCAAAGGGGACAAAACTTCTCGGCAGAGACCGAATCTTCGCAGTGCGGTGACCGCAGCATTCAATAGAGAAGTCTTCAAACCAGTTCAGGCTCGTTATGTTCGTATGACGATTTCTGCCGCGACATCCTCTGAGCCCTGTCTAGATGAATTGTCTATCTTCGCTGGAGAAGAAAATGTCGGTTTGGTTTCGAAGGGCGCTATTGCCACTGCATCAAGTAACTTGCCCGGTTATCCGATTCATCAAATTAAACATCTAAATGACGGTGTGTTTGGTAACTCCAATAGTTGGATATCGAATGAGTCTGGGAAGGGATGGGCACAAATTGAATTGCCGGAACCCAGTCTCATAACCAGTATTGAATGGTCTCGTGATCGCCAAGGGAAGTATACCGATCGGGTGGCAACGGGCTATCGTTTTGAAATTTCGCTTGATGGTCAGCAGTGGCAGGTGGTCGCTTCGAGTGATGACCGTGTGCCGTTTCAATCCCCAGTGAAGATTGCGCTGCAATATCGCTTCGATGGCGTGCCCGCCTCAGAGCGTGAATTAGCTGAGCAGAAGTTGCTTCAGCTACAGGCGTACAAAGCTGAATTGTCGAAGCTCAATTCACGGACAGTCGTTTATGCGGGGACATTTACTTCACCGGAAGTGATTTATCGACTCTATCGAGGAGACTTTAATGCTCCTCGTGAAGCAGTGGGACCGGATGCATTGGAAGTATTTGGGACACTCGGGCTCACTCAAGAGTCAACCGATGGTCAACGCCGTTCGGCATTTGCCAACTGGGTTGCCAGCCCAGATAACCCACTGACAGCACGAGTGATTGTCAACCGTCTATGGCAATTCCACTTTGGGACGGGCATAGTGGATACACCCAGTGATTTAGGGCGTGCCGGAACCTTGCCTACTCATCCTGAATTGTTAGACTTCCTGGCTTCAGAATTGATCGACCACGATTGGAGCTTAAAGCATATTCATCGGCTAATCATGGAGTCAGCGACCTATCAACAATCCAGCCAGCCCAGAAAAGAAGCTGTGGCGGTCGATGCGAGCGCTCGTTATTTGTGGAGATTCCCGCCGCGACGTTTAGAAGCAGAAGTCATTCGTGACAGCATTCTTCAGGTGAGTGGCTCATTGGACACACGGATGGGGGGGACAGGTTTCCCCGGTTTTGAAGTTCAGGCTGAAAATGTTCGGCACTACTTCCCGATAAAAGAATTTGGGCCACAGCATTGGAGACGAATGGTTTACATGACAAAGGTGCGTCAAGAGAAAGATGCGGTTTTCGGTGTCTTCGATTGTCCCGATGCTAGTCAGGTCGTAGATAAAAGAAGTCGTTCCACAACGCCGCTGCAAGCTTTGAATTTGTTCAATTCAACATTCGTTTTGCAGCAATGTGAAATCCTTGCCGAGCAGTTGGAGGAGGAGTTTTCCGATGACGTCGCCGCCCAGGTGCGTCAGGTATTGCATCGGGCATTTGGAAGAATTCCAGACGAAATCGAGATTGACGAAGCAGCTGAGTTCGTAAAGGAAGAAGGCTTGGTGCAGTTCTGCCGAGCTATTTTTAATGCGAATGAGTTTGTGTTCGTCCACTAGAACAAAAAATTAAGTTTCATAGGTATCAGCGATGAGTATTGTAGATCCCCGCTCTTTGGTAGGTCGTCATTTGTTGAGTCGCCGCGCTTCCCTGGGGAATATGGCGTTTGGATTGAGTTCTGTTGCATTAGCAGGGTTGTTGGGTCAGCAGGGCATTATGGCTACTGAGCCGGTTGAATCGGTCGCGGACGAGGGAAGTCCGATTCGACCTGGCATTCAGGCCGCCAATCCTAATGCCAGACGGGATCCCCACTTTACGCCTAAAGCCAAAAAGGTCCTGATGATTTTTTGTTCAGGTGCGTGTTCGCATCTGGATACGTTCGATTACAAGCCCGAGTTGATTAAGCGAAATGGTCAACCGATGCCGGGCGGTTCAGATTTGATCACCTTTCAGGGGAAACAGGGCAACCTAACACGCAGTCCGTGGGAGTTTAAGCCACGCGGTGAGTCCGGCAAAATGATTTCGACTTTGGTTGATCATATTGGTGAGCACGCCGACGATATGGCGTTCATCCATTCGCTTACCAGTAAGACGAATACGCATGGGCCAGGCGAGAACTATATGTCGACTGGCTTTACCCTCGACGGGTTCCCCAGTATCGGAGCCTGGGCAACCTACGCGTTAGGTAGTGAAGTCGACGACTTGCCGGCATTTGTAGCAATCTCAGATCCGCGAGGTACGCCTCAGTCGAGTGTAAATAATTGGGGAGCCGGTTTCCTGCCAGCAGCTTTTCAAGGTACCGATTTTAATGCCTCGAAGCCCATTGAAAATTTAGTCCCACCAAGTGGGATTACGGCGGATGCAGATAAAGCGACACGTGGTTTCCTCAGACGGCTCAATCAGCGACACCTAGAACGATTCCCGGAAGATACTCAGCTTGCCGCTCGGATTTCCAGCTATGAATTAGCTGCCAAGATGCAGCTTTCAGTCCCCGAAGTGAGTGATATGTCGACCGAGCCCGAGCATATTTTGAGACTCTATGGTGCAGATGACACTCAAAATACACTCAAAGCGTCCTTCGCTAGAAATTGCATTCTTGCTCGTAGGTTGATGGAAAAGGGTGTGCGGTTTGTCCAGTTGTTTAACGGCTCCTATCAAACCGGAGGAGAAGGAACGAGCAACTGGGATGGACACAAACAGCTAAAAAACCAATACAGTGTTCATGGCCCGATTCTGGATCAGCCAGTGGCAGGTCTATTAAAGGATATGAAACAACGTGGCCTGCTCGAAGATACATTGATTGTATGGACGACGGAGTTTGGCAGAATGCCGACGTTTCAGGCTGGCGCGAGTGGACGAGATCATAATCCTTCAGGCTTCACCGCCTGGATGATGGGAGCCGGAGTCAAAGCCCCGTTTGAATACGGTGCTACGGATGAATTTGGTTATCGGGCCGTTGAGAATGTCTCTACAGTCTATGACTTTCATGCCACCATTCTGCACATGCTTGGCCTGCATCACAAACGGCTTTCGTTTTATCACAATGGGATCGAACGCCGATTAACCGATGTCCATGGACATGTTATCCACGACTTGTTGGCGTAATGCACGACTTGTTGGCGTAATGTAGGATCATTTTGGTTGTAAGTGATGTGATGAGGTAAATCGTTTCAGGACGATAAGCCACAATGCTCCGACCACTACCAATAACAGCGTGACGGTAAGAATACCCTCCATGATTAGCTGGGAGCCAAGCTCACGAATTGGAGTTGTCGCATCTTCGTAGCTTTCCTGAATCAGTATTAATAGCTCACTCTGCTTTCGATTAACTTCCGATTCGATGGGAGCCCCGGTATCGCTGGCTGATCTGCCGGGCAATCGCACCCTTTCAATCACGGCAATCCACTTACCGTCGTACTTTTGATATTCGGCGTGCTCAGAGGATTGGCCCACGGGGTCTACGTATAGTTGTTGTTGCCCAAGCAACAACTGTTGCAGCTGGCTTCCATCTATTCGAAATGGGTCGATGGTTGGGTTGTTAATTTCATCCATGATCGGATGTTGAAGTATCGTCCCCTGGATTTGCACCTGATCGTTGTGTTTGGTTGTACGCCCATCGATAAATACAGCGAATTGATTTTCTATTTGCTCACTTCGTAAGTAGGAAAAATCTCCGAGATTGAGTGTTAATGCGATGACACCAAGCAGTTCAGTGGAGTCGTCGTCCGCATAAATTGGAGTGGAAATGGCGATCTTCCACCGGTTGGTCGTGGTACTTTGGAAAGCAGCCGAGAGATGGGTGTGGTCAACCGGTGTGAGCGTCTCCGGGGAAGAATCACGGGCGAGGTCTTCGCTCTGGCCATGGTAATAGGTTCGGAAAGAGTAGTTTCGCCCTACGGACTGAGATTGAACCGGTTCGTCATAGGCAATCGATAGCATATCTCCTGTGGCACTAATGACAAATAAACTTGCCAGTTTTGGGTTGGATTCATCTGACTTGACTCGGTCTAAGTACACGCTTAATCGTTGTTCGAGATAATCGTCAAAGTCGAGTCGACTATCTTCTTCCACGAATGCCTTTTGTTGCTCGGTAATCGTTTGGAATGGCTGGCGATCGGCTTGAATGGACTTTAGAGTTTCGGAATTCAGCACGGTCCTTAAGTGCGTCTGAAGATCTTGCTGCGAAGCTTCGAATGCAATGATTTGATAATAGTTTCGTAATTCTTCTTCAACAGACAATGCCACGTGACGAGAAACCCACGAGTTACTTTCGTAGACTCGTTCTCGAACAGCTTGTTCCGCATCTTCTACCGCTTGCTGATACCAAACTCCGCTGAACACCACCATGATAATCAAGAGCAGTAGAGGTCCGAGTAAACCCAGGATATTCAGAGGACGTCGGGCTCGGGCTAGTTTACGTTGCTGCAACGCGCCGAGAATTTCAGAGACCGAGTGGTAACGGTTATTAGGGTTGGTTGCAAGGCTCTTTCGCAGAATGGTTTGCAAGGCAGGGTCCAACGAGCGTTGCATTTGGCTGACGGGTTCAGGGGCATCTGTAAGGGCCTGTTGATAGGCCGCAAGACGTTGCTCCAGGTTTCCGGCATTGTCGATGCGTTGAATTCGTTGCTCGTTACGGTAGGGTGGGTGTCCTTCGAGGAGTGTATGCAGGATTGCCCCAAGGCCGTAAACGTCCCATCGCGCATCAGGAACCGCTTTTAAGTCTGCTTGTTCGGGTGCCATATAGAACAGAGTGCCCAACGCTGGAGACTGGTCTGTGCTGAGGCGGGATTGTCCAAAATCCGCCAGACGGGGATTACCCTCTTCGTCCAGCAGGATGTTAGCCGGTTTCAGATCGCAGTGAAGGATTCCTTTATGATGGGCATGCACCATACCCGTTGCGATATCCTCAAACAACTGTAGGCACTTTTCAAGTTCGATAGATTTTTGAGATTCGATATAGGCATCTAGCGAACCTTGCTCCAGATATTCCATCACATAATAGGGAGGCTCTTCATTCCAACCGACTTCCAGAAGCTGGACGACATGCCTGGCTGTAGCTAACGAGACAAGTTTCTCAACTTCTTTGTCCAATAGTTGCCAGTCCACACCAGATTGGTGGTCAAAGAACTTAACAGCGACCTGACGATTGGTGTTCTTATCAAGCCCGACCCATACTTCACCATAAGCACCGGAACCTAAGCGGCGTATCAGCTCATAGCCAGGCAATACTGCCGGACTTTTGGTTGGCTGCATGCTCAGCTGCTGCGAGCGTTTTTGATCGGCATCGGTTTGCCGTTGAGTAGGATCCGGTTTCATTAGGTGAATTACAGTTGCGAGAGAATTCGGGCATAATAAGTAAGACTTCATTTTACTTCGTATCGAGATGAACGAGAAGTTTTTGCAATGGAAAGGCAAGTACATATGTTTCTACGGAGAAACGAGGGGATTCATTTTGCTAATTGGTTGGCAATGACATATGCCGCCTGGATGATCATTTTTGTAGCTACAGGATTTCTGTCTGCCCAGGATGTTCAGCTGGATGGGCGGGAAGGACGTAATCTTGCTCTGGGGAATTTCCGTCCGCGTCCAACGTTGAAGGTGGAACAAACATTGCTCCAGCAGGCTCGCTTTCCTGTCGTAGATGTACATACTCATTTCCGTTATCGGCTTAAGCATGATTTAGGGAAGCTGGATGATTATGTACAGCTGATGGATCAACATAATATTGCCGTCTGCTGTAGTTTGGATGGAAAACTTGGCGATACGCTCGATGGCCATCTTGAATATCTTGGAAAGAAATACCCAGACCGATTTGTAGTATTCGCTAATGTCGATTGGCAAGGAGATGGTGATGCAGAGGATCCTGCTACCTGGGCATGCCATCAGCCGGGATTTGGTGAAAAGACGGCGAGACAACTTCAACTGGCGGTAGAGCATGGCGTTAGTGGACTCAAATTGTTCAAGCAATTCGGGCTCAGTTATCAAAACCCAGATGGTTCGCTTATGAAAATTGATGATGTTCGCTGGGATCCAATCTGGCGAACTTGTGGGCAACTTGGGATTCCAGTGATTATCCATACAGCAGATCCAATTGCTTTCTTTCAACCCATTGATGAAACAAATGAACGTTGGGAAGAGCTGTTTCGGCATCCGGAGTGGAGTTTTCCGCCGGATAAGTTCCCCAGCCGTGAATCTTTGCTGGCAGACCGCAATCGAGTGATTCAACGCCATCCCAAGACCACATTTATTGGAGCTCATATGGCAAATTCTTCCGAGGACCTGGCAACGGTCGCCTCGTGGCTCGAGAAGTATCCTAATTTGGTGGTGGAATTGGCTTCCAGAATTGGGGAATTGGGGCGACAACCATACACGGCACGTGCGTTCTTTATAAAATATGCAGACCGAATTCTCTTCGGTACCGATGGCCCTTGGCCTGAATTACGTATTACTTACTACTGGAGATTTCTCGAAACATATGATGAGTACTTTCCCTATTCGGAGAAGGAGTTTCCTCCGCAGGGACTCTGGAGAATCTACGGTTTAGGATTGCCAGATAGAGTTCTCAAGCAGATTTATTACGAAAATGCTTGTCGTCTCATTCCCGGTGTGAAAACAAAGGTGAGCAAATATCACCGGTAGTTAAATTGGGGATTACAGAAGACCTCTGTTGCCATAAAATAATGAGCTTGAAACTCAGAGCAATGCTTGAAATAAAGGCCAAGGATCTCGCATGAGCGAAACACCAGCAGACAACCCGGAAAACAATGTAGACTCCGCAGAAGAGCAGCAGATGCATGTGGCTAGTCGTCGGGAAAAGATGCGTAAGATTGAAGAGTTGGGACTGGATCCTTGGGGGAGTCGCTTCGACGATCGCTTGCTAATCAGCGAAATTCGTGCGCGAGTTGGTGAAGTTCAGTATCAAAAGGAAGATGGCACGCTAGTCGATCTGCCTGAGCTTGATGTTGATCCCGAGCAACGAGTGAATATGCGAGAGTGGCGAGCAGAGCAAGGGCCTGGATCGGAGATTGGGCCTCAAGTAAGAGCCGCTGGGCGGATTATGCTTAAACGCGACAAAGGTAAGCTCTGCTTTATCGATATTCAGGACTGGAGTGGTCGACTGCAGTTGTTCATCGGCAAAAAGCAGGTAGGCGAAGCTGATTTTGAATTGGCAGGACTTTTTGATCTGGGGGATATCATCGGAATTGATGGCCGGCTGGGGGTTACAAACACAGGTGAACTCACCATCTTTGCCGAGAAGTTGCACTTCCTAACCAAGTCCATTGAACCACCTCCAGCAAAACATCTCGGCATGACTGACCCGGAGCTGCGTCAACGACGAAGATATGTGGACTTGGCATATAACGAGGGAGTGCAGCAGCGGTTTCTAAATCGAACTAAGATCGTGCAGTCGGTTCGCAATTCTCTGGCCGATGAAAATTTTGCCGAAATCGAAGGCCCTACGCTTCATTCGATCGCTGGTGGTGCGGCGGCTCGGCCGTTCGTCACGCACCATAACGCTCTTGATTTGGAACTCTACATGCGAATCGCTTTGGAATTACATCTTAAGCGACTACTGGTTGGTGGACTGGAACGAGTCTATGAACTGGGCCGAGTCTATCGAAATGAGGGGATCAGTCCACGGCATAATCCTGAATTCACAATGCTGGAAGTCTATCAGGCCTTTGGCGATTATCGCTCAATGATGGACCTGACAGAAAAAATTATCGTGGATGCGATCGATGCGATTGGTGGTCAGTATGTTTTGCCGTTTGGTGAACATGAAATTGATTTCACGCCTCCGTTTCAGCGAGCGACCTATGACGAGTTATTTCAAAAGCATACGGGCGTGGATCCGTCCGATGCAGCGGCCGTTGCCAGTTATGCTAGTGGCATTGGGATTGATACAGAAGGTAGACATCCCGACGTGATTAAGAATGAAGTGTTTGAGGAAAAAGTAGAGGATGCATTAGAAGGGCCCGTCTTTGTGATCGATTATCCGGCCAGCATTTGCCCGTTAACGAAACGGAAAAAAGATAATCCTGAAATTGCCGAACGATTTGAATTGTTTGTCCGAGGGATGGAAATCGCCAATGCTTACACCGAATTAAATGACCCTGATTTGCAGGAACAGCTATTCAAAACACAGTTGGATGGCCTTTCCGAAGAAGATTCCATGGCCAAGATGGACAACGACTTCATTCGCGCATTGCGTTATGGGATGCCACCGGCTGGTGGTTTAGGGATCGGAATCGACCGATTAGTGATGTTATTGACTAACTCACAGACAATTAGAGACGTAATACTCTTTCCCTTATTGCGTCCAGAATAATAGAATAGTCCGGTAGTTTCGAACCTCAACCCGTCCGGCGTTTAAGGAGTAAACGTGATAAGGGCGAGAGGACAGTGGACTGACATACCAAAGCCGAAGGATTGGCAGTGTATAAACTTTTACTTTCATGGCGATATCTGAAGAGCCGCTATATTGCGCTTGCTTCGATTGTCAGTGTGACGCTGGGTGTTGCTACGTTAATCGTAGTCAACAGTGTCATGGCCGGCTTCAGCGACGAGATGCATAAACGTCTGCACGGTATCTTGTCTGATATTGTGATTCGTAGTCACGACCTCAATGGGCTCCCTGACCCTGAGTGGCATATGGATGAAATTCATCAGCTTGCTGGTGACGACATTGAAGCGATGACGGCAGCTATTCAGATTCCTGCGATGATCAATTTTCGTGATAATATCCAGGGGCAGTGGATTACACAGCCCATTACGTTAATCGGGATTGATCACCAGACGTATTCAGGTGTGTCAGATTTTTCAGAATATCTCTTACACCCCGACAATCGAGAACAACTAGATTTTCTGCTCAAAGAGAATGATTATGGTCGAGGAAAGAAAGATCGCTTTCCAGTGTCTGGGTGGGCTCGTCGACGAGTCTCAGCGGAATGGGAGCAAAATGCAGTCGAGGCTCCATCTGATAGTGAAGGCATCGACGCGGCTGACATCCCGTCTTCACCTTTCCCGCTGATTGATGATAGTGGTGTCGAGGGGCAAGGTGCGACGATCGCTGGCTTAGACGGTCAGATCTCAGGGGCTCCCGGCAGTACCGGCGATCTCGATGTTCCTGGCGTACCATTCCAAAGTTCGAATGAACCCGAAATCGTCTTTGATCCATCCAGTGAACAACACACAGGAATCGTCTTGGGGATTTCAATTTGTAGTGTGCGTGGGCGGGACGCAGATGGTGAAGTGATGGACTACTACTTCGCTCTTCCCGGTGATGATGTGAAGGTGACATTCCCCAATACTGGGCAACCTCCCAAAGCGGTTAGTGATAGCTTTACGATTGTGGACCTCTATGAGAGCGAGATGAGTGAATATGATTCTTCGTTTGCGTTTGTACCACTGGCAAAGCTGCAAGACTTGCGAGGCATGGTTGATGTGCAGTCGGGCGTTAAAAGTGTCTCGACTATTCAGCTTAAGCTGAAGGAAGGAGCGGATCTGAATGCGGTCCGTGATAAGCTTCAGGCTCGTTTTCCCATTCAGCAATTTGGCTATCAAATACAGACTTGGCGGGATATGCAAGGACCGCTCTTGGCGGCCGTGCAATTAGAGACAACCATTTTGAATATTCTGTTGTTCTTGATTATTGCCGTGGCTGGTTTCGGTATTCTCGCGACCTTCTTCATGATCGTTGTTGAAAAGACGAGAGATGTTGGAATCTTAAAAAGTTTGGGAGCTCCGAGCAGCGGTGTCATGAGTATCTTTTTAGGCTACGGCCTGTCTCTCGGGACGGTTGGATCCGGTGTCGGTTTAGTGCTGGGGTTACTGTTCGTGGATCACATCAATACGATCGCCGGTTGGATTGAACAAGTGACTGGTCAGGAAGTGTTTGATCCGACCGTATACTACTTCAATCAGATTCCTGTGATTGTGAATCCTCTGACTTGTGTCTGGGTGGTGATCGGTGCGATTGCAATTGCGGTGATTGCTAGTATCCTTCCTGCTCGCAAAGCAGCCAAGTTACATCCTGTGGAGGCGCTTCGATATGAGTAGTGCCTATGAACTTGCTATCGAGCATCAGGCTGTATCCTCGACAGATCAGAAGAACCAGCTTCATCCACGGCTATTAAAGTCACCGGTGGTGTTGAAGGCGACCGGCGTAACGAAAAGCTATCGCAAAGGTAAAGTCGAGGTTCCCGTTTTAAATGGAGTCGACATTGAAGTTCTGGAAGGTGAGTTTCAAGCCATTGTTGGCGCAAGTGGATCAGGTAAGAGTACATTCCTGCATTTGTTGGCGACGTTAGATAAACCTGACGACGGTGAAATATACTTCGAAGATAATCGTATCGATAATCTTCCGGCTGCGTCACGTGATATTCTTCGCAATCGATATATTGGGATGATCTTCCAGTTTTATCACTTGCTGCCCGAATTAACGGCGTTAGAAAACGTGCTGATGCCTGTAATGATTCACCATGGATTTATGTCCTATATGTTGCAGCGTCGCAAATTTCGCAAACGCGCAAAAGAATTACTCGATTTGGTGGGGCTAAGCCATCGTTTGAAACATCGACCACGTGAGATGTCAGGTGGCGAGATGCAACGAGTGGCAATCGCTCGTTCCCTAATGGCCAACCCACGATTATTGCTCGCAGACGAGCCGACAGGGAATCTAGATAGAGCGGCTGGGGAAGAAATCATGGAGATCATTCATGAGCTCAATTCGGCCTACGATGTCACCATTGTGATGGTGACGCACGATCTTTCTATTGCGGCTCAGGCAGATCGAACCGTCCGGCTGGCTGAAGGACGCGTCGAATCGGTGTCGTTTCAGAGTTAAGCCTAGCTAACTGGTACTCAAGCTCGGTTTCGCCGTCTAAAATAATGTCTTGGCCACACTGCGTGTGGCGTTGGATTTTGAAAATCTCTCTTCCTTCTGTAGTTAAATTATGGCTCTGAAAGTTTTCATTAACGGTACGCTTTACAACAAAGAAGATGCCAAAGTAAGTGTTTATGATCATGGTTTCCTTTACGGAGACGGTGTCTTTGAAGGTATGCGTAGCTATGGTGGTTCCGTCTTTCGTATGAAAGAACACCTGGATCGGTTATGGGAATCCGCTGAGAAGATTCAGTTGGAAATTCCTATGTCGAAAGAACAGATGGCGGATTCAGTAAACGCGACGCTGGCTGCGAATGAAATTGAAGATGGGTACATTCGTTTGGTGGTGTCACGGGGAGAAGGGACATTGGGATTAGACCCTAATAAATGTCCGACGCCGAATATCATTATTATTACCGACTTGATCACACTCTATCCGGATGAGTTTTATCAAAACGGTCTGGAGATTATTACCGCCAAGACTATCCGAAACCATCCGGGAGCCTTGGACCCCAGAATTAAGTCACTCAATTATCTCAACAATATTCTGGCCAAAATCGAAGGCCTTGCTGCTGGCTGCGTGGAGACTCTGATGCTGAACCATCAGGGAGAAGTGGCTGAATGTACTGGGGATAACATCTTTATCGTCCAGGATGGTCGTTTATTGACTCCACCGGTAGAAGCTGGCGTCTTAGAAGGTATCACTCGCGGGGCGGTTATGGAATTGGCTGCGGAAGACGGTGTCGAAGTTGTTGAAACGACGATGACGCTGGAGGATGTTTATGCTGCGGAAGAGGTGTTCTTGACCGGTAGTGCAGCGGAAATCGTACCAGTGATTAAGGTGGACGGAAACCAAATCGGTAATGGTACACCTGGTTTGCTGACTCGCCGAATTGCTGATCTCTACTCTCAATTACGTACGTCTTAAACACACTGTAGAGAGAGTTCCTGGGCAAGAGTCAATTCGTGGCTCGGCTTAGTGGCCGCCCAACGTAGGATGTGTCTTGAGTTGTCACCGTGGATTTAGTACAAGGTTCCATTGGTTTTCACCGTTGTATGTCTTTAAGACGGTGTCTTTGTTGAGACGAAGGAATTCGCTTTGCGTGTCTGTTTGGTATTGCTAGCTATCCTACTGTCCATCTGCGAATGGGCAGCAGGGCAGTTGTCCGCGCAGCAACCAATTCTGTTGCACCCTCAGGGGCGTGAAGCTATCTTCTCGCCAGACTGGAGACGTGCGATTGAGAACATTGGTCCAAGTGTTGCAAGATTGAAACCTGGAGAACACCGACGTCCGTTTCCTGAAGAAGAAGTGGATGTTGTTAGCGACAATATTGGATTTTGGGTGCCGACGATTCGTATCGATAAAACTGTCTGGGACGGCACGATGGAATTTGGGGGCAACGGTACGACAGGGAATACCGATACGTCACAACTATTTGCAAGTGTGGAATTAGAACGGGATACCAGAAAAGGCCTACTGGAAATTGATTTGGATTATGTGCGTTCCAAGGCAGGAGGCGTGGTCAATAAACATCACACTCTGTTTGACGTCGGGCATCATTGGTTACGCGAAGGAAGTGATCTAAGTTGGTTCGCGGAGTTGGGTTTAGAGTACGATCAATTCAGGCCGTTCGATTTACGACTCACTGCAAATGGTGGTTTGCAAAAACTATTTGTTGACACTGAAACCATTCAATTGAGTTGGAGATTTGGGGCAGGGATGTCTCAGGAAATTGGAGCTCCGGATGATGCGATTGTTCCGGAAGCCGTTTTTGGATTGATACTTGAGAAACAGCTTACGGCTCGCCAGGAGATTAAAGCCGATGTGGATTACTTTCCGGATTGGTCCAACTTCACCGAATTTCGCATCGAAGCAGAAGCGTCTTGGAGAATCATACTCGACGAGCAACACGGCTGGAGCCTTAAACTCGCTGCACTTGATCGCTACGATAGTACGCCTGGTGATAATCGCCCTAACGACTTTACCTATTCGTTAGTGCTTCTTTGGGAGATTTAAAAGAGTCCTAATTGGAGGACTTGGAGGACTTTTCTTCCCACTCAGGATCTTTTCCAAAAAACATCATGTGTTGCCATGGTAGCTTGTCAAACTCCTTGGTGAGCTTGAAACCGTTGGATTGATATTCCTTGAGGATCTGTTTCTTGCTCATCTTATGCAAGGGTTTGATTGGGACTTTTGGGTCTTCTTCGCGGTACTCGAGCAGTACAATTTGCCCATCTTCTTTCAGACTATCTCGCATGTACTTCAACATAACCTCGGGATGCGAGAGCTCATGGTAGACGTCGACCATTAAAATCAAGTCGATGGTATTCTTGGGGAGGTGGGGATTGTGAAAGGACCCCAGAATAGGTGTGACGTTTTCAAGGGCTTCTTTTTCCATTCTGGCTCGGAGAAGATATAGCATTTGGGGCTGAACATCCACGGCTAAAATCGTTCCATCTGGGCCGACCATGTTGGCGAGTTGCAGAGAGTAGAAGCCGTTACCACATCCCATGTCGCAAATCGTCATTCCGGTTTTTACTCCAAGATTACCGAGCATGATGGAACATCTTTCCTCATTCTCACGGTTTTCTCGAATGAGCCATGGAGCCCCGGTGTAGTGCATGGTTTGTGCAATTTCACGCCCCATGTACGAGCGTCGAGCAGGTGGGATCTTTTTTGGGGTGATCTGCTGAATCTGTTCCTGTCCTTGGACAGGATCTGTAACCAATAGGCACGAGAAGGCGGTGACTGCAGCCAAGGTGGAACAAAGGGTGAGCTGTTTAAACATAGCGAGGCTTTCTTGGACGCGTAGTAGTGATTCTCTGAAACCCAACGGCGGTGAGTACTCATTGTATAAGACAACAGTGAGAAAATTCCAGCGGGTAGGGTCGCTTCAACTACTACAGCTGGGGATCGGCTTTGCCTGGGGACTCGACAACAGGCACTTACAATTTAGAATTCTCTTATTCTAGAAAGGCTCGGGCAGTTTGCGAGCGAATGGTGGAGCCTCTTGAGCTGGAGGGATGCGACCATTTTCGACTTCCCACTGATACCGTTGATGATCATCGGCGTAATACGTTAGCCAAAGTTCAGGATCAGACTCCAAGTCGACCAATTTCCAAATGAGGTCGTTGTCGGGGAGGTCAATTTTCTTTTCTGTGGCGGGCAGGATGTCCCGGAACAGCACGCAATACAGCTGTCTGTCAGAGAGATGATCGGAGCATTGGAGGAATATTCGTTGCTCGGCCAGACGTTCAACGGCATCCCACATGACTTTAGATAGATTGCGATCTGAGAGTGTATCTGGGTGCGGCAGCTGTAGCTCAGGTTCGAACCACTGGCTGATTGGAATCACCGGCGAGCGTTCCCAACATAACATGGCTCGGAGGAATTTATTCTCTTCCTCTGTTGACATCTGCGACGCATCGACAAGTTCCACAGATTCATCCATGTACGGCTCGAGTTCATCTCGAAGCTGAGCATTGAGAAGTAGTTGATCGACTTCGTTCTTAGGAAATCTAACGTCGTTCATGAGTGATCTTGGATGTGGTTTATTTTTCAGACAGCAATAAATGCGAGTCTGTTGTATTGTCGTAGGCTTATGTTTTGAATCGTAATCGGCGGCGAGTGTTAAACAAGGATGAATCGCTTTCATTTGTATCGTAAACACAGATTTATTGAAGGCTCATTCGTCGTGACCGTTACGAAGGTAAATCTCCGACATTTATAGGCGTTTGAGCGTGATAACCGTTACGACCTGACCGTCGTGATTGCGAGCGGGGGAACAAAAAAAGCACGACTTGAAAGCCGTGCTTTGAGTGTTGGTCTAATGTATTAGATTCTGATAGAACCTAGCCAGATTGGCAGGGTTGAATTGCTCCCCGAGCTATTTGGTTTCCGTGTCCGAAATCTTGTCGAGACGTCGTTCGTGACGTCCACCTTCAAATTCAGTTTCGAGCCAGATGGAGACCAATTGCTCAACACTGCGTTCACCAAATAGGTCGGCTGAAAGGCACAGGACGTTGAGGTTGTTGTGACGGCGACTCATTTCTGCAGTCACAGTATCATGACAGGTTGCTGCTCGAACACCCTTATGTTTGTTGGCGGCAATAGCCATACCAATTCCCGTACCACAGACTAATATTCCGCGGTCACTATTTCCGTCAGAAACTCGTTTGCTAACTTCGTTGGCAATGTCCGGATAATCGACGCTTTCGTCGCTGTTAGTGCCGGCATCACTTGTTGAATGTCCAAGCTTTTCAAGTAACTCGATAATTTTGGCTTTTACTTTATAGCCGCGATGATCGCTTCCAACCGAGATATGCATGTTTTAGTTGTCTCCCAGTAAGTTTTCTGGAGGTTGTAACCTCAGTATTTCAGGCAAACGCTGATCAAGCAAGCCACTGATTTGTTCAGCACACGCGTGGTATACGTCGACGGAGGCACCATACGGGTCAGCGACGTCTCCGCCGTCAGGATCGATTGCAAAAGTTTTGTCTTCAAATTCGGGCCACTCGCCAATGATAGCTCGTCGGTGAGAATTTGAAAGGGTTAGAAGTAAATCGGCATCCCTCGCCGTTTGATAATGAAGCTGCTGACTTTCGTGGTCGTTGAGATCCAGGCCCTGCTCGTGCATAACTTGAACAGCCTGAAGGGCTGCCGGTGATCCTTGAGCTGCAGCAATACCTGCCGATTGGACTCGGATGTTGAGGTCTGCGATCGGACAGCCTAGTTTGTCGGCCAACTTTTTCTTAAGCAAAGCTTCCGCCATGGGGCTGCGGCATGTGTTCCCGGTACAAATAATCACGATCTCAGGCTGAGCGAGTTCGACAAGGCTGTGATCATCCAGAGCTCCACCACGGAGTATTGTGATTTTGTCATTGTCGAGTTTGATCACAGTTGAAGGTGTGCCGATTTTTGTCGGGCCCCCATCGATGACTAAGCTTAATTCGCTACCTAGTTGATCAGCAACTTCTTGAGCCGTAGTGGCATCGGCTTCGCCACTCTTGTTGGCACTTGTCAGGGCGATTGGTTGTTGAAGTTTGTCGAGAACCGTAAGCAAGACTTCATTACTGGGGACCCGTAGTCCGACCCAGCCCTGAGGAGCGATATACGGTAACACCTCTTCCGGCAGGGACTGAACGAAACTGTTTTCAGCGGTAGCGTCGACCACCATTGTAAGAGGCCCAGGCCAGCAACGTCTTGCCAGCCGTCTCGCCAGGGTGCTTGAATCCGGAGCAAAGGCTGTTAGTGCACTGGCATCGTTAATGGCGAGTGTGAGGACTTGAGATTCCAGACGTCCCTTGATTTCAAATATTTTTTCAATTGCTGTGATATCATTGACGGCAGCACCCAGGCCGTAGACGGTTTCCGTTGGGAATGCCACGACTTGATCTGCTTGTAGAGTATCTACAGCAATTTCAATGACCTTTTGGGGGTCATCTGAGTCGTATACGTCCAGTACCTGGGTTGTCATCGTTGTCTCAAACTTTCAAGGGGGGGGCGAGCTAGTCGGTACATACTCTCCGGAGGATTCATCCTGAGAGCGACACGAATGCGTGTTTCCCGACGTCTAAATGCCCGTTAACCAATAGTTTAAAGTCCAGATTCGGGGACGGTCAAGTGGCTAAAGGCTGAGTGCCAAAACGTGTCAAACGGTATCAAAAGCTATACAGGTGAGTCGGCTGTTCTTTAGAGCCGCCTAAATCAATTAGATGTAATACATTGCTTCAGATTGCCCGTGTGACCTCTCTAACAAATCAGCAATCGAGATTTTATGCAGTTGCGAGGTCTGTTGAGAGAGCATTTGATTCCAGGTTGCCAGTAATACAGAGGACAGAGGGGTAGAGTTTTCCGAATTTTGGAAGACCTCGTTGGCGTGCCCGTCAACGATTGCCATGACTTGACCAAGTGAGATGTCTTTCGGGGAATGTGCCAAGCGGTAACCCCCGGAGGCTCCTCGAATGCTGATCACCAATCCTGCTCCTTTGAGTTGCAGTAGGATTTGGACTAAAAAACGATTAGGGATTCCATGACGCTCAGCTATGTCTTTGATGCGGACAGGAGCGTTGTCAGAGAAGCGACTTGCTAATTCCAGGATCGCAACACACGCGTACTCGGTTTTTGCTGAGATATGCATTACTAATCCTCCATGGAGTGAAGGCCACATTCTGTCTTAGCGGTGCCACTCCAACGTCCTGCGCGTTCATCTTCACCAATGCCGATTGGACGAGTACAGGGCCAACACCCGACACTGGGGTATCCCTGGTCATGTAGTGGGTTGTAAGGGATATCGTACTCTAGGATCATGTTCCAAATGTCTTTCTTGGAACAGTTTGCGAGTGGGCTGACTTTAATTAACCCAAACTTTTTGTCCCAACCGACGATCGGTGCTTTCGCACGATCCGGGCTTTGGTCTCGCCGAATGGCACTCGACCAACAATGGAGTCGATTGGCGACCTTTTTGAGTAATGACAGCTTTCTGTCATAGCAGCACTTATTGGGGTCTGATTTATAGACGGGGCCGCCATGGAGTTGTTCGTATTCCACGACATCCAATTCCGGACGTACTAATTGGACTTCGATACCGTAGCGTTGTTTTACCTTTTCGCGTAGCTCGAGTGTTTCCTGGAATTGATAACCCGTTTCTAGGTTAAAGATGGGAGTTTCAGGAGCGAAGGTTGAGAGCATGTGGATCATGGTCATCCCTTCTGGGCCAAATGCTGTCGCCATCGCGAAGTTTGGGGCGTAGTTTTCAACCGCCCACTGCAGGATTTCTACCGGCGCAGCTGATTCAAGATTTTGACTTGCAGCATCAAGGGAAGCCAATAGCGTCTCAGTCGGCTCGACTCTCTGAAAGCCTGTGAGATGTTCCTGATTTTTGATATCCAATGCCAGTCTACTCCTATAATTTGAATGAATAAATATCATAAACATCATCAACTAAGTAAACAATACCCAAAGTATCCAATCCGGTGACACCCACTCGATTCTTCCTTCAATCGGTGCCACCCACTCGATGAGAAGCTGGATTTTTCCTCTACACTCTACAATTTTAGTTGTTTTAGACGTGAATCGACCTTTATATGATCCAGGCTAAACCCAAGTCTCGATTCCTAGCCCAGTGAGATTTTGGAAAAATTAGGTTTTCTGCTATGTGGTGAGGGATATCAAAACCTACTCAGATGCTCAAATATGCTTGCCACCGGAAGGGTTGGAGGCAAAAAGTCTGAAAATCTTAGCAATCGCGCGGGCAATTCGAGTGGGTGTCACCGATTGGGAGGGGGATAGAGTGGGTGTCACCGTTTGAATTAGAATGGAAGAGATCTTTTGGGAGGAATGAAATGCAGCAGGTTTATTTAGCCGTAGATATCGGGGGCTCTAGTGGACGAGTCGTCGCTGGTGAATTTGATGGGCAAAAGGTTGTACTAGAAGAAGTCTATCGATTTGATAATGGTGGCACGGCTGCCAATGATCGAATGTATTGGGACATGCTGAAACAATGGGATCACATTGTCACAGGCGTGTCGGCGGCTCAGGCGAAATATGGATCGCGGATTGTCAGCTTGGGCCTAGACACCTGGGGTGTTGATTTTGGGTTGCTAGGAAAAAATGATGAATTGATCAGCAACCCGTTCCACTATCGAGACTCTCAACTCGAAGGCATTCTTGAATGGGGCTTTGAGCGTGTCAGCCGGGAAGAGATCTTTGCACAAACAGGCCTTCAGTTTATGCAAATCAACTCGCTCTTCCAGCTTTTGGCACTGCAGCGACGCGAGTCACCGATTCTGGATTTTGCGGAATCTCTGTTAATGATTCCGGACTTATTCAATTGGTTACTGACTGGCGAAAAGGTCAATGAGTTTACCAATGCCACCACCACTCAGCTCCTCAACCCAGCAACGAAACAATGGGCAACAGGTTTGATGGATCAATTCAATCTGCCTTCCAAGATCTTAGGCGAAATCGCCATGCCTGGAACCAAACTTGGTAAGTTGCGTCCGGCAGTGGCTAAAGAAATTGGAAATTCGGATATCGAAGTTGTCCTGCCAGGAACCCATGACACTGCCAGTGCTGTGATGGCTGTACCCACCACTCAGCCTCTCAGTAATCAGCCCAACTGGTGTTACATCAGTAGTGGAACCTGGTCATTAATGGGAGTTGAAGTTACAGACCCCATTATTAATGATCGCTGTCTCGACCTGAATTTCACAAATGAAGGGGGGGTTGGAGGCAGCGTCCGTGTCTTGAAGAACATTACAGGTCTGTGGATCGTTCAGCAATGTCGTCAAGCCTGGCTCGAAGCAGGCACTGATTATAGCTGGGGGCAATTAGTTGAAATGGCCGAGTCCAGCACTCCACTAGTTGCGTTTATCGACCCCGATCACTCCTCATTCGCTATTCCGGAATCGATGCCAGAAGCGATACATCGTTTCTGCAGTGACACTGGTCAGTCTATCCCCGAATCTCCTGGGGCAATCATTCGATGTGCACTGGAGAGTTTGGCGCTTAAATATCATTCCGTTTTGGGAATGCTGGAATCGTTAACCGGCAGTCCGATAGAAACCGTTCACATTGTAGGCGGTGGCACTCAAAACAAATTGCTTTGCCAAATGACAGCAGACGCCTGTCAGCGACAGGTTATCGCCGGTCCAGTAGAAGCAACAGCAACGGGGAATTTACTGGTGCAGCTCATTGCCAACGGGGCCGTCAATTCGATGGCGGAAGCCCGTCAGATAGTGACCAATAGTTTTATTGAAGAGATATACACTCCGGATCCATCCTACGATTGGGGTGAAGCAGCAGAGCGATTTGCAAACATCGTCGGATAGTATTAGCAACCTGAAAGGTCAATCAAATGATTAATGTAGGAATCACCGGGATCGGATTCATGGGATGGATCCATTACCTTGCCTATCAGAAGACACCCACAGCGCAGATTCGAGCAATTTGCACGCGTAATGAAGCAAAACGCAACGGTGACTGGACTAGTATTCAAGGCAACTTCGGCCCTCCCGGCGAGCAAGTCGACGTATCCGAATGGTCATGTTACGAGCAAATTGACGACTTACTGGCCGATGAATCGATCGACTTGATTGACATTTGCTTGCCTCCGGATATCCACGCAGACATTGCAATTCGTGCACTCGAAGCTGGTAAGCATGTATTAATTGAAAAACCGATGGCACTAACGGCTGAAGATTGCGAGAACATTGTCTCGGTGGCGGCAGCTAATAACCGCCAGGCGATGGTAGCTCATGTACTCCCGTTTTTTCCAGAATACGCCTACTTACGTAATGCTGTTGCGAGTGGCGAATTTGGAAAGCTCTTGGGCGGGCACTTTAACCGAGTCATTTCCGATCCACTATGGTTGGGAAAGGATTTCTGGAGTGAAGACAAAGTGGGAGGCCCACTGATTGATTTGCATGTTCATGATGCTCACTTGATCCGATTTCTGTTTGGAATGCCTACAGCGGTTAACACTCGGGGGCGACTACGCGAAGACATCGTGGAATATTGCAGCACCGTCTTCGAATTTGAAGACAGTGATTTGGTCGTTACCTCCAATAGCGGTGTGATGAATCAACAAGGCCGCACGTTCATGCATAATTTTGAAGCTCATTTTGAACAGGCGACAATGCAGTTTTCATATGCTGCTCTGGCCGATGAACCCGAAGTGTCACCACTCAAAGTGTTTGATTCAGAAGGCGGTGTATTACGACCTGATCTCGGGGCAGGTGATCCAGTGGATTCGTTTGTGTTGGAAATCCAGGAAGCGATTACGGCGATAGAATCACAAAACCCTTCCTCTCTGCTCGGTGGCGACCTGGCTAGAGATGCCATCACGTTGTGTTATAGGCAGGCTGAATCGGCTCGGACTAATTCTCGAGTTGAATTGTAGATGTGGGTCCTGCCTCCGCAAATCCCCCTAAAAGAAGGGGGATTTGCACTGTTACTCCCCCCTGTTTAACATGCACCCAAATTTTGTTTGAATTTTTGACCCTATGTGTCGTTTATAATAATAGTGTGAATGTTTGAGATCACTTTACTGCTCTCAAAATCAGGAACTGCCTACAGAAGGATACGGTGAGATGCTTAAAATCTTTAAGAATCAGTCGAGCAAATTTTGTGACGGAGTGAATCGCCGGGATTTTCTTCAGATTGGTGGTGGAGGATTGGGGGCCTTGAGCCTACCTTCATTACTACGAGCAGAATCCAATGCCGGAGTTTCGAGCAGTAATAAAGCAGTGATCCACTTGCATTTAAATGGCGGTCCGTCTCATCAGGACATGTTTGACCTCAAGCCAGATGCTCCGACAGAATTCCGAGGCGAGTTTAATCCAATCCATACCAACGTGCCTGGAATGGATATCTGTGAGCATATGCCGCAACTCTCCACGATGGCTGATAAATTCGCAGTGATCCGATCCTTGGTTGGCATGCAGAATTCTCATAGTCACTTTCATACCTCTACCGGTTATGACAAACGGAACTTGAGCAATGTTGGTGGTCGTCCTTACTTTGGAAGTGTGATTGCTCGATTGCAGGGGACAACTGAATCAGGAGCTCCTCCATATATTTCTTATATGGGTGGGGAGCCAGGTTACCTGGGGCCTGTGTATCGCCCTTATAAACCAAGTGGTACTGATTTGAAATTACGAAGTATCACCGAAGAACGATTAACCGACCGTCGAAAGCTTTTGGGTTCGCTCGATCAAATTCGACGGGACATTGATTCGTCCGGTCAGATTGAAGCATTAGATAGTTACACTCAACAAGCGGCGGAATTGGTGACATCGGGCTCTGTGGCAGATGCACTCGATTTGAAACTCGAAGATCCAGATACGGTCAAACGCTATGGCAGCAAATACAACAACCTACTGATCGCTCGCCGGTTAGTGGAAGCTGGAACGCGTGTTGTCACGATTCAGTCCAGTGGCTGGGACACTCACAGCAATAACTTCAAATCTCTGAAGACTCGTCTTTCCGAATTAGACATGGGTGTCAGTGCGTTGCTTACAGATTTAAGTGAGCGAGGACTGGAACAGGATGTGACGCTTATTGTTTGGGGTGAATTTGGTCGTACACCACGGGTAAACAGTAAAGCCGGTCGTGACCACTGGCCTCGATTAGCCATGGCATTTCTCGCCGGTGGCGGAATGCGTTTAGGGCAAGCGGTTGGGACGTCCAGTAAAAATGCTGAGTACGCGAAAGATCGTCCGGTTCACTTCCAGGAGGTCATCGCCACGCTTTATCACAATATGGGAATTAATTGTGAGACAGCGCAGCTGATTGACCCCAACGGGCGACCTCAATATCTGCTTGATCACCGTCAGCCAATTGCCGAGTTAGTTTAGTGATTCACTAAAACTCAGCTTTGCCATTCAGAAAAAAAGACCCCACTGGAGCGTATTCAGTGGGGTCTTGTCTTGCGCGAGGCAAAGCAAATCGAGGGTCATTGAAATTGCCTGATCGTTATAGCCGTCAAAAGTGGATTGGGTGGTATTCTCAAGACTGGTCGTGACGGTTCTTCCGTTTATATTCCGCTGCTTTTTACATTGAAAAAAGGCCTCCCCCCCCAGGCGTCCTATGCTTAGGGCAGTGCTGAGTTCTCTATGGCTCAGCGTTGCGAACTCCCATCAAGCATTGGATAAACTGTATGAAGCCTAGCGGACTGAATGGTCGTATGCGTCGTCGTGAAACGACAGCTACCATTCTATTGCATGCAGCCGTTCTGGCTTTATGTCTTCATTGGGCTATTCCAGCCCTCGCTCAGTCGATTGAGCCCTCGCTCACCAATACTGCCTCGCTTGTCGAAGTGGTAAGTGAAGGAGCCGAGCTTGAGTCTCAGGGGAATTGGCGAGCCGCGGTAAAACTATATGAAGCCACTCTGAAATCACATCCTGAAACCACCGAAGTCACCAAGCAACTCAAGCATCGAGTTGAGCTGTGTAAAGCTCAACTGGACATCGATCGGCGATACAACGATTCAAGCTATAAGCGTTCGGTTCATCAGCTGGACTTAACTTCCAGCAAAGCTGTTTACCGAGAAGTGCTTTCCAAAATTGACACTTACTTCTATACAACGCCAAATTGGAAAAGTCTTGTTAAGAACGGCGTCTGGCAGTTGCAGCTCGCCATAAGCAACACACAATTCCAAGCATTTTATAAACTCACTGATGATACTCAGCGTGACGCCGCATTTAAGCAACGCATTGATCAATGGTTGCAAAGGCGAGAAATTCGAAATTATCACGACGTGCTATTTGCTGCCGAATACATTAGTCGCCAAACTCAGCAGTCGTATGGGATACCCCCACAAACCACGGTATTGGAAATGATGGCAGGTTCGATCAGCTTGCTTGACCGTTACTCGTCTTATCTAACGGGCTCAGAATTAGATGATATGTTCTCTCAGATCAACGGTAACTTTGTAGGTTTGGGAGTGGAGTTACGAATTCTGGATAAGTGCCTTTTGATTGATCGAGTCATTCAAGGTGGCCCGGCAAATCAGGCTGGTATTCAAAAGGGCGACCGAATCATCGAAGTCGATCGTAAGATCATCCCCCAAATCGCAGCTGCTGCAGCGGCTGATATGCTTAAAGGCGTTCACGATTCGAGAGTGGAGATTGTCGTGGTTGCTACCGACGGAAGTGTTCGCCGCATGCAGTTAACTCGACGACGTGTGACTGTCCCGAGCGTTGAAAACATCAAGATGCTGGATGTTCAGGCGGGCATTGGCTACTTGCGTATTCGAAGTTTTCAGAAGAATACTGCTGCTGATGTGGAAGAGGCACTTTGGCAATTACATAACCAGGGAATGCGCCGATTGGTAGTCGATGTACGAAGTAATCCAGGTGGATTGGTCGACAGTGCTGTCGCCGTGGCAGACTTCTTCGTCGAGAAGGGAACCATCGTTTCGACACGCGGTCGCAGTGTGAATGAAGATGTCGATTATCAGGCCCACGATCTGGGGACCTGGGATATGCCGTTAGCAGTGTTGATCGATAGTAAGTCAGCAAGTGCCGCAGAGATTTTTGCGGGAGCAATTAAAGACCATGAGCGAGGTAAAGTGATTGGAACGGTCAGCTTTGGAAAAGGCTCGGTTCAGGGGATTTTCCCGCTCGCATCTTATGATAGCGGGTTGCGTTTGACGACAGCACGATTTTATTCTCCTGACGGACATATGATCAGCCAGAAAGGGGTGCATCCCGATATCGAAGTCTCTACGGTTGCCAAACCACTTGCTGACGGCACTCTTCCGGTCGAACAGGTGGACCCCATCCTAGCAGCAGGAATCAATCTCCTGCGTGAACGCAAAGTGGTATCGGTTAACCGTCTGTTGGACAATTAATCGGTGGTTGCCTTAGTCTTTGCCATCGTTACAAGTTAAGGTTAAACAAACCTCTAATTGAACAATCAGCGATTTCTTCCCGCTGGACTAGGTGACAGTCCCAATTCTTTGGTGTAAAAAAGGACTATGTTCCTGCTTTAGTTACTGCTGTTCTGGACTGCTCGTAAACGCATCCAAAATCTTAAGCAGTGTAAAGTTAGAATCACGGTTTTCCAACGCACTTTAGGCGGAGCGTCAGGTTACCGTATAGAAATTTTTTTGTTGGAGTTTACTTAGAAATGGCCAAACTTGAATACATCTGGCTCGACGGATATAAGCCAACACAGAGCCTTCGTTCAAAAACACAAATCCGAAGTGATTTCGGTGGAACGCTGGAAGAATGCCCAATGTGGTCATTTGACGGTAGTTCAACAGAGCAAGCAGAAGGCGGTGCATCTGACTGCTTGCTGAAACCAGTTGCAATTTACCCAGATCCTCAGCGTAAAGACGCATACCTCGTTATGACTGAGGTTTTAAACGCTGATGGAACAGCTCACGATTCCAACGGTCGAGCAACCATCGAAGATGATGACAACGACTACTGGTTCGGTTTCGAGCAAGAATACTTCTTGTGGGACACATTGACGAATCGCCCTCCTGGATTCCCAGAAGGTGGTTTCCCTCGTCCACAAGGTCCATACTACTGCTCCGTAGGTGCTTCGAACGCTTATGGTCGTGATTGTGTTGAAGAACACCTCGACGCTTGCCTTGAAGCTGGGCTGAATGTAGAAGGGATCAACGCTGAAGTTGCTGCCGGACAATGGGAATTCCAGATTTTCGCCAAAGGTGCAGCTGATGCTGGTGACCAGATTTGGGTCGCTCGCTATCTGCTCGAACGAATCGGCGAAAAATACGGTTATGCTATCGACTGGCATCCTAAGCCACTCGGTGCTACTGACTGGAATGGTTCCGGAATGCACGCAAACTTCTCCAATGGACCTATGCGTGACGCAGGCGATGAAGCTGTCTTTACTGCCATTTGTGACGAATTCGGAAAGCATATCGAGCGACATATCAGTGTTTACGGAGCTGACAATGATCAGCGTCTGACCGGTGAACATGAAACGCAGTCGATCGACAAATTCAGCTATGGTGTATCTGACCGTGGTGCTTCGATTCGTATCCCTGTTGGTACTATTGAAGATGGTTGGAAGGGCCGATTGGAAGATCGTCGTCCAGCCTCGAATGCAGACCCATACAAGGTAGCTGCTGCAATCATCAAGACTTGTAAACAAGCAGGTCAAGGTTAAGCAAAACCTTGGAGCGGGTAATCTGCTTCAACCGATAATCAAAAGGCGTGACTGTTGTAAAGCGGTCACGCCTTTTTTCATGTGCCTGGCGATTAGCTCATATACAATCTTTCGCTTCAAGCACACAATATGTTCAGGAATGCAATTCTTTCATTACCCTGTCCGTTTTACAGACGATTGGAAACCAGGTGACAGACGTCAGCCCCGCTGAATCATCGAAGACGCTTGAAGAGGCGTTGGAAAAGTACGAGATTACACTCGAAAGTTATCAAATCGAGATGCTGCGTGATTATTGCCAACTGCTATGGCAATGGAATGAACGCATGAATCTGACACGACATACGGATTACGATCGGTTTGTATCGCGTGACATTGTCGACAGTCTGGAACTTGCAGACCAAATTGACACTGGTGTCGAAGTCCTGGATTTTGGTACTGGGGGTGGTGTTCCGGGAATTCCTCTGGCGATCTTGCGACCCGACCTCCAGGTATCACTGTGTGAGTCAGTTGGTAAAAAAGCTTCAGCAGTAGACGACATGGTCCAACAACTGGGCCTGCCGGTGCCGGTGATGAATGTACGAGTCGAGAAACTATTAGAAGAATTGAATTACGACGTGTTGGTTTGCCGGGCAGTAGGGCCCCTGTGGAAACTTGGACTCTGGCTGCAGCCTCACTGGCATTTGTTTGGGCAGCTTCTGGCAATCAAAGGACCCAACTGGCCTGAAGAACGTAAGGAAGCTAGGCATCGTGGCTACATGCAAAATGTGAGTCTCCGGAAGATTCATTCTTACCCCATGATCGGGACTGAGTCAGAGAGCTATATTCTGAAGCTTTGGTCAGCGATGAAAGAAGAACCTCCTCATGTGGACTAACTGATTCCGTTGCATCGATCAGTGATAGGCAAGCTGGCTGCAACGCTAACTGCTAAGTCAGAATCAGATTGGAGCCAGCATGATCGATAGATTCCGTACAGACCATCGATTCTGACGGCTGGATCCAAAAACTGCCCTTGTTGGGTGCCTGGGCAACGAGATCGCTCGTAGACGAAATTAGAATGTTGACCTAAACTAAAAAGTTCCTACCTTACTTGTTTTCGTCCGTATTAAGAAGCAAATACCGGCTCCTGACGGAAATGAATACCATTTATTAAGTGAATTCCATGAGTGGATATAACCTAACGCACCTAAAGCAACTTGAAGCCGAGAGCATTCACATTATTCGCGAAGTCGCTGCTGAATTTGACAATCCTGTCATGCTTTACTCGGTTGGAAAAGACTCCTCAGTCATGGTGCATTTGGCGCTGAAAGCCTTCTATCCTGCCAAGCCTCCGTTTCCATTACTCCATGTGGATACCACCTGGAAGTTTAGAGAGATGATTCAGTTCCGTGAAGAATATGCGCGAAAGGAACTCGGTCTTGATGTGATGGTGCACATCAATGAGGAAGGCCGGAAACTGGGACTCGATCCCTTGAAAAACAGCGGTAAGCATACAACTGTCATGAAAACTGAAGGACTCAAACAGGCATTGAACGAGCATAAGTTTGACGCCGCGTTTGGTGGAGCCAGACGTGACGAAGAGAAATCCCGGGCCAAGGAAAGAGTTTTCTCATTCCGAGATGAATTCCATCGCTGGGATCCTAAAAATCAACGTCCGGAGTTATGGAATCTATATAACACACGAGTCAATAAAGGTGAGAGTATCCGAGTCTTTCCTCTTTCCAATTGGACAGAGTTGGATATTTGGCAGTACATTCACCTAGAAAACATTCCGATCGTTCCCCTGTATTTCGCCGATGTGCGTCCAGTTGTGGAACGCGACGGTATTCTGATTCTTGTCGACGATGACCGATTGCAATTAAAAGAAGGCGAAACTCCGATGATGAAGGAAGTTCGCTTTCGAACCTTAGGCTGTTATCCGCTCACGGGTGCCGTGGAGTCGAGTGCTAAAACGCTACCTGAAATCATTCAGGAAATGCTCTTAGCCACGACATCAGAACGTCAGGGACGCGTCATCGACAACGACGAAGAAGGAAGTATGGAAGACAAGAAGAAGGAAGGTTATTTCTAAACCGGAATCACTATGAGTCATCAATCAGATCTTATTGCAACCGATATTAATGCCTACCTTGAGCAACACGAGCGTAAGGAGCTGTTGCGTTTCATTACCTGTGGTAGTGTGGACGACGGCAAAAGTACGCTGATTGGGCGATTGCTTTATGATTCCAAAATGATCTACGAAGATCACCTGGCAAAGCTTAAGAAGGATAGTGCAGTCCATGGTACAACCGGCGGCGATTTCGACCCGGCACTACTGACCGACGGCCTGAAAGCTGAGCGCGAGCAGGGAATTACTATCGATGTTGCCTATCGATACTTCTCAACTCAAAAGAGAAAATTCATTATTGCCGATACTCCCGGGCACGAACAATACACTCGGAATATGGCGACAGGAGCCTCGACAGCAGACCTAGCAATCATTCTGATCGACGCTCGGCATGGCGTTCTGACCCAGACCAAACGCCATAGTTTTATCGTGTCCTTGCTGGGAATTAAGCACGTTCTGGTAGCCATCAATAAAATGGATTTGGTTGAATTTGGCCAGGAACGTTTTGAGGAAATACGTGATGAATACAAGCAATTTGCATCACGCCTGGATATCCCCGATCTGCACTTTATCCCTATTTCGGCTCTGATGGGCGACAATGTGGTCGACCCCAGTGAGAATATGCAATGGTATAACGGTTCGACACTGATGAATTTCCTCGAAACCGTGTATATCGGTTCCGACAAAAACCTGCAGGACTTCCGCTTTCCTGTCCAGTTTGTGCTGCGACCCAATCTCGACTTTCGTGGATTCAGCGGGACGATTTCCTCAGGGATTATCCGCCAGGGCGATGAAGTCATGGTGTTGCCTTCGCGTAAAACCAGCAAAGTCAAAGAGATTGTCACGTTTGACGGGAATCTTGAAGAAGCTCACGCTCCCCTTTCGGTAACACTAACGCTGGAAGATGAGATTGATTGCTCCCGAGGGGACATGATCGTTCGGCCAGGGAACGTTCCAAAACAGCGTCAAAAGCTTGATGCGATGATTGTCTGGATGTCTGAAGAAGCAATGGTGCCTGGAAAACAGTACATGTTTAAGCAGACCACCAAAGTTGCGACAGGTTCGATATCCACATTGCGATACCAAGTGGACGTTAACACGTTGCATCGCCAGGATGCTCCGACCATCAACCTGAATGAAATCGGCCGTGTTTCGCTTTCACTGAGCGAACCTGTGATTTTCGACAGCTACAAAAAGAATCGCGGTACCGGTGCTTTTATCGTCGTGGACCGAATCACCAACGTAACAGTCGCGGCCGGCATGATCATTGATCGGGATAGTGAAGACGAAGCCGATGATCTGTGGAGTGTCGAAAGTGACCAGACTGAAAAGAGAGGTAGTGTAACGGCCGAGGAACGTGAAGCTCGGTTCGGCCAAAAGCCTGTTTCACTTTTAATTACTGGCCTTACCGGTTCCGGAAAAACCTCCGTTGCCTATGCACTGGAACGTCGTTTGTTTGACATGGGGCGATCTTCTGTCGTGCTTGACGGAGTCAATATGCGACGAGGACTGACAAAAGAACTTGGATTTACAGCGGAAGAACGGAGCGAGAATTTACGGCGAAGTTCAGAAGTTGCCAAGCTGATGAATGGAGCTGGCCTTATTTGTATCTGTGCGTTTGTGGCGCCGAGTGAAGAAGTTCGCCAAAAAGCAGCTCAGGCGATTGGCTCGGACCAATTCCTGACAATTCATTTGGATGCTCCGGTAAATATTTGTCGCGAACGGGATGATGACGGAATGTACGCCAAAGCTGATGCCGGTGAGATTTCCAACTTCCCAGGTGTTTCATCCGAGTATGAGCCACCGGTCGATCCCGCTTTGAAACTCAACACTGCTGTGCTATCTGTTGATGAATGCGTTGACAGAATTATCGCATTGCTGGAAGAGAAGGACGCTCTGGCCTAGAGCTTCTTTAAAGCAGACTTAATCGGAATCGGTAATCCTCCCAGTCCCCTCAATGACGCGATTAACAGGATGCCTTGATGGCCTGTTGGAATTGCGAAGTCAGATTCATTCCGAACAGACGTCAGTCCCGTCCATTGTCACGATAAAAGTCGTTCTATCAGACGCCAATAGACGCTATTTGCGACAGCCCACAATTCTAGCAAGCCCTTAGTCTAGCAATCGTAGTAGAGACTGAATTCGTAGGGGTGAGGACGTAGCTGGATCGCTTCCACCTCCTGTTGTAGCTTGTACTGGATCCAAGTGTCGATGAGATCAGTGGTGAATACATCGTCGCGTAATAGGAAATCATGGTCCTCTTGCAGAGCAGCTAGAGATTGTTCGAGGCTAGCCGGAGTTTGTTCAATGGTAGACCCATCTTCGGAAGACATGCCATAAATGTCGGTATCTAGTGGATCGCCGGGGGATAGCTTGTTTTGAATTCCATCAATAGCTGCCATTAAAATGGCAGCGAATGCTAGGTAGGGATTACAGCTTGGATCGGGGCAACGGAACTCGATGCGTTTTGCTTTCGGGTTGTTACTATACATCGGAATCCGACAAGCGGCCGAGCGGTTGCGTTGTGAATAGGCAAGATTCACGGGAGCTTCGTAACCTGGTACCAATCGTTTGTAGCTGTTAATCGTCGGATTGGTAAATGCGAGGATCGCTCTGGCGTGTCGCAGGATTCCGCCAATGGCATGCAGAGCAGTATCGCTGAGTCCGGCATAATTCGTACCGGCAAACAGGGGTTCATCATCTTTCCAGAGTGAAAGATGGGTGTGCATACCAGAGCCATTGTCACCGAAAATGGGTTTGGGCATAAACGTTGCGGTCTTGTTGTGCTTGTGAGCTACATTTCGCACAACGTATTTATAAATCATGACCTGATCAGCCATGGTGACAAGTTGGTCATATTTAAGATCGATTTCTGCCTGTCCGGCCGTGCCTACTTCATGATGTTGGCATTCGACATCAAGACCACAGCGAATCATCGTTCGCATCATCTCGTTACGAATGTCCATCAGATGATCGGTGGGAGGTACCGGGAAATAACCACTCTTGTGTCGAACTTTGTTCCCCAGATTCGGTGACTCGTCGCGTCCTGTATTCCATTCGGCCTCAATCGAATCAATCGAGAAAAATGCCTCATTCGCTGACTGGCTATAGCGAATGTCATCGAAGATAAAGAACTCGGCTTCCGGACCAAAGTAGGCCACATCGGCAATGCCAGTGGCCGTGAGGTAATTGGCTGCCCGGGTGGCTACATGGCGAGGATCCTTGTGATAGTCCTCGCCGGTAATGGGATCCTGAATATTACAAATCAGGTTCAGCGTTGGAAGTTCCGTGAATGGATCGACAAAGGCAGTGTTTGCCTGAGGCAGCATCAACATGTCGCTTTCATTGATTGACTGCCAACCTCGAATACTTGAACCGTCAAATCCCAAACCATCTTCAAAGACGTCTTCATCCAGTTTCTTGACAGGAATGGTCGTGTGATGCCATGTTCCCAGCAGGTCCACGAATCTCAAGTCGACGGCTTTGACGTCGTTTTCTCGACACAACCTTAGAACTTCTGCAGGAGTCATGGCATCTCTCATTGGATGGGGGACGAATTGCGAATAGATGGCTAGTTAAGACGCTCGGGAAACTCTAGCTCGCAGCTTGGCAACTACGTCCTGAAACTCGAGTCGACGTTCAGTAAAGCCAGCGACAGTTTTTTCTTCATCAGACTTCACGTAGTCCATGATGATGTCTTCTGCTGCCAGAAACTCAGGTGTGATATCTGCAATTTCCGTCACGAGATCGATCGGAATGTTCGTGATACCGTTTGCGTCACCATGGAGTAGATCCCCTTGGTTGACCATCAACCCTCCAACACGTACCGGCAGACCAAGATGCAGCATGTGACAATAGCCGTGCGAAACAATGGTGTTTCCTGTAAACACTGGGTAGCCAAGTGCTTTGACCTGTTCCAAATCTCGACCGCCACCGTTAGTAACTAAACCGGTTGATCCATATGCCTGATAGGTACTACACATGACTTCACCAAAGACAGCAGATACAGCTGGATCATCGATGTCTTCGAAGACGACGACAGCAGGCCCTGGTAGCTCCTCGAATTGAGCGAGTTGGGCTTGGAGACTTCCGTATGCATCGCCTCCGGCAGGTGGGGCATCAGAACGGAAGCATGTCGTGCTGGCATAGCCGATCATCGGTTTCAATTCCGGGAAATTAGCTTTGATTCGACCATCCATATAGCCGGTGTTTCGAGGGCGTACCTCGAAGAGCTCAATGACATTACAAATTGTTGGAGAGTCAAATTCGGTTAGTTTATCTAGTACTTCCTGTGGTACAGCCATCGGCTTACTTCCTCTAAGTGTTGGTCTAAAGCTAAGTTTCCAACCTAGCACTCTTGAATTGCAAACTCAAGTATGGAGGCGGCTGTTAACTGATCGCAATGAGGTACAATGGATAGGGCAAGTATCATTTCGGGTGATGTCAGCAGGCTATGCCTTCAGGCTTGCGGCCCGGTACTACAGGGGTAGGTGGTGGTTTTTTGCAAAGGAGTTACATCCATGTTCCATTGGGTCATGATTATCGTGCTTAGCACTCTTTCTCTTTCGGCAATCCGAGCAAATGAATCTGTTCAAACGATTGATTCTCCAATCGGTACAGGGAAAAAAGAGAACAATGGGGATGCCGGAGATGCTGACCGAATCAATATTGGGCAGCCTTTTGGGGTCGAAGTAGGCCCGAACGGTTCGATGTTCATAACCGAAGTGGAAAACCATCGAGTCCTTGAGTACTCGCCGTCGACAGGCAAGGTCAGTACCGTTGCGGGAACGGGTGTGAAAGGCCTGGCTGGCGATGGTGGGCTAGCGACCGAAGCAGATCTAAATGAACCCTATGAAGTCCGATTTGCGGAAAATGGCGATATGTACTTTGTGGAAATGAAAAACCATCTGGTGAGGAAGGTGGATGCCAAAACTAAAACAATCACAACAGTGGCTGGTACCGGCGTGCAGGGTTATAGCGGAGACCAAGGACCGGCAACTAAAGCGATGTTAAGTAATCCACACAGTATTGCATTAGATGATCATGGCAATCTCTATATTGCAGATATTGGAAATCATCGGATTCGACGAGTCGAATTAAAAACGGGCCTGATTACGTCCATTGCCGGCAGCTCCAAAAGGACCTTGCCTGTGGATGGACAGGTCGCGAAAGGTAATCCTATTCTGGGCCCTCGCGCGCTTTACTATCAAAATAACACTCTATGGATTGCTTTGCGTGAAGGACACAGTATCTGGAAATTGGAGTTGGCCAGTGGGCGATTAAAGCATCTCGCTGGAACCGGCTCTAAGGGATATTCCGGTGACGGTGCTGCACCCCTGTCGGCAACCTTTAATGGTCCGAAAGGGATTGTGCTGGATAAACAGGGTCGTATTCTTGTGGTGGACACAGAAAATCAGGTGATCCGTATGATTGACCTCAAACGCAATCAGATTAGTACGGTGGCAGGAAATGGAATTCGTGGTTTTGGAGGAGATCAAGGACCGGCTGTCAGAGCAGCCATGGATCGGCCACACGGTATTGGAATTGATCTTGAAGGGCAGGTTTATGTTGGCGATACCAACAATCACGTCATACGTGTTTTTAGCCTGCCAAAGTGAGCATCCTTAGATTTCCTGCGGTACAATGACGTTTTACTTGACGTTTTTCTTAATTCCTACACTGAGGTGAATCGTGTTTAAGTGCTTCCGAATTCTATCGATCTGTGTTGTGGTAACTCTGCTGAGCATCCAGACTCAGATGTCTTTGGCTGAAGATGCTAAAGAACTAAAAGTTGGCATGATTGGATTGGATACGTCACATAGTATTGCATTTACGAAAGTACTGAATGACGCCGCTGCGGCCGATGAGGTTGCAAATTGCAAGGTCACGATTGCCTATCCTTATGGAAGCCGTAAGATCGAATCCAGTTACTCCCGGATTCCAGGTTATACCGAACAGATGAAAGAGATGGGAGTTGAGATTGCTGAGTCAATTGCCGAAGTCCTAGCGGAAGTTGATGTCGTGTTACTCGAGACCAATGACGGCAATCCTCATCTAGAACAGGCGATGGCAGTGATTGATGCCGGGAAGCCATTGTTTATCGACAAACCGGTTGCCGGTAGTTTGGCTGACGCGATTGCTATATATCAATACGCGGAACAAAACCAGGTTCCCGTCTTTACTAGCTCGTCCTTGAGATATTCTAAAGGGGCTGTGGAGATTCGTAATGGATCGATCGGCAAAGTTCATGGAGCTGAAACATTCAGCCCGGCTCATCTGGAGCCGTCTCACCCTGATTTGTTTTGGTACGGAATTCATGGCGTGGAAGCTTTGTTTACCGTGATGGGAGCAGGTTGTGAGAGTGTTGTACGAGTTTCGACCGAAGATACCGAGTTCGTAACAGGGACCTGGAACGGTGGCCGTGTGGGCGCTTTTCGGGGAATTCGAGGTTATAAAGGCGGGTATGGTGGCACAGCCTATGGAGAGAAAGGGATAGCCGAAGTTGGACCCTATCAGGGCTATCGCCCGCTTGTCGTCGATATTGTTGCTTTCTTCAAAACGGGCAAATCACCGGTTGAAGCCAAAGAGTCTTTGGAAATCTACGCGTTTATGGAAGCCGCTGATGAGTCAAAACGTCAGGGTGGAGTTCCTGTTTCCATTGCGGAAGTCATGAAAAAGGCATCTGCCAAAGCCACTCAACGCATCAAAGAATTGCAAACCAAATAAGCTTCTGTAACTCAGTAACGGACGTTAGTGGAATCTATCGAGCAATTCGTCGATAGTAATAAATAGGCTGACCCGGTTAGTTAGCCTGTCCAGTCGTCTCGTGACGGCACGTGCTTATCGTTTCTTCTTCGCAAGTTGAATCTATGTCCTTTTGGTTTGTTGTTGGCCTGCCGTTTTTATTACTCCCGATTTGGGTGCGGATTGATCCTAATCAAATCCGCCCTAGAACCGTCGTGGTAATAATCTGTCTGTTCGTGACAGTTGTGTTGGCAGGCTGCTTCTCTGACGACAACAATGCCCCAGAGGATTTGAAACAAACCGAGGCTGGCAAGCAATCCACTTCAGAGAATCGTGTTACAACCACACCGGTCAATACGGAACGGGCGCCGGTCGTAGAACTGTCTGATAGTTATGCCGGTAGTAATCGATGCCTGACCTGTCATAAGGATGAACACGGATCCTGGGATGAGTCGTTTCATCAAAGCATGACACAGACTCCCACCGAAGAGTCAGTACTGGGTGACTTTGATGATGTGCATCTTGAATTAGATGGGATTGATTATCACCTTGAGCGGGATGAAGCGGGATATTGGGTCAGTACCAACCTCGGAAATGGGCCAACTCGAATGCAGATCAAGCTATTAACCGGTTCGCACCATATGCAGCTATATTGGTTTTCTCTGCCAGACAACATTCCGCCGGAAGGCCCTAAACGGATACTGGGATTGTTACCATTTTCATATCTGGTATCACAAAACTCCTGGGTTCCTCGTCGTTCGACATTTTTGCATCCACCTGTACAGAATGAAACTTTTGAAGTGGGACGATGGAATGCTACTTGTTTGCGTTGTCACACCACTCACCCTAAGGCTGACTACTTTGGTAAAAACAACCCCTTAACCACCGTCGCTGAGTTTGGGATATCTTGTGAAGCATGTCACGGCCCTGGCAAAGAACATGCTGAGTTTTTCGAATCAAATCGAAATCCTGACGGGGGGCCCCATCAAATCGTCAATCCACTGGAGTTGGATCATGTCCGAGCGTCTCACGTATGTGCGAATTGTCATGGTGCCACATCAGTTAAACATCAGGATGATGCTAAGAAGTGGCATACAGAAGGGAATAGTTTTCGCCCCGGTAATGACTTGCTGGAATTTCGCCATTTAATTCGAGCTACGCGGCCTGATGAGGCAATGACGGTTGAATTATTGCAACACGACCCTCAGCTGTTTGAGTCGGTGTTCTGGTCCGATGGAATGGTGCGAGTGACTGGGCGAGAATACTCGGGACTTGTCGAAACGGCTTGTCACACCAAAGGTACTCTCTCTTGCCTGACTTGTCACACGATGCACAATCAGGATGCCGAACAAAGGCCGGTTGATGAACCGTGGAATGACGATCAGCTGCGTATTGGAATGAGGTCCAATAAGGCCTGTTTGAACTGTCATGAACAGTACACCGGAGAGGCTCTGGTTAGTCATACACGACACTTGTCAGAGAGTGAAGGTTCGAAGTGTTACAACTGCCACATGCCCCATACTTCTTATGGCTTGTTAAAAGCAGTACGGTCACATCAAATCAGCAATCCCACGGTTGAGGAAACCTTAAAAGCTGGCCGTCAAAATGCATGTAATAATTGCCATGTGGACAAGCCCTTGCAGTGGACGGCAGACCATCTGCATCAATGGTATGGGCACGACCAGCAGAGTCTCCCAGATGCACATCAAAAAATTTCATCCGTAGTCTTACATTTGCTTACAGGAGATGCGGGACAGCGTGCATTAGCGGCCTGGGCATTAAGTTGGGATGCTGCTCAACAGACAGCTGGTAACACTTGGCAGGCAGGAATACTGAGTTACGGTCTCGATGATCCCTACGATGCTGCCAGATGGATGGTCCTTAATAGCCTTAAAAAACTTGACCCGTCCATTAAGAAAGAACTAACGGCACAACTTAGTCCAGATCAGATACGGAGTATCCAAAACCGTTTGCTGGAACACATCGAAAAGGAGAAGGCCGAGCAGCGCGTTGTTCGTAAGCCAGACGGCACACTTGATGTGGAGCTATTAAGATTTCTGCTGCAACAACGTAATGGGAGACAGATGTACTTGCAGGAGTGATTTACGACTGTAGTACTGCTAGTACATTCTCGCGATTCACTGGCGAAACGATTCCCTTTTCCGTGACAATTCCGGCGATGAGTTCAGAAGGAGTGACGTCAAACGCAGGATTATAAGTGCCGACTCCATCGGGACCGGTCTGTCGACCGAATCCATGCGTGATCTCTTCGTCATTACGAACTTCAATGGGGATAGCCTCTCCAGAATCCAAACTGAGGTCAAACGTATTACTTGGAGCGGCGATGTAAAACGGAATGCCATGGTGTTGGGCTAGTATTGCGAGACTATAGGTACCAATTTTATTAGCAGCATCACCATTGGCTGCGATTCGATCAGCTCCGGTAACCACCGCCTGGATTTTTCCTTCCCGCATTACCTGAGCTGCCATGTTGTCGCAGATGAGAGTGGTGTCAATATTTCGCCGCAACAATTCCCAAGCAGTCAGGCGAGCGCCTTGGAGTAAGGGGCGAGTCTCATCCACGAAAATCTTAAGCTGCTTCCCCTGATCCTGAGCTGTAAAGAAAAGCGACAGAGCCGTACCGTATTCACTTGTTGCCAGACCTCCTGCATTACAGTGGGTGAGAACACCCATGCCATCATCTAACAGGGCAGCTCCATGCCCACCGATGGCATGACACATGGCTCGATCTTCGTCGTGAATGGCCACTGCTTCCTGCAATAAGGCTGCGGCCACCTCTGTCGGCGATAATTTAGAATCGAGCAGGCGTTGAGCCTGTTCCGACATCCGATCTAATGCCCAGAAGAGATTGACAGCGGTAGGTCGACTGCTGGCCAGATACTCGGTGACTTCTGTTAGCCGTTGTGTGAAATCAGATGGGGAACAAACAGTCAGATCGAGTGTTTGAATTCCGACACATACTCCGTAGGCGGCAGCGACTCCAATTGCCGGAGCTCCTCGGACGCGTAGCACTTTGATTGCTTCCCAGACCGCTTCCACACTTGAGCAATCGATAGTTATCAATTCCGTTGGAAGAAGTGTTTGGTCGATGAGAGTGAGGTGACCGGTATGGTCACCCATCCACTGTAGCGTTTGTATTGTTTCAGAGGACATGAGTTTGAGGGGCTTCAGAAAATTCTGTGCTCGGGTTGTCTTGGTTAAGTTTGAAATGCAAATCGACAAAGAAAGCCGAATAGCCCGTCCGAGCTATCCGGCTTCTTGTGGATTTGAATGGAGCTGGGCGAGATTACTTTTCACCCTCAGGCTTCAACTCCGCTTCCTTTTTCACGTCGGCGTCAATTGCGACACGAAGTGCCTTGGAGGCTGCTGCAACGGTTTTTTGAGGACCTGTTAATTTGAGGAAGTAATTTCCTTTATCTTTTACCATCAAAACAACAGCCAGCATCTGATAGCCAGGTGTAGGGTTTGTTTGACGGTTAATCGGTGGCCCAATTGGCTTGTTGTAGACACCAGTGATGTCGAGTAGATAGTATTCGCCCTGCTTGGCTTCACCCTTGTAGATTTTCTGCTTTTTGCCGCCGGGCTGGAATTGCCCCGACCATCGTTCCAGATTGGCGTTCACACCACCTCCGGCACCACCGAAAAAGTAGACTACCAATTCGGCATCATCTCGATCACCTTCTACTTTAGGAATCGCAAATTGAGCTGTACGTAGATTGTTACTTGCCGGTGATTGCTTCCAGGTGGTAGGGACATTGAGAGTAATGTCCTTGGCCATGACTTTTTTTGTTTTATCAGCTGCACTCAAGGTTGGGGCAACAAAGAGCAGGGTGAGTACCAGCAAACTGAGATGTTTTGCACGCAACATATTCCAATAATTCCTCTAGCGGTTGTGATGGTAAGCCTGACAGGAAAGTCTGTCAGGGTTGATTTATCCTACTGTGAAAGTATTACGACTGCCACTAAGGAACCAAGTAAAACAAGTGAAAGGGTCGCCAAAACTAAGCTTTTCAGCTTGTTGGAATTCCCATCACTACGACGAATATTATGGTGTGCCAACGTGGATTCTTCCACTTGGAGGTTGGCAAATGATCCACTCGGAACGATCGTAGTCGAGTCGGTTTCTAACGCGATGAAGAAACTGTCATCTTCAAATGGCTCACTAGACTCGAGTATTTGTTGGCTTTGCTGAGGGCGTTCCAACACTGCGACCTGACTAGTTTGTTCCAGAGCAGTGCCATCTTGCTGGACGATAGAATTAGATTGTTCAGCTAGATCGTCCTTGTTGAATTCAGAAAAGATGGTGGACGCTGTTTGCCAGTAAATCCAGTCATGCCGTCGAACTTGAGTTCGGTGATCAATTCGACGCTCGGCAATCCATGAATGTAGGATTTCACCAGAAGCAGGTCCAAATTCCCCACCGTCGGCGGGGCGGACATACCATTTTAAGTCCGGACGTTCGGCAACGCATTGCTCGACCGACATGGGTACTCGTGGTTTATCACCAGCCAGTTCCGCCAGAGTGGAATCGCGTTCTCCCACTTCGGATTCGGTTGGAATTCGAATCCTTGCATCACACTTGGGACAAATTCCACGCTTGCCGCCCAGATAGGATTTGACATTGAGTTTCTTGTCACAACTTGGACAAATAAATCGTATACCCATGGCTTGAATCTAAAGTGCTCGTTTAGGTCGTTTTCTTTGGCGAGTTTATCATTAGAAGTCCAGTGCGATCGTTGTGTCGCTCAAGACATCCTCATAATTATAGGTTTCAAAACTCACTAAAGCGATTAAAAGCGAGTTTCTTTATTGGGAGCCGCTAGAGTTTATTCGCTTGGGTTTTTGTAAAGGACAGCCTTTAGTAACTCTGGTGAACCTTTGATGGTTGTATCGACGCGTTGATGCCAGTTTCGGTCGGTGGGGACATATTGTTCGTTGAGAGGCCATGGATCGAAGGGAGTGAAGCCCAGTGTGTCGATCAGCTTTTGGCTGTTCAGACTTACATTACCAGCTCGAGGTGGAATTGGGCCAGCATCAATGCGCGGGCAACCTTGCAGGTTATCGGGATTGTAACCGCCGACTCGATTGATGATCTGAGCGATTTGATACAGGCTAAGAGAGCGAGGGCCGCCCGCATGAAAGAGCCCTGGTTGGTCGTGGGTTAACATCCAATGCGTGAGTTTGTTTAAACAGTCGGTGTATTGAGGCGTACGGATTTCATCGTAGTACAAGGTGGCTAGTTTGTTCTTTTTGAATCGAGACTGAATCCAGTCAATCGCTCCGGCGTGCCCGCTGAAGCTAATTCCCATCGGAAGGGAAATTCTCAATATCGTTGCGTCTCCAAATCTCTCGGCCACTATCCCCTCAGCTTGGACCATGGTTTTTCCGTAAACCGTTACCGGATCTGTCGTGTCTTCTTCCGAATATTCGCCAGTACCTGCTCCAGAAAAAACGAGGTCGATCGAAAGGTGGACGAGTCGGACAGGGTGTGGCAGCGAATCAATGGCATCAAGTAAATTTTGAATTCCTTCCACGTTGATCCGCTGAGCCATTTCCGGATCAAGCTCACAGGACTTGAGTCGACAGGTTCCCAGTCCACTTAAAACCGATCGGAATTGATACTGTTTGAACAGAGTCTGGAGCTTTGCTTTATTGAGAATGTCGCAACCCTCAATGCCTTCACCCGATAGTGGCCAGTATTCATCCCGACGGATTCCGATTACTTGTCCGGGGTATTTAGCACGGTAGTATTTAAACGCGTTCAATCCGGCGACACCTGCAATGCCGGTTACAAGCAGCGGTAATTCAACTTCGGTCAATGGTGGATATTGGGGCATGGCAATCGGGTTACTTAGAGTCACGCCTTATGGCTGAGGCCATAGATCATTGAGGAATCGGCCATTTTCACTGATCAGTTCACCATCGACGAAGATTTGACCGCCGTTACGTAAGTCACACACCATATCCCAATGAAGGCCAGATTCATTAAGGCCACCCGTCTCTGGATAGGATGCTCCCACGGCGGCATGGAATGTCCCACCGATTTTTTCATCGAACAATGTGTTTTTGGTGTACTCGGTAATGGAGTAATTCGTGCCAATGGCAATCTCTCCTAATACCCGGGCTCCCGGATCCTGATCCAACATGTCAAAAAGGAACTGTTCGCCTTTGGAAGCCTTCGCGTTGACCACCTTTCCGTCTTCAAACGTAAGCTCGATACCATCGCTTTCACGCCCACCATGAACGGCAGGAAAACTATAACAAACCACCCCTTGGGTAGCAGACTCGATCGGTCCGGTGAATACTTCGCCATCGGGGAAGTTCTTTTTGCCATCGCTGTTTAGCCATAATCGTTGGTCGACTCCCAAGGTGAGATCTGTACCTTGAGGAGTGACGAACCGGATTTCTTCTTTCCCGTTTAGGTAGTCTGCGAGACGTTGTTGTCGCACACTGAGTTCTTTCCAAGCAGCAACAGGGTCATCCAAGTGCAAGAGCCCGGCTCGGAAAACAAAATCTTCATATTGCCGTAACGACATTTCGGCATCCTGAGCCGAAGCCTGACAGGGAAACTGGGAGCCCGTCCATCTTAGGTCACCGGATGCGCTTCGGCCCAGAAATGTTTCCATGTAGTTTTTACGAGCCTGACTTTTACGCGTTAGTTTGTCTGGCCCGAATCGTGAAAGCGCTTTTGTGTTTTCGCTGCCCCAGAGACTGATGGTGACGTCGATCGTCTCAATTTCGTGTTGGACGATAGGGCTTTGATAACTGATTTGTTCATCTGAACCGTATGCAAAAAGCAATTCTCCGGCAGCGTCTGGTTGCATTAGGACATAAGGATGAGCTCCTGCTTGCAAACACGCTCGGTATAATTCCATCAGCAGTGGTTCGGTTAAAGGGCTTCCCACGAGTCGGACCAAATCTCCTGCCACGACATCAGCAGAATAATTAACCAATACGTCAGCTAATTTGGATAAACGTGTATCCGGCATTTATAGTTCTCCCAGTCTCTTTAATTGATCCACCATCAGAAGCCCTGCGATCGACTTCGCATCACAGATTTGTTTTTCTTTTACCAATTGTAAGGCGGTTTCCCATGGCACAACATAATTGCTGATTAATTCACCTTCTTCTCGGGCCGCTTCACCTGCAGTGAGTCCGGTTGCTAAGTAAAGGTGCATATGTTCGTCGAGTATTCCCGGGGATAGATAAAAGCTATGAAGGTGCTCGATTGTGTCAGCTCGATACCCGGTTTCTTCGATGAGTTCCCGTTGTGCGGTCACAGCATGTGGTTCATTGGACTCGAGTGTACCGGCAGGTAATTCCAGCAATTCCATTCCAACGGAGACTCGAAAATTTCGAATCAGGCAGACATGATCATCGCCTACCATCGGAACGATGGTGACTGCCCCAGGGTGCCGAACAACCTGACGCCGTTTTCCAGTCGGGTGCGCGGGATCGGCAGGGAGTTCAACGACATCAAATCGTGCAGTCGATAGAAGTTGCTTTTCTTGATCAGTCATTTTTCATTCAGGGGGATTAGTTGGGAAGGAAATAGATTTGTAAAATCTAGGAAGATATATCTTATCCAACGTCGGGAAAAACTAGGAGGTGGGCATTGGCAAAACAACAGCAGGACAAAGAAGATATTCTGCGAGAGGCCACTGCATTGGTGAACCGAATCGAATTGAAAATCCCTGAAAACTCCAGTTGGGAGGACTCGGTATTTGTTGGCTTTCGACGAGACCAGTCCATTTCGTTCTTTTTCGGGGGCGAGCCAGTTTATCAGTTTAACATTCGAAACCAGTTTCGGCGCGGCTATGATCGCGGTGTGCTCTTGAAAGCAGAGCATGGTCAATTGGTGCAACTGCGGCAAGAGCGGGAAAACGGCAAATTGGTTTTGTTGCGGCGAGTATGGGAAGAAACCGAGACTACGGAGTATCTTGAAAGTGTTCGTATGAATCTCGCCGCACTACGCGATCTGGTTCGACGAAATTTGGTGGAAATCGTAGGAGCCGTTGTAGAGATAGGCACACCCGAAGAATTGCTTCAACAGATTACTCATTGGATCGATCAGCACATGGACTCTATGGAAATTGCTTCGGTGCCAAACGTATCCGGATAGGCCGAATATTAGAGAACGCGAATGATTCCGGAATCTGTCTCAATCACGCTTCCGGAAGTATGTTGCCCACGCTTGACGTAGGCAAGCGCCTGGTTCGTCAGTGTGGAAATCGACCTAGTCTTGACTACCGGTTTTCCTTCACTGGTCATGGTGACCCCGGTTTTCGCCTCGGCTTCTGAAATATCGATCCGTGTGAGATACCAGTGGACATTACCCAGAGCGTCGATACGGGCAATCGGCTCCTGACCTAAATAACACCCTTTTGTAAAGCTGATCGCCAATGCGTCTCGATTGACTTCCTGAGCAAATTGCTCGTCGCTGATGTCAGTTCCGTAGAGTGGCGTACCTGCGGCGATTCGAGCTGCCTGAACCTCGTCGTCGCTCAGTGTATGAAGTACTTGCGAGTACTCATCGCTGACGGAGTTCAGTAGCCAGTAGGAGGGCTGAGTAAACCAATGATTTGGAATGATCGGCCCATGAGGCTGAGCGGTTTCGAGCCAACTTTCAATAGATTCTCCGGTAACGAGTGTTAAGGTGGCATCGCTCACTAGACTGAGCTCAACGTCTTCGGTGATGATGTAACGCTCTAGGTGAGCAACTAGCTCATCTACTTTATGATTCGCTGTAACTAGCAGAAGTTCATCCGCAGTCTGAAAAACGGTGATGTATCCAAGGCACTTGCCTTTGATGTTTGGAACAAACGCCTCGACAGCGGTATTTATCTCAAGCCGTTTTATATCATTGGTACAGAAGTTATGCAGGAAGGCAGCTCGATCCTTCCCTTTAATGGAGATGATTGCCTGACTGTTAGTGGTCCAGATGGAAGGCAATTCAAATGGAGCGGACATAGTGTGGGCTTTCTGATACCAGTTTATTCAACCGTTGCTCGATGGGCATCTCCAACGATCGTGATGGAATCGGCAGAGCTAATCAAATTGTTAACTTGATCGGGCGACTCGATGTGTGCCAGACCAATCGACTCCACATCATCTCCGTCTAAGGAACTTAAAAGGTATAGGTGGTAATCTGTTTTCAAGCGGAGGATTTCCTGAGCGGCTTGAATGTTCACATCAGGTTGTTGACGCAATTGTTCACGTAAGTGATCGGTCGCATCGTTGCTCGAGAGGAATTTGATGGGAGCGGGCAATGGTCCTTCCAGCTCGGAACAAATAACAATCGAACCACCGGGATTGGTTGACTTTGCTAATCCGGACAACGCCCGGGCGAAGTTGTCCCAAGTTTGATGGTGAGGTGGTCCGGAAATCGAGCCAATGCAAAGATCGGCAGGGGAATGAGGGTGTTGCCAGACCTGTTTCGCGATGGCAGGAACGGTAGTTTGAAGTGTGTAAGTATCGCCGGCCGTAATATTATGAATTTCGTCGTCGTTAGCCGGCGTTACTTTAACTAGGTATTGAACGCCTAGCATGTTTGCAGCTTCAATCGCGTCTCGCGTAAGCGATGCCGCATCTTGCTGAGAACGAAATCGGAGAATGGTTTCCGTTTCAGTGAAGAGTGGAAAGAGATCATGAAAAAAACCGGCATGTCCAAACAGTGAGTCAGGCAGGTTGGAGCAGATCGGTAGGACAACGTCGGCGTCGACGAGTGTTTTGTTGAGTCGTATGGGGTCGCCCTCTGCCGTAGCCGTTAGATAGGCCAGGTCCTCAGAGATATCTGGGTTGTGTACTTCCATCGTAAGCGAGGAGAGTAGAAATTCATCTAGCAACGCTTCGAGTTGGTGGATTGCCAGAGCTTCCTGTTCGTTGGCAAAAACGATGGTAATGTCATTGGGAGAAATCGCTGTGGATGTTTGAATATAGTCCAGAATGCAGCTGATGACTTTTGCGACTTGCGGCACGCCTTGGCCCACACTGATCGCTAAAGTGTCTTCAGGGAAGACGATTTCTTTGAAGGCCGGGAAGTGAACAGATGTATCGAGGCTTTTGTGAATCGTCTCATTAAGAGCGTGATCCAGAGACTCGATGGCAATGCTATGAGCCTGAACAGATTGCTCTTCAGTGGGAGTTAAACACAGGGTTTTTGAAGCTCCATAGCGGAGATCAATCGTCATCGTTTGCTTTTCCATTGGGGATTTTGGATTTGGAATACCGCCTTTGATCTTAGCTTGAGGCTATTTTTATTACTAGGGAGCGGTGGTTTAGTGCCGGCGGGAAATCTAAGGGATGCCACTTTCGTTGACGTGATTGGTTTTGCTCATCAATTAAGTCAAGGACTTAAAGTGTTTGGCGGCCTATAATGGGAAGCATCAAATTCGCAGTCTGTTTTGGCATGATTTGCGAAGGATTAGGGATAGAGAATGACGGAATAGTCGGAATGTTAAATAGAATTCTCACAGCGATCACTTGTTTCTTTTTAGTAACCAGTCCGTTGCTTGCTCAACAGCAGGACATAGGTGATTTTCAGCGGCTTTTACAGTCGGGTGAATACGCTCAGGCACTGCGAAATGCTACTGCGACAGAGGATTTGGCCTTACGTCGAAAGCTATTCGCACAAATTGCTCGTCATCAGACAGCAGCAGGAGTTGGGACCGGAGCATTGGAGTCACTCTCTTTATTACAACAGTTTGGTAATGCCAGTTTGAGTGGTCAGGATTCAGGTTTCCCACCAACGGCTGGAGGCCAGGGCGGTGCCGCAGCTGCAGACTTTGATACGCTGATTGATTTGATCAAAGCGACCGTGGCGCCTGACAGTTGGGATGATTTGGGGGGAGCAGGGACAATTACGCCGTTTCCCGGTGGTATTTATGTAGACCGTGAAGGTTTGATGGTGCGGCTAGATTCCAATCATACCGATCAGCTACAAGGTATCCGGCGAGAACAATTTGAAGGGATGTTTAGTGAGAACGGGCAGGATGTCCGTAATTATTCATCAATGCGAAAAATATCCCTCGTGCGTCTGCAGAGACAACTTGAATTATTGCAACTGCGCGGCGAGCTGGCTGATGAAGCGATGCAGAATCTAGCGGGGATGTATCGTATTCAGTATGTGTTGGTTTATCCGGAGCAAGGAGATATTGTAATCGCTGGGCCAGCGGGGCCTTGGCAAGAGAATCGGGACGGTCGGGTGGTAAACATAAACAATGGCAGGCCGGTACTGAAATTGGACTATCTGGTCGAGTTGATGAGGAATGCATATTCGGATAACCCAACGTTTGGATGTTCGATTACCCCCAGAGCTGCTCACTTACTCAAAGCCAAACAGTATCTTGATGCACAGAAGGGGAAAGTGCTGACCCCACGAAATACAGAAGCTTGGTTGGCAGGATTGCGAGACAGTGTTGGAGTTCAGGATGTCGAAGTCTTTGGCACCGATAACCAAACTCAGTTAGCGCGTATCTTGGTTGAAGCGGACCATCATATGAAGTTGGTTGGATTGGGAGAAGTGCCGAGCATTCCGGGTATGAATAGCTATTTGGATAACCTGGTGGAATCCGATGAACCGGCTCAGGCAGTCAACATGTTGCGTTGGTGGTTTACAACCAACTATCAGGCTTTGCATGCATCGAAAGACGGCTTAGCTTATGAAATTGTCGGACCGGCAGTTAAAGTTTTGAGTGAAAACGAGATAGTTGACAAACTGGGGGATCGTCAGCAAACAGGAAAGTCCGACCCGTTAACTCAGCAGTTTGCGTCGGAGTTCACTAGAAATTATGAGATGCTTGCCGAACGGTATCCGGTGTATCACGAATTGAGAAACATATTTGATTTGGCGATCATCTCGATGTTGATTAAGTCACAGAATTTGGATCAAAGAATCCGCTGGAATCCGGAATTCTATACGAAGTCATATGGTTATCAAATCAAGCGTGCGCCAGCTCCAACCACCATCGAGTCTGTGATTAGCCATCGTGTTACCAAAGACAGAGTCGTAATTGCGGCGATTAGTGGAGGTGTGGTGATCGACCCTCGGCCAGTAGTCACGTCAGAGAATCTAAAGAGTGATGATTACGGTATTTTGAATGCTGAGTATCTTGGCAATCGAAATTCGACTCTGCACGGTAGGACTTGGTGGTGGGATTAGGCTTTACCGACTCGCGACCTAAGGTCGACTGGTCGTTGCAGCCTACCTATATTGCGTATATGCTCAGCATAGCAGTTTTTATATTTGTTACTCGCATTTAAAATTTGTTCAAAGGGCGAAAGTCATGAAACGATATCTCGCATCTGTTTTAGTTTGCTGTGTATTTGGAGGTTTGGTGGTTGGTCTGAGTTCCGCTCAGGACGGTCCCGTCGATCCGTTTGCGCAACGAGAAAAAGACGTTCCTCAGGAGCGTGATGGCGATCGCAGGGAATTAGAACAGGATGTTCACCGCGAAGAGCTAGAAGCTCATGCGAAAGAATTACACGCAGAGATTAAACGAGTACGAGCACAGTTTGAAGATGCTAAAGCTGCAGGCAAAGAAGGGGACTTGCGGGAACTGGGCCAGTATCTCGAAGAACTCCATCTCGAGTTGCGTGAAGTCGACCGTGCTGTGCATGGCGACGGTGAGAAGCGACATGATGAGAAGCGACATGATGAGAAGCGACATGATGAGAAGCGACATGTAGACGCCGAACGTGGGGAATTGCAGGCTCATGTGCGAGAGATTCGCCTAGAGATTGAGCGATTAAAGGAACAGTGGCAGATTGCTCGTAGGGAAGGGCAAGAAGAAAAGGCGCGGGAGTTAGGAAATCATATTGAAGAATTGATGGTAAAGCTGAAGCATCTCGCCGGCGAATTAAATGCCGATGGACGTGAAGCAGAGGNAAAACGCGACCAGGATAGAAAGCATGAGCAGGAAGCCGGGCATCAGGAAGCCAGAAAGCTTGAGGAACATGCCAATGGTATACGTAAAGAATTAGGAAAACTTGAAGGATTATTCGCAGCCGCTCGCGAAGAGGGGAATGAAGATAAAGCGAGTGAGCTTGAAGGGCACATGCGGGAGTTGATTCAGAAGCTCGAGCACATAGAGGAAGCTCAGGTTCGAAATCAAGAACGGGAACGTCATGCGGATCTTGAAGAGCATCAGGATCGAGAACACGGTGAAGTTCAGGAACGTAAAAAGCTTGAATATTTCCATCAGGTGTTGGTGCAACAGTTGAAGCAAGGCGAGCGACGTCTGGAAGAGGCTCGTGAACGTGGAAACGAAGATCAGGTAGCTGAGTTAGCTGAGCATCAGGAAAACTTATTCCACAAGCTTCGTGAAGTTGAAGCGACGCTTCGTGGCGAGGATCGCCGGGAGCATGCTGGAGAGCGGGTAGAGCATCACGATTCGGAGCATGACCGACGAAGACAGGGGAATGGGAATCTTGAGGAGCGATTAGAGCATCTGCATATCGCGATTGAGCATCTACAAGCAGGCGGGTTTAACGATGTTGCCCGTCACGCGATTGACATTGCGGAGGAAATCAGTCGAGGCTTACATCGTGAAGAACATGCTCATGAAGACCGACATGATGAACATGAAGAAAGGCACGAAGAGATTGGTAGAGAAGAGTTGCTACATAAAGTACGTCATCTTGAGGAGCAACTGCATCATCTCAATCAAGAAATGGAGCACATTCATCGTGCCTTAGAGCGATTGTCCCGCTAGCGGCAGTTGCTAGTTTTGAATTGATATTCAAATAGAAGAACTCTTTGCTTACACTTTGCAAGCTCAGGGTTCTTTTTTTGTGCGCGATTCCTTGTTGACCTGAGCATCACTAATTCTTACCGGGGGGCTTCAAGTTGGAGCTGGGAGGAGGCTTGTGGTGTACGCACGAGGAGTTGTTTTAAGTCGCAATGGCATTATGTTCGCCGCTCTGTTGTTGGGCAGTGTCGTTGGCCAACAGGCAGTGCATTCACAGGCAGAGCCAAAGTTGGCAAACTCACCAGAGTCGCTGACTCCCTTTATTGTTAAATCGGCGTGGCTGAAGTTTGGTATCTATGACGGGCGTATTTTGGCCAAGGATATCCGTCGCACTCAAAGTCGGTCGTTAACCTTGTACCATGATGAACATGACGCTCAGGAACACTTAGTAGTCCGGACCGTACCAGGACAGTACCGTCTTAAGTATGCCATGATACTACCGGAGCAAACTCTTTATTTGGAATATGATCTGAGTGGTACATTTGCAATTCGGTGTGAGCAGGATGGTGATTTTATTCAGTTACGACAAACTGGAAATTCGCCCATCAGAGTAAAGTTACAGCGAGCTGGTGAGCAGTTAGAGTATTCTGGTCAACGATTGTGGTTGGTTTTGATGAGGATGCCGATGGAGGATCGACAGCAATTGATTCGGCTGATGAATAGGCTCTGTCCGCGAACCCATGTTTCGCTGTTGTTTGAAGAGTCACTGGCAGGTTTGTCGCGATTGAGTTTGACGCCAGTTCAGGTGGATCTGAACAAAGTGCGTGAATTGGTTGCCATGCTGGACGAGAAATCTTATTCGGTGCGACAGCATGCGGACCGTCAGTTACGAGCATTTGGTCGTCCACTGGTGGGTGTGCTAGATAACGTGGATTACTCCACTCTTTCGACAGAACAGAGGACTCGGCTTCGCCTGATCACCAAGGTCTATCAAGTGACACAGCGGGATTCAGTGGAGTCCATTGTTGCGACGCTAAAGTGGAGCCCGCAGTGCTGGCAGGCTTTGGCGAAGAAAGCATCTGATCCCTTGATGGCTAAGAATGCGAATATTCGGCTTGCGGAATTGATGGAAGTGGAATTGCAATCGCCGGACTCCAAGGCGTTGCTGGCCAATGATGAAGTATTGTTCCGATTGCGTTAGCGTGGTCTCTAGTGATGTTGTTGACAGTGCAATCGGAAAAGGTTTAGTCGTAATAAACTAGTTCTGCTGACGGGTCAATGAGTTCGATTTGATGAGTCTTTAGCCCCTTGGCATGGATGATTGTCGATCGATTTAGTTTGCCCTGTTCGACGATTAAGAATCCGCATTCGTTGTCTTGGCAGTATTCAGCGGTTGCTGTTGGTCCCATGACGTAGAAAGCGGTTGCTAGTGCGTCAGCTTCGGCGGCGGTATTACAAATTGCCGTCGCAGAGAGTACTTTTTCTACGGGGTATCCAGTTCTGGGGTCCAGCACGTGTCCGAATCGCTTTCCCTGATGGTAGAAGAACTGATTGGCATCTCCAGATGTTCCTGCCGCCACGGAGTCCAGCCAGAGATGTGCTAGATATTGCTCAGGTACGAGCGGATGGCGGAGTCCGATTTGCCATCCGAGATTCGCCTGGGATTGGTTAATACGTTGTCCGCGAGCCAGAACCGAGCTTAATCCGCCGTGGATCAGATAGTTGCTGATGTTATGAGCAACAAAGTGTTGGTGACAACGGTCAAGAGCGTACCCTTTTCCAATACTGCCAAGGTTGATTTGGAGTTCCGGACAGTCGAAAGTGACAGAGCCGTCATTGTGTAGAACTAGATGTTGCGAACCGATTTGCTGGAGTGTGGATTCGATTTCGTTTTGGGATGGTACGCGGTGGTCTTTTTGATAGAACCCCCAGAGTTTGGAAAGTGTGGAGGAGGTAATGTCGAAGGCGCCGTTGGTGGCTTTCCAAAGTTNTTTGGACTGTTGAAGCAATTGATAGAGAGTGGGGTGAACCATAACTGGCTGTCGGGCTCCGAGCTGATTTAGTTGAGAGGCACTGGAGTGAGAGCGATAGATGGAGAGGATGTCTTCAATTTCTTCGACGAGATCTAACGCTTCGACTGTGGCTTCAGTTGCGTGATCATGTTCACCGGCATTGAGAAATACTTGGAAATCACAAGCCATTGCTTTGCGAGTGATATGCAGCAGGTACGTATTTGAGTTGGCTGATGGATTCGGCGAGCCAGTTGATGGAGTCGCGGAGATTTGATTTTGAAACGCCTTTTGTGCGGCTCTTCCTTTGAGAAACTCCCGTCGATGTGAAGTTGATTTATTCATAGTTGGGAAATAGAAGATCGTCGAGAGTTGCGAGGTTGGTAACGTTTGTGTGGGGTGGAGTAATATACGTGTTAGTTATTATGATAGCGCGAATCGTAGGATGAGTCACTTGTTCTTAGAGTAGTTAGCTCTAATAATGCATAAGAGTGGCAACGAGGTTTGAATGAGACTGAAACGAATGAAACGAACAAGATCGATAACTTGGATTTTGGTGATTGCTTTCATCCTGCCATCGGTTTGGCTTTATGCTCAGGGCAAGCAGCAGGTAAAGCGGGNGAAGTTGCCGGATTTCAAGAATCGGCAGGATCTTAAAAACATCTTTTTTGACAACCCACAAGCTCGGCTGAATGGTCCAAGGCAGATCAACACGGCGCCGATGAATACGGCTGGGGCTAATCCCGTAAATCCCACAGGCGGTAATAGTGGCGGTCCGAGCGTGACTGGTGAATGGGCGAGTTTGATTTCCAATACGACTTTGGAAGATGAGATTAAGGCGACAAAGCTTGAGATTGATAAAGTCGTCGGGATTCCAGGGAAATTTAAGGGGGGCGATTATCAATTTGCGCGGCTGCACTTTTCAACCTTAGCGGCGATGTTTGGTGTGATTGCCGAATACGATGGTGATGTGCGTTGGAAGCAGCAGTCATTGGGAGCTCGCGATGCATTTGGGAAGGTGGCTGCCAACTGCAAGGTCGGGACGGATGCCTCCTATAACGAATCTAAACTGCGTAAAGCGGATTTAGAGGATTTAGTGGGAGGAGCGTCTCCTGATTTGAAGCCGAATCCTGATGATTTTACCTGGGGTAAGTTGATGGACCGAGCTCCAATCATGCAGCGATTGGAGATTGCTTTAGAGGAGAGGTTGAAGCCTCAGACATCGGATGCTGGAGCTTTCGAGGACAATGTGGAATCGGTGATGCATGAGGCGGAGATGGTTGCTGCTATGGCTGAGATCTTAATGAAGCCGGAAATGGAAGACGGAGAAGACGAAGATTACATGAGCTTCTCGAATCGAATGAAGGCAGCGGGGCGTGAGATCGTGGATGCTGTGAAGTTGAATGACGCCGACAGAGCAAGCAAAGCAGTGGGAGAAATCACCAAAGCCTGTGACGAATGCCACGAATTCTACCGTTCCTAGCATAAATAAGTGCAGCTTAAATAAGTGCCACCCACTCTTATTTCGGTCTTCTACTTGATTTAGTGCCATTAGACGCTGTTTTGAAGCATGGAGAACCGTCCGATTTAGTGTGGATTTATTGCGTAAGAGACCAAAAAAGGTGTGGGTGTCAATTTTCTTTTTTCGCCGTTCTTTCCGTTTAGATGTGTAATAAATAGCGTAGCTACACAATGCGGTCTTAAACCAGCTGTTTTTACGAATTCAAGTACTCTATGCGAGTGGGTGGCACTGATTGGTCGATATTTTCTTTAGAGGGCTTAAAAACTGTGGGAAACCAAGATTAGGGTTGTGTGAAATGCTGTTTTTTAGGATTCTTCACAGTCCTTAAAAGTCTTGGGTTGACATACGTTTTACGCTTAAAAAACCTTACCAAATGACTGATTGATTTGTCTTGAGTGGTTAGTCTATACGTCGGGGCTTGCGAGGAACAGATTAGAGAACGCTACATTTCTTGCTAAGATAAAGTGAGCGTATAGATAATTTGGGAGATTTGGGTATTATGTGGCGNGGGTTATTTAGTGGCACCAAGGTTCGGCGGCAGCAGAGTCAGCGACGGCAGAAATTTCTTCAGGGCTTGTCATTAGAGAGACTTGAATCTCGGCAACTGCTCTATGGGGTCACTGATACACCGCATGGAGCTGCACCAGGCCATGATTTAGGTGACACGATTACAGCCGATGTGCTGATTTATACCAATGGTTCGTTGGTAGATTTACCCGCCAATTTGGGAGTCACCTCAGGAGAAGACTCTGCATTCGTACGAACGTCGGCTGCAGGAAGTACGGTTACCATTTCGCCGGCTGATATTAATGGAGATAGCGAGACTGATACTCCCACCGAATATGTGACACTAGGTGACATCTTTGAAACTTGGCGGACGTCAGCAGGGGATGCTGGGAACAACGCAGCTGCTACGTTTTCAACGTCGGAGTTGATGGGGAATACTACGGACCAAACGAACGCTCTCAGAATGTATGTAAACGGTACGCCCGTTCATTCTTACGACGCCTATGAAATTCATGATAATGATCGAATCGTCCTAACATATGGCTCAGCTGATGTAATCGCGTTAAACAGTAATTACGGTACGCTCATCTTTGAAATGTTACCAGAAGCAGCTCCCAACACGGTAACGAACTTTCTCAACTATGTATCTGATGGCGATTATCAGGATTCGATCATTCACAGATCTGTACCCGGATTTGTGATTCAAGGCGGAGGCTTTACCACTCCAACGACTACAATGACTGCCACAAGTCAATTTTCACCTGTACCTACAGATTCTCCTGTCGTCAATGAATTCGATATATCCAATACACGTGGAACTGTGGCCATGGCCAAACTTGGTGGTGATCCGGATAGTGCCACAAGCCAATGGTTTGTAAATTTAGCTGATAATAGTGCTAATCTCGATGCTCAAAATGGTGGCTTTACTGTATTTGCAAATATCTTGGACATGGCTTCGGCAGATGCTATTGCAAGTTTAGGCCGGCAGAACTTTGGCGGAGCATTTTCGGATTTGCCAGTGGCATCGGGAAGTCAGCTAGTCGCTTTCACCGATGTCATTGCTGATGCTTCAGTTAGTGGTCGTGTTTATATCGATGCCGACGAAGATGGGAATTTCGATGCAGGTACAGAATCGGGTTTAGCCGGATTCACTGTTTACAGTGATGCCGATGGTGATAATGTATTGGATGCTGATGAGTTTTCTGTGCAAACAGCTTCAGATGGTACGTACTTTCTTCGCTTGCCCATGGGTTTACATGAGTTGAAGCAAGTTACTCCAGACCCATACAAACAAATCACACCGAGTGATCCCCCACATATCAATTTGGATTTGTCAGTTGGGCAACAGTTGACATCGGCTGATTTTGGAAACCGAATTGTCGAAGCACCGGTAAGTGTTGATTTAATTGCAAGCAGTGATTCAGGTAGCGATAGCTCGGACAATATTACTAACCACAATAATGTCTCATTACTGACAGCTTTATCTTTCAGCGTGTCTGGTGTAGAAGACGGAGCATTGGTTCGCTTGTTTGCTGGCACAAATGAGATTGGGTCAGCAACGGCTTCTGCTAATCAAGTTGAGATAACGACTGCAGGAAATCTCCGTCTTGATGATGGCGATTTAGAAATTACGGCTACACAGATCTCCGAGGGGGTTGAGAGTTTACCGTCGGCACCATTATCAATCACAATCGACTCATTAGTTGGTGCTTTTGACGCGGGTTTAACAGAAACAATCACCCTTGCTCAAGATTATTCTTTTAACGTCAATAATGCAGAAGAAGGTGATAGTGGGTTTGGGTATGAAGTAATTGACGGTCCAGAAGGGCTGACAGTCCATCCAACAACAGGATTCTTGCAATGGCGTCCTAATGCTAATCAACTTGGACAAAACACGTTTACTGTGCGGGCAACAGATATTGCAGGAAATACGCGAGATCTCGTCGCCAGCCTAGATGTCGATGGTGATGCCTTGGTCGAGTATAGTCTGGAGTTGACTGACACCGATGGTAATGAGGTTTCATCAGTCACAGTTGGAGATGATTTTGTATTGCGTGTGTTAGTAGAGGATTTAAGAGAGACACCGCGAGGAGCATTTGCAGCTTATTTAGATGTGGTTTGGAGTGATAATCGAGTTGAAGTCACAGGTCCTCTAACTTACGGAACAGCTTTTCCCAATGTACATACGGGAGCCACCTCTGAGGATAATATAATTGATGAAGCGGGGGGAACCGGGGGCTTTAACGAGCTTGGAGGGGGAGAGTTTTTAGTCTTCAGCGTTCCAATGCGAGCTGTTACTGCTGGGAATGCTACGATCTCGGCAGATGCTGCGGACAATAGCCCTCATACGGACACGTTGCTCTTCGGTATCAATAGCGCAGTGGATTCCGATTTAATAATCTATAACTCGGCGGAGTTTCAAGTAGGGCTCGGATTTAGTCCTACAGATGATGCTTATAACTTTGATGAAGATACCGCCGGCCATACGTTGAATGTACTCGCCAATGATGGTGATTCGGCTGATTCACTTACTATTTCATCGGTCTCTACTCCCTCAAACGGCGGTACTGTTACGATTGCCACTGATGGAAAAACTGTGGAATATACACCCGCTGCAGATTTCTTTGGTGAAGATGTCTTTACCTATACTGCTGGAGATCAATCGGGTAGTTCTCAAGCGACCGTAACCGTTCAGGTATTTCCTGTTCAGGATCCTCCTATAGCGAATGAAGACATTATCAGTTCGGTGAACGAAGATGACGTTAATATTTTACTTGATCTGATGAGTAACGACTCTATAGCACCGGATACTGGAGAAACGCTTCAGATTGTTGCCGTAACTCAAGGAGCCGAAGCAGGTGCTGTTTCAATATCGGGGAATGGTCTTCATGTTTTATATACGCCCGACACGGATTTTGTTGGAACTGATACCTTCACCTACACCATCGAAGATAGTAATGGTGGACAAGCGACTGGCAATGTAACGGTGAATGTTCAGGCGGTGAATGATCCTCCGGGTGCCGCTGGAGATACATTTACAGTTGATGAAGATACTATAGACGTGGAATTGGATGTTTTGGCCAATGACACAAGCCAACCGGATGAAGGTGAAACGCTGTCGATAGTTGCTGTTTCTACTCCGACAAACGGAGGTGTTGTAACGATAAGTTCAGATAACAATAACCTCTTATATTCACCCGCTCCGGATTACATTGGGAACGAATCTTTCACCTATACCCTCTCGGATGGTAACGGTGGATCCAGTCAGGCTAATGTCATTGTGACGGTAGTCAATGTCCCGGATGCTCCTACAGCTAATGATGATAACTATACCGTTATTGTTGATTCTGTGGGCGATGAATTAGATGTGTTAGATAACGACACCTCCGCGCCAGATCCAGCCGAAGTTTTGACGGTGACGTCGGTGACGGCTACTGCCGAAGGAGGTTCGGTTCAAATCGTTAATTCCGGAAGCCAATTGGTTTATTCGCCTCCTGCAGGTTTCTCTGGTGAAGATACATTCAGTTACACGATTACCGACGAAGACGGTTTAACGGATGATGCTATTGTTACATTGTCCATCAGCGATTACTTACCAGGTGGTTTGTCAGGGCTCGTCTACATCGATGCTGATGCAGATGGAGTCTTCGATTCCGACGAGCTTGTCCTTGGAGGTATTCAAGTTACGCTGAGTGGAACGGATGTGGATGGTAATGATGTTAGTGCACAAATGCATACTGATTTGAGTGGACGCTATGAATTCTCAGACCTTAAAGCCGGAGATTATACGGTCACTCAGACCCAACCGCGTTATTTGGTAGATGGCGGATTTGTAGGAGCCAGTCCGGATATCACCTTTGATAGTAATTCGTTTAGTGTCACACTCGGATATGGTGAGTCAATTGGTGAAGCTAACTTTACAGAGAAAGGTCGAGAAGCCCAATCCCTTTCGCTACTAGACTTTTTCAATAAGCCGGCAGAACCAACAATGGTGGCCAGCTTTGGCGATGAAATTGCAGAATCCTGGATAGCCATTGGGCCGGAGTGGTCAGCGTATGATGACACCCAAGTGACGTGGGATGGAATAAGTCATTCTTTAGTTATTGATGTTACAGATGTAGATGGCGACACGCAACGAGGCGTGCTTTCTTGGGAATCGGATAATGATCTACGGCATGTAGCAGGGCATGAAGATACACCGCTTATCGTCTTGGCCGACAATCCTCAAGATGCAAATTTCACCGTAGTCGTGGACGCCGATGACACTGGGGATAATGGCGATGATGATTCGGTAGATGGAGACGATGGTTCTGAATTGAATCAAGTTCCAGAATTCATGTTAGTGGATACCAATACCACGTCAGATTCTTTTAACACGAGTGTGTCACCAAGAGATCTGAATGGGAATATTTCGGTCTATTATTTTGGTTTAGCCACGTGTAATTATTGTTCAAATCAATTTGGCCATTTAGATACTCTACAAACTGAATTGGATACAAATTTCGGTGACCTCGGAGTTGAGATCATCGGAGTTAACTTGGCAGGCCGTGAATCTGGCAATTCATCGTTTACTTCTGGGCGAGATATTCCCTGGTTACAGGATGTTGATGCTGACAACGATGGCGATTCTGATGTCTGGGTGGAATGGGGAGCTCAACTGCGTGATGTAATGATAGTCGATGAACAGAATCAATTAGTTGAGACGATCAATTTGACCTTGTACGATTTGGCTGATACTTCGAATTATGAATCGTTGAGAGACAAAATCATCGGAGCGGATTCGGGGGAAGGTGAGTTGACCTTAGAATCCGACTGGCGTGCAGATAGTCAAATCGAAGAAACGATCGATACTCTGGCCCAATTCTTTAATCGGTGACACCCACTCGAAGCTCACGCTCTTAGACTTAATCGAGTGCCACCCATTAATCTCCTTTCAATTGATGTAATCAAAAGTTGGGTGTCACCTATTTGATTTCACCTATTTGATTCTCAGAGATGGGTGTCACCGATTCGAGTTCTTCGTTGAACATCACGGTGTTGCTTTGTCACCGATGATTTGAGTTAGTTTTATTGAGTGACACAAGGAACACGGCTCTTTTTTCACTGCAAGCTAAGTGAATACGAGGATTCAAGATCGAGGAGGTTGTGAGGCATTAGTGACAATATTTGTCAAAAGATATGGTGTCACTCATGACAAATGCTGACAACGCTTTTTAATTTTTCAGGGCGCCTTTTGGGGGATTAGCGCAACTCTATTTGTAGGGAGATGTGTTTTCTACTTTTCAAAAGGAATTGAATAATGGTCCTAAGGCGTAAAGATGTATTTAATCGGCAACAGGTTGGTGTATACCATGTCACGACGCGATGTGTGCGTCAGGCATTTCTTCTGGGGGATGATTATCAGACCGGTCACTCTAACCACCAACGTAAGAGATGGATCGAAGAATGGTTTCAGTCGTTAACGGATGTAATGCTCATCGAGATTTGTGCGTATGCTGTCATGGACAACCACACCCATTCCATTCTTCGTAACCGTCCGGATCTACTTGAGAACATGGACGATGTAGAAATCGCGAAGCGTCTTGTACGTTTGTACCCTGGTTTTCAATGCCTTCAAGCCTTGCCAGAAGAGGCTGATGCGGAGCGAGTTCGGGAGTTACTTTCAGATCTTGATGAATTGCATCGGCGAAAGTATTTACTAACAGACATCTCAATCTTTATGGCGAGATGGGAGGAAGCTATCGCCCGAAGAGCAAACAAAGTGGAAGATAAGAAAGGACGGTTTTGGGAGGGGCGATTCCATTGTCAAAAACTTCTCGACACTGCATCCATATTAGCAGCTACTATATACGTCGAGTTAAATCCACTTCGTGCCAATATTGTGGAGCTACCTGAGTATTCCCAGTACACCAGCTTGGTGAAGCGACTAAAGCTTGTACATCTTGCATCTGGCCATTCAATGGAGCATTTGATGGATTCTGACAAGCTCGAAGGACAGGGAATGCTTAAGGAAGACGTAGAAAATCAGCCCAGTCCTAAGTTGGTTACGAATGTGTTGGTTTGTGAACAGTTTTTGCCGTTTGGCAGGCACAAATATTTAAAGGTCTTAGATTATGTGTCTAGACGTAAACGACTTGGTAAGTCTTCTACTACTGCGACGGCCGAGAAACTGCTAGTTAGGTTAGGTGTCGAGCCAGACCGTTGGCGAAAAACGGCCAGGACTTTTGAAGAGAGCTATCGCCTGTTTGCAGGAAGCCCGGAATTATTATCCCAGACTGCAGTTGAGAAAAAGAAAAGGTGTCTACACGGCATGAGAACTGCTAGGTACGTTTACCATCCAAACTAAGTCTGGTAAAGCGAATCAAATACGACTCTAGTCAACTCAAAAGTGGTCAATAACGAAAGGTGACACCCATATTCAATGATTGAGCCCAGTAATGGTCGATTTCAAATGGCATCGTCGGCTGGCCTGTCGTGTTGGTTATATCGACATTGGTATTGATTTGATTACCAGGTTGTACAGCATGTCCCCAATAAATGATTGAATAGCCTAATGAGAAGTCTAACGCATCATTCAAATGTTTAGTGTAGCGTACACTGAATTCAGGTATGGCCGTAAATCGATTACGTGTGAACTCTCCTCGATTGCTATCTCGCACCATCAAGCCATCAAGTGAATTTGTTCCCCCACCCGGATCAGTGATAATTGATGATCCGCTTGTTATGACCGTGTGATCAACTCCCCCAATCCCTACTTTTGCCAAAAAGGAAATAGTGTAATCTCCACCGTCAATGTCAGAAGATAGCCCGAGCAAACCACCGTGGAATACGTTTTTGGTTCGAAAGGAATCAGTGACTTCAAGCTGAGTACCAATTGGGATGTTGTTTCGGCCGTCAAGGTTAGTCGAGTCACTTGAGATGCTGATAGACTCGTCGAAGCGACTGAATTGATAGCCGGCGATGAAATTGACTCGAGCGATGCCACTGCTTCTCCAAGGTCGCATGATGTAAACATCTGTGCCAAGCATCTTGGCTGCAGAGCTAATGGTCAACGCTCCGGCTTCGCTACCAGGGTAATTAATAGGTAAAGACTGTGCTTCACCAGCATCAACGTTAAAAAATGGCCGAGTAACAATTCCCTCATCAAAGGAGTGAGTCGAACCAGCATCGAACATGGAGTAAAACCGGGCTCCTAACGCCGCGTCTGTACCTGGGAGCCATTTTCCAAAATCGACGCGAATCCCAGGAGTGGATTCATCGTTGAGCGTATTGCTTCCCATCAAATTTGATGTTGAAGGAAGTCCATTCACACCAGCGTTTTCAATAGGCGTCCCAAGTTCACTGGTCGTCGCCAAGACTGGAGAATTGGTTCCGCGTCGCCAGGATATGAGGTAATCTACGCGAGCCCAGCGGCCTACTTGATCCGTGTCCCATTGTTCATACCCACGAAAGAGTTTAAGACGATTTTCGAATAGATCTAAATCGATGTCACGTAGGCGTGTAGGTTGAGCATATTCTTCAGAAACGTCGGTAGAGGTCGTTGTATTTACGGCGTTATCGCCTTCGACGGTATCCACTGTTTCATCATCAATATTGTCGTTATCATTTTCCAGCGACAGAATAGACTCCGTCAATTCTGCTTCTGATGGAGCTAGATCGATTGTCTGCGGGGCAGCATTCTGAATAGTTAATTCTGGAAGATCAGTGTCCTGGCCACTTAAGGAAGAGCCAATAAACAGAATCGTCAAAGCGATTATGGTGCCAAGATGTCTAAAGTACAACGTTTTAACCCAATTAATAGTCCGTGTGGCTAAGTATCGGAATAGGGTCAGATAGTAACGATTATGCCGGTATTGTGGAATACTGATTCCCACATTGACCGATTGGCGACACGTAATTGGAATTTAGAATTGCCTAATTCACGAGATACCGGTTAAAATAGATAAACTAAGCTATTTACCGTCGTTTTGGGGATATTTAACGGTCACCATGGATTGAGTGTGCCGATTCCTTTAATGAGGAAGTATGCAGGAGATTGGTAAAATGATTAATTCGCGTTTTGTGTTAGCCATTGTTTGTGGCTTGTCTGTTCTTACAGTGGATTTTGTTTCGGCACAGTCGAAGTCGAAGAAGGATCCGATATTTAAGAAGCCTTTACTATTTCGTCGGGCCAAAGAGTACCAGCGTGAGCAACTCAAGCAGGAACTTAAAGGCGAATTGTATTCCGAGCTATCCGACAAGTTAGACGAAGATGTTGCAGTCGCTACTGAAACACTTCGAAAAGCCACTGAAGCAAAAGTTGCAGCTGAAAGTAAAAAGCTGCAGAATCAGGCTAAAACGCATCAACAGCGGCTAACTGCTAATGCCAAAGCTTTGGCTGCTCAGTTATCAGCTGATGCCAATAGCCGAGCGGTAGAATTGTCAAAGCAGCACGCTGCTGCAGTCAAGGTAATAACCGAGCAAGGTAACGCCATCGCAGAAGCTAATGCAAAGTTTAAGAAGGAACTTAATTTGGCTCACGAAGATGCGATGACAAAACTAGCTCAGGAAAACACCCGAGCACGTAAGCGACTTGTCGCCGCCTTTAAGAAACTCAATGATGAATTTGAGCTCGCTTCCAAAGAACAGGCTCGGGCAAACGAGAAAATGATCGCAGATTTGACGAAGACTAGCGCAACAGGGTTAGCAGAGAAAGTTGACGAACTAGCAAAAGCTCTTGCTAAACAAAACGACGAGTTTGCTGCCAATTTAGCAAAGAAACTAGCTACAGATAATCAAAGCGTCATAGCAACAACGAAAGCTGATTTGGAACAGGCTTTTGCCGACTTAACTACTGAAGTTAAGAGCCAGGTCGATGAAGCTGTTGCTCAACTTACTGCTCAGCAAGCTGAACCAGAGCCAGCACCAGAACCAGCACCGATTCCGGAAGAGCAGGATGCAGTGCCTACCACGCCTGTAACCCCTCAGGATGAGAGTAACGAAGACGAATAGTCTTTCAAATCGTAAGAGATTAATTAGAAAAAGAGCGAGTCTTTAAACTCGCTCTTTTTTTATGAAGGTCGTAACGCACCTGGCCAGATTCTACTGTTAGCTTCACCTGCTACAACGACTCCTTTTAGATTCCAATCCATGTATGCATGTACATCTGCGGAGCAGTACCTAAGAGTTAGTCCGCATCGGCGACGATCAGAATCGTTGGCATTACTGCCGTGTAACAAGAGGTCGCTATGAATGGACATTTGGCCTGCCTGTAAGGCATTGTCGACAGGGGCAGAACCATATGCCAACGCATCTTCAACGGTCTGATTCAGCACATTATTCTCTTCTAAACTACTTTCGGTCCATTCAAGATGGCCATGTAAATGAGACTGAGGGATAAAACGCATACATGCGTTTTCAGTGTCGGCATCATCTATCGCCAGCCACACTGTGGTGGTTTTGGATGGAGTGAGCGGCCAATAGCTGGCATCCTGATGCCAGGATACAGCTTTGCCGTCATGGGGCATTTTGCAAAAGAAGTGGGTCCCCCAGCCTATAACGTTCTCTCCAAGTATATCTTTTACGTAACTAACGATTGTCGGATGCTTCAGTAGGTCATACACTCTAGCGTGTTTGAAGTGAGCCGTACTGATGGAATAGCTATCACCTCCAGAGGATATTACATCGGCGAGTAACTCGTCAAAATAAGCCCGTAAATCCGCGGCTTCTTCAGCGTCAAACACGTCAAGATTAGAGATATAACCCTCTTCGTTGTAATTCTGTACCTGCTGTTTCGAAAGTGTCTTGGCGACATTGACATCTGCTGGGAAAAATTTCAATTCCCTGTCAATCTCTTCGATTGAATCGTATTGAGGAATAATGTCGAAATCGGGGTCCGTCTGATTCATGTCTCAAATCCATTAGTGCAATAATTAGATAGCATATTATAGTAATTCAAATTGTGAATGAATGTCGAAAGCCAATTTGAAACAAATAGGAGTCTGTAAATGTGGGTGGCACCTGATTCTAACCATGAATTGTAGGAAGTTGAGCGAGTGGGGGTCACCGTTTTTGGTAGAATGAGTAGACAATCAGACCTGTTGTTTTTCGGAGATTTAATTGTGTTTTATAGGCTCAGCCTACTTTTGGTGTTTCTTACAGTGGGTGTCACCGATTCCCTTCTGGCGGACGATCTGGAGGTATTCCCAACAGATGTCGCATTGCGATACAGTACGGATTTGCAAAGGCTCGTAGCAGTTCTGCATACCGAGAAGGGAAGCCGGGAAGTTACGACAGATGTCACTTATGACATAGCTAATTCAGATATCGTTGAAGTCGGTTCCGATGGCGTTTTGCATCCAAGAGGGAATGGAAATACGACGATTACCGTCCAAATCGGAGAAATCCAAAAACAGATTAGAGTGGGTGTCACCGATTTTGAGCTGGATGGGCCGGTGAGTTTTGAGTTGCATATACAGCCGATTCTAGCTGCACGGGGATGTAGTACCGGACCTTGTCACGGAAAAGCTCGGGGACAAAATGGATTTCAGTTGTCGCTCTTGGGGTTTGACTCAGACTTTGATTTTAACGCTCTGACCAGAGAAGCTCGTGGACGTCGAATCTTCCCAGCCTCTCCCAAAGAAAGTCTGTTACTCAAGAAAGGGGCAGGTCATGTGCCTCATGGCGGAGGAATACGTCTGCCGGATGACAGCCACGACTATCAGACGATCAAACGCTGGATTGAAACAGGAGCTCCACGCAGTATCGATCAAGAACCTGTCTTGGAGAGCGTTGAGATATTCCCGACAGATCGAGTGATGGTCCCCAGTGAAACACAGCAATTGGTTGTGATCGCGTCATATTCCGATGGAACACAAAGAGATGTTACCGGACAGAGTGCATTTCAATCCAATGAAAGCGTAGTAGTGGGTGTCACCGATGAGGGAGTGATTAAGTCTGGGCCAATTCCAGGAGAAGCAACAATCATGGCCAGGTTTATGGGCGCGATTGCAACTTGCCGAGTTTTGATCCCGCTGGAAGGTGAAGTGCCGGATGAATACTACACCGAATTGCCTCGTAAAAATTTCATTGACTCAAAAGTTTGGGATAAGTTGCAACTGCTTGGCATCACAGCCTCACAACCAGCTAGCGACTCGAAAATCGTTCGCCGTCTCTACATCGACATCATCGGCCGCTTGCCCACTCCCGAAGAAACTCAACAATATATAAGTGATACTCACCCTGAAAAACTGGACAAGTTGGTGGACTGGCTCCTCGAACAGCCGGAATATGCTGATCACTGGGCGAATAAATGGACGGACCTCCTGCGGCCAAACCCCTATCGCGTTGGAATCAAAGCAGTCCTTAACTATGACAACTGGATTAGGGAAGCCTTTCGGGAAAACCGACCTTATGATGAATTTGTGCGAGGGCTGGTTACTGCAGAAGGGTCAACCTTCAGAAACGGAGCATCGACACTGTTTCGAGACCGCCGATCACCTGATGAAGTGACCACGCTTGTCAGTCAACTTTTCCTTGGGATACGTTTAGACTGTGCCAAATGTCATCACCACCCATTTGAACGATGGAGCCAAGAGGATTTCTATTCCTTCGCAGCGTTTTTCGCTCGAGTCGGAAGAAAAGGGACAGGGCTTTCGCCACCCATCTCAGGAAGCGAAGAAGTAATCATGGAAGCCAAAAGCGGGAGTGTGTCGCACCCACTCACCGGTGAAGTGCTTTCTCCCAAACCACTCTACGGTGCCATTGAATTCACCGAAGAAGAATTGCAAAGTGATTACTCGATGCGAGGTAAGCTGGCTGACTGGATGGTTGCTTCAGACAATGAGTACTTTGGTAAAGTGATGGCGAATCGAGTTTGGGCCGACATGATGGGGCGAGGTTTAGTCGAGCCGGTCGATGACTTGCGAGCCACGAATCCTGCCACTAACGAACCTTTACTCGAAGCACTTGGGCAGTACTTCGCCGACAATGAATACAACATTAAGAAACTTATTGGAGTCATTGCGAAGTCATATGTTTATTCACTCAGTTCAGAACCAACCGATCGTAATTTAGCTGACACTCGGAATTATTCTCGGCACTATCGTGTTCGTCTACGAGCTGAAGTACTGCTTGATGCGATTTCGGACATCACTGAAATGCCTAACAGCTTTTCAGCGATGCCCTACGGTTCAAGGTCGAACCAAATCTGGACTCATCGTGTTAGTAGCCTCTTTCTNGACACATTCGGTCGCCCGGATCCCAATCAGGACCCCCCTTGTGAACGTACTCCGGATTCGACGGTCACGCAGATTCTTCACTTAATGAACTCACCAGAGCTCCACGCCAAAGTCACGAATGATTCGAATGCGATTGCAAAAATAATTGACNATCAGAAGGCCGAACCGGCAGAAGTTATCAAGCGAATTTACTTACTTTGCTACAGCCGTGAACCAGATGCGGAAGAACTGGCGATCTGCCAGAAAATCTTTGACGATAATCAGGAGAAGCCGAAAAACGCTGCTTCTTATATTCTTTGGGCCTTAATGAACACGCCTGAATTTACCTTGAAAGACTAAAGTGACGATGCGAGTTATTCAATTTTGGTTAGCGTTTGTCCTGGGTGCGTTAGGGACCTGCAGTCTGCTCCACGCGGCTGCTCCGACGGTAATATCGCTATATCCAGCTGGGCTTCAACAGGGGACCAGTACTAAGATTACGTTGTCGGGATCCTGGACTGCTTGGCCGATCAAAATCGATGGAGAATTAGTGGAAGGTCTTTCGGTAAACGTGTTAGAGGAGGCAGGTTCAATTGAAATACAGGCCGCCGATAGTGTTCCCGCCGGGCCGTACTATTTTCGCATCTACGACGCGGAAGGAGCCAGTAACCTCATTCCATTTGTCGTGGACAGTGTTCCAGAGCTTCAGGAAAAAGAGCCAAATGCAAAACCAGGAGAATGGAGTACGATTGCGTTGCCCGCTGTGATGAATGGGCGTCTCAAGGAGTCCGGTGATGTGGATGTGTTTGGTATCGCGATGGAAGCAGGTGAAACAGTCTCGCTTGTCGTTACCGCGAATACCTTGCTGGGTTCGCCGATGGACGGGATCCTTCAATTGGCTGATGATCGAGGGTTTACTGTTGCTCAAAACGATGATGAGCGAAATATCGATCCCCAATTAACCTTTACCGCGACTAAATCCGGAACGTATCAGGTTAGATTATTCGCTTTTCCTACCACACCAAATTCGACAATTGGTTTCTCAGCCGCCTCAACTTACGTATACCGGCTGACGGCAGCCAAAGGTAAGTTTTTAGACTTCTGTCTCCCTCTTGCCCAAAACTCAGGACTCACATCGGTGACTCCGGCTGGAGCAGGTTTTGATGGTTCAGCGTTGGAAGCAGTCGTGTCTGCCAATGGCCATCTGTCTCTCCCAGGCGTTCCGGGCTCGGTTGCAGTGGCGAATTTCGAGGGAAACGTTGCCGTGTTATCGAGTGAGAGTAGTGAAAAGGCGCCCGTCGATGTTGCAACTCCGGTTAGTCTGAGTGGCGTATTGCAAAGCCGTGAAGAAACGCATGTGGTGAAATTGAAGGAGCAGAAGCAAGGAACGACATTGGCCATCAAGGCGTTTGCCAGAACGATCGGTTTTCCTACGGATCCACTCATTCAGATCATTGACGCTGAAGGGAAGGTTCTCTCGACTCAAGATGATAAAAGTCGAAATGAACGGGATCCCGAATTCAGTTACAAGGTGCCGGCCGATGGTGATTATTTGTTAAGTATTCGAGATTTGCACAGGCAGGGCGGAGCTCGATTTGCTTACCGTGTAGATGTTAAAGTGGAGACTCCACAAGTATCGATTACCGTTGCTCAAGGTGAATTTATTAAGACCAAAGATAATCTGGAGATTCCCGTGACCGTCCTTCGTAGCGGTGGTTTTAACAAGGTTGTCGACGTTNCCGTTCAGGGATTGCCGGAGGGACTTACTGCAGAANTGGTTAAATCGGAGGCCAGTGGCGATTCTGCGAAGGCGGTAAAACTAGTTGTGAAGGGGGAACCTCAAGTGTTCTCAGGCTCCATCACTATCAGCGGGACTTTTGAAGATGGTGCCGTAGAAGCTACGTACCTGCTTAAGAACTCCACCGATATTCAAAAGCGAATTTGGCTAACCGTGTTGCCACCAGCGAGTGAATAATCGACATTCTTATCGCATGGCTCTAGCTGTGCATGATGATGCCGCCATCGACATTAACCGTCTGCCCAGTCACATTTTTCGCTGCTTTTGAGGCAAGGAAGACAGCCATTTTTCCAATGTCACTAGGCTCTTGCCAGCGACCAAGTGGACAGATCGTGCTTATCTTTTCTCCTGCCCAGTCTTCATAAGACTTTTTATCAGCCTCATCCTGCCGTTCGTTCCAGGCTGCCCAGACGCTCTTATTCAAAGTCGTTTGGATCATTCCCGGACTAATCGCATTGGCTCGAACGTTGTAGGATGCGAAGTCTTTTGCCACCACCTGCATGAAATTAACAATAGCCGCTTTTGCTGCACTGTATGGCGGATCGGTCTGCGATCCCATTTGGGCAGCAATGGATGCAATGAATAACAAGGAGCCTTCTCNACATTGTTGCATGTGAGGGGCGAAAGCGTGCGCAACATTGACGGCGCCCATGAGATTGACTTCCAGGACAAATGGCCAATCGGCAGGCTCCATCTCCCAGAATGGAAAACCGTACTTGTTAGAGCCGACACCAGCCGCATACACGATGTGATTAAGTCGATCGGTATGCTCCTGTATGTTGGAGGCGAGTTGTTTGACCGCTTGATAATCTGTCGCATCCAGAACGACGCCGGAGATTCTACCGGTTGCAGTTTCCGCCATTATAGAAGCCACTTCTGTGACCTGAGGATCGATGTCAGCCAGTACTACGTCAGTACCTTCTTTAGCAAATTCCAACCCGATGGCGTGGCCAATGCCTTTGGCACCCCCAACGATCAATACGCCGTTATCATTGATGTCTAATTCCATAGTATTCGTAAATCCAAAGCTTTCAGGTTATTCGGTGGATGGAGGAGGGACGCAGAGTTCAATCGTATGACCATCAGGGTCATGCAGGAATAATTGTTGGGCACCATCAGGTCTCACACGTCGGGGGTAGTGTTCGACACCTAAGGCATCTAAATGCGTTTCCCAGGCATCGATATCGTCCACCATGAGCGCGAAATGGTTGCCGCGTGGATGCCCGTTTACCTGTTCATCACGGTTCCCGATGATATGCAGTTCCTGAACCTCTCCGAGCAAATACCACGCTCCTGGAAAATCAAAGGCAGGACGAGGCAGTGCCTGTAGCTGCATGACATTGGAGTAAAATTCGCATGTACGTTCTACGTCTTCGACATGAATGGCAACATGGTTTAATTCGAGTGTTTTCATGATGATACTCAGAGAGGTTGGTAAGACTGGACTGGTTGAATTGTTTGTTGAGCTATCTAAAGTCTGATGACAAATAGTCAATGCTCAGATCGCATTCGCCGTCCTTAACCATAAAGCTTAGTGGCTTCTGCCGCGCCCAATTTGCGAGCACGAATGCGCCCGCCACTGAGCTTTTCACCATTGGGGTCTACATAGACACGTCCACTGGAACCTCCATTTAACCCCAATACATGAATATTGAAAATGTACCCTTCGTCCGATTCCGCTTTGAACCAGTGCACATTGTCTTTGACTTGCGTGACCGTCGAGCATTCCCCCGGCTTAAACTTACTGTCGATTGTTGGCTTAATGATCATATGAGAAGCCGTATCTTCAAGACGATCATAGTGTTTCCCCAGGAAGTCACCCTTCATAATCAGAAAGGCGGTGGCCATATTGTTATGCCCGTGCGGAACAACACTTTGTCCTTTCTTGAGCTTAAAAATCTGATGGCCAAAAACTAAATTAGTTGGGAGGCCTTCCACTTCTGGGAACTTGAAGTGAATCGGGCGTTCTCCTTTTTCGCGGAACGGTGTCGATGAAATCCGGCCACCGAAATTCACGAATTTCATCAAGTCTTTAAGGTCAGCCTGAGCAAAGAGTTTCTCGCATTGCGCCTTCCACTGTAGTTGTGTAAGTTTCTTTCCTTTCAGGTCNTGTCCAAGTTCATGAATGTCTTTGAGCCATTGGGCTGCGACTGGTTTGATTTCCGAACCAAACAACTCATTGTTGAACAGAGTACTCAACAGTGAATAGGTAACGAGTGATTCGACTGTACCTTTGGCAAAATCGCGACGATTTAATTCAGTCATGAGCTTACTCCTGAAGCAATATAGAGATGTTTGATGTCAGTCTTTGTCGTGTAGGGGGTTAGTCCCACTCACCAAATTCCACTTCAATCACCATTTCTTTGGGGTCACTGGAATAGACAAACCGTACAGGGCCGAGCGGTGCATCCTTAAGAACCTTTTGGAATTCTTCCGCTGTCTTAACTTCCACGAGGTGTAAATTAGTAACGACATGCCCCTTTCGCAAACCAGCTTTATACAAAGCACAGTCTTCCGGGATTTCTTCTACGACTACGCCGGCGATATGTGGTTTTACGCGGGCTTTTACAATGGAATCTTCCGTCTTGTTATAGGCCGCCGTTTGAGGGACTCCAATTCGGGTAATGGATACTTTGGATTTATCACCTGGGCGATGCCCACTGATGATCGTACGTAGGTCATTAAAGTCTTTAACCGTACGATCATCGAAAGCCGTGATGATATCACCGACTATTAATCCTGCCTTAAACGCTCCGGTATTGGGTTGCACGCTTTCGATATAACAGGCCGCGGGAGGTTGACGGCAGCCGACGCCCAAAAATGCGCCCAGACGGAAGTCTAACTCTGCCTTGACTGCTTGCTGTAGCCGCAGAGCTCCCTCCTTTGTTCCCTTTGTCCCGTATAGCTTCACATAGGCTAACTTCTTAAGTGGATGGAGAGAATCGAACCCACTGTCTGTCAGTGGGCAATATCGGATATCCAAATTCGTTAAGGATGTGAGCTTGGCAATATACTTTGCGGACTCGTCAGTTAAAGGACAACGTTTGACTACGAGTGAAGTGAGTTTTCTCATTCGCGAAATAATCTCAAACCACTGAGCATCGAGTTCTAGCTCCTCAACCAGCAATTCCTCGGCAGAGGCCACCCAAGGCAGCATGTAGAGGTCTTCGGCTTCTCCTCTCCATCCGCTGTCGAGATGGATTTGTTGAACATATTTCGAGTCGGCACCGACTCGAGTGTAGACCCGATTATAGCGAGCCCCCAGTTTAGTTAGGCCCCGGATGGCATCCGCCTCTCGGACAATATTTATGCGATCTAAAGCAGAAGCCGCTTGTCGAGCAATTCGGAGGTGATTTGAGTTAGCTAGCGTTTCGAGTGATTGTCTAGGAACACCGTTGGCACGAAAGCCTTGTTTGTCAGAAAGCGTTAGCTCGGAAAGAATGTGTAGGGAGCGAGTGATCCCTTCAAAATTCTGTTGTTCCAGTTGTTTTACTATCTCCGGAATGACGGCCGTACCATGATCGATCAGGTTCAACATAGCTTGTTCACGGTCAATGAATCGTCTGCTTGATAGCTGTTTCACCTCGTCTGCGAGGTTGGGTGGAGTTTGTTGTCCCAACGCTTGTTGATAATAGCCGAGACTCAGGTAGCTACCAAAGAAAATGGCAGCAACAAGTGAGTAATGAACGGCAGTGCGGGATAGTGAGTGCATATAGCTAATCGAGAGGCATGTGTTTCAACCAAATCTAATCTCATTTTAGCAAAAATCGAACTTGAGTGCGGTTCGAATCACTTGGCTTATCCAGCCAGTCGCCGCTCGGCCTGATGCAGATAGGCATTCATTTCTGGGTCGTTATACATCCGAAATTGTTGATAGGATCGGTGTCGCTTCCGGCCGGCAAAGATATCATCCAGTAGGATTTGTAGGGATTGTGAAATGTCGTCAATCTGTAGCATACAAATCGCCAATTCCTGTTGACGCACCTGACGATTGCCAGCCAACTCAGTTTCAACGTGCTGTCCGTCTTCCAGCGTCTTTAGATCCAACAGAAGATTACATAGACGTTCAAATGCCAGCCCAGGAGTTTCTGTGTTGAGGGAACTTGAACTGACGCACTCGACCTTCAATTCCTGCAGTTGATTGCTGATCCAATCGTCAATTCGATTGACCCAGGCTTGAATACCGTCTGGTGAATAGTCGTAAGATCCATTATGGCGAAGCATCCAGTGAGCATGGTATTGCTGGCTAACAATACTCTCGAGGCCTTCTGATTCTCCGTCCGTGAGCGTCTTCCCATTCATCAACACATTATGAATTTCGGAACAATGCTGAAGTACTTCAGAAACTTTAATCATGAGGAGGATTTCACCAGTCATTTAGGGATTCGCTTGGCTATCCGTAATCTATGGGAAGGGCCGAATTGAAAACAAGATTAGTTTGATGGATTAAGGGCAATTGTCCTGACTAACCCGAATGTCCTATGATGAGTGCATTGGAATTCACTAAAGGAGTTTGATACCACGTGAATAACTTAATCAAGGTAATTAGTTGGCCTTTTCTGCTACTTGCATTTTCCATGGTGCTAGGCTGTCCTGGAGCGGGAGAATCGACGGATGAAAACAGTGACGTTGCGAATGTACGGCGTAATATCATCCTGCAGTATGTGCGTCAGGGGCGGTTGACTCCTGTCATGCGGGAAAAACTGCTCACTCTAACAACACAACAAGCACTCACAGATTATGCTCAGCAACAAGATGCGGCTTATTTAGAGAGCCTTCCTATTGATGGCAATCTTGCGATGGACGTGCTTAACAACGTTGTGGGGATTGGTCCGAGATTCAGTGGTTCAGAAGGTATGCTCCAACAGCAGAAGATGCTGGAAGCCATTTTTGAAGAGCATGGCGGAGTGGTAGAATATCAACGCTTTAAGGCGAAGAATCCGATTTCCCAGCAAGGAGTGGAAGTCGTCGACATGGCCAATATGATTGTGCGTTGGTTCCCAGAAAGAAAGCAACGCATTGTCCTTTGTGCTCACTATGATACCCGACCGTTTCCGGACAATGATCCGGACCCTCAAAAGCGACGTGGGATTTTCGTCGGTGCCAATGATGGTGGTAGTGGTGTTGCCGTTCTGTGTGCTCTGGCAGCGAAAATGAGTAAATGTAAATCCGGTTATGGCATCGATATGGTTCTCTTTGATGGAGAAGAGCTTGTGTACAACAGCGCGCGAGACCCGTTCTTTTTAGGATCCACTCACTTCGCACAGCAATATGTTATCGATAAGCCTGAGTATAAATATGTCGCTGGCATTCTATTAGATATGGTCGCCGATGCTAACTTGCAGATTTATCAGGAAGTTAACTCACGCAGATTGGCTCCCAAAGTTGTACAACAGGTGTGGGCAACTGCTAAACGCCTGGGGATTTCAGAATTTCGAGCGAGTGCGAGACACGAAGTGAGAGATGATCATCTTCCACTTAATCAAATTGCCGGAATTCCGACGATTGATATCATCGACTTTGATTACCCTAGTCCTCAGATTCGTCAGACGTATTGGCATACCACAGAGGATACAGCAGATAAGTGCTCAGCAATTTCGATGGCTCATGTAGGTTGGGTCGTTTGGGAGTGGATGAACAACCAGAAGTAGAAGCCTCCAAAGGCATTGTCAGCGAGAATGACGAGATAAGAGACAACAGGATAGCAGGACGACAGCATGAATTTTGAAATAGCACTTTATCCCGGTGATGGCATTGGCCCAGATGTTTTGGAGCAAGCAGTACGTGTCATGCACCGGATTGGCGAACGGCATTCATTGACTTTTCAGACCAAGAGGCTGGACTGGGGGTATGAATACTGGAAACAGCACGGTACGGTTGTTCCGGATGGATTTTTAGACGAAATCAGAGATGTAGACTCAATCCTACTAGGGGCAGTTGGCTGGCCGGATGCGATTCCCGATCATGTCACTTTGTCTCCACTCGTGCAAATCCGGCAGGCTTTTGACCAATTCGCATGCGTCCGCCCGGCAAACTTATTCCCAGGTTTAACGAGTGTGCTTTCGGGACGAACGGCTGAGGATATTGACTTTGTCGTCATACGTGAAAACTCAGAAGGCGAGTACATCGACAACGGTGGTCGGTTTAAGCAAGGGACACCAGACGAAGTTGCCGTGCAAACTGCCGTCCATACACGTAAAGGTGTTGAGCGGATATTACGTTTCGCGTTTGAAACTGCACGTAAACGTCGTAATAAACTTACTATGGCCACTAAGTCCAATGCTCAGAAATATTCCTATGTCATGTGGGATGATATTCTTGATGAACTCAAGTCGGAGTATCCGGAGGTGGAGGCAGAACGGATGCATTGCGATGCTGCCGTTATGAACCTAGTTCGCTGGCCCGACCGATTTGATGTGATCGTGGCGTCCAATCTGTTTGGAGACTTGCTCACAGACCTGGGAGGGATTCTTGGCGGAGGGCTTGGACTTGCACCTAGCTCCAATGAAAATCCGACGAAAGAGTTTCCATCCATGTTTGAACCGGTTCATGGCTCGGCGCCGGATATTGCTGGACAGGGTATTGCCAATCCAGTCGCAGCCATTTTGAGTTTAGCGATGATGTTCGAACATTTAGATTGCCCGAAAGCAGCTGAAGATGTGCGTCAGGCAGTGGCAGCCGCGTTAGCAGCCGGTGCGAAGACTCCAGATTTGGGCGGAAAACTAACCACAGCAGAAATGGGTGATGCTGTTCTAGCACATCTCTAATCGTTTTTCCTGGCTCTGTTTTGGTAAAGTTTGCGGATTTTACCGAATATAACGAGTCCTCTATCCCGATATTTTGAATAGATTCGTGTCTTTTAGATGCGAATTGGTGAGGTTGCACTCAGTTTGAAATCAATCCGGGGGGATATCATGCTCAGAGTTTGGCATGGAGTTGGACGTATTTTTCTTGTTTTCTGTACAGCACCGTTGTTATTGGGTTGCTGTAGTACCTGTCCTTCTCTGAGTGGGCGACATGCCGATGAGCTATTTGTTGGTGAGACTGTCATTCCACCACAGGGCATCAAGAGTTCAACGGCAAAGCATCTAAATGGTGCTCTAAAGCAAAAGATGGAAGCACGGGGAATGGCGTCGGGTTGCGGCGAGTTCTTTTGGAGTAGTTGGTACAACGATGGCCCCGAAGATGTGTTGTATCCTCAGACGGTATCCATAGAAGAAGAGGTGACTTGTTCGGTCAAGCCGACACGTGCAGGGACATCCAAGGCGGCTCATCGGATTATTCAGGGGCGTCCCAATATTCGTACCGCGAGCATAAATCAGAATAACGAAATCTAGTAGTCGGGAATGTATGATGCGGTTGAAGCGTCAGTAATCAGCCGCGCCTGCCGACTCAATGTTCTTTGCAGAGGCGGGAGCAAATGTCCAAAACAGGAATTGATCTATTTCTGGATCTCTTGTCAGACCATGGTGTGAAATACATCTTTGGCAACCCAGGTTCTACAGAACTTCCACTTAATGACGCGCTGACTCGCGATTCCCGACTCAAGTACATTCTCGGGCTTCAAGAGGTTCCGGTCATGGCGATGGCCGACGGGTATAGTATGGCTTCCGGCTCATTGGGAGTCGTCAATCTTCATGTATGCCCTGGGCTCGGCAACGCAATGGGGATGCTGTACAACGCATTTCGCGAAGGCACACCGTTGCTTGTGACCGCCGGTCAACAGGATCGTCGTTTGTATTTTGATGAACCGATTCTAGGCGGCGAAATGGTCGAGGTGACTCGCCCTTGGACGAAGTGGTCTGTAGAGGTTTCACGAGTAGAAGATTTGCCAGCAGCCGTCCGAAGAGCAGCTCAGATCGCTTTAACACCACCAACGGGTCCTGTCTTTTTGTCGCTACCAGTCGATGTACAAATGGAGCCGGTGGAAGAATTAGAATTAGACATGTCGCCGATCCGAGTGCCTGATACTCGAGTTCGTCCGCCTATTCGGGCCATCGAGCGAGCCGTTCAGTTGCTTACTACGGCACGGAATCCCGCGATCCTGGCGGGTAGTCGGGTAACAGAAAGAGGTGCGAATCAAGCGCTCGTGGAATTAGCAGAGGCCGTTGGTGCTCCGGTCTTTACCGAATCCGGTACTACGCACGGACGTTTGCCATTTCCGTCAAATCATCCACTCTACGGTCAAGGACTACCTCCCTGGGCACCTGAAATTCATAAGCGGCTCAAGGAATTTGATGTACTCTTTGTTACCGGAATGGATCTCTTTCGCTTGTATATCTATTACACTCCAAATCAAGCTATTCCACGGCATTGCAAAGTCATCCACTTGGATGAAAACCCAGCAGAGATCGGTAAGAATTTTCCTGTTGAGGTTGGGTTGATCGGTGATACTCGGGAGGGACTGACTGGCATTACAAATAGCCTGAAAAACCATATGAGTCTTGAACAACAGCGTGTCATTGAGGACAGGAGCATTGATTGGCAAACTAGGCATGATGAAGCCAGAGCTTCGCTACGGACACAGATTGACTCAGAACGGACTGTTGCTCCGCTGACTCCGTTGTGTTTTATGGAAGCGATTGGTCGTGTACTTCCTGAAAATGTTGCTGTGATCGAAGAGGCTGTAACCACAACAAATACGACACTCGAACGATTGGGATATTTAAAGGATCCCGAGGGATATTTTGGCCATCGTGGATGGGGACTTGGATGGGGTTTAGGCGTCACCATCGGTGCCCAATTAGCTTGGCCTAATAAGCACGTCGTTGGCATTCTTGGCGAAGGCGCGATTATGTACGGAATCCAAGGTTTATGGACGGCAGTGAAATATCAGATTCCAGCGACAATCGTCGTTGCCAATAACGCTCAATACAACATTCTCAAAATCTGTGCCCAGGGGATGAATTTACCCGGTGCGATGCAGGGGGATTATGAAGGGATGGATTTAGTTGGTCCCGAGTATGATTTGGTTGCTATTGCGAATTCGATGGGAATGCGAGCGACGCGGGTCAACACGGCAGACGAATTAAGTGATGCAGTTCAGGAGTCTCTGGCGATATCGGAGCCTATGTTAATTGACACTCCGATAACACGAGAGACTGGAAAGAAACTGAATTACGGTTAGGTGTTACTACGACTATGTAGGCGTTACTTAAAGTCGCCTGCCGTCACGATGATGAGTTTTTCGGGATTAATATATTTCCGAATGGCAGCATTGACCTGCTCGGGGGTCAACGCTTTCATTTGGTCTTCCAGATCCTTCGTCGATTGAATATCACGATCTGCGGCGAGAAGACTCCCAAGAATTCCCGCGATTCCACTATCCGTCGATCGGGAAACCGCGCTGCTTTGTAAGCGGGAGTCGACAGCCTTGGTGACTTCGTCCTGCGTGACGCCGTCCTTAATCAGCTTTTCGATTTCCTCGTTGATAACACTAACTACCTTATCTGAGTTGGCTGGATTCGAGATGGCATAGATCATGATCCGGCCATGTCCTTCTTTGGTGTAGGTGCGATACATCGAGCCGACCGTATAGGAAAGTCCTTCCTGTTGTCGTACGCGATCAGCCAGACGAGATGAAAGTGCGCCACCACCCAGAATGTGATTGCCGACGACTAGAGCGGGATAATCAGGGTGTAAGCGTCCTACAGGAATCTGATGGGCTGAAATGTAAAACGCATTTTTCTTATCAGGTGTGACAATGGTTTCATGGCCGCCTTTGACGTCCAGGAATGGTGTGTTACCGATTCGCTGATAAGAAACGTTTGAAGTAAGAGTTTTCACGGAGTCCTGAATTAGAGGAGTGATTTCCTCAATGTCAAAGTCACCTACTGCTACTAGTTCGCCCGATTGGTTGCCAACTTGCTGTTCGTAGAGTTTTACGACGTCTTCAAGTGTCACGCTTTTTAGTTGCTCGATCTGTTGTTCTACGGGTAAAGTTGCGCGGATATCGTCCGCGGGGTAGGGCGTCATTTTTCGAGCAAGGAGATTCATCGCGAGTGTTTGAGGTTCGCTCTTGGAGGCTTCCAAGCTAGTAATCCGCTGCTGCAGCATCACCTGTAATTCCTCTTCAGGGAATGAAGGCGATTCAATGATTTCCTTGGCTAACGCTAGTACTTGAGGGAGCGTTTTACGTTTGGCGAGAATCGAAATGTCTAGTGCCCCGGCGCTGCTGGAAAAGCTCAACGTAGCTCCCAGACCATCTAATTCGTCCTGAATCTGTTGATGTGTTTTGTCCTTGGTACCACGAAGCATAAGCGGTCCGATATAGCTAGCCGCATTATCAAGACCTTTAAGGCTCTCCTGATTGCCAAAGTTCAGACTGAGGTTAAGCACGACCTGCTCTCCTCGGCTTTTCTTTGGCAGCAGAGCTGCTTGGACGCCTGTTTTCAGTGTTGTGAGTGAAGTACGTTTTTCGATGTTTTCGAGGGTGGATTCAAAACGTTCACCTTGAGCAATTGCTTCACGGCCCTGATAGCCCTCGACCATTGCAGCAATGTTACCGGTTTCAGGGATGGCGACATAGCTTGGTTTATCGGTCGGGATAAACATACCTATTGTGCGGTTTTCGGCACGAGTATACTGCTGAGCAACACGCTGGACATCTTCGGGTGTGACGGCATCGATCCTGTCGCGGTACAGGAAGAAGAGTCGCCAATCTCCCTGTGCAGCCCAGTCACTCAAGTCGACAGCAATTCTACTGGTGTCATTGAGCGACTGTTCACGTTGCTTTTGAATTTGCTGAATCACTCGTTTAACTTCCTCTTCGGTGACTCCGTCCTGTGCGACCTTTTCAATTTCTGAGAGCATCACATCACGGACCTTACCGATATTTTCTTTCTCAGTCGCCTGACTGTAAAAGAGCATGACGCCTGGGTCATGGAGAGCAAATGTTCCACCTGTGATGCTTGATGCGAGTTTTGTTTCTACAAGCGTTTTGTAAAGGCGTCCTGCAGGTTCTGTGGACAGGATATAGCTGAATACGTCGACCGCGGCGAAGTCTGGATGAGCTGACGCGGGGACATGGTAGAGGACACCGGCGATACCGACTTCACCGACGCGTCGCAAGTTGACAATACGTTCACCGTCCTGTGGAGGTTCAATAGTATAAGTGCGTTCAAGTTCCCGAGTTGGAGCTGGGATTTTTCCGAAGAATTCTTCTAAGTACTCCAGGGCCTTTTCTTTATCAAATCGGCCAGCTACGACAACCATTGTGTTATCGGGTTGGTAGTACTTTTTGTAGAAGGCTCTTAAGCGTGGTAGCGGCACAAGTTCAATGTCGCTTTTGTTTCCGATTGTGGACTTACCGTAATTGTGCCAATCAAATGCGGCGGATTGCATGCGTTGCATTAGCACTCGGCTCGGATTGTTTTCACCACGTTCAAACTCACTTCGGACAACTGAGAATTCTGACTGCAGATCTTCACCTTTGATGTAGCTGTTTATCATGCGATCGGATTCCAGCTGGAGTGCAAGCTTCAGATTTTCATCGCTCGCAGGAAGTGTTTCGTAGTAGTTTGTCCGATCGAGCCAGGTGGTGCCATTAAAGCGGGCTCCTTTTTCGTTAAGTAAGGCCGGGATGTTGTTAAAGGTAGGAGTTCCTTTGAAGAGCATGTGTTCGAGCAAGTGGGCCATTCCGGCTTCGCCGTATCCCTCGTGTCGGGAGCCTACGAAAACGGTCATGTTGATTGTGACAGTCGAGGCTGAATCATCTGGATAGAGCAGGACTTGAAGGCCGTTATCCAATTGATAGGACGTAATGCCTTCAATTGTGACAAGCTCTTTTATTTCAGCTTTAGCAAAAGGGATAAATCCAAACAGGAGCGCGATGGAAAGGTACGCAGTGTGTTTGATGATGCAATTCATCTCTGGAATCCTGGGGAGGTTAATGAGAGCCAATTAGTCAAATCAGTAATGAATTGTAATGTATTACAGCCGAATGTGAGGGGGCTTAATACTCGAATGAGCTAATATCAAGCCAGAAGAAAAATTCACTATAAGGTTGAATTCCGTCGTCCATATCTCGAGTCTCAAATTCGGTTTGAAACCCCAGTTTTTCGAAGAATCGATGGGCTCGCTCAAACCGGGTATCCGACCAAAATTCAACTCGTTTGAAGCCGGCTTCTCGGGCCCAATGGATTGCCCAAAGCATCAATGCTGTTCCTAGACCTGTGCCGCGGAGGTCGTTTTGTAGATAGAGTCGTCGAAAGGTGCAAAGACCGGATTGTAAGTCGAGTGGAACGACGGCATGAGTTCCTACTACACTTCCATCCTCATCCTGAATCGCGATGAATTCGCCCAGTTTTCCCCGGTAGTTACGTTCAATATCAAGCAGGTCACTGTCGTCTCCTTCAAGTACGATGGTATCGCCATATTCCTGATAGCAGGTATCGATCAACGCAACAATCTGTGATTGGTTGGCGTTCGTAGCAGAAAGAACGGTGAACTGCGGGAATTCAGAGAAAGTCATAGAACAGCAGGTATCGAGTCTTTTAACCGAGTAGTTTCAGCATCGGTGATCCTTCGTTGAGCGTTGGTCGCTCTGGTCGACCCTGATGATGATAAACCAGTTCCATATTATCGATGCCCAGCAGGTGGAGGATCGTAGTGTGCAGATCTTTGATATGCATGCGATCTTCGACTGCATGCAGTCCTACTTCATCGGTCGAACCAATCACTTGTCCACCCTTGACTCCACCTCCGGCCATGAACATGGTGAAGCCGTATGCGTTATGGTCACGGCCTGTCCCCTTCTCGCTCATAGGAGTTCGACCAAATTCGCCTCCCCAGATCACAAGAGTATCCTCCAGCAGACCTCGGCGTTTGAGATCTTTGATCAGTCCGGCAACCGGTTTGTCACTCGCTTTGCAGTTTTTTGTGTGATTGGCTTCGATGTTTTGATGAGCATCCCATTTGCTGCCACAGCCGTGATAAAGTTGCACAAATCGAACGCCGCGTTCGACTAATCGCCGAGCGAGCAGACAATTTTTTCCAAAGTCCTTGGTTGCATCGTCATCCATGCCATAGAGTGTTTTCGTTTCCTGCGTTTCAGCCGAAAGATCGACTGCCTCTGGCGCTGCCTGTTGCATTCGATAGGCGAGTTCAAAACTCTCGATTCGAGCTTCTAGCTCACTTTGTTCTTTACTTAGTTTCTCAGCATGCTGGCGATTGATTTGCGAAAGCAAGTCGAGCTTGCTCTGCTGCCTTACCGGAGTAATTGCTCCGGCAGGTGTCAGGTTTTTGATTGGCGGATCTTCATTGTAAAGAGCCGTCCCCTGATAGACAGCGGGCATGAACCCGGCGCTCCAGTTTCGGGATTTATTGAATACGCGATTGGGCACATCTTCGATAACGACAAATCCGGGAAGATTGCTATTTTCTGTACCGAGTCCGTAACTGACCCAACTCCCTAACGACGGGCGACCACCACGGATGGAACAGGTGTTCATTTGGCAGACGCCATTGGAATGGTTGAGGCCGTTACCGTGCAATGAACGAATCACTGCGATGTCATCGACACAGGTAGCAATATGTGGAAGCCAGTCAGAAACCCAAGTTCCTGCCTCTCCATGTTGCTTCCACTTTCGTAGGTCCGCAAGCAGTGGAGCGTTGTATTCACCCATCGGAGTGATAATCGGACCGAATGAATCTGGTAGGGGTTGGCCTGCAAGCTCTCTAAGTTTTGGCTTGGGATCAAACAAATCCATCGCGCTGGGGCCACCTTCCATGAAGAGAAAGATGACGTTTTTGGCTGTCGGGACTCGATGAGGTGTTTCCCCGCCGAGCAGCTTCTCCTGATGGAGCAGCCCGGAAAGTGCAATCGAGCCAAAGCCAGCTCCCGCGGTAGCAAGCATTTGGCGTCGTGTTTGAAAGAGATTTGGATTCATAGCTTAAGTATAACTAGATGGTCGATATGATTCCTCCCCCATTCGGTGACTGGCGAAAGCCAGCAGAAGGTATAGTTAGTCGACGTAAATAAACTCGTTCGAACAAAGAAGGACATGACAGTAGTCTTTCCAGTGAACGGCTAGTTCACTGGACTGTGTTAAATACTCCGATGCTATCTGCCATTCCTTGTCGGTTACGTTTCGCCCAAAGAGTCTTAAATAGAGTTGATTCACTGCAGAGTTGAGTGAATCAACTTTGGGCATGGTGGCAGTTGCCAGTTTAGCCGCTCGTTGTAATATCCAATCGTTGTTGAATACGAGCAATGCCTGGTTAGGCGTTGTTGTGGTCATACGTTCGGGAGTGCTCAAGATGTTATCGGTACCATCAAATGCCATTAGCAGTGGATTTGGTTTATTACGAACTACTTTGATGTAAATTGATCGCCGTGGAGCCGATCCTTCAACAGGGGCGCCGAAGGATCGACGATCAAGTTCGCCGGAGGCGGCAAGTAGATTGTCTCGAATTTGTTCTGCATCCAATCTGCGAATATTGGCTCGCCACAGCAGACTATTGTCTCCATCCACCGATCGTGCTTTAGGAGCAATAGGATTTAGAGCAGACTGACGGTAGGTACTGGAGTTCAGGATCAAGCGGTGGATATATTTCAGGCTCCAGTCGTTAGCAACGAATTGCGTCGCCAGATGGTCAAGTAAATCCGGATGTGTAGGACGTGATCCTAAGATTCCAAAATCGCTGGGGGTGGCAACGATTCCGTGTCCAAAGTAATGTTGCCAAATCCGATTGACCATCACTCGGCTTGTGAGTGGATTCTCCGGGCTGGCCAGCCAATTGGCTAACGCAGTCCTGCGACCTGTCGTACTACCACGATCGGAGGGTGAAATCGGAGTATCTTCCGGGTCAAGAATGCTCAAGACACCAGGGTTAACCGCTTGATCTGAATCCTGAATCAAGGTCCGGGGAGGAGTCGCACTTACATCCGTCACGGTTGGAATGACTTCAAGCGGTGAGGGCTTTAGTTCTTCAAATTCCTTGAGTTGAGTTTGGAGATTGTCCCATTTTTCCTTTTGGGAATCCTTGAAGTGAGTGTCCCATTTGATTTTGGCAATTTGGTCATTGACCTGTAAGTCTGCGAGATAGGCGAGTTGTTGTTGATATGGAGTTCTTTCCGAAGCATCCATGAATAGGAAAGGCCGGACATCGAGAGGGAATTTTGAATACTGTGCATCACGCGAAGACTTCAGCTTCGGCTCCTGCATTGCTTCAATTTGCTGCCGGATTTCAGTCGTCGCCAATTCCCATTTCTCCAGTTTGGCTTGGTACTCTGCGACTTGCTCCGGAGAGGCTAATGGAACGGAATTGATGGGTAGTAAAGGAGAGAAGAAAGCCTGCAGTCGGAAGTAATCGGCTTGCAGGATCGGATCAAATTTATGGTCATGACACCGTGCACAGCTCATTCCCATGCCTAAAAATGTGTCACCTGTTACATCGGTAATATCGTTGAGAATGATGGACCATTGAGACTTCGCGTCCCGCTGATTGTATTCGTAAATCCAGTGTCTTAGATAGCCGGTGGCAATTTGTGCCTCGAGATTATCAGGATCGATTTCATCACCTGCAATCTGTTCTGTTATGAACTGATTGTAGGGTTTGTCCTGTTGAAAAGCTTTGATGACATAGTCACGATATCGCCAGGCATTTTTACGGTAGCCATCGGAGTTGTAGCCATCGGATTCGGCATATCGTACAAGATCCATCCAGAACCGAGCCCAGCGTTCGCCATATTGCGGACTGTCGAGAAGTCGATTGACGATCGATTGATAATGCTCGTCACTTGGGTCCTCCGAAAAAGCCTGAACAACATCCGAGGGAGGTGCTAAGCCGGTTATATCCAGATAGACTCGCCGCAGTAGTTTTTCCGGAGTAGCTACTGGAGCAGGGGTGATTTGCTTTGCTTGCAGTCGCTTTAGAATGAATTGGTCGATGTCATTCGCCACCCAGTCTGACTGGATGGTTGGTACAGGAGGTGGTTTTAATTCTTGAAACGACCAAAACTCCCGTTGCTCGCTGGTGAAACTCAACGCCCGCTGTTGGGAAAGAGGAATCTCCGTTTTCGGCCAAACCGCGCCTGCCTCGATCCAGGCCGTTAGGTTTTTGATGTCCTGAGCAGGCAGTTTTCCCTTTGGTGGCATTTCCAAACCGTCGTATTGGACAGCAGCCATGAGAAGACTTTCTTCCGGTTTACCTGGTACAACCGCGGCACCTGAGTCCCCTCCCTTGAGAAGGTGTGAAAGTGAGTCAACACGGAGATTACTCTTTTGTTTTTGTTCCCCATGACATTCATAGCAATTACGAATGAGCAGTGGACGAATCTTCTCTTCAAAGAACTTTGTCTGATTAGCAGTCGGAGTTTGTGCAGCTAATCCAACTGTACATAGCATGGCTGCTGGAAGGCAGAGAGCGAAAATAGTTTGGTACAAACAACGCATGTCGGATCCGCAGATCAAAAAATAACTCCATCATTCTATCGCAGATGCGGCGACGTTGACCACTCCCGACATGAAGAATCCCACGTGCCTACCAAATAGAATGGGTATGGTTTACTCACTAAACGCTTTATTTTCTTTAGGAATGACTCCTCCACCCATATAGATTTCGGTTTGGGGATGAGCTTCTTTCCATTCTCCCCAAGTTGTAACGATATAGGGGTAATCCGGAACGGGCGTTTCTTCGGCAGAGTGTTTGAATTCGTTACTTTCGTAATAAAAGAACATTTCTTTGTCCTTCCAGCCACCCAGTCCCATATTCAGATATTCGCCCTGCAAAGTTGACGTGAATACTCTTGCTCGTTCATGGATATCACAATAGGTAACAGTGATGGGCACTTCTTCAATCAAATCATTAACAACCTTGGATCCGAAGGAATCGAAGGCGTTTGCTAAATAGGCCCGGTGGTTATTTCCAACCGTCACACCAATAATGCGTTCACTGTCACTAAGATTGGCCGCCTCGGCTTTGTGAATGGTTGGGGAAATCAGGCCTGGGAGGACCATCGGAGTATCGGCTGGAGCACGTTTCCCATTAATGATGGTTGGCCCCATGTTTTCGGGGATGCGAATTTGTATTTTTTTTCCATCCTGAGCCACGGTGGCGGCAAGGATGATCACTCCGGTGCAGATCACGATGATAAAGAACGCAGCAAAATACCAGACTGCCCGTGATTCTTCATCATCCAAATCCTCGTAATCATAATCGTCATCTTCCGCTTCATCAGCAAACAGAGGACTGAGCTTCTTGTCATCCTGTTGTTGAGCCTCCGAACTTGAATCCGAATTTTCTTGCGGATCTCCAAGAGTTCTAGATTCTTCCTCATTTAGTTCTTCATCGAGTTCTGATTGGTCGTTGGATTTGTTCATGGTGAGTTGCTCAGGTGATAGCCATTAGTTTTGTGGCTTGGTTTGAGGTAGTACAGGTGTGTTAGGAGTAGTCGTTTGCGGGAGAACCGGCGCAGTCCCAGGTGTGTTTCCGGTGGTATTTGGAAGCACGGGTGTCTGTGGTTTGAGAGGGACCTGGATCGGAGCCTGCTCATCCACCGTGCCTCCGCTTTGTTCAAGGATAATACGATTAATGTTTTTAGCAGCCTCTTCGTTCATCGGATCCAGTTGGAGCACAGCCTGATACCAAATAACGGCTAATTCCGGCTTGTCGATTTCTTCAGCAAGTTGCCCTAATTCAAATCTCATTTCGATATTGGTAGGCTCGGCAATGGCATCAGTATTCAATTTTGAAAACCGTTCTCGTTTTTGGCGCAATTCGTCAGATAGAGCGATGTACTTTTCGGCATTTTTACTGTCACCGACGCCTCGGTACGCTTCAGCTAGTTTATACATCAATTGGTCATCTTTAGGATTTGATTCCAGTCCCTTCAGGATCGTGCCAATCGCCTGATTATATTGCTTGTCCTGTACCTGAATTGTTCCGGTTAGGAGAATCGCATCACGTTGAAACGGATCCATTTCAAGTGACCTTTGAAGTTGTTCCAGAGCAATGCCAAGGTCGCCAAGATTGTAATCGCACTCTGCGCGGAGTGCCAAAACATGTGCTTTAACCGTCACCAATTCGAGATACCGCTTGGCTTCTTGGTATTCACGTAATTTGAGACTGATTTTTCCTAGCCCCACAAGTACTTCTTCCCGATATTCAGGCCACGGATCCTTTTCAAGGCAAGTAAGGTAGGCCGTTTTGGCATCCTCCCACTGTTCGTAATCCTGTTGAATGGACCCCATGAAGCGATAGATTTGGGCGTTGTCAGGGGCGATTTGAGTGACTTGTTGTGCTGCCTCCATGGCATGTTGCATATTCCCTTGATCGTAATGCAAAGCTGCCATGAGTTGATAAGCAGGGAGACACTTGACTTCCAAGTTTTCACCAATTTGGATAGCTGTTTGCAGATAGTCGATGGCCGAGGCATAGTCTTTTTGCTTGAATGCCATCTCGCCGGCAATGTAATAAATGTAAGCAGTGATTGTCTCGTCGTCAGAATCCTCTAGCTTCTGAATGGACTCTGCAGCCGCCTGTGTATCGTCGGCCATAGCCTGAGTGAAGGCAGTCAACAAAGTGATCTGTTCTTCCGGGGCTCCCAATTGTTGCAGTGCATTACGATGCATTAATACATCCGGAGTATGGCGTGTGTGTATGGCCTCGATTGCCTGGCGAAAGTGGTCGTTGGCGGACAATTTACCCTGAGTTCCGACATTGATTCCTTGCGTCCTCTTGTCGATGAGTAATATCGAAGCGACGACTAGAATTAGTATGGCCAGAACCGTCGCTAGTGAGGCATTACGTCCGAGCAGGACTTCGGCACCAGTCAATTCGGGATCCGTATTTTGATTTTCAGTATTCATGAGTTTAGCTTTGTTCGAATTCTCGAAATTGAGGCGTATTAATTGGTGGCCTGGATGACCGTGAGTGCCTGGTCTGTGGGAATGTCGTCTATTTCCTGTGTTTGTCCATCAGGCCACTGGATGACGAGACTGTCAATGGAAGTGTCAGCGGGCAAACTCCAGTACATGCGTGGATCACTTTGTGATAGGTAACTTGCGCCTCCTCTGGTAAGACGAATGAAATCACCAGCGGAGGTTTTTAATGTCAGAATACTGCCGACGGCATCACGGTTGGTAGACCGGCCGATGAGTTTGACTCTGACATTAATTCCAGTTTGTTCGGTGGTGTTTTCAACGATGGCAGCTGGTTCCACATTGTTACTGAAGATGAAATCCGCGTCTCCGTCATCATCAAGGTCTCCTAAGGCCAGTCCTCGTCCCATATGACGGTTTGCCATGTAGCCATCGTCGTCGAACTTCTTGCGGACCATTTTGCGATAGTCGTTGGATTCGTTCTTCTCGTTGACCAATAAAACGGGCAGTTGTAACAAACTTCCTGAACGGGGGTAATTGATAACGTGGCCATTGGTTACCAAAATATCTTCGTCGCCGTCGTAATCGAAGTCATAATAGAGTGATCCGAAGCCAACAAAAAGGCCGCCGAGTGACGTGACTCCGGTACGGTCGGAGACGTATGTAAACATTGCCTGACCGTCATTACGATAAAGTGCAAATGCTTCTTGTTCATAATTTGCCACCCAGATATCGGGTTTGCCATCCAGATTGTAATCGCCTACATCGATTCCCATGCTTCCGTTAGAGTTTCCAAGTCCGTCGAACGCGACTGAGTGGAGAGTACCTCGTTCCTCAAACTGGCCGGTTCCGTCATTCACGTAGAGAAAGTTGGCAACTGTATCGTTGGCAACGTAAATGTCCACATCTCCATCCAGATCATAATCGGCACTCATTACGCCCAGTCCTTTTCCCAGATTGGTGAGATTGGCAAACTCACGAGCGTTATAAAACGTGCCATCTCCGTTGGAATAGTAGATGTTGTCCGGTAGTGGGTCAAACTCCTTGGGCGGGCAGATCTCTCGTTGTGAGGGAGTTGGTCCATCACAATACGGGTGGTTGTCGAACGACCAGTTCACATAGTTGCAGACGTACAAATCAAGGTATCCGTCTCCGTTGTAATCAGACCAGGCTCCGCTACTGCTCCAGAGTGTATTGTCTAAGCCTGCTGGCTCATGGATTTCCAAGAAAGTTCCATCGCCCTGATTATGAAACAGTAATAAGCCGTCCCAACCGGTTAAGACGAAGTCTGGAAATCCGTCATTGTCAAAGTCGCCAACCTGACAGCCATGCGTATACAAACTTTGAATATCGGTGTAGCTCAGCTTGGCAACATCTTCGAATTGAGTGTCGCCTTGATTGCTATACAATGCTCCGGGAAGCCCCGTGATTTTCGGCTTTTCAGTTCCTTCGTATTTACCTCCCCCAGGGAAGAACAGGTCCAAAGTGCCATTGAGGTCATAGTCGAGCACGGCGACACCCCCACCGAGTGATTCCAAAATGCTGTTATTGCCGGCGTCCCGCCCATTACGGTAGGTGAAATCGATGCCGGTGTCCTGCGTGATTTCCTCGAGCTTTATATTCTGTCCGACCTGTTCATTTCCAAGATTTTCTTCGTTACTTAGGTCCGGCAGCAGGTCTCCAGCGGCTGAGCCTTTGCTGACGGGCGTGTCAACGTTGTCAATACTTGTTAGTTTTTCGAACGGATCATCTTCACTGCAACCACTTAGCATCGTCAGTGCTGTTGAGATGAAAAGTATTGCGGAAAGAGTGGGGAGTTTGTTTGTCATGGATTTCATGGGTAAGTAAATAGATTTGGATGGGAGCAAAGAAGAGCTCAATTAGACTCCGTTGAATTGGCGTCTGAGGTGTTATTGTTAACGGGAGGAATTGGCTCGATCACAGATTGCGATTCTTGTTGGATATGAGATTTGGCTTTGGCTACTTCATTGCTGAATCGATCGAGTTGTTTCTGTAGAGCGGGGTCATCTTTGACTTTGACTTGATAATACCGTTGCATGAATTCGAGGGTAGGCAAGTAAAGTGGATCAAGTTGGTATGCCGAACGCATCCAAATCATCGCTTCCTGTTCGGAACCATAAGTCCAAAATTTTTCAGCGATCGTGAGCCTCGTATTTATACTTTCTTTCCCACTGGTGATTTTCTGAGCGAGTTCATTAGCATCAGCCAGATTCTCTTTAACCTGTTCCACAAAATCGAAGTGTTCCTGCGCTTCATTCAGTTTGCCAATACTTCGTAAGCCAATTGCCATCATGTGCCGAGCATCCGTATTGCGAGGATCTTTTTCGATGACGGGTTCGAGTGTTGAGATACCTTCTTGTGGACGTTTGGTTTCGATCAGAATTCGTCCCAATTCGATAGCTGCAGCTTGATGGTTCGGGTATTCACTAGTAACGACCCGCAAGATTTGTTCTGCCTGGCTGTCTTTACCAAGCATTCGCAGGCAATGCGCTTGTGCCGTATAGGAGTCAACCCGGAATTCCGGCGCGTTTTCGGCCATCTTCAGGTATTGAATCGCTCGTTCGGTATCTTTCAATGTTAGTAATACGTCGGCGATGTCGAGCGCTGCCTGATAATACTCGGGATCGATCTCTAATGCTCGTCGGTATGCCTCTTCCGCGAGTTTGTGATTATACAGAGATTTTTGAATGACACCTTCGAGGAAGTGAGGGCGAGCATCTTCTGGAAAGTCATTTTGCCAGGCGTCGGCTAACTGCAAGGCTGCATCATGCTGTTGGAATTGTAGGTATCCAATAATGTAGGCTTCACAGATTTCCCGTTCATCCCCCCGAGGGTCATTGAGCAGGTCGGGGAGTCGAGATTCGGCCAATTCCAGATTCGCAGTTTGAGCTGCTGCTAAGATTCGTTCACGTTGGATCATGACAGGGTCAAATCCCGCAGCCAGAGCTTCTTCGAGAAACTGATTCATTTTGTCATAGTCACCACGACGTCTTTCGAGCCGCGCGGTCAAAAAATTGATCTGAGCTTTGTTGGTGAATGGAAAAGCTCGTAGAGAGTCGACATGTTTGCGTGCCAACTTTAAGTTGTGTTCACGTAACGCAGATTGAGTCTTGGTAATGTGATATTCAGGGTAACCTATGACTAGGGCAATGATTCCCAACGCGAGTATGCTCGCAACGATCACTAATTTCGTAAGATTGCGGGGCTCNTTACGAGTTGTGTTACTGGAATGAGTTTGAGTGACTGAGTCGTCTTCGTCGGTCGATATCACTGGCGATACGTTGTCAAGCNCGTCCTGTTCGACTTTTGAATTCTCTTCTGACATGTGGCAATTCGTTTTGATTGGTAGTTGGTCCGTTTGCCGGAATAAATAGGCATCATAGGTGAAATACCCAGAGCGCATACATCTATCTAAAACATACGCTACTGATATAGGTGTGATACGATTGAAGCTTCGCTTTTGGTCGATTCCTACAGTGGAATAATCGAATTATTCCACCAAATCGATATATCCGAGCGCGGATTAATTGCGGTGTCTTCAAATTGAGCGGTCGCAATATCCAAATCACCATCGCCGTCAAAGTCTGCCACGACGACTGTGGCATGGTTACAGTTTCCCGTTTCGATACTATGTGGCACGAATTCACCTTGTTCAGTTTGTTCGATCCAAATTAATGAATCAAATTGATTCGTNGAAACCCCCTCCAGTGGCCGGCTGATGAGGCTGCTGCAAACAACGTCCTGATCTCCATCGTTGTCTAGGTCNCCGGCAACCGCTCGGTGAATACCCGGCAAGTTACCCAGCACGTGGGTTTGCCATGTTCCGTCGCCAAGGTTTTCAATCCAATGAGCGGAATGGTAGGGAACGATGTAGAAAGTGTCGAAAATATCACCATTGGTGTAAAGGACATCCATGTCACCGTCCCGATCAAAATCAACCAGGTCAATTCCAGTGGATCCCCATGCCGGACTATTGGCGGAAAAGATATTTTGCNGACGGAATGTTCCGTCTCCGCGGTTAATGAATAGCTCGACAGATTCGTGCTCCTGGCTAATGACGGAAACGAAATCAAGATGACCATCATGGTTTATGTCGATTGTTGGAACGTGAATCACCCCATGACGATCGTCAATCCGGTGGCGGTCATATTGCGGTATTCCATTTTCCTGCCCTGACTGGGTCAACATCCAAACGTTACCGGTCGCTCGCCAGCCGAATTCGGCAACGATTAGGTCGATTTGTCCATCTTGATTGAAATCTCCGGTCTGAATGTCGGTCACTCGACCAAGATTGTCGACAAGAATATCCACTTTGAATGACCCATCATCGGAGCCTCGTAGCCAAACAACACTTCCCTTTTGATGATCCTCAGGTAGGAAACTCCCCAAATCAGCAATTAGGAAATCGGCGACACCATCTTGGTCTAAATCGCAAAGGGTGCTATGCGAAGGGTTGATTAGTTGGGCTTGTCTGCCATAGGACATTTGTTGTCCATCAAATGTCATTTCGACTACCAGTCCGCTCTTCATTTCACATGCGAGTAGTAGCGACTCGTCTAATAGTTCTGTACTTGAGGAATCGTACCATGTGAGATTGGCTATACCAGGAGGGGGCTGGTCATAGTTGGGGGGGGCGACGGTATGTTTGGTTTCGATAAACTCCAACCTTGGAGAGTTGTTTGCGGGGATTGGGGAAGGAATGGCGATAGCATCCGGCGCCAGCGTTCTGTAATATTCGACAACCTCNCCCTTTTGAGGAATTCTGAGGTCGTTGCGTCCAGACTCTTCATACATTTGGAACATGAGTTGGATTTCTGAAAACCAACCATCCTTGGGAATTGCAGAGGGCGGCGGAGTGGTGTGGCAGTCACCACAAAAATGCTCGACTTCAGCTTTGACGCGTTTCAGGTCGAACTGCGAGTTTTCCAGTTCGGGGGAATTGGTGGCAAAGTCAATAGATAGAAGAGCGTCGTCTTTGCTATCGCAACCACNCATAAAACCTAAACACAATACGCTGCAAACAACCACCATGTGAATAAATGTGTTGAGCCGACGATTTAATCTAATATGGTCGTGCATGAATTTGAACTATTTGGGTTTAATGACTAAAAAGTTGTGATCAGCCAGCGATGAATCGGAGTGAGTTGTAATGAGTACTGCAATTACTCTAGCAATATTGATTCGTTGGGCAAATGTCAGCCCGTAGGTTTTGCTTCATACGCTATTAAATACGTTAACAATCCGAACGTTGGTTTAAATTTCCCTCCCGGNCAAAGAAAAATGCAGACAAAACTACAAANTAGTCATTTTTTACCTGTCTGAGGTGATATGTTTTTGATGAACCTACGCGCCATTCATTTAGTGGTGCTTCTAATTACAGTTTGTTTATAAGAACGATATTTCGCGATGCCTAAAACAATTCAGTCCATCATTATCCTTGCATTCATAAGTACCGGGCTCCTTGCTCAGGATGCAACCTTGGAGTATCCAGTAGGAATCGCAGCCACGTCAGCCAAAATTTACGTTGCCGATCGTCAACTCCCTGGTATTTGGGAAATAGTAGATGGGAAGCCGCAAGTGTACCACCAAGCGGCCAAGAAATTTGGCACTCCATTGAATGCCATTCGTTGTTTAGCCATCGACACAAATGGGAGCTTGCTGGCTGGCGACAGTGCGACGCGGGAAGTATATCGATTCAATGCAGAAGGGAAAGCAGAGGCCCTAACCGGGGGTGATATTGGGATTCCGATGGGAATAACCGTTGCGGCCGACGGCACGATTTATGTGGCTGACTTAGAGCTTCACAGAGTCGTCACAATAGATGCCGANGGCGAAGTTGCNGAATTTGCCAAAGTTCAAGGTCCTTCAGGCCTCAGTTTTGACAAAAGTGGAATACTCTATGTAGCCACTCGAAGTGCAGATCGCTTGGTTAAGATAGATGCCGACGGTGAAGTAACAGCTGTCGAGGGGGCGAATGAAATTCGTTTTGCTCAGGATGTAGCAGTCGATGGTAATGGACGTGTTCTTGTCACAGATGGCTACGGGAAATCTATTTGGAATTTTGCTGGTGGAGCGAACAAAGTATTAGAAGGTGAGCCATTGGTACACCCTGTTGGAATTACCGTTTCACCTTTAGGAATCTATCTTGTCGATCCTCGCGGATTGGGAGTTCTGAAACTGGATGCCGATATGGCTTCTAAAGTTCTAAGCGAGTAGTAGAGTAGAATTAACGGATGTATTAAGGATGGAACGCGGGGATTTCCGCGACTTCTTTCCCATCGATCATCTCCTGAACAAATGAAGCGACGTTGTTTACTGCCAATTCAATGAGCGCCTTTCCATTTTCAGCTGTGGCATAAAGTGGTTCCTTATCTTCTTGGTCCTGCATGGCGGCGTGTCGGACATTTTCGGGGAATGCGGCCATTGCAAACGCGGTTTCAAATTCCTGTGCGTGACCGGGGAAGCGATTGGTTTCCAAATAAGGTTCGGCTTCAGCTGGGGAAATGAAGTCCCAATAAGATTTGAAGTGCAAATTGATTTCCAGCCGTTGTAGGAATTGTCCCCACATTCCCTGACACGGAGCGATGTTTCCACCGTGACCGTTGAGGACCAGGATGTTGGTAAACCCGGCATCGTGCATGGAACGGATTGTATCAAAGAGGACGCTTAGCCAACTGCCGGGCAGGGCGGTAAGCGTTCCAATATGTCGCATGTGGTGCTCGCTGATCCCAATGTNCATGGAGGGAGCTACGAGGACCTGCGGGGCTAATTGACAGGCGATGGCCGTGCTGAGGTGCATAATACTTGCATAGTCATGCTCCATAGCTAGGTGTTCTAAGTGTTGTTCCGTTGCTGCGACTGGAATAATACAGGCCTTTAACTCCCCGGACTGCATACGTTCACGGAATTCACGACGTGTGTGTTTGCCTAGTAAAGCTTTGTTTGGATATTCAATTGACATGGTACAGGTGTCTAAAAGGTTGGGATCAGGAGGTGGCGTTTATTCGACTTCAGTGTCCGCGATAACGGCATCGTCAATAGCATGCGCCATTTGAAGTGTTTCCTTGATTGCTTTACGCATCAATTCTATTTCATTAGTGCCGGTGTATTGGCTGGTAGTCAGGTAAGCACTGTAGAGACGCGACGCGGCAGCAAGCAAGTGCCCCTCTGATTCCTGCAATTGCATATAGGATTTGCTCATCGGTGNGCCTTTATTTAAAGGAAGAACGGGAGTTTGTAGGGTGATTTGAACCAGTCGTCGGATATGTCACAGTGAGCCATCGTGCCCTTGGAGCGGCGTAGCGTCCAACAACCTCCACCATTCTAGCGATTAGCCGGACAACTTGCAGAGTGCATCGAACATTCGGGAAACTAATGCTGGGCAAACTTGGGACAACCGTTGAGATAAATCCCGCGAGACAAACATAGACGCCTGCTTTTACACGACTTCTAACACGAGTATCATACCCTGTAGCATGATGGTTGGTTTGTGTTATTGCAAAACCATGGTGTTGAGCTTTGAAAAACGAGATTGATAAGGATTGGTTTTTATGACCGAGATGCGTACAGAACGAGATTCGATGGGAGACGTGCAGGTTCCAGCGAATGCATATTATGGTGCTCAAACACAGCGAGCTGTCGAAAATTTCCCAGTATCGGGATGGTCGCTTGCACCAGGACTAATCCATGCAATGGGTGTCGTGAAATATGCTTGTGGTGTCGCTAATCGAGATCTAGGGAAATTGACCGATACAGGAAAAAATCGTCTCGACGACTCGCAGATCGATGCAATGCTCGCCGCATGCCGTGAAGTATCGGAAGGCAAGTTGGACGCGGAGTTTCCTGTCGATGTTTTTCAAACAGGCTCTGGAACATCCAGCAACATGAATGTGAACGAAGTAATCTCCAATCGGGCCATTGAAATTCATGGTGGAGATCGGTTTGCGGCAGAGAAAGTCATTCATCCGAACGACCATGTTAATATGGGACAGAGTACCAACGACACATTCCCCACAGCCATTCATGTTGCGGTGGGAGTCGCGATTGAACAACAGTTGATTCCAGCTTTGACTCGCATGGCCGAAGCGTTAAGGCAAAAGGCTGAGCAGTGGGATCAAATAATTAAAATAGGTCGTACCCATCTAATGGATGCTACGCCGCTACGTTTGGGGCAGGAAATTGGAGGATTTGCTCGTCAGATTGAATTGTCCATTAAGCGGGCGACTCAGGCGCGGGACGCTGTGCTTGAATTACCGGTTGGAGGTACAGCTGTCGGCTCGGGGATTAACACGCATCCAGAATTCGGAAGCCGGGTGGCAGCAGTGGTTGCTGAAGAGACAGGACTCGATTTCATTGAAGCCGTCGACCATTTCGAAGCCAATGCACAAAGAGATGGTTTGGTAGATAGTCATGGTGGGCTGACGACCATTGCCAATACACTCTTTAATGTGGCCAATAATATCCGCTGGTTAGGGTCCGGCCCTCGCTGTGGTTTCTTTGAATTGAAATTGCCCAGTCGTCAACCTGGTAGCTCAATCATGCCGGGGAAAGTAAATCCCGTTATGTGCGAAAGTATGATGCAGGTGGCTGCTCGGGTGATAGGCAATGGCCAGACGATCACCATGAGTGGAGCAGCAGGAGGGAATTTCCAGCTCAATATTATGATGCCTGTCATGGGGCACGTAACGCTTGAGAGTGTTCAGTTATTGAGTTCATCGGTCGAGTCCTTTATCGACTTCCTCATCGAAGATATGGAAGCTAACGAAGAGGCTTGCAATGGTGCGGTTGAACAGAGTCTTTCGATGGTTACGAGTCTGAATCCATACATTGGGTACGAAAAGGCTTCTAAGTTGGCAAAGGAAGCGTTTGCCAGTGGTGAGACGATTCGTGAGTTGTGTCAATCACAAGAGATTCTCCCTGAGGAGCAACTGACCGAAGCGCTCGATCCGATGCGGATGACGGAGCCTCAGGAGTAGATTTGGTTCGCGAAGTTTTGTGCAGGTTAGCCTGATGCGAGGTTGCCATCTGCTGGGATGATCTCGAAGGCTGTGAAGGTGTAATTACCAAAAGAATGGGGGGGGATTTGGCTCGAACCCCCCCGCTTTTCAGGTATTTTTTTCAAACACCTGACATTTGGCCTTTCGTCGTAGCTGATTTATTTTATCATTACCAACTTAATCTCATGATGCGATAATTTTATGCGCATTTGCCGCTGGCGAAGTGGTAAGGTTGGATGACAACAAAAGTCGATAATCTGGCGAGTTGCCAGACTATATATAAGAAACATTGACAAGTTTGTTTATACATTAGGTTGGAATCAGCAAATGAAGCTGGAAGATGTCAGAAACATTGGAATCTCGGCACATATTGACTCGGGAAAAACGACTTTAAGTGAGCGTATCCTTTTTTACAGTGGTCGAATTCACAAAGTACAAGAAGTACGTGGTGAAGGCGATGGCGCAACCATGGACCACATGGAATTGGAAAAGGAACGAGGTATTACGATTACCAGTGCTGCCACCACTGTGGAGTGGGAAGGTAAGACGGTCAATCTGATCGATACCCCTGGTCACGTTGACTTTACAGTGGAAGTTGAACGAAGTTTGCGTGTGCTCGACGGAGCTGTGCTGGTTCTTTGTGCTGTGGGTGGTGTTCAGGCTCAGTCACTGACCGTGGACCGACAGATGAAGCGATACAAAGTGCCTCGTCTGGCATTCATCAATAAGATGGACCGTACAGGAGCGGAACCTCATCGCGTTTGTGAAGAGATTGCTGACAAGTTGGGCGACTCTCCAATTCTCATGCAACTGCCAATCGGCGAAGGAGACGATTTTGAAGGGGTTATCGACCTGATCAAAATGAAGGCTCTGTACTTTGATGGCTCCAACGGTGAAACCGTACGTGAAGAAGATATCCCTGCGGACTTACAGGACGAAGCAAATAAATTCCGTGCTGAGATGATCGAAAGCATCTCCATGGGTAGCGAAGAGATGATGGAATTAGTTCTCGAAGGTGAAGATCCAAGCGAGGACATGATTCACAATACGCTACGTACGATTGTTCTTAACCGTGAAGCGACTCCTGTATTTATGGGGACGGCATTCAAGAACAAAGGGGTTCAGCCTTTGTTAGACGCGGTCAACCGCTACCTGCCATCTCCTAAGGATCGTTCCGTTGAAGCTAATAAAGCTGGTGATGAGGAAGAAAAACTAGTTCTCGAGCCCGATCCAAGTAAGCCATTTGTTGGCATGGCCTTCAAAATCGTTGAAGATCCGTTTGGCCAGTTAACCTTTACTCGTATCTACCAAGGTACGATTCGTAAGGGCGAAACCTACATTAACCAACGTACCGGTCGAAAAGATCGTTTCTCTCGAATTGTGCGAATGCACTCTGAAAAACGAGAGGAAATTGATGAAGCAACGGCTGGTGATATTGTTGCTGTGATGGGAATCGACTGTGCCAGTGGGGATACTTACTGTGATGAACAGAAGTATTGCACTCTGGAAAATATCTTTGTTGCAGATCCTGTGATCACCATGGCCGTCAATGTGCCGAATCGTAGTGATGCAGACAAGCTTGGCAAGGCCTTGCAGCGTTTCCGTAAAGAAGATCCAACATTCCATGTCAGTACAGATGAAGAGACCAACGAAGTCTTGATTGCTGGAATGGGTGAATTACATCTGGAAGTTTACATCGAACGTATTCGACGAGAATATGGAGTCGAGGTGGAAGTCGGAGCTCCTAAGGTAAGTTACCGTGAAGCCCCAACCGTAGCTCGTGAATTTAACTACAAGCACAAGAAGCAGACGGGTGGTTCAGGGCAGTTTGCTCATATCGTTGGTTCACTCGAACCTATGGAAGTCGATGGCGACGAGACTTTTGAATTTGAAGAAAATATTGTTGGGGGACGTATTCCTAAACAGTACATTCCTTCGGTTGAAAAAGGATTCCGTGAAGCTTGTAATCGTGGACCTTTGGCTCGTTATCCCGTAGTGGGCGTTAAAGTGACTCTGGATGATGGTTCATACCATGAAGTCGATAGTTCGGACAAAGCATTCCAGACGGCGGCAGGTGGCTGTTTCCGCGAAACATTTGTTCAAGCGAAACCAGCGATCCTTGAGCCGATGATGAAGATGGAAGTCGAAGTCCCTGAAGACTTCCAGGGACCTGTCGTGGGTGACTTGATTAGCCGTCGTGGATTGGTAAACAATACCGAAGCACGTGAAGGAGTATCGACGATTCTGGCGGAAGTACCTCTGGTAGAGACTTTTGGTTATGCAACGGACTTACGTTCGATGACTAAAGGCCAGGGAACATTCTCTATGGAACTGTCCAAGTACATGAAAGTCCCAGCGACTGTTCAGCAGGAGATCATCAAGACTCGTGCAGAAGAGTACGCCAATCGTAAGTAAGCCCCAGGCATTACGATCACAAGGTATTAAAAAACTCCGCTGTATAAAACAGCGGAGTTTTTTTGTTTGTGGAGTTGGGGGCAGCCTGCTTCCTGGGAGTTGGCCGGTCTTTATATGAAGAGCTTTAGACGTTAAAGATGGTCTCGACATTACCGCGTAGTATGCGTTTTCCAAAATCAACAGCTCGTTCTTCACTCCAGCCTCGATCTACGACGTATCGTTCAGCGAGGACTTTGGCCAGAACACGCTTGTACATGGCGAATTTAGGGAGTGCGAACTCAAGTTTGTACATGTCGCTGTAATAACCAATTTGCTTGGTTTGTGGTACGGCTTCCAGTCGGGCTGCTGTGTCGTGCTCGATGAAGGTCGGTGTATTACTGTACCACCAGTGTCCGTTGGTAATCACGTTTGGGAAAATCCATGAATAACTGGCCAGTTCCTGATTGGTTACACTTGCGAGGACAGAGACCGGAAATTTTACTGCCGGAAAGGCATTGAACAGATCAGCGTACTGAATCAGCGAGACTCGGCTGTCGTATAGATCCATTCCCTGATAGACGCCGCCTGGATAGACCGAGCGATTAACGCCAATCATCAGGTCAAACGGTAGTCTGAATTCGTCGCATAATTCCGCAAGTTTCCAGAAGACCCAACAGGCCATGGATTCTTTGTGCTCCGGTGCCGCCTGCTCCCCGTTGGTCTGGATTTGTTCCAACGCGGTTTCTGCTTCCCCGTAATTCACTTCACGGGGAACAAACCATGGAGGTAAGGAGATGGCACAAGCCTTAGCATTCTCGCGGGTGAAGTGAGTAAACAAGTGTTCTAAACACTGAGTCAAACTTCCCAAGTTCTCAATCGAGATATTGGTGCAGACTTCAAGGCGTTCCCGGACGGAATCTTTTGCCAAATGAAATACTAAGTCATCGGTTCTTAAACAGGGAATGTAGACAGAGGTATCAAATCCTTCCAATGGATCATCAAAGTCATTGGTAAGGAAAACGGCTTCCAGGCCGGATTGGGCAAGTACCTGTTGAGCCCAGTCTGGTTCGTCCATCTTTGCCTGGGCATCGTCGTAGACTTGTTCCCAGTTTGAACCATCAATAATGTCGCCTTCAAAACCAAAGAACTGCTGGCACATTTCAATCAACCAGCTGTATTGGATGGTGTTTTGGATAGGTTCGAGATTATTAAGCAGCAGACCTACTTTTTCCCGGGGAGTAATTTCCGGTGCTTCAATCTGTTTCTGTGGCAGTCCGGCAGAGTGAGCTAATTCTGTGTAATAATGGTAGCCAAGAATTTCAGACAGATTGGTCGACGCGGGACTCAGGGCATCGATGTGGGTGTGGGGGTCGATAAGGACTAGACTATCGAGTTGTTCGAATAGTCGATTCCGAAGATCCGTGGACATGGTTTTATAAACCTAAGTTGAGTGTGGTGAAATGAGACCAGCCATTGAGGGCAAATCCCAATGTACCTCAGGAATCCATGCGAAGTAAGGCTAGCAAATCATCGGTTGTGAATTGGATTCAAATTGCCAGCGAGTTAAAATGGAAAGCTGTTTGAGAGTTAATTCCAATCAGGATGTTTGAGTTTATGCGAAAGCCCATTTCATTAAAGAACCCCAGTCTTTACCTGATTCCAGTTTGTGTCTGGCTGACAGTTTTGACGGGGTCGATTCGCGGTCAGGAAGAACAAGGTCAGAAGATTGACTTTGCCAAGAATATTCAACCCATTTTGCGTGCGAGTTGTTATTCATGTCATGGGCAGGATGCTCAGGAAGGTGGCTTACGATTGGATAACCGAGCCAGAGCATTGGTTGGTGGCGATAACGGCAAAGCCATTGTCCCAGGTGATGTGGATAAGGGGTTACTTCTGACTCTCATAAAAGGGGCAGATGAAGATCTGGGACGGATGCCGCCCGAAGGTGAAGGGACTCCGTTAACGGAAAACCAAATTGCATTGATTGAAAATTGGATTGCTCAGGGGGCATCATGGCCCGATTCGGCCGATATCGCAATTGCCTCAAATCATTGGTCGTTCCAGACTCTGGAACAACCGGAATTACCGCCTGTAAAACAACAGGATTGGATCAAGACGCCGATCGATCAGTTTGTCCTAGCTCGCTTAGAAAAGAAGGGGATAACCCCTTCAGCCCGAGCATCTCGAAGCACTTTGATACGTCGAGTTTATTTAGATTTGTTGGGATTACTTCCTTCGGCTCAGGAGGTGGAGGAATATCTGAATGATCAACGCATCGATGCCTATCAGCAAATGGTTGATCGAGCGTTGAAATCACCACACTACGGTGAACGTTGGGGACGTCATTGGCTGGATCTAGCTCGTTATGCGGATAGTGATGGTTATGAAAAAGACCGAGCACGTCCCCACGCTTGGCGATATCGGGACTGGGTGATTAATTCATTGAATGCAGACATGCCCTTTGACCAGTTCACGATTGCTCAAATTGCAGGTGACATGCTACCTGAAGCATCCGTCAGTGATCGTGTTGCGAGTGGTTTCCATCGCAATACATTACACAACACAGAAGGTGGAACGGATCGCGAAGAGGATCGTGTAAAGAAGACGGTTGATCGTACTAACACCTTTGGCACAGTTTGGCTCGGACTAACTGTTGGTTGTGCTCAGTGTCACAGCCACAAGTATGATCCGATCAGCCATCGGGAATACTATCAGCTGTATTCGTTTTTTAACAGCATCAACGAACAGGACGTATCAGCTCCGACCTTAGCGGAATCAGCATCTTATGAAGCGCAAAAGAAGCAGCACGACCAGGCCCATGAGAAACTGGTCGCCGCTCGGGTAAAATATGAAGCCGAGCAATTACCGGCAGCCTTGGAGAAATGGTTGGAAGTTGATGCAAATTTGGTTTATCAATGGAGGCCGATGGATGTCACAGCGATTCAAGGTAAGCATGCAGCGACATTTAAAACACTTGAAGACGGTTCCATATTGGTAGAAGGAGAAAACGTCCGGTCCGATATTTATACGATTGACGGCAGGGCACAAAAGTTGACTGGAATTCGTCTTGAAGTTCTACCTGATGATCGCCTCCCCCAAAAAGGGCCAGGACGCGCAGAAAACGGCAACTTCGTTTTGACTGACGTAAAAATCCTTGCTCGAAAGGCTGATAGTGAGGATGAATTCCAACCGTTGAATATTGGCAGTGCCCTTGCGGATTTTTCACAAAGCAATTGGGAGATTGCCAAAGCAATCAATGAAGATCTCGCGGATGGCTGGGCTGTATCTCCGGAAATTGGAAAACGGCACGTCGCTGTATTTCAGTTGGAAGAACCGATCGCTTTAGAAGGTGGAGTTGAATTTCGAGTGATACTCAATCAGCAATATGAAACCGGAACCACGCATAATCTCGGCCGTTTTAGGTTGAGTCATGCTGATTTTGATGGAGTATTGGCACTGGAAGGCACGCCTGCGGAGGTTCTGGAGGCGATTCAAGTAGAGACCCGCAACGAACAGCAAACAAATACTCTGCTGTCGTACTACAAACAATTGGATGAGGCGTATCAACAATTAGTTTCTGCAGAAAAAGAACATGCAGACAAAGCACCGGCAACGCCTGGTACCAAGGCACAAAGTGTCGTTGAATTAGCAACGCCACGTGAGGCTCACATCCATTTGCGAGGTAACTTTCTAACTAAGGGTGAGAAGGTTGAAACCAAAGGGCTTGATGTTCTTCCCGGGGTCGCTACCAAAGGTGATAGTTTGACTCGATTGGATCTCGCTCATTGGACGGTGTCTCCGGATAATCCTTTGACGGCACGAGTGACCGTTAATCGTGTTTGGCAGCGTTATTTCGGAAGGGGAATTGTTGAAACCAGTGACGACTTTGGGGTGCAGGGTGCTGAGCCGACGCATCCGTTATTGCTTGACTGGCTGGCAGTTGACTTTCGCGACAACGGTTGGAGTCTAAAGAAATTACATCGAATTATTCTGAATAGCTCTGTGTACCAGCAAGCATCTGCTCACCGTAAGGAGCTTGCCGAAACTGATCCTGAAAACGAACTACTGGCTCGACAGTATCGTTCTCGAGTGGAAGCCGAAATCATTCGGGATTTGGCATTGGATGCGAGTGGTCTATTTGTGGAAACAGTCGGTGGCCCGAGTGTTCGTCCTCCACAACCCGCAGAGTATTCGGCATTAACGTATGCCAACAGTGCCAAGTGGCAAACAAGCGAGGGGGATAATCGGTATCGTCGCGGTATGTACACGTTTTTCCAACGTACAAGCCCGTACCCAATGTTGATGACGTTTGATGCACCAGATTCAAATGTGTGTATCGCAAAACGTTCACGGAGTAATACGCCATTGCAGGCTTTAACGATCTGGAATGACGTCGTCTTTACCGAATGTGCTCAGAACTTGGGGAGGCGAATTGTTACCGAAGTTGAAGCGAGTGGGAAAGTAGAGAACGACATTCAGCGTCGTATTTATCATGCCTTCCTGACATGTCTTGCCAGACGCCCTACGCGTCACGAAATGACGATTGTGAGCAAGTTCTATCAGACTCAGTTGGAGCAATTGTCGAAGGATGACCAAGGAGCCAAAGAGGTGCTTGGTGAAAGTCCGATGCCGGAAGCTGCCAGTCTGGCGGAGACTGCCTCATGGGTCGCTGTGGCTCGTGCCCTTTTAAACACAGATGAGTTTATTACCAAAGAGTAAGCTTTATTTCACACCGTGATGTGGATTGAATTATGAACGTGAATAACGAATTGAAACAACAGAGTCGACGTGATTTTTTTACTTCGTCTGCCAGTGGACTGGGTGGAGTTGCTCTAGCCTCATTATTGCAAGGTGATGGTGTGCTTAGGGGGGATGAAGCCAACCCGCTGACTCCCAAATTTGGGCATTTTGCCCCAAAGGCTAAACGATGTGTCTTTGTGTTTCTCGCCGGAGCACCTAGCCATGTGGATCTCTACGACCCCAAGCCAGTGTTGCAAGAACGCCATGGGCAGGGATTGCCTAAAGAGTTAACCGACAAAGTGCGATTTGCCTTCATCAAGAAAGAAAGTGCCATCTTGATGGGAAGTGACCGGAAGTTTCGTCCGTATGGTGAATGTGGTACGGAATTTTGCGATCTGTTACCGAACATCGGCTCTTGCGCGGATGACATCGCTTTGGTTCGTTCGATGCATACTGACGCATTCAATCATCATCCGGCACAGTTAATGATGACCACAGGCGTCCCACGGTTTGGTAGACCTAGTATGGGATCGTGGCTTACTTATGGATTAGGTTGTGAAACGAACGACCTGCCGGCCTATGTCGTTTTGTCAGCTGGCCGGGGAAGCTCTGGCGGGGTTTCGAATTGGACTAGCGGGTTTTTGCCTTCGACTTACGAAGGCGTCGTTTTTAGGGGAGACGGAGAGCCTGTCTTAAATCTAAATAATCCCAAGGGTTATACGCGTAATATGCAGCAGGATTCATTAGGGCTGATCAATTCGCTTAACCGAGTGCGTTTGGAAAAGCAGCAGGACACAGAAATCGCAAGTCGAATCAACTCCTACGAACTTGCATTTCGCATGCAAAAAGCCGCTCCGGAACTAATTGACGTGACCTCTGAGAGTCAGGAGACGTTGGATCTGTATGGTGTGGACCGTAAGGAGCCTGCGAATTCGAATTTCCGTGGAGGCGGGGCGAATGTCTACGGCCAGTTCTCGCGCAACTGTCTGCTCGCACGTCGATTGCTGGAACGGGGCGTACGTTTTGTGACGCTGATGCATGCTTCTTGGGATCATCACAGTAACTTGAGTGCGGAAATTTCCTACAACGCCGGGATGTTAGACCAACCCGTGGCAGGTTTGCTCAAAGACCTCAAGAGACGGGGAATGCTAGACGATACCTTGGTTATTTGTGCCGGAGAATTTGGCCGCACGCCCTTGGGGGAAAATCGGGGTGGCAATAAACAGAATACTGGCCGCGACCATCATCCTTATGCTTATAGCCTTTGGATGGCCGGAGGAGGAATTAAAGGTGGACAAGTTATCGGCAAGACAGACGACATTGGCTGGGCTCCAGTGGAAGATGCAGTCCACGTCAATGACTTCCATGCGACAACGCTGAAACTGTTTGGTTTTGACCACCACCGGCTAGTTCATGAATTCAAAGGACTGAATGTTCGACTGACCGATCAGGGCGGTAAAGTGGTTGAGAAGTTAATCGGTTAAGTGGTCAAAGGTGGTGGTGAATTGATGAAGTTTTCAATCAACGTATCCGCTACGGATCTGGCACCTTCTTCTCCTGCCTTGATCCACCAGCTTTGTAGGCGGGCGCGGCGAATGACTCCCTTTTCCAACTGAAGATCCAGCAGCGTGTGCTGCCATTGGATTTTGCCCGGCGTTTGTGAATAAGACGAGCTGGTGATATCGGTGGGATGAGCAATTTCCAAATAGTATAGGTCGTCGACGAATTCGACGAGCAAGGCCTGAGGGGTTTCTAGTGGTTCGGCAGTTTGCCAGTGATTTTCACTGTTTCGCATCATCGCCGACTGATATTGAGAGATCTCAGTAACGCTATGGATTGGGCAACGGCTGGCCAATAGATCAGTTTGTAAAGAGACGATGGTTTCCAGACCGATGGCCTGTGAATATTCCTGACTTCGCCGATAGATTTGCGGCGAAGCAGGCCGCAGATCGTTCGACGCATACGAAGTAATTAGATCCTTGCCACGCTGATAGGATTCTATTAGGACTTCAGATTCTAGCCCCATTTTTAACAGCGAAAAGGTTGCCTCTGAGCAACGGTGTTGATGTGCGGTTACTTCTCGGATCCCTGCCTGAGGCGAACTCAGATCTACCGAACATTGTAAGTTATCGGTCGTCAGGAAAGCCTTCGGTTGCTCAAGAGTCCACATGGTGAATTGTTCAATGAATAGAGGGTCGGCTAGAGATGAAATTCAGAATTGAATTATGTTTGAAACGACGGATTGTATCAAGGAGCCCTTCGTGTGCCTTAAGGCAGTTCTTCCGTTGAAACAGTGTAATTGCCGGTAGGATTCATACGTCGATGGCCGAATGGAGGCTATTGCATCATTGGGAATTTCGGCTCTGAACTACATGCAATGATTAGCAGGCAGTAATGGTATGAAGGCAAAAAAATAACCCCGCCGAATGCTAATGCATTACGGCGGGGCCGGAACAGAGAAGAGGCCAATTGTTATCGCGATTTATAATGGAAGTCATAAGCATGACTGGGGAATTCCATAACTGGTTTCACAGTTTCGCGTAACAAAGGAATCTAATGTGATAATAACAAGTACCATTCGAATGTCCAGTTTTAAGTCTGAAAAATGGGTCATCGTATTTGGGCTTCGGGCATCTAGTACGTGATGTGAACATTGGAATAACAGTATTTAGATGGCAATGTCTGATGAAGGAAACTTGGGGTATATTGGACAGTTAGTCGAAATGCTGAATTGAATATGCAGCAGGAAGGTCGCCTGTAGAAGGCGTCTACTGTGGTAGGTCATCCAAGCATTTGTCAGAGTTACGTGGCAGTAGGAACATAGTATCCAAGATAGGTTTGATAATGAGTTTAGAGACACTAGCAACCCAAGCGGCAAGAGAAGCAGGCATTCTATTGGCTCAAATGCAAGATGCGATTAATCCCAGAGAAAAAGCGCCGAAGGATTTGGTGACTGAAGCCGATGTTGCGTCTCAAAAGAAGATCCTGGAGATCCTTGCCGAAGAACGCCCCACCGACTACTTTCTTGGCGAAGAAGATTTGACCGAAGAGACCGATCTGCCTGGTCAGGATCGCATTGTAAGTGCTTCGTCCGACTTGTCTCAATTGGAGTATTGTTGGGTGATTGACCCGCTAGACGGGACAGCCAATTACGTCCACAAACTCCAAACCTATAGTGTTTCAATAGCCTTATTGCATTATGGCGATCCCGTTGTGGCAGCCGTCTATGATCCCGTCATGGACGCTATGTATAGCGCTACTCAAGGCAAGGGAGCTCGAATCAACGGTGAGCCCATTGCTCATAGTGGATGTGAAAAACTGGACCGCTCCTTAATCGCGGCGAGTTTTTCAGCCGGTGTGGAACGAGGGTCACAGGAAGTTGATCGATGGGTAGAAATGCTTTATGAGTGCCAGGCATTACGTAGGCTCGGTTCGGCGGCTCTTAATCTTTGCTATGTTGCCCAAGGTGGACTCGATGGTTACTGGGCTACGAGTGTAAAGATCTGGGATATCGCTGCCGGTGTGTTGATAGTTAGGGAAGCTGGGGGAACTATAACGGCTATGGATGGAACGTCGTTGAAGATTCAGGAAGCCAAGTTTATTGCGGCTGCGACTCAGGGCCTGCATGAACAGATGTTTGAAGTCTTAAGTCGTGTATAAACCGCTTGGGATTCAGTATTTCTCATTGATTAGTCGACAGTCCGATTTAA
>NZVD01000066.1 GCA_002701385.1 Rhodopirellula sp. | reverse complement strand
CCTTGTCGGATGAAATTAACCCCGTATACGTAGGTAAAAATAAATGCGTTTCTTGTCATCAGGAGGAAGCTGATAAGTGGACCGGTTCCCATCATGATCTGGCGATGCAGGTTCCTACAGAGAAATCGGTCTTAGGTGATTTTGATAATGCCACGCTCGAGCATCACGGGATTACCTCTACGATGTTTCGTCGAGGAGAGAAATTCATAGTCAATACCGAAGGGGAAGATGGTGAGATGCATGATTTCGAGATTAAATTCGTCTTTGGTGTCGACCCGCTGCAGCAGTATTTAGTTGAGTTTGACCGTCTCGCTGACCAACCGGATGAAGAAATCGCGCGTCTGCAGGTTCTACGCGTCTCATGGGATACCACAAACCAACGTTGGTTCCATTTAGATCCCCCGGATGTCCATGAAAAACTTGCTCCCGATGACGATCTGCACTGGACAGGAATCGCTCAACGCTGGAATAACATGTGTGCGGATTGTCATAGCACCAATCTGCAAAAGAACTTTGATCCAAATACAAATAGCTACCACACGACGTTTAGTGAAATTAACGTAAGCTGTGAAACATGCCATGGCCCAGGAAGCGTTCATGTGGAACTGGCGGAGGCGAAATCACTCTTCTGGGACCGTAAACATGGGTATGGCCTCCCTAAACTGAAAGGCAAAGATGCCAAAACGGTGGAACGCCAAATTCAGTCTTGTGCTCCCTGTCATTCCAGACGTCGAATTGTTCATCCAGATTTTTCTGGAGGCGACAATTTTCATGATCATTTTGCTAGCGAACCGTTGCGGCCAGAAACCTATCACAAAGATGGACAGATCATGGATGAAGTGTATGTCTTTGGTTCTTTCATTCAAAGCAAGATGTACCACAAAGGCATCAAGTGTTCTGACTGTCATGATCCCCATAGCGTTCGAGTTAAATATGATGACAATCGGCTCTGTACTTCCTGTCATCAGCATCCGCAAAAAAAATACGATACTCCCGCACACCATCATCACAAACCGGGTAGTAAAGGGGCATCCTGTGTGGAATGCCATATGCCAGAGACGACCTACATGGCAGTGGACCCTCGACGCGACCATTCTCTCCGAGTTCCAAGGCCTGATTTAAGTCTTAAAATTGGTACGCCCAATGCTTGCGTTAAGTGTCACCTCGAAGACGATATTACACCGTCTGCAAAACTAGCGGACGGGCGAAAAGAGGAGTTGCATATTAAGCAATATATCGACTGGATTCGCTTAGCTTACGACGGTGAAGAAGATGTCAGCGAGCAACTGGAGACGGTCAATCGCTGGGCTCATGAAGCGGTTCTTGAGTGGTATCCGGATTCCAAGCACCGAGGTACTCACTTTGGCGAAGCTCTGCATTCAGCTTGGTCGCTAAACGAACAATCCAATGATGACATTATTGAATTGTTTGATGATCCGGACAGTCCTGCAATTGCCAAAGCCTCCGCATTGATTTGGTTAGACCCCAGTCGTAGCTCTGATGCACTTGATGTCATTCTCGCATCACTAAACAACCCGAATGAACCACAGTTGCGAGTGGCTGCGATTTTGGCTCTTCAAGGCTATCGCGACGTAAATACAAATCAAAGTCCCTTCAAAACCCTGCGCAATAAAGTGATGCCATTATTAGATGATCCAGTGAGATCGGTTCGCACGGCTGCTGCTCAAGTCGTCTCCGAAGTACCTCAACAGCTATGGGCTTCCGAAAACCGAAATTCCCTCACCAAGGCCCTGAAGGAACTAGAGCTGGGGTTGTTGGTTAATAACGACCGAGCAGCCACTCACCTTACACTGGGAAGTATTTATGAAAATCTGGGTAGACCGGAACAGGCTGAAACCGCATATCGCCTGGCAATTCAGGTCGAGCCAAATGCGACCGGTCCACGCGCCAATCTTGCCGAATTGTATACGCGTTTAGCGGAGAATTTGGGACGGCAGTACCAACAGGCACCTCAGCAGGCTCCGCCAAATACTCAGCAATTGATTCAGGGGTACATGATTCAGGCTGAGCAACTGCGTAAAGCAGAATTAACCAATTTTGAACGTGATGCCAGCTATGCTCCTAACAATGCGGCGGTTCAATATCGATATGGATTGGCGTTGTATCGAGATGGCCAAAGCGAAGCTTCCGTTAAAATTCTCAGACGTGTTCATGAGTTGGAGCCTCGAACCCCGATTTATATGATTGCCCTGAGTCGACTATTACAATCGTTGGAAGACTACGAGGAAGCACTCGAAATTGCAGAAAAACTGGTGGAAATTGAACCACAGCATCAAGGGCTCGTAGAAGAACTTAAGAACCAAATTCAGGCCAACCCATCCCCAACGCCGGACGAAGGATAATCTGCATGTCAATTAACATCGCAATCGTACCGGTGGCTGGACTTGGCACAAGCGTGCTTCCACTCACTAAAAGCCAACCCAAAGAAATGCTGGCGCTCGGACGTAAACCGGTGGTGCAATACGTGGTGGAAGAGCTTGCCTCCAATGGTATTGAGCGAATCCTGTTTATTACTTCTCACGGTAAGTCATCCATCGCAGCTCACTTTGATATTGATGAAAATCTAATTCAGTATTTACGTGAAACCGGACGAGAAACGAATCTCGCTGAATTGAATTACGAACGCCAAAACATCGAATACTTCTACACGCGACAACGCAGGCAATTGGGACTGGGACACGCCGTCTTATGTGCTCAACCTCTGGTTGGTAAAGAACCGGCTGTGGTCGCTCTGGGAGATTCGATTATCGGCCGGCGAGCCTCCAGTAATATCGTTTCCCGAATGGTCGAAGCATATGAAACGGAGAAGGCAGATGTTGTTATAGCATTGGAGGCGGTAGACACTGACGACGTTGACCAGTATGGAATCGTGGATGTGAGCGAAGACCGTCAGGGGCTGTTGCGGATTCGGGGAGCCATTGAAAAACCTTTTGCCGCCGATGCCCCAAGTAATCTTTCAATTGCCGCACGGTATGTGTTCAGTCCGGCTATCTATCAGGCGCTTCATGAAATTGAAGCTGATCGCCAAGGAATCCTCCAGCTAACCGATGCCATTGACTATTTGATTCAACAGGATGCTAAAGTCATCGGTATTCAGCTAGATCCAGGTGTAAAACGATATGATATCGGCAATTTCCAAAGTTACTTCAAGACGTTTTTGGAATTTACGTTGAGCGATCCGGAATTCGGAGTATCAATGCAGTCTTTTGTGCAGAATTATCTAGAACAGTTGGATCAGCAGGCTGACCAGATAGAGAAGGGGTAATCGATGGAGATAATTCGACGTCGCGCCTATGCTCGTGCCGGATTGATAGGGAATCCATCCGATGGTTACCACGGTAAAACCATCGCCGTGCTGGTGCGTCAGTTTTTTGCCGAAGTCGTACTTTATGAATGGGAAGACCTTGAAATTGTTCCCAGTCAGGATGATCAATCCCGGTTTCACTCCATTCAAGCTTTAGCAACAGACGTTCAGTTGCATGGCTATTACGGCGGTATTCGCCTAGTCAAAGCGACGATTAAAAAGTTTCTCGAGTATTGTCAGGGGCGACATGAGTTACACGACCGAAATTTCTCTATCCGCTACGAAAGCAATATTCCCCGAGCGGTCGGTATGGCTGGATCGAGTGGAATTATCGTGGCAACGCTTCGAGCGTTGATGGACTTCTATCAAATCGAAATCCCACTACGGGTGCAGCCGTCCTTGGTGCTCAGTGTTGAGCGTGAAGAGTTGGGAATACAAGGGGGGCTTCAGGATCGAGTCGTACAGTGCTACGACCAACCGGTCTATATGGACTTCTCTGAAGAGGCAATGAGTGAGGAACACGGACTGCTGTGTGGAACCTACGAGACCCTCGATCCGGCTAAGTTACCACAACTGTACCTGGCTTTTGACCAGTCGGTTGGAGAGCCAACAGAAGTGTTTCACAACAATGTTCGCGGGCGATTTGATCAAGGCGAGGCCAGCGTGGTTGCGGCAATGCAAAAGTTTGCTGCATTAACCGTAGAAGCCCGAACGGCTATTGCCGAGGGTGAGCATCAACGGCTCGCCACACTGATCGACGAGAATTTTGATACTCGGCAATCCATTTGTCAGTTGCCAACCGGACAGGTGCGGATGGTGGAACTTGCCAGAGCTGCTGGCGCGAGTGCAAAATTCGCTGGTTCCGGCGGAGCCATTGTTGGGACTTACACCGATGCATCCATGCTGGCCGAGCTGGAAGCCACACTATCCCCAGCGGGTTGCCAAGTATTGAAACTTAGCTAACCGCTGTTCGGGTTTAGCTTATTCGATGACAATGGGCCCTTCTTTACGGCTGCGATCATAGAGCTCTTTCCAGCGGGCACTGCCGTCGTTAGGAAGTAATTTACTGTCGACTCCCTTTTCAAAATACGGCATGTTGCCAGGAGATCGAGCCGGATTGAGCATGAAGTTGACTGTACCGTTGTTTGCAGTATACATGCGGCGGCCATCGGTATAGGTAGTTTCAATCATTCGTGGAGGGTCGGGCCGCTCAGTTGGTTTGTCAACACGATAGCGATTGACAATGCTCCAATCTAAATCCACTCCTAGTCCCGGTTTGTCGGGAATAGCTGCGAATCCCTCTCGCACGCGAATCGGCTCCTTGAGCATGTCATGAACGTATAATTGATGGCAGTTGACCGCCGGCCAAGTTGCTGCAGAACAAACAGCACCAAAATGCAGGCTGAAGGCTGCTGTCAATCCTGCTCCGACTAGCTGTAACCAAAAACGCATGTCCATGGTTTCAGCCACATGGGCCTGACGCATGAGACGGGTGGCACCACCGCCGATCACAAACCCATCGCAGACATCGTGTTTCACAACGTCTTTAGGAGTTGGAGTGCCATAGTGAAGAGAGACTCCCGCACGAACGGCCGCCGTAATTGCAGCGTTCCCCTGAATGTCTCGTTGTGGAATTGGTGATTCGTATATGTCGACCTGTGGGAATTGGTCCATCCACTTCAAAATCGGTATTCCCTGTTCGGCCGTCAGTAACGTTTCGTTGAAATCCATATCGATTTTGAAGTCTTCCGGCATGGCCTTGGCGCAGGTTTCGGTTTGATCCCAGAGGTCAAACCAAGGGCGGCCTTTGGTTTTGTAGGCTTTGTACCCCAGTCGTAAGGCTTCCTGACATTCGCTCAGCATGTCCTCAGTGGGCATGTCGATATTCCACCAACTCAGCGGAGTTGTGTCGTACACTTGGTTTCCCAGTAGCCGATAGGCAGGTACGTTACCTGCTTTTCCTACGGCATCAAACAGAGCCATCTGTAAGCCTGCTCCGAGTTCATCATTCCACATTAAATCGGCAGCGTTGCTACCCAAAGCACTGTGAACGGCTTCATCTGAGGTAACACCCCAACTGTAATAAAGTAGGCCTTCCCCGATGCCGATGGCTCCGCCCGATAGTTCGACCGTGACAATTTCGCAGTAACGCCAATGGGGGATTTCCCGGTCCATCGCTCGTTGCGGAGCAGGGCGGAACGGAAGCTTGACCGTTTGTCGTTGAATGTCAACGATTCGTAATTCACTTGGTCGTTTACCAATTCGACTCGCATAGGTGACTTGATTGTAGACTTCCGGTAATCCGGTTGCGGCGAGGGCAGCAAAACCGGTTTTCATAAATCTTCGACGTTGCATGGGATTAACTTTCAGGGAGAGAAGTGTAGGTGGATGGTTTATTCTTCGTTGACGGCTGGAGAACTGAGGGTGCCAATTTCGCTGATCGAAGCGTGAAGAGTATCTCCCGCTTTAATAAACGTGCCTGTCGTTTTTCCAACACCGTCGGGTGTTCCGGTGGAAATGATGTCACCTGGTTCGAGCGTAACGGATTGAGAAATAAATTCGATCACGGCCGCCACGGGGAAAACCTGTAGAGCGGTCGTGCTGTCCTGTCTCAATTCGTCGTTTAGTGAGAGCTTCAATTCCAGAGCTTGTGGGTCTGGAATGCTTGTGGGCGTGGCAATGCAAGGACCACAGGGACAGAAGCTATCATGCCACTTGCCGTGCATCCAATCGAAAAAGGCATCACGTGACCGTTCCTTTCGATTGGGAAATGGATGGTAGGCTCGGTCCGAAATGTCATTGACGACAGTATAGCCGGCAACATAATCGAGCGCCTCGGCTTCTGAGATGTGTTTGCCGCGTTTGCCAATCACAATCGCCAACTCTAGCTCCCAATCCACTTCATTGGGATTTACCTTAGGGATCTGTATTGGTTGTCCCGGATTAGTGAGGGTTGTGGTAGGTGGCTTCATGAAGACATAAGGAAATGTCTCCGCGCGTTCGATAGCCTGCTCCCCACCTTCCTGAACGTGAGCAGAATAATTTCCGGCTAATAGGAAGAGTTTATTGGGGCGAGCGATAGGGACAAGCAACTGAATCGTATCGCAACAGGTTTTTAAGGTGTCATTGATTTCAGACTCGGCAAGCCACGACGCTACAGATTCAGCGTCGCTGGCATTCGATCCACACGGGGGTAGATAGGTCAGGATGCAGGAAGTGTCAGAGAAATCAATGGCTGTGCCGTTGGCCTCATTGTACGCCTCGGTCGCGGCAGCAAGTTCTACAACATAGGAATCAAAATAGAATCCTAGTTTAATCTGGTTGTCCTGTTCATAACGACTGATTCTCACGCTGCGTACTCCTGAGGATGAAGGATGAGTTTATTTGATTTCGAGACGTCGGCCATCAAGCGAAGCCTGAAGGATCGTATCGACGATTTGGACTGTGGCGAGCATGGAATCCGTTGTGTTTCGGCATGCCTCGACATCGCCGCGTATCATTGCGAACCAGTCCTGAAGTAAGGCCACCCCAGGACCACCTCCGTAACCGGGAGTGGAGTCCGCGGGTGCATCATATGTTTCTTCCATGGCATACCACTGAGGTTGTGGACCGTGGATTTCTAGTGAACCTCCGGTGTTAGGTTTACTAGGGTCCCAATGAACCCAGCGTTGGCTTCCACGTAAAGTCCAGTGCACTTCACCGGCCCATCGAGGAATCCAGTAGCCACCGATCAGAGTGGCGATGGCCCCACTTTCCAAGTCCAGAATGGCTGTGCCACCATCTTCGACTGCAACTTCGGTTGTAGTGAAATTGCCAATGCGGCTTGTTACACCGGTAACCGCTTGCTCGGTGATGTATTGGAGGAGGTCAATGTGATGGCAACTAAGCCAGCTGAAAAAACCTGCATAACTCTCGTCGACGTCAAATAGGTAATGAGCCGGTCCTCTGCGATTGACATCGCTGGTTACATAAACCGATTCGATGCTAATGAGCTTTCCAAATCGATCTTCTTCAATCATTCGTTTTAGACGGTTGGCACAGTCGTCATATCGCCACATGTATCCGGTCTGGAATGCGACTCCAGCATCGTCGACGGCCTGTTTGATTCTCTGCGCATCTGCCGAGCGACCTGCAACTGGCTTTTCAGCCAGAATGTGTTTCCCTGCTCGGGCAAGTTCTTCAATCACAGCCGGCGAATGGCGGTTGCTGACAGCAACCATGGCAGCGTCAAACTGCTCATGAGCTAACAGAGCTTCGACCGTTTCGTAACGAGGCAGGCCTGAATATTGCTCTTCTAGGCTGGTGATGCTGCCGTCAAAGTGCGGAACCAGGGCCGTTAGCTCAGCGTCCTCGCGGACGTTGGCCAGTAAATCTCGCCAACCTGCTCCATGCGGATTGTCGACCCCGATAAACGCAATCTTAATTTTGTTGGTCATGATGAATACGGATTGAAGGGACTGGGCTTATTTGGCAATGTCATAAACCATCAGGGTACCCTGATCGCGTAGGTATAATTTCTTTCCCGCAATGACAGGGTGAGGCCAGCTTTGACCGTTGACTTCATCGGTGCGGAATTTTCCTTTGAGTTTATATCCGGTTGGAGTGGCTTCAATGAGAGCCATGTCGCCGCTCTGATAGCGGAAATATAGATGGCCGTCGGCGTAAAGGATGGCAGCACTCCCCGAACCAACTCCACGTTCAGGTCCCCAGGCATATTCACCGGTCATCATGTTGAGGCAAACGGGAAAACCCTGATTGTGACCATGTCCGCAATAAATGTAATCGCCAATCAAGAGCATGCCGCCATGATGATTTTGGAGTTTCTTGGCTTCCAAAAAGTATTTTTCTTCGACTTGGAATTGTCCGTTGCGATCATGGATTTGAATCAGAGCGGCGCCTGTTCCGTAGCCGGTGCTACAAAAGATGTAGTCATCTTTCACGATTGGGGTCGGGATATTGGCGGTCGAGTTTGCAATCCGATTGTAAAGCCATAATAGTTTGCCGCTCGCTGCATCCACTCCTAGAACGCCTCGTCCTGTCAGCTGTACGTACTGTTTGCGACCTGCGATCTCACTGATGACAATCGAGGAGTATCCTGCGCCATCCTGTCCCCTATCACCAGCGGTCGCGGGCATTTCGGCAGACCAAATCAACTCGCCAGTCACTTTATTAAGTGCTACCATGACGGCCGAGTTTCCGCCGGGAGTACAAATAAGATTGTCGCCGTCGATGACGGGAGATTCTGAGTACCCCCAACCTGACTCCATGCGTCCCTTAAAGTCGGTTGGGAAGTTGCGTTGCCACAAAATCTTTCCATCTTTGGCACTTACGCAAACTAATTCACCGGAATGAGTGAGTCCGTAAATCCGATCTCCATCCACTGTAGGTGTGCAGTTGGGGTTGGCACCGGCTCCCATGTCAGCTTCCCAGATAACGCTTCCTTGAATTGTGCTTAAGGCGATCATCTTCGTGGATCCCCCTTTTTTGCCCATCGTGTAGATTCTGCCGTCGGCCACGGCGACACTGGAGAAACCACTTCCTAAGCCACTCACCTTCCATGCCAGTTGAGGGCCACCATCAGCCCAACTGGATTGCAGCCCGGATTCGGCAGAAAGACCGTCGCGAGTGGGGCCACGCCATCCCGTCCAGTTTCCTTTGATTGCTTCTTTTTGTGCAGCAGGAGAGGGTTCACCATCGACTCCACGGAGTGCAGTGGCCGGAAGAGAAAGCATGGAAACAAGCGTCAGTGACAGGAGTAGGCGATTCATCGTTAGGGACCTGCTGAAAATGAAGACGTGTGATAATCAGCATGTCATTATAGTAAATTCGAAAGGGGCTATCGAATCACCTTAGATGCTAGTTAGCAGATTCCGGGGTCACATCCGCTACCACCGCACATGGTATCCGGATTCATAAGCCGCAATAGCTCGTCATCAGGGAGTAGTTCATGCTGAATGTCAGGCGAGAGAACGCCTTGTTCGATCAGGAAGGCTACGATGTTTTCACGTTCAGCAGGACTCATTGGTGTAAGTTAAAAGCAGTTCTTCTTTGAATAGTTTGGAGGTGACAGGGTTTGCACTTAATTAAATATAGCAGGCCATCTATATTTAACGTGAGACTTGTCCCTTCTTTCTTTTTTCAACCAATTCAATGGCTGTTGTTCAGGAATTGACACCAATGCACGATCCGGAAGCCGTTTTTTTACGGCTTGCGTCGTTGCCGCATTGCCTGTTTCTGGATAGTGCGATGCGACTGGAAGACCTTGGGCGTTATTCATTCGTATGTGCAGATCCGTTTAGGTATCTCGAATTAAAGCCGCGAGGGCTGGATGAGTTGAGCGAATTGGAAACTGTCTGGCAGGAGGTGACTGCAGGGCAAACACTGGAGACCCTCGAAGGCTTGCCTCCTTTTCAGGGAGGAGTCGCAGGGTTGTTCTCGTATGATTTAGGGTATAGCCTCGAGTCGATTCCTAAACCTCATTGCGATGAATTTCAAGTTCCTTCGCTCGCCGTTGGTTTCTATGATGTCGTAGTGGCTTTTGATCATCACCAACAGAGAGCTTGGATTATTTCGCAAGGCTTACCTGAACAAGAACCGACAGCCAGAGCGAATCGTGCTTTAGAGCGGGCCGCATTCTTTCAGCAAATTCTGTCCGCTCCGATTCCTGTTCGTGAACCTCATGATCCCGATGCTGAAATAGGCCGTGAGGCGTTGGCACCGCAGTTTGAAGTTCGCGGTAACCTGACGAGTAATTTCTCGCGAGAAGCCTATTTAGAGGCTGTCCAGAAGTGCATTGACTACATCTATGCGGGAGATGTTTTTCAGGTGAATCTGAGCCAGCGACTCCTACATCCGGCCACGGTAGATTCGGTAGAGTTGTACATGCGGTTGCGGCATCGTAATCCTGCGACTTTTGCCGGCTACTTTGCAACCGATGAATTTGAAATTTTGAGCGCCTCTCCTGAGCGGTTTTTGCAGGTGCGGGATTCCGTGGTGGAAGCTCGGCCTATCAAAGGCACTAGAGCTCGTGTGCTTATGCCAGAGGCCGATTTGTATGCCGCCGAGGAATTGAGGCAGAGTGAGAAGGATCGGGCTGAGAATGTGATGATTGTCGACCTGCTGCGAAATGATCTATCGCCGATCTGTGAGCCGGAGAGCGTTTTTGTGAAAGATTTATGTCGTCTGGAGGTCTATCAGTTTGTTCAGCATCTGGTGAGTGTGGTGGAAGGACGAATGCGACCGGATAAAACGCCATTCGATTTGATCCGGCAGGCATTCCCAGGTGGTTCTATTACGGGTGCCCCGAAGGTGCGGGCGATGGAAATCATTTCGGAATTGGAGCCAACCGCTCGAGGGCCTTATTGTGGTAGTCTGGGATATGTTGGATTCGATGGGAGCATGGATTTAAGCATTCTCATTCGGACGATTACGGCCGGCAAAGGCTGGTGGCAATTTCCCGTTGGAGGTGGTATTGTTGCTCAATCAAATCCTGAACGCGAATATGTTGAAACGTGGGAAAAGGCGACAGGAATGTTGAAAGCATTGGCTTAAATGGCTTTCAAACTGAAATCGAGTGATGATTCTATTAATTGATAACTATGACAGTTTTGTGCACAACCTGGGGCGTTATTTTCAGCGTTTAGGTCAGGCAATTCACGTCACGCGGAACGACCAAGTTACGGTGGACGAAATACGAGGCATGGCGCCGAGTGCGATTGTCATCTCGCCAGGACCCTGTACTCCAGATTCGGCGGGGATTAGTCTCGATGTGGTTAAGGAGCTAAGTCAGGAAATTCCGATATTGGGGGTCTGTTTGGGACACCAGGCGATCGGTCAGGCTTTTGGCGCCAAAGTTGTTCTCGCCAACGAACCGGTCCATGGTCGGATTAGTAAAGTTCATCACGATGGCAGCGGTCTGTTTGAAGGAGTGCCCCAGTTAATTAATGCTTGCCGCTATCATTCACTGATTATTGAGGATGCCAGCCTCCCTGAATGCCTGAAGAAGACTGCGTGGCTTGAAGATGGAACGGTCATGGGAATCGAGCATCAGAGTCTGCCAGTCTTTGGAATCCAGTTTCATCCTGAGTCCGTACTTACCAGCCATGGGTTTGATCTCTTAGCTCGATTCCTATCTCTGGCGGGATTGGATGTGACGACCAATGTGCCGACCGTGAAAGACGAATGCTATGTGGAAGATGATCCAGCATATGAATCTCCCGATCAGCCAGTTACGTTTTAGGGTCAGGGCAAATAAAGATGATTCTTGAAGGAATTGTGACGACAAATCGTGAAGATGGGACGGCGAATGTTTCTCCCATGGGACCGGAAGTATGTGATTCAGGGGAATGGGATACGTTTGTTCTGAAGCCATATACATCGTCGCGCACATATCAGAATTTGAAACGAGAGGGACGCGGCGTCTTACACACCACCGATGACGTGATGTTGCTCGCCTGTGCGGCAATCAATGTGTGGCAGCAGGAGCCTCGATTTACGGAGGTGTCTGGTATTCAAGGACATGTGCTGGCTAACGCCTGTCAGTGGTTTGAGTTTGAGGTGACCCGACTGGATGATTCCGAGGAACGGACACGCATCGAGTGCCAAGTGCTGCAGCAAGGCCAGTTACGTGAGTTTTTTGGCTTCAATCGTGCAAAGCATGCCGTATTGGAAGCTGCGATTCTGGCAACTCGTACCAGCTTTATTCCTTCTGGAGAAATCCTCAGCCAAATGAAACACTTAAAAGTGATTGTTGAAAAGACGGCAGGAAGCCAGGAAACCGCGGCATTCCAATTGCTGGAACAGTTTATTGCCGCACAACTTAGCGGATGCTGTTAAGAGAGTGGGCTGGAAGGTTTGTCGGATCGTTTTCGAGTCAAGCGATGGCTAGTCTCCGGCTGAGTTAAAAATCCCCAATCCAGTGATTCGTCTTGTGTATATTGCTTTGAAAGAGTGAGCGCTGTCAGCGCTTTGGCCATTTCGTAGCCAAGATAGAAACTGTGAGAAGCGTCCAGATTGTGGGGGGGCATATCCTGTCCTTCCCCCTGTGCCAGACGGTCGAATAGTTTGAATGGGTCGGTGTCACTGAGATGAAGGCCGGCACTGACGAGGTGAATCCTGCCTTCTTCAGCATAGATTCGGTAATTGGGGTCTTTGATACTGGCGGCCAGCTCGTCGAGCGTCTGTTGCCCATAGACAGTGGTTTCCGGGTCTCGCAAGGTAAGCAATTGAGTTTCGAGATGCTTGGGAGGGACGCGATTCGTGATGGCATAATGCACTACACGGCGGGCGATGTCGCATTCTTTGACGCTTGACCGAGCCCAATTAATTACCTGAGTTGTCAAAATACTGCGAATGCCTAGCTCCTGACAAATGCCTAACAGGATCGTGTTGACTCCGGCGCTATCGACATCGGTGAGTTCCGAGATGTTCCCGATTCCCATCATCATCTCAGCGTCTGGGTATCGTTTGCGAACTTGCATGTAGCGTTCCAGACTCGCGGTGAACCCACAGCCGATTGGCTCAAGAATGGGATCTATCCTTAGCGGTACACCTGCAGATGCCAGGAATTCGATGGTGTCGTCGAGTCCGCCGAGGGTAGCAAAATTATCTGGAATGACGACGACTGGAACTCCCCAGTCGACAGCAGCTTCCCGATTCGAACTATTCACACTCAAAACGAGTGAGGCTCCGGCTTCAACGGCGGCAGAAATTTCCACCGGATTGAGACTGTCAATAGACACCTGAAATCCGGCTTCGACTAATCTTTTTACACAGTCTCCAACACCGTTCCACTGGCCGCCGGGGTCACATCCAATGTCGATGTAATCAGCTCCGTCTGCTTTAAGAACCTTCGCCTGAGATAGAATTTCTTCAAAGGAAAGTCGCGGAGCGTGATTGATTTCCCCCAGAATTTCGATGTCATATGTGCCATAATCTTCCGGACGCTGGTAACCGAGTCCAAAGTGTTGTGGAATCTTCCTCATGTCGTGAGGTCCAGCCTGCACGGGGACTTGAATGGACTGCTGTAGGTCTTGGAGTTGATGTTCGCAATAGCCTGGCACAATGATCAGGTCCGTTCCCTGGGGTATAGTGAGACGTTTTGCAATCCAAGCGGGAGTCATTAATGCGGCGACGGTGATTGGCATCACCGCTAGCTCGTAGTTGAACTTCAATTCGCTACTGAGTCGGTCCAGGATTTCCCGTAGACCATGCTCAGCGAGTCTGCCGGTGACGAACAGGATTTGACTTCCGGCTATGTCTGTTGGATGGGACACTCTTCACTACTTGCTTTGAGAATGGTGCTTAAGATTCCGGAGGAGTTCTTTGTTCGTGGTTAAGTCCTCCGTTGACCGACAATATCTGACCGGTAATGAAAGATGAAGAAGGTGCTGCAGCATAAAGAGCGGTGTTCGCAACATCTTGAGGTGTTCCCCAACGCTGCATTAATGCTTCGGCTTGAGCGCGTTGGTTCCAGTGTGCGGGGGCTGAATCCCCCCAAGCGGTTTGGATCCAGCCGGGTGCGAGGCAATTGACGCGTACGTTGGGTGCGAGGGACCTTGCGAGGCTTCGTGAGTATGCCATGACAGCTGCCTTGGTGGGAGCAAACAGTTGTCCACTGTCTCCCGACTGTCCGGTTTCAGCCTGATCCCAGCCCATGTTCAGGATGACAGCATTGGCTGTTTTCCCAACGTCGCTTAAGGACTGACTGATTAACCGGCAGACTTCAATCGTTCCCGCGACATCCATGTCCCAGAGTTTTTTCAATTTCTCACTGAAACACAAATTGGCTTCACTGCCGGTCAGGATATCGGCGCCGGCATTATTTACCCAAATGTTGATCGGTCCGTTGGCGAGAGCAGCGGTTGTGAATTCTTGTCTCTGTTGTGCACAGGTTAAGTCCGCCAGATAGGTTTGGCAGGTATTTCCATATTGCTTGACCAGCGATTCAGTTTGTTCGAGTGCCTGTTGGTTACTTCGCGCATGCAGAATGAGTTTGGCGCCCTGGCCAGCGAAGGTGACGGCGATTGCTCGGCCAATCCCAGTGGACGCTCCGGTCACTACGGCAATCTGATCTTTTAGCTGCATGCTTAATCCGCGGAAATTGTCTAATTGTCTAATTGGTTTTTCACCCACGTCATTTCTTTGGCAATGCCGTCGGCTAGATTCGAAACCTGATGTTCTTCGGGGAGGACATTCCAGGCGTAAGTTTCGACTTCAAAATGTTTCAGGTCGGGCATGCTTTTACAAACATCAAAGCAATCCAGGATGTCGGTCTGTGAGGTCCCAAGTAGCCCGAGCGTCTGGAGGTAGACGGGTACATGGAAATGCACACTCCAAGTGTTAGTAAGTTGAGTTGGGTCTTTCACGGTGGCTAATGCAAGATCAAGGTCTTCGTAGAATTTGGTTTGCCCACTGGTGTGACGAATGCTTGTTTGGTGTAGATAGCGAGGTTCGTTAAAGCTACGCAGTTGTTCGAGTGCTGCTGCTCGGTGTGCTGTGTCGATCGTTGAAAAATCTACACGGACGGCTGAGGAAACTTGGATTTTGCCGACACGAATTCCTAGTTGTTGGTATTTTCTTAAGGCATCGGCCTGAGCTTCGAACATGACCGCGCTGTGGCAGATGTCGTGGCAAATTCTTAAGTAACGAGTCACGATGTTGTCATCATCAAACGGGAGCAAGCGTTCCTGGAACAGATTGATCATATCCTCGGCGACATCCAGGACGCAGCCTGGCTCGGGTTCAAGGCAAACATAGATCAGGCGACCAGTTTCTTGTTCGAGTTGATGAAGGTACTGGCAAAGTTGTAGTAATTGCTGTGACGTTTGCAGCCACTGTGGCGGCGTCATTGACCGTCGATTCCAGGCGACTGGTAGTGTGGAGATACTACCTTCCACGCCGGCCGGTAGTAACTCGTGTAACGCGTCAATGAGATTGGTCGTGTATGTGAGCCGATCTTCTTCAAACCATGTTGGCTGGTAGACCTGATGTTTCACTACCTCCGAATGAAAGTCGCCATAAGGAAAGCCATTAAGCGTGAAAGGGACCAATTCCTTTTGGTTTAGCCAGCTTCTAAATTCATTCAGAGTGGAAGGATCTTTTAAGGCAACCGCTGCAGGAGCGGCGAGCCAGAGGCCAATGCCCATAGGTTCATTAGGTGAAAACTGTTCTTTCACCTTGGCAGCATATTGCAGCAGGTTTGCCTGAGTGGACTTTAGGTCCGGTCCGGCGTGAACGTTCGTGCAGTATCCAATTTGCATGGGTAGATTCTCAAACTCCGGATTCGGCAATGCGAAGAAGTTCTTTCATTTCACGAACGGCCTGCGTTAGTCCTACAAAAACAGCGCGGGCGATGATGGAATGACCGATGTTTAATTCCAACATGTCGTTGATTCGCGCAACTGGTATGACGTTTTGGTAATTCAATCCGTGGCCAGCATGAAGTGTAATACCACTGTTGACGATTTGTTTGCCAGCCAGAGTTAATTCTTGCAGGCAGTCTTGTTGTTGAACGCCATCCGTTAGAGCGTATTGACCGGTATGCAGTTCAATGGCATCGACCTGAAGGGATTGGGCTGCTTCAATCTGTGCAGATTCTGGGTCAAGGAACAGTGAGACGCTAATTCCGGCCTCTTGCAATCGTTCTACGGCGGCCCTGATGTTGTCGAAATTTCCGACCAGATCGAGGCCTCCTTCGGTGGTGACTTCTTCACGTTTCTCGGGAACGAGTGTGACTTGATTTGGCTTGGTTTGACAAGCGATGTCTACAATGTCGGTAGCAATGCTCATTTCCAGATTGAGTTTGATATTCACGGTGTCCGCCAGAATCCGAACGTCACGATCAATAATGTGACGCCGGTCTTCTCGTAGGTGGATAGTAATACAATCCGCCCCGCCGAGTTCCGCCATAGCAGCGGCTGTGACTGGATCTGGTTCGTACGTCTTTCGAGCCTGTCGGATAGTGGCTATGTGGTCAATGTTGACGCCAAGTTCGAGCATAAATCGCCTGTTGAAATGAATTGCCTTCGATATGGCTCTATTATGATTCAAAGAATCGAGAGGGCAATCAGCCTACGAAGAATTAAGTGGCTGTTGGCGTTAGGAATAGGAAACCACGGCGCCTTGGTTGTCGGGTTTAACGATTTCCACGATGAGCTTTTGGCCGGAACCGTCTGTCCCCAAATTCCGTTTGAATTCCTTGGCAGCGTCTTTGGAGTCAAAAAAGCAGAAGAGGGTGGGGCCCCAGCTACTCTGTCCCACTCCGCGTGCCCCTTGTTTTTTTAGCCAGGCTACGCGTTGGTTGAGAGCACGCCCATTGTATGGGCCTCCTTGAATGGCCTCAAAGCAACTTCCTGCAAGATGGCCGTATGATTCAACAGCGTTGGTAAACGAATTAAAATCCTTTGCAGTCAGCCCGGGTAGGAGTTGGGATTGGATGATGTCGAGCAGTTGGTCGGTGACCTTCTGGGAAACTGGTGGAATGTCTGTAAAGGCTTTTGTTTCAGATTCTCCTGAAAGACCGCTCCCCTGTTCCGGACGGATTAAGGCGATTCGCCATTTCTTGGGAAATTCCATCCGGCATTCAAGCGGTGAGATCCTCTCATTTGGCAGTCGCCCGCGTTCAACAATCAGTCCACCAAATTCGAAGCCATAGGTGCCTACGGCACTGCGGGCAGCTCGGTTGACAACAATGGCGCGTTCCATGGCTGAAAAACCGGTTTGCATGGCAAAGCGTTGAAGGGCTTCGGCTGTTGACAGGCCCAGTTGTGTACCCAGCCCCAAACCGACATGTTGCGGGGGTGCATTGGTAACTTTCAACGTGCAATTGGGAAGTGAGTCGGCTTTAGTATAGGCCTTCCACATCTCGGCGAATTCAGCCAGTCTTTCAGCGAAGATCCCCGTGGTTTGAAAAGAGTCGCTGGCTTTGACTTTGACCTTAATTCGTGGCTTTTTGAGCATTAGGCCCACTCCGCCGAAATTGCGGCCTTCCTGATTACCAAAGGCCAGCAATCCGAAGTGTAGGCGAGTCGGAGCGTTAACCGATACATTGCGACACAATGCGCGAGGGAATTCGGCTGTGCTTGTTTGCTCGCTCATAGATAATTGCTAACCTTTTTTCTGCATTTTAGCCCAAGTGTCACGGAGTGTTACACTGCGATTAATAACCAGTTGGTCCGCTGAACTGTCTTTGGCGTCGACGCAGAAGTAACCGAGTCTTTCAAATTGAAATCTTTCACCGGGCTGAGCGTCTTTGAGGGAAGGTTCTAGTTTACAATTTGATAAGCATTCCAGTGAGTTGGCATTGAAATTGTCGAGATAAGATTGCCCGTCCTCTACATCGCTTGGATCTTGAGTTTCGAATAGGTGGTCGTAGAGACGGACTTCCGCATCCACAGCGTGTTCGGCGGATACCCAATGGATTGTCCCTCGGACCTTGCGCCCATCAGGAGCCTGTCCACCACGAGTTTCAGGGTCATATGTGCATCGCAATTCAACGATTTTCCCTTCGGCATCTTTGACAAAGTCATNACAGGTGATGAAGAAACCGTAACGTAAGCGAACTTCTCGGCCAGGCCCTAGGCGGAAGAACTTTTTAGGTGGATCTTCCATGAAGTCAGTTTGTTCGATGTATAGCTCACGGGTGAATGGGATTTGTCGAGTACCGGCTGATGGGTCTTCCGGGTTGTTGACCGCTTCCATCATTTCAACATGGCCTTCTGGGAAATTCTCAATGACAACTTTGAGAGGTCGTAGAACAGCCGCGCGTCGATGAGCTTCCTTATTGAGTTGTGCTCGCAACGCATCCTCAAGCCAGGCGATATCATGCGTTGAGTTTTGTTTGGTGACTCCAATGCGTGCGCAAAAGTTACGGATGGCATCGGGAGTATAGCCGCGACGACGCAGACCGGAGATCGTTGGCATCCGCGGGTCGTCCCATCCTGAGACGTGATTGTTTTCGACCAGTTCAAGCAGACGGCGTTTGCTCATGACGGTATGAGTGATATTAAGCCGAGCAAATTCATATTGTCGTGAACGGAAGATATTCAATTCGTCGAGGAACCAGTCGTAAAGTGGGCGATGATGTTCGAACTCAAGCGTGCAGATCGAATGGGTGATTCTTTCGATGGAGTCACTGATGCCGTGTGCGAAGTCGTACATAGGATAAATGCACCAGTCATCGCCCGTTCGGTGATGGTGGACGTGTTTAATCCGGTACATTGCTGGGTCACGCATGTTCATATTTGGTGAAGCCATGTCGATTTTTGCTCGGAGCGTATGTTCCCCATCCGCAAATTCACCAGCCTTCATGCGTTCGAATAAGTCAAGATTTTCTTCGATGGAGCGAGTGCGGTAGGGGCTATCTTTGCCGGCGCCATCCCAGCCACCACGGTACTCACGTGTCTCTTCCGGCGAAAGACTGCAGATGTAGGCCTTTCCATCCTTAATAAGTTGGACAGCGAAGTCATAGAGCTGCTGGAAGTAATCTGAGGCAAAGTAGATGCCGTCCCACTGAAATCCCAGCCACTGCACATCTTCCTTAATGGAATCGACGTATTCCGTATCCTCTTTGGCTGGATTCGTGTCGTCAAACCGAAGGTTGCATTGACCGTTGTAGGTTTCGGCAATACCGAAGTTCAGGCAAATGCTCTTCGCATGACCGATATGCAAATACCCATTAGGTTCGGGAGGGAAACGAGTCTGAACTCTTCCTTCATGCGTGTTGGCCGCCAGATCGGCTTCGACGATTTGTTCGACGAAATTCTTGGGTCTGGCTTCCTGTTCTGGCGTGTCCGAACTTGAGTTGTCAATGGTCATGTGTGTTTATGCGGATAAGCTTAAGTGATGGTTTCGGTAGTCGTTCTTGGCTCTGGATTTTAACCCGAATAGAACTTTGTTGAATATGGCAATTCATGTCGGCGAATGGTTGCCGTCTGTTACTACTGCTGATCGGTTTCCGGTGATTGGGCCGTGTTTGCGTTTCGTTGGGATTTGACAGCTGTCATGGCTTGGTTGATGCGGTTGATGCAACGTTCTTGCCCGAGGATGGTTAGGGTTTCAAAAAGTCCGAAGCCGACTGGTTTGCCGGTGGTTGAAAGTCGGACTGGATGAATGATTTCGCCAAACTTGATTCCCTTTTGCTCCACGAAGTCCCGCATGGCTTTTTCGACCGTTTCTACATTGTAGGGATTTAGAGCGGCCAGGCGGTCACGGAATTCGGTTAGGATTTCAACGGCGCCTTCGGGATTGACGAGTCGTTTTTGGAATGCTTTTTCGTCATAGGTGAGGCTTTGATCCTCAGTAAAGAAGTCATCGTAATCCAGAATGTCGCCCGCCACTGTGAGGCGGTTTTCGGTGGCCTCGATGATTTCATTGAGGTAGGGGCCGGTGTCGCATTCAGGAGGATTGGAGAGAAGGCCAGCCTGCTGGAGGTATGGCACGCACATGGCGGTCTTCTTTTTGGTGTCCAGTTTGTCCATTTCCCGTTGCTGGAATGAAGTGAGTTTGGTGGGGTCAAAACTGGCCGGGCTTTTAACGACTCTTTCGAGCGTAAAGGCATCGATCATTTCCTGAGTAGTAAATTCCTCTGTTTCTCCGTCGAGCGACCAGCCGAGAAGAAGCAGGTAATTCATGACGGCGTGGGGCAGGAACCCAATGTCTCGATAGAAATCAACAATAACAGGATTGAATGTGTCCGCGTTTAATTCGCGTCCGCAGCGAGTGGCGATTTGTTCGCCGTGGTCGTAGAGTTTCTTGAAATCCTGGTTTTTGAGGTACTTAGGTATTTTGCGTTTGCTGAGTTTGTTTTTGCTTCCTGGTTCGGCGACATAGGGGAGGTGTGCGTATTGTGGGAGTTCGTAGCCGAGGCTTTGCGCAATGAAGATTTGTCGTGGAGTGTTGGAAAGGTGTTCTTCAGCTCGGATTACATGAGTGATTTCCAATGCAGCATCATCGACAACACTGGCTAGGTGATAGAGGCAGGTACCGTCCGCTTTTTGAATGACCATGTCCTGTTCATGGGCCCATTCGAATTCGACGTCTCCACGGATGAGGTCAGAGATCAGACAAGTTCCTTCACGTGGCATCTTGAGTCGAACCACGGCGGATCGTCCTTCGGCTTCGAACGCTTGTGCTTGTTCTTCGGTTTCAGCCATCCATCGCCGGCTGTAGACAAAGGTGCGTTTTTCAGCCTGGGCGGTTTCCCGTTCGGTTTGTATTTCTTCGGTGCGGCTATAGTCGCGGTAGGCCGTTCCGTTGGCGAGCATTGTATCGACAGCCGCCTTGTATTTCTCGGTACGTTGAGACTGAAAATAGGGAGCGTGTGGGCCGTCTACTTCTGGACCTTCGTCCCAGTCGATCCCGAGCCAGCGGAATCCATCGAGTATGGGCTGAAGTGCTTCGTCAACATTTCGGCTTTGGTCGGTATCATCGATGCGAAGGATGAACTCGCCACCATGCTTACGGGCATAGAGCCAGTTAAACAATGCAGTACGAACTCCGCCAATGTGGAGGTATCCGGTGGGGCTGGGGGCAAAACGCGTGCGAACCATGGAGAGTATTTCTGTAAAGAAGTCTTGTGTAATGCCTTATTTTATCGGCCTTTGATTGTCCCGAATATGGGCAACGCCTGAATTAATTTGACTGGTTTCGAGTGGTTTTCACTGAAGCGGAGAAAAAAATATGTCGAACTATTGACAAGATAGTGTACATATGTACACTATCTTTGGTGTTGGAGATATAAATATCGGACAGTAGTAAGGCCTGGCTGGTTGGAAAGGAGATCGTGGATGTTTAATGCAGGTTCAAAGCGTAATGCTTCTCAGGTTTCTCCGGCTACGCTGGATTCCCAGCAAGCGATAGAACAGGTTCAGCAACTGCTCCGCAAAAACAGGCTTTCGATCTCAGTGGCAGGATATCGGGATTCAGAATCGAGTGAGTGGGAATCAGATGATTTGGAGGGATCTGAATTTCGAGGGTATCCCCTGGTGTCATCGACAGGCTGGCCTCAGCTGGATGTAATTTTTCCGGAAAGAGGGCTCCGTCAAGGAATGTTGCTTGAGTGTCTTGGGCAGGTACAGGGGGGAGGTGTTGCTTTACTGGCTTTATGGTTGGCGCGTCAGATGTTTACAGCAGAGTCATTGCCTAAGAGGGATTCTGGTAATCCAAAGGTAAGGACTGGAGGAGTGTTTGTGGTGTTTGACCATGATGGCAAATTGTACCCGCCGGCCATTGCGGCGTTAGGGATGTCGTTGGAGCAAGTCATGATTGTGACACCGCAAAATAAGAAAGACTTGTACTGGGCTCTGGATCAAGTGCTACGTTGTCCGGCGGTGAGTGCAGTGTGGAGTTGCTTATCAAAGATCAGTAGTCGGGATTTTCGGCGTTTGCAACTGGCGGCAGAAGCAGGTCGTGCATTGGGAGTTTTAGTACGTGACGAGAAATTCAAAAAGACTCCGACCTGGGCTCATGTAAGACTACTGATTTCTGCGTTGTCGTCATCAAATTCAGAGTCAGTTTTTTATCAAGCCGATGGGGTCTCGGAAGCAGGTCAATCGAAGCATTCGAAGCATCTGGAGGACCTAAATGATCCGAGTCCTGTGGTCGGGGATTGGTGTTTTCGGATTGAGCGTAAGCGGGCGGTCTCAGCGATGGCAGAGGGAGTGTCAGGGAAACCTGAATGTGTCGTGGACTTAAGGGAAGTATTACAAACTAGTGGTTTGGGCCAGACGGTCGCGGCAAGCTTGGATAAACGAGGGCTACAAGTTTCTGAACATGAGCAGTTAGAGCTAATGAACCAAGCAAACCAAATAGCCCCGATGAACCAAGTAGATGTGGAGGTTTGATGGAGAGCACAAGGAGAGTGGCCTGTGTATGGATCGATACGGGTCGGGCAGGGAGGCTGGTCAGGGAAGATCGATATACAGGAAGTGAAGTGAAGGAATCAGGCAGGGATGCACGCAAGGATGCAGGCAAGGATGGAGAATTTGTTCAGCGGCAAGCGTGGCAAGAGCAGGAAGCCTTGGAACGTCTTGCTCGCTGGGCAAATCGTTTTTCGCCTTTGGTCGGTATCACTGAAACGGTGCAGTGGAAACAGGAATTAAAGCGAAAACTAAAAAAACAACAGGGGAAACACCTGCGTAGGCATTATTCTCACCCTGCCGATTTTCGACTGGATGCATGGAAGACAGAAGTGTTTTGGCTGGACATTACCGAAGTGTGTCGTTTCTTTGGCTCGGAACGTCAACTGGCTCAACGAATGTACAAAGAATTAACGGAAGAATTAAGTCTGCATTATTGTCGAGAGGAATTGTCGGATGAGTGGAGTGAATCCAATAAAAGGCCGGCCGGAAAAACGCAAGTAAGTCGGGGAGTAAGACGAAAGACAAGAGGCGCAGAAAGGCGAAAGGAAAGACACGGGCTGGTTGTACGTGTTGCGATTGCTGGCACGGTCGGTGCCAGTTGGGCAGCATGCCTGACTTTATCCAAAGGGATTCGACTGTTGCCTTTGGATAAAGAGTCTGTTCGGGAAGTACTGAGGCAGTTTCCGGTTGGCTGCCTCAGACTTCCTGACGAAACACTGGATTTGCTTTACCGATTGGGACTGCATCGTCTGGGGCAACTATTCGATCTTCCACGTGGTTCCATCGCACAGCGGTTGGGTGAACAGGTCGCCTATCGCTGGGATCAATTGTTAGGCACCGTGGACGAACCACTGCGAGTGCTTCACCCTGAACAGGAACATGTGGCCTGGCAGCTTTTGCCCGGAAGGATTCGTGGGCCGGAAGTGATGAGTGATACGTTTCAGAGGCTGATTGCCGGTTTGCTTGCTGGGCTAAAAAAGAGTTCGGCGGGTGTTCTGCAAGTGACTTGCACCGTCGAATTGTCTCGTTACGGTGAGCGAGTTTATAAAGATGCGGGAAATACACGGCAGAACGTAGAAACGATTCGAATCGGATTGTATCGTCCCACGACAGATACTGAACATTTATCCGAATTGTTTCGGTTGCAATGGGACCGTTTAGGCCGAGTGGATGAGGTGTACAGTTTGCGAGTTGCCTTGACTCAGGTGGTGCCAATGCAACAAAAGCAATTGTCATTGTTTGGTGTACCGCCAACGGTCGAAAAAGGGTATCGCTGGCAGGCTGAAACAGGATTGGATGGAATCCCTCCCGAAAAACTAGTGCGATTGATTGATCGACTCGCCAGTCGGTTAGGAAAGCAACAGGTCCAGCGAGCGGCCTTGCGTCCCGAGGCCTTGCCCGAACAGGCCTATGAAATAGAGCCGCTGGCTAATGTGAATATTCAACGTTGGTGTCGACAGGTTTTGCAAATAAGAAATAAAACGCGAGCCGACAAAACGCCTGTAAAACCCGAGCGAAATAACCGCGGCTGGCTTCTTCGACAACGCAAGTTCGCCGATAGCCGGCCTATCTGGTATTGGAAAGAGCCGTTGGAGATGCAAGTCCAAATGACAACCGGATTAGCTGTGCCGACAGACATTCTATATAGAGGACGTTGGCAGCGAGTGAATCGCTATTGGGGGCCAGAGCGGATTGAAAGTGGTTGGTGGCGTGGACGCGCGATCCGTCGTGATTACTACCGTCTGGAACTGGCAACAGGCCTCCGGTTCTGGGTCTACAAAACCCTGCCAGGTAACCGGTGGTTTCTGCAAGGAAACTTTTGACTTTTAACCAATTAGGCCGTTGGGCGTGTACGCGGAATTGCACTGTAAATCGAATTTCTCTTTTCTGCAGGGGGCTTCTCATGCAGTGGAGCTAGTGGAGCGCGCTAAACGATTGGGTTATCAGGCGATTGCTGTGACCGACCGTAATACACTTGCCGGAATCGTTCGTGCACACGGAGCAGCCAGAGATGTCCAGTTGCAATTTATCGTGGCAGCCGAGCTGACTTTTGTCGATGCACCGGCCTGCGTTGTTTGGATTCCCAACCGCAAAGCGTATGGTCAGTTATGCCAATTGCTCACGTTGGGACGTCGCCGAGCAGAGAAAGGTAATTGCCTACTGTATTTTGATGACCTTAAAGAGTTCGGCAATGAATGGATCGTCGGTGTTATTCCCGACTGGAATGCCGAGTCCGAAAATCTCACCTCCGATCATCTTCGATTACATGAGCACGCAAAACTAATATCAACACAACAACTCAAACCGTTTCGCGAGTTGTTTCAGGATGATTGCTACCTTTTGGCGGAGTTACATCGAGGCCAGGCTGATCTGAAACGTTTGCAACAACTAAAGGAATTAAGCGATAAGGCGAACGTGCCCTTGGTGGCGGCCGGAGACGTATACTATCACGATCCATCACGCGCTCGGTTACAAGATACGTTGACCGCGATTGCCCATGGGTGTCGTATTCACGAAATAGGTGACTGGCAGTTTGCGAACGCGCAGAGATATCTGAGACCTCTGAACGAATTAAATGAACTCTACCGCGAAATCCCCATTGCTGTTCAACGGACAGTGGAAATCGCTCGTCGTTGTGCCTTTTCACTGGATGAATTGAGGTATGAATATCCTGAGGAACTGGTACCAGCTGATACTACGCCCATGCATCATCTGATCTCACTGGCATGGCAGGGGGCTCATCGCAGATACCCGAAAGGCCTGCCTCGCAAAGTGATTCGCCTATTAAAGCACGAATTGGATTTGATCGAAGAGCTCGGGTATGAAGCATATTTTTTGACCGTTTGGGATTTAGTGCGTTTTGCTCGGGAGCGAGGGATTCTTTGTCAGGGGAGAGGGTCGGCTGCGAATTCTGTGGTCTGCTTTTGCCTAGGGGTTACTTCGGTTGATCCAGATACGACAGAATTGTTGTTTGAACGATTTATTAGTCGCGAACGCAATGAAGCTCCGGATATTGATGTTGATTTTGAGCATGAAAGGCGAGAGGAGGTCTTACAGTATCTTTATGAAAAGTACGGCCGTGATCGTGCCGGCATGACAGGCGTGGTTACCTGCTATCGCATGCGTTCTGCGGTTCGGGAAGTTGGTAAGGCATTGGGGCTCTCGGCAGACCTGGTCGGCGAAATTGCCAAGAATCTGGATGGACGTACCCGAGATGGAAAGTTCGATGTGCGGATTCGCGAAGTTGGACTCGATCCGGATGTCACGATCGGTCAACGCTTTCGAGAATTAGTGGAAGAGTTGGTAGGCTTTCCTCGGCACTTATCTCAGCACGTTGGAGGGATGGTGATGACGCGAGGATTATTAAGCCAGTTAGTACCTATCGAAAATGCCTCGATGGATGGGCGAACTGTTATTCAATGGAATAAAGACGATCTCGATGAATTAGGAATTCTCAAGGTGGATTGCCTTTCGTTGGGAATGCTTAGCGCCATTCGTAAATGTTTTGCAATGCTTGAGCAACACGAAGGAAAACAGCTCAGTTTGGCAACCATTCCTCAGGACGACACGGCCGTATACGACATGATTTGCGAAGCGGATACGGTAGGAGTCTTTCAAATTGAAAGTCGCGCTCAGATGAGTATGCTACCTCGGTTAAAACCACGCTGTTTCTATGATCTGGTGATTGAAGTTGCGATTGTACGTCCAGGCCCTATTCAAGGGGATATGGTGCATCCTTATCTAAAACGTCGAGCCGGTTTGGAGCAGGCCAGTTATCCCAACCAAGCCATTAAAGAGGTGCTTGACCGCACGCTTGGAGTTCCATTGTTTCAGGAGCAGGCGATGAAACTAGCCGTTGTGGCTGCGGGATTTACACCCGGAGAAGCCGATCAGTTACGTCGCGCGATGGGCGCATGGAGAAGGCCAGGAGTGATTGAGAAATTCAGTGAAAAATTGACAACGGGAATGCTGGCCAATGGATTGACTCGTAAATTTGCCGAGCAGGTGTTCAATCAGATTCGGGGATTTGGGGAATACGGTTTTCCGGAATCGCATGCAGCGAGCTTTGCTTTGTTGGTTTATGTTTCTGCCTGGTTGAAATGTCATCATCCGGCGGCATTTGCTGCCTGCGTGATCAATAGCCAGCCCATGGGATTCTATTCAGTAAGTGATCTGGTCAAAGATGCTAAAAAGCACGGTGTGGAGATCCGTCCGGTCGACGTGAATTTTAGTGACTGGGATTGCACTCTGGAATATACCCAACCAGGCCAACCGGCCTTACGTCTTGGTATGCGGGTGGTTCGTGGACTTTCCCACGAGGCAGTCAGCTTATTGGTACAACGGCGTCGAGAAGGTGGCCGGTTTCCATCGTTGGAAGAATTGCGTAGACGTGCCGGTGTTAGTCGACGGGTGATTATGCAGTTGGCAGATGCAGATGCGTTTAGCAGCTTCCAACGCGATCGTCGGGCTGCGTTATGGGAAGCATTGGCCCAGGAAAAAAATGAGGTGGAACAGCCGTTATTTGAGTTGGTGGAAGCATCGGATGAAACTCAGCCCGATTTACCAGTAATGCAGCCAGCTGAGGAGGTCGAGATGGATTACCGAACGGCAGGCCTTTCGTTGAAGGGGCAACCGATCATGTTTTGGCGTTCGGAGTTGGATCAGAAACGGGTACTCCGAGCAAGACAGCTTGCTGATTCTCCGGATAATAAATATGTCAAGGTGGCTGGTTTGGTGCTGTTACGTCAACGACCTTCAACGGCAAAGGGGATCACGTTTGTAACTCTCGAGGATGAAACCGGTACGATCAATCTTGTGATACGTCAGCATATTTGGGAGCGTTATTATCGGATAGCACGCCGAAGTAATGCCTGGATGGTCCATGGGACTTTAGAAAATAGAAATGGCATCCAGCATGTCGTTGTACACCGCCTGGAAGATCTGTCGTCCAATTTGGGAGCCCATCAACCCAGATCTCGAGACTTTCGCTAGCACACCTACGATTTATTCCGTCAGTTCATCCTGTAATTTTAAGACGCCTTGTAAAACCTCTTCGAGCTCGGGAGTCTCCCGATGAATCTGGTAGATGGCTTCAAGTAAACCAATTGCATTCTCGCGATTTTCCAAACTGATCGTACGGCAGAATTCCGTAACCTCGATGATGTCCTGACGGTGCTTTGCAAGAATGGCCTGCCGCTGTTGCTGACGCTCGGCCTGTGCTTCTTGTAATCGTTCGACCTTCCGTCTCGCAAAAGTTAAACAGTTTACAGTTACCTCGTCCTGTTCCCGAACTTTATACAGTGCGATAAAGTGTTCCAGTTTGGTGATGACCAGACCAGGGTTGGAAGCTTCTTGTTCCAGGATTTGGATGAGTGTAATCTTAACCGCGGGCATGTTTGCCAAATCGTCATCAAGAGTATCAAGAAATCGACGTTCTTCACGTTCATCGCGTAACGTGTTGTAGTAGTTCTCCACGACAGAGAATTGATCGTGACCGGGGAAGCGTTCAATGAACTCTTTCATTTCTTTACTGGCCTGCCCCCAGTCTGCTCCCGGTGTGAGCCGTGCCTCTGAAATAACCTCGAGCAATTCTTCGGCCGACCTTGGTTGATTAATCCAGTTTGTAAAGGCGAACAGTCCTCCGATCCCAAATAACAACGCTACTAAGACCAGCAGGCTGGCAACCACGCCGGAAGAGGATTGCTCTTCAGGTACAAGACGATCGGTCTTCACGTCCGTATAGTGAGATGGTTTAGACGGCCCCACGGAAGCCTTAGCATGATCTTGATAGTCTGATTCTGCCAAGGTGTGCTCATCATCAAACTCGGAGATATTGGATAGATATTCTCCGTCTATGGTTCCGTGATCTTCACCGGCTTCAATCCCTCGTTGCCCGGTGGCGATATATTCCACGGTCGAATTAGTCGCGCCGATATCCCCTTCGGAAACCTCAAAGTCCGACTTGCTAGGGCTGGCCGGCATGTTTGCTTCCAACGCATGTTGCATCGCTTGTAAGCGATGAGCTACTGCCAGGGGGGTTGGGATTCGATTTTCGGGCTTTTTACTTAATAACTGACGGACGATGTAATCCAATTCCATTGGCACGTCAGCAACAATTTCAGTCACCGGTTGGGGTTGGTTGAATTTAAGTTTATGGATGACCTGAGCGACGGAAGGGGAAGCAAATGGTGGATGCCCTGTTAACAATGCATACATGACGGCCCCCAAAGAATAGAGGTCACTTTTAACGGTAGGCCTAGCGCCTTCTGCTTGTTCCGGAGCCATGTAGTCAGCTGTTCCCACAACAGCGTGGTCCGCGGTGAGTTGTGTTGCACCGAACAATCGTGCGATACCAAAATCGACCAGTTTGATCTGGTCATCTTGAGTAAGAAATAGATTAGAGGGTTTCAAGTCACGATGAATGACTCCACGATCATGAGCATGTTTTAGTGCATGACAAATGGAGATTGTGACACGGATCACCTCACGCCAGGACAGCGGGCCTGAGTCTTTGAGAATTTGAAATAGAGTCCGTCCTTCGACCAGTTCCATGGCATAGAAAAGGATTCCATCCTCCTGCCCAAAACCAAGGATTTGAACAATCCCTTCGTGTTGTAACTGTTGGAGTGTTTCGATTTCCTGTTGAAAGCGATCCCGAAAATTGGTGTCGTCGGCAAATGCATTGGAGAGCATTTTGACGGCGACGCGGTCCCCGCTTTCCTGATGGGTAGCTGAATAAACAAAGCCCATGCCACCGCGACCGATTTCTTTGTCGATGACGTAAGGGCCGAGTCGTTCCAACATCGTACGATTACCAGCTGATAGGGAAAAGATTACATGGGCGCAACACGTTTAGAGCCGACATCCGTTGTCAGCACGACGTGAGCATCGAAACTCTTATAAACAAGCTCCGCTTTTACTTCAGCATAGTCAGGATTGTCCCAGAGGTTATTAAATTCCCAGGGATCCTGCTCTAAATCATAAAGCTCACCAATATCGTGTCCATGATAAATCGACAACTTGTATTTGCGATTTCTGTACATAGTGGCAAACGCGCCGCTTCCGTCAGTGAAGAACGGGTCCAAGGCATCAAAATATTCACTACGTACAAACTCACGATGTTCATCCGCTTGAGTGGCATCTGTCAGTAATGGTATAAGTGACTTGCCCTGCATGTAAGCGGGTTGCTCAAGCCCCGCTAATTCCACAATCGTGGACGTTAAATCAAGTAATTCCACCAAAGCGTTGCGTTGTACATTTTGCAGGAATTTTCCCGGCCAAGAGAGAATAAGCGGAATGCGGACAAGCCCTTCGTAAAAGCGACACCCTTTTTGTAATAAGCCATGATCGCCGAGTGATTCACCATGGTCACTTGTGAAAATGATGACCGTATTGTCCAATTGTCCGCTTGCCTCTAAATGATCCAGCACTCGCTGGAATTGATCATCAATCTGCTTGATCATCGCATAGTAATATGCCTGCATCCGTTTGGCGTCATGTTCTTCCGGGGGTAAGGCTTCCCCCTGAAAATCGATGGCTTCCAGTTTTTTTTGATTTTCCAGATCTTCCTCACGGAAGTACGGGCCCGGCATTTCATTCGGATCGAACATGTCGGCGTAGACTTTGGGAGGAATAAATGGTGGGTGTGGATCGTAAATATTGACGCACAGCAGCCAGGGGGCATCACTTTCGACGTCAATGAACTCCAAGGCGCACTCGGTAGCCCAGGTCGTCTGGTGATATTCAGGTGGCACGCGGTCTTCGCTGTTTCGCATTGGATCCAAATCCCCGCCACGTTCACGAACCCAGTCTGCATAGTGATGTCCTTCTTCCCAGTCATCACGAGGGGCATGGCTGAATTGCCAGTAAGTCATTCCGTCATCAAGTCGCGGTTCTGTGCGATGGCCGGAACTTGTGAGGTGAAATTTGCCAATGTTCCCACATCGGTAGCCGGATTCTGCGATCAATTTGGTAATCAGCGGTGGGAATTCAGGGAACGTGTCATTCCCATTTCTGGTGTTGTGTAGTCGGGCCGGATAAAGACCGGTCAGGAAACTTGACCGACTGGGAGTACAGATCGGAGACTGGCAATAGGTATGGGTAAAGGCGACTCCGGACTGGACCAATTTGTCGATGTTGGGAGTGTCCACGTACGGATTTCCCAGTGCCTTGATGGTGTCAAATCGTTGTTGGTCGGTGCAGTACCAAAGGATGTTAGGTCGGGACATCGGTTTTATTCTTCACGAAGAGTGTTGTGGACGACATCACTGTCAAAATAGTTGATCCTCATGCCTGCATCGATCACTACGGTTTGGGCGCAGATACCACTAGATCGTGGGCTTAGTAAAAAGGCTCCCACATTGGCGGCTTCCTGAGTTTGCAGTGCTTGTCCTCGAGGAATTACCTTCTCTGCGAACAGGTAGGAGTCCACATATCCAGGAATGCCAGCCGACGCGCTCGTTTTGAGTAAGCTTGGGCCAATCGCATTGAATCGCACTTGAGAAAACTTACTGAAGGACTTGGTTAGGAACGCCAGCGACGAATCCAGTGCGGCTTTAACCGGCGCCATGAAACCATAGTTTTCACTTGCCATGGTCGTCGTAGAAATGGATATGGTGAGGACCGAGGCATCAGCTGCGAGTAAGTCTTTGAGAGCGTTGGAAATAGAGATTAATGAATAGCAACTAATGTCGACCGCTCGCAGGAATTGTTGTTTACTCGTTTCATGAAAAGGCTTCGGACCTTCTTCGTAATCGGCGAAAGCGATCGAGTGTACGATCCCATCAATGGTGAGGCTGGCTTCTGCTAATTGTTCGCGCAAACCTTCTATCTGCTCCGGAAATTCCACGTCACAAACGTAAATGGGATGATCGGCGAGTAACCTTTGAAGCTGCTCTTTTCTTGCTTCGCTTCGGACAACATACACGGGAGTCGCGCCGGCTTGTTCGACTGTCTTTCCGATGTGATAGGCAACACTCTTTCGGTTGGCAACACCGAAAATCACAATCGTTTTGTCTTCAAGTTGTAAAAAGCTCATGACAGGATTCTTGGAGTAATGTTATTTAGCGTCTGCCAGCGTACAGGCAAAATCAAATCGCGTCGCCAGTTTACCATCCACAGTCACTTTGGCATTAAGGAAAAACGCTGAACTTACTTGTTCAGTAAGTGAAACGGTCAATTCAATCGTATTACCGGGCTTAACCATTTGTTTGAATTTGACATTGTTTAGTCGAGTCACCACCGGCACTTTAGCGTCAGAATCGTCGCTCATGTCGTCTGCAATAATGGTTGATAGCAAAGCCGCTCCTGATTGCATCGCAGCTTCACAGAGGATTATACCGGGGACAATTGGCTGATTAGGGTAGTGGCCCTGGAAGAAGAATTCGTCACCGCTAAAAGTTTTTCGGCAGACGATCTGGTCGGACGCAAGAGAGATGATTTCATCAATTAAGAGCATCGGGCTTCGATGCGGAATCAACTTTTGAATTTGCTCTAACGACATGCTGGTTCTTTGGGGTAAGTGGAGTGAATTGGGGCCTGGTGATTCCTGAGGGGCGAGGGGGGCTTATTGCATTAGAAGTTGGTCGACTTCGTTGGAAACAATTACCCCATAGTTTATCGCACCAAGCCAGCCGGACATAATGATCCCGACGCTACCGGCATGATATAGTCCAGCGATTTGAGTGGGGAGTGCCTGGCTCACAGCAAGTCCCTCGAATTTCGTTCCAAAACTGGCTCCTTCCTGGTGACGGGTGTAATGGTAGAAAGTACGGGGAGTAGCGGCTTCTGTATAGACGACACGCTCTCGGGCATTGGGTAGGTATTTCTCTAATGCATCCAGCGTCGTCTCAATAAGATCTTCTTTGCTGGCTTGATATGCCTCTTCATCCAGATCTGCCCAGTCTTCCCAACGGGCATTGGTGCTGGAGACGATGAGATGTCTGTTACGAGCATCGTGGGGACGTGTATCGGGATAATAAACTGAAAACGTACGACTGGTGACATCCCGGCTTAGCAGTAAGTCGGTTTCAAATGTTTCGGCCGTCGAGGTGAATAACAAATCACCGGTCTCGCGTTCGATGTGGTCATCTGGGCCTAATGCCATATAGACCTGGGTGCTGGAGTTGTTGACTCGTACGTCCTTTGCATCCTGGACATAGTCTTTGTCGAATTTTTCCTCTCCAACCATTTTGAAAATCGTCGTTAGGAGATTGGCGTTGGAGACGACACTGCGACAGGCGATCTCTCGACCGTGGACGGTAACACTTTTGACGCTACCATTGTCGGTATTGATTTTCTCGGCGGGACAGTTGATGCATATGTCCACTCCGTTTCTCTTGAGTTCGTCCTCCATGAGGCCGATCATCAAATCGGTGCCGCCCTGAAAGGTGTAAACCCCTTTTGACATGAAGTTGCTGAAGACAATGCCATAGGTAATGGCCGGGTCCTCCAGCGTTGAACCGTTCGCGTAGGTAATCGGTTCCATGAGCAGGCGGGTAATATCGTTTCTTCCAGGGAAAAAACGCTCGAACAGCTCTTTTGTTGTGAGATGCTGGTCGTCGTAGAAATTCATTCCCCGCGCCGTATCAAAAAACTCTTTGACCGTAGATTCCTGCACACCAAATTGTGTTTGCAGTAATTCGGTAAAGCTATCACGGTCATAGGTGGTTTTAAGCGTAAATTGCGGGTTATCAAACAGAACACCCTGAAGTGGGACGATTCGATCAGCGATTTCCTGACTCCAGTATCGCCGGCAACTTTTGAGCATTCCGTAGGGGAAACCATGCAGAGAGATATCGAAAATATGTCCCTTGGGTCGTTTAAACCAAGTTGCCATTCCGCCCAGCTTGTAATGCTGTTCGAGTAGAAGCACGCGATGGCCGGCGCGTCCCAGGATATTGGCAGAGGTGAGCCCTGCCAGCCCGCTGCCGATGACGATAACGTCATATTCTTCTTTGGCGTCTTTTAGGAAATCTCGCGGCATACTGCTAAGTAAGAGTCCGTTGCAAGCATCAGGATTGGTCGTTGGTAAGACCGTATAAACCGATATTTTAGCTTGGAAGTAGCATCTCTGTTAGTATCCAATACGGACTTCTGAAGGAATTGGAATTGCTTCGAATCTTTATCTAAGAGCGAGCGAGTAAGTGTTGATTCGCCATGGAGATTCCGCTGACTATGGATCCAATAATTCCGACAAAACCTTGATCGGTTCCACAGAGGAATAGATTGTTGATGTCTGTCTTACCGTCAAGCCACTTCCGAGTAGCGCCGTAGACGGCACCGTTTTCATGCCAGGTAAATCGATGGATTGTGTGTGGCGTAAACATGTCTGTATCAATGACATGCGGACGATAGTCCGGTACAAATCTGGCAGCCGAAGCCTGAACCTGATCAAACCATGATTGTTTTTGGGACCGATAATCACTCTGGCCGAGAGCACGCCAGCGTTCATAGTCTGCTAATGCCGTGACACGCATGACGCCTTCCGGGAGGTCTCCATCCTTTTCGTCATAGCAGTAGTTATTTGGAGTACAAACAACGCCGGTACGTAGGTCACAGAAATCCTCCGTTGGTCGTTCCCAATGAAACGTCTCCGAATCATTGAAAAATACAATTGTCTTGTTGTGACCTAATTCCCGAGGATATTTATCCAAGGTGGAAATCGCTTCGACAAACGAGAGTTGGCCTGTTGTGTGAGCATGCAGCTGCTCGTCTGCTTCACATAGCTTGAATGTTTCGATAGCTCCAGCTGAACTCAAGATATTGTTTCCGCTGAGTTCTTCACCCGAATCTAATACCACTCCGACTGCTCGACCATTATCAATTTTGATTTGACTGACACCGGTTCGAAGCTTTAATTCGCCTCCCAACTCCCGGAATTTTCGAACGAGCTTCTTGAGGATCAGTCGCACACCGTCAAATGGGCGTGCAAACCCTTCAAGAAACAGGCTGCGAAACATGATGCAGAACTGGCCCCAGTCCATATCCTTTTCGCGTGGATTGCCGTACCACATGATGGGGCACAGGATCATTTCGACCAGTAGTGGGTCGGTGATGATTTCTTGCAGCCGTTCTCGAGTGGATACCTCAAAGTGCTTTTGCTCGAGATCGTCATATTCGATAAGCGAAGCAATCAACTTGTCAAAGTTGTCGATTTGCTGTGGAAACTCTTTGGAGACTTCGCTTCGAAGTAAGTCGATGTTGTTGTCGAATTGCAGTTCAATTCCCGGAAAGGAGATGGATGACATTAGTTGCGGGGAAAGGCCGAAATCATCCCACTTCATCCGAAGTTGGCGTAGGAGGCGAGCAAACGGGCCTCTTTTAGCACCGGGAGGTGTGAAGTTGGTGACTGCGTGCAGACCAACATCATAATTCCGTCCGCGTAGACGGTAGAAGGAATTCAGTCCACCAATCGTATAATGACGCTCCAGCACACATACTTTTTGATCGTAGTATGCTGCTCTGATACCGGCTGCTAAGCCGGACATTCCCGCGCCTATGATGATGGAATCGTACACTACTCTGCTGGTATGTCCGCCATTTTGGGTTCTAGATAACTGACTGTCGAACCCATGCTTACCAAGTTCTCATAATCTTCTTCCGGAACCTGGACTCGATATCGTTTTCGAAGCTCCATGACGATATCTAAAAAGTCCATACTGTCCAATTCCATTTGGTCACGAAATTCTTTCGCATCATCCAGATTGGATAAATCTTCATCCGGCGCGATCGTTTCCAAAATATCGATAACGGCAGCACGTATTTCAGCAGGGCTCATTCCTGAATAGCTCCAAGCAATTAGGGGATTCATCAATAACAGAACGTCAAAGTTCTATGTCGAAACCATAAATCTACCGTTTTTTGACAAGAAAACATAGTGGTAGATTCGGCGGATTCCGCATCGTTTTTTCAAATCCATCACTAGTTTTAGAGAGGATTCGATTGTGGATAGGCCCGGCAATCGAAGGGCTTCTAGCTAAAAACTGGGCCTCTAGGGAGTGCTCGGCTTTTTTAACCTGAGAATGGCTATCAAATGCTGAGCAGGCGTTAGGTCGATAGTAGCTTGAGCGTGGATTTAGGGTACAAACTTTTTAATGACAACCGTCGAATTGATGCCAAGCATTCCGAAGGAGTTATTCACAATATATTCCACGTTTTCGAGTTGCTTGGCTTCGTTTAGGACTAATCCATTGATAGAGCAGTCTTCATCCAGTTCATCGACATTCATAGTAGGGTGGCAAACATTATCGGTAAACGATGGGAGATTCCCGGCAAGTTCCAGTGCGCCCGCAGCTCCCATACAGTGACCGATAAAACTTTTGGTGTTGTTGATACTGACTTTACACTCAGGATCGAAGACACGCCTCAAAGCACTAATTTCCTGGATGTCACCGCTCAGTGTTCCCGTGGCGTGAGTACTGAGGATATCGACGTCTTGCGGAGTGATTCCTGCTCGTTGTAATGCCAACCCGATGCACTCGGACTGGCGTTCGGGATTCGGAAGTACGAAATCGGTGGCATCGGTGTTAATACAATGTCCCACGATCTCGCCATAGATGCGAGCTCCACGTGCTAAGGCATCGTCGAGTCGCTCAAGTGTGTATATACAGCCCCCTTCGGAAACGACAATTCCGTTGCGTGCCTTATCAAAAGGGCGTGAAGCTTTGATAGGGTCCGTATGTTCGGCTAATGCTCCCTGACTTTTGAAACTTGCAAAAATCCCGAATGTATGAATGGACTCGGAGACCCCACCTGCCAAAGCAATATCGCACTGGCCAAGCTGCAGCATTTGTGCTCCTTGAATCAATCCGTTGTTACCTGCAGCACAGGCGGCGCCTAAGGTGTAATGAGGCCCTGTGATCCCCATGTTTAAGGCGGCTTCCCCTGCAGGGTTGTTGGCAACAGTTCGGGGATTGTGAAAGTGATTCCAAACACTTATGTCGTAATCAAACTGACTAAGTTCATAGACTTCATTTTCGGTTTCGACATTACCATGTTCGGTGACACCCATATAAATACCGACTCGGGATTTGTCGATTGCTCCCCAGTCGATTTGACTATCGATCACGGCTTCATTACAGCTGTAGATGGCAATGCTGCCTGCTCGCGTACCCCGACGAACCTCGCGTCGGTTTTGATGCTTCAGGGCATCGTAATCACAGACGCCTGCGAGCGTCTTGCCAACATATCGGATCTCATAATCCTGCACACCACTCTTTCCATTTAGCAAGGCGGCTCGATGAGTTGCCAAATCGTTGCCATTGGGTGATGTAAGTCCAATGCCGGTCAGGACAATACGGGGGAGTATCGGTGGCGAATATTGATGGTGTGTAAGGGCCATGCTGGCGTCTGTGCGTTCTTAAGTTATGCTTTTGTAGCGTTTTGGTTACGGTAGTTCCCAAGGTCTAGAACATTAAAACTAAGGGGAGTCGCTGGGTTTTGCAAGCAGGTGGCAGGCGGACTTGATGGCTGTCGTTCCCCTGAGGAGCCGTCTTTTAAGAGACAATCCGTACACTATCGACGATCCGCTAGTGTGTGGAGTTGCGAAGAGAGGATTCCAAATCGGCCATGGCTTCCTCTGTGGAAATGAAAGGACGATAGCCCAATAAAGTTTGCGCACGATGATTGTCGAAATAGTGATCTGCAGAAAGTTGCAGAGCTAGAAAACGAGTCATACGCGGTTCCGCTTTGATTCCGAATAGACGATAGATGATTTCCATGACAGCCCCGATTCGATATGCCGTTCGAAAATCGATTTTTCGAGTGACGGGGGGAATTTCTGCGAACGACAGAATGCGATTGATCCACTCCCAGCAGTTAACGGGAGTCTGCTGAGAAATCCAATAGGCCTTGCCACTGGATTTAGGAGATTCCTGCAGTGCCTGTAAAGCACACAGATGAGCGTAGGCCGCGTTTTTGACATGCACCATATCAATGAGGTTTTGTCCGTTTCCCACAATTCTGAGCTTACCTGCTCGGCCTCTTTCAATCAGACGAGGAATTAGATGCGGGTCATCTTCCCCCCAAATTAGATGTGGGCGGAGGGCGCAAGTGGCAAGCCTTCCCGGAGAATTTGCTGCGAGTACCTCTTGTTCTGCTAACGCTTTACTGTGCGGATAGTGGCAGAGCCATCGATCAGGATAAGGGACGTCCTCGGCAATTCCAGATTGATCATCGCCTCCAAACGTTACGCTGGGACTACTGGTGTAAACGAGGATGCCTATGTCGTGTTGGCGAACGGCATGCAAAATGTTCTGAGTGCCGACCGTGTTGACTCCATGGTACATAGACCAAGATCCCCAGATTCCAGGGACTGCTGCGGTATGAATCACTGCCTGCATGTCCTGGCAAGCTAACTCTATGGCATGTGGATCCTGCAAGTCACCTTGCTGCCATTCAACGCCAAGCTCTTGAAGATCGGGGTAGAGTCTTCGGCTGAAGCCACGAACCTCATGCCCGGCAGCCATTAACTGCATTGCAATGTGACGACCCAGAAATCCACCTGCCCCGGTAACGAGAACTCTCAAGACTGCAGCTTTCTATTTGAATACGGGTTCAGCAGGTTTGGGAGCGACCGTTGGTTCTTCAGTCGGCCCGGCACTTTTTTCCTGTTGGTCGTCCTTCTCATCCTGAACACTCGTTTTAATACTTTGTTGTAGTGAATTGATGTTCTCAGGCTGATCGCCGTTGGCTCCTTCTGGTTTATTCGGGATTCCAAAATCCGGAGGCGGTGGTAATTGTCCATTGCCCTCAGGACCAACTTGTGCCTCTGGTTTGGGAGAATCTTCAGTTGGTGAAAGGGGATTGGATGCGGCCTGTCCGACGATGGCGTTCCCAGGGGCCTGTTCCGGCGTTTCCGAGTTTTCTGGCGTGGAGACGTCAGGAGACTGTAGAGCGATGTTGGCAGAGGCTTGTGAATTTCCAGATACCATGACATCCGGGACGTTGTAGCCGACATATCCGGATTGGCGGAACCATGCTAATGGAATGGCAATTTGGAAATTGTCCAGTTCGTCAGAAGCTAATTTGAATGTCAGAGTTTCAGTAATCCTTCCACCCGCTGGAATAGACTGTGACTGGAGAGCTGTTTTTAACGTGGCGACACCATGTTTTCCATTTCGAGCCAATGGCTGATATGGGTTCATCGAATCCGTATCCGATGCGACCGCTGACTCACGATGTACTGTTACGGCATTCACGTCATCTAAATTTTCTGTTTCCAGCAGTACATTCATACTGTGTTCAGGAGACAAACTGACACCATCGACGGTCTTTTCGGACTTAGTAAGCCATACTTCTGTTATTTGAATTTGGATCTTCCCGTTTGGAAGTCGCTTTTTGGCATTGGATGCGTCACTGAAGGAACGGATGGTTCGAAAGACCTGCTCCTCTTCAGAAACTTCTAGAGGTGTAGCGGATAGTGACTGTGAAGCAAAGCCTGTGTTGTTTGTCGGCGTAGGGGACTGGTCGGAGGTGGATTCTTCATAAGTAAAGATTAAAAAACTCCCGATGCCAGCAACCACCATGATTCCTGCCATGGTGAACAAGAGTGGCATCGCGCTTTTGCGTCTTCGTTTGTACTCCAGATATTCCCGACCACTTTCCTGTTTCTCATCACTTGTGAGAACAGCAGGAGCTATGAGGTGTGGATTGGGCTCGACTGCTGCTGCTGCTGCTGCGACAGGGACTTGAG
>NZVD01000065.1 GCA_002701385.1 Rhodopirellula sp. | reverse complement strand
TTATGAACAGCAGTTTCAGATGTTAGGAATTCTCGAACGGCATCCAAAGCCTTCTTGCTTGAATCATTATAGAAGGATAACCGGCTAACCCTCGCCTGATCGTCCCACACCAAGGCCATCCATTTCAGTTGAGTTTCAAATATCTCAACGACGGATTCTAGTCCAGCGTGGGCCATAGTTTATTCATCGTCACTTTTTGCCGAACGACGTCTACGGCGACGGTTAGGGCGTTTCTTCTCATCTGATTTCGCCGATTCCTCGGCGGGTTTCTCAGAATGACGGCCATTGTCACTTGTTTGTGAATTTCGGGATTTGGACGAACTATCCTTTTCCTGTTTCCTGGCATCAAAACCACTTTCCTTTGAATCGGAGCGTCTTCGACGACGTCGCCGTTTCTTATTAGTGGCTTTATCACCTTCCCTCGGTTTACTCGTGTCCTTGGAGTCTCTTTTTACCTCTTTTGATCGATCGTCTTTCTCACCGTTCTTATTTACTGAATGCTCGTCCTTCTGTTTGATAGATCGATCCTTCTTACCACGTTGTCGATCACCGCTACGGTTGCGGCCGCGACCACCTCGCCGACCACTCTTTTTCTTACCGTCACTATGGTAATCTCGTTCGTCACTTTTAGCGACTTCATCTTCCGATCGCTCTTCATCACGCTTACGTTTCGATTTTTTCTTAATACGTTCGCGTTTGGGAATAGAATTCCCTCTGCTCTTTACGTTCTTATCAACAACATAGGACACAGCGGTATCCCAAGTTGGAATATTACCACGCTTACTCCTTTTAGGAGCTTCGATTTCCTCGCCGTTGTCTGACTCGCCTTGTGCTGAATCCTCGCGTTGGCCCTGTGATGATCGATCACCACGACGCCCTCGTTCCCTTGAGTTACTCCGCCCACGCCTTCGTCGCTTTCGATCTCGACCGCCATTGCGATTTCTACCCTCGCTGTCTCCCGACTCTTCAGACTCTTCCCGAGCATTGTCGGCATCTGAGTCATCTTGCTCATCACGACAACGTTGAGAATTCCGGTTCCGGCCGCGACCACCTCGTCGACGTCGCCTGCGTTTAGGCTTTGATTCAGAATCCTCATCAACCGACGCAGGCTCTTCTGCTTCGTCTACAGCGGCTTCATCCTGGACTGGCTCAGCAGGAGTGTCTTCCTCGAAAAGATCATCTTCGACTTTCTTCCGTGACCATGGCCAAAACCGCATCCGCTTTTTCTTTTTCGGTTTGGCCGGCTTCGGTTCTTCCGATTTTGGTTCCTGTTTTTCCACCGCTTCGATAGCTACCGCCGTCTTTGATTCAGCAGGCTCTTCAGCTACCTTCTCCAATTCCTCATCATCGTCAGCCTGTTCTTCCAGTTCGTCGTCGTCAACGTCCTCTTCATCTTCCTCTTCCATGTCGGTAATGGCCGAAACTTCCGTAACGTTCTCGCCGTCTAGATCAGAATACTGAAAGGCCTCTTCATTTTCTTCGTCGGCTTCCGCGGCATCCTCGTTTTCTCCATCATCTTCGAAATCAAGAGAGTCATCCACGTCCTCAGATTCGAATACGATTTCCTCTTCGAGGGTATCCTCTTCGCCACCGCTGATTTCAACAGGAGCAAATAGCCGGTCCAACGCGGCAATGACATCGTCTGTATCTTCGGCCGTATCAACAATGTCCTTAGCTTGTTCAAACGAAATTGTCCCTTCGGATTCTTCGGCTGATTGATCGTCTTCAGCGATCTCGCTCGCATCCTCGCTGCCTTCTTCGCCAGGATCGGCGCCGACCGACTCTGTATCGAAATCGGACTCTTGATCATTTCCCAATTCTGTTGCAACATCTTCGGATTCTATTTCTGATCCTTCTTTAGTTTCCTGGCCATCGTCATTGGCCGTTTCCTCGGTACCGACCTGTGTAGCACGTTGACTGGCTTGGATTTCGGCGAGCTCAGCATCGTCAAAAAGCCCTAATCCAAATCCACCGGACTCGACCACCGACTCGGCCGCTTCTTGCTCCTCCTGAGATTCTTCTGATGTGCTATCAGCGTCTGACCCAGGAGTTTCGCCGCCCGCTTGATCATCGATCTCGTCTTCGCCTACATTTTCTGACCCACGGTCTTCGTCAACAACATTCGCAATATCAGCGGCGTCCTTCTCGCTTTCATCGTTTTCCTGATGATCGGAATCACTAGCAGTCTCTTCGGCTGACTCTTCGCCAACTTGATCGAGTTCTGGGGCCGCATCTTCCTGCGCACCATCTGACGCAGTATCTTCAGCGTTTGAATCACCATCTTCCGCGTTGGAATCTTCAGTGGTCTTATCGGCAATCGGCTCGCCGGTCAAATTTGCGGCTAACTCTTCCCAGTGATTGTCTTGATCTGCTGACATTAGTTTCGATCTATATAGGATTCAAACGAAGGTATAAAGCAAACCACTATTCTACTTTGCTACTACGGAACTGAATATGTCCGAATACAAAGAAAAAGCCCGCCTCTGTCGAGACGGGCTTTCCGGCCGAAGCCGTCAACCTAACACAATCTGTGTACGAGTTATTTCCGGTCGACGAAGAAATTGCCATTCGAACCGACATCAAACAGAGGCTTATCATAGTCAAGGTCGTAAGTAGATCGACAACCCGGGTAATAGACGAAATTAAACCCTATGTTCCAGGCTTCTTCCGAATAGCCAGTGGTTGCCGATCCTTCTTCCGGAATTAAATACAAAGCATTCGCTTCGATGGCCCACTTTTCGTTTAGCGGCGCGGATAAATCTAGACCTAACAAACCGTCTTTATTCCCCGTGAATCCACCCATGACCCGCCCCGTAACGCCCGTATCAGCATATGATTTACGTAAGAAGAATGCGTACAAATCTGTCGATTTCCATTCCTCTGTAACGGTAACCGGGTTTACTTTACCCACCAATGAATGAGTCCGAGCGTGATCTGAGTCAAAGGCCATCCAGATACCGAATTCATGTGAGTCGGGATATTGCCAGCTAATCTCCGTTCTTACCTGGACTAGATCCAGGTCGTAGTACCAATCGTCATGTAAATAATCAACTACCGCTCCGCCTTGCAATCCCCAGTCAGCACGTCGAAATACTCCTGCTGTGAGGAAGATTTGCTTTCTGTCTTCGTTCGTAACGTCTGAGCCCGACAAGTTCGTCTGGGTTGCTCGCATACCCAGCTGGGCTGACAACCGACCTTGCCCTATACAAGACAAGTTACGGCCATAGTTAAACCCTTCTGTGAATCCAAAGCTTCCTTGTCCACCTCGATTGAGTGGCCCTGTAAAAGCATTAACTCCGCTGAAGATTGTATAACGTTCCCATTGAATACGAGGGCACGGTATCAGGCAACCATCGGCACAAATTCCAAGACGAGTGGCGCAAAAACCGGTCGAACAGTCTTCACCGAGAACCTGCCCGTCTAGGACACCTTCATCAATGATGATGCCGGAATCGATTACTTCACCTTCAAGTTCGGTCTTGGTGACATCCACTGACGCCTGATCGTCAACCCGCAGAGGGTCGACTTCTTCTGCCTGATTAAGCACTGATTGCTCCGTGCCTTCTTGGAAGGTGACGTAAGAAGCGTTCCGTACTACACTGTCCTGCTGAAAATCCAGTCGCTGACTATCGTCAACAGACAATGTATCACGCAGGGGATTAGATTGACCAACGACAATACCAGGCACGAGGCAACCTCCCGCTAGTATTAGCATCAGACAAACCCTTTTCGCGGTCCTAAACATCGTGATGTCCTTTGATTTACGTAATAGAAGTGTTGGTTGATATCCACCAAATCGTCCGAAGAACGCATTAGTTAAGTTATTTTCGATATTTTCACCTTTTATTCTGCCTCTTTTTCAGCGATCGGCTCTCTTGAGGTGACCACTTTGGAAAAGAACATCGCTGCGTTATGATGGAAGTCAATGCAATCTAAACCGTTGCCTAATCCAACATTAAATTCCTTAGGATGACCTATGACGCAAGAACGTCCGAATATTATCTTCATTATCACCGACCAACAGCGATTCGATACTATCGCCGCTTTGGGCTACGACTTCATGGACACTCCCAACCTAGATCGATTGGTCAAGGAAGGAGTTTCTTTCACCGGCTGTCACGTAACAGCTGCCTCTTGTGCACCCGCTCGAGCCAGCCTGTTCAAGGGATACTTTCCACACACAACTGGAATACTGAAGAACGCCGATCGCTGGCGGCGTAGTTGGATCGAACTACTAAACGAGTCGGGATATCACTGCACAAATGTTGGAAAAATGCACACATGGCCTTTTGAAACTCCACTTGGCTTTGATGAACGCTACGTGGTTGAGAATAAAGACCGCTATCTTGAAGGCCGCTATTACTTCGACGAATGGGACAAGGCACTACGATTCCGTGGATTAGTAAAACAGCAGCGAGAATTATATAGAAAACTTGACGACTATGCCGATCGACTTGGCGCATTTGAATGGGAGCTACCAGAAGACACCCACCCTGACAATTTTGTTGGCGATATGGCTTGCTGGTGGTTGGATGCCCATCCGAACACAGAACCCAAACCATTGTTCCTTCAGATCGGCTTTCCTGGTCCCCATCCGCCGTACGACCCGGTTATGCGATATGCCGAGCCTTATCTGGAGAAAGAACTACCACTGTACGAAGTTTCACAGGAAGAGCTAGAGAATCAACCGCCGCCATTCCAGGAGTTGCGAGACCACAACAGCAAGATCGATCACGATTCGGTCATAATGCCTCTGCAACCGACACAGGAACAAAGACATCGTCAGCGCGCCTACTACTGTGCCAACGTTACTATGATTGATGAAAAGGTCGGGCAGATTGTTGACTCGTTAGATCGCAACGGCTACTTAGATAACTCTGTCATCATCTTCACTAGCGACCACGGTGATTGTCTAACAGATCATGGGCATAGCCAAAAGTGGACGATGTACGACCTGATCACCCAAATCCCATTGATCGTCTGGTCACCAGGACGATTCCCTGCAGGACATGTGGTCGAGTCACTCTGCCAACAAATGGATCTTGGCCCCACCATACTGGATTTGGCCGGTATCGAAACTCCAGACACCATGGAAGCCATCACAATGCTTCCGGCTATGAAGGGCGAAGCCTGGGACGGCCGGCCGTACGTTTATGCGGAGCAGGCGAAAGATGGGATCCTGACGCATGCAGATTTCATGACCATGGTTCGTAGTGACCGCTGGAAGATCGTACACTTTCTAGACGAACCCTATGGTCAATTATTTGACATGAAGAATGATCCTCAGGAAGTGAATAATCTATGGGATTGCCCTGATCATCAAAACGCCAAACAGGAAATGCTGGCCGAATTACGAGAGTGGAGAATTCGCTCGCAACTACAAACGGCTTCGCTATTCCAAGACCATCGTTAACACGACAGGCTAGCGATCGCCTAATATGATAGTACGCGCTTAACCTGCGCGTCGCCTAGTTTCGATCGGCCTTCCAAAAAGCCGAGTTCGATCAAGAAGGAGTAAGCGGCGACCACCCCGCCCTGTTTCCTAATTAATTCACCGCAGGCCCTAATCGTTCCACCTGTGGCCAACAGATCGTCAACCAACAATACTCGTTGCCCCGATGGAACTGCGTCAATGTGCATTTCCAATCGGTCAGAACCGTATTCCAGTTCGTAATCATATCCTACCGTCGAATATGGTAGTTTTCCGGGCTTTCGAATTGGAACAAATGGCACGCCCGCTCGCAGAGCCATCGGAACTCCAAAAATAAACCCCCTAGCATCCGGAGCTGCTATGACGTCATAGTCTACCGGCGACGCCTGCTCCAGCATCTGGTCAACCGCACTTTGAAAGGCCCTAGGAGCCTGCAATAGAGGGGTAATATCCTTGAAAACAATCCCTTCTACCGGAAAGTCTTCAACATCACGGATATAGTCTGCAAGATTCATGCGTTATCCCCTTACGCCACCGTCCGGTCAAAGAATCGACGTTCCATCGGAGCTTTAAGGTCGTCTGCCAAACGGCCAAGCGCTTCGACTTCAATCTGTCTCACGCGTTCTCTGGTCAGCCCCAAACGATTACCGATTTCTTTTAAAGTATGAGGTTCTCGTCCGTTAAGCCCATATCTCATTTCCAAGACCATCATTTCCCGTTCTTCCATCTCACCCAGGCGATTCATGATGTGCTGTAACGCGTCCGCCTTGATGAGTTCGTTTTCCGGCGTTTCGGTACGGTCGTCGACAACGATATCACCTAATGTCCATCCATCCTCGCGGTGATCCGTTTGTGGCGTACTACTGTATACCTTGATAGCCTTACGAATCATTGGCAGTTTACGACGTTCGACACCTAAAAGCCTAGCAATCTCTTCGTTACTCCCTTTACGCCCGAGGGTGTCTAATAGCCGATTTCCTGCTCGACGCCATTTAGAAAGTAACTCAACCATATAGGCCGGGATACGGATCGTTTTTGCCGAATTGATTAGAGCTCGTTTAATCGACTGCTTAATCCAATAACTGGCATAGGTACTAAAGCGTGTTCCAACGGTAGGATCGAAGCCTTCGACAGCTCGCATAAGCCCCAGATTGCCTTCCTCGATTAGATCCTGAAATGCAAGTCCCTTGTTCGTGTAGTTTCTAGCGATGTTGACTACCAGTCGTAGATTCGCTCGTACCATCCAGTCTCTGGCTTCGGCATCACCTTTTTGCACACGCCGTGCCAGTTCCTTTTCCTGGTCTGCTGTGAGTAGTTCAGTTGCGTTGATATCACGCAAATAGATTTCTAACGGACTTTGGGCCGCGCGTTGGCGTCCTGCTGTTGCAATAGACATGTGGGGGGGGGATCCTATGCAATTAATCAAATTTCTTTTATCTGAGGTATCTATCGTCGTCTTTTTTCGAAGAACACCTCATGTATCCAAAATTGCATAATTACACGGTTCGTTTGCCGTATATCGAAGGCAACAAAAAAACCGTGTTCACCACTTGGTGCGGTGAACACGGTTATAACGACCTAATCAGACAGGTCTATCCAGCTTTACGCTTCTTCGCTGTCGCCAGAATCGTCAGATTCACTAGAATCGGCTTCGGCGTCCTGCGAACCGTCTGCTTCAGCGGCTTCTGGTTGATCAGATGATACATCATCGGATTCAGCGTCAGCTACATCATCAGCTGGATCTTCTGTAGCTTCCTGGGCCGCCTCTTCAGCAGTATCATCTGATTCTGCTTCCGCATCACTGGCTTCTTCAGCTGTATCTTCTGTAGCTTCCTGTGCCGCCTCTTCAGCAATATCATCTGATTCTGCTTCGGCATCACTGGCTTCTTCAGTAGCTTCTTCACCCGCTGAAGGAACCTGAAATAGTGGGCCGTCTCCACCAAGGCCACCTTTAAGGTCACCGGCGGGTGCGACAGCCACTTCTTCTTCTGCCTGAGCCGCAGCTTCCTGTTCGTCAGTCCAGTCAACTCGCTTCAGAGAAAGACCGATCTTGCGATCATCGGTATCGACACGAAGCACTTTAACTTCGATCTCGTCTCCAACTTTGACAAGTGTTTCCGGGTTTTCTACTTCTCCTTCACTCATTTCACTGATGTGCAGAAGTCCTTCGAGACCGTCTTCAAGCCCGATAAACACACCAAAATTCGTGATCTTGGTTACATTGCCGGTAATCTTTTGGCCTGGCTTATATCGTTCCGGAATATCTGTCGTCCATGGATCTGCGTCAAGCTGCTTGATCCCGAGTGCGATACGACGCCGCTCAATATCCATCGACAGTACTTTACACTTTACTTCCTGCCCTTTCTCAAGCACTTCATTTGGATGCCCGATCTTACGAGTCCATGAAATATCCGAGACGTGAAGCAAGCCATCGATCCCTTCTTCAAGTTCAATGAAGGCACCATAATTCGTCAGGTTGCGAACGCGTCCGTTGACGACAGTGTCGATCGGATAGCGTTCTTCCACTTCTTCCCATGGATTGGCTTGAGTTTGTTTCATACCGAGAGAAAGCTGTTGACCACCTTTGTCGATTGCAAGAATGACAACATCAATTTCGTCGCCAATCTGAACCATTTCGTTCGGGTGGTTGATTCGTTTGGTCCAGGACATTTCACTAATGTGAACCAAACCCTCAATTCCAGCTTCGAGCTTCACAAAAGCACCGTAGCTCATAACGTTGACAACTTCACCTTCAACCTTGGTATTAACCGGATATCTCTCTTCAATACCTTCCCAAGGATTGGCAGACTTCTGTTTCATTCCCAGCGCGATCTTTTCTTTCTCGTGATCGATCTTGAGAATCATCACTTCAATTTCCTGATCAATCGCAACCATTTCAGACGGATGTCCAATACGTTCCCAGCTCATATCGGTGATATGAAGCAGACCATCGATTCCTCCCAGGTCTACAAAGGCACCGAAGTCTGCGATATTCTTTACGACACCCTTTCGCAATTCGCCTTCAGACAGTTCACCCAACAACGCTTCACGGTCCGCCTTCCGCTGACGCTCGATCATAGAACGACGAGAAACGACGATATTACGTCGTGCTTCATCGATCTTGAGAACTTCACATTCGACTTCCTGGCCAATGTAGTCGGCAATATCATTCGGTCGGCGAATATCGACTTGACTGGCTGGCAGGAATACATTCACGCCAATATCAACCAGTAAACCGCCTTTAATTTTCCGGGTTACCGTACCCTTAACAATTTGACCTTCGTCAATTTTCTCCATCATTGCGGTCCAGGCGAGAATTTTCTCTGCCTTCCGCTTGCTTAACGAAACCATCCCATGTGGATCGTTTGCTGGGCCGAACTCATCTTCGACCTCTTCAATCAACACTTGAACGGTATCGCCAACCTGGGGTTGCTCTTCTTCTTCGCCCCATTCGTTGCGACTAATGGATCCTTCACTCTTAAAACCTACGTCAATGACAACGTATTCGTCGTCTAAGGAGACAATTTTTCCATCAACGATATTGTTGACTTCAAAATCCGCCTCTTGCTCCAATGCCAAATCGAAAGAGGATTCACCTTCTCCCCCAAAGAGGCCCTGAATTTCTGCTTCTAGATTATCGTCTTCGAGTGAACTAATTAAATTACGGTTTACCATGTTTATAAATGTTTCTACTTATCTGTTGAAAAACCAATTGGGTAACGCACCCAACGCCGGTCTTTCCGTCCGTTTTGCCAACGCGACAACACGGAACTACTTGCTTACAGGGACGATATCTACCATCAGATACCTCAAAAACCCTATAGCGGAACGGGTCATTCTATCATTGCATTTGAATACCCACAACGCTAAAACAATAACACTAATTGACGGAAGTTGTGTCTAATGATAAAAGAAATAGAGCATCATCCCTTAACTGGGAACAGTCAACAACAACACCCCGTAGGCCAATAGAGGATTAAAAGTGGGAAGTAGCGAAAGAGCCAAAGAAATTCGTCGTCGTCGTCAGCGTAAACAAAAGCTTCAAAAGCTAGAAGCCAAATTCAAGAAGAGTAGCGGCGAAGTGAAAAGTGACGTCCTGGACAAAGTCCGCTCGCTTACCCCGGGCTACGAAACAATTTATGAAAACTGGGGCGTTGAAAAGTAAAAGACGAAGATATTCGAACAATGAACAAAAAAGGGCTGTCGTATTAAGCGACAGCCCTTTTTTAATTTTTTAGTATCTTAAGAAAGTGACTTTTACTCCTCAGCTTCTTCGTCTTTGACTTCAAATTCTGCATCGATTGCATCGTCGTCTTTGACATCCTCTGCGGACTCATCCGCTCCACCGTCAGATTGAGCTGCTTGGTAAAGTACCTGCGATAAAGCTTGTGATGTCTGTTCCAGATCGGCAACAGCACTATCAATCGCATCTTTATCATCGCCTTTAGAAGCTTCTCTCACCTTCTCAATTGATGCATTGACAGGTTCCAGATCGCTTTCCCCAAGCTTATCGCCATTTTCCTCGATAAGCTTTTCCATCTGGTAGACCAGCTGATCCGCCTTATTGCGTGCTTCTACTAACTCGAATTGCTTCTTGTCTTCCTCGGCATGCTCTTCCGCATCCCGCCGCATGCGTTCGATTTCTTCATCCTCGAGTCCTGCCGAATCTTCGATGCGAACACTCGCTTCTTTCTGAGTACCGAGATCCTTCGCAGAAACATTTAGAATTCCGTTCTGATCGATATCAAATGCGACTTCAATTTGAGGTACACCACGGGGTGCCGGCGGAATTCCTTCGAGGTTAAACTCCCCTAGCACTTTATTGTTAGCTGCCATCTTCCTTTCACCTTGGAATACCTTCACAGTAACAGCCGGTTGATTATCAGCAGCGGTACTGAATACTTGCTTCTTTTCGACCGGGATCGTGGTATTTCGTTCAACAATCGGAGTCAACACTCCGCCTTCAGTTTCGATTCCAAGTGTAAGCGGAGTGACGTCCAGCAAAAGAACATCCGTACGATCTCCGGCAAGCACGCTTCCTTGGATTGCGGCGCCTAACGCTACAACTTCATCAGGATTTACTCCCTGATGAGGAGCCTTACCAAAGATCGCCTGAACCATTTCCCGTACCTTGGGCACGCGAGTGGAGCCACCTACCAATACAACTTCATCGATATCTGACGGACTCAGCCCTGCGTCCGAAAGCGCCTGCTCGACAGGTTTACGGCAACGAGTTACTAGATCATCGACGAGTTCTTCAAATTTGGCCTGTGTGACGGTCATTTGCAGGTGTTTTGGGCCGCTTGCGTCGGCAGTGATGAAGGGCAAATTAATATCAGTCGACGGTACGCTACTAAGTTCTTTCTTAGCTTTTTCGCAAGCTTCCTGGAGACGCTGCAGAGCCATCGTGTCTTGACGCAAGTCAACACCATTGTCGGATTTGAATTGTTCGGCTACATAATTAATTAACGCTTCGTCGAAGTCATCACCGCCAAGCTGAGTATCGCCTGAAGTGGATACTACTTGAAACACTCGACTCGATCCATCACCGCTTTCGGTGTCAGCAACTTCCAGCACGGAAACATCGAATGTCCCGCCACCGAGGTCAAATACAACAATTCGCTCATCAGACTTCTTATCAAGTCCATACGCTAACGCCGCTGCGGTTGGCTCGTTGATAATTCGAGCGACTTCGAGTCCTGCGATTTGACCGGCATCTTTGGTTGCCTGCCGTTGAGCGTCATTGAAATAAGCTGGTACCGTAATGACCGCCTTATTTACCTTATGCCCCAGGTAAGACTCAGCTGCCTCTTTCAGTTTTCGAAGGGTCTTGGCTGAGACCTCCTGAGGAGTGTAGTCCTTGTCGTCGATACGGATTTGGGTATACCCGTTATCCCCCTTGCTTACTTCGTAGGGAACCATCTTGTCCGCGTCGGTCGTTTCCGCAAATCGTCTTCCCATAAATCGCTTAACAGAATAGACCGTTCGTTGAGGATTCGTCACCGCCTGACGTCGAGCGGGTTCCCCAACGTGAGTCTCTCCACCGTCTGTATAGGCCACTACACTTGGGGTTAGTCGACTACCTTCAGGATTAGGGATCACTTTAGGGTCTGAGCCTTCAACTACGGCAACGACTGAGTTTGTTGTCCCCAGGTCGATTCCAATTATTTTTTCACCTTCAGCCATGTTCTCTGATTAGCTCCTAGCAAGGTTTCCTATTCTCTTATCCGTCGCGTCCGTGCCTAATTGGCACCAATTATCGCAATGGAGATTCCTAGGGGACTACACGCAAGCGTCGTGCCAAAACTGGCTAGAATATGCTGCATCGATTCGTTGCTTGTTATATTTTCGTGATTTTGACAAGAAACGAGCGCTAAAATCGTACAAACACCCATTTTGACCAGACAAAACCATGCCTGTCTGCACTGCCATATTGACAGTTCGTTTTATCTGTCTTGGCGTAAAAAGGCGACCGTGTTATGGTTCAGAAATACCACAATTGAGTCTCGGCATGGAACTGTCACATGTGCGCCAAGAAAGTTGAATCAAAAAGACTGTCCCCGGCTGCAAGTCAGCGTGCGCTCTGCAAAGAGACGACCGAATTGGTTCGTAGTTTGATTCGACATTACCACGCATTCGAAGCGGCGTCTAAAAACGGAGTTACATTAGACAACCTCGTACAGACGGTTCACGACACGGCCAGGAAATCACTTAGTGCTAAAAAGTACACCGCCATTCGTGATCATCTACTACCACTGGTTCGAGAACTCACTCAGCTGGAATACAACGAGCAACATCCGGCATCCGTCGCGTTCCTAGGGCCGTTGTATAGCTACAGCCATCTAGCGACCTCCCAGTATTTCGGAAGCAATATAACGCCTCATCCAGTGCCGACAATTTCTAATGTCTTCGAAACCGTACTAAAGCAAGAAGCTGATTTCGGTGTAGTGCCCATCGAAAATTCAACGGACGGAAGAATTGTGGATACTTTAAATGTTTTGGCGAGGTCCCCTGTATCAATTTGCGGTGAAATCAACCTCCCCATTCACCATACGCTATTGAGCTTGAGTCCTCTGACTGACATTAGAGAAATCTACAGTAAGCCACAGGCGTTGTCCCAATGCCGCGAATGGATTGCTAAACACTTGCCAAATGCCACCTTGGTTGACACTCCGAGCACTACGGTTGCCGCCGAATTGGCCTCCCAGACACCGGGTGCTGCTGCCATAGCCAGTGTCCTTGCCGGCGAACACTACGGCTTAAACACGCTGGCCAGCAAAATCGAGGATCGTCAGGGTAATGTCACGCGTTTTGCGGTTATAGGAGATCATCGGCCAACTCCGTCGGGATCTGATAAAACCACGCTAATTGTTGAGTTGGCACATGCGCCAGGAGCCTTAGCCGACGCGATGCTAGCCTTTAAGAAACAATCCCTGAATCTTACATGGATCGAGTCGTTTCCTAAGCCAAATCATCCATCGGAATACGTCTTTTTCATTGAGCTCGAGGGGCACCGTGAGGACCCTACTGTACAAACTGCGATCTCGAATCTTGAACGCAAAACTCAGCGAATATCCGTCCTGGGATCTTTTCCAATTCACCGCCCAAATTCCCGGTAGGCTAGCCCAGATTTTCGTGGTCGTTATGGTATATACGCCCCTCGCATTCCTGTGGTAAACTTCTTACTTCCCTATTGATTCGCGTCACAGTTTGGAAGAACAAAATCTGTTTCGCGTATCCACCCCACCAATATTCCTCAGGATATCACCGTGATTATCATCCTTAAATCGGATACCACCGAAGACCAGATCGGTGCACTCACCGATCATATTACTTCATTAGAAATGCAGGCCCATGTTAGCCGCGGGACTTTTCGTACTATCATCGGTGTCATCGGTGACGAATCATCTATCGACTCAGACCAGATCAAATCCTTTACAGGTGTCAGCGACGTCGTGCGTGTATTACCGCCCTATAAACTAGCCAGTCTTGAAGCTCATCCTCAACCAAGCGTTGTCGAAGTCGGCAAGACGAAGATCGGCGGAGGCCATTTAGCAATGGTCGCCGGGCCATGTTCCATTGAATCTGAAGAACGGATGGATATTATCGCTGCTGCCGTCAAAGCGAGTGGAGCCAACATACTCCGAGGCGGCGCTTACAAGCCCAGAACCAGTCCTTATTCATTTCAGGGCATGGGAGTTGAGGGCCTGAAAATACTCCGCACTGTCGGTGACAAATACGATATTCCGGTTGTAACCGAGATCACGGACGCTCGAAATCTTGACGTCATCTGCGAGCATGCCGACATGCTTCAGGTTGGCGCCCGAAACATGCAGAATTTCGTCCTCCTAACGGAAGTAGGTAAGGCGAACAAACCTGTCATTCTTAAACGTGGCATGAGCGCAACGGTGCAAGACCTTCTCATGAGCGCCGAGTATATTCTGGCTCACGGAAATCAAAACGTTGTGTTATGCGAGCGAGGCATTAAAGGGTTCGATTCCGTTACACGCAACCTATACGACGTAGCGGCCGTGGCTGCATTAAAGACACTCACCCACTTGCCAGTCATCGTTGACCCAAGCCATGCAACAGGTCGCCCCGACCTAATCCCCGCCTGCGCCTACGCAGGCGTGGCTGCCGGAGCAGACGGGGTCCATATAGAAGTCCATGACTGCCCGGAAAAGGCGTTTTCCGATGGACCGCAAGCACTGCTGCCTGAACAATTCGATGAAACCTTCAAACAACTCGTCAAGGTTGCCGACGTGTTTGGCAAGACCTTCGGTTAAATCAACTATCTGAAAGAACAAAACATGCGGAAGACATATATCGCCGGAAACTGGAAAATGAACCTGTCCAAATCGGAGGCAGTGGCCTTAGCCTCGGCGCTAGCTGACGTTATTGGGGATTCTACCGACGTTGACGTAGCAATCTGCCCGTCCTTCGGCTTCCTCGACGCTGTAAGTTCAGCCGTCACCGGTTCAAGCATTAAGCTCGGTAGTCAAAATGTTCACCCTGCAGAAAGCGGAGCATACACCGGAGAAATGAGCAGCAGTATGCTAACCGACTTAGGCTGCAAACTAGTGATCGTGGGACACAGTGAACGCCGAGAGCTATTTCGCGAATGTGATCAATTCGTAAATGAAAAAATCAAAACCGCGTTGGGTCACGGATTGGAAATCATTCTCTGCGTTGGAGAGACGCTCGAAGAACGTGAAGCCGGGGAAACTAACAGTATTGTAGGCACCGAAATCATCGGCTCGTTGGCGGATATCAGCGCCGAGCAGATGGCACATATCACCATCGCCTATGAACCCATTTGGGCTATTGGAACGGGTAAAGTAGCCACGCCTGAACAAGCAGAAGCAGTTCATGCACATATCCGCGGTATTCTTACCGAGCAGTTTGGTGATGATGTGGCACAGGCTACTCGTATACAATACGGTGGTAGTGTGAAGCCCACCAATGCAGAAGAATTGCTAGCCCAACCTAATATCGATGGAGCGTTGGTTGGCGGTGCATCTTTGGATGCAGAGTCATTTTTAGGTATCATCAACCACGGCTAACCTGACTCGCCTGTCATACAGTGACCTTTTCGCAAAAATTGGGCATTTACAACGCCAGTGTTCCGTGCCAAATTTAATGATTACAGTTTTCTTCAAACCTAGATTTATTTGATTGCCCCTCCATGGACAGGTTATTTCTAATTGGTGCCGGCGGATTTTGGCTCGGAGCCCTCGCTGTTATTCTATTTTTTCTTTCTTTATTCCTCGTATTCATCATTATGATGCAACGTGGAAAGGGCGGCGGAATCGCCGGTTCGTTAACAGGAACTGCACAAAGTGCATTTGGAGCTCGGGGGGGTGATGCCCTGATGTGGATCACGATCGCATTAACCGGAGTTTGGATATTCCTTTCCTGTGTAACAATCTATTCCTATAGCAGCCCGAAAGACGCAGGCCAGACGCAGCAGGATGAAGGTGGTGCGAGTGAAGCAGACACTGCTTCCTCTGACGATTCGTCATCGGAAGATACACCGCTTGATCTAAGCAATGGCACAGGTTCACTGCCAATAGCCCCAGCAATTGGTGAACAAGAAGCCACTTCCGATTCCACAACTGCAGACGAAGAAACCGGCAAGGCGACTGAGGCGAACGCAACAACTCAGCCGGAGACGCCTGAAGAAGAAACTGAAACGCCGACGACACCTCCTACGGAGGAAGAGTCGACGGAATCGGAATCACCGGATTCTGAATAACTACCGGTTCGACCATCTCCTGGTCACTACGCCGTGAATCAAATAACGAAGTTCATTTTTCCAAAACGAGCTGCTGCATGCTATTAAGTATGACCGGTCAAGGTGTCGCCACCGTCTCCGATGAGAACGCCACTCTTACCATTGAGATCCGGGCAGTTAACAATCGGCACCTTAAGATCAATTTACGGGCTCCGGACTCGCTTATTGCCCACGAATCGTCAATAGAAAAACAAATTCGGTCTTCGGTAGGTCGCGGGACAATTAACGTGAACATAAAAGTGATGAAACACTCACGACAAGATGACTTCACGATTGACACAGAATTATTGCAGGCCTATCAGGCTCAATTGCGGTCACTTAGTCAGACCTCCCCTTCTCTGGATTCCTTGCTTGGCTTACCAGGCGTGGTCATCAACAACGTCACCAGTGAGTCCTCCGTGGCAAACGTAGTATCACTTTCCAACGACGCTTTGCAACTGGCTCTTGGACAATTCAACGCGATGCGAGAAACCGAAGGGATTGCCATTGAAGCGGTGTTTAACCAACAACTCGACTCGCTGAAAATGATCGTAGAACAAATCAAGGATCGCGCTCCAGTCGTAGTTACCAATTACCAGGAGCGATTAACCGATAAGATCAATAAGCTTTTAGAAACGCACGATGTCACACTAAATGAGAGTGATCTTGCCAGAGAGATTGGCCTGTATGCGGATCGCTGCGACATTACCGAAGAAGTAGTACGCCTCAACAGTCATCTGGGACAGTTTCGGAACGTGATGCAATCAGCAACCAGCCAGGGAAGAAAATTGGACTTTATAACGCAGGAACTCTTTCGTGAAGTCAACACGATCGGGTCCAAGGCCAACGATACACTGATTGCAAACTCGGTAGTCGAGGCAAAGACCATTATTGAACGTATCCGGGAACAGGTTCAAAATATCGAATAACCTTTAAGCACGGGCAATTGAATCGGAACTATGTCAGGTAAAGTGGTGATCATCTCAGGTCCTTCCGGTGCGGGTAAATCCACACTCGTAAAGCGGCTGTTTGAAATCTGCCCTTTACCGCTAGCTCTGAGCGTTTCGGCAACGACTCGCGCTCCTCGTCCAGATGAAGTCGATGGAGTCTCGTATCACTTCCTATCCCACGACGAATTTGAACGCAGACGACTCAACGACGACTTCCTCGAATACAAAGAGGTATTCGGGCAAGGTCAATGGTATGGCACGCTTGAACAATCCGTCTCCGACGGGCAAGCTAGCGGCAAGTGGGTTATTTTAGAAATAGATGTCGCTGGTGCCCTGTCAGTCATAGACCGTATCCCAGATGCGATTACAATATTTATTAACCCCGGCTCGATGGAAGAACTTGAACGGCGGTTAAGAAACCGACAGACTGATAGTGAAGAGGCTATCCTGCGTCGCTTGCAAGTAGCGAAGCATGAGATGTCCAATCGACACCACTACCAGCACCAGATAACAAATGACGAGGTTGATCGCGCTGCCCGTCAAGTGAGCCAACTTTTACAAGCTTTGGAGACTAAGTAATGCTTGAAGAACTGAAAGAAGAAGAAATCATCAACAAAGTTGGTGGACGTTTTAAACTTTCAACGTTGATCCAGAAACGAATCGTTCAACTAAAACAGGGATCCCGCGTTTTGGTCGATGCTTCCGGTAATGAAGACCAGATGCGACTTGTACTTCAGGAAATCCTTCAAGACAAGATTTACCTGGACGAAGACGACGAAGTCCAAGTGTCACCTGATGCCGAGCCTGTCACGGATGTGCCAGACATCAACCCACTAGATCTCTAATGAACGCCGCGGCACAGTCGAAATCGATCTGTCTTTGTGTGACCGGTGGCATTGCGTCTTACAAAGCGGCACACCTGACTTCACGCTTAACACAAGCAGGCATTCAGGTTCATGTTGCGATGACGCCAGCAGCAACAGATTTTGTTGGTGCGAGTACCTTTTTAGCACTCAGTGGTAATCCCGTGCATTCTTCTGTAGGAGCAACGACTGAGGCGCCCTATGGAGCCCATATCCACCTAGCAACGCATTGTGACGTGCTGGCGGTTGTACCTGCGACAGCCAACTTCCTAGCAAAAGCTGCTCATGGACTGGCGGACTGTATCGCTTCAGCGACGTATTCTGCTTTCGACGGCGACGTATTCCTTGCCCCCGCAATGAATTCGTCTATGTGGTCGAACCCTGCTACCCAGCGAAATTTACAGCAATTAGCCGACGACGGATGCCAGATACTCGCTCCGGAGGAAGGTTGGCTCAGTTGTCGCCAACAAGGAACGGGCCGATTACAGAGTATTTCAGACATCTTGTCCACACTTCTTCACTGTTGTAACCCCTGACAACTATGGCACACATCCTCATTACCTCAGGCCCAACCAGACAGTACATCGACCCGGTTCGCTACCTAACGAACGCATCCAGTGGCAAAATGGGGGCCTGTCTCGCCGATTCCTGTCTGAACCTTGGACACCAAGTGACCATCATCAGCGGGCCTGTGAATGTTGCCTATCCGGAAGAAGCTAACGTGATTAACGTTTCCACTACCGGCGAAATGTTGGCTGCCGCACGTCATCATTTTCCGGACGCCGACGGCGTCATCGGGGCCGCAGCTCCCTGCGACTATAGTCCCCGAATTGTGCAGGACCAGAAAATTAAAAAGACCGGAGATGGGCTAACGTTGCATCTGGAAGAGACTCCAGACATCATTGCCACCTTAGGCGGAATCAAGCTTGCCCACCAATGGGTTGTCGGCTTCGCGTTAGAAACGGACGATCAACGATTTAGGGCCTTGGTAAAGTTGGAAGCCAAGTGTTGTGATTTGATTGTGCTTAATGGTCCCTCCGCCATGGATTCGCCCAATAACACCATCGAGATATTAGACCCAGTCGGTACAATTGTATTGGCCACCAAAGGGACCAAACCGGAGGTTGCAGACGCGATTCTTCAAACCATTGAACAAAAGCTACTATCGAGTTAAACATTATGGACTACCGAAGCCTTGAATTGCCGGATGGGATGGATTCTGTCACAACCGCATCCTTCCTCGTTTTCACCGAAGGACCGGCGGTGGCAGCAGATGGAACACTGTATTATTCCGATATCCCGAACAATCGAATACTTGCATTGTCAACCGACGGAATGACAAGCACCTGGCGTGATAAAAGTAACCGCACCAACGGGCAGACATTCGACCAGAAAGGCCGTTTATTGCACTGTGAAGGTGCTGAGTTTGGCCATGAAATGGGAGCCCGTCGCATCACCCGCACCAATATGGAAACGGGCGAAAATGAAGTGCTAACCGACTCGTATGATGGACTGAAATACAACTCACCTAATGACATCTGCGTCGACGGAAACGGTCGAATTTATTTTACTGACCCATGCTACGACGACCGGTCTATCATGGAAATGGACTGCGACGCGGTTTACCGAATTGACTCGGACGGACAAGTGTCGCGAATACTTACACAACCAGATATCCAACGCCCCAATGGTATTGCAGTGACCCAAGATTCCAAACACCTATACCTGGTCGATAGCTGCCCGGTCATCGGTGGAAATCGAAAAATCTGGCATTTCGACCTAGATGCCGATGGGAATCCTTCCAATCAATCCGTCGTCTGGGATTTTCAGGGCGGTCGCGGCGGCGATGGCATGCGGCTGGATACAGAAGGCAACCTCTATATTGCCGCGGGCATTAACACTCCTCGCGGCCCTCATGAGGATAGTACGGTTCCACCAGGAATCTACATCATCACCCCTGAAGGAGAAATGAAGGGCCGTATTCCCATCCCGGAAGACACTTTGACCAACCTCGCATTCGGTGGGTCTGATGGCAAAACAATTTATGTCACCGCAGGAAAGACGATTTACACGACCAGAGTTACGGTACCCGGGCAGGTAAGTTACCCACAGTGGCCCTAACATGAAGAAATTAGTAATACACCCACCGTTAGACGCTCGGCGCCTGGATTTGGTTCAGGCGATATCTGATCGTTTGCAGGTCATCAATTGCGAAACCTCTCAACAGGCCACTGACGAGATTTCTGACGCACAGGGATTCTACGGTAAAATCACTCCGTCACTTTTAACCGAAGCTCGCCAATTACAGTGGGTACAGAGTCCGACCGCTAGCCTGGAACACTTTCTGTTTCCAGAATTGATTGCCCACCCTTGTCAGCTTACAAATATGCAGGGACTCTTTTACGATGTAATTGCTGATCAAGTGTTCGCCTACATATTGATGTTTGCCCGACGTATGCACATCTATATGAATCAACAGGCTCGCCGAACTTGGGCACCGGTTGGGGGTGAAGATGCGAGAGCAGACTTCGCGGTCGGACCTGGCAACGAAACCTCCATGGACCGTAACCATCAACAGCTGGCAGATTCAACTCTAGGAGTCATTGGTCTGGGGAGTATCGGTAGTGAAATCGTTAGCTATGGGAAACGGCTCGGAATGCGAACACTGGCGGTCGACCCGTACGCCTCGGCCACAGACGATACAGATGAATTTGGCGATATGCAATTTCTACACAAGCTGCTTCAGGAGAGCGATTTTGTAGTAGTAGCAGCTCCCCACACTCCGGAAACGGAAGGCTTCTTCAACTCGAGCTGCTTTGAGCAGATGAAAAGCTCAGCCTATTTCATCAATATCGGCAGGGGAGTCATCGTTCCACTTGATGATCTGGTTTCCGCACTAGAGACTGAACAAATTGCCGGTGCCGCATTGGACGTTTATGAGATCGAGCCATTGCCGGCTGAACATCCTTTATGGGGATTTCCAAATGTAATTCTCACGCCACATATTGCGGCCTGTACACCTCGCGTTCCTGAACGACATCTCGAAGTTTTACTGGAAAATATCGAACGTTTTGCAAACGACAGTTCATTATTAAATGTAGTAAACAAAACTTTATGGTTTTAGGGCAGTATCTCTTCCATGGCAGACTTGGAAATCAAATCGGAACAGCAACCTAAGGACGTAAAAGGCAATTATGCTTTCGTAAGCCTCGGATGTGCAAAAAACACAGTGGACAGCGAACGTATGCTCGGCCTGCTGCAACTTGATGGCTATCAGCTTGTTGGTGATCCCCAGCAAGCTGATTTCGTCGTCGTCAACACCTGTGGTTTCATTGAAGAAGCACGTAAGGAGTCATATGGTGCCATAGACGAGATGATCTCCCTAAAGAATCAAGGAATTATTAAGGGAGTAGTCGTCTCCGGCTGTCTGGCGGAAAGGCAAAAAGAACAATTACTTGACGAACGTCCTGAAATCGATTCTCTCGTAGGCGTTTTCGGCCGCGAAGAGGTCACCAAGATCGCTGATCGTCTACTTGGTGACCTTGAAGAGCAACGATCTGTGTTTAAGCCAGCTCCCATACGCGCATTACCAGACACGGACCGATTGCGAATAACTCCAAATCATTTTGCGTATCTGAAAATCTCTGAAGGTTGTGATCGCCTTTGTACATTCTGCGATATACCGCGAATGCGTGGTAAGCATGCGACTAAACCAATGGAGCAAGTTCTTGTCGAGGCGAATCAACTTGCCAATGATGGAGTGCGTGAACTCAACCTTGTCGCGCAGGACACAACCTATTACGGAATGGATCTCTACGGCGAGGCGCGTCTTGCCCAACTCATTACCGAATTGGATTCGCTTGTCGGGATCGACTGGATACGGCTACTGTACTTTTATCCGATGTACATTACCGACGAACTGATCTCCGCCATCGCTACGTCACGGAAAGTCATACCCTATATCGACATGCCCCTGCAGCATATCAACGACCACATGCTTAAGCGTATGTCACGGCGTGTCAACCGTGCCAAAACCGAAGACATGATCAGGCGACTCCGGGAGGGGATTCCTGGACTCGCATTGAGAACCACCTTTATCACCGGCTTCCCCGGCGAAACCGATGAAGAGTTCGAAGAATTGCTAGATTTTGTCAAGGCGACAAAATTCGAGCGTGTTGGTGTTTTTACATACAGCTACGAAGAACATACGCCTTCGTCGCAATTCGACAATCATCTTCCCGAAGAGCTCAAGTTAGAACGAAAAGAACGGCTGATGCAGGCCCAGCAGGAAATTGTATTCGAACGCAACCAGCAACTAGTGGGCACGACCCTACCGGTCATTATCGATCGTGCTTTGCCCGATGAGGAAAACGTTTGGGTCGCACGTTCTCAGGCCGATGCGCCAGACATCGACTGTCTCGTCTTTGTCACCTCACCTGAGAAGGAACTGAGAGCCGGGGACATTCTCCCAGTGGAAGTCGCCGCCTCCGCCGGGTACGACCTATCGGCCATCCCATCGTAGTTCTCTACAGTCGCGATATGCTATCATCAGCCAAACTGTGTACACTGTATCTACAAACAGCATACCCACCATATAGGACCTTCGGATGTCAGATACAAATAAGAACGACGCGTTAAATGCTCCGAACATTATCACCGCCGCCCGCTTCCTGCTGTCGATCGTGATTTTCATCCTACTGCCTCTTCAGCAATACACACTATCTCTAATATTGTTTATCATTGCCGCCGGAACGGACTGGGTGGATGGCTACCTGGCCCGAAAATATGATCAAGTCACTCAACTTGGTCGTATTCTTGATCCCTTTTGTGACAAAATTATCATTTGTGGAACGTTCACCTTGCTCGCCGTCGAAATGGCCAAGTTGCAAGCATCGGGTAAATTCATTCCTGACGACGCATTCTACGTCATCCAAGGTTGGATGGCGGTCGTGGTGGTCGGTCGCGAAATTCTGGTAACGGCGTTACGCGGATTCATCGAGCAACATGGCGGTGATTTCTCTGCCAACATGCCGGGGAAACTCAAAATGGTTTTTCAGTGTGGTGCGGTCATCGGGGCTTTATTGATCATTGGGAAATCTGAAGATCCTGAAAATGCTGCACAGATTAGCTCTGCGCTCAGCTACTCTACGGCCGCCTTTGTCTGGTTGGCCGTCATCAGTACAGTTTATTCGGGACTAATCTACATCAAGGCATCGATCGAGCTAATCCCCAAGCTCACTAAGCCCCAGGACGTGGAGGCTGAATAGTCAACTCCATGTCGTCGCAGCTAATAGCGCTGGAAGTCCTCTTCATTGTCGGACTGCTTACTATATTCATCGGTCTACCGTGGCACCTTGTGTACCAACGGCGGATTAAGCTTGGTGAGCCACTGCTCGACCAGTGGTCCAGCGAAGAGAGCACACTCGATCTTCTAGATGTAGTATTAACGTTTTTTTGTTATTTCGGTGTTCAAGTCGCCGGCGTCCTCTTCATTGTCTCTAATCCAGACCCCAGCGATCTAACCCATCATTTTCTGCAGATGTCCCCATTTAATTCTGCGGCGGGTCTGACGACGTTACTGGCGGTGTTCCTTTTAATTCCCATTCTGTATTATCGCCGACGCGACTTACGTGCGTTCCGTTTAAGACACGACCGTCTAAGGGAACTTCTTAAAATAGGATTGCTGGCAGCCATCCTGTTGATCCCCCTGACCATGGCTATCAATGTAATAGTTGGATTACTCGTTACGCCTTACAGTCATCCGGTTATTGACACTCTGCTGGCGGAAGCATCGGTTGAGACACTAATCTATACCGTTATCACGGTTGTTGTCGCGGCCCCGATAGTCGAGGAGTTTGTCTTCAGAGGAGTGGTTTTAACCTACTTACAACGTGCCTTCAGCGGCAACTGGGCAACGAACACGTTGATTCTTTGCAAGTATTCTGAAAAGCCAGAAAATCAATTCAAGGCGGCTGACACATTTCAGCGACACGGCGCAAACCTATTGACCAGTCTTATATTCGCGNCCCTGCACCTTGGNCAAGGTGCAGCCCCGATTCCGCTCTTTCTCTTATCGTTCGGGATAGGTCATGTGGCTAATAAAACAGGTTCAATAATTCCATGCATTCTGATTCACATGTTGCTCAATGGAATTAGTACAATACCTCTGATTTATATCGTGTTGTCTCACGCTTGATTTCCTTTTTTTCCTACGGGAGTAAATTATGGCCATTGGTTTCGGAATTGTTGGTTGCGGAATGATCGCAAATTTCCACGCGCGGGCGATCTCAGATATTCGTGGAGCTAAACTCGTCGGCGCCTATAGCCGTAGAATTGAAAGCGCCAATGAGTTCGTAACTGAGCATGGTGGTACTGCTTACGATTCCTTGCAGGACATGCTTGAGAACCCCGAAATTGATGTCATCACGATATGTACACCGAGCGGCGCCCACATGGAGCCAGCGGTCGCTGCAGCCAACGCCAAAAAACATGTGATTGTCGAAAAACCACTTGAGATCACCCTAAAGCGATGTGATGCTATCATCGCCGCCTGTAAGAAAAACCGAGTGAAGCTCTTCACGATCTTCCCGTCACGATTCCACAAGTCCTCCCAACTGTTAAAAAAGGCGATCGATCAAGGAAAATTTGGGCGATTAACCGTCGGCGATGCGTATGTCAAATGGTTTCGCACTCAGGAGTATTATGACAGCGGCGCCTGGCGTGGCACCTGGGGGTTAGATGGCGGCGGCGCATTGATGAATCAGGCTATCCATAATGTAGATCTTCTCACATGGCTCATGGGGCCCGTTGTTGAAATCACCGCTCAAGCCGATATGCTCGCTCATAAACGAATAGAAGTTGAAGATGTCGTGGTTGCGACACTAAGATTTGCCAATGGAGCACTAGGCGTAGTCGAAGCAACGACCGCCGCATTCCCCGGAGCACTTAAAAAGATTGAAATTCACGGTTCCGCCGGTTCTGCTGCGATTGAAGAAGAAGACATTATCACCTGGGAATTCGCCAAGATGACAAAGGCGGATCGTGCCCTGGTGGAAAAAATGTCTGGCACAACCCAAACCGGCGGTGGCGCGGCTGACCCCGCCGCGATTGGACACCATGCACACGCAGCTCTTTTCCGCGATGCAATTCGTACAATTCAGGGTAAGGCTTCGAATTCCATCGACGGTAGAGAGGGCCGCCGTAGCGTCGAAATAATTCTAGCAATATACAAGGCAGCAGCCTCTGGTAAAGCCGTTCAATTGCCCTTGCCCAAGGATCCAGTACTTTCCTTTAGGAAACAGGGCGTAAAGCGTAAGAAACGCTGATTGTCAGGCACATTTGATTCCGTTTGGTATTGGTCTATGCCACGACTTTTGGCAAAATCCCCGAGTTGATCAACTCACTCTTTTGTCATTTTATTGTCGTGAACTTATTTGGTTACCTATTATTGCGGTCTTTCTTTTGTGTGCTTCAGGCGACACCGGAAGTCGCATTGCATAGCGTAGGACGCAGCTTAGCCTGGATCATGACACACGTCGTGCGTATTAGGCGCAAGGTGTGCATGGACAACCTGCGCCATGTATACCCCAAAGCCAGCGGCCAACAACTGCAGCACGTGATCTACCAAATGTGGTTAAGCTTGTTCCTAATGCTTTTTGAAGTTGCGCAAGCCCCTAGAAGAATCAATCGCTACAATTGGCGCAATCACATCCAGGTGGCTAACGTGGAGGACTTACTGCGCGGTCTCCTTTCTCCCAATCCCACCATGCTGCTCTCAGGCCATTACGGTAATTTCGAGCTGGCTGGATTCGTTGCCGGGCTCTTTGGTTTTCCTAGCTTCACCATCGCCAGACCGCTCGATAACCCACTGATGAATGATTACATCAACAGCTTTAGAAGCCGCTATGGCCAATTCATTCTGCCTAAGAAGGGAGTGGCGGAGACGGTTGAACGCTTGCTCAAACAAGGCGAGACTCTAACGGTTCTTGCCGATCAGTCTGCAGGAAAAAAAGGGGTGTGGATGGACTTCATGGGAAGGCCTGCTTCCTGCCACAAAGCCCTTGCGCTTTACGCACTAACAACCAAGGCCGAAGTCGTTGTCATAGTGGCCAGACATCACTGGAAGATGTTTTCTCTCGCACTGGACTGCCGAGGATTATTGAATTGCGAAACCCTAGCTAGTGAGTCGGCAACCATAAAAGGGATTACATCGTGGTATAATCAACAGCTAGAAGATGCGATCGCAATCGCGCCGGCCCAATACTGGTGGCTACACCGGCGTTGGAAAGATCCCCGCAAACGGAAACACCTTCATGGATGACAACTGGGTTCATGCACTTGCTGTATCAGAGTTCCCGGAAACCGGGGTCAGCGAGTGTGTCGTCGACGGAAAAATCATCGCTATCTTTCGCACCGACGACGGCTTCCATGCCATGGATGGAATCTGCCCACACCAAGGCGGTTCCCTTGGTAAAGGCAGTCTTCACGGCTGTGTCGCACGTTGCCCCTGGCATGGTTGGGAGTACGACGTACGAGATGGGCAACATCAGTCTATTCCGGCAGTTCAAGTCCCTACTTTCCAAGTAAGGGTAACAGGCGACTCACTCGAGGTAAANCTCTCATGATTCAGGTGAGGCCTTTCCTAAACAGCGATCCACCAGCGATCGCAAAGATAATTAATGATTGCTGTAACCTCGAAGCAACCATTTCCCCCAATCTACTCGAGTACACTGTATTCGCTAAAACATACTTTTCACGAGACCGATTCTTTGTCGCCACCATAGCCGGTGAGGTCGTCGGATTTGCCCACCTCGGTTCCGTCTCCACCGATCGTCCCGAAACACGCACCCTGATAATCTCCAATTTTCTTGTCCGCAATTGCGACACCGAAACAGCCAACGCATTACTGGATAGTGTCAGGGTATTCGCTCATGAACATGGCTTTACCACGCTTCGTATCGGCAGCCATCCAAATCAGGCGGAATACTATAACGGTGTTTCCTCGCATTTTCTCAACGTAGGGATCCCCTCCACACAGCCCATCCTACCAGTCCTGCAAGATCTTGGTTTTGCCACAGTTGAACAGTGGCATTGTTTACAATTTGCTCTACAGTCAACTCAGATTCCCTTCACACGTCAGCAGATGACACTCCGAAGGTCTCATCAAATAGGACAGGTTCACGATCCAGAGTTCGATTCCTTTGATTTAAATGCGATCTATTCGCATTTGGCGACAAGTCGCCTCACCCTGACTGACCGACTCACGCAAAAGGAACACTTTCAATTAACCTATGCGTGCCTGGCACAAAGTTTTCCAAATTGGCCGTCAGGCGGCGTGGATGTTGTTACGTATCAGGGTGGGGATACCTTTGTGGCGGAGCACTACGAATTTCTACTTTGTGAACTACTGAGGCAGTTGGCACAGACCAATTTATCGCCCCTGAGGATTCATCTGGGGGCTCAACAGGAGCAAGCAAGAGCTACCGCAGAGGAGATTGGTTTTGAACACACCATCACTTCCGCACATATTGAACTCAGGTTAGACCACTAGTCGCTATGTGCAACGATTCGGTAGGTATCGAATTCGGGAAGGGCGCTATACCCAAACCCAGAGGAATTTACTGTTTCTAGTTGGAGCTGTCCCGCTTCAACTTTCACACTCGGTATCCCTCCCACTACCTGATAAAGATCGAAATGCTCCGACAAAACAGAGTCATAAGACGATTCCGGCAAATAAGCCAGACCCGGATGATAGTGATGGCCGTTTCGTTCTACGTGCTCCAGTCCCATAGCCGAAACCAACGCAAGATCTGCTTGGAGCGAAACAATCCCAACACAGCATAAGTCTTCGCCGGTCATGAGGTATGGCCGCTCGCCAGTGCGATTTCTATCTGCAATCAACTGCCGGTTAACCAATGCCTTGGTCACACCTTTACATGCTTTTGATGAAGTACCCGAATACCCCAAACTCAATGCATCTATGCAGGACGAAAAATCGCTGTCAGATTCATCAATAATCACTGGTGTTGTACGGACCAACGAATCGATCCCATCGAGGGCACTCCGCTCGAATGCCTTACTTCGGACAATTGGTTGCTCGATGGCCATTACTGAGCTCATGAATTTAGTCAGGCGGTGATCGGAATTCAACTCATCCATGAGAGCGACAAATGACCCCATAGTTTCGTACTGTTCATTTCCGTCGATCGTTATGCCATATTCCGAGATACCGCTGAGGGTAAGCAATCGATCAATCTCCTTAATTCGATTAACATCTTCGGCTCCACGATTTCCCACTTTTATTTTCAGAAACCTTATACCGTCTTCTTTGAGATAGGCTTCTAATGATTGCGGCCTACCGTCGTTGATTAACTCCGTCTCTGGGATGCTTGCTGTTGTTAACGGGTCCCCCATACCTACGGTATGTCGTACATAAATCTGGCTACGACTTAGATCCGCCTGCCAGGGAACAAGCCGTATTCCCTCGCCTGTTGCTGCCTTAACTTCCAGTGACTGATCACCATACAATCTACCGGTTGACAAAAGTTTGCGGAAAGGAATCGAATGATAGCGACACAGGGCATCAATAATGCATCTTTCGGCCATACTGATACCGAAACTGTGTAACAGCCTGGGACGAGATAAATCAAACGAACTCACTGCCAAACATTCCAGAGCACCGAATATATTCTGGAATTCGCCATGCTCTAGAAGCTGCTGGGCTGCCACAGCGATTACCGCCTGCATATCTTCAATTTGCTGTTCGAAGGTGCGTGAGCTATCCTTATCAAACCACAACGGCGGCAAGCAATCCGCAGCATATCCGGAAACGTTTTGGCCGTCGATAAGAAATTCTGTGAAGAGCAATGCCTGTGGGCAATCCGTTAAACACGCTTCACCGTATTTAAACGGTATACGAGTGTGTGACGGACGCAGCCCAAGGCTCCAGGACAACACTCGCATTTTCAGCTCTGCAGCTTTTCTGCAATCACGATATCCAATTCCAATTTAAGCTGCTCCAGGATCACGTCGTAACCATAGCGGCCCAATTCAACCGGCCCCTTTTTCAAGTTCACGTAATTTGGACCACACCACAGCCCCAGATCGGCATCGTCAGTTTCACCAGGCCCATTCACCCGGCAACCCATAACTGCGATAGTCACAGCATGTTGCTGCGCATAACTGGTCATGGCCTTCACGTCTTCAGCCAGTTGTACAAAGGCTTCATTTTCAACACGTGAACAACTAGGGCATGAAATGATATTGAGTCCATCGGTATTAAAATTGACGACGCTACGAACACGACCATTCGAAATGTCATCTAAAATCTCTCGCCCTGCCTCGATCTCCTCACCCTTCCGGTCGTTCGGGACCGTGAGGGAAACGCGAATCGTATCACCAATTCCGCGACTAATGAGTTGTTCAAATGCCACGCGCGTTTTAATCACGCCATCTGGTGGAATGCCTGCTTCAGTAACGCCGAGATGTAGTGGCACGTCCGGACGCTTCTCAGCGAATCGTTGATTGACTTCAATTACTTTTAATGGATCTGAATCCTTCAAGGAAACGCAGTAATTAGTAAATCCCAATTCATCCAGTAGCTCACAGTGCTCCCAGGCGCTAGCCAACATGGGGCCCATCGAATCGTCGTCCGCGAACTGTTCTTTTTTTTCAGGATCAACGCTGCCACAATTCACGCCGACTCGAATTGCACATTCGTGCTCGTCGGCAACCGAGGCTATAAATCGCACCTTCTCCTGCCATGGTTTATCCTGTTCATGATGATAAAGATGACCAGGGTTGTAACGAATCTTGTCGACGTACGGCGCAACGACCTCGGCTAAACGGTAGTTTTCCTGTAGATCCACTGCCAGATTGACTGTCGTTTGACGTCTAATTTCCGCCAACGCCTGAGCATCTTTCTTACTGTCCACTGCGATCCGAACAACATCCGCTCCGGCGTCTGCCAACTCGTTAACCTGCTGCACGGTAGCTTCAATATTGGACGTGTGGGTCGCTGTCATACTTTGAACTGCGACAGGATATCCCTGCCCTATGCAAACGCTACCAATTTTTACCGTGCGTGTGGGATTACGCTCTATCGTCAAACCATTTCTCCTGAAGTAAACGCTATACTATTTTCAGTTGACCGGCGCAATTTCGCAATAAGTCTCAAACCGACTTTTGCAACCAATTACACTTTTCCATTGTTTACCTATGACATTGCCTAAACTAAACGTCGTCCTATACACCCCCGAAATCCCGCCCAACACAGGAAATATCGGCAGAAGTTGTGTGGCATTGGGAGCCAAACTATGGCTAATCGAACCGCTCGGCTTCGATATCGGAGAAAAAGCTATTCGGCGTTCTGGCTTGGACTACTGGCAACATCTCGACCTTGAGGTCTTGCCTGACTGGCCGACATTTCTAGAGCGTATCCCCCACTTCAATCCCTGGTTATTCACCAAAACCGGTGAGCGAAGTCATACCGACGTAACCTACCAGGAAGGTGATACTCTTGTATTCGGCAGTGAAAGTTCTGGCTTGCCCGATTTCGTAAGACAAGCTCACGCAGATAAACACTTACGGATCCCAATGAGTCCATTAGTTCGATCCATTAACCTCGCCACTGCGGCCGGCATCGCCATGTATGAATTCAATCGCCAAATACCACTTGTGACACTCTGACCCTATTTCTGTTACAACAAACACTTATATTTGTTCCTACTAACACGCTTGAAAGATCTACCCCCGTGCCTAATATCGCATTTGATTCACTTTCTGAGTTTGCCACCTCATTACTTCGTGCCGGAGGAGCTTCTGAAGAAGAAGCTAATACAGTCGGGCCTAGCTTAGCAACAGCCAACCTACGCGGTTATAGTTCGCACGGCATGATGCGGATCCCGTTCTATCTGGACATGCTCAACCAAGGCGATATTAAGACAGCAGTCGAGCTTGAAGTCATTTCCGAGACTGACTCTTCCCTAGCCACAGACGCCAACTGGGGCTTTGGGCGTTTACAGGCAGGCCGATTAATGAAGCAATTAGTGAGCAAGGCGACCGCTCACGGTGTAGCGGTTGGTACGATTCGTAACTGTGCTCATATCGGAAGACTTGGCGAATACTGCGAAATAGCTGCGAACGAACACGGTTTAGTTTCAATGGTAATGGTCAATACTCATGGCGCCGCTCGGCGAGTCGCACCTCCCGGAGGAATCCGCCCTCGCTTAGGCACCAACCCACTAGCTATGGGAGTACCGGCCGCGGATGGCCCCGTCGTTTTAGACTTCAGTACTAGCGCAACGGCCGAAGGCAAGGTACGGGTTAAAAACATTGCGGGCGAATCCGTTCCTGACGGATGGTTAATTGACAAGGATGGAAATCCAACCAATGACCCATCTACTCTTTACGGAGATCCACCCGGCACCATCCTTCCCATGGGAGGCCCACAAGCCTATAAGGGATTCGGGCTCGCTCTAATGATCGACATCTTTTCAGGCGCCCTCAGCGGAGGCCTTTGTGCACGTGAGACCCCAATCACGCCCAAGGGAAACTGTGTCTTTTTCATGCTGATAGACCCAAATCATTTGGGGGGAGGTGAGGCTTTCGCGCGGGAGGTCACTCAATTGGTAGAATTCGTCCGAGGTTGCCCCACCAAAGATGGCGTGGATGAAATTATGCTACCAGGTGACCCTGAACGCAAGAATACAGAACGCATGCTTGCCGACGGTATTGAATTCGACCAAGGCAACTGGGACAAATTGCTTGATTTGGCTGAGCAACTCGGTGTCGATACACCTGCCGTCTCATAGATTTCTTGCATTCCAACCTAAAACCCTCAAAATATGAGTGGATTCCACAGTCTTTCACTCCAAAGAGACATCCTATGCGCCTTGCCATCATCGTCCCAGTATTTCTATTTATTAGCCTATCTGCCGCGAACGCGGAAGATCTAGTATTCGACGTGGATGCACAGCCACTACGTGCACAAGTTAGGCGTCTCGTCTCGGCACTCGATTATGTTGGTCAACCGCTTCCAGAAGCTCCCGCCAGTAGACTTAAAGAGTTAGAAGCCTCTGACGATGATCAATACGTTACTGGTGTCCAAAAGCTTTTGGACTACCTAACATTAGCCGAAGTCCATATTAATCCCGAAAGCCGTGTCAAAGTCAGTGCGGGGAAAGGGAAAGCACACTTGCAGCAAAATGGGTGGAGTGCCTTCCTAATCAAGGTACATAATGAAGCCGGGGTTACCGCCCCATTGCGTGTCAACAGCCCATCAAACGGTCCGATATTCGTTAAAAGCACTGGCAGCAAGGATCCAGACCCGACGCAGATTACTACTAAGGACATTGAAGATCGGTGGCTAGAGCTCGGTACGTTCGACAAACAACCTCTTACCCCCACCCTCTCTGGACTCGAACTGGAATACCGAATTCTGGCGGTGTATTCTTCAACGACAGGCAAGCGTGAGGCCACGCTCACCTTTGACATCGGCCAGGGGACACAGGATTTAGGCTTCCGCAGTGACCTACCCATCCTGTTCAATTCAAAGCCTTCCACCGAATTAAACCTACGGATATTTGACCATGATGGTCGCCCGACTGTAGGGCAATTCATAATTAGAGATCTGCAGGGGCGAGTATATCCTTCTCGTTTTCGACGTCTGGAACCTGATTTCTATTTCCACGATCAAATCTATCGATACGACAACGAGACGATTAACTTACCAGCGGGCATCTATGAATTTACCGTCACACGCGGCCCTGAATATCGAATCCAAACTAATACCATCAACATTTCCGATTCAAAACCTGTGACTCTCGAATTCAACCTTGAGCGTTGGATCAAACTTGCCGACCATGGTTGGATTTCCGGAGATCATCACATTCATGCGGCAGGGTGTGCTCATTATGAGGCACCGCGGCAAGGCGTTCTGCCGGAAGCAATGATGCGACACATCCTAGGAGAGGACCTTAATGTGGGCTGCGTATTGACCTGGGGCCCATGCTGGTATTTCCAGAAGGACTTCTTCGAAGGCAAAGACCATGCATTATCCCAACGGAATTATTTAATGCGTTACGACATCGAAGTTTCTGGCTTCCCAAGTTCCCACGCGGGTCACCTCTGCTTGCTGCGATTGAAGGAGGATGATTATCCCGGCACCACGCGTGTCGAAGAGTGGCCCTCCTGGGACCTACCGGTTTTACAATGGGGCAAGGATCAGGACGGTGTCGTTGGATTTTCTCATAGCGGTTGGGGGTTGGCTGTTGATGACCAGGACGTTCCAAGCTTCGCGATGCCTAAATTTGACGGAATTGGAGCTAATGAGTTTATTGTCGACGTAACCCATGACGTTGTCGATTTCATTTCAGCCGTGGACACTCCGTTAAACTGGGAATTATCTATTTGGTATCACACACTTAACTGCGGATTTGATACGCGTATTAGTGGCGAAACAGACTTTCCATGCATCTATGGGGATCGTGTTGGATTGGGACGGTCTTATGTAAAACTACCTGTTCGTCGCAAAGTCAACTTCGATGATTGGATTCAGGGAATCAAGGCTGGTCGCAGCTATGTCGGTGACGGTCGCTCCCACCTCTTCAACTTTAGCGTCAATAACATTGGTGTGGGCGAGCAGATTAAAGGCGGGAAACCTAGCTATCAAACAATTGATTCGGGGCAATCACTAACGATTGAAGTCAGCGCCGCCGCTCTACTCGACGATGTAGAAAACACCGACATACGCAACCGTCCCTATAGCCAAAAGCCGTATTGGCATATTGAAAGGGCTCGCGTCCCCGGCACTTCAATTGTCCCAGTTCAGCTGATCGTGAATGGAGAAGTCGTTGAGACCCAGACGATCACTGGAAACGGAGAAATTCATGAACTCACGTTCGAGTACAAACCAAAGAAATCCAGCTGGGTGGCTCTACGGATACTCGGCGCGTCTCATACAAACCCTGTGTTTGTCTTGCTTGATGATGAGCCGATTCGCGCCAGTCAGGAAAGTGCTCGTTGGTGTCTTGAAGCGGTTGAGGTATGCTGGAACGCCAAGAAGGGCAGGATCCGGCCAGACGAAATCGGAGCTGCCAAAGCAGCTTGGGACCATGCTCGCAACGTATATTTAGATATCCTCAAGGACATCGACGCTCAGAATGACTAATTAACGTTGTGTTTGTAGAGCGGTAAATGCCGGTAATAAACTTCAAGCATATAAATGCATAAGCATGTAGTATAGAGTCGACCGCCCAGATGGCCGTGAGTGTCATTATGCGGATCCCAACTTCCAGATTCCTTACCGGTTTGCAACTGATTTTCCGGAACTGCTTGACGCATAACCCGGTTCCACTGATTCCATGGCTTTCCACCCATATGGTGCATCGCTTGTGTCGCGTAGTACCAATAGTAGACATCCATTTCTGTAAAGTTTAACGGGTGACCTCCGATATACTGAATCCCTCGGTCTAACCGAGGGTCATCGTGTGCCCATCCCAGATATTGCCTACACAACAGCCCCTCTGCGGTCATACTGAGCGTATCCGATTGACCAGGGATATAGGCATACTTGCTTCCACCATCGGTCGTTGCAGTATCCAGAAACGCAGAGATCTTATCCAAATTCACCGCAGGAACTTCGAGACCCGACATCCTTCCGCTTTGCAATGCCATGACGAACCAACCGGTAACGGATGTATCTGATGCCCCCCCTGGTGCATACCGCCAACCTCCCTGCGGAGATTGTGATTTATAGCAATAATCGAGAGCACGTTGAGCTGCTTCTTTAAGCGTCTTATCATCTGTCATGCCATATAGCTCGCACAATGCAATGGTCGATTGAGCATGCGTATAAAGCCGATGATGATGGCCTCCGGTCAGGAAAAAGTTGCCTTCGTCGTCTTGCTTCTTAATCAAAGCGTTCCAACCACGAGCAACGACATCTTTATACGGTCCGTATAGATGCGTCGAGCCGTGTCCTTGAAACGCGAGCAACGCCATTGCTGTTGCCGCGACTCTGTTTTCTGTCGGTGCACCATCCGCGTAGGGTCCTAACAAGCTCCACATACCGTCAGACTGTTGGTTACGTTTTAACCACTCCAGCCCCTTTACAACCGCTCCTTCGGTAGTGGCCGTTCCACCGTAGGCTGCTAACAGGGCCTTCTTCATACCCTTTTCACGCCCATCTAACGCCATGCCAATGGAAGGGGCCTGAATGTCTGTGGTTTGGGTGGTAGCCTGAAATTCAATCGGCTCAACCTCGGGCGGTGCGGCGAGCGGGTCCTCTACTTCTTCGATATCCTCGGCCAAGACCGGATCTTCCAGAACCGGGATTTCTTCTGTGGGTGATTGAAAAATTTCATCCTCTACCTGCTTACCAATCTTCTCGGCATACACCACCTCAATTTGCAGCGGAGCGTCTAACAGGCCAGGCAGCATCAGCAGACCTAGTACCACAAGAATACAGGTATGAACTCCCAAGCTGATTAGCCACGCGGGAGCAGACCGCTTGGCAGCTCCCACGAGTACGTCTTCAGTCTCATCGTACTCTTCTTCGGCAACAACCAGCCGCTCACGTCGAGTAGTAGCCAAAATCGGCCTTGCAACCTGAGCTCGTCCTGTTGGAGGCTCAGTAATCGGTGGCACGGAAGGTACATGGTGGGCAGGAGGCGGGCTTGGTGATCCAGCAATAGGCGTAACCTCCTCAGGAGAGCCCTGGTCGGTACTCTTCTTTCGTATAATCGGCCGAGCGACCTTACGTTTGGGGCTGTTGGGGCCAGAATTCAATGCCACGCCTATTCACCTTCAATACCCTAAATACAAGACTATCCAATCTTATCGGTTATTCGCCCCTACTTCCACACTGAAGTCTGTGTTTCGCCTCATCGCTATCTCCTGTCTCTGTATGCAGTTAAGGGCTGGTTCTGCATACTGCCGTAAATAAATAGAGATCGCTCGATAATTCCACACCTGTTCAAACAGACCGCCATTCTTAAAACCTATCATTCCGTTCTGAAATTATGGAACGGAGGTAAAGCCAGACGCTCCATCTCGTCGCCATAACGGGTACCCAAATAAAAACTTATAAGCGTACCGTTGAGGGGCTTTTCAAGTTCCGGTTGCCGTCTATAATTATGTCTAACTACCGCGGGGTGGAGCAGCCCGGTAGCTCGCGAGGCTCATAACCTCGAGGTCGTCGGTTCGAATCCGGCCCCCGCTACTTGCAGACTTTCTGCTAACAGAGCCTTCAGGAGACTGGAGGCTTTTTTATTGGACTCTATGAGACTACCCAAGTGCTGTAAAATAAGGGTATTCTCGGCCATCTCTTCAATCAAGGTTTCGTAGATTCGTTAGAAACTGCGTATGAGTCGGTTGCGAAAAGCGAAGTCAAGGTCAGGGTATTAAATGCGGCAACCCAACCATGGCTCCAATTACCATTCACAGAATCACGCTCTGTTAAACGTAATTTGCTACGTGTTCATCACGTTTGCTTCGCTCAGTCTTGCTGAGCAATTCGAAGTCAAAGGCCCAAACATTGTTCTGCTTCAGACAGTGGTACTAAATCGCCTATAGGCTCGACAACGCTTCCTCGATATCTCTACCATGCCAGTTTTAACAAACAGATTCCGCTCGTCGACAGTTTCAGGGAATTCAAATTCGACCTTGATGGCGTTCCAGTGACAATGGCCTGGGCGGTCCGAAATCAGATACTGCAATCTTCTCTAACAGGCAATTCCCGAGTATGCGACATCTTGGGCTATCAGCCAGTCGGCAGTGAGACATTTTCCAAACAAGATGTGAAAATCGGCCCTCGCGAACCGACCCTGCTGATCGGCAGACGACTCACAGCCGACTGACGGAAATCTCGAAGCCAAAGACCAAACGCTTTGTGCTCACAAGAAACAGAATAACAACAGACGCATAAAAGCACGGCACCTATGCAAGTACAGACTGCGTTTTCACAAACAAACACCACGGGTGTTGACCTTTTTTTTTAAAACGCAATACTAGAGCTATATGCAGGGGTGCCCTTATGGGCTGAGAGTTTTGGACAGTGTGTTTTGAAACAACCCTTCGAACCTGATACGGGTCATACCGACGAAGGGAGCGAGACGGTAGCGTAGTCGTTCTCCAGAACCTAACCGTCCCTTCTTAGCCGAGTAGTTCCCGATACAAACCGAGAGGGAAGAAATGAATTCTCCAAAGCTGCCCGTCTTGACAGACCTTAACAACGCCCAGCAACGCAAAGATTTCCCAGGGCAGTTTACCGACGATGCAGACAATGCCGAAGAAATTTCGGCCATAGAAAGGGACCCAACACTCTTTCCGAATTCTTCCCGCATCTACGTCAAGGGTGAGATTCACGAAGGACTAAAAGTACCGATGCGCGAAATTCGCCTCTCTGATACGGAGCACGAAAATGGAGAGATTGAGAAAAATGAACCGGTACGCGTCTACGACTGCTCCGGCCCGTGGGGAGACCCTGAATTCGACGGTGATGTGACTCGAGGACTACCGGCGGTAAGAAGCGATTGGATCTTGAATCGCGCGGATGTCGAAGAATACTCCGGTCGCGATATCAGACCAGAGGATAACGGATATCTCTCAGAAGAACATTCTGAGAAGTATAACGAGCTTAAAGACATAAAGAACCGGCTTAAGGAGTATCCTGGTTTAAGGCGCAAGCCTTTGCGAGCCAAAGGCAGCGCGAACGGTGATAGTGATTGGCATCCGGTTACTCAAAAGTGGTATGCCGACCAGGGCATTATTACTCCAGAGATGGAATACATAGCTATCCGTGAAAACCTGGGCCGGAAAGAAGAATTCAAGACGATAGCCGACAAGTATCCGAATCTACGAGATCTACCTCCGGAAGCGTCCGAACGAATCCGACAATTGTGCTCGACGCCCGAAGGTTACGAAATGCCGCGACCTTCGGAAATAGATCCGAAATTACAGGTTCCTCGTAATCGCATCGACCATCAGCACCCTGGCCAATCCTGGGGAGCAATGACGCCGACTTTTATCACCGCTGAATATGTACGTTCGGAGGTAGCCCGAGGTCGCGCA
>NZVD01000064.1 GCA_002701385.1 Rhodopirellula sp. | reverse complement strand
TATGAATGTGAACGAAATCTACCGGACACCAGTTTTACTTCATTATTTGACTCGATTTGGTTTACTGCCGTAACGGTGACAACGGTCGGCTATGGAGACATTACGCCAGCATCTTTCACTGGCAGGCTTATTGCTCTAATAACTTTCATCACCGGACTAATCCTTTTCGGAGTATTTGCCGGCATGATCGGCGGTGCCGTAACTGATGTACTAGAAGAACATCGAGAAGTAAATGCAAAACCTAAAAAATAACCGCATGCTCTTTACGTTAGCAATCCTAATTCAGCTCGTTATGACCGGTTGCGATTCGTCCAGCATAACCGTAAGCACTCAGCAAATTAATCAACGCGAGTACACGTTGGCTGTGAGCGTTGAGGATTCGCACGTACTCGATATTCAATGTCGATATTTGGGCAAGACACCACCTGCAAGTGCTCCTAAACTCTCAGCGGATAAAAGCCCTGACTACTATGAAATAAAGATAATCAACAGAAGTGATGTTCCTGTTTCTCTCGAGTCTGTCGAACACTCTATGCGTATAGGCCCGTACCGAGGCAAGTCCTTTTTCAATCAGGATGCCCTCAAAGAGAACTGGACCGATACGGTTATTTCCCCTGGTAAATCTATAGTTCGGGACTCTAATTTTGTCTGGGCTGTTAAAGCTAAAAATGCCCTCATCAAAAAGTATTCCTTTGTCATGAAGGGAAGCGAAGGGGACACTCGTTTCTCCGTGACTGCACCATTGGAATATAAGCGTTAGAAATTTAGTAGTGCGGATATTATTTAAGAGAGTCATCATAAGCGAATAAGAAAAAGCAACTTATGATTAGCTTGTAAGCTTAAAGCGATTGTTTGAAAGTAATGATATTAGCTAGAGCGAATTGAAAAGCTGGGATATAAAATAAAATGTTTCGTGCTGTCGGATATCGCCGGCCTTTGAAGGCTTGGATTGAAAGTAATCCCAGTTTACTCACTGCTCTAGAGGTAACAGCAGAACACTTTTTTGATAATCAAGACACCTTATACGAATTGAGGGAAGGTTATCCGATTTCTGTCCACGGATTGGGGCTTTCACTTGGGTCTGAGGTTGCTATTGCTCAAGATGTACTAGAAAACTTCCGGAAAGTTGCAGATGCGGCAAATGCCGAATGGATTAGTGAACATTTGGCTTTCACGAGGACAAAAGAAGCTGACTTAGGACACCTTAACCCGGTTATTTCCAATAGGCGCAATCTTGAGAAAATACGAGATCGCTGTCGCCATGTCATGGATTTTTGCCAACGCCCCTTATTGCTTGAAAACATTACGACACATATCAACTTGCCCGGCGAACTTGGTGAGGCAGAGTTCCTGAATGAACTATGTGAGCAAGCTCAAATTTCAACATTGCTTGACATTACTAATCTATTTATCAATAGTCGTAATCATAGGTTTGATCCATTCGACTGGATTCGCCAACTGAACCCCAAGCATATAAAACAAGTTCACCTAGTCGGCTATTCAAAACAGGGAAATAAGTTCTTCGATAATCACGGCTCTGCGATTCAAAGTGAGTTATGGGATATATTTGAATTTGTTATCAACTATGCAACGATCGACTGTGCGATCATTGAACGAGATCTCAATCTTCCAGCTATCGAAGAACTCGAAACTGATCTCAAGAAGATGAAGACATTATCTGCGAATCTATGAATTCCTCTGAATTATTTGAAATGTTGCTAGCCAATTCAGTCTGCAGAACTGAACTAAAAAAAAATCGCGATGATTTCACTCGCAAACATCGTCTAGAACAGGACGCAATCAGTTTCCTCAACCAACTGGATTTAGAAGAATTGGAAACACAGGCAACAGCATTAATCAATAAACGGTATTCGGAAACCCTTTCGCATATTCCAAATACCGCCAGAGCTAATGGTGACCTAAAACAGGAATTCGCCCAATTTGCTGTTGATTACTGGCCGAATGGACACAAGAGGCACCGATTAGACGCCATACAATTCCTTTGTCATCTAAAGCGAAAGAAACTAGTGGTCGACATGTTTGAGTTCTACTGGAATCAATTCCAGTTGAAGCAGAAATCGATTTCAGTGAAGCTATATCGTGCAATAAACGGGAAACGACGAATACTGTTGATGCGTCGTAAAGGTTCTTTATGCAGATATTACTGGAGAAATTTACCACTATGAATAATGGGATGTTGAACTTAATTCGTCAGTTGCATAAGAGACAGACTGCCGATTTAACCGATACTTCAGAGCGGTGTTAGGAGGCTGTAACACTCGATGTGGCGTAGGGCAGCGTAACGGTATGACTTACACTCGGGAACTTCTTCTTCATACTGATTCTGTGACGCTCCAATCGACGTGTCGGTAGTTATTAGTCCCTTCTGGAGTACTGGTCAGGGTGCCACCGTCTTTGTTAACAACTTTGACGACTGCTACGGCGTTTTCAGCTTAGGTTTGGCGATACAGTATAGGTGCGTGGTGGATCGTAGCACAAGTGAAGCGTCTGAGACGGCGGGTGATGCGATGAACACTGCATCTAATTGATTTCGCGAGATCAATTTAAAATTCTTTGCGGAGGCTTCGACTACTGCGACTTCACCGTATTTACTACTGAAGTATATTTTCCCATCGGTGTAGACGGGCGAAGCCCAATGGTCACCTCCCAGGCGGCCTTGCCAGATCTCTGCACCNGATTTCGCATCGAGACATCGAACGATACCTCCTCGATCAGTGACCATAAAAAGCCGGCCAGCCACAATGACCGGGGAGGGGATGACTGGCGTGCCCCTCCTTGTTGACCAAACAACGTGCGTGTCGGTAACCTCACCGGTGCCGTTGGGGCGAATTGCTATTAGTATATTGTTTAATCCACTGGTGAAAACGTAGACAAGTCCATTCGCATAGATTGGCCGTGCAGCAATGTTGAACCCTCCGGGGTGCACCGTTCGCCACAACTCCTTGCCTGTGTCCGGATCGTAGGAGATAACGGCCTCTGCTCCTGGTGCAATGAGCTGCCGCTTTCCATCAACTCTGATGAGCGATGCAGTGGCAAACGATTTTTTATTATCATTGGGCTTTCCACCTTTATTGTCAGACAAGCCACGTTCTCGCAGAGTTTCCTTCCAATCTGTGTTGGTGTTGCGATCCATCTTCCAATGCGTTTTTCCAGTCGTTTTATCCAAAGCGATGAAGAACTGTTGATCGGTCCCATCAAAAGCAACGTAAAGCCTCTTCTCGTCAACTATAGGTGAGGATCCCTGGCGTACGGGTTGATAAATACGTAAGTCCCGACGGTACCAGAGTGTTTTCCCGGTTTGTCGATCTAAGCAGGCAATGCCCTGTGACCCAAAGCTAACAAACACATGATCTTTTTCGACGACTGGTGTGGGCGTGGCTGGGCTGTTCAAATGAGGGGAATCATTGATATAGGCGGGATCGACTTTCCGCGGGATCATGTCAAACACCTTGATGTTGTGTTTGATTTTCCCAGTCTCAAGGTCGAGGCAAATAGTCCTTAACTCTTGCTTTTCATCGCTGCCGGTTGTGATCCAGACTTCGTCTTCCCAAATCACAGGAGAAGACCATCCGGAGTCGTTAATGAGCGTCTTCCAGCGAACATTGTTTGTTTCGTCAAATTCAGTCGGAATGTCTGTGGCCAAAGAAATGCCGTTACCCGAAGGGCCTCGGAATTGATTCCAATGGTCTTCGCCGTTTAGCAGCAAACAGTTGAGAAGCGTGACAAAAAACAAAGTCAGGCGGCAGATTAAGTGCATGGTGATTCCTTTGACTGATGTTTTTATACTAATACGTCGAATCGAGAGCAGCAACGATTAACGCCTTGAAGCAGCACTTTACCGTTTCGCTGAGTAGGGAAGCATTGGGCATTGAGGGACCCACGCCTGAATGCTTTGCAGGACGTTACTATATACGTCCGTACGGGGTATCCCTATCCTATCGATGCCACGTATTTTGGATTTCCTGTCTCCTCTCCGGAAGTTGAACCCTTAGAAAAATAATAGCCCACCTTTCGCTGGCATAGGGAATCTAATAAACTGGAGGTTAAGGCGGATTAGCGATGAAACCACATTGCCATNCAGTGGTTCATTTCTTTTCATCTAGCAAAGCAAAGAGTCTGATGCTCTCGTATACCGCCTATTTACAAACGCTTTCAAATCCCGCACGCACCCACAAGGGAAGGCTGCTTCTGAGGCCTTCTCCTCTTAACGCGGGGTTAACCATAGAGACTGTTCCCGAGTGTTGTAATCGGAATCTCTGTCGAACGAGCAATAATTCACGCAGCTTTGAACCGGTATTCGCTTTTAAAATCCATCCGGAGTTTGCAAGCAATGATTAACCGATCTTTCAAGCCGGAAACTCGATTAATTGTCTTCACCGATCTTGATGCGACGTTGTTGCATCAACACTCATATGATTGGACGCCTGCCATCTCGGCACTTGAAATTGTGGAAAGCAAAGGCGCCGAATTAGTTTTGGCATCGAGCAAGACATATTCTGAGCTTTGGGATTTTGCTGAGAAACTTGGTACGCAGGCGCCTTTTATCGGTGAGAACGGAGGTGTAATAGCCATTCCCAATTGCCATCCACTCTCCAGCCACACTCCTGAGGAACCTAATCATGACGGCTATAGGATTCTTACCAACGGATTAAGTAGGGAGAAGCTCCTGCAAACTATAGCCACTTTACGTAGTGAGTTTGGTTTTCGACTACAAGGTTTTGCTGATTGGTCTGCCCACGAATTAGGTAAGCTGACCGGCTTAAGCATTGCTCAAGCACAAAAAGCACTTCGACGTCAGGCGTCGGAACCTATTCTCTGGCAAGATAACGCCGAACAACTAGTGCTGTTTGAACGGGAAGTTGAACTCAGGGGCATGAAGGTAATTCGTGGTGGCCAATTTCTTCATGTTATGGGGCAAACAGACAAGGCTGATGCCATGAAACAACTGCTTGCCTGCTATGAATCCTCATTCCCTCAGGCAAAATTCACGTCCATCGCATTGGGTGACAGTGAAAACGATGTAGGCATGATCACGCAGGCCGATTTTGGTGTTGTTATACCAAATCCCAAACGCACTGAGCCTCTGGTCCTGGAAGGGAGAAATATAATATATGCCCCTCAAGCAGGTCCAGCAGGTTGGAATACCGTCATTTCCGAGTTATTTGAATCGCTCTAGATCTTACTATTGAAGGGTTTTTAAATTGGCTGATTTTCATCAACATGGGTTAGTTACAACACTTCATAACCTGAATACTCGACCTTTCGAATATCTTGAGACAGAGCTTTTGCGGTTCAGTAAAGAATCCCCGATGGCTTTGGTGTTACCATCTCTATATTCAGAATTGCAATCCTCCGCGTTAACCGGGATTGTCGACGAACTCTGTAAAGTTTCTTATCTGGACCAAATTGTGGTTGGATTAGATAGAGCGACGGAGGATCAATTCAGACACGCGCTTGAATATTTTGGCCGTTTACCGCAAAAGCCTAATATACTTTGGAACGATGGCCCGAGGTTGAAGGCGATAGACAAACTACTCGACTCTTATGGCTTAGCACCAATCCAAATGGGAAAGGGTAGGAATGTCTGGTATATGCTTGGTTATGTACTCGCCACCGGAAGAGCCAATTCCGTGGCGTTGCACGATTGCGATATAAAAAGCTATCACCGATCTATGCTCGCAAGGCTAATTTATCCNGTTAGCAACGTGAATCTAAGCTACAAGTTTTGTAAAGGATTTTACGCAAGAACCGCGGACAACCTTTTGCATGGCCGCGTTTGTCGGTTGTTGGTGACCCCTCTGGTAAGGGCGATGGAGACCGTTTGTGGAGCCAACCATTANCTAAAATATCTCGACAGCTTTCGCTATGCCCTGGCTGGTGAATTTGCGATGCAACGCGATGTAATCGAAAACATGCGGATCCCATCGAATTGGGGGTTGGAAATGGGNATTCTCTCAGAGATGTATCGNAATTATGCAACCAGTCAAATTTGCCAAGTAGACATTGCCGATTCTTATGAGCACAAGCATCAGGACCTATCGAGAGAAGATCGCAATGCAGGCTTGTCGCGAATGAGCATCGATATTGCAAACTCGCTTTTTCGCAAAATGGCAACCCAAGGTCATGTTTTCCAAGAAGAAACTATTCGCACGATCAAAGCGGCCTATTACCGCATTGCCCTCGATCTCGTAGAGTCGCATGGCAATGATGCGATGATCAACGGGCTGACGTATGACAGACATACCGAAATAAATGCCATCGAGATGTTTGCTGAAAACATCATGGAAGCCGGAAATGTTTTCCTCAAGCAAACAATGGATCCCCCGTTTACTCCAAGCTGGAAACGTGTCGTNTCGGCCATTCCCGATATTTTTGAAATGCTGGCTGAAGCGGTCGAAGCTGACGACGAAGAATTTTCAATGCCGAAAACCATTGCGGCGCGTTCTCAAGGCAAATCCAATCGACTGCGAGCGTTAATCCATTTACACGTTGCAGAAATTTATGGTGAATCGGAGGCAGAATCGCTGACGAACCGTTTGCTAAATGAGTCCGGCTTAAAGGGCTATAGTCGCACCATCGCTCCATTGAAAAATAAATGGGATGAAAAGGACGCGGTACTTATTACGTATGGTGACTCGATCGTCAGTGATCAGCAGATGCCGTTAAAAACACTAAGCAGATTTGTTGCACAGAATTTAACCGACACATTCTCAACGGTACACGTCCTTCCTTTCTTCCCGTATAGTTCTGATGACGGTTTCTCTATTTCGGACTACACATCGGTGAACCCGGAACTTGGTAGCTGGGAAGACATCCTGTCGATNGGTAANGACTTCAAGCTCATGTCCGATCTNGTTTTAAATCATTGCTCTAGCCAANATCGCTGGTTTCAGAACTTCCTTCGCCGAGTCTCCCCNGGCATTGATTATTTCATCGAATCGACTTCGCGAACCGACTTGTCCGATGTTGTGAGACCACGCTCTACACCCTTGTTCACGGCATTCGAAACAGCTGATGGAGAACGATCTGTGTGGTGTACTTTTGGGCCGGATCAGATTGATTTGGATTATTCGAACCCTGAGGTGTTATTTGAAATCATCAATATCATTAAGTCGCATGTAGAAAAAGGGATTCGACTATTTCGTTTAGACGCAGTTGCGTATCTTTGGAAAGAATCAGGAACCAATTGTGTACATCTAAAAAAGACACATGAAATCATTAAACTCCTGCGATTGATTATAGAGAATCTTGCAGAGGACTCGGTTATCATCACTGAGACCAATGTTCCCAATCGAGAGAATCTGGCCTATTTTGGAAACGACAACGAAGCTCATCTGATCTATAACTTTTCGTTACCACCGCTTCTAATACATGCTCTATTAAGCGGTGATTGCATCCATCTTAAGACATGGATGATGTCGATGCCGCCCGCCCGCACCGGTCGAGCATACTTTAACTTCCTTGCGTCTCACGATGGCATTGGAGTCCGTCCGACAGAGGGTTTATTGACAGAGAATGAGTTGGAACAAATGCTTGATACTATGCGAGCATTCGGCGGCAGTATTTCAACGCGTACGATGCCTGACGGTCGCGATGTCCCTTACGAAATTAACATTTCACTTTATGATGCCTTGCGTGGGACGATTCAGGGGGGAGCGGATGAATTTCAGATCGAGCGTTTCATCTGTGCACACACAATCGTACTGGCACTTGAGGGGATCCCAGGCATCTATATCCACAGCATGCTGGGGACTGAAAACGATGTTGATCTAGTAAAAGCCACGGGGCGGGCGCGTTCAATCAATCGGCATAGCTGGAGCGAAACGGAACTGCTTGATAATCTAGAAAATTCAAATAGCCATTGCGCCAAAATTTTTAATGAAATGCGAAGACGAATTCAAATTCGTTCGCAGCAAGAAGCTTTTCATCCAAACGCCACACAATACACGCTTCACTTCGACTCCGGAGTATTTGCATTTTGGCGTGAAAGTCCTGATCGTCATCAGAGTGTGTTTGCGATCCACAATATCACGAATCAGGTGCAGCAAGTTCCACTTACCGAGTTGAATTTGATTGCTACTGAAGTATGGACCGATGCTCTCTCAGGCAAGCATTACGATGATTTGGATGAGGTTATTGCAATTCCACCATACGGGGCGATTTGGATCACGAACTCGCGGAAATAATCAGAGTGTCGCTAGGCTATCGGGGAGGCTGGATTGGATTTCTGACACACCTCAAAACGCTCTTGTCAAATGCCTAGCGAGTCCTCCTGACGCAGCAGTCGAAGTTGGGACATCCCCCCCCGATTAATTTAAAGTGTTCCATAGTTTTAGCGCCTACAATTTTAAGCCACTGCATCTCTCTAACTGTAGTGACGATGTTTATGTTTAATACACGCATCCTTGAAAGCAAGGTTTTGCATCCGGATTCCGGCACTTAGTAAACCATTAACGGTTATTACGGACTTATTTGGCGGAGAAACAATCATGAGTAATCCATACCAAGCACCAACTGCTGATTCGCCTAGAGAGGAAGGTGTGGATTTATCAGGAACAACGGTCGGATTATGGAATCCAAGAAGGTTGGGGGTTTTCGCCTTCTTCTTTGGGGCTCACGTAGGCGCATTTTTACAGGCGCAAAACTGGAAAGCGCTTGGGAATTACGAGGAAGCTAAACGTTCTTATCGATGGATGTGGGCATGGTTTGCCATTATGACTATAGGGGTTATCTCTGAGCTAAGTGAATTGGCTCTTAATGGGGTCGGACTTGTATTCTTTTTAATTTGGCTTTCTACTCTAAGCCGTCAAAGTCACTATTTAATGACGGAGCAAATCAAATTCACTAAGAAAAGTTGGATTATAGCTGTTGGTATTTGGGGCTTGCTGACCCTGGGCTTCTTTGTGCTCATCCTCATTCTGAGCTTCGTTTATCTTGCAGTTACTGAATCGATAATTGCTTCTGGCAGCTTAATTCGAGTTGATTCTTAATTAGTGGTCTCTTATGCCGACAAATCAAGCCCCATGGTAAAGTTGCGGGAAATGCGATGAAGAAGGTTCTATTGAAAGTCCTACTAGGCACCATAGTAGGTTGCTTAGTTGGAACCCTCCTTGCCATCGGGGGTACAGCAGTTTTAATTGCGTATTTAATGTCCAGCAATGCAGGAGGAGGGGCCCCTATCGGTGCCGGGATCGTCGCGATTGCTATCTTCATCCTTTGCTTGCCTGTTGGCATAATTTGGGGTGTGATTTCCGCGGTCAAAGGTTGGTGGCCGTTTTACAAAGGTTCATTCTCGGCGGTCAAAGGCTGGTGGCCTTTTCGGAAAAAATCGCATAATCAATAGCTGTTGGGTATAGCTTATCAATCATCCAGAGCTTGCAGAGGCGGCCTTGGAACACGCTTCAGACATT
>NZVD01000063.1 GCA_002701385.1 Rhodopirellula sp. | reverse complement strand
TACCCAAGGTTTTCGCTTTGGGGCCATTACTCAATACGGTGATGTTAATTTTCTACCTGGAGCCATCAAGTATGGTGACCTCCCGGGGATTCTGGCACTCAATGCTCCCCACCGTCTGATCATAGTGGGTGAGGAAATCCCAGCGTTTACGAAGGCGATATATGATGCGGCTGATGCTCGCGTTAAGGCTGCCAAATCTATTTATGATGCGTTTTAATCGCGTCTGCAGATTTAGTGATCAATCAAGTGACCAATTAGACAGTCAAAGTTAGATAAGCAAATTCAGATGAGCAAATTAAATCGCCGGCAGATGCTGGGTACGGCCGCAGTCGTTAGTGGGGCACTAGCCGCAGGACAAGCCAGTGGAGAACAAGCCGAAGAGGAAATCAAAGTGGGCAAGCGAATTCGACGCGTCGCAAAAAATGGAAATATCAAACATTCAATCGTGGCTTGGTGCTTTCAGGACTATTGGTCGCCGGATAAATTAATGCCGATCGCGAAAGAGATGGGTTGTGTTAGTGTCGAGCTGATGGATCCAAAATTCTATCCTGACCTAAAGAAGCATGGCCTGGAATGTGCCATTGCTGGGATCGATATTGGTGGCCCTCCGTTTATGCGTGGATTTAATAATCCCAAGTATCACGACACGGTGATTGCCGCTACCAAGAAGTCGATCGATGAGTGCAAAGAATTTGGCTGGAAGAAGGTGATTGCCTTTACCGGTTACGATGAAGGACTTAGCAAAGCAGAAGGCGCGGCCAACTGTGTCAAAGGATTTAAAGAAGTGGTCGGCTACGCAGAAAAAGCTGGCGTGACCATTTGCCTTGAACACCTCAATACTCGAGACGATACCCATCCAATGAAGGGTCACCCCGGATATGCAGGTGATGATGTGGAATACTGTATTGATATCCTTGAGCGAGTCGGCTCGCCTAATCTCAAGTTACTTTTCGATATTTACCATGTGTCCATTATGAATGGCGATGTGATTCGTCGACTTCATCAGCACAAAGATTGGCTTGGGCACATTCACACAGCTGGTAATCCGGGACGAGCCGAATTGGATGACAATCAGGAAATCAACTATCCAGCATGTATGCAGGCATTGGTCGACATTGGCTATGACGGTTACGTGGGGCATGAATTTATTCCGACCCGCGATCCCGTGGCTGGGCTACATCAGGCGATCGAGTGGTGCGACGTCTAATCGCTGATGCGTTTCTCCTCATCTCGATATTCCACGATTGGGGAAATTGAGGTTAAAATTAAGGCATGAAGACCCGCCTCCCAAATTCCACGTTTGTGCTTTGTTTACTACTGCTGCTTACCTCAACCGCATTGGCAGTAAAACCCAATAGCAATCGACGCTTTAAGTCGACTGTGCTCCCCATTCTGGAAAACAAGTGTTTTGTTTGCCATGGTCCGGATGTTCAGGAAGCAGATATCCGTTTGGATAATCTCTCCACGGATTTCCTGACCGATCGCGCAGCGGCAACCGCATGGCACGAGGCAATGCATGTCCTGAACAAAGGTGAGATGCCTCCGAAGGACGCTGAACCTCTCACGGCGAAAGAACGCAGTGTTTTAGTTGGTTGGATTCGAGGCGAGATTGATCGAGTAAAGGCAGAACTAAAGAGTACCGGTGGGCAGGTGGTACTCCGCCGTTTGAATCGAGCCGAATACCAAAACACCATGCGGGATCTATTTGACTTGGAAATGGATTATGCTCGCGACCTGCCGCCGGAAGGTGCTTCGCCCGATGGCTTTAAGAATAATGGTCAATCGCTGCAGATGACTTCGATTCAGCTGGAGTACTATTTGGATGCAGCTCGCCGCGCATTGGATCGAGTTATTGAAACAAAGGAAGCCCCCGAAGTATTTGAGCACTCCTTTGACAAGAGTAATGTAGGGGATAAATGGTTCAATTATGAAGTCTCCAACTACCTCGGTCGCTGGCAGGGCTTTTACGGAAAGATGGTCGATAAGTATCCCGAAGAGGGCGACTATCTGGTCACGGTAACAGCCCGCGCTGATATACCCGAAGGTCGCGGAGCTCCTCTGATGGAGGTATCCGTTGGCTATCGACCGGACACAGAACAGATTTGGAAAGTCACGAAAACGATTGAAATTACCGAATCCGAATCCACCACCTATGAGTTTACTGGTCGGGTGGAGAATCATCCGCTGCCGGTACGAGGTCAGGGAAAATTTCCAGGACTGGTTGTTCGTGTTCTCAATCAATATGACGACCGAACTCCTAAGCCTAAAGAGGTTGAGTTAGAACGGGATGGCAAAAAGAAAAAAGGTTTTCCAGCAGAAGATGGCTATCCGGTCATACACATTGAAAAGGTGACGTTTAAAGGCCCTGTCTTTGAACAATGGCCTCCGCGGCGACATCGGGAAATCCTGTTTGAATCAGAGCTACGTGAAACGAATGAGCAGGCCTATGTCGCGGAGGTGATGCGGCGATTTCTGCAACGAGCGTTCCGTCGGCCAGCGACCGACGAGGAAGTAGCTCGGTTCGTTAGCTTTTACAATGGAATACGCCCCGAATTCCCAAGTTTCGAAGAGGCGATGAAAGAGACGTTGGCGATGGCCTTAATCAGCCCGCCATTTCTTTATCTGCTCGAGCCCGCTCAGGATAAAAAGCGGGATCTCACCGATTGGGAATTGGCATCTCGTCTTTCGTACTTTTTATGGAGCACCATGCCGGACCAGGAATTGTTCGATTTGGCAGATCAGGGGCAGCTTTCCAAGCCGTCCGTTCTCAATGCTCAAATCGAAAGGATGCTTCGGGATGATCGGGGTTGGAGATTCTTTCAGCAGTTTACCGACCAATGGCTCAAATTGGAAAACACTGCTCAAATCGCAATTGATACAGGAACTTACAAAGGCTTCGATATCTCTCTTAAGACAGAGATGTTACAAGAGACGCGACACTTTCTGAAGCATTTAGTACTCAATGACCTCAGCGCTCTCAATATGCTGGACGCAGATTTCACGATGCTCAATGAGCCTCTGGCAAGACACTATGGTGTGGAAGGAGTTCGTGGACAGGCGTTCCGTCAGGTTGCTTTGACCGAAGAAACACGAGGTGGATTATTAGGCCAATCCAGCGTCTTGATGCTCGGTTCCACTGGAAAGGATTCTCATCCGATCCGTCGTGCCGTGTGGTTGCGGGACCGACTCCTGAATGACCCCCCTGCTCCGCCGCCGCCAGATGTGCCGGATCTGGATGAAACCAATCCAGATTTTGCCAAACTGACGATACGAGAACAGCTGGAAGTCCATCGCGATAAGGAATCCTGTGCATCCTGCCATCGAGGGATCGATCCCTGGGGGATCGCACTGGAGAATTTTGACGCGATTGGGAGGTTCCGAACGGAGGCTCACAACAAACCGGTTGTGGCGTCTGATACTTTACCTAATGGTACCGAGCTTGACGGTGTGGTTAGCCTAAAGAATTACCTTGTTGAACATCGTAGTGAGGACTTTGCCAGAGCGTTGGTTTCTAGACTGACGGTATACGCATTAGGGCGAAATCTGGAGTTAAGTGATGAGGACCTCATTGACGATTTAACTAATAGTTTTGCAAACAATGATTATCAGATGATGCATTTGATACAGGAGTTGGTTGCCAGCGACGCCTTCCGCGTTAAATAATCATTGGTGACGATTCCTCTGTACGTTAATATGAATATCTGGGATTATTCCATTGGTGAATGTCCTTCCTGATTAAAGAAAACAATCGAGACCAAAATATGAAATCTTGGCATTTAGATCGTCGTGCGTTCTTACTTGGAACTGGTGTATCCATGGCACTTCCTTATATGGAAGCAATGGGTGAACAGGCTCAGGCCGCTGATCTTCCTCCCCGAATGTGTGCCATGTATTTCCCGTTTGGGATTAGCTTGCCAAAAGAAGGTAGTGACCTTCATAAGTGGCGTTGGTTCCCGGATGGAGAAGGTAAAGACTTTACCTTCAATGAAAGCCTCAAATCGTTGGAATCCGTACGCAAATCTGTCACCATAATTGGCGGGATGTCGCATCCAAACGGACGACGTATGGGTGGCCACGATACCGGTGACACGTTTTTAACCGGGGCTCTGTTTGATAAAAAGTTGCTACACAACACAGTTTCGGTTGATCAGGTAGCTGCGAATGCCATTGGCAGTCAGACTCGCTTTTCCTCTCTGACGATGAGTACCGATGGCGGTGTCGGCGAGCCTACGCGATCCAGTACATTGAGCTACGATGACAAAGGTCGCCCTGTGCCGGCATTGAATCAGCCGGAAATGATTTTCAATCGTATGTTCGGGTCTGCTGATGCGGATCTGCAGCGAAACCACCGTCGGTTGCGTAGTGCCAGCAGCATGCTGGATCTCGTGTTGGAAGATTCCAATTCGCTTCGCCGACGTTTAGGCAGGCGTGACCAGGAAAAACTGGACGAGTATCTGTCTTCTGTCCGTCAGATTGAACAACGCGTCAAGAATACTCAAAAATGGCTCGATATCCCGCTGCCGTCACTGACCGATGAAGAGCGTGATTTGTTGAAGCTTGAAGCTGACACCGAAGCCCCGAAAGAATATATGCGTACGATGTATGACCTGATGTGGTTGGCATTCAAGACGGATTCAACTCGGGTGGCCACTTATCAGATTGCCAGTATGGCAGATGCCTCAAGTGTTGCCGGGCCGTTCCCGTTCCGCGAAGGCTTCAAGGCAAACCTTCACTCATTGGCTCATGGTTGGAATAAACCGGAAGGTGCCGTGGCATTGGGCGAATGGGATAAGTTCATGGTCGAGCAACTGACGTACTTCCTGGAACGATTGCAGTCGACTCAGGAAGGCGATGGTACCTTGCTGGATCGTACAATGGTGCTTTATGGAAGTAGCAATAGTACAACCCATAACAACAGCAACTATCCACTAGTCTTTGCAGGTGGTAATAAACTCGGCTTATCTCACAATCAGTTCCTGAAAGTGAATAACGATATTCCGATGTCCAATCTGTTTGTGACCATGCTCAATAAAATGGGAGTGGATACTCCGGCATTTAACGATAGCACCGGGGAACTTCTACAGGTTCAAGCTTAGGTCTCGTATGAATCCCGCTCATCGGATTTGATGGCGAAGTAGATTACTAAGAATATTCGGTAGATTGCTAGCCTTCGCTGTACGGATTTCACCACACGCAATGGGCAATTTGTCTCAACTCATCCCGTCTTTCAAGTTAGAATAGAGGTATGAGTTTTTCCCGCCTATTCGTATTGCTTGCTGCTCTTCTGGCAAGTTGTTCTCAGTTGGTTGCAGCAGGCGCTGTTTCCTTTGAGAAAGATGTGCGCCCGATTCTTAAGGCACATTGTTTTCATTGTCACGGCGAGGAAGAGGAACTCGGCGGTGGCCTGGATCTTCGCCTCAAGCGTCTCATGTTAACCGGCGGTGAGTCCGGTCCGGCGATTGTTGCAGGACAACCGGACGGCAGCCTGCTTGTTGACTATCTAACCAGTGGGCTTATGCCACCTGAAGATGTAGCAGTGCGGCCAACCGAGGATGAGATCACGACGATTGTAAATTGGATCGCCAGTGGGGCCGCAGTGGAAGGTCCGGAACCTGCGACAATCGACCGGGGCTTTTATATTACAAATCAGGAACGTCAATTTTGGTCCTTCAAGCCGGTGGTTCGACCGTCTCTTCCTCAAGTGAAAGATCAGACCAGAGCGGCCAATGAGATCGATTTATTCCTGCTGGAGAAATTGGAGTCGGCAGACCTGAGTTTCTCTGACCAAGCTTCGAAGGAAGTGTTGGTGCGAAGGGCTTATTTGGATCTGACCGGGTTGCCTCCAACTCCTAGCCAAGTGGAACACTTCATGCTGGATAGCCAGCCTGATGCTTACGTCCGCCTGATCGATGATCTATTAAGTTCACCACGTTATGGTGAACGCTGGGGTCGACATTGGCTCGATGCCGCCGGCTATGCGGATTCAGAAGGTCAAACCGATTCAGATGCCGAGCGGCCGTGGGCCTTTTTCTATCGCGACTATGTGGTGAAGTCTTTTAATCAGGGAAAACCATATGATCAGTTCATTCGAGAACAGATTGCCGGAGATGAATTGGTTGGTGCGGATCGATCCAATTTGAGTCCGGAACAGGTCGAGCAACTCACCGGAACAGGCTTTCTCCGAATGGTTTCAGATGGAACTGGTGCGGGCGCGGGTTCCGACGAAGGTCGGAATGCGGTAGTCAGTGAGACCGTCAAAATGGTGTCCTCGTCGCTGGTCGGCCTGACGGTGGGTTGTGCCCAGTGTCACAATCATCGTTATGACCCGATCTCACAAAAAGACTATTACCGCATACGGGCCATTTTTGAACCAGCGTTGAACTGGAAGTCCTGGGTCACACCACAAAACCGAAAAGTTTCGCTCTATACATCCGCCGACCGTGAGGCAAAAGCTAAGGCCGAGGAAGAGATTAAATCGATCGAGGCCGAACGAGTGAAGAAGCAACAGGCATACATTGATGCCACCTTCGAAAAAGAAATCGCAAAGCTTCCCGAGGATGTCCAGCAATCTGTGCGAGAGGCCCATGCGGCAGCAGCCAAGGATCGCACCGATGAACAAAAGGCCTTGATCAAAAAGTATCCAAGCACGGTGGTGACACCAGGCAATTTGTACTTATTCGATCGAGCCGCTTCAGATGACCTTAAGACTTATACGGAAAAACAAACCAAGCTTCGCGAGGCGTTAAAGCCGGAAGAGTTTTTGCGAGTCCTAACCGAACCTGCTGGTGAACCGCCGGTGACTTATGTTTTCTCCCGAGGAAACTTCGATAGTCCGCTGGATGCTGTTGAGCCGGGCGAACTGTCGGTGATTAGCGGGTTAGCGTCGATGGAAATTCCTCATAATGCTGAGCAGATTGATACAACCGGTCGTCGTACTGCCTTTGCAGAACTCTTGACCAGCGGGAATCATCCGCTTGTATCGCGTGTCATGGTGAACCGAGTGTGGGCACATCATTTCGGAACGGGAATTGTGGATACGCCTGGTGACTTCGGTTTTCTTGGCGGAAGACCGACCCATCCGGAATTATTAGACTGGCTGGCTGATGAGTTTGTGCAGAGTGGCTGGGATATCAAACAATTACATCGGATCATCATGACTTCCACTGCATACCAGCAGACATCGAATCGCAATGCACAAGGCAATCAAATTGATCGCCAGAAACGATTGTTGTGGTCAATGCCCGTGCGCCGACTGGAGTCTGAAGCCGTACGTGACGGAATTCTCGCCGTGTCCGGGATGCTCGACGAACAAATGGCGGGTGTGCCCGTGCCTGTGATGGCGGACATTACCGGACAATGGGTGATCGGTAAAGAGAATCTGAACGCGGGTCGGCCGGGTCCGGTCATTGATATGAAGGGTCAGCAGTATCGGCGTAGTTTGTATGTTCAGGTACGACGTAGTCGGCCATTGGCTGTGTTGGAACCATTTGACTTACCGGAATTGGCACCGAACTGTACGAAACGTCCCTCGTCGACCGTGCCGACCCAATCGCTGGAATTACTGAATAGTGATTTTGTGACAGCCCAATCGCGATTCTTTGCAGTCAAATTGACCAAGCAGAGTCAGGAGATTGAACATCAGGTTTCACAGGCCTGGCGTACTGCTTTTGGTAAAGAGATCGCAGACGAAGAGAAAGAGGAAGCAATTTCGTTCGTCACGGAAATGCAGGAAGTCCTGACAAAAGAATATGAATCCAGACAGCTCAATGATGATCCGATCATCGACGCGGTGGCTGTCTTCTGTCAGGCATTGTTAAGTAGCAATCAGTTTTTGTATATCGAGTAATTCTCCAATGGTCATGGATAAACAAACCGATCGACGTGAATTATTAACAGCCGCTGGCATGGGGTTGGCCGGGTTGGTGGCTGCACTGACCATGAAAGAAAACAAGCTGCTGGCAAATCCTGCGAAACCTGATCTGGTTGGCAGAAGCTTCGACACCATTGAAAAGCCGGCGCCGAAGCCGGCAAAGGCCAAATCCATGATTTCGTTATGGATGCAAGGCGGACCCAGCCAAATTGATCTGTTCGACCCCAAAGAAGAATTAGTGAAACGTCACGGTGAGACGTTCCCTGGCGACATTAAATACGACAATGCTGCACAGGCAAGTTCCAAGATTCTCGCGCCACCATGGAAATACCGACATTATGGTGAATGCGGAATGGAGATGTCTGAGTTGATTCCGCATACCGGAGCAATTGCTGATGACATTACGCTCATTCGTTCCATGCATACCGGTGTGAATAATCATGGCCAGAGTATTCGCGCAATGAATAGTGGCACCACGGCAGCAATGCATCCAGTGCTGGGAAGTTGGCTTACTTACGGATTGGGTGGCGAGACGAATAGCCTGCCTCCGTACGTGGCTCTGATTGACCCCGGTCAGCTTCCGGTTGATGGTGTTGGAAATTGGCATAACGGTTATCTGCCTTCGGTTTATCAGGGGACGGTCATTCGACCAACTGAACCGCGAATTTTAAACCTAACTCCTCCTGCACGTTTGGAGGGAGCACCCCAAAAGAAACTTCTTTCCTATCTGCAAAAACTGAATCAGAAAGACCTGCAGAGAAAGCCTGGTGAATTGGATTATCAGGCGCGGATCAATATGTACGAATTGGCAGCACGAATGCAGACAGCTGCCGTGGAGGCCATGGACCTAAGCGGTGAAACGGCAGAGACCAAGCAGCTTTACGGCATGGATCAACCAGAGACCAAGGACTTCGGTTCGCGTTGCCTGATAGCTCGTAGGTTGATCGAACGTGGGGTAAGGTTTGTGCAGGTCTTTACACAGAACCAGTTTTGGGATCATCACGGAAGCATCCTGAAGAGTTTGCCGAATGCCTGCAAAAAAGTAGACCAGCCTTCAGCGGCACTCGTGACGGACTTGAAGCGTCGCGGACTGCTTGATGAAACAGTTGTCCATTGGGGCGGTGAGATGGGTCGTCTGCCAGTGATTCAAAACGACACAGGTGAAGCTAATATTGGGCGGGATCATAATACCTATGGATTCAGCCAGTGGGTCGCAGGTGGTGGCTTTAAGGCGGGGTATGTTCACGGCAAGACGGATGAGTTTAGCCATAAAGCAGTGGAAGACATTGTGAATCACTACGATTATCATCACACGCTATTCCACTTGTTTGGACTGCGGCCCGAGGAACTATATTTCGAGCACAATGGCCAAAAGCGTAAGCTGATTCAAACGGATCAAAGTAAGGTCATAACGAAGTTATTGGCTTAAACCCCCTAAATCGGGCCAGAAGGTAGCTGTTTTCGTGAGTGCCAGATCGCCGATTCTTATAGTGTGGTTTTTGGCCGTCTGATATTATTTAAATAGCGTTAAGCGTTAGTCAGAATTAACAAAGGAAACTGGGTAGAACGATGAGCCACAAATACTGTGATGGAGTAAATCGTCGAAACTTCCTCGAGATCGGAGCATTGTCAGGGCTCGGGCTTGGGTTGCCACAATTTCTCAAGGCCAACGCTAATCAAAAGACACCAAATAACTGTATCCTGATTTGGACGCGCGGCGGAACTAGTCATCATGACACGCTGGATCCAAAGCCAGATGCACCGACCAGCGTTCGTGGCGAATTCGGCGTCATCGATACCGCTTTGCCGGGTGTGAAGTTTACGGAAGTTTGCCCTACTTTGGCGAAACATGCTGACAAGTTTTCTGTACTGCGTGGTTGGAATCCAAAGAATGGTAGCCATGGAACAGCAGACCAGTATGTCATGAGCGGCCGGAAGTTTAACCAGGCGATCGCCTATCCAACTTTTGGTAGCGTCGTGAGTTATTTCCACGGATTTCAAACGGCGATGCCCCCATTTATTCAACTTGGCGAGCAGATTGATCGCCGGTTTGGTGGAGGAACGTCAGGCATTCTGGGCTTAGAATACAATCCGTTTGAAATTTCTGCAGATCCATCGGCTGATGGGTTCGTGGTCAGGGATATTACGCCTCCACAAGGCGTTACTTTTGAACGCATTGATCGACGAAAAAACGCTCTGGCAAAACTCGACGCCTTACAACGCAAGACTGATTTGCAGCAGGATGCCTTCGCAGCGTTGGACGAACATTACGAAGCGGCGCTGAATATGATTACAGCGCCGGAAACGAAGAAGGCTTTTGCGATTGATTCTGAAGAAGAAACACTCCGGGAAGCCTATGGCAAAAACCGCTTAGGCCAAAGTTGTCTGATGGCTCGACGTTTGATTGAGTCCGGAGTTCGCTTCGTGACGGTGACTGATGGTGGTTGGGATACCCATCAAAACAATTTCAAAGGTTTGAAGTCACGTATGCCACCTGTCGATCAGGCCATTCCGCAGTTGATCATCGATCTGGAAGAACGAGGATTGCTGGATACTACACTCGTGTGTTGGCTGACAGATTTTGGCCGGACTCCAAAGATTAACTCGGCTAGTGGAAGAGACCACTGGGCTAGCACCGGCTTTGCATTAATGGCAGGTGCGGGAGTGCCGGCGGGAACGATTCTTGGCGCGACAGATGCTGAAGGTGGCTATGTTTCCAGGGACGAGTATGGTTCGGAAGATATCGCCGCGACAGTCTACTCGAAATTAGGTATGCCGACGGACATGATAGCACACGCTCCGGATGGTCGTCCGATTCGACTCATCGAAGGTCGTCCGATCAGTGAATGGATGTAAGGGAGAATTTCGTGTTTAGGATAACTGGCAATTCAGTCAAACATTGTGATGGTGTATCGCGCCGAGATTTCCTGACTGCAGGTGCAGCAGGCATGGTCGGATTGACGCTTGCCGATATGTTGAGACTTGAAGCACAGGCTGGCATCGGCTCCTCCAATAAAGCGATTGTTAACATTCATCTGGATGGTGGACCACCGCAGATGGATACAATCGACATGAAGCCCAACGCTCCCACAGAGACGCGGGGGATTTTTCAACCGATTTCAACCAGTATGCCCGGTTTTCAGGTTTGCGAGTTGATGCCTCAAATCGCCGCTCATGCAGCCCAATTCGCATTCGTACGTAGTATGGTTGGTGCAGAAGGTCGTCATGATGCGTTTCAATGCATGTCCGGATTCTCAACCAAAGATATGGAAGGCTTCGGAGGCCGTCCGGCGATGGGATGTGTACTGACCAAACTGTTGGGGAAAGTGACCGACCCTGCTCCTACCTATGTCGATTTGATGCAGGGACGGCCATTGGTGCGAAACAGTGCAAGGCCGGGATTTCTAGGACCCTCTTATAAACCATTCCGCCCGGACCTGTCGAGTATTTTCAGTCGCCCATTGGAACCAGGTATGGTCGGCGAACTGTCTCGATTGGGCTCGAACCATACGACCAGCTTGTCGTTGAACGCAGAGTTAAACGCGGACCGATTGGCAAATCGCAATACGTTACTGGCCGGTCTCGATAAGATTCGTCGAGAGGTGGATGCGACCGGCATGATGGATGCGATGGATCGTTTTTCACAACAAGCGACTGGTATTCTATTGTCGGGTAAATTCGCCGACGCCTTGGATCTATCGAAAGAAGATCCGCAGGTTGTTGAGCAGTATAAGCCAAAATGGAGCGTGACCAGTAAACGATTCACAACAGCAGATGAGCCGAAGGCAGCGTTAAAACTGTTGATGACACGACGCCTAATCGAAGCCGGCGTGCGATGTGTTAGCGTCACCTTTAGTGACTTCGATACTCATTCAGATAACTTCAATCGTATGAAGTACACGTTACCGATTGTGGATCACGCCATCGTAACTTTCCTCAAGGACCTAAAATCCCGAGGTATGCTCGAGGATGTTTCCATAGTGCTGTGGGGTGAATTTGGTCGGACACCAAAGATTAACTCCAAGGCAGGACGTGATCACTGGCCGCGAGTGGCACCAGCAATTTTCGCTGGTGGCAAGCTGAAGGTCGGACAAGTAATCGGCTCGACCGACAAGCTGGCAGGCGAAGCAACCAGTCGCCCGATTCATTATCAGGACGCTCTCTATACGCTTTACCATAGCCTCGGCATTCTAGCGGACCGCACAACGATCGATGACCCCACCGGTCGTCCTCAATATCTGCTCGATCGTGGGAAGATTATTCCTGAGTTGGTTTAGTTTTTGCTAATTAGCTTGGTTTAAGCTATATCTATTCTTAAGAGCAGAGATGAAGCCGCCTGTTATCATTTTTGTTTTTTGTGGCAAATGTAATACAGCTCCACATCAATTGTGGCTCAATTAACACTGGCCCGGGTAAATACTGATCATTGAAGATGGATGATTAGTACAACTTCCATTCCATCATGTTGTTGCTCGGAGCCAAATTCATGCGTTATTTGTTAACCAGCTTGGTCTTATTATCGTCATTTGTTCTATCGTCGGCATTGAAAGGCCAGGATAAGTCCGAGCCTGAAAAGTCAGCATCTCCGTTGGTGGGTACGTGGGTTTCTAAATCGAATCCAGCGACAGGATTTACATTTGTCCAGTACCGGAAGGATGGTTGGTTTATATCGGCTCACTTCTTTTCAGCACCATATTCTTTGACCCGCAATAGTATTTGGACTGTTGGCCATTGGGCTTTAGCTGATGACTCGCTGATTCTACATCGACTTGCCGGTAGCGATGGACTGGAATTAGTTCCGGAAAAACGCCAATTGGCAATAAGAGAACTGACGCAGAAAAAAATGCGGATAGCCAACGTACCTCTAGATGGCCAGGTGTTTGATAGGTTTGAGGACAATCCAGCCGAGATCGAATCTATATTCTCGAGTGCCGAATTGAAACGGCAAGTTTATGAACAACAAAAAATAATCTTGCCGGAAGATGCCAAAAAAGATGTTGAGTCTTATATAAGCATCGACATCAAGCGAGGAAAAACGATGCAATACTACCTTTCACCAGGTGGAGAGTTTTTGGGTTCGATAGGAATCAAGGATGATGACTTGATTGGGAAATGGGAAAAGTCAGGGGATTTTCTAATCGTCTCTGGCGTGACCGAAAAAAATAAAGTCGCAATCTTGATGGAATTAAAAAAGACGGATGGGCAGTACAAATTATTTAATGCGGAAGCCAACGGTCAATCGGCTTTAAAGGGATTTGAAATTACTCCATTCCAAAAAATTACCCCCGTCAAGTTATCCGCAGACGGGGCACAGCAATATTTGGATGCCGAAATTTTCAAGGATAGATACGCAGGCCTCAGCTCCATTTCGGAGGCAACCGGAGTACAAAAGCGGGTAACAAGTGATGGAATGATAGAGGCAACTTCTACATCAAATAAGTCGATTTTCCAAGCTGACCCGGTTACTGGTATGGTGAAAGGGATAAATAAAATCTTTGAAGGGGATGGATATTACCTGCAAGAAATCGACGGGCAATATGATGCGTTCTTAGGGGTTTCTTTAAGTAAATCTCGATCCACAAAATTCCCAAATAATTATCGCTATCAAATCGCCCTCGTTTCCAAGTTGGAGCCTCTTACCATCCGCCGGTTTTTTACAACCGGCTCTGTACCTAAAACAGACGAGTATATCATTGAAAATGTCCGCACTCCGACAGGCATAACGAGCAAGACAACTGTGAAACGTGATGGAAAATTCTATTTTGAATTTAACGGTGACTCTAAACGAACCTCTGATTTTGATGAAGCAGTCTGGGATCAGTTTAACGAGGAGGCGAAAGCGTTGATAGAAAAGACCAAAGAAGAATCGCCAGCCGAACAGCAGTAAGTATTCTTAGCTTGAGCAGATCGTCTTTTCAATTAAAGTCCACTTTGACGTATGGTATAAACGGAAGAGTAAGATCTTTGTTTTAACTCTAGTACAGATTGATTCCATACTATGCGCATGAAGAGACTTTTAGCCGCGTTTCTTGTATTTTCCACATCGCTAACCTTTGCTGCCGAAAAAGGCAGTTTTGATATCACAAAGCGATCGCTCGCCCCAACGTCCGAAGAGAATATTCGCTTTCAGCCTGTTTACACAAACGAAGACTGGAATGCTTCGGAAACGGCTGTCATTGTTTGCGATATGTGGGATCTGCACCACTGCCTCAATGCTACCCGCCGAGGAGCAGAATTGGCTCCACGGATGAATCGGTTTCTCAAGACTGCGCGGAAAAATGGCTCGCTCATTATCCATGCGCCTAGTAGCTGCATGAAACCCTATGAGAATCACCCGGGACGGAAACGAGCGCAGAGTGCACCAAAGGCAGCTAATCTGCCGGCAGCGATTGCCGAATGGTGCTACATGATACCTACAGAGGAACAGGGCGATTATCCCATTGATCAAACCGATGGTGGCGAAGACGATGATCCGGCTGAACATGAAGCCTGGGCAAAAGAACTTGCCGCGAAAGGCTTGAATCCGCGAGCACCGTGGACCAAGCAAACCGAATTGCTGGATATTCACAAGAACGATGTGATTAGCGATAGCGGAGTGGAAATCTGGAATGTGATGGAAGCTGAGGGGATTAAGAACGTCATTCTCGTCGGAGTGCATACCAATATGTGTGTGCTTGGTCGTCCCTTCGGTCTGCGTCGGCTGGCCGCTAATGGAAAGAACGTGGTATTGTGTCGTGATCTAACGGACACCATGTATAACCCGGCCATGAAGCCCTATGTCAGTCACTTCACCGGCACGGACTTGATCATTGAGCACATTGAAAAATGGGTGTGCCCGACGATCACCAGCGATCAGCTGCTCGGGGGCGAGTCATTTCAGTTCAAAAATGATAAGCGTCCGCACGTTGTGGTTTTGGTTGCAGAACGCGAATACGTGACCAACGAGACGCTACCTAAGTTTGCCTTGGAACACCTCGGCAAGGATTACAAGGTTACGATTCTTCACTGCGATGAAGAAGGTAAGGGCGAGCGGAATGATATTCCTGGGACTGCGACGGCAGTGGCCGATGCAGATTTACTACTGGTTAGTGTGCGTCGACGGGCATTGAAAGAGGAAGATTTTCAAGCCGTGCAGGACTATATCCAAGCTGGAAAGCCGGTAGTTGGTATTCGTACGGCAAACCATGCCTTTTCGCTGCGAGGTGCAGAGACGCCCGAGGGGCATTCCGTCTGGGATGCGTTCGACGCAGAAATTTGGGGTGGAAGTTATACGGGACACCACGGTGCTGGAAAAGACGTGGCCATTAAACAGGTCGCCGATCATCCGATTCTAAAAGGAGTTGATGTTGGATCATTCAAAGGAACAGGGTCACTGTACATCGTGAATCCGATCGCCGATTCAGCAACAGCCATCCTGTCAGGGACGATTGATGGTGAGCCGACCGAGCCTATTGCCTGGACGAATAAGACGAAATTCGGAGGTAAGGCCTTCTATACCTCACTGGGACATGTGGGAGAATTTGAACAGCCGCAGATGAGCATTCTTCTGAAAAACGCGATTGACTGGGCAGTGTCGAAATAGGGACAGCCCGTCTCTGAATCCGATTGATGATTAGCCTTAATTATTCGAGTCTCTGAACCGAATAACTGTCAGGAACCTTACGATTTTTCAATTAGAATATAGGAAGTTTCAATCCCACCTATTTACTCCCACCTACGAATCATGATGCGCTTATTTGCTCTACTTTGCGTCTTGCCTATTTTTGCAGTTACACCTGTTCAGGCTGCCGAATATACAGTGACTCCGAGTTCAATCCAGCTGACGGGCAAATACGCTCAAACCCAGTTGGTGGTAACAGCTCTAGTCGATGGTCAAATTGAGGCATCCAGTGATGATGCGACGATGCAGGCCAGTTACACGTCCTCAAATGAAGAGGTGGTGACGGTGAATGCTCAGGGTCTACTGCTCGCCGTAGCTAATGGGACGGCAGATGTTCAGGTCACTGTTGGCGATTGGATGTTCTCTGTGTCGGTAGTTGTTGAAGGGGTAGAGCAACATCCGGCGATTGACTTTGATTTTGCCATTCGTCCCATTCTTTCCAAAGCGGGATGTAACATGGGAGCTTGTCATGCCAGTCAGCATGGTAAAGGTGGCTTCATTCTTTCTGTATTTGGATTTGATCCCAGAGTCGACTACAAAGGCATCGTCAAAGATGAGCTTGAGCGGAGGGTGGACTTCATTGAACCGACCAATAGCCTCTTTTTAATGAAGCCGACTATGAAAACCCCTCACGGTGGCGGACGGCGACTCACGGAAGGTTCCGTGATGTATGACACACTGGTGGATTGGCTTAAGGCAGGGGCTCCGGCTCCGGTGAGTGAGCCCAATGAAGTGGTCTCTGTCGAAGTGTTTCCAAAACGACGAGTCGCGACGGTTGGAAGTCAGCAGCAGCTCCGAGTCGTCGCCAACTACGCCGATGGTTCGATACGTGATGTGACTCCACTAAGTCGCTTTGATTCGTTAGACGAAGGTATGCTAGCGGTTAGTGAATCCGGCTTGGTCACCACTAATGGTCGTGGGCAAGCGGGCATCATGGTACGGTTTGAAGGGAAGGCCGAGATCTGTATGGTCACCACGCCTTACAGCGAACAGCCCAATCTGGATGACTGGAAGAATAATAATTTCATTGACGAGTTTGCCATTGGCAAGTTCAAGGAACTGGGCATCGCTCCTTCACCGGTGTGTGATGATGCCACGTTTGTTCGGCGAGCATATTTAGATGCGATTGGTAGTCTACCTACGCCAGAGGAAGTGAAGGCGTTTGTTGACCGTGAGGATCTAGCCAAGCGTGAGAAACTCATTGATCAATTGCTCGGCCTGACTGGCGATCCATTGTTGGATATTTACAACGATCGGTATGCAGCCTACTGGACTCTAAAGTGGTCAGATCTGATCCGTAACAGCACGGACAATCTTGGCGAACAAGGTATGTGGGCACTGCATAACTGGATTCGTGAAGCATTCCGAGTGAACAAAGGAATGGACCAGTTCGTGAAGGAGATCATTACAGCGAAAGGCTCGCTGTATATGAACGGCCCTGCCAATTACTATCAAATTAATAGCAATCCTACTGCGTTGACCGAATCCACCAGTCAGCTGTTTATGGGTGTTCGATTGGAGTGTGCAAAATGCCATCACCACCCATTTGAATCCTATAGCCAGGCAGACTATTACGGGATGGCCGCGTTCTTTTCACGCGTCGGTACTAAAAACAGCGAAGAGTTTGGGCTGTTTGGTCGTGAGCGAGTGGTCGTCGTGCAGCCGTCTGGTGAAGCCAGACATCCGCGAACCGGCAAGAACATGGTTCCTACCGTTTTGCATGGTGAACAGATGGAGCATCCATTGGACCGCCGAATTCCTCTGGCCAATTGGCTCGCTTCGCCAGATAACTCCTGGTTCGCAAAGAGTATCGTGAATCGGTATATGAGCTATTTGCTTGGCCGTGGATTGGTGGAACCGGTCGATGATCTGCGGTCGACCAATCCAGCGACGAATGAAGAGATGTTCACGGCGTTGGCCGAGTATTTAGAGCAGAACCAATATGACGTGAAGAAGTTGGTGAAGGTGATTATGAATTCACGTGTCTATCAACTCTCTTCACAGCCGACGGAGTTGAACCAAGCTGCCGGTAAGTTCTATGCGTTTTACAAAGTGAAGCGGATTGCGGCTGAACCATTACTCGACGCGATTAATACGGCGACGGCGACGACAACCAAGTTTCAGAACCTGCCGGCAGGAACGCGGGCGATCGAATTGCCAGATACGAATTACCCAAATTATTTTCTGAAGACATTTGGTAAGCCTCGGCGTACCAGTGTTTGTGAATGTGAGCGAGCGCCGGATGAAAATCTAGCTCAGGCATTACATACGCTTAATGGAGACACAATCAATGCGAAGATTGATGATGCCAACGGACGGTTGGGTAAATTAATCACTGCTGAGAAATCGGATGCTGAAATTATTCGTGAGTTGTTTTTGGCTACTTGGTCTCGGACTCCGACGGAAGAAGAAATTGCTGTGTGTAAAGGGATCGTAGGTGAAGCGGCTGAGCGGAAAGAAGGGCTTGGCGATGTGTTGTGGGCATTGATTAATGCCAAAGAATTTATCTATGTGCGATAGTCATCTTAGGTGACAAATGAGGAATAGATGGTGAAGGAAGCGGTTAAAAGTCTGGTCTTATTGATACTGGCGGTGGGAGCTGTGCAGGCACAGACATCGTACCCGATGTTGATGACGCTTGAACCAATTGCGATTCAGGTGGGTACGACGTCTGAGATGGTGGTCAAATCACGGTATAGCATGTGGGGGGCTAACAAGGTAATGGTGTCCGGCAACGGCGTAACTGGAGTCATAGTGCACCCGGAGCCTCCGATGCCTAAAGAAGGTGAGGAAGTCAAAGAACCCAGTTTGACCAGTTTAACGGTCACTTTCACTGCGAGTCCTGATGCTCAGCCGGGAGTTCGCGATTTCAAAATATTCACTCATCGTGGCGTGTCGACCGTTGGGCAAATTGTCATTACCCGTGACCCGGTTGTTTGGGATGACGTGAAGACCGACACGATGGAAGGCGCCAAAGAATTCCAGGTGCCAGCCACGCTCACGGGTGTATTTGAAAAGAATGAAGACCTCGACTATTTCAAGTTTTCAGGCGAGGCAGGTCAGCGGCTTGTAATTCATTGTCGTTGCATGAGGTTACAGGATCGAATCCATGACTTACAAACACATGCGGACCCAATCATCACAGTGAAGAATCATCTGGGATCGACGATCGCAGCCAGTGACAATTACTTCGCAGCTGACCCTTACTTAGTGGTGGAGATCCAACAGAGTGGTGAATACTATCTGGAAGTGCGCGATGTTCGATATAAGTCGAATGCCTACTGGAATTATGCGATTGAGGTGATCGATCGTCCGTTTCCAACCAATGCCTTTCCTTTAGCCATAGCAGCCGACCAACCCGCTACTTTCGAGTTGATTGGTGAAAGTTTGGCGCCGGGAACCATGGCGTCCTTTGATGCGTTTCCGATAAAGCTGCAACAGGGCCGCCAATGGCTTTCCTTGCCTGCTCCAGATGGCAATCTTTACGACCCGATTCCCGTTTATGTGAGTGATGAAAAAGTACTATTGGAAGACGGTGATGATAACGATGACGTGGAACATGCTCAGTTGATTGAAGTGCCAGCGGTTGTTAATGGGCGCATGGATAAAGAGGCTGACATTGATTACTACCGGTTTGAGGCAAAAAAGGGTGATACGTTAGCTTTTGAGGTGATTGCACGGCGTAGTCAGTCGATGTTGGATAGTTTTATCTCGATTGAGAATGAAGAAGGCAAGCGTCTGAATTCAGCGGATGACTACACGTTCGGACGTCGTTCGAATTGGGATTCTCGGTACGATAACTTCGTAGTTCCAGCAGACGGAGTCTATCACGTATCGATTTATGATCGGCATCTGCGAGGTGGACCCGAGTTTGTATATGCGTTGGAGATTAGTCGCAGTGCCCCCACTTTTGAATTGACGCTGGACACGGATAAGACTTTGACAACGCCGGGGACGTCGGGCGTCTTATTTGTGCGAGCGAAGCGTCTCAATGGCTTTGCAGGTGAAATTCAATTACATGTAGATGACTTACCGACAGGCGTGACGGCATCGGTTGGTAAGATATTGGCAACGGGCCAGGACGGATGCATTGTCTTGACAGCTAATGGAGATGCACCGTTCGATGCTCAGCATGTACGCGTATATGGAAGTGCAGTACTTGAGGGTGTCGAAGGCGAGGAAACTGAGTTGCTAGTGGATGCGGCTCCGTATCAGGAGATTTATATGCCTGGAGGAGGTCGCAATCATTATCCAGTGGATGTCTATACGGTATCAGTTCAAAAGCCAAGTGATATTCGCAATATTAAAATCAGCACCAATGAAGTGAACCTCAAGCCCGGCGAAGAAGTAAAAATCGAAGTGGAATTGGATCGGGCCGAAGGATTCGATGCCAATATATCTTTGGATGTGATCTATCAACACCTGAATGTCGTGTGGGGCAACTCGCTTCCTAAAGGCGTCAAGATGGACGGAAACAAAAGCAAGGTATTGTTGACCTCCGGAGAATTGAAAGGCCATGTGACGCTTGTGGCTGACGATACTCTGGAAGAAGCTGATCGACAACAATTCTGTATCATGGCAAATGTCTCGTTGAATTTCGTCATGAAAGCGACCTATACCAGTGAGCCGCTATTTATCACGACGACCCCCAAAGCAGAAGAAGAGGCTTCCGAGTAACCTTCCGATGGCTCAGCTTATTCAAATTACGGATCTTCATTTAGTCAAGTCAGATGGCCCGTTGTTGTTAGAGCACGACACGCGTGCGGCCTTCTTAAAGATGCGCGACTATCTGCTTGAGCATCACTCGGATTGTGATCGATTAATTGTTTCAGGCGATTTGGTACATGACGAAGGAGAAGATGTTTATCGGGAGTTGTTAGAGCAACTATCGCCATGGGAAGGGCGGTTGCGAGTGATCCCTGGTAATCATGATTCTCGAATGCCGATGCAGAAAGTGTTTGGTGACATACTTCGGGATGACCCGGAGAGTGCATCGTTTATCGATGAAGTCGGCGGTTGGACTTTGATTGGCTTGGACACGTTAATCGAGGGAGCAGTCGAAGGAGACTTGGCTGGCGAGCAATGGGTATGGTTCCGCGAAGCGGTGGCGAATGCAACGGGACCGATTGCGGTCTTTATGCATCATCCACCGGTGTTTGTCGGTAGCCAATGGGTCGATCAGTTGTCACTGGTGTCACTAGGAGTTTTTGCTAATTTGGTTGAAGAGTTTGAACAGCTCAAGCTAGTGGTTTGTGGGCATGTGCATCAGGAGTACTACACTCAGATCTTTCATGCAGATGTCTTTACGACGCCCAGTACTTGTGTGCAGTTTAAGCCGAATGCGGCTGAGTTTGCGGTGGATTCATCGTCTCCAGGCTTCCGAACAATCGATCTAAACTCGGACGGAACGTTTCAAACCCAGGTCCACCGTCTCTAAACAGTGCCATCCACTTTACTTCCCAAATCCGCCTCCCCAATAGGCGACACCCACTGGATAATGAGTTTACAATGGCTTAAACGGCTTTATTTTTGATGGTGATAGGTAATAAATATGAAATATAAAATTGCGCTGATATTGGGATTGTTTGCTGTAGCCCCAATGCAAATTACTCAGGCTCAAGACGTACTTAATGTCGTTGACTCTGAAGTGACATCCGTTAATGAGCTCGTTTTCACAGAGGGCCCGGCCTACCACCGAGACGGAAGCGTTTTCTACACAGACATCCAGAACAACCGCATCATGAGACTCGCTCCTGGCGCCGAAATCGCCGACACATTCCTTCGTCCGAGTGGTCGAGCCAACGGGCTTATGTTTGACGCCAAGGGCTTTCTCGTCGCTTGCCAGGGCAATGAAAAGGGTGGTTTGGGCGGTCGTCGAATTGTCCGTATCGACCCGATTAGTAAAGAACAAACGGTGATCATCGATAAGTTCGATGGCAAACGGTTTAATAGTCCCAATGATCTGTGCATCGATAAGGCCGGTCGAATTTATTTCACGGACCCCTTTTATTCGCCGAACCGTAGTGTTCTCGAATTGGATGATATCGAAGGTGTTTATCGAGTAAATTCAGATGGCACAGGACTGGTTCGCGTATTGGACAATAAGATTGTCGCTCGGCCAAACGGTATTGCGATCAGCCAGGACGAAAAGACTCTTTACGTTGTCGACAACCACCCACTCGTTCCCCAACGTAAACTCTGGGCCTTTCAACTGAATGAAGATGGTCTAGTAACTGGCAAGCCTCGCGAGTTACACGATTTTGGAAAAGGCCGAGGTGGAGATGGAATGTGCATGGACAGTGCCGGCAATCTGTTCGTTACCGCCGGTGCGAACCGTAAGTATCCGAATCAAAATCTAGATAACCCAGCAGGCGTTTATGTATTCTCCCCTGACGGGAAACTTATGGGAATCATTCGCGTGCCTGAGGATATGGTGACCAATTGCTGTTTTGGCGGTTCGGACATGAAAACCTTATATATCACAGCCGGTAAAACGCTTTGGCAAGTCAGAACGAAAGTTGCAGGCTACGCTCTTTGGCCAAAAGCTGAATAGTATTGAGATCAATGCATGCTCCCAATTCACACCCTCAGTTGGGAAGCCTGATTTTTGAACGACGAGCAGGCGCCAGCCAGAAAGTCCTTGTTGCGTTCTGTTTCATAATGGTGATCAAAATCGCCGACGCGTAGCAGTCCCAAGTGGACGACTGAAGTTCGCCATGCTGGCGATGCAGTCTTTTTAACGCGATTGATAAGAAGAAAAGCAGACTATAGAATCGCTGATTCTATTTAGACCGAAGGCCTATTTAAGCTAGAATAATAGGTATGAGACGACCCCGCCTAACATTCGTCGAAACGATCCTTGTTTTTAATGCGCTGTTTCTATGCGCGCACGCAGACGAATACACTCGATTGGAAGTTACTCCCGCCGAAGTAACGCTTGAAGGCAAAGATTCCTCGATTCAACTTTTGGTGACCGGGTACGATGCAGAAGGGCGGCCCACGGACTTAACTCATGAAGCTGAGTATGAATCTGATTCAGACATTGTACGCGCTAACAGCTTTGGAGTAGTTCGTAGTCAGGCGGATGGCCAAGCCACGATCGCCGTGAAGATAGCTGGACAACGGGTTGCCGTACCGGTATCGACCAGCCATACGCACGCTCGTCTTACCCTGAATTTTGAAAATGACATCATTCCCATTTTAAGTCGCTACCGCTGCAATACATCTGGCTGTCATGGTAAGGCGGAAGGTCAAAATGGATTCAAACTATCGGTGTTTGGATTTGATCCAACGTCTGACTATCAGTCCATTGCAATGGAAGGTCGAGGCCGCCGCATTTTTCCAGCTTCGCCCAGCTCAAGCTTAATACTTCGAAAGATGAGTGGTGGCACCCCACACGGTGGTGGAATTCCGATTAATACTGATCGACCGGAATATAGAACGATACTGGATTGGATTCAGCAAGGTCTTCCGATCGGTACAGACGAAGATCCGGTAGTGGTGTCTCTGGAACTCACACCCCGCCAGCGGGTTTTCAAAATGGGAGAAACTCAGCAGCTGCGTGCCATGGCAACGCTTTCAGATGGCCGTCAGATTGATGTGACTGAACTCACACAGTTCCAAACCAACTCACCTAACCAGGCGGTGGTGGATGCATTAGGACATGTAACCGCCGGACAATCGCCTGGTACGGCGGCCGTGATGGCAACCTACATGGGACAAGTGGACGTCTTGCAGGTTTTCGTACCGCGTAGTGAGTCGATTGACAGCTATCCGGAAACACGACAGGAAAACTTTATCGATGGACATGTCTTAGAGAATCTCAAGAAACTCAATATCATTCCTTCTGGCCACTGTGACGACGAACAGTTCTTACGGCGTGTCTATATCGATATGATTGGGACACTTCCAACATCGGAAGAGGCCAGAGAGTTTTTGAATTCTAAGAAAACTAACAAAAGAGAGCTGTTAGTTGACCAACTGCTTGCTCGCGAGGAATTTAGTACCTATTGGGCATTGAAGTGGGCAGACCTATTGCGTGTTGATCGCTTAGCACTGGGTCACGAAAATGCCTATTTGTACTACAACTGGATTCGCGAGAGCTTCCAGGAAAATAAGCCACTTGATCAATTTGCGAGGGAAGTGCTTGTTGCAGAAGGGCCATTGCGGGAGTCTCCGGCCGGAGTGTTCTACAAAGCGGTTACGTCGGCGAACAAGCGAGCCAGTACTGTAAGTCAGGTTTTTCTTGGTGTACGCATCGAGTGTGCTGAATGTCATCACCATCCGTACGATCGATGGGGTCAACGCGATTACTTTGGCATGCAGGCATTCTTTACTCAGATTCAAACCAAACAATCCAAAGCCGGTGAAATGCTGCTTACAAGTGGCAGCCCAGTCACCAAACATCCAAGAACGGGCGAACCGATCAGCGCCTATGCCTTAGGTACAGAGATGCCGGAGCAATCCCCGGAAGGAGATCGCCGTTTGATCCTAGCCGATTGGATGACGTCCCCGTCCAATCCCTGGTTCTCAAAAAATGTGGTGAATCGTACCTGGGCTCATTTTCTCGGTCGTGGCATCGTCGAACCTGTTGATGATGTGCGGATGACTAATCCGCCAAGCAATCCTGCTTTATTGGATGCTCTTGCGATTCACTTTGCTGAAGAACAGTTCGACTTCCATCGGCTTGTTAAGACGATTGTGATGAGTGCGACTTATCAGCGAACTCCCGATGTCAACAAAACCAATGAACGTGACGAACAGAACTACTCGCGTTATCTATTCAAACAAATGGAAGCAGAAGTTTTGTTAGATGCAATCTCTCAGGTCACTGGGCGGCCGGAGAAATTTGAAGGAGTGCCTGCAGGTAGCCGAGCGATTGAATTGTGGGATAGCTCGGTGCCTAATTATTTTCTCAAGGTCTTCGGGCGTCCTGTGCGAGCCACTGCCTGTGAGTGCGAACGCGTAAGCGAGCCCACGATTAGTCAGGTGCTGCACGTGATCAACTCACCTGCGATTCAGAAGAAACTAAGCCATCAGGATGGGCGTATTCGAACTATCTCAGCGGAAATTGCCGATGATAAAGATGCCATTGAAGAGATTTATCTAACCTGTTTTGCCCGATACCCAACCGCAGAAGAATTAGCCGTTGCGGTAGGCTATCTGGAACAGGCAGAAGACAGGCAGCTTGGATTAGAAGATGTTACATGGAGTGTTCTTAATTCACTCGAGTTCTTATTTAACCACTAAGGGGTTAGGAAGATGAGTAATCAACGATTTTGTGACGGAATTCGCCGACGTGACATGTTACGTTTCGGGGCCGCTGGTGCATTTGGGATGGGTATTACACTCCCAAGTTTGCTGGAGCACGAAGCGCGGCTTAAGGCGAATGGAGTTGAAACGAAAGATACATCGCTAATCATTGTCTTCCTACAGGGTGGGCTTTCCACAATTGATACCTGGGATATGAAACCAGAAGCACCAGCGGAATTTCGCGGAGACTTCTCTCCGATTTCCACCGTTCTTCCAGGAGTTCAAATCAGTGAACATCTCCCTAAGATTTCGAAAGTACATGACAAGTTCTCGTTAGTCAGGTCGTTCGGGCATGCCAACTCTAATCATGGGCAGGCCGACCATTTCATGCTCACAGGCTACCCTCATGGACCGGGGTTCAACGGGGGGTTGAAGCCTAACAATCAAAAGCCCTGTGTCGGCGCGGTGATTGGTAAGGAGTTAGGTCCGCGAGGAGGAGTGCCGCCCTACGTGTGCTTGCCTCGGATGCATAACAGTGCTGGTTCGAGTTATCTTGGGTCGTCTGCGACTCCGTTTGTCGTCGGGGCCGATCCCAATGCTCCGGACTTCAAGGTGCCGGACCTGGCGCCGCCGTTGGCTGTTCAATCAAGGCGGCTTAACGACCGTCGGGCTTTACTAAAGACAATCAATCGGTACGAACAATCCACCGTGATTCAGGCAAATCAGGGTGCACGGGCTATGCGGACATTTCAGGAAAAAGCATTTGAATTGATGACGTCAGATGCCACGAAGGCTGCCTTTGATATCAACAGCGAGCCAGATGCCGTCCGCGAAAGGTACGGACGTAATATGCTGGGGCAGTCCTGCCTGATGGCACGTCGTCTTATCGAAGCCGGCGTGAGATGTGCCTTTGTAAATCACATTGACTGGGACACTCATTACAACAATTTCCATGTTCTCAAAAACGAACTCTTGCCGAAGCTCGACGCAGCAATGTCCTCATTGTTAACGGATCTAGATGAACGAGGGATGTTGGATTCAACGATGGTATTGGTGACAGGCGAATTCGGCCGAACGCCTCGCATTAATAAGGATGCAGGCCGAGATCACTGGGGCCCGAGTTGTGCTATTGCTATGGCAGGCGGTGGGGTTCAAGGAGGGCGAGTTATTGGAGCCTCCAATGAACGTGCGGAACGACCGGCAACCACCCCTTACGGCCCAGCCGACCTAATGGCTACCATCTATCACGGAATGGGAATTGACCCTGAACGTGAGTTCCTGACGCCTGAAGGCCGCCCAGTACCAATCGTACCGGGAACAGGGCGAGTGATTTCCGAGCTGTTTTAAGCAGCGATTGCCAGAATAGAGAGTCAGTTGAATCATGTGGTCTGTAGCGAAGCAATGTGCTCGACAATTTGCGATCCTAAGCCTGCTTATCGGAGCAGCCCGGGCTGAACAACCGGGAGTCTCCTATGTATTTCCAGCCGGCGCTCAACGCGGCACGACGGTCGATGTTCGCATCGGTGGATTTTATTTGTTCGACGAAGCTCCCATCAAGTTCCTTGATGATCAAGTGACCGCTCCTCCTTCCATCTCGAGAATGCCAGCGACTTTGTGGTTTGAAGGCCCTCGTATTGCTATGCCTGCCTCACAGGCAAAAGAAGACTACCCAGTTGATAACAGCGCATCATTCAAAGTTGCAGAGGACGCAACGGTAGGAACGCATTATTGGCAAGTTTGGACGAGCCAAGGGATCGTACCTGCTCAACCGTTCGTTGTGGGCGACTTGCCCGAGATCGTGGAAGAGGAAATCGATGGCGAGCCTGTGCCTGTCAATGTTACTTTGCCACTTACCATCAATGGGCGCATCTTTCCGCGAGAGGATGTCGATCTGTGGCGATTTCAAGCAAAGAAAGGTCAGGATTATACAGTGGAAGTCTTGTCAGCGCGACTGGGATACCCACTGGACTCCCGCATAGAAGTGCTTAATTCTGCTGGAAAAACGATCGCGCAGAATATCGATCATTTTGAAAATGACTCATTCCTTCGATTTCGAGCGGATGCGGACGGAGCCTATACCGTTCGTCTTCACGACAGCCAATTTGGTGGCTTACAGAATTATGTCTATCGCCTCACGATAACAGACCGGCAGGTTGTCGATTATGTGTTCCCTCTCGGAGGGCAACGCGGTACGACTGTGGATGTAGCTCTTTTGGGACAAGCGCTGCCCGAGAGATCTCCCCCGATTGCTCTCAGCACAGACGCTGACACTCAGCAGGTTGTACTCCCCGATGGCGGGCGTTTTACCCTCGAAATCAGTGACCATCCGGAGTACCTCGAATCTGATTTTGAGCTCGAAATCAAACCAGCGATTAGTATTCCTGCAGTACTTAACGGCCAAATCAGTGAAGCAGGCCAGCGGGATGAATGGGCCATTCAGGCTACTCAGGGACAGACGGTGCAGTTTACGTTACGGGCATCCGAATTAGGTTCCCAGCTCGATTCCTTTGTTGAGTTATTCGATAGCGACGGGAAGTTACTAGCTAGCAACGACGATGTTGCGAAAGGTAATACGGATTCGAAATTTACTTATACGTTTAAGGCGGATGGTATTTATCGGATAGCGGTATCCGAAAGATTCGGAAGTCGTGGTGGAGAGAATTTTAGTTATCGCCTCATCGTTAACCCGCCCAGCCGTGAAAAACGTTTTACTCTTTCATTGCCCACCAGCGAACTCACATTGGTACGCGAACAGACAGCGAAACTTAAGGTGGCGGCCGTACGTTTTGGAGGGTTAGATGAAGAAATTCAACTTGAATTCCAGGGCCTGCCAGATGGTGTAACCGTGGAAGGCAATACGATTGCTAAAGGCAAGACTGATGCCGACGTGACCTTAAAATGTGACGACAAAGCAACGATTGCAATACATGGCTTGCGAGTACTAGGCACGGCAGTATTGAATTCGGAAGAGCGTGATAAGGCGGAAGTTCCGGAACCCAAAATGTTGACGGCCACTGCCGACTGGCAGGGCTACGAAGAGCTCAAGCTAGCAGTTGCCATCGCCACTCCATTTAAGCTGTTTGGAACGTTTGACACGAACTATGCTCATCGAGGGTCCACTTTTTCCAAGAAGCTCTTTATTGAACGAACGGGCTATGACGGGCCGATAGAAATCACCATGGCGGATCGCCAGGTACGTCACCTGCAGGGAGTTACCGGAGGTAAAGTAATCGTGCCTGCAGGAGTGACAGAATATGAATATGCAATTCAGTTAGCACCCTGGATGCAACCGGGAAGAACGGCTCGGATGGTAGTATGCGGTTCAGCGATCATTACCGACCATGATGGTACCAAGCATCGCGTCAGCCACAGTTCGGGCGCACAAAACGATCAGATCATTTGCTTTGTTTCGCCTTCTCTGTCTTCTATCACCAGCGGTATTGAGTCTGTGCGATTCGAATCAGGGGGCCATGTCGAAGTTCCATTTACGGTGAATCGAGGCGAATTATCGGGAGATGTAAAGGTGGAGATTGTCATGCCAAACCACCTAAAAGGGGTGTCCGCGACTCCGGTTTCCGTGAGTTCGGAAGAGAATAATGGTGTAATCCAAATTCGGTTTGCCGATACTGAAAATATAGTGGTAAATGCCCCTGTTGTGCTGCGAGCGACGATTCGCGATGAAGACGGGATGCACACGGCAGAGGATAAGATAGACCTAGTTCGCTGATTTCTATTCCCCGATAAATTGTCGTGGGGTATTATCTAGTTAGGACCGGTCATTGATTTTTTAATGAAAAACGAACGATGAAATATTCAAATTGTGAAGGTATCACGCGACGCCACTCCCTTAAGCTTGGTTTAGGAGGCATGTTTGGTGCTGGATTGAGCCTGACAGATTCGTTGCGATTGCAAGCGGAGGCCAAGGATAGTGGCCCGATCGCTGGGCGAGCTAAACGCTGTATCTTAATTTGGATGGACGGCGGACCAACACATTTCGAAATGTTCGACCCTAAACCGGAAGCGCCTGCGGAGATCCGTGGAGATTTTGGTACGTGTCAAACCACGAATCCGGGCATTCATTATTCCGAGCACATGACCAAGCTGGCGGCATTGAGCGACAAGTTTGCCATGATTCGCTCGATTCGTCACAACCAGGGCAACCATGGTGCCGGTAACCATTACATGATGACTGGTGCACCACCGCGGATTCCTGTTGGTTGTGGAGCCTTTGTCAGTTTCCATCCCAGTATGGGCAGTGTTGTGAGTCATGAATTGGGGACCAAGAATGCGCTCCCTAATTACTTCTCCATGCCGAGTATGTCGCGTAGTGGTGGCCCTAATTTCCTCGGCGCGAATCATGCTCCATTTGTGGTTTCGGATGATCCAAACGGTAGCAGTTTCCGCGTGCGTGACGTAGCCATTCCAGGCGGCTTAACAGACGGCCAGTTTAAATCAAAATCCAACGTTCGCAGTATGCTCGATCGTATGAAGCGATTCCATGACAAAGCTGCAGGCGACCCTGCTCTCGCAATTGATGAGTATTACGAGCAGGGGTTAAACCTGGTGTTATCTCCAGATGCACAACAGGCCTTTGACGTCTCACAGGAATCCGATGATACGCGCGATCGCTATTACCGAAACTCCTTCGGCCAACGCTGCTTATTAGCTCGGCGACTAGTCGAAGCAGGCGTTCCTTTCGTCACCGTATACGATGGCGGATGGGACCATCACAGTGATATCTTCGGGCGATGCAAGACGCGTCTACCAAGCTGGGACCAAAGTGTGGCCGCTTTGATTTCGGATCTAGACGAACGAGGCATGTTGGAAGATACGCTTGTATTGGCGTTAGGCGAATTTGGACGCACACCAAAGATCTCGACTCTGTCCGGGCAGACTACGCCAGGACGTGACCACTGGGCCAATGCTATGAGTGTCCTGATGGCTGGAGGCGGCACTCCAGGCGGAGTTGTCGTTGGAGCAACGGACCGCAAGGGATATTCGGCGATCGAGAATGTGAAGAGTCCTGAAAATTTTGTTTCGACTGTTTACTCGAAACTAGGCATCGACCCGGGTAAAATTCTATATACGCCTCAGGGTCGTCCCACTCATCTGGTCAGCGATCCAACTCCAATGCGAGAGTTAATGGGCTAACGCCAGTCGTTCGGTAATTTTAGCGGTTGGCGACAACCTATATTCCTAAAGGGGAAAGCTATGTCTGCCAATGCGCAAAGTAAGAATGTTAAGCGTCGAGATTTTATAGCAGCGGGAGCCGCAACTGCTGCAGCCGGCACTCTGGTTTCTACAGCCGAAGCGAATGCTGAAGATGCCAAACTCGTCGTTGCTGTCATGGGAATGAGTCGCGGACGAAGCTTAGCGGATACGTTTTCCAAACATAGTGACTGTGTCATTAAATATGTTTGTGATGTGGATAAAACTCGAGCCGAGCGGGCTGCGGATGAAATCCAAGGCAAAGTGGGCTATCGTCCCGAGCCGATCACTACCTGGGAAACATTTGTAGAGGATGACGAAGTGGATATCGTCGCTTGTGCCGCTCCCAATCACTGGCATGCTCCGGCAACCATCGTTGCCGCAGAAGCGGGTAAGCACGTTTATGTAGAAAAGCCATGCTGCCAAAACCCGTGGGAAGGGGAAATGCAGATTGCCGCTGCTCGCAAAAATAAAGTTTGCGTACAGATTGGAACGCAGCGCCGAAGTGCACCAACGTATCGCGAGGCGATAGAGTTTATTCATGGCGGAGGGATCGGAACCGTACATTCCGCTCGCTGTGTTTACTTTAGCGCTCGAACATCTATTGGTGAAGGGAAGAATACCGAAGTTCCTGAGCACATTGATTACGATCGTTGGCAGGGTCCTGTTCCACGTCGCCCGTTTCAGGACAACCTCGTTCATTACAACTGGCACTGGGTCTGGTTCTATGGCAACGGCGAGCTTGGTAACAACGGAATCCATTCTCTGGATATTGCGCGTTGGGCATTAAACGTGGACTTTCCAAAGACGGTTAGTTCCACCGGCGGCCGTTACTATTTCGATGACGACCAAGAAACACCAGACACTCAAATTGTTTCGTTCGAATTCGAAAATGAAACTCAGATTACTTGGCAGGGCAGTAGCTGTAATCGAAATGGTTCAGGCTTTGTAAAAGTCTTTGGTGATAACGGTATGGTCGAATTTCTTGGGGGTGGTGGCTATGTCGTTTACGACCGAGGGAACAAGGAAGTAAAACGGGTCACGGGCGGCCAAGGTCAGCCGGAACATATAGATAATCTCGTTAAGTCCATTCGAGCGAATGACCCAGAAGGACTAAACGCTGAAATTGAAATCGGCCATCGTAGTACCCTGCTCTGTCATCTAGGAAATATCTCCCAGCGAGTTGGTCGTATACTGAATTGCGACACCTCGAACGGTCACATCCTTGATGATGAAGAAGCGATGGCATTGTGGCAGCGTGATTATCATGAAGGTTGGGAAGATCGCTTGACGATCGGCTAACCACTGCTAATAACAGGAAGACACCTTCCGGTATCGACGACCGTGGATACTGGAATGGTGTCTTTGTTCATTAACATCTTTCGATTACTAGAGATCTCTCTATGACGAGCAAGCTAATTCGACGCACTATTCTAAGCGTCCTTGTATTAACAACTGTATTTTCTGTGCAATTGCGTGCCGCAGAGCGTCCAAATATCGTCTTCTTTTTAGCAGATGACCAACGCAATGATCAGCTGAGTTGCTATGGACATCCCTTGGTGAAGACTCCCAATCTGGATAAGCTTGCGAGTCAGGGCACAAGATTTACCAATGCCTTTGTGACAACGTCTATTTGCGCCGCTAGCCGGGCCACGATATTTACCGGCATGGTGGAACGCAGTCATCACTATACATTTGGTACGCCGGCGATTGCGCAAGACTTTGTGACTAGTTCTTATCCAGTGGTTATGAAACAGTCTGGGTATAAGACCGGATTTGTTGGGAAATTCGGTGTCGGCTTCTCCGGCGGAACCAACCAAGCCTTTGACTTCTTCCATCCGATCAATCGCAATAAGTACTTCAAAAAACAGCCCGACGGCACTTTACGTCATACCACTCAATTGGCGGGCGATGCGGCCATCGAATTCATTAAGGCAAACAAAGATGAAGCCTTCATGCTTTCGGTAAGCTTCAATGCGACCCATGCTGAAGACAATGACAAAGTGGATCACTTTCCATGGCCCAAAGTGATGGATGGCATGTATGAAGACATTGAAATTCCGGCCCCAAGACTAAATGACCCTGAGATTTTCGCCAGTCAGCCTGAGTTCTTGCGGACCAGCTTAAATCGAGAGCGTTTCTTCTGGCGGTGGGATACCAAGGAGAAGTACGAAAAGAACATTCGCTCTTACTACCGGATGCTCAGTGGCATCGACCATGTTGTAGGGCGAGTTGTAAATACTCTGGAACAACTCGGGCTGGATGAAAATACGATTGTCATTTATACCGGCGACAACGGTTACTACATGGCCCAACGAGGATTTGCGGGCAAGTGGTCCCATTATGAAGAATCGCTAAGAGTGCCCATGATTATTTCAGATCCGCGAGTGGAGGACTCTGCTAAGGGGCAAGTGCGAGATGAAGTCGTTTTAAATCTGGATTTAGCAAGCACGTTCGTAGGTGCGGCTGGCATTGAATTACCTTCGCAGTATCAGGGAGAAGACTTAAACGGATTGGTGTCTGGAAACGTGCCCAAGAAATGGCGTACGGATTTCTTCTGTGAACACCTAATGGATGTACCCGGACGGATTCCTAAATGGGAAGGCGTTCGTGACCAACGTTGGGTTTATGCAAATTACTTTCAGGATGACTACGAGTTCTTACACGATTTGGAAGCGGATCCTGATCAGTTGGTAAATCTAGCTAAGGATCCTAAATTCAAGTCGCAGTTACAAAAGATGCGCAAGCGTTCTAACGAGTTACGTGATGGTTATGGTGGTCAATATAGCTATGAGCTAGTCCCGACCAATAATTACCTCAGACAGAAGGCGCAGGAACAAAAACAAACACAGGCGAAGCCGGCATCTAAACCACAACCACCAAAGCCGAAAGCCAAACCACAGCTTCCAGCAAATCCCAATGTGGTGTTAATTATTTCTGACGATCAGGCTTGGACGGATTATAGTTTTATGGCTCATCCGGTCATTAAGACACCTCACCTTGATCAATTGGCACGTGAAAGCGCGACATTTACTCGTGGTTACGTACCTCAGGCACTTTGTCGCAGCTCCTTAGCAACCTTAGTGTCTGGGCTTTATCCACGAGACCATCGGATTACCGGCAATGACCCCACACCCCTTGGCCCGGACGCAAAGCCAGGAGCTTATCAGGAATTGCGGAACCAGTTGATCGCCAATATTGATCGCATCGATACGGTTCCCCGAATGTTGCAGGAGAAAGGCTATTTGAGCCATCAAAGCGGCAAATGGTGGGAAGGTCATTATTCGCGTGGAGGCTTCACTCATGGAATGACGCATGGCGATCCGAAACGAGGTGGGCGTCATGGTGATCAGGGCCTAAAGATCGGGCGACAGGGACTAGAGCCGATCCACTCGTTCATCAAGGAATCAAAGGAAGAAGAGAAACCATTCTTTATTTGGTATGCTCCGTTCCTACCCCACACGCCTCACAATCCACCAGAGCGATTGCTGAAGAAGTACCAGCAAGACGGCCGACCGCTGCCCTTGGCTAAATACTATGCAATGTGCGAATGGTTTGATGAAACCTGTGGCGAATTGTTGGGGATCATCGACGATGAAGGGCTTCGTAAAGAAACCGTTGTTATTTATGTGACTGACAACGGATGGATTCAACGGACACCGGACATGGATTTGGGGCCGAAATGGCGATCAAGCTATGCCCCTAAGTCAAAGCAGTCCCCGAACGAAGGTGGGACAAGAACTCCGATCATGGTTCGTTGGCCAGGTCAGGTTCGCCCGGGTAACCGCGGACAACTGGTCAGCTCCATTGACATTGCTCCAACTATCCTTGAATTGGCTGGATTGGAGAAGACGGAATTAATGGCTGGAAAGAACTTGGTCGAAGTGGCTCAGGGACGTACAGCTTCCCATCAGGCATTATTTGGAGAATCGTATGCACATGACATTGCCGACCTTAACGACAGTACAAAAACCTTGCTCTATCGATGGGTAATCAAAGGGGACTGGAAACTATTGCTCTCTTACGACGGTATTGTTAATCGATATACTTTCTCACATCCAGACTTAGGCGCAGGTCCACAGCTATATAACCTGCGAGTGGATCCCACTGAAACGGATAACCGTGCTGCGACAAACCCTGAGTTGGTTCAAGAGCTGACAGAATTGCTGTACAGCCATTGGGACCATCGAAAGGACTAGCTAGCCGAGTCTGGAAATTTGAATACGATTGAACCCACTTGTTTGGAATCCGGATAAGTGGGTTTTTGTTGCGCGACGACTGACTGTCGAAATCGACTATGATTCAGCGATGCAGGATAAGCGGCTTTGGATTAAAATAAAGAAAACGAATCCCACCCCTTCGCATCCTTCCCTAGCCCACCCTGATGTTATGAAATTGCGTTATCCCTTTACGCTAACACGATCTCTTTGCTTGGCCTTTCTGTCGACATTAATCGGACTCTATTCGCCCTTTACTCAGGCCGATGAAGCGTTGACATTTGAAAAGCATATCCGTCCGATTTTCCGAGCTCATTGTTACGACTGTCATGGCGCGGAAGCCGAAGTGAAAGGAGAATTGGACCTGCGTTTAGTTCGATTGATGGAAAAGGGAGGTGAATTCGGACCGGCATTGATTAAAGGCAAGCCAGATGAAAGCTATTTGCTTGAACGAATGGTGAGTGGCGAAATGCCACCAGGTTCACATCGGGTACCGGATGAGCAGATTGCTACGATCCGGAAGTGGATTCTTGAAGGCGCCAAAACATCACGTCCTGAACCTGCCACGATCGGTCCAGGACTGGGTGTGACGCCTGAAGAACGATCTTACTGGGCCTTTCAGCCCATCCGTCGGCCTACTGTACCGACAGTAGAAAACGTGGATCGAGTGCGAACACCGATTGATGCACTCTTATTGGCCCGGATGGAAAAGCAGGATCTGTCATTTGCTCCGGAAGCCGATAAGTCCACATTGCTTCGTCGAGCGTCACTCGCACTAACCGGGCTCCCCCCAACCCATGATGAGCTAACTGCGTTTCTTGCCGATGATACGCCGGAAGCCTGGACAAAAGTCCTCGACCGTTTGCTGGAGAGCCCACAATATGGTGAACGATGGGGACGGCATTGGTTGGATGTTGCCGGGTATGCCGACTCAGAAGGAGCCAGTAACAGTGACGCGAATCGACAGTGGGCCTATAAGTATCGAGACTGGGTGATTAGGGCTATTGCGGCGGATATGCCGTTCGATCAATTCATTACATGGCAGTTAGCCGGAGATGAGTTAGTCGAGCCACCTTACAAGAATATGACAACACAGGAAATTGATAAGCTCACGGCAACAGGTTATTTACGCATGGCCGCCGATGGTACGGGGCAGTCTAACTCGGATGAGACGCGTAATCAGGTTGTCATCGACACAGTGAAGATTGTGTCTACAGGTTTACTGGGTATGAGTGTTGGTTGTGCCCAATGTCACGACCATCGTTACGACCCCATATCCCAGGAAGATTATTATCGGCTACGAGCAGTATTCGAACCGGCCTTAAATCCGAAGCGTTGGAAGGTGCCTGGGAATCGAGCTGTCTCGTTGTATACAGATGAAGACCATGCGAAGGCTGCCGAGATTGAATCCCAGGCGCAAGAGATGGTGACCGCCAGGAATGCTAAGCAGACTGAATACATGGATTTGGCTCTGGCTGCTGAACTTGAAAAGGTTGATGAAGCCTTACGCGAACCACTCGAAGCGGCTTACCGAGCAGCTGGAGATAAACGGACTGCGGAACAAAAGGAATTGCTTGCCAAGAATCCAAATATTGGAAACCTCAACCCAGGTGTGTTGTATCAATACAATCAGGGCCATGCAGATGAATTGAAGAAGCTAGATGCAGAAGTTGCCAAGGTAAGGGCGACCAAACCAGTTCATGAATATGTTCGAGCTTTGACCAAGCAGGCTAAGGAAGTGGATCCTACCTTCCTGTTTTATCGTGGAGATTATCGTCAGCCTCAACACGAAGTGAAACCAGGTGGTCTAACTGTGGCAGCTCCTGCAGATAGCCCTTTTGCCATCAAAGATAACGCTGCAGACGCACCAACCACCGGTCGCCGACTGCAATACGCTCGTTGGTTAACTAGTGGTCGGCATCCACTAGTCGCTCGTGTTTTGGTCAATCGGTTCTGGATGCATCACTTTGGAACAGGGATTGTTGACACCCCTGGCGAATTTGGAAAACTGGGTTCACTGCCGACTCAGCCAGAAGTATTGGATTGGTTAGCGGATGAATTTATGGCAAAAGGCTGGAGCTTGAAGCATCTTCACCGTGTATTGATGACCTCAACGGTTTACCTGCAGGAATCCCTCCGTACACCTGAAGGTGACCAAGTCGATGGTGGTAATCAGCTCTACTCACACTTCCCAGTGAAGCGACTCGATGCGGAAGCAATCCGTGATTCGATTCTTGCTGTCAGCGGTAAGTTGGATGGCACATCGTTCGGAGCACCGGTTATGGTTGGAAAAGACACGTCCGGACAGGTCATCATCGCTGGTGATGTACAGCGTCGTAGTGTTTATTTGCAAATGAAGCGTACTGAGCCTGTAGCATTGCTTAAAGCGTTTGATGCTCCGGCGATGGAGGTTAATTGCACACAACGGGATAGTTCCACAGTGGCCACTCAATCATTGATGATGATGAATAGTGATTTCATTCTTCAATTCGCTTCATCTTTCGCCACTCGGCTCAATCAAGAAGCACAAGGCAAAGTGGACTCTTCCATTATCGAAGGCCTAAATTTGGTCCTTCCTGAAAATGCTTTATCCAATGGGAATCCATGGTCTTACGGTTACGGCCATGTGAACCAGCAAGTCGAATCGGAGATTGCACCGGTTGTCTTTACGCCCTACCCGTTTTTTGGCAGTAATACCTGGAAGGGTGGTGAGAAAGTACCAGATGAGAAACTGGGCTTTTCGTTCCTCAATAAGACAAGTGGCCATACGGGCTCTCTGCATTTAAGCCCCATCCGTCGTTGGACTTCTCCGATCAAAGGGAAGGTGCAGATCAAAGGAAATGTTCATCATCCATCTGATAATGGTGATGGTGTTCGGCTGACGCTTTATAGTAGCCGTGTCGGCCAGCTAGGACAATGGAGTGTCAAACATGGCGGGCAGGACTACGATATCACAGTGGATGTCGAACCCGGTGATACACTGGATGCCATAGTGGATATGATAGACAACCACACATCAGATTCATTTTCCAACGTTTATAAAATCAGCGTTCTCGAATCGGAATCCAAGCAAGCATGGGATTCCGAAGCCGATTTCCACGGTCCTTTGGATTTGAGTGCTTATGAATTAAAGGCAACGATTCCTGAGCAACTAGCCTATGGCTGGCAGTTGGCTTATGGCAGATTGCCAACGACTCAGGAAGTCGCGTTGTCGTTGGAATTTATCCAGCAACAAGTGGTACTTCTCATTGAATCTGGGAATGAATCACCATTTGAGCAAGCTATGACGAACTATTGTCAGGCATTACTTACATCAAATCAGTTCCTATATATGGAATAAATCGATGACAAAACTAAATCCTCCAAGTGAATTCTCCAGACGTTCGTTTTTGCGTGAAAATGCAATGGGCGTTGGTATGGTCGCACTGGCTACTCTATTGCAGGAAGAGAATCTGCTGGGTGTTCCACGAAATGTGAAACTCGAACCACAGACGTTTGATCTCACGCCTAAGCAGCCTCACTTCGAGCCGCAGGCGAAGGCTATGATTTCGCTGTTTCAGCATGGTGGTCCTTCCCATATGGATTTATTCGACCCCAAGCCGGAATTAACTCGGTTGGATGGTAAGTCCTACGACGGGGATATTGGATTTAGCTTTATTAAACGCGCGACTAAAGTGCTCAAGGGAACTCAATTTAAGTTCCGAAAGTATGGCGAGTGCGGAACGGAAATGTCGGAGCTTGTCCCTCACATCGGCTCCATTGCGGATGACATTTGCTTAATTCGTTCGATGCATACTGGGTACAACGGCCACGAAGTATCCATCCGTTATATGAATGCGGGCATTGCTGGCGTGACAGGTCGTCCGGCCTTGGGTAGCTGGTTAACCTATGCTTTAGGCAGCGCATCCCAAAACCTTCCGGCCTATATGGTTCTGACGGACCCTGGCGGTCACCCTGTGGATTCCACTCATAATTGGTCCAATGGATGGATGCCGTCCATCTATCAAGGCACGGTGTTACGACCGAAGGAACCACGGATATTGAATTTAGATGCGCCTGAGCATTTACGTGGTGGTGTTCAGGAATCCAATTTGGGATTTCTGGGTAAGCTGAATCGCCGTCATGCGGAAAAGCATCCTGGCGAGCATGAGTTGGAAGCCCGCATTGCAAGTTATGAATTGGCTGCTCGGATGCAGGATGCGGCTAGAGAAGCATTGGATATTTCTCAGGAGACGGAAGCGACGCATAAGCTTTATGGAATCGATGAGGAAGCGACTAGGGAATATGGAACCCGCTGTCTCATCGCTCGACGGCTGGTAGAACGCGGTGTGAGATTTGTTCAGCTATTCCATGCAGGCCAACCATGGGACAATCATAACAGTCTCAATACAGCTTTGCCTTCAGCGTGCAAGAAGACTGATAAACCTTCAGCAGGACTCGTAAAAGACTTAAAGCAACGAGGCATGCTCGATGAAGTACTCGTGCATTGGGGAGGTGAGATTGGCCGCCTACCTGTTGTTGAGGGTGACCCAAAAACCGGCGGGCGAGATCATAATGGGCAAGGTTTCAGCACCTGGCTTGCCGGTGGTGGAATTAAGTCAGGTATCACCTACGGTGAATCCGATGAAGTGGGGCACAAGGCCGCTGAGAATATCGTTAATCCTAATGATTATCAGGCGACGGTATTTAAATTGTTTGGCATCGACCACAAAGAGCTCTATTACCTGCATAACGGTCAGGAGCAGAAGCTGACCGTCAATGCAGATGCGAAAATCGTTGAGGATATAATTGCGTGATGATTCGCCTATGGTTGTCTGTGTGGCTGAGTCTCACACTTCATTGCTACGGGAGCCTGGCTGCTCAGGAAATTCCTCAGACCACGAATAAGCACTTCCATTTACGTGGTTCACTCAACAATAGCAAGCATGTCTTTGAGGATTCGGGTAAAGGGCATGTCGCTTTTATTGGCGGCAGCATTACCCAGATGAATGGCTATCGACCTATGGTGGCGGCGTATCTGGAAAAGCAATTTCCAAACACGGAGTTTACATTTACCAACGCCGGAATTTCCTCGACTTGTTCGATGACCGGAGCTCATCGACTTCAGCGAGATGTTCTATCCAAAGGCTCCGTAGACTTATTGTTTATCGAGTTTGCGGTGAATGATGATCAAGACGCCGGGCATGATTTGGTACATGCATTACGTGGTATGGAAGGGTTGATTGTCCAGGCACGCAGACATAATCCAAATGCGGATATTGTGGTTACCCACTTTGCGAACACAGGCATGATGGAGACGATCCGCAAGGGTGAGGTTCCAATCTCCATCGCGGCACACAATCGAGTATGCCAATACTATCAGGTGCCAACCAATGATTTGTGTTCTGAGCTTACGGAATTAATCGACACAGGTAAGACAACATGGGAGCTCTATGGAGGTGTTCATCCGAAGCCTTACGGCAATGCGATTTGCACAGCCATGATTAAGAAGATCCTCGAACAAGGTTGGTCTGCGGAATCAGTTGGTGTTAAGCCTCATGTAGTTCCAGAGATGCCGCTTGATCAAGGGAGTTACATGAATGGACGGTTGGAGTCACCGGCCAAGGCCAAGCACGATGAATACTGGAAAGTCTCGGTACCCAACTGGAAAGATCTCAAAGGTTCATTCAGAAGCACATTTGCAGGGCAGAAACTTTTGCATGGCAGCCAGGTAAACAGTCAGTTTACTTATACCTTTACTGGGCAGTCGCTCGGGGTCTATGTTTTGGCTGGTCCGGACGCCGGAGCGATTGAAGTAAAGGTTGTAGGCCAAGACCAGTGGCGAAGTGTTAATTTATTCCATCGACATAGCTTAGGGTTGCATTACCCCAGGACCGTGATGTTAGTGGAAGGAATGAAACCAGGGACTCATCAAATTCAGGTACGAATTAGTGTAGCACGCGATTCAAAAAGTCAGGGCTCTGCCGTTCGCATTCTGAACTTTGCCGCGAATTAGGTCTAACTTTCAAAGAGGCCTTATCGGCGTCGAGGCAATTCGAGAGCCTTACCGTCTTTGTAATCTAAGAACAGCTTCCACTTGTCATTCTCCATAGACAGTGGAATATCCAGGACAGATCCATCGGACAACAGCACGGTGATCACCTTATTCAGGTCGCCAAAGGACGAGACAACGTTGGCCGCATCGATAGGCAGTGAATCAGGCTTGGTCCATTCAATCGCCATTTCAGGGCCTACATCAAGCACCATGGCGCTATTGGCAGTGCCGTCTAATATATCTTTAAGTCCGATAACGGAGTTTCCACCTAAAATCGAGTTATCTCCGGCGGGTACACGATATACGGTTTTATTTTGGAGGCCTTTTTGAGCAGGATTAGCATAAACAAACGGCATTTCATTTAATAACTTAATGTTGTGCTCGCTGTCCCACGGTTCATCCAGTTTGAATCGATCGTATAATTCCTGTTGTTCGATAAAGGGAAGAATGTGTACTCGCCAGCTTAACAGTGGGCTGCCGTCCGAGAATTTGATTCCGTCCTTTTCACCAACTGGTAAATTCTCATAGGTGAAATGATAGTTGTAGATCGCAACTCCGATTTGCTTCATATTGTTTTTGCTTTGGGCAGACATGGCAGCACTACGAGTTTTGCCTGCAGCGACAGTGACAAGCTCGAGCAATTGTGTTCGTAATGCTGCATTCCAGGTCATTGAGATCGTGATAGTATCAGCTTCGTTGGTGACGTTAAGGTTCTGGGCCAGTTCTGAGCCAAACTGCAATGCGCGGAGAGTAATAGGATCAGTATTTGGATTGGATTCAAACTGTTGGACCTGAGCGGGTAGCATGACCTTCGCTAAGGTTGTTAGAGCATTAAGCTGCATGAATATACCCTTCGAGGCTTGAGCATCTTCGGCAGCGAGCTGCAGGAACACAGGAGTATCCGAATCGGGGTTCAATGCGACAAGTGAGGTATTCACCTTTTGTGCAATTTCCAGTAGCTGACCGATTTGCGGTAGGGGGAGGCCGAGTTCAGACAGATTCAACTGTGAATAGGTGTCTTTGACTTCGTCGGTAGTGGCGGCAAAGACAAATGTATTGTCGCTTCCAATTTTTGCAATCATCTCAGCGAGTTTGTTGGAGCCACCCTTGCCTTCCATCATGGCTTTCAATTCTGCTTCGCTGCCGACAATCAAAGTGGTATCGTCTTTGAGAAAAGCGGAGGGTTGTCCATCTGCTCCCTGCATGTATTTATTGCCATTAAATTCTACTTCGGTTCCTGCTTGATGATTCGGAACGAGTTGATCGTCAACGTAATCGAAGTGGCGAGCGGTCGTGATGTTTTCAATTAGATTCGAGAGATTGGCAGCCTTTCGGAATTTGATTACAGCTCCATATTGCATATTCGGTCTGGCCGGTATGGTTTTGGGTTCCACGATCTGAGGTTGTTCGGGCGTTATCGTTTTGATTTCATTATTCTGCTCAACCAGCGGAATCGCGAGATTTCCTTCAATGACTTCGAAAATCTCTTCATTTCCAGGTTCTTCCAGAACAGGCGGATCCAGCGGAAGCTCGTCTTGACGGCTTTCGATAGAATTATTCGGTGTTTCCGGGATGGTAGCTAAAATGAGCGCACTTGAGACGAGTTCCGGATCAATACCGATGTCTTTCTCAAGGGCTTCCAGCGGATGTAATCCGGGAGGTGCATCAGCACCAGCGACCTTAAAGAACGACTCAACCACTTGGGATTTCAGGAGTTTTTCAGCGTTGATCCATACGGCAACATGATAGTCATCAAGAATAACAGAGGTGTCGATCGTGTTTTCACCATAGAGTGCGACGTCATTCGCCGGTGCAGCAGGCCCTTCATTGCCACGTGTTAAATTACCAAGTTTGTCCTGTAATTCTGAAAGCGAATCTTGCACATCCTCTGGGATATTAGGCGCGCTATTCTGAACCGTTTCTGGCGCAGGGGCAGGTTCCTCGGCGGGCTCTTTCTCTCCACAACCGTTTAACAAAAGACTAATTGAAAAGGATGTAACGATTAGAAATGATCTAATACGCATGGCTCGATTCTTAAAAGGTGGATGCATGAAAAAACCGCAGTACGAGAGCACTCGGCCTGCGGTATTTATTATCAATGGCTTCTACGAGATTTCATACCCTGCACGTTGCTTTCGGGAAAGCATTGAGTTGGCTTGTTCGTCTGAGTTGAACTGCTGCTTACCAGGGTCGAAATCTAATTTGCGTCCGAGTTGCATAGCAATATTTGCCAGATGGCAGACACTCACACTTCGGTGATGTGTGAAGACATCGGAAATCGGTAGTTGACGGCTCTTTACACAATTAAAGAAATTGACCATGTGTGGTGTAACCTTTCCACGATAGATCTCTTCAATTTTGGCGTTAAGCTGTTCCTGCAAGGACTTATCCGCTTTGATATCGTCCACGATCTTCCCAGTGATTCCACCGCGGTTTACGCGAAGTTTTCCTTGAGTTCCTTCAATGATCAGCTCATTTTTTCCACTTGTTAGATTAATCGAGCTGCCATTCTTAAATTTCATCATGGCGTCGAATGTATGTGCGACATTGTAGCAATTAGGACGTGTATCAAACGTGCCTTTACCTTCAATAGAGACAGGGCCCGTTTCATGTAAGCCTAAGGCCCACATAGCAATATCGGTGTGATGGACACCCCAGTCAGTTACCTGCCCACCTGAGTACTCCAACCACCAGCGGAACTGATAATGAGTCCGTTCTTTGATGTAATCGGTGTCCGGAGCTTGGCCCAACCACATATTCCAATCGAGATTGGCGGGTGGTTCCTCCGCTTTGAACGGGCCTCCCTGACGAGCAGTGCCCACAGATGACAGGGCTTGTAGATTGTCGCCAAGCCATCCCAGATGACAGATGGCAACGGCTTGCAGGAAGGAACCTCCGTATTCAGATCGTTGCTGAGTACCGACCTGAAAAACCTTGCCGGTTTCCTTCACGACTTCACAAATCTTAATGCCTTCGTCCACAGTCAACGTCAGTGGCTTCTCACAATAGACGTCCTTACCGGCGCGCATTGCATCGATCGCAATTTTCGAGTGCCAGTGATCCGGCGTCCCAATCGTCACGACATCGACTTCTTTGTTATCCAAAACATGCCGATAGTCCTGCGTTGTTGGACAATCGTTACCAGCTCCTTTGGCGAAGCCCTCGGCCCGGTTTTTATCAACATCACAGGCGACAATAGGTGTTCCAAGCTTAAGTGCTTGTCTGGCAATAGCTGAACCTCGTCCACCTAACCCAATGCAGCCTACGCCGAGTTTATCATTGGCGGATTGGTTTTCCTGAGCGAATGTACTTCGGTTTTGAAATATATAGGGAGTAGCAGCTAGAGCACCGCTACTGGCTAAAAAAGATCGACGGGTTTGGCGACTCATAGTGGATCTCCAAAAAGGTAAGAGAGTGTTATTTCGTTACTAAGATACAACGGAGTCCAACGGCATCATCTTTTAAGTCAGCAGGGACAATAGACCGATAGCTACTGGTCAATTTGTCAGCCGCGTCTTTCCAGCTTCCACCACGTAGAATACGCATTTTTGATTTTGAGTCGATTCGGGGACTGCCATCAATCGGAGCGTCTTTATAGGATTCGCTGCCGGTATCGGTACACCACTCCCAAAGGTATCCATGGATATCATAGAGCCCCCAGGCGTTTGGTTTTTTGACGCCGACCGGAGGGTCGTTGCCTGCTGCATTCCCAGTGAACCAACCATAATCCGTCAGTTGTTTCACATCGTCGCCAAAACTGTACGCCGTTGTCGTTCCCGCTCTCGCAAAATATTCCCACTCAGATTCAGAGGGGAGGCGAATGGCTTCATTCTTTTCAATCAAGTTCAATTGCTGCATCATTTGAGTAGCCTTTTTGCAGAATGCTTCTGCATCGGCGAAACTGAGCTCCTCTACCGAGTTACGTGGGCCCTTCCAGCGAGACGGATTACTGCCCATGACAGCTTCCCAGAGATTCTGAGGAACTTCGTATTTAGCGACCGAGAACGAGTAATCGAAAGTGACTTTGTGTACTGGAGATTGAGTTGCTGAATCGCTTCCCATTTCAAAGGACTTTGGAAACTTTCCTTTGCCGGGAGTAATTTTCACAAACTCGCCGCGAAACGTTTTTAAGAGCTTTTGTTGGTTCTCTGTAATGTCGTCAGCCTGTGTCATCGTCGTAAGAACCAGAGGAATACAAATAGTAAGAAGGAGTCTTCGAGAATGCATAGTCTTATCCCTTGGTATCAATGTTGCCAGTTCGAAATGCAGCCGCCATTGCTTTGGGGACTTCTGCTTCCGCCTGAATGAGTGTGGCCTGATTACCGACCACTTCCGCTTTTTGTTCCTGCTCTACGGCGATGGCTTCAGCACGCCGTTGCTCCGCTTTGGCTCGCGCCACACGAGTATCCGCTTCAGCCTGATCGACTTGAAGACGCGAGCCAATATTTTCACCGACAATGGCGCTGGCAATATCGATGGACACGATCTCAAAAGCGGTTTGCGAATCCAGGCCTCGTTCGAGTACTGCTTTAGTGATCATTCCTGGATTTTGAAGCACATCCGAATGTAAAGTAGCCGAGCCAATGGCGGAGATAATACTTTCACCGACACGAGCGATGATCGTCTCTTCTGTGGCCCCACCGATTAATTGTTCCAGATTGGTCCTGACAGTGACCTGTGCATGCACCTTGAGCTCAACCCCGTCTTTCGCAACAGCACTTAAGAATTCCTTTCCACTTCGTTGAGGGTCGGGACAGCTGATGACTTTAGGATCAACGCTGGTTCGCACAGCCTCGACTACATCACGTCCGGCCAAATCGATAGCCGCAGCCTGATCGAATTCCAACGCAATCCCGGCATTCTTAGAGGCAACTAGGGCTTCAATGATTTTGGTCACATCACCACCGGCTAAATAATGGGCTTCAAGTCGTTGTGTTGTGACAAACGTCCCGTCGATTTCCACACCGGGTGTTTTGTCCTTCTCTGTTCTGAGGTTCGCTTGTACCGCTTTGATTTTAGCTTTCATGATGGATTTTTGATTAACTTGCCGTAACCCCATCATGACCAATTCAAATAATCCTATTTGAGCTCCGCAGTTATATCCTTCAAACCAGAGAGAGCCATATTTGATGGCGATGATGACTAATCCAAGCATCACAATGACAAGAATGGAGAGGCCTCCGATTGCCCAAGGATCTATGGCACCGATCACCAGCATGGTTTGTATCATTTTGTTGTTCCGTAGAAAAAGGGGGTTACTGTTATTGATAATACAGCATTGAGGGGAGGTAATCCAAGACTTTCATCTGATTGCTAGATGACTGCTAATTCGTCGGCAGGAATGCATCGACTGGATTGACGGTGTCGTCGATTAATTCAATTTCGATAAGTTGGTCTCTTAGTTGAGTCCAACGTTCTAGCGTCATCTTACCCAGCTGATCTTCCGAGAGGTCGTCTGGAAGACAAAGTGATTGAAGGATTTCCGTTCCGAAGGCAAGTATTTCCAAACCCATTTCTTCATTTAGCGAGTGAATATGTTCATTGGTTTTGGTTGCATCTTTGAGGTAGTGAATCCATCCTTTTTGACTGGCTCTTACTATTTTCTCGATTAATTTCGGCTCAGACTCAATTCGCTGCCGAGTCGCGATCAACAGGCTGGTATAAGGATTGTAGCCAATATCGGAGACCATTAATGTACGAGGGTTTGCCCCGAGAGTCTTGGCGGTAAATGGTTCGCTGAAAACGTAGGCCTGCTGTCCAAAATTCTGATCATTGGCGAAAATGGATGGATTACCCGGGTAACCGACGATCTTGATATCCTCCATCGGCAAGTGTTTTTGCATGTATAGAGCGAAAGCTCTTCCAGCGCTAATCCCCAACGTCATGCTCTTCAAATCGGCCAGAGTCTCTATACCGGACTCTTCATGCACCATTATACAGCGAGGGCTGTTTTGCAAAGGAGCCAACAGGGCGACCGCGTCAGATTCTTTGGCTCGACTGGTAAGTACCTGATCAGCATTCCCAACGATAAAATCTGCCTGGCCGGAGACGAGTTGTTGAATCACAGGGCTATTGGGGCCTCCCGGCAAGATTTCAACGTCCAACCCCTCCTCTTCAAAGTATCCATATAATGCCGCTGTATAGTATCCTCCATGTTCGGCCTCCGGGAACCAATTAAGTTGCAGCGACACCTTCGTAAGAGAATCCTCGGATGCAGTGATGGTTGGTTTCGTTGGCGCCTTCTCAGAGCGACATCCCGTCAGCATGCTTACGGCGACGAGGAGTATGGTGAAGATCGATTTAGCCATTTGTTATTTCGGAGGTTGAAGGAAGAGCATTCTGAACGCGAGTGCTCATGATTTGGATCATTGCTTCATGAATGCCCAATGGAGGAGTGACGACACAAGCAGTGTTTGGGTGCTTTTCAGAGGCCATACGCGCTAGTTCAGGAATATCTTCTTGCCAATGTCGCCCTGGGGCGAGGAAATATGGGTGGACAACAATATATCGAGCACCCTGAGCGACACAGGACTTATACGCCGTGTCTATATCAGGTGCAGCTAGTTCCATATGAGCAGCTTCGACAATTTTGAAATCTGTTTGCTGCCTGAACATCTGAGCAATCTGTTTAACATATTGATTGCTTTCGTCACGTCTTGATCCGTGGTCTACAATCACGATCCCCAGTTGATCCAAGTTATAATCCTCAGGGATGATCCCTTGCACTTGAATCTGATCCGGCAAATTGAGAATGGACGGAACTTGCATGGTCTTGGAATACCGAGGCGATTGGTGGTCAATGATGAGCCGACGTCGTCTATTATAAAAGGATTCAAGCATTAAATCAGTTCCGAATCACCCCCCGAATACGACGAATTTGTGAAAAACATAATCGATATTTCATCGCTGAATGTGACGCTAGGCTCAACACAAGTGCTGACTGATCTATCACTGCAAATACCAGCAGGTCAGTGGTGCTGTCTTGTAGGCCCGTCCGGTTGCGGCAAGTCGACGCTTTTACGGGCAGTCGCCGGACTGGTACCTTCTGAGTCAGAAAGCTTCAAAACAGGTTTTGAGACACCGGCGTTCGTATTTCAGGACGCAACCTTGATGCCATGGAGAAACGTACATGACAATGTGCGGCTTCCATTGGAACTAAGAGATCCTGTAGCAGAGAATTCTTCGGATACGACGATTATAGAAACCATTCGTCAGGTTGGATTGGCGGAAGCGGATAAGGATAAGTTCCCACGTGAGCTTTCGGGGGGAATGCGGATGCGTGTTTCCATGGCACGGGCTCTAGTGACCAATCCGGATATGATGTTTATGGATGAACCGTTTGCAGCATTGGATGAGTTGCTGAGGCAGCAGCTGAACCAACTCATTCATGAAATCTGGCGTCAGCAGCAAGTCACAATGATGTTCGTTACTCACAATGTGTCCGAGGCCGTCTATTTGAGTGATCGAATATTAGTAATGAACAGGTATGGAGATATAAAGCAGGATGTATCGATCAAACTTCCGGAAGAACGAAACCCGGAATTGCGAGCGTCTTCCGAATATCTGCAGGCAGTCGCTGAAGTCTCCTCCTTCCTGCAGGAGTCCCTGGTATGAAGCGAGTGTCGCTGCAAAAGCTCCTTTATCCCGCGGGCTTCCTTTTGGGAATGCTTGCCATCTGGCAATTGGTGGATTTGATCTTTGATATTAAGCGGATCATTCTTCCGAGCCCGTACGAGATTGCTACGGTAAGTTGGAGTAAGGCGTCCGAATTACTTCAGGCCACATTGGTGACCGGTCAGGCGGCCTTTCTAGGTTTTGCAATCTCGATCTGTTTGGGAATCCTCTTGGCGTTGCTATTTTCGGCTTCACGACTTGCAAAACAATGTGTCTATCCCTACATGATCCTGTTGCAGACCGTTCCGATTGTCGCGATCGCTCCGTTGGTGATTATCTGGTTTGGAGGTGGGTTAGGTAGCGTTGTTGTAATCGTTTCGGTGATCAGCATTTTCCCTGTAGTCACAAACGTCACGACAGGACTGACTACTGTCGAACCAGGATTGGCTGAACTGATGGAACTATATCAGGCGGGGCGAATCGAGAGGTTGCTCAAATTGAAATTGCCCAACGCGGTTCCGCATTTATTGACGGGAGCCCGCATATCGGCCGGGCTAACGATTGTGGGGGCTGTCGTCGGTGAATATATGGCCGGGCATGGCATTAGCCATCGTGGTTTGGGGTATTACATTTTCATGGGGAGTCAAAATTTCCAGGTGGAGGTGTTGTACGCGAGCATATTGCTCTCCACGCTACTGGGCATTGCTATGGTAGGACTGACGTCTTTGTTGGGTCGCACTGTGTTACGTCGATGGGCGTATTCACTGCATGAGTAAGACAATCGGCCTATCTACTGAGCCCGTATGGTTGATATACTCTGCGCGATAACCATCCTTATGCGTGGGGACTTAGACTATGCGTTTGCTAATAAATGCCATCGTACTTGCTGGCACGATTAGTATGTTTGTGATGCCGGCCACGGCACAAGAGCCAGAATCTACAGAGGCATTTGAGTTCAGCCCAACTCTGGAATTACACGAACATTGGGCAGAGGGATTTCGTGAGCTCTTTCCCGAATCATTACAGACAACTCGGTTTTTACTTGCAGACTATCAATGGATTGGATGTCTCGTACTGATATTCTTAGGCTTTCTGACGGATCTCTGTGTTCGTCGACTCCTTCGAATGGTGGTTGGCTGGTTACGTCGAGGCGACGCTCAGGAAGAGACTGCGGATGACCGCACCAATGAGCGTAAAGTGTGGAAGCCGGTAGGATTGCTGGCTCAGGCCGTTGTCTGGTATTGGGGTGCCTTTTGTATTGGGTTGCCTTTGAGTTTGCTGTTGATTGTCACAGTGGCTCTCAAGTTTTTTACAGTTGTTGCAGCAGTTTGGACGGCATTCCGATTTATTGACTGGGTTGCCGCCATGATCGCCAGGAAGGCCACCGCTTCGGAAACTCGTTTCGATGATCTGCTCGTCCCGTTATTGCGTAAGGCCTTTAAAGCGTTTGCCGTTTGTGTTGGTTTGGTCTTATTTGCAGACGTGTTCCAGTTGGATGTGACAGCTCTAATCGGTGGGCTTGGAATTGGGGGTGCCGCTCTTGCCTTTGCCTCTCAGGATACATTAAGCAATCTCTTCGGCTCACTGACAGTGTTAGCAGATCGACCATTTGAAATCGGCGACTGGATTGTCTCTGACGGAGTGGAAGGGACGGTTGAAAATGTGGGGATGCGAAGCACGCGGGTACGTACGTTTTACAATTCGGTCATGGTATTGCCGAATAGCCGACTTACAACCGCCGTTGTGGATAACATGGGCAAGCGGGAATTTCGGCGGTTTACTACCAAATTAGGAGTGCAATACGACACGACGCCAGAGCAATTAGATGCTTTTTGTGAAGCGGTACGAGAGTTGATTAAACGGCATCCATACACGCGAAAGGATTACTTTCAGGTGTATGTCAACGAGCTGGGTGCAAGCAGTATCGATATTCTGCTCTATATGTTTTTTGAGTGCGATGACTGGCCGACAGAACTAAGAGAGCGTCACCGTTTGCTTACGGATATCATTCGAGTCGCTCAGCAATTGGATGTGCAGTTTGCTTATCCGACTCAAACGCTCCATATGTATCAGGAAGAAAATGACGTGGATTACAGTACGCTCCGATTTGATAGTCCTCATGATCGCGGAGTTGGGGCTGCGTCGGCCGTGACTACTCATTTGGCAAAAGAAGACTTCCCGCCTGTTACAGTCATGACAGACGGGAAGCGATTGGGCGCAGCGGAAGCGGGTGACGGATAAGCCAGCGTTAGTGAACTCGCTGTCCGGGTAGGGCTCCCTCATCAATACCCAGCATAAAGACTTCCTCTCCGCCAGGTCCTGCTGCGGTGATCATGCCTTCACTGACGCCAAATCGCATCTTGCGGGGAGCGAGATTTGCGACCATGACGACCAATCGGCCCTCTAAGTCCTCTGGGTTGTACGCTTTCTTAATACCGGCAAAAACCTGCCGCGTTTCATCACCGCCCAAGCTTAGTGTCAGTTTCAAAAGCTTGTTGGCCTCTTCTACGTGTTCGGCTTTGACGACGCGGGCGACACGCAGGTCGACTTTCATGAAGTCATCAAATGTAATTTCCTCAGCCAGTGGTTCATCAATCAGTGGCTGAGGACTATCGGCATACTGTGCTTCGTTCGCAGTTTCTGCTGCAGCGGCATTTTCTTCTTTGGACTCTTCAATCATGGCATCGACGTCTTTCTCTTCAATACGTTTCATCATATGTTCAAATTTAGCAACGGGAGATCCTGTCAAAGGAGTCGCCGCTTGTGCCCAGTCGGTGATTGGCTCACCGAGCAAAGCGTCTGTCTTTTCGGCAATTTCAGGAAGCACAGGCTTCAGGTAAATGGCGATTTGTCTAAATAGGTTCAGAGCAACAGTACAGACAGCTTGAAGCTCTTGCTGACGCTCGGGGTCTTTCTTTAGTTTCCATGGTTCATGGCTCTCCACGTATGGATTGGCACGATCGGCTAATTCCATGATTAACCGCATGGCTCGATTAAACTCACAGGCTTCATAGGCGTCAGCAATAGCGTTACCTGCTTCCGCTCCCTGCTGAAATAGCCCTCCGTCGTCTGGGTATGCTTCAGCTAGACCAAGTTCCTGAACGAATTTCGCTGTCCGGCTGGCAAGGTTCACGACTTTCCCGACCAGGTCAGTATTCACTTTGGTAGTGAACTCTTTAAGGTTGAGATCGAGGTCTTCCACACGGTTATTGAGTTTGGATGCATAGTAATAACGTAGTGCAGCAGGATTGAGGTGTTTGAGGTATGTTTCCGCTTTGACGTAGGTACCGTCTCGCTTAGACATCTTTTTCCCGTCGACGGTCAGGAAGCCATGAATATGGATTTTCTCTGGCAAGTTGAAATTGGCAACCTTGAGCATCGCAGGCCAGAACAACGTGTGAAAGTAGGTAATGTCCTTTCCGATGAAATGATGGATTTCCGTATTTGGATCTTTCCACCACCCATCAAAGTCTTCACCGGTACGATCACAATATTGTTTAGTGGAAGCCATATAGCCGATGGGTGCATCAAACCACACAAACCAAAAGTGGCCGGGAGCATCAGGGATTTCAAAACCGAAATAAGGCTGGGGTCGAGAGACATCCCAATCCCGAAGAGGCTCGTTGAGGAAGTGTCCTTTGAGATAGTTGGCGATTTCAGTTTGTAGATGGGCGCCGGACTGAGTCCATTCTTCCAGGAATCCATGAAACTGTTCAATTTGAATGAACAGATGGTCAGCGGTTTTTACCGTAGGCGTAGTCCCTGAAAGCGTGCTGATAGGGTTGATGATTTCGCGGGCACTGTAGGTTGCGCCGCATTGATCACAGCTGTCACCGTATTGTTCTTCCGCACCGCATTTCGGGCAAGATCCGCTAACAAACCGGTCCGCCAGAAAAATGCCCTTTTCTTCATCGAATAACTGAGTGACAGCTTCTTCTTTGACCAGTCCCGCGTCACGAAAGGCCTGCCAGAATTCTTTACAGAGCTCATAGTTTTCAGGGCTGTTCGTACTTCCGTAGTTATCAAACTCTACACCGAACCCAGCGAAGTCGCGTTGATGCTCTTCGGAGATTCCGGCGATCCATTCTTCCTCGGTACAACCGATCCGCTGAGCACTCATCATGATCGCTGTGCCGTGGGTATCATCGGCACAAAGATAGATACACTCGTGGCCACGCAACTTTTGAAATCGCACCCAGATATCCGTCTGGATGTACTCCACTAGATGCCCAAGATGGATTGGGCCGTTGGCGTAGGGCAAGGCTGAGGTAACGAGTATTTTTCGTCGTTCAGTCATGAAGAGGTCTCAGAAAATCTGGGCTGGATAAAAAAGGAATTACTCGTCATTCAATTCAAAAATCACTTCGATTTCGGTGGTGATGTTGCCGGGTAACGCTCCCATTCCAACGGCACTACGAGCGCCCACTCCGTTGTCCGGTCCGAAGATTTCAGCCATCAGGTCGCTATACCCATTGATTACTTTTGGCTGCTCGCCAAAGTCAGGGCTGCAGTTCACCATACCCAGTGTTTTGACCACTTTGTTGATTCGGTCAAGGCTTCCTAAATTGGCCTTGAGTGTCGCTAAGATTGCGAGACCAGTTTGGCGTGCGGACTGATAGCCATAGTCTAAGTCGACGTCGGCTCCGACTCGACCTGTAAACATGGTACCGTCCGGACGAAGGGGGCCGTGGCCGGAAACGTAACACATATTACCGCTAATGACGAGAGGTTTATATACGCCGCCAGGCTTGGGAGCCGGAGGTAGTTCGAGTCCTAGTTCTTGAATTTTTGCATCAGCGCTCATTAGAGGAATCCTTGTTTTTGATTTGCTCAGGGGAACCTGAGATTATTTTTTATAGACGTCGTTGGGATCGACGAGTCGGGTTTCAATTATGTTAAGTCCATCGGCAGTTACCTCGCGAAAGAAGCAGCTTTCATATCCCTCATGGCAGGCAGCGCCGGTTTGGCGAACCTTCATCAGAATGGTGTCACGATCACAATCGAGTAAAATTTGCTCCACGACTTGAACATGCCCGCTCTCTTCACCTTTGCGCCAAAGCCTCTGACGGCTCCGGCTGAAGTAAACAGCTCGTCCGGTTTGTACTGTTTCCCGATAGGCTTCCGCATTCATCCAGGCCATCATTAGGATCTTGCCTGAGTCCGCATCCTGAGCAATGGCAGGTAAAAGCCCGTCATTACGAGTGAAATCCGGTTCTTGTGATTGTTGTTCAGTTGTCATTGATTTCGCTACGAAATAAATATGTTTGTATGTCCATTATGCAACGGTTATTGCCGATTTGTAACCATGATTAACGTTAGAACATCAGGTTCAACGACAATCGTCTGAATTCTTAGCCGGCATCATTTTTTAGCGGCAAATAGGCAACAGAATTGGACCTAAAGGGTTACCAAAGAAATTACGGTTTTTTTGATTTTTCAATGGAACGCGCCGTGGAAGTAGCGCGTCTAACGGGGGTAAGCACTGAACTCGGTTTTTGCGAAAAGGTCCCACTGTCATGGCAACTGTAGATCTCCAATTTAATCTTCTCGATGCTTTGGCTCCGTCTTCAATGAAGCGAGCAAAGCAGAAAATTAAACCAGCAGCTCACAAACGGAAGTTTTCTCTGCCTGTTGAACAGGCGGACCACGCCGTGAATCGCATTGCTTTTGTGCGGGAACAGCAGGAAATGACTCTACGCAGCGTTTCTCGGCATACCGGCATTGATGTACGCACTTTACGTAAACAGGAAAAACCAACAGCCAATCTAACGCTTACTGAATTATCAAAGTGGAGTGAGGCATTAGACGTACCCGTGGCGAATTTGATTGAAGAACCAGAATCCACTTTGGACAACCCGGTTAAGAAACGAGCCGCGATGGTGCGGATCATGCGTAGTGCGGTGAGTATCAGTGAAGAGGCCTCTTCGGAAAAGATGTCTGCTTTGGCCGACACACTCGTCTCACAATTGGTGGATTTAATGCCAGAATTGGAAGGACTGTCAGCCTGGCCACAGTACGGACAACGCCGCGGGCCGGAAGAAGTGGGGCGAGTTGCAGAACGTCCTATGCGAGTGGAATTCTAAGGGGCGACCAGATCCGCGATGCCAAGACGCTGCATCATAAGCTGGATATACTTGGCACTGACATAGAACCCTTCGTCATCTTCCAAATCCGCAGCATTGCAAATTCCAATGAGTTTTCCATCTTGATTCACTAGGCCACCCCCACTACGCCCGCCGACCGGCGCACCTTGAGTTTGAATGTTCTCCGGGCCGTCGTAACGGTTAATTGAATTGACCTGACTCCTTTGCAAAGTTGGCTTGTTGCCATGATTGCAACCTGCTGTAAACACTCGCTGGCCTCGTGCGAGTTGAGTGTCCAGGTCTAGAGCAATCGGAGTGATCTCTCCTTGGTAGGGAATGATCATTAAGGCGACATCATATTTGTCAGCGTCACTAATCAGAATTCGCCCCTGAACACGCTTTTCGCCTTGTGGATAAAACACGTCCACGGAAACGGGTTGGGTCATCGGCATGCCTCGAAATAGATGTCCACAGGTGGCGATTAACGCACGATTATTTTGAGCGTGAATAATTGTACCGCTCCCGAATGAAACTCCGGAGTCATCTCTTAGTTCAATCCGGACGGTTGCCTTCAGTAGTTGTCGCCCCGGGGAGTTTGGAAGTACTTGTGTCAATGAGGGTGCACCTGCACGATTTACACTAATCCAGCGGGACTGAGTGGCTTTCTGGAAGTTGCCGTCTACGAATGCGGCCCGGGAAATTGTCGTCACTGGTTCGACGATTCGAGGTGGCGATTTTTCAGGGTGGTGCTTACGGAGGAATACCTCAAGATCCTTTCGACTGATAAGGCCGAGCGTGCGGTCTTTGATTTTTCCGTGATGCACGATAACAGTGGCTGGTAACTCTTCTACACCGTATCGCTTGGCTAACGCTTCATTTTTAGTGACGTCCACTGTTCTGATGTCATAACCAAGTGTTTGTAACGACTTGATCGTTGGCTTCATCTTCTGGCAAGACGTACACCAAGGTGCCGTGAAATGCACGACCACCGGACCATTTGCTGCATCCGCTGGAGAGAGGAATAACCAGATTAGGAAGGCGTATGTAGACACCAATATATGTCACCCACAGGAAGAGGGAATGTCTTAAAGATGAGAGGGAGGGTACTGTGATGAAGTTTGCCAATTCAGGCAAGATCAGTTAGGCCGCCGGCCCGAGAGTTTCAGACGCCAGATTCCCAATTAGAGTGATACTAGACGGGGACTTAGGTTAACCAAGCAATTTGCCGCCTAATTCAGCCTCGATGGCCGCAACGATCTGGCTACGTACGGCATCGGCCTCTTCACTGGTCATAGTCTGGTCCGTGCGACGTAGTTTCACAGTAAACAGAACTCGTTTTACATCCGCCCCGTCACGATCAGGATCTCGATACGTTTCCTGATAAGTAATATCCTCAAGCAAGCTAGCCTCGACAGCGTTTCGAATGGTAGCTGCTAACGCATCCCAGCGTACCGTCTCTGACAATACGATGTTTAAGTCTCGAGTTGTAGCCGGGAAGTTACTCAATTGAGAATGTTGCGGAATCAGCGTGGCATGTTGGACGAGCAAGTCCATGCGGATTTCGGCGACCGTGGCTGGATTTCGAAGTGAAAATGATTTAAGGCCCGCTGTATTCACCTCACCTAGAAATCCAAAATGCTCGCCATTCAATTTAAGCGAGGTACTGTAATCCGCGTGTAAAAGATCCTGAGAGGTTGAATCCACTTCAAGCTGGCCTTCAATCTTGAAAGCCTGAAGAACCGTTTCAATGACTCCCTTGAGATGGCCAAAGCCCTGCCCACTGGTAATACCAAGCGTCCACTGTTCCTGCGGAAGCCCTTCGTCCTGCGGCAAGTAGATTTTTGCCGTCTCGAATAATTCTACATTGGGGTTGGCCAGTGATTGATTGATGCGGCGAACCTCTAGAAGGCTGGGAACAAGACTGGTTCGTAGGGCGTCAGCACCTTTGAGCATTGGCGAGGCAGTTCGCAATGGGGCTTTTTCTGACCAAGGGCTATAGACTTGTGTCCACTCGTTAGGCACGACACTGGCGGTTAGTGATTCATCAAAGCCGATGGCGGTCATTGTGGTACGTAGTTTGGCGGCGACACGATCCCAATCACTTTTGAAGGATGCTGCCATTGGAACGCCGACATCCTCTGGAATTTTTTCGTATCCATGGATTCGAGCGATTTCCTCTAGCAGGTCCGCCTCGCGGGCTAAATCCCTTCGCCAGGTCGGTGGCGTAACGGTCAGGGACACGTCATCGCTGGCGGTTTCTGTATTGCCGAGTGCGAGCAGAATGCGTTTGACTTCTTCTCGATCAATCGAAATCCCCAGAATCCTCTCGACCTGCGATAGTCGCATGATAACGGGCTCCGGTGACCAGGCAGTTGCGCCGGCATCGAGCCAGCCTTCATCCAGCGTCCCACCACAATGTTCCAGAACCAGTTCGCACGCTCGATTGGCAGCCCATTCAATGCCTTCAGGATCGAGTGCTCGTTCAAAGCGATATGAAGCAGGGCTGTGGAGATTGAGAGCTCGAGATGTGGCACGTGTTGCCATCGAAGAAAAGGCAGCGGATTCGATTAGGACGTCGACCGTTGAATCACTAACTTCGCTGTCGGCACTACCCATCACTCCGGCAATGGCGACGGGCCGATTAGCGTCCGCTATCACACACATGTCTGGCGTTAGTTGGTAAGTGTGATGGTCAATCGCCTCGAACTCTTCGCCATCATGAGCCGCTCGGACAATGATCTGTTGTCCCTGAAGTTTGGCAAGATCGAAGGCGTGGAGCGGCTGCCCGCATTCCATGAGTACGTAATTGGTGATATCCACGACGTTGTTGACAGGCTTCCAGTCTTTGCTGATCGGCGCAAAAACTGTCCGGAGTTGTTCCTGCATCCAGGCAGGACTCTCACCAATCGTGACACCACGGATGATGCGCCCTGTGTAACGAGGGCATAGTTCGGGCGATTCGATCGTCAGGCTGAAGTCTGCATTGACGTCTGGGCCCGTAGCTATGGGAGCCGGAGTGGGTATGGAAAGCGGTAGGTTGTAAAGTACAGCGATTTCTCGTGCGACGCCGATATGGCCGAGGCAATCAGGGCGGTTGCTTGTGACCTCGAGGTCAATGGCTAGATCATCAAAGACAGTTTCCGTGCCCTCATGGTTCAGGCCGGACATGGCAAGCCGGTTCTCCAGCTCTTCACGATCCATATCGAGAGCAACGTATTGTTTAAGCCAATTCCAGGAAACGAGCATGGTACTACTTTAGGCGATTAAATTCGGTCTGATAAAAAGGTAATAACTGACAGGAGGTGATTAAAACTGAGCAAGGAATCGAACGTCGTTTTTGTAAAACTCGCGAATATCGGTGATCCCATGCCGTCGCATACATAAGCGTTCAACGCCCAGGCCGAAAGCAAATCCGGTTACTTCTTCCGGATCGTAGCCGACCGCGGTGAGGACATTGGGGTCTACCATACCGGCACCACCAAATTCGATCCATTGGCCATTCCAGTAGTAGTCGGCTTCAACGCTGGGTTCGGTGAAAGGGAAGAATGAAGGGCGAAATCGAATGGTCACATCGTCGCCTAGATAGCTGGTCGCAAACAAACGCAGGACGCTTTTGAGGTCAGCCATGGTAACGTTGGTATCGATCATCAAACCTTCGATTTGATGGAACATCGGATAGTGAGTCGCATCCGCGGTATCGGGCCTGTAGACTCGTCCCAGCGAGATGATGCGAATCGGAGGCTTCGTTTTTTCCATGACACGAATTTGCACCGTACTCGTCTGACTTCTCAATAACAAACCGACCGGATTTTTCTCACCGGAATTTGCTTCGGCTGTGGCCAGATAGAAGTTCTCTAAGGGATCCCGAGCCGGGTGGTCATCCGGGATGTTGAGTGCAACAAAGTTATGCCAATCGTCCTCGATTTCCGGTCCATCTACGGTGGAGAATCCGAGCCGGCCCATGATGTCCTTGAGCTCTTCAATGGTCTGAGTGATGGGATGAACTCGACCAATCTTAAAACCACTCCCGGGAAGGGAAGGATCGAATTGCGAGTCGCTTTCGGTGTCGCTCCCATCACCCTGAATGCGCGCATGTGCAACTTCAAAGGCGGATTCAATTCGGCCTTTGGTTTCATTAAATGTCTTACCTGCAACTGGCTTGTCTTGCTTTTCTACCGTCCCCATGAGCTTTTGAACGGCTTTGAGCTTTCCGTTCTTTGCTCCTAGGAATTCGATGCGAGCTTCTTCCAGTGCATCAGTACTTTCGGCAGCACCAAAATTGGTTTCTGCTTCAGAGACAAGTTGTTCGAGTTGATCGAGAAATTCCTGCAGTGCCATATTGAAGTTTCTGAAAGGAATTTGAGGGTTAAAAAAGAACAGGAGAGCAAAGTCTAGCTGACTTCCTCTCCTGAACGTTTGGTTCAATCTGCATTGTGCGAAGATTGGCGTTAGCCGGCGAGAGCAGCTTTGACGATGTCAACAACTGCTTCAAAACCTGCTGGGTCGTGAATCGCCATTTCGCTAAGTGACTTACGATCCAGTTGGATGTTAGCTTTATTCAATCCATGAATGAATTGGCTGTATCGCATGTCATGAGCTCGACAGGCAGCACTCAAACGAGTGATCCAAAGACGTCGGAAGTCTCGAGCGCGGACCTTACGGTCACGATAAGAATAAGCACCTGAACGTACTTCTGTTTCTTTGACTGTGCGGAGTAAGTTTTTACGTCCGCCTCGATTTCCCTTGGCTCGTTTGAAAAGGCGGCGTTTTGCCTTGGCACGAGCTGCACCGTATGTAGTTCTCATAGCTTTCGCTCCTTGTTACCTCGTCAGGCCTTCTCTCTTGAGAACGTTCTATGCCCACGCGGCTGGTATTGGTTGTAGTTAATTCAGATCTTAGGGAAACACTAAGAATGTGCGACTGGTGACAGCACTGTTAGTTGCTGTAACCGTTGAGTGCTTTTGCGATTTTTTTCTCATCGCAAGTAGCCTGAACTGTCGTTCCACGCAGGTTTCGCCTACGCTTATTGGAGACAGCTCCAGCCAGGTGACTTGTACCAGCACTACGGTGCTTGGCTTTGCCCTTGGCTGTCAAACGGAATCGTTTCTTGGTTCCCTTGTGGGTTTTCTGCTTTGGCATCGTCTATTTTGACTTTCTTATTAGGTGACGTAAAACATCCACTGGGAATCAAATATTTTAGACTCGTTCTTGCTCTCACAAAAGGGGGTAAATCTAATAGATGAAGCCCCAAAATAGGTTTTTTTGAGCTCGAAAAATGGTCATTTGGACAATATGGATCTCGCTAGCTTTCTACGCATCGGCAATCGCCGTTCAGTTTCTTGTTGACGATCCTGCGAATCGACAAAAAACGTTCAAAAATCTATGGCGGTGTGGCTGTCTTTTTGCAATCGTCCATGTGATTTGTGCCTTTCACTTTGTACACCATTGGAGTCACCAGGCCGCCGTTTTACAGACGATTGAGGATACGAAAGCCGTCACTGGCATGTCATTCGAATATGGTATCTACTTCAACTATCTATTCCTACTCGTTTGGGCTATCGACTGCACATCCGGTGCCACCCACTCTTGGTGGACTGCAATTGTTCATTGCTACATGCTACTGATTATTGTTTCTGCGACGATCATCTTCGAGTCAGGGCCCATACGGTACATTTCTTTGCTTGGCCTGGCCAGTTTGATCTACTTATGGCTCCGATCACACACAAAAACGGCCCGATAGGTGACACCCACTCATTTCAGGCGGTTTTCGCGAACAATAAGAGTGGGTGGCACCAGATGTGGTATCAAATGTGGGCAGGATTCGAGCTTCTTCGGGCGTCGATTGAGTGGGTGGCACTTATTGATTAAGCTGGGTGGATGGGAGATGGACAGAGCATAAAGCGGATTGCATATCTGACCAGCGGCGCGGCAAATATGTACTGCGGCAGTTGTTTGCACGATAACACGCTAGCCAGAGCGTGGAATCAGATGGGGGTCGATGCTCTGCTTGTCCCCACCTACACTCCGATTCGCACAGATGAAGAAGATGTCAGTGTCGATCAGGTGTTTTTTGGCGGCATCAACGTCTTTCTCCAGCAAAAGATCTTCTTCTTCCGCTATCTTCCAGCTTTCCTCGATCGCTTTCTCGACAAACCTTGGTTGTTGAGAATGGCTACCTCCAAAGGGCTCGAAATCAGCCCCAGAGCACTAGGAGCCCTAACGGTTTCGATGCTCAAAGGTCGCAATGGAAACCAGCGGAAAGAAGTGCGGCGTTTATGTAAGTGGCTCAGCGGTGACATCAAACCGGATGTCGTCTTACTGAGCAATCTACTCATCGGTGGCTGCATACCGGAATTGAAGCGGCTCGGACTTCCCGTCGTCGTCACGTTACAGGGAGATGACATTTTCCTGGAGGACTTAATCGAGCCCTTCAAAAGTCAGGCAATTGACATCCTCAGAAACTTAGTCTCGAACGTAGATGGTTTTCTAGTTCACAGTGAATACTATCGTGAATACATGATGGAATTGCTGCAGATACCGGCGGATCGAATTCACGTCGTACCGCTAGGCATTGAAACCAAGGATATTACTAAAGCCACCACAGATATGAATCGCCCTAGGACCATTGGTTACATGGCGCGGATGTCTCGGGAAAAAGGCCTTCATATCCTTGTCGATGCATTCATTCAACTGAAACAGCTTCCAGACACAGATGATATTCGTCTTCATTTCGCCGGATGGCGTGGAGTCACCAACCAACAGTTTGCGGAAGAACAGATTCAGAAACTGAAGGATGCTGGGCTTGATGATTGTTTCGTAGATTACGGAACAGTCGATCGCGATGGGAAACTTGGTCTATTGCATGAATCAGATTTGCTTTGTGTCCCGACCGTTTATCAAGAACCCAAAGGGTTGTTTGCATTGGAAGCGTTGGCACACGGTGTTCCGGTAGTATTGCCGGACCATGGAGCATTTCCAGAAGTGCTTGGAGATGTCGGTGGTGGACATTTGGTTCGTCCGGATGACCCTCAAGCCTTGGCAGCTTGCTGGCATGCGATCTTGCAGGATCGTAAGGCCTTAAGTGACCTCGGCAATCGCGGGCGCGCAGCAGTACTAGAGCGTCGGGATTCTAAAACGATGGCGGCGAAAACTCTGGAAGTACTTCAATCTATACTGAGCACACCAACGAGTGATATTTCACCAAGTGATAAGACGTAAGCCTTAGCGGGGCACGACCATCGCGATCATGCGTCGGCCATGTTGCTGTGGAGTCTGCTCCACTTTGCCCAATTCTTCGAGCTCTTCAAGTACGTCATTCATGACCTTACGGCCTTCTTCGATATGAGCCATTTCACGCCCACGGAAGAGTACCGAAACCTGAACCTTGTCTTTGTGTTTCAGGAACTTCTTAGCCTGGTTGACCTTGAATTGAATATCATGCTCACCGGTTTTAGGTCGTAATCGTACTTCCTTCGTCTTGGTATGCGACGTATTACGAGAGGCTTTCTTTTTCTTCTCGTATTTATACTTCCCGTAGTCCATAATTCGGCAAACGGGAGGGCGTTCGTTAGGAGCTACTTCGACCAGGTCTAATCCTGCTTCGGAAGCAATTTCTTTTGCTCGGTCAGTTTCGATAATCCCAAGCTGTTCTCCGTCATGACTAATGACTCGAATTGGTGAAATACGAATTTGGTCATTAATACGAGTACTGTCGCGGTCGATGATTGATATCCTTTTTGAATGTTGAAATAAATGTGCGGAACAGTAATCCCGCTAAGCTAATTTTATATTCATCAGTGGGTAAAAGGGAAGTTCTTACAGCAAATATCAGACTTAAAAAAGTCGGAACGCTCTATCCCACTAATTGAACATTAATATTCATTTTGGGCGTCACGCGATACAAGCCCGGCACTTCCACTGAATGTCTTGCGTACAACTCGATTGTTAATCTCGTCCTCGAATTTAGCGATCGCTCCAGCCACCGACATCGCGCCTAAATCGCCATCAATTCGGTCGCGAATGCTGACTTCGCCGTTTTCCATTTCTCGGCCTCCAACAATCAGCATGTAAGGGATGAGTTCGAGTTGAGCATCCCGGATTTTCGCCCCAATCTTTTCGGCGCGGTAGTCGCCACTGACTCGCATGCCGGCTTCACGTAGCTGAGCTTCAACCTGCCGACCATACTCTTCGAATTTCTGACTTACCACGACCACTCGGGCCTGCTCTGGTGCGAGCCAGAGAGGAAACGCTCCGGCAAAGTGTTCAATCAACACACCGATAAATCTCTCCATTGAACCAAACGGAGCACGGTGAATCATGACAGGGCGATGAGGCTGGTTGTCAGCCCCGATGTATGACAAGTCAAAACGAATCGGTAGGTTGTAGTCTACCTGAACCGTCCCTAGTTGCCATTTTCTACCAAGACAGTCGTTCACAACAAAATCAATTTTAGGCCCATAGAATGCTGCTTCACCCTCTTCTTCGATAAACGGTTTTCCTAGCGTAGTGGCCGCCTGACGACATGCATCTTCAGCCTTATCCCAATCCTGGGGGTCACCAACGTATTTATCTGAATCTTTGTCACGCAGGCCTATGCGAACGCTGTAATCTTCCATCCCAACAGAGGCGAATACGAGTTTAACCAGCTCAAGGCAACCCTTCAATTCATCCGCCAGCTGATCTTCAGTGCAGAATAGGTGGGCATCGTCCTGAGTAAATCCCCGGACTCGTGTAAGCCCGCCAATTTCACCGGATTGTTCCCAACGATAAACTGTCCCAAATTCAAAAAGTCGAATCGGCAGATCGCGGTAACTTCTTTGCTGAGAATCGTAAATTTTAACGTGGTGTGGGCAATTCATTGGTTTCAGGAGATAACCTTCGATTTCACCTTCCGCCATCGCATCGGAAAGATCACTGAAGCTGCAATCTTCATCCGCCAGCTTTTGCATATAATCACGATTAATCAGGGCGGGATACTGACTTTCCTGATAGTAGGGGAAGTGTCCCGAAGTCTTGTATAGGTCTAGCTTCCCGATGTGAGGCGTGAAGACCTGATGATATCCCTGTCGCTCCAGGCGAGTTTCAATGAATTCCTGCAGTTTTTTTCTTATGACGGAACCCTTAGGAGTCCATAGAATCAATCCCTGTCCCGACATTTCGTCAATATGATAGAGACCGAGTTGCCTGCCGAGGGTTCGATGGTCGCGACGTTTTGCCTCATCGATTTTTGTTAAATGTTCGTCTAGCCCTGCTTTGTCAAAGAATGCTGTCGCGTAGACACGCTGAAGTTGCCGATTATCGGAATCTCCTTTCCAATAGGCTCCTGCGACACTGAGCAATTTATAGGCACCAATCGCGCCAGCAGATGGAATGTGGGGGCCACGACATAGATCAATGAATTCACCCTGTCGATAAAACGAAAGTTGACTGTGCTCTGTCAGTCCGTCACGGATATGTTCAACCTTATATTCCTGACCGAGGTCGCTGACAATATTGAGAGCTTCCTCACGGTTAGCCTCAATCCTTTCGAAAGGTTCGTCAGCTTTGATGATTTTCTTCATCTCGGCTTCGATCATTTCGAAGTCTTCATCACTTAACTTATGGTCTAAGTCAAAGTCGTAATAAACCCCGCCGTCGATTGTCGGGCCAAATGCCAACTGTACCCCGGGAAAAAGTTTCATGATAGCTCGAGCCATGACATGGGCGGCTGAATGCCGCATCACCCCCAGTGCTTCAGGATCTTTCTTTGTAAAGAGTTTGAGAGCGGCTTCATTCCCATCTGGAATCAAATAATCGAGGCCTACAATCTGCCCGTCGACTTCTGCGGCCATAGCAGCCTTGGCTAAGCCGGGGCCGATGTCTTTGGCGACCTGGGCAGGTGTTACTTCGTTGTCGTACTCTTTAGTTGACCCGTCTGGGAGCGTTATCGTTACCATTGTTGTTGCATCTGTCATGGAAGGTGTGTGAATAAGACGCTCATCGCTACGAATAATGAGCTTACAATCGAAGTCTCTATTCACCTTATGGCGCTAAGTATAGTAGGCCTTTGAAGTCTGCATAAGGCGAAAATCCATAAATCTTAAGCATCGATGAATACTCCATCACGTAACAGAGTATGAATGGGTAAAGAACTTCTATCGGCTATACTGAAGAGGTCAATTAATAGGTTTTATAAGGTAAGAGTGGAATCATGACCTTCGCGTCAATCACCGTTTCTGAATTAAGGGCTCTGCAGCAGTCAGGTGCACCATTGGAACTTATTGATGTTCGCACACCGGCGGAGTTCGCTGCTGTGCACGTGGAATTCGCTCAAAATCAACCACTCGATCAACTCGATGTTAATTCAATACAGAGTGCCCGTGCCAATCCCGAGCAGCGGCTGTATGTGATCTGTAAAATGGGTGGCCGTAGTACGAAGGCCTGTCAACAATTTGTGGATGCCAACATCGCTAATATTGTCAACGTGACAGGTGGGACCGATGCCTGGCTTGAAGCCGGATACGATGTGGATCGTAGTGATAGGAAAGCAATGGCGCTGGATCGCCAGGTAAGGATCGCTGCCGGTTCGTTAGTTTTAACCGGTGTCGCTGTGTCGGCTTTGGTACAGCCAGCCTGGATTGGCTTGGTGATTGCAGGATTCATCGGCGGTGGTCTGGTGTTTTCCGGTTTGACCGATACGTGTGGTATGGGCATGCTTATCAGCAAAATGCCCTGGAACAAATAGCAGGAGAAAACAAAATGAAACGCTTTAGCCTTCTCGTAATATTACTGGCAGCCATGGGATGCACTTCTCATGAAGAAACGGAAGTTCAGTCGAGCAGCGAGCCTCAGCAAAGCAGTGCTTCCAGTCCGGCCGATGCAATCAAGAATATAAAGAATAACGTTCAGGGCACGCTGGACCAGATTAAAGCTCGAGATGAGTATCAGCAGGAGCTTGCTAAATAGCACTAAACGACTCAATTTCCCAGAACTTACGGCACGAAATAAGATTTTGGGTTGAGAGGAGCCTACTTCCGAGCCCGGGAGTTAAATAAGAGGTTGAGGATACTACCAACGGCAAGGTTGGCTCCCAGTGAGAATGGCCCAATCCACTGGAAGCTAATATTATGAATTTCAGCTTCATCGCCAAACGCGAGGAAGACAGCGGTAAGAATCCCAACGGTAGTGGCAATCGCGACAGCAATCCGATGAGGGTTCTTAAAATACAACGCATAGATAAACAAGCCGAATATTGGAGTCGTCAATAAGTTCACCGCGCTCGCAGTGACCTCCATGATGTTTCCCTGGATAAATTCCGTCAGCACACTCCCGAGAACGACCACGACACCAACGACGACGGCGATAAATCGGGCCGTCAGTAATTGCTGTTTTTCAGATAGCTTTTCTTTACGATTTCGTTCTATGAAATCCGTTGAAACTACAGCAGTAATCGAATTCACCCCAGAATCCAGACTCGACATTGCCGCAGCAAACATGGCTGCGATGACAAGTCCCGTGAGCCCTGAAGGAAGACCGTTGGCGATGAAATGAGGGAAGTACTGGTCCGGTTTGAGCTGTAAGCGATGAATGTATTCCTCACAGGCATCAACATCTTTGTCAGACCATCCCAAAAAGTGCTTAATATCCCCTGCCTTGGGTTTGACTTTATGGTTTTCTGTAAACGTAGTTTCAAATTTCTGAAACTCCTCCCACGTTCCGGAAGTGAGTGTCGGAATTGGGTGCTCAATCTTCTTGTAATGTGCCATTAAGGCAATGCCGACGAAACAAAGCGTAATACCAACAACAACACTGACTCCGAGCTGCCAAATGATCGCATTGCGGGCGCTATTTGCATCCTTGGTGGCCATAAAGCGTTGCACGGTAGTTTGATCACTACCAAGGGTTGCTACATACCAGATGACGCCGGTAAGAATGGAGCCGAACCAAGATACACGCGTCGTAAGGTCGTCCGGAAAAAATGGCTGGTCTTCCCAGTCATCGGGCCATTCAGTTGGAATCCAGCTGAAACCGCCAAAGTCGATCGTGATAATTACCAGAACAGTGACCGCCCCTCCGTACAGCAGTATTGTTTGCATCGCGTCAGTAATGACCACGGCCTGTAGTCCACCGAGTGATGTGTAAATAATCGCGACTAATCCGATCAACGCAACAACCAGTAAGCTCCAGCTTTGATCAATATCCAGCATGGTAATCATGGCATCCCCAGCAGCCTTCAATAGGACGGCCATCCAAATCAGACGCAGAATGAGAAACATGATTCCGCCACTCAAACGAAATTCGATTCCGAGCTTTTCTTCGAGCAATTCATAGGCACTGGTAACTCGATGGTTCATATACTTCGGCAACATTAGTAACCCGAAGATGATGAAGATGAGTGGATGTCCGATCAGACCAACGAAATGAACGGGGCCTTTTCCTGCGGCTTCTCCAGGCATCCCCAGATAAGAGATCGTACTAAGCAACGTTGCAAACAAGGAAACTCCGATCAGGATGGAGCTCATATTGCCCCCGCCCGTGAAGTAGTCGGATCGACTTTGCTGCTTCTTGGAGATGAAATAGCCTAGGAAGATTGTGCCAAGGATATAAAGCCCTAGAACACCGTAGTCGATAGCTCCAACTCCGCCACTTTCAGAGGCCAAGAGCAAGCTGGGTGTACAGAGGACGGTGAAGAACGCGAATGAGGATTTGCCGCCTTTACTCATTGTTCCTGCTCGTCCTTTTCTTGCTCGATGGCACCCTTTTCATAATCCCAGATTGCGTTGGAGAGTTTGCTACGAGTCATTTCCTCGCCCGTTGCAAATTCCTTGTTGATGACTTCTACGAGGTAATTCAATAACTTGTTATCAATTGTTACGCTGCGAAGCATTAGTTCCCTCCGATGCTGGCAAATTGCATCCAGCAGTATCTGAGACTTTGTGAACTGCGATTCAGTAGAAAGCCTGACTACTTTTTGTATGTCTACATGGTACGATATTCAACACTGAAATGAAGCATGTAAACTTCCATCAAATCCGAGGTATTTCCAAGTGCGACGAAGTAAAACGATTGAGAAGCTAAAGAACAACGAACTTGTAAAGATTTGTTCGATGGGGCATTTTCTGCCCTTCTACGTCGCTCATGCCGCAGATGCAGGGTTTGATGCGATTTGGTTGGATACGGAGCATCGGGCCTGGGATGTCCGAGAGCTACAGGCGGTCTATGCTTATTGCCATCAATACGATATTGACTGCATGTTACGTCCCGCCTCGATAGATAAAGTGACTCTATATCGTCATCTGGAGGATGGTGCAGCGGGCATGCTGGTGCCTCATGTAAATGACGTTGATCGTGCCGTCTATCTACGTGACAGCCTGAAGTTTCCTCCACTTGGTGAACGAGGCATTGATGGTGTTGGACAAGACAATGGATTTCAGTTTTCAGACGCAAACGAATTTACATCTCAGGCCAATCAAAACACATTCTTGATTTGCCAGATTGAGACACCGGAAGCGGTGGCGAATGCAGAAGCAATCATTGCGACCGAAGGAGTGGACGGGGTGTTTGTCGGCCCCGGGGATCTTCAATTGAGAATCACAAAGAACAACGCGGACTTCACGTTGGAAGAGGCGATTGAAAAGGTAGCGGCTCTTTGTCAGCAATACGGAAAAGCCTGGGGATTGCCCGTTGGTGATGTGGAAACAGGAAAGAAACGTTACCAGCAGGGAGCTCGCTTACTCGCTTATGGTGGCGAATTTGTTGCTTTGGTGAATATGCTCAATGAGAATTCCCGTGGTATGGACGAGATGCTTTCCTAGCGGTTGGCCCCGATTCGCACATGCGAATACCGTGTCTATAATAGGAAGTTAAACATCACACATATTCCGCCAGCGGTTGTTTCCTAATGAAATCCCTCAGTTCTACCCTTCTCGTAATTACCCTTCTGACTTCGGCAGTACAGGCTCAGCTCGATCACCCGGCACCGATTGAAATTCCTGAAAGCGTAGCTTCCTCTGAAAAGGAGATGAAGCCTTATGCAGAAGTAGTCGAACATACCCGAAATAAAATCGAACTTGTACCAATCCCCAGCGGTAAGTTCATCATGGGTAGCCCTGATGATGAAGAAGGTCGTGGCGATGATGAAGGCCCTCAGCACGAGATTGCCATTGAGCCGTTTTGGATGGGTAAGACTGAAATAACCTGGGATGTTTACGAAGTTTGGATGTCGGACATCGATATACAAATTCGTAAAGTGTATGGCCGTGCAGCGAATGAACGAGATAAGCTTGCCGACCCGCTGACAATCTCCAAGCCGACCGCACCGTATACAGATATGACTTTTGGAATGGGGAAACGGGGCTATCCCGCGATCAGCATGACACAGCATGCGGCCCGAACCTTCTGTAAATGGCTGTCAGCCAAAACGGGACGGTACTATCGGCTGCCGACAGAAGCAGAATGGGAATATGCATGTCGAGCAGGCACGACGACTCGATATAGCTGGGGTGATGACGCCTCGAAGATTGATGACTATGCCTGGTATTACGAAAACTCGAACGACAAATATCAAAAGGTAGGTAAAAAACTACCAAACCCTTGGGGGTTATTCGACATGCATGGCAATGTGGCTGAATGGGTGCTGGATCAGCATGATACCGAGTTTTATGGTAAGACGAAGTCTGGAGCACTCAATCCGGTTAATGTTCCGCTGAAATTATATCCGCGAGTTGTACGAGGCGGCAGTTGGCAGGATGATCCGGAATTACTACGTAGTGCGGCTCGGCTCGGATCGACCGAAGACTGGAAGTACCAGGATCCGCAGGAACCGCAGAGTATTTGGTATCACACCGATGCTCTTCATGTTGGGTTACGGATAGTACGACCTCTGAAATCTCCAAGTAAAGAAGCTCTGGAAGCAATCTGGGATAAGGCACTTCCACTTCAGTTTGACAAAGACAACCCTGAAGAATAAACGACCGCTTCGGCGGAGTCGGTTTATGGTATTCGTCGTTGGTGTGGTTTAAAATTCAGGCATGCAATTATTAAAAGTTAAATAGAAAGAGACAAGGAAATATACGATGAGCGAGAGTAATAACTCACGACGCGACTTCCTCAAAACCACAGGCGCCGTTGCTGCAACAAGTGGTGTTTTATCTGCAGTTACTCCAGTGCACGCTGCCGTCGATGGTACGATTCAGGTTGCTTTGGTTGGCTGTGGTGGTCGCGGAACAGGTGCTGCCTCGAATGCCTTGAGCGTTCCGGAAGAGAAAATCAAACTAGTTGCCATGGGAGATGTCTTTGAACATCGCCAGAAAGCTAGCTATGAAAGTCTCGTCCGTAAATTTCCTAAGTCCGTTGATGTGCCGGATGACCGAAAGTTCTTGGGCTTTGATGCCTATAAAAAGGCAATGGATTGTCTCAATCCTGGCGATGTTGTGATCCTGACAACTCCTCCCGCCTTCCGCTGGCTCCATTTTGGTTATGCCATTGAAAAAGGCCTAAACGTATTCATGGAAAAACCCGTGACGGTCGATGGTCCCGGTTCCAAGAAGATGTTTGACCTGGCAGAAAAAGCCACCGAGAAAAATCTGAAGGTGGCTGTGGGTTTAATGTGTCGCCACTGCGATGCTCGAAATGAGCTCTTTGACCGAATTCAAAATGGTGAAATCGGTGAAGTCAACATGTTGCGAGCCTACCGTATGGCAGGACCGACCGGATATGCCGCTGTACCTCCAAAACCTGAAGGTATCTCAGATCTGATGTATCAGATTAAGAACTTCCATGGTTTCTTGTGGCTTAGCGGTGGAGCTGTGTCAGACTTTTTGATCCACAACATTGATGAAATGTGCTGGATGAAGGATGCCTGGCCGGTTTCGGCGAAGGCTTCTGGCGGACGTCATTACCGAGGTGATAACATCGATCAGAATTTCGATACCTATGCGATCGAGTACACTTTTGAAGATGGTACGAAAGCCTTTATGAACGGGCGAACGATTCCAGGATGTCATAACGAATTTGCAAGTTATGCTCATGGCTCCAAAGGGATTGCTGTGATTTCTCAATCAGGACACGCTCCTTCCAAAGCTCGGATTTATAACGGCCATGCGATGGTCAAAGAGAATCTGGCATGGGACTGGGGTAAGCCTGAGCCGAATCCATATCAACTCGAGTGGAATCATTACATCGACGCGATTCGAAATGATCTGGAGTACAACGAAGCTCCACGGGGTACAATGGCAAGCCTAGTGACCTCGATGGGACGTCTGGCTGCTCACACTGGTCAGAACGTTACGATTGATGACATGCTTAACCATGAAGCCGACTTTGGTGAGGGCATTGAAAATCTGACGCTTGATGGAGACTCCGTCTTGCAGTCTTTAGCAGATGGGAAATACCCGATTCCAATGCCAGGCTTAAATCCTGACTTCGAGTATTAAACCACTTGATAACTATATGCATAAAAGAAGCCGCTCTGGATGACAGGGCGGCTTTTTTCATTACTTATCGTTGCGAGTCAGAGGATTTCCTGAATGACTTCACCCCGACTGATTTGAATCGGCCTATTCACGGGATCGTAGACTTCGGTGTGCGGAGGATAGCCCATCAGGTGATAAACGGTAGCCAATAAATCCCGTGGTCGTACAGCACCTTCGATTGGGAAGGCTGCCTGTTTGTCGGTGACGCCATGTACTGCGCCGCCCTGCACTCCGCCGCCAGCTAAAGCGACAGAAAAGACATTTCCCCAGTGGTCTCGCCCAGCATTACCATTAAATTTCGGAGTGTGTCCAAATTCGCTGAACATAATAACCAACGTTTCGTCGAGCAGACCTCGTTGGTCCAGATCTTCGACCAATGCGCTAAACGTCTGATCCATACTCGGCATCAGGTGTTCTTTGAGAGACTGGCTGTGCTTTTTGTGGGTATCCCAGCCTCCTTGATTTTCAAACTTGCGATCGTCGACTACGCGTGTCCAGTTGATTTGAACCAACGACACTTCTGCTTCAACCAGCCTGCGTGCCAATAGGCAACTTTGAGCAAACCGCCCTTCTCCATATCGCTCGCGAGTTTGATCAGACTCTTGTGATAAATCAAAAGCGTCACGGGCGGCGCCAGAGCCTAGCAGACTGTAAGCCTTCTGAGAATGAATATTAAATGTCTGAACTGCTTCTGATTCAGCCAGAGTGTTTTGCGTCTGATTGATCTGCGACAACAGCGATTGACGATTGTTGACTCTCAGTTGAGTTAATTCTTCAGCCAATGTCATCCCAGGCACATCAAAGCGATTTTCATTCGGGTAGCATTTGATCAACCAAGGATCGTGAGCGCGGCCAATAAACCCTGCATCCTGTCCCGGCCAGGGCTTGTTGCCGTCATTCCAAATATGTTCGGGTATGACAACAGAGGAGGGCAGGCCTTTGTCTTCACGTAAGGCGCGGATCACGGCAGCTAGACTGGGATAGTCGTTAGGGGGGCCGGGTAAAGCACTTTCCCGGTTAAGAGGACTATGTTCAATGCCTGTTAGCATTTGATAACCGCTCGATGAATGAGCATTGTCATTAGTGACGACCGAACGCAGAACTGCAATTTTGTCAGTCAATTGAGCCGTCTTGGGCATCAATTCGCCGATCTGAAATCCTGGGGTTTTCGTACTGGTTGTACCAAATTCCCCGCGGATTTCCTCAGGTGCATCGGGTTTGGGATCCCAGCTTTCATGTTGGGGAAGTCCCCCGACCAAGCCAAAGACAATGATAGATTTGGCCTTCCCGAATCCTGAAATGTTGGATGTTGTGGCGGGATTGGCTAACGCTCGATTCCGTAGCAGATTTGACAGTGATAGACCGCCGAGTCCAATGCCACCTACGCGCAAGGCTTCACGCCGGGTTAGCCCGTCGCAAAGTTTGGCTCCGTGATCTTGAATTGATAACATAATGGTCTCTTACACAGTGTGTTCCAATACTGTCTATAGTAACAGAAAAACGAAGTGCTACTCATTGGTTTATATCGGCAAGCAGCTCGATGGAACACAGTTTATGTAAAGAGCTCGAGTGGCTTAAATGATTTGCCCAGAGCGTCATCTTCCCAGCCCATCCATTGTAGAACCGACGCATAGACTTGTCGGAAATCAAATTGATGCTTCAAGTCACCTTGCTGTAAATCAGTTAGTGAAGGATGTTTGCCGATCAATCCAGGCAAGATGCCTTCACCCGCCAGAAACATAGGCCCAGCTGCTCCGTGGTCCGTGCCTTTAGAAGCATTTTCTGCCAGACGGCGGCCAAACTCACTGAAGACCATGGTGGTCACACGCTGACCCTGTTGGCGTTGTTTCAAATCCGCAACAAAGGCCGCTAACGCAGAACTTAACTGGCCTAACAGGCTCTCGTGAGCACCGGCCTGCTGGGCATGGGTGTCAAATCCATCAAGTGTTACATAATAAACTCGGGTCTTAAGCGGGCTATCAATGAGCTTGGCGATCGTTTGTAGCTTTTGAGCTAACCGATGCTGCGGATAAGCTGCCCCATCGTTATCTCGGGTTTTGGATGCAGCCGATCGTAGTAATTGCTCACTTGTCTTTAATGCAGAGGCGGTAGAGGATTGTAGAAAACCGAGCAAGGCGTTGGAGTCATCGTCAGAGTTGGTCGTTTGTACGACGCTGGTAATTTGTTCCTGATTAGCCTGTAATTTAAATTGGTCGAGCGATCGGATGGAAATGGAACGCGGGTCCGTCGCGGTTAAGGCGAGAGGTTGCTTCTCTGACCCTAGATGGAGGATCGGAGTGTCGTTGTCCTGTCGAGTTAAATGTTGATTTACACTTGCCCCAATCCAGCCTTCATCTCGCACTGCGTCTTTACGACGGCAGGTATGCCAAATGTCCATCGATTCGAAATGCGAGCGATTAGGGTTTGGATAGCCTACGCCTTGAATAATGGACAATTGGCTTTGTTCCAGCAATGTGCTAAGGCCGGTTGCAACGGGATGAAATCCCAGATTCTCTTCAATAGCTAAGACCTGATCTTTACCAACTGCCAAGCTAGGGCGATTCTTCTGATAGACAGGATGGTCGAATGGGATGACCGTATTGAGTCCGTCGTTCCCTCCACTGAGCTGTAGAACAACTAGCACATTTTCGGTGGTTGACTGTGGTGCGCCCATCAGAAAGGAAGGCAACACTGCTGTGTTGGCTCCGACGGACATTACAGTTCCGCAAGCAGCAGAGCGGAGCATCATCGAACGTCGGGATAAGGATTGTGTGTTGGCCATGGGGTTAACTCAGTTGAAATTGAGGAAGCGTTGCTAACTGATGGAGTAGATTCGAAAAAGAATCGTCAGACGGCGCTGTTTGTTGGGCGGATAGGATCTGTTGTTTAACTCGACTACCCAACGGAACGGCCAACAATAATGTTTCAAAGTGATCGAGAGCCTGTTGCATCGTGTGCACTTCTCTCGAGGCTAATAGCCCGGAAATGTCCTCTCCTCCAAACGTCGTATTTGGAGTGGTGAGTAAGGAATGAATCAGATTGGATCGTCCCAAAAGAGTCGAAGAATTGATCCAAATGCGGCCACCTTCCCAGCCTTTTACATTAGGGGGATAGAAAACAGCCTGCCCGACTTCGCCCAATGTGCGATGGAGGTCTGGTAGTTTTGTATTCATATCAAGCGATCGCATTAATCCGATTACCATTTCGACCGGGGATTTGATTTTGCGTGCGTAACTATGTTCGGAAAAGAACAGATTACTAAGCAGGATTCGTTTGATTGTTCCTAGGACTTCGAAGTCATCTTCTTCCAGTTGATTGGCAAGAGGTTCGATCAGTTCGTCATCGGCGAGAGGCTCGTCCATGACCAGGTATTGAACAAGTTTACGAGCGATAAACTTAGGTGCTGATTTTTGAGCTACAACATGGGTGACAGCTTCCTCACCAGAGAAAGCTTTGGACGCTCCAAGAAACGATTTTTCATTGAAGTCGTGCTGGTACCGATTGAATCGATAAGCTCGATTACGAACTTCCCATCCGGTAAAGCACCGAGACAATTCCCGGATGTCTGTTTCGGTATAGTTTCCTTCACCCAGGCAGAACAATTCCATCAATTCCCGAGCAAAGTTCTCATTGGGATGAGTCTTGCGATTGGTGGCTGAATCAAGATATAGCAACATCGCCGGGTCTTTGGAGATACCCTGTGCTAAGTCATGGAAGTTACCGAGTGAATGCTGTCGCAACATGGAATTCTGTTGTTGCATCATGAAAGCATCTGCAACTTTTTCGGCACTGGTGGCAAAGTGGCCATGCCAAAACAGCGTGAGTTTCTCACGGAGCTGATCGGTGGACTTGAGCATGCGGTAAAGCCAGCCGTAGGAGAGATTGGCAGGGTCACTGCTCGCAACGAGCGACCGAGTCATGGCTTGCATATCGCGTTGAAATTCTTCGGGCTCGCCGCTCTCGTGGACTAAACTTTGGACGGTCTCAGACAATCCGGCGTCGATTGAATTTGATAATTCCGTACCGGTTATACCAAACCCAGCTCGACGAAAAAGATGTGCGACTTTGTGCTCATTCCAGGGATCAGATTCGGTTGGCTTAAATTCCGCCCAGGCCCATTGGGGGTCCACGTATGGCTTCATAGCATTCACTCCACCTTGAAGGACATATCGAAAGTGAAGGTGAGTTCAGAGTCGGTATGCTCGAGTTTGATTTCGAGCATTTTTAGTATCTCGGTGGCCTGAAGTATTAATGTGACTTCGTCTGTTGCCTGTTCACGAGTGGAGCCTTTATCGAGCATATTTTGGGTAATTAAGAACTCTTTGTTTTTCTCGAGGATGTGTTTTAAGGCAGCACCATAAAGTTGGAACTGGGAGTTGATAGTAGAACGGTTGGCCTTACTGCCCTTTGCTACCTTTGGATCTTGCAGGTTCGAGGCCAATGCTTTGGTGCTGGCTAAAATGAATAACTCGTCTGTCATAATCAGCGTTGGAGTGAAATTGTATTCGATGGAGACTGGCTGATTAGGCTGAGGCTTCAAAAAGGCAGTGGTGAGGATGACATTGTCATCTTTGCTTTGGATATCGATGTCCAACTGCTTGCCACCCTCCATACCGCTAACCAGATTCAAGAAGCCAACAAAATTAATGAACTGTCGCCGTAGCTCAGGCTTAATAACCTCTGGATCTCGTAAATTGGCCACCATGGCGAAGGCAGGAATTTTAAGATCCGGAACAGGCGCACCTTCGTCGAATTCAGTATCGGCGACGACAATTTGAAAGCCAGGTTCCAGAGCGCCAAGAATATCTTCACCAAAGTCCTTTCCACCTAGAAAAGTCGATAGCTGAGAATCGGCCTGAGCGATTCGCTCATTGACTTCGGGTGTATATAGTTCGGGTCCTAAGAGATACCATGGTGCCAGATCGCGGTACATGGAGATCGATGAGATCGTTCCCTTGGGTTGGAGTAGAGGTGGCGCCTCTCCCTTGCCATCTGCCCCAAAGTAATAGTGTCGACGCTCAGGAATCCATGCCTGATCGTGTGCAGTTCGAAATGCGAATCGGAGTTGTTCCTTATTAAAGTCGAGCGTGGCAGTGGTGTACTGCGAGTGTTTCAGCTGATTGGTGATACCGCCGAAGAGCAATTCGGCCAGCATGTTTTGTTTCATAGATTCATCGAGTTGATCCCCGCCTCCCGTTTGAGCGGCAAGTTTGGAGTCGGCCCAGAACCAAACGGAGTAGTCATTCGGCTTGGTCGACTCGGTGGCTTGTTGAAATGTCGGATTGTCGGCCAGCGTGTTGGTTGGTGGTTCGCCAAGCAAAGCATCTAACGTGAATCTTCCGAGGTCCCGGGAATTTGTCATCACAAATGTGCCTTCGTAGAGAGCGAAACGAAGGTCGTCGATTTGGTAGCCAGTAATGGTATCCCGATAGAGCCCCTTGTTGATTGACTTTCCGCCGAGCGCGACGATTGGCTCGATGGTCTTATACAGGATGTCAAATACCTTGGTTAATGTCTCTTCCTCTCCCTGAATAATGAGGCTGACTCCGTTTGTCGGTGGATCGTAGGCTAGGACAATTCCTTTCGAGGTGAGTTGAGCAATTGCTTGGTTCCATTCAACTCCGATTGAAGCTTTGATTTGAGCCTTAATGGCATTCAATTGGGCGGCCTGCTGTTCCGGCAAAGCATCTTTATAGGCTCCGGCTTCCTCGGCCGCCTGAACGAGTGGATGAGCCAGAATGTCGTCGACAATCTGCCCGGCGTGATTGATCTTGAACGCCGCTGCTGTGGTCGCAGGTAGGAGGCGGTCGAGATCGTGTTGCGCGTGCACTAAGCCTGTTGTGAGACAGGTGACGAACAGAATGCTTATTCGAAGAAACATCCGAAACGGGCTTCCTAAGAAAGTTAAAAGCTAGGTTTTAGTTTAAGCCTACATTTAGCTTAACCGATGCGTGTGTTTTTGAAATATGCGGGACTTTTTTGCGTCGCGAATCCAAACGGCAGGGCCAGATCGTCGTCGGCAAAGTCATAAGTTATTACTGCTTCATCGTCGACGGTTAAAGATACCAGTGATTGATCGATGGAGACGAGTAGCTTGATCTCCTCGCCGATAAACATCACATGGTCTCTCGAACGTAACACTTGGAGATTGCCGTCGATCACCTCCCCGATAAGCATGGATTTTCTTCCAGCCTTCACTCCGGCTAACTTGAAATTCTCTTCGTCCACATAGTCAAAGATAACAAAGCCATTGGCGAGATCATCCTCTGTATTGGTGACCGTAGTCAGATAGGTTTCGATTTGTCGTGGGCCAACAAAAGGTTCATCGAGTATATGAACCGAAAAACCGTGTGGATCCGGTTGGACCTCTAGATGACCACTGTGCTCGTGCCAAATGTCACCAGCGAGATGAGTATTAGTGGCAGCGGCGTCCGGTAGGGAGTTGGGATCTAAAACGCTAAGGGTGTGATACGCTCGATCAAAGTACGGAGAGTATGCTCCGATGGCCCCGTAGTTTAGGGGTTCTGAGAATTCGTAGCTTGTGATTCTGGAACCATTTGCAAGGACAGCGATTTGGTTATCCCGAACTTGTAGTTTCACATTTAGATTTGAGTTCAGATTTAGACGCCGGCGCGTCTGCTTTAAGATACGCTGCTCTCCGTTAACTACTTCACCGACATGCCAGTATGTATTTACGGGGTAGAAGATCGAATTGACGATCGTACCAACGAGTGTTGAGGACTGAGTGGATCGCACGACACGATTAATGCCGACGAATTTATAGTTGAGTTGATCTCGATAATCAAAGATGACAGACTCTTCAGCGAAATCTGCCCGACTGGAGCTTTGAGACTGCATGAGGAGGTCAAAATCTTCCGGGAGCAACTCATTGAGGAACAGCATATTAAAGTTAGTTACATTCTCATAACCGCCCAATGGAAGCGGGTACTGGTTTTCCTGGAAGAACTCCTTGCCCTGAATATGAAATCCGAGATCATTCATCACGATGTCAGATTCCAGGTGGCCAAACTTCGTTAGCTGGGCGGTTGCTGGATAGTCGACACCTGGTGCGAGCGGTAGTGATTTGGAGACCTGAGTTCCGTTTGGATATAGGAGTTCATAATCAACGGTCGTTGGCCCCCAATGATGCGCAGCGGAACGGTAGATAAGTTGGTCGTTTTCAATTCGTACCGTTCCCTGCGCTGCCGAGGCAGACATTAACTTTACGTCAGGAGGTAGATTCATCAGGTAATTGAGCGTAACGTTCTGATGGACTGGGATTTTGTGGTAATCGTTTAAGGCCACTGCAGGCTGATTAATATTATCCAGCCTGAGATCGCCAAAAATCGAGCCGCGGCGGTGGCCTTTCAGTCCGATGCTTCCGGACGTGACAGGTTGTGCAAATTGACGAGAAATATATTCCGAGTCGTTAATGAGCAACTGGACTTGTTTTCCATTCACGACAAGTTTGAGATGATACTGAGTATCGCCGGGTGTATTTATGCGTCGAGAATTCCAAATGAACGTCCGGCCGTTCCTTACCTCGGCGATGACAGCCCTCTTCTTCTTTGCAAGTATGCCAGCGAATTTGAAGTTGCGTTCATCCTGATAGTCGAATACAACCTGTCCGCCAAAGTTTTTGTGGGGTGTGCTGGGAGGGGCAATGACGGTCGTGGTCATTGTGAATTTATCGGGGGGTAGCCCAACGTCTAAAAGCTCCAGTCCTGTGAGGTGATGAAGACTTCCGTCTGGAGTGTCAATTGATGAGTGAGTGCCACGTAGCAATTCGAATGAATCAAGTTCCGTCTCGTCTAAATCGAATTCGATGGGAAAAGCTGAAGTGACAGTAATATCGACATGGCCGGTAACTGCTCTGCCTAATTGATCCACAACTTCGTATTCAATGATTTCCTGCCCAAAGACATCCGAAGCTGCTTCGAAATGAAGCTGATTGTCGATGATAGAAACCTGGCCCAGAGTGTAGTCAGTTTGATTCAGTTGAAGAGCAGCCTCAATATCGTAGGCAATGGCGTCATTGGCTAGCACATCGATGATTTCCGATACACCTTGTGTCACTTTCAAGTTATCCGCCACAGTCTCAGAAAGTGGAAAGTAATCTCGAATGGAGATGTCCTGAAATCGAGTTGGTCGTGGCAGTAGTGTGCCAAGACCTATCGGATTCTCATGATTGAGAGCTCGATAGGTGTGAGAGACTTTTGAGGAACCGTTGGCTAGTAATTCAACCGTAGAGTGATCAACATTCAGTCTTAAATCATAGGTTGCATCCAGCTCCATGGATTCGTAAAGGCGGTCATATATTTTTTGCTTCCCGTGATGTTTAGCACCGATCATCCATAGATTGCGTCTGGCATCGAAGCCAGCAAATTTGAAGTTATTGGCATTTTGGTAGTCGAAAACCAGGATTCCGGTAGTCTTGAGAGCTTTGTGAGATAGGCGCTTGCAGCCAGTGTCTTCAAGATCGATGGCTGCAGAGACAGAGGCGTTTAGGGTATAGCGATTGAAATCCAATGATTCCGTGTCTAGCAAGGCGATTCTTGCCTGAAGTCGGTTACGGACGGGGGCTGTCTCACCGATGTCAATCGAAGTTTGTTCAAAGGCGATGGCGACTTCAGGAGTGATTGGGTCAGTGAATAGGTTACAGACACCTCCTCCGGAGGCTAGAAGCCGCCGGTCTTCTAAACGCTCACCACCCCGTAAGCGCGTATTCATGTCAGATCTTAATCGCTTACGCATTCGAATTACCTAAAGAACCGCTGCGAATTGTAAGCTATGTCGCTTTTGTTCTCCAAGCCCACATCCTCCAACGAATTCCGGATTAATGGCCTGAAAGAGATAAGTCGCCTGGCCAATGAGTGGGTGTCACCTATTTGAGTTATTCGTGGAGACGTTGCCAGTGAATGGTGATCGTGTAATGGTCGGTTTTGATTTCCATTTTTCGCTCAAACTGGTTGGGCTTAAAGCTGAGTGTAAAAACCACGGGGTCCCCAATGGGATCGTCACTAAAAGTATCATCATCCCAAACCTGGATCTTACCAGTGCCGATCACAGGCAGTAACTCATCCAACTCTTCCAGATCCCACGAAGCCACAAGACCATCATCTGCTTCGTTTACCTCAAACAACTCGTCACCATCGATCGAACTAATGACAAAATATAAATCAGGCAATGCCTCGTCACCGAGTGCCAAGGCCGAGCCCTTCTCGACTTCCAACTCTACCGATTTGATTTGCAAGGCAACCTGTGCTTGTGGATGTTCGATGTCTTCGTAGTGACGTTTCCGAACCAGATCGAGCACTTCGGACTCTAAAGTCCCTCCATCGTCCGCCGGCGACTGCTGATAAATCGTCGATATATACTCTTGAAGCTGGCGGCTCATACCATGCCTCACCAGTTTCCCCAGAATGAATCCCATTCGACACGAATGAACAACCGCATGTTTCATGTCGACGCCGCTGACATCGGACCGGTACTTAATATTATGTTTGGTCACGATCAACGAATCTCGGCTTTCCAGATTTACGATCTCATCAGTCAAGCCAACTCGTTCAGCAAGATCATGAAATGGGCTACTGACCTTCGGCAGGATTAACTGCTGTGCCCGACGCCAAGACCTCGTCAGGTCAATCGCAGTATCATCATTGACGCCATTAATCTGGGCCCAAAAGTCCGGAACGCGATCGTTGTCTGGAGTAATACAAACGATGTCCTTGATTTGTTGCTGATTGATAGGTGGACAGTAGATCGGCAACGGAACTTCGTTCCCCTCAGGATCTTCCATCACCAAATACAAGTGAGGAGTTGATAAGCAAACGACTAAATCGATGGGCCTTGAGAGTTTTGAAGCTGCTAACAAGCCGACGTTACCACCATGACTATGCCCAATAATGGCAATACGATCTTCAGCCGTCGTAAATTCCTCAATTTCCTTAGCTAGATTTTCAGCAGCATCCAATCGCGATTGGTGCTTGTTTTGTCCACTCCAGACAAAATGATGAATCGTCGTGCCTTTGCCTGCAGCTCGCTTCAACTCGGAAGCAAAACTTACCTTTTCGTTGACTATCAGTGGCCACGTTTCATTTCCGGCGAAACTACCATGCACCAAAAAGATGACATGAGGGCCGCCTTTGTCATTGAGCCTAAGGGGGAATTCGACGGACTTTCGTTGTCCCAGGAGGATTCCTGGACTCAGAAGGAAGAACGCGATTGTTAAATACAAGGGCCGATTCATAAAGTAGACATTCGGAAAGGACGGGTAAAGTCTTCAAGCTGATTAGCGTGAATTTAAGTCGAAAAGACAAGAGACTACAAGACGACTAGATGAAGGCGACTAGGTGCTGTTGTCGTTTAATTTGGAACTCTCTAAAATTCTCGATACTATGAGTAGATCATTGAGAGAGATATGGAATCTATTTTCGCGAAAACACTTCAGTCCGTACAAGGTCTATGTGCGTCGTGATTTAGGGATAGTCGTTTGTTTGAACCCAAAAGTCGGGTCCACCTCATTTCGCTCGATTCTGGTAGATGGATTGAAGTCCCATAGTATGCCTCCCATGCGCAGCAAATGGTGGCCTATGAATGAAACACGGCGGTATATGACTGCTTCGCTGAGGGATTACATTCATGCGTTTCGCAATCCCGACCAATATCAATTCCATTGCTTTGCTCGCAATCCGTTTTCCCGAGCGATTTCTGCGTGGAATGACAAGCTGGTAAAAGGGTATCATGAAGGTTGGCCGCGCAGTATGGTCAAGTTGATACCTATTATTCGTGAGTTTGCAAGATCCAAAGGTCTACAGGGATCGAATCCAGACGAAGTCGTCTCATTTGATACTTTCTTTCATTTTGTTGAGTCGCTTCCGGAAGGTCAGCGTAATCAACATTGGGACACACAAACGTCTGTCCTCCATGCTGATGTCATTCAATACGATCATATCCATAAAATTGAATCGGGATTTTCCAACGGAGTTTGTGAGATACTCGGTGTGTTGGGTATCGATGCGGATTGGGTTCGCGAGGTTGCAGGTAAGCCAAGAAACTCAAGTGGAAAAAAAGACACGTCAGTACTCAATGAAGAAATCGCCGATCGAATGATCAGCCTCTATAAGCAAGACTTTGCCAAGTTTGGTTACGACGAACAATCCTGGCGGAATCTCTAAGGCCAGCATTGACCTTATTGAGAGAAGATATTGGAGTTTTTCATTTCAATAATGTTTTGAGGTCCTTCTTCGCCGAATTCATATTTGAGTATCTTCAAATCGGTATCGAAAAAGTCACGAATAGCCTCTCTGCTCCAGTTGTCATATTCTTCGACGTAACTTCGCTTGGTTTTTCGGGTAAGACGTCCTTCTTGCGACATGTTTCCGATTTGGATTTGGAGTCGATCTGCCAGATGCCTCACGTGATCCATGCGACACTCATAACGAAAAATTGAGTCTACGATAATATTCCCTTGCTGGTCGGTAAACCAATAGGATCCTCTTGGGAGTTTAGGGCGATGCGCAAAGGAGAGTCGGTTCTTCACGAAACGATATCGAAGCCAGGTATTAAGCCCCCACGGATAGCCAAAGCACCTTCTTATGGCTCGCTCCGCGAAATGAACTCGTTCTGCCGCTCGTGCTTCCTTATGTTTATATCCACGTTTGTACCAATAATTTGAAGTGACCTTGTCCCAGGGATTTCGATCCATACAAAAGGTGTAGTACGAGTCCCAGATCTCATCACCAATACGTTCTTTAACCTCACGAGCAGGCATGTGACGCGTCCAACCGTTACAGTTTTGTCCTTCATAATCCCCAGTTGGGGTGATGATGTCATCCGCTCCGCAGTGATTAACTAAATCCATCGTTAAACTACGTCCACTGGTGTGAGACATGTGAATAAAAATGAACTTATGTTTGTGCGATATGATCATGGAAGTGTCAGTCGAGCGTTGGTCTGGGTGTTGAGATTGCCACTATGCGGCAGATACCGGTTCAGTAGCACACAAGGGTGAGAGTAATGTGGCGAATTGATTTGCAACAAGACCAATTCTCGGAGAATTGGTTGGTGAATAGTTCGAGTCGATTCTTGAGCTAATACATCGGCATTGAAAGCACAAAGATACCTAAGTTATTCTACCGGTTTCATCGAGGGCCTAGAGACACTCGAAATAATCAATCAGCAGGGATTAGCAGACAAGGGTTTTACCAACCCTAAAATTATTCTCTGGAAAGAGTTAGATTGGTTAAGCCACACTCAGGAAGGTATGTTGGGAGGTAATACATTGGCTAGAATTTCATACCGCCCCGAATTAGATGGTCTAAGGGCGGTAGCCGTTCTTGCAGTCGTTCTTTTCCATCTCGATATTGGGATAACCGGAGGCTATGTCGGTGTCGATGTCTTCTTCGTAATCTCAGGTTTCTTGATTACGTCCATAATATCTGCAGACCTCAAGGCAGGTACATTTAACCTGAAGTCATTTTGGATAAAGCGACTTCGCCGCTTGGCTCCGGCGAGTTTTGCAATGCTCATTGGAACGCTCCTTATTGGGCTTGTTATTCTATTACCATCAGAACTCATCAGTTTAGTTAAAGCTCAGCTGGCTCAGGTCGTACTATTTGCAAACTATCACTTTGCTTATCGCATCGATTACTTCGATCCGATTGCCGGCTTGAATCCTGTTCTACATTCCTGGTCGCTGGCTGTAGAAGAACACTTTTACCTACTCTTACCTCTACTGCTTTGTCTGTTTTATCGACGAGGCAGGCGAACAGTCCTTGTTGGATTGGGGGGCCTTTTGGTTCTTTCTTTGGCATACAGCATCTGGCAGGTGGAACGAGACCCCCAACTGGCATTCTTTTTGTTACAGTCCCGAGCTTGGGAGTTATTAATAGGCTGTTGTCTTGCCTGTTTTTCCAATACTGTCGTTGATTTGGAAAAGACTTCAATCTTCCGGACGGTACTTTGCTTTCTCTCGATGACGAGCCTACTTTATTGCTTTTGGAGTTACGACGAATCTACAGTGTTCCCAGGAGCCAATGCGATCCTTCCCTGTTTTGCGACCGCCGGACTCATATACGGAACACAGGCCCCCAATCTTGTGACGCGGTTCTTGCGATTACGAATCATGGTTGGGATAGGACTCATCTCTTATTCACTATATTTGTGGCATTGGCCTTTAATCGTTTTCACAAAACTTGAGTTCGCTTCCGAACTAACGTGGCCAATTGCGACAGCGTTAGTTGCCGCCAGTGTTTTGATGGGATACCTGTCATGGAGATTTGTTGAACAACCTTTTCGAAAACGCACGTGGTTGGCAAGCAATAAACGACTTACCTATGCCGTATTATCGCTGGGTTTGGCCTTTGTGGTGCTACCGTTGTGGATCATTGAATTAAACGGCCTGCCAAATCGATATGAAGCCTCGCTAAAGGATGTTATACATGCCGACATGACTTCACGATTTCGGACGGATTCCAAGCAGGATATCCAGAAAAGAGGCTTGCCTTTAGTAGGCAGACAGCAAGGCAAGCCGACATTTCTGATATGGGGTGACTCTCAGACCCGAATGATTTCAGAAATGGTAGATAACCTTTGTTTCGAAATCCAGATGACAGGTTATATCGCAACCAGGAATTCCACACCTCCGTTGTTAGAAACTGGCGTTGGTGGCCGTTTCGATCAACAGGAGTTAATAGAGGCTGTTTTAGAGGAGATCAAACAGCACCAGATTCAGAACGTGATTATGGTATCCAGATGGAGTGCCTATTTGAAACCAAAACAAGGAGTCATGTCCTATTATGCACCTCCGGTATTTGATAAAGCCTTCAAAAAAACGATTGATACGTTGCACGCGATCGGAGTGAAAGTCTGGGTAATGCACCAAATTCCAGATCAGAATTTAGATATAAGTCGTGCCATCATCAATGCGAATAGACAGGGCCAACCCGTTCCGTTTGGTATCAGTCAACGGCAATACGAAAAGCAGCAGGAATCGGTTAACACTGTTTTCCAGCGGTATGCCAATCACCCAAACTTAGAATTCCTACCTGTTGCCCCCTATTGTTTTGAGAATGGTCAATCTTTGATCGGGACGCATTCAGCGAAATACTATACAGATAAGACGCACTTGAGTCAGATCGGTTCAGAGGTTTTGATTCGTCCTGTTTTAGAACCGGTGCTTCGGCAAATCAGGCGTGAGACCCAAGCCGATTCAAGGATTCAGTGAAATAATCCGTGACTTCAAAGCCCATGGTAAAGTAGCCTCGCCTCAAGTAACTCTAGTAATCGTAGTTCTGAATTTCCTGTCGATTATTGACAACGATGATTTCCTTCGAATCCATCGAAAATAAGACAGAGTACATGGGTAACGCAATTCGCTCACTATCAGTAAATGCTCCAATCACTTCAATTTGTTTCTGCTCTTCTCCAGATGCAGTAGCCCAAATCTTAATCTGCCGATCCTCACCTGATGTCACCAGATGACTTCCATCAGGTGATATATCCAACCCGTAGACAGGAGCTTTGTGTTCGACTTGAAAGAGTTCTTGCGGGGTCGAATCTAGATTCCACATTCGAGCCTTATGGTCGCGACTGGCGCTGGCTAATTGGGTTCCATCAGAGTTAAACACGAGTTTTGTAATAACGCCCTGATGGGCAGAAGGATTTAGCGAGACCAATTCCAATAGTGGTTTGTTTTCAGTAGGTGAAAGACGCCATACTTTGATGTCTCCATTCCAATTACCCGCCGCAATGTGCGATTGGTCATGTGAAATCGCAATGGAGGATAAAGGTCGTTCCGATCCCTGAAGTGTGGTCAGAACTTCACCACTGGTTAGATCCCATAATCGTAGTGCTCCGGCATGGTCACCAGTCACAGCGAGATTGTGAGTTGGTAATACTGCAACGGCATGTACATCGCCGCTAGGATTACTCAGACGATGTAGTGTTTGTTGTTGATCCAAATCCAAGATGGCAATGGTACCACCTTCGTTTGCCGTAATCAGATGAGAGCCGTTTGGTGATAGATTGAGTGCTGTAAATCGAGAGGTGGCTGAGATATTGCTTGTGCGATACGCTAAGTTTCTCTCAAACAGGTGATGCACTTGAGCAAAAAATCGGTCACCTCCTGGTGCCATTTCAGGTGCCATGACTACCCGGCGACCATCGAGCGACTTGGCCAATAGTTGCGTCAAGCCTTCGTCCGGCGGTAGTGGGAAACTGACATCTTTGTAGATAAGTCTTGGGTCCAACTCATCCTGAACCGGAATGCCATTAGCTCGCCATTGCCGAACAGCTTCTTCCACCACGTCCTGCGGTTCATCCAGCATCACAACAACCGAAGCGTAATTGTAATAATAGCTTGGGTCATCTTTATAGTTGTTCGCTAAGGCCTGCTCGAGGTTTTTCTTGGCGGCTTCGAGGTCATAGCGTAAATACAAAGCCTGATCGGCTTCGAGGCACTTTGTCCCCAAACGCTGTGGGTAAAGTTCGATTAGCACACTGGCTGCTGGATTAGGGGCCGCCATGGCAGACACGTACGCCCTCGATTGGTCAACGAAGGTCAACTCATACCAGGCGCCTCCGGCAAACGCCAGCGAGACGACGATAAGGATTCGGTATTTTTGGAACAGATCCATCATCCTTACAGTCCCTTTTGAACTTTTTTATCGCGCACTTTCCATATGAAAGAGTCGAAGTAGAAATGGGTCATCCCAAACCCGGCCACCAGAATCTCGGCATAAACACCCTGCCACATGGCATCGGTCATCCCGATACTTTTGAGCGACTCAATGGTTCTATCCACTTCGGAAATCCGAAAGACCCCAAAGCCAAATACTTCGATAGGTTCAAGCAATACCAATTGGAATAAGGCGGCATAAACAACACTGATAGCGACGAAAGCCCAGACTCGTTTCGAAGCTACCATGTATCGAACTAATTTGAATCCAAAACCTTCTGCTGGAATGTCAGAGGGCAGGTCGGTCTCTGCTTTCCTGCGGAGGTACCAATAAACAATGATGATGTATTGAAGCCCGTGCATGATGCGATGAGCAATCCCCCAGACCAATACCGAGGAGGCATGCCACGCACAAAAGTACCAGAGAAAATAGCTCGACCCAATGAACACATATTTGATGGGATTGATTTTTTGTCCCTGACGGACACTCTGAATAAGTTGAAGTAAGTAAACAACTCCATAACTAATCGTGATGCCCCAACTCACGGACTGGATCATTTGTACGGTTGAGGTATCTGGAAGGAGCCCCATGGAAGCAAACTGCGCAATCCAGATCGTGCTAAACAAAGGTGAGGTAATCAACATGTTCCCAAAGAAGATCCAGTGGAATCCGAGGTCAAATTTCCCACTTCGTTTAGTGCCGGTGCCTGATTTGAAATCATAGATTCGGCTGAAACCATGCTGTTGCATGATACTGTGCTGGTGGTCCCAGAGAACGTTTACCATGAAGAAGGTCAGTGGTACATAAATAGCCCCCAAGATGGTCAGTGTGAAAATAATGACTGGCCCGATGATTAGCCGTTCTTTCCATCGCGACAGGTCTTCCTTAAACCCATACGTACGAAGCCAAGTAGCGAAGTGATGGGGAATCGTGATCCAGAGACTGATGGACACCAGCGCGACTGCAGGAAGCCACATTTGACAACTGACTGCGAATAAGACGGCGATATAAGGAAGCCCCAAGAACCAAATCGTATCTCCACGACGGTCTAAAATATATCCGGGCTGAAATGTAGCTGATTTCACGATGGTGGCTTGTGCGACTTCCTTGATTAAACCTGATAAGGTTGCATGTATTATTGCCGATGTTTTGCAATGATGGCTTCAAATTCACCCACTAATTCAGGGTGTTTACTGGCAAGATTATTTTGTTCACCCAAATCCTCTTTCAGGTTATACAGCTCCACGGCCGCCTTGTCATTAAGACGCACGGCTTTCCACTCGCCTCGGCGGACAGCAAATTTTTGCCCTGCTCGCCAGAACAAATATTCGTGTTGGTCCTGAGGCTTTCCTAACAGTGTTGGTAGATAGGAGATCCCATCCGTGTCGGCGGGTGGTTCGATATTGGCCAGTTCGCAGGCAGTCGGCAGGAAATCCCAAAAGGCAGACGGATGATTCGAAGTAGTATCTGGCTGAATGACGCCCGGCCATCGCGCAATCATGGGTACTCGGATTCCACCATCATAAAGATCGCGTTTGAAACCTCGCAAGTTTCCGTTGGAATTAAAGAACTCCATCTTATGCCCGCCTTCCTGATGTGGCCCATTATCTGAGGTGAAGATCACTAATGTCCGACGATCAATATTGAGTTCCTGCAAGAGCTTCATCATCTCACCGATATCACTGTCCAGTCGAGAGATCATCGCTGCAAAGCCACGTTCCGGAGCGGGCCAGTCCTTACTGGCATAGGCACCGTAATCTGGTACTTCCTGACCATTACCAGTTGCCCGGCCTCCTTCGTTATTTGTGTGAGGGATCGTGTAGTGAGCTTGCAAGAAAAACGGTTCGTGAGCATTTTCACGAATAAAAGCCAATGCCTTTTCATGCATTACGTCATGCGAATAAGTGACTCGTTCAGTGGATACATTTTTCTTCGGGCCTTCGACGTTCCCACTGAGTGGGAACTTGGTTTCGTTTTCCCATAAATACTCGGGATAAAAGTTATGAGCGCGACTCTGATCTAAATAGCCGAACCAATAATCAAAGCCTTGTTTAGACGGTACTCCCGTTGTTTGAGGAGTCCCGAGTGCCCACTTTCCGACGCCCCCTGTTACATACCCTTTTTGTTTGAGTAGCGTGGTGACCGTTTGAGTATTGGCGGGAAAGTAATACTGTGTATTACCATGGATAGGCGTATTACCGCTGTGTTTACCTGTGAGTAACACCAGGCGGGATGGACGGCAGACAGTGTGACCGGCATAGTGGTCGGTAAATCGCATGCCTTCTTTAGCGAGTTTATCGATGTACGGAGTGGTAATGGTTTGTTGTCCATAACAACCAAGATCACCATACCCCANGTCGTCGACCATCACGTAAATAATGTTGGTCAATTCGGTTGCAGATGTAAGTGTTGTACTGAGAGCCAGAATAACTATGGCAAGTAATGAGGAGCGTTGGGGCATATCGAGTTTCCTGATCCTTTGGGCTGCAGGTGACGAGTATCGTTGATTATAACGCCCTCAAGGAAACGTGGGCACTCGTGATTTAGAGACGATTGCTTTACCTAATTCATCTCGTGTGCAGGATTTGAATTTTCATTGATTGCATGTCAATGTCGTTAAGCCTTTCCCAGCTTACCGTTGATCAATGATTAAATGGTTTTTCTTAAACATTGTATAACGACGAATACAGCATTCGTTGGTAGATTGGGTTTTTACCTTCCTCCGTCCGGAAGTGATTGGGAGGAGTTTTTGAAAGATCTTGGATGCCAATACTCGTTACAGGCGGTACCGGTTTTGTCGGTAATAACGTGATACGTTTGCTTCTTGAAAGAGGGCATCAAGTCCGGGCACTCGTTCGGAGCACAACACCACAGCCAGCTTTTGAAGGACTGAATGTCGAATTGGTGGAAGGTGACATCTGCGACGCTGAAAGTGTTTCGTTAGCGTGCGAAGGTACCGAAGCAGTGATCCATGTTGCAGCGATGGTGAAAATCGGATGGTCGCAACTTGTTCGTCAGCGTCAGGTGAATGTTGGCGGCACCGTCAATGTTGCGAAGGCAGCGCATGATAAAGATATCCGAATGGTCTATGTTTCGAGCGTGGATGCTTTGGGGATTGGGACGGCGGAACAGCCGGCTAACGAAGAGACACCCAAAATAGGAAAAACACCATGTTCCTATGTTGTGAGTAAAACGGAGGCAGAAGCGGCACTGCAAGAAGTGATTCATGATGGACTAGATGCGGTTATCGTGAATCCAGGATTCATGTTAGGGCCGTTTGATTGGAAACCCTCCTCAGGGAAAATGCTGGTCGAAGTGATCAACAAACAGCCACTGATTGCTCCGAGTGGCGGAATGACCCTTTGTCACATCTTAGATGTGGCAGATGGAATTCTTGCTGCATTGGAACGGGGTGAAGCCGGCCGTAACTATATTCTGGGCGGTACAACAATTTCCTACTTTGATGCCTGGTGTTTGTTTGCAGAAGTCGCTGGCACTCGTCCACCTAAGCGAAAAATGGGTCCAGCCATTCGCGCGATTGCGGGCTTTGTGGGAGATATCTTTGGGAAAATCAGCCGTCGTGAGCCCGATATCAATTCTGCTGCGATCAAAATGGGATCATTATTCCATTACTACGACAGCACACGGGCCATTGACGAGCTGGGTTACTCGATAACCGATAGTCGAAAGACGATTGAAGATGCGTGGACATGGTTTCAAGAACACGGTTATCTGAAAGACTGAGTCACACAATCTTAACCGCCGTTAACGATAGCCACGACTGGGCAAGGGGGCTTTTCAAAAGGCATGAGCGATTGAAAGCCGTTAAGATAGGACTGAACTTTATTATAGAGAGATGTATCGATGCGTTTAAAATATCTTGCCTTCCTNATAACCGCTTTTTTGTTTTCTGAATTGCCGACGCTTTCCGCGGCTCGGGGAATCCATGCTTTACAGCTGCAACGGGCTTACCCGGCACTCATTGGGCGGGAGACCAATAATATTGTCGAACTCAAAGTGACGGCTGAAGAAGAGGGCCATGCAATCAAGTCGCTTCAGTTTGATTTCAAAGGGACGGATGAACTCCATGACATCGGTTCTATGACACTGTTTCTGGGAGGCCCTGAAGGACAGCTGACTACAGAATGGAGTGTGGGAACAGCCAATACGCCAGCCGATCGCTTAATCTTTTCTCGCCGCATTACACTTAAAAAGGGAGACAATTGGTTTTGGCTTTCTTGCAAACTAAAGTCCACCGCCAGCCTGCTTCACCACATAGATGTTGAATGTAGTCAGATCGAAACGACCGCAGGACTNATCAAACCTGAGGACAAAATGCCTGGGCGAAAGATTAGGATTGGATATGCACTGTGCCAGCAAGGTCAGGGTGGAACTCACACGTACCGTATCCCTGCTGTGACACGAGCTAAGGATGGATCACTGCTTGCCTTTTATGACATGCGTCATAATCGAACAAAAGACTTACAGGAAGATATTGATATCGGCCTCAGTAAAAGTACAGACGGAGGGCAGACATGGAGTGAGCCTCGACCGATTATGGATCGTGGTGAGTGGGGAGGCCTTCCTCAGGACCAGAATGGTATTAGTGACCCCGGCGTCATTGTTGACCCCAAGACGGGCAAGATTTTTGTCTGGGCGGTTTGGATGTATGGAAAGCCAGGAAAACACCAATGGAATGGTGATGGAAGTGAGGCTGGATATGAAATCGGAAAGGCCGCACAGATGTTGCTAGCCGTCTCCAAAGACCACGGTGAAACCTGGTCCGAACTGCAAAATGTCACGCGAGATCTAAAGAAGGAAGAATGGGTGTTGTTTGCACCCGCCCCACAGAATGGAATTACGCTTTCTAAAGATGGTACTTTGGTAATGCCGGTCCAGGGACGAAATGCAGCAGGGGCTCCATTTTCCACGATCATGTCGAGTAAGAATCATGGGCGTAGCTGGAAAGTCGGTAACCCAACAGGTGAGATATCCAGTGAATGTCAGGCTGTTGAGTTGCTAGATGGTTCTGTGATGCTTAATATGCGTTCCAGCCGAGATAAGGCTCACATGCATCGAGCGGTGATGGTAACCAAAGATCTTGGGAAAACCTGGACACCTCATCCGACTCATCACAAGGAGCTGATCGAGCCGGTTTGTAACGGGAGTACGATTCGGATCACGTACATACAAGACGGGCAGGAAGCAACGGCTTTGCTATTCGCAAATCCAAATTCTCAGCAGCGGCGGGAAAGACATACGATCAAAGTCAGCTTTGATGACGGTATGACCTGGCCTGAATCTCACCATCATCTGCTCGACGAATTCACAGGATTTGGATATCCAAGCCTGGTACAGATCGACGAGGAACATGTTGGAATAGTCTTTGAAGGTAGCCGTAGCCATATCATGTTTATGAAATTCACGATCGCTGAATTGGTGGCCGGCAATAGCCGGTAGCGACTAGACCGGGAGAGTTCGTGAGTTACTGCTGCTTTAGCCAGGCCTTGTAATCATCGATTAGTGTCTGTGGAGCATTGGCATCCGGCGCGAAGCGATTTTTAAAGTCTTCGACTAGGGCGGTTTCGATGCCAATCGCACGCCACCAGTTCGCGTTACTGAAATCTGTATCAAGCAGCAAAGCTCCCTGGAAATTGACATTGGTTAGTTTGGCTCCCTGGAATACAGTCGCTTCGAGATTTGCATAATGAAATTCAGCGTCGGTCAGATTGGCATTCGTAAAGTTGGCCATCATGCAGTGACTCTCTGACAGATCTGCTCCAGAGAAGTCGGCGTGGTCGGCAGTGACTTGTTCCAGACTTGCCTGAAAGAAACTGGTTAGCTCCAGCTTGGCGTTGTTCAAGTTACATCGCAAAAGTGAGACTTCATTCAGGCTGGCTCCCGTCAACTCAGCTTCTTGCAGATCAGATGCATCAAGGATGCTGTGATCCAGTGTGGCTCCAGCTAGTTTCGTACCAATTAGCAGTGATTCACTCAGGTCAGCGTGTGTCAGATCAACAATATCGAGTTGTCTACCGGACAGCTTGACTCCTTTGAGATTGGCTCCGGCCCACTTAGTGTTGTTCGCTTCCAGTAAACGAAGTACGGCTTCGGTTCGTTGACTTCGATCCGCGTCATCATGATGAATGAGCCAGAAGTCGGCTTCTACGGATGGAACGGGGCGAAGAATGACTTGTGATAGGGTGATTCCCGAAATGGCCACGATTAGGCTGAGTAGTACAATCGGCAATCGTCCTACTGGACGGTTCGAATTCATCTTATTCAATCGTGATGGCTCCAAGTGAAGTATGGGTATCNCATATTCTAGCGAGTTCAAGCCAAGGAAACTTCACGGTTTACTCGTGCCCACCCTATAATTGACAAAGTAAATTTTTGCACATAGATTTTCGAGGCTAATTGATAAAGGCTATTCATGAAACTCATTAAACCAGCACTTTTGGTTATCGTTTTGTCTATCTTGGGAACGTCCACCGGTTGGGCTCAAAATCAGAAAAAGCAGGTGTTACCTGATGGAGTTAAGCTAATTCAGGACATTGAGTACGCTAAGCACGATGGTGTAGAGTTGAAGCTCGATCTATATGTCCCGAAAGAGATCAAGGGTAGTGTGCCTGTGATTGTATTTGTGCATGGGGGAGGCTGGAAGAACGGCAGTAAGTCCTCAGGTAAGCGGGGGGCTTGGATTGTACCTCACGGTTTTGCCATCGCCAGTATTAGCTATCGTCTAACAGACGTGGGCCAGTGGCCGGATCAGATCAACGATTGCTATGCAGCAGTTCGTTGGGTGCGAAAACACGCAAGTGAATATGGGCTCGATGGAGAACGCATTGGTTGTTGGGGAACGTCTGCAGGTGCTCATCTAGCCGCTTTGGTTGGAACGCGGCCTTACCCTGGCAAAGAGACGACTTCGAGTCGAGTGCAGGCCACGGCTGATTGGTTTGGCCCGTCTGAGTTATTGACGATGCCACCTAATAATGTAGGCAACGGCCGGACGGAAGAAGATGTTGCTAGTAGTAACGGAGCGAAGTTGTTGGGAGCGACGGTGAAGGATGTGCCTAAGTTGGCGAAAGATGCGAGTGCATTAGACAATGTGTCAGAAGACGACTCACCATTTTTGATCATGCATGGCACGGCGGACCCGGGTGTTCCCATTAGCCAAAGCGAAAAATTACATGCGGCTCTTACCAAAGCAGGAGTNNCTTCCACATTTGTAGCACTGGAAGGGGCAAAGCACGGAGGTAAGGAATTTATCTCACCCGAATCCAACAAAGTGTTTTTGGAGTTCTTCACGAAGAATCTGAAGTCAGTGAANTAATGGAAAAACCGGACCCTAAGTTATGGAGTCCCTGGTGTTTCCACTGCAAGAAACATGTCGCCNAGGCAGATTGGACTCNTGTGCAGTGNATGTTNACGNTGGAGCAAGAAGTGCACCGAATGTGGNCGGCGTAGCTCAGCTCCGAGCATTTTATTTCGTAATATTCTTTTGTTACCTTTGTGTCTATTGGTTGGGTCGTATTTGTCGTTATGGATTAAGCAACAGGGGACTGAGTTTGGTCTTTATCCAATCGCAGATGCGATCGCTCCCGGGTTGGCTGCGTTAGTAACGATTGTCTATGTCGTTCCATCCTGGCTGGGCTGGATTAAGTACTGCAAGCAGGTAAACGTGTAGACATCTAGACATTTANCCAGCTAAACAATTAGACAATTAGCAGGTTGGGGTTTCAGGGTAACTTATTTGGACCTAGACCNAGTGGCGCATGAAAAAACTCTGAAGCGAATTGCCNCTTCAGAGTTCTTGGTTTTAAGGTAGTGGGCGATATTGGATTCGAACCAACGACCTCCACGATGTCAACGTGGCGCTCTAACCAACTGAGCTAACCGCCCCAATCGTCCGTTTATATTACCACGCTTAAGTTAGGTCGTGAAGTGGCCCGTCTCCGCAGTAATTAGCATTGCCGAAGGCTTCAACCCGATGNCCAAAGGCATGAGCAAATGCCATTAATAGTCGGTTATGTGGCACTCGGCCATACTGCAGACTTCGACCCATTTTGAAGCGAAGACCACCGCCAATTAGGACAAATGGAATGTCGTTTAGCGTATGCGAATTCCCTTTACCTAGCTCATTCGTCCAGACAATGGTCGTATTGTCCAGCATCGATCCCGTGCCATCTGGTTCCGGTGTATCGGCTAGCCGTTTGGCCAGATAGGCAATCTCTTCACAATACCAGCGATTGATTTTGACTAGTTTCTCCTGAGCTTCCTTATCACTATCCGGTTCGTGCGACAAACCGTGATGTCCTTCGTTGATGCCCAGCCAGGTCATTTTGGCCTGACCGACACTACGCGTATATTGCAGCGAACCCACCCGAGCCATGTCATTTTGCATACTATTAACCAGCATGTCGATTTGCATACGGCTCAAGTCCGGCATGTTCTCATTGGCATTCTTTACGCCTGCCTTTTGAACCGGCGCCGGAATGTCCAGCTGGTGTTCGGCGTCGCGCTTGATTCGAGCTTCCATGTCACGGATGAACTGTTCGTGTTGCTCTAACAGCTTACGATCTTCCTTGCCAACTAATGCCCGAGCGCGACGCAAGTCATTCCGCACTCGGTCCAGTACGCTTTCCACGCTTTTACGATCTTCGACTTTGCCATAAAGCTTGTTGAACATCACATACGGGTCATCAATCGGCGCCACAGGTTGGTTGGAACCAGAGTAAACCATCCGTGTCCACGGATCCGCACGATCAGGAACGACGACTCCAAATTCCAAAGAACCAAACCGCGTCTGGGTTTTCGGATTGTTCTGGAGGAAGTTTTTGATCTCTTGGTCCACCGATAAACCACTCGCCCAACCTGCTGGCGTATGACTACCGCCTTGAATATTACCCGGCAGTAGTTCGATTCCTGTCAGCAAACAGCTCATACCACGCATATGACTGTCACCGTCCCCTTTGATCTGGTCACAGATTCCTTTCAAGACCAGCATTTGATCCTGGTAGGGTTGGAGCGATTCCATAATACGCTTCAGCTTGAAGTCGGCTCCTACTTCATTCGGCCAAAAGTCATTTGGGATCGTCCCGTTCGGGCTAAATACAACAATCATCCGTTGCTTGACCGTGCCTTCACTCGCTCCGGAAAACGCAGGTAAGCCCATCAATAGAGGCAGACTGGCAGCTGAAAATCCCATGTCCTGTATGAATTGACGACGATGTTGCATGGTCATACTTATGGTTCCTGTGCGGGTTCAAACAAGACAGCCTCACGAACTAGATTCGTGAGTAATCGCTGAATATTAAACTCGGACGATTGAAATTGTGTTATTAATTTGGATCGCAATGAATCACCATAGGCGTTAATCGGCTGTTTCATCGCCTGATGGAATATATGATCCACAAACGCACCATGAGCCTGGGGGCTGCTGGCAATCAAGTCAGCCAGACCGGCGACGCCGTTCAATTCGAACGTTTTCCCATCTACTGTATTATAGTTGGCTACGGCATTAATGGCTTTACCAACTTCCTGATTCCGATATCGGCCAATCGCGTCATAGTTCTCAAGACTGAATCCCAAAGGATTAATGATGTTATGACAACCGGCACACGCGGTGGGCTCTGTTAACATACTGACCTTCTCGCGAATCGTTAGCCCCTCCGGAAACTCAGCACTGCCTAATTCAGTTGCCTGCGGCGGCTCCTTGAGTGTGCGTCCGAGTAAGCGTCGTGTAATGAAGACACCTCGATGAATCGGAGAACTATTATCCCGATAAGCCAGCATGGACAACATGTATGGGTGTGTCAAAAGCCCATGGCTGGAATGATCGCCCAGCGACACCGGCACAAAATCAGTTCCGTTCACGCCCTCGATACCATAATAGGTGGCTAGGTTCTGATTAAACGGGATCTGTTTTGCATGGAAAAACTGTCGATAATCCGAGGCCTCACTCCAAATCACATCGCTCAGAAACTGGCGTAAGGAAACTCGTAGATCAGCCTTCACGCTTTCGTTGAATTGAGCGTATTGCTCCTCGTCTTTCGAGAACTCACCTTTCTCATTAATTTGCAACCAATGCAGTAGAAAGTAGTCGATTTTTGAGCGAGCTCGGCTGTTGCTCAGCATTCGCTTAATCTGCTGTTCGACTTTGATGGGATCGAGCAAATCACCACGGTCAGCCGCATTACGTAATGCTGTGTCAGGCACGGAGTCCCATAAGGCGAGTGCTAGCCGACTGGCGATCAGATAGCTATCCACCCCGTTTGCTGTCGTCGCATCGGGATTGCGATTGAGTTCTGGATATAAAAACACTGGCGACTTGAGTGTCGAGATGATGACCCTTTTGACCGAATCGGTAACATCTAACTCGTCATCAAAAAAACTGTCTACATAAAGTGATTTATGTTCATCAGTCAGAGGCCGACGGAATGCATACTGAATAAAGTCATGGCAAAACGACTTGATCTTCTCGGTTCGGTCCGCTGCTTTGCTATTCGTGCGGGCCATCTGATCTAACAATGGCAGTACCCGTCCGGCCACTTCGATCGCAGCATTGGTAGTTGCTTCATCCCATTCAGCACTGATCGCCGTACCACGTTCATAGCCGCTGGCGCTGTCATCTGGAGGAAAGGGGGTTTGAACGAGAATGCTATCGCCGATTAAGGTCGGTGAAAAATTTCGTTTGGGAATGATCTGTCGAGTTCCTCCCGGAGGGACCCAGGAGAGGGTCATTGAGGCGGCCGGATCTTTGAAACGAAATGTTTCTAATCTAAAGAAATAAGCCTCGCCTCCTTGCAGGAAGACTGTGGCCTTGTGTTCGGCATCACGTTCGTTGGTGGCTACGTACTTATCAATCAATCGGTCTTCTCGGTTATTGACGTAGAGTCGAATACTATTCGGACTCTGCACAATGAACTCATAAACTCCACTTTCCTCGGCAATAATCGAGCCCTCCCACTTTATCGAGAACTCTTCTTTCTTGGTGAGTTTGTCATAGGGAAGTGCCTGATCGAAGTCATAGTCGATGGAATTGACAATGGCTTCCCCAACCCGATCTCTGAAATTACGTCCGTTATAGTATTGAGCTTTGATACCTCGCAGTTCATCGAGCTCCGGCCTGCCTAGAAAATTCCGGAAGATATCACGAATGGTTTGAACATACTGTCGGTTTGTGAGCCGCGCGAGTTCAATGCGAGGTGGTTTCTGGCTCGCACGTGCTTCCGGTGTATAGAACGTTTCGAAGATGTACCGTCCAACGGCCACGGCATCATCGCCTCGACATGTCTTTGGCTTGTCTTCCGGCATGGTTTCGTCAATTACCTGAATGAGCTCGGGTAGTCGTTTGTTGCCGTAAAGTGGGTTTTCATTGAATCCAACCACGCCCTCGCCCTGAATTCCATGGCAATGAGCGCATTGCTTCAGGTAAATACGTTTTCCTAACTCAACCTGAGTTCCACTTTTTTTCGGCGCAGCCCATAGAGGACTCACGATGATCGCAGCCAATAAAACCTGAAGGCCAAGATGGTTCAATGTCAATTTATGTAGCATAGGATGAATTATTTAACGTTCCAGTTTTCGTCAAAGAAATTGGCATCCTTGGGGATTCCGGGGAAGCGGTAAATGGAGTCGTTAGGCTTAGGCTTGTTGACTACGTCAACGATTGCCCAGTCCGGAAGCATGGGAACCTGTCGTGCATTATTTAAATAAGCATATTCGCGGTAAGTGAATCCGCTGTTAATCACAATGTACTTTTCCGGATTAAGGGGATTGGGATAAATAAGGATCGGTGCATGGCTTTTGGCGTCGAAAACTGTTTCGCCGATGGACACTCCCTGCGCTGACCAATTCAGTGGTAGTCGGGCTAGGATCTCACCAATGACTTTGTTGGACGAGAAGTCACCCCAAAGAACCAAATTATGATTCGCGATATCAGCTTCTGAAATTTCGGTGTCGGCTTTTACACGTGCATGTCCGCGAAAGTGCTGACGCCAGTGTTTGATCGCTCGTGCCTGTTCGCTTGCAGTCCAGTTACCAATGGCTTCATTGATAGGTTTACCGGTCGGTGTCACCATCAGAAAACTGCTTAGGAAGGCATCATCGATTGGACCCTGTAAGCCATGTTGTTTTTGTAACCCGTCCTGAGTAAGAGGGCCGGCGTGCCACTTGCCATCGGCGAGATGAATTTCAAATTGCCAGCTGCGATCGGACTTAGCTTTGGGGGCCGCGATCGTCTGCTTGTTAATTTCGATGGAGACTTCCTGCATACCGCTGAATGGCGCCAATCCAGCTTCCATATCAAATTTCAAGCCGGTGACATCGGTGGCAGTGATTTCAATCTGGTTGCCTCTAATTTCAGCCTTTACGCGAGCGGGCTCCCAGTGTTCAGCCATACCGGTAATCGTGAGCCAATACTGACGATTGTATTTCAATGTGTGAGTGACTTTGTTGACGGTCAACGGAAGCATGTCATTGCCCACTCGTGCCAGACTGGCCATTTTGCTCTCAATGATCTTCTGAGAATCAGGGTGAATTCGATGCCCGGTTTTGGGTCCGATAATGTGAACCAGGTCAATTCCTTCTTTCGCTAATGCTGCTTCCATGACATCGGCGGCTTGTTTTTGGATGTCGTTTTCACCGCTATAGGCGATCAAAGGAACATGGGCCAAGTTAACCGCATTGTCATCGGTGTCGTACCAGCGCCATAGTTTTTCTTCCCACCAGTATGGGGTCAGTGTTTCCTTTTGGAATGATTTTAGGAACTCGGGCGTTTCTGAGAATCCGGCACCTGGGTTTGCAGCGAACCAACGGTCGGCATACAGCTGTGCAAATTGCCAACAACCGGCTCCTCCCATGGAGAATCCACGGACACTGACGAGGTCATTGTCAATGCGGTAATTCGCTTTCACATGCTCGAGTGCTTCCAGCACATCAATTTCGCCGGCGAATTTGAAGGCATTGCTATATCGTCCGTATGGGTGAAGCACGATCGTATTTTGAGGGGCATAGTAACCGACCACTTTGGATTGCTTATCAATGAAGTTTGTTTCACTGAGTGTTTCGCCTCGGCCGTGGAACCAAATGTCGAGCCGCACCGACGAGTCACCTCCTGCTCGATAATTAGCCGGAATGACTAATCCGTAAGGCTGAGCCGAACCATCCAGTTCGCTGCGGAATCCTCGAACTACTAAACCTGTTTGGCTTAACCAGGGAGCTTCGCCATTAAGCAACTGTTGGGCTCTCGTTTTGCCGTTGGCCAGAGCGGTGTGTGCTTTGGCAATGTCCTTGTCACTAAAGAACTCCTGATGCTCCAGATTATCCTTTACTGCCCGGTGGTAGATTTCCACATCCGGCAAGTAGAGCAAACCAAAATCAGATTCACTGGATTTGATCTGGCCCATCAAGTCGGCAAGTTCAGCAAGGCCTTTCTTGAGCAGAGTGCGATCTTCTTCTGAAACCTGAACACCAACGCGAGGGACTTGTCGAACAGCGTCCGGATTGTTATCTCCTTCTCCGTCTGCAAGGGTTACGTTACTGAGAAAAGAGATGGCAACGAGCAAAAGGGCATGTAGTTTCATAGTGTTTAATCCAAGGACAACGGGCTTTATGAGTTTGGAATGACCAGCCAGTTGTTATGAGGGTTTGAAATAAATTGGAAGAGTCCTATTTTACACAACTTTTCCGGGATTCATGATGTGGAAGGGGTCCAGGGCTTGCTTGATTTGACGCATAGTGTTGACTGCATTTCCATGTTCCTGTTCTAACGCAAGACGCTTTCCTAATCCGATACCATGTTCACCGGTACATGTTCCGCCAGCAGCCAAAGCCATGCCAATCAGTTGCTGATGGTACGCCGTGACCTCCTCTAGTTCAGTAGGGCTGTCGGGGTCGAGTGGAAAGACAACGTGAAAATTTCCATCGCCAACATGGCCGAATACAGGTGCCGGCAAGGATGCTTCTTTGACGATTTCCTTGGCCTTTAAAAAACAACGGGCCAATTGAGAAATTGGCACACAAACAT
>NZVD01000062.1 GCA_002701385.1 Rhodopirellula sp. | reverse complement strand
AAAGGGATTGCCGTGAACGACTCCAGAGCGTGGCTAAGCACATCTAGGCCACTGGATGCTGCAACCGCAGCCGGCATCGTACGTGTATTATCGGGATCGATAATTCCCAGGGTAGGCTTGAGAAATCGATGAGCGATTCCAGTTTTGGCGTGTTGTTCGACATAATCGAAGATCGCGACTCCAGTCGTTTCACTACCAGTACCGGCTGTGGTCGGGATGGCAATGAGAGGTTTGGTTGGGCCTGGGACAGGCCTTCCAGCACCGATTGGCGCATTTACGTAGGTAAAGAACTCAGCCGGATAGGTGGCGTACAGATTTGCCGCTTTACAAGTATCAATCGTACTACCACCACCCACAGCGACAAAACTATCGTACTGTCCGTCACAAGCCACCTCCGCCGCTCGTTTAAAGCTGGCGTCGGTTGGCTCCACAGACACTTCAGAAAAAATGTCATAGCCAATATGGCTTTGTTCTAAAGCTCGGCGAACAACTTCACCGGTAGGCAGATCAACCAGCGCGGGGTCCATAACGACAAGCGTTTTTTTGACGCCCATTGCCTGAAGATCCATTCCTATTTCAGCGGTAACGCCCTGTCCAAATCGAACATTCGACGCTGCCATTTGAAAAGCTGTATCATTTGCCATGCATTCAAGTCCCTGAAACTCGGTCACGTGGTTGTTAGTTTAATGCTGCTGATTTTACTACGTCTTCAATTGGAATGGTTAAAATAAGACTCAAATAAAACCATCCTTCTAAATATAGATGTTATGAAATACACCGCCTTAGCAAATTACATTCAGGGTACATACGCTCCCGTCAGCCCTCGCTCCAAAGACGTCACCTCCCCGGTCAACGGCGAATTGCTTACCACAGTGCCTTTGGCTGACGAATCCGAATTACAAACGGCTGTCGAATCTGCAAAACAGGTATTCCCCGGTTGGTCAGATCTTACGCTTCGTCAACGTTGTGATGTTTTCTATCGTTATCGAAACTTACTCCAAGACAATCTCGAAGAACTGTCTCGGGTTTGCCACGAAGAAAACGGAAAAACGATTGCCGAGTCCGAAGCGGAGGTTCTTAAGGCAATCGAATTGACAGAACTGGCCTGTTCCTTACCTAACTTGGTCGCCGGAGAATCTCTCGAAGTGAGTCCGGGATTCGATTGTTCGATACAACAAGCTCCGCTGGGCGTCGTTGCCTGCATCACTCCATTCAATTTCCCCATCATGGTTCCTCACTGGACTATCCCGATGGCGTTGGCACTTGGCAACACCATGGTCTTCAAGCCAAGTGAGCAAGTCCCTATCAGCGGTACTCGCATTGCGGAGTTACTTACCGAAGCAGGACTTCCCGACGGAGTCTTTAACGTAGTGCATGGCGACAAACACACCGTAGAAGCAATCTGTGATCACCCGGATATTGAAGCGCTCACTTTTGTTGGTTCAACTCCAGTGGCCAAGTCGGTGTACGCTCGAGCAACGTCGACCTACAAGCGGGCGTTAGCCATGGGAGGTGCCAAGAATCACCTAATCGTCATGCCGGATGCCGACGTTGAACATACTGCAGCGAACGTTGCGGCGAGCGCGTGCGGATGTGCAGGGCAACGATGTATGGCTGCTGCAACCATGGTTGCCGTCGGAGACGTGAATCATGTTGTGGACAAAGTGGTCGAGCAATCAAAGGCACTTGTCCCAGGCCAAAACTTGGGCGCGGTCATTTCAGAGGAAGCCAAAACTCGTATCGAAGGCTATATCACCGAAGCGGTGGAGCAGGGTGCTACTCTCTTATTAGATGGCCGCGACACGACGGTAGAGGGCTGTGAAAATGGCTCCTATGTTGGGCCCACAGTTTTAGACAACGTTACTCCTGACATGAACATTGCCAGCGCCGAGGTATTTGGCCCGGTGCTATCGATCATTCGCACGGACAATCTGAACGGCGCTGTTCAACTTGAAAATGCTTCTCCCTACGGTAATGCCGCTGTCGTGTATACGCAGGACGGACAGGTTGCCAGAGAGTTTGCTGACCGAGCAAGTGCAGGCATGATCGGAGTCAATGTCGGAGTCCCTGTGCCTCGTGAGCCTTTCGGGTTTGGCGGCTGGAATGAATCCCGTTTTGGAGTAGGAGACATTACCGGGCGTGGTTCAATTCAATTCTGGACTCAGTCCAAGAAGATCACCTCACACTGGATCGAGTAATCTCCGGCCAGTCGTAGCTTGCAGGTCTCGGTCGTTTCACCTGTGCACGGCAACAAGCATTGGATAAAATAGGCTTTATGAAGCTGCATGTAATTATCACCGCGATCTCAATGCTTGCTGTTGGACTATTCGATACAGGCATACAGGCATCTGATACGCTCTCATTCCTAAAGAACCATTGCGTCGACTGCCATCAAGGTGACGAGCCGGCGGGCAATTTAGATTTCGCTCAGTTTCGCAAACCCAGAGATTTACTGGCTCAGCCTCAGGTCCTGTTAGACATTCTTACCGCAATCGACACTTCACTCATGCCCCCTGAAGACAGTGCATCATTGTCCAAGGAAGAGCGGCATTCGGCGGTCGAGCATTTCCGAGACGTATTGCACAGGGCGATTCAAGTTAGTCCTCCGGGCAAACCGATCCCGATGAGACGCATGACTCGGTTTCAGTACAGTAACGCTGTCCGTGATTTATTTGGCTTGAAGATTGCCGTTTTCACATTACCTGAACAGATGGTGCGGGAGTATGGAAACTACTATCAACCGTCTAGTGGCAAGATGCCCGATATGGTGACTGTTGGCAATCGCCCTCTTGGAAAGTCACAACTGATTGAACCTCGCTTAACGGGCGTGACTCCCTACCCCCAAGACTTACGTGCAGAGCATGGTTTTGACAACCAAGCCGATCAGCTTAGCATGTCACCGCTCCTGTTAGAGCAGTTCATGGCCTTGAGCCAGTCCATCTTGAACGCATCCAATTTCAACAACAAATCAGTTGGCGTTTGGAACGAAATCTTCGCCGCACCGGCCGGAGATACCCCTGAACTGAATGGAATTATTGCGGGGCGTTTGCGTATGATGTTGTCATTAGCATTCCGAGAAGATGTGAGCGAGACAACTGTCCAGCGATTCACAAAGTACACACTGACCCTGATTGAGTCCGGAGTCGATTTCACGGCAGCGATGAAGCGTACGATGGCCGCGATTTTGGCATCGCCACGCTTCTTCTACATTCACAATCACTCAGATTCACAATTCGCCATTGCTTCCCGACTTTCCTTCTTTCTTTGGGGCAGCATTCCGGACCAAGCACTTCTGGCCAGTGCTGGAAACGGTGAGTTAACTACGCCCGCCGTTTTGGAAAGCCATGTTGATCGCATGTTATTGGACCGCAGGAGCAAGCGATTCTGNGACAGCTTCCCGCGGCAGTGGCTCCAGCTTGATAGTATTATCTCTTCCGCACCGGACCCTAAAATCTACCCTCAGTTTTATTTCGCTAGATACAACACCAGCATGCATATGGCCATTGAGCCGTTATTGCTATTTGAAACTGTACTTATAGAGGATAAATCNATACTCCAATTTATTCATTCCGATTTCTCATACCGCTCATCCACATTAACCACGTGGTATGCCAAAGCTGACAAAATCCAACACTCGGGGCCGGTGACACTTAAATTCAATCGCGTACCAATCACAGACGAGCGGCAGGGTGGCGTGATTACCAATGCGGCCATTATGACGATGACCTCCGCAGCCGATCANACCAAGCCGATTACTCGTGGCGCCTGGTTTGCATCCACCATATTGCATAGTCCTCCAAAGCCACCTCCGGCAGATGTCCCAACGATTGACCGCAAGCCGAACGCCGCGGATGAGGACTTAACGATCCGTGAACAGCTCGCAATCCACCGTGACAAAGCGAGTTGTGCCGGATGCCATAAAAAGATTGATCCTTTGGGATTCGCTTTGGAGAACTTCGACCCCGTTGGGCAGTGGCGAGAACAGTACAAAAACGGCAAACCCGTCGATGCCAGTGGGGTCCTGTACAACCAACATGCCTTTGACAATATTGTCGAGCTAAAGTCCGCTCTGCTAACGGAGAAAGATCGGTTTGCCTATGCGTTTAGCGAGCACCTGCTAAGTTTTGCACTTGGCCGCAGGACGACTTATCGCGACACTATAAGCTTGGAACAAATTGTAGAGCAAGCTAGCCAGGATGATTATCAAATCAAATCGGTAATCAAACATCTAGTAACTAGTCCGGCATTTTTACAGGATGGACAGAAGCCAGCCGGAAACCAACTGTCTATTAAAGGAAGTGCAAGTGAGTAAAGCGACCCGCCGACAATTCCTCCGAGGCGCAGCCGGTACCACACTGGCGTTACCCTTGTTTGAAAGCCTGGCCGCTGGCAAGGACACAAAGGCACGCCCACAGCAACGAATGGCTATCTATTACATTCCAATGGGAGTGGTTCGCAAAGGATTTTTCCCAGGGGAAGAGGAAGCCGTACTACCTAAATTCGTTGGCGGCATTCCGAAGGCCGCAACCATCGCGCGTCCAGTTGGTACAAAAGCATTCGAGAATTTGACTCCGACTCAAGAGCCATTAGAGGCAATCAAGGGTAAGGTCAGCTTTATTTCCGGTCTGGATCGCACGTACAAGCAGGGCACCGATGTACATGCACAGTGCGGCTCCTGTTTTCTTAGCAGTGCAACGTTGGAATCGGTAACCGAATCGGCATTTCCGCTAGATCGTACATTTGATCACATTGTGGCAGATGCCATCGGCCAACAAACTCCTTTTTCAACACTTACTCTCAGTTGCAACAGCCACAAAGACAACAAAGAGTCGATTCATTTCGATAACATCTCTTGGTATGGCACGGGCCATGTAACTCCGTCCATCAGAGATGTGCGTCAGGCTTACCGCCGCCTGTTCGGTACGCAGGCACGAGGGGACTTCCGTGACATCACCGATCTTGTATTGGATGACGCCAAGGAATTGCAGCGTGACTTAAACAAACGCGACCAGGACAAGTTCGAAGAATACTTTGATGGAATACGTAGCCTCGAACTTCAAATAGAGCGTCTCGAAGCAATGCGAGATGAAATCAAGTCCGCCAACATTGGCATTCCAGCGGACTCNTTACTCCCTCGAGGCGAATACATTCGAGCGATGGGAGATATCATGGTTGCTGCGTTGCAAACCGGCCTGACCAATGTTGCCACTCTGATGATAGGACCAGAGCGTTGGGACACTCCCAATTCGTTCGAAAGTTTGTTTGACAAGCCGATGAGCCACCACAAAATGACTCACTCGCCGCAAAAATACATTAACGAACTACTACAGATCGACAAATTTTACATGCAGCAATATGTGTACATGTGCCAACGCATGGACTCGATCATCGAGCATGACGGCTCGACATTATTAGACAACACAATTTTCACCTATGGCTCTGGATTGGGAGATGGCACGACTCACCAGTACAATGACCTNCCGATTCTGGTGGCCGGCGGTGAACACCTTGGCATCAANCAAGGTCAACACATCCATGTTCCAGAGGACACTCCGCTTGCCAATCTCTTTCTCACGCAGGCTCAACTGTTAGGAATGGAGCTTAACTCATTCGCCGACAGTACAACTACTGTTTCAGAATTAACTCTGTAACAACTGTTTCTCACTCTTCACGTTGCCACTCGGCGTGTTATAGGAATTCCTTATATGTCATTTCTGTTACGATCTCTTTCCGTCGTTATCGCCTGCTGTTTATTGGCCACCACCTGTTTTGCTGTGGACGGCCAATATTACAGCGTCAATTATGAACCGACCGGCCGCGAGGGAGGACTAAAAATCGGGGTAACGCACACGCTTTGGATTCCAGATTCAGCCAAGACTGTACGGGGGATCATCATCCATCAGCACGGTTGTGGGGAAGGGGCATGTAAGTCCGGCGAAACAGCAGCCTACGACCTTCACTGGCAGGCATTAGCCGCCAAGTGGGATTGTGCCTTGCTTGGGCCATCCTACCGTCAGGCTCAGGAACAAAGTTGTCGCCTGTGGTGCGATCCACGAAATGGATCCGCAAATGTGTTACTGAGTTCACTCCAGAAACTCGCCAAGGACTCCAAGCATCCTGAAATTGCCACAGTTCCTTGGTGTCTTTGGGGNCATTCCGGAGGTGGCTTTTGGTCGAGTTTGATGCAAATGGAATATCCCGAACGGATCGTGTCGATTTGGTTCCAATCCGGAACTGCATACGGATATTGGAAGAAGGATGGCGAGGACGTAGAGGCTCCCACCATTACCAAAGCAGCGATGCAGATACCCATGATGGCCAATCCCGGACTGAAAGAACGCGACCACGAGCGTTTCCATGTAGCTTGGGATTATAGTCTGGCGATGTTTAAGGACTACCGCAGTCAAGGAGCACCGATCGCATTTACCCCAGACCCAGCAACAGGTCACGACACTGGCGACTCTCGCTACCTGGCGATCCCTTTCTTCGATACGACCTTAGCGTTGCGATTGCCTGACCAGATTGGAAACCCGCTTAAGCCTATCGACCAACGTGCCGGTTATCTCGCGAAAGTTGAATCGTCCGAAATTGTCGCCGCGAGTGAATACAAAGGCGACCCACTCAAGGCTTCCTGGCTGCCAAACAAGAAGTATGCTGAGCAGTGGTCCGAATTCGTAAAGACCGGTGCCGTTTCGGATACCTCCGCTCCACCTAAACCATCTGATCTGGAAACGAAAGTTACCGACGCCGGGATTTTGGTCACTTGGAAAGCCGACGCTGATTTTGAGAGTGGAATTCGGCAGTTTATAGTTTTGCGTGATGGAAAGGAAATTGGTCGAATTCCAACTAACCCTCCCAAACGCGCCTATCGCAATCTCTTTCAGGGCAAAACATACGGCGACACTCCCACGGCCGAATTTCCAAAAATGAAATTCATCGACAAGGATGGTAATGGGTCTGCTCGTTATAAGGTTATCTCCGTCAACAGCGTCGGCTTGGAGTCAAATTAAACTCGATGTCGATTGTCACTCTAGAAAACGTCTCCATCGGCTATCGCGGGCCAACGCTGCTTGAAAATGCAAATTGTCGGATCGACGAGCATCAGCATATTGGGCTGCTTGGGCGCAATGGAGCTGGCAAGACCACGCTGATGCGAATGATCCTGGGGATTGAAGAGCCTGATCAGGGTGAAGTGAACCTGCACCCTGATAAGCAAGTCGGCTGGTTACCGCAGGACGTCCCACAGGACATGCAAGGGACGGTGCGGGAGGTAGTCATTGCCGCTTTAGAGGACAGCTCATTACAGCAATGGGAACGAGAACATGAGGTTGAGAAACTTGCATCCCGAATGCAGCTCAACTTGGATGCCAATTGCAATGAACTGTCATCCGGCTGGAAACGGCGAGTCCTATTAGCGAAAGCAATCATCACTCAGCCCGATCTCTTGTGTCTGGATGAGCCTACCAACCATCTGGACATTGCATCAATCCGTTGGCTTGAGTCGTTTCTGGCCAGCTGGAAAGGTTCTCTGTTATTCGTCACCCATGACCGGGCATTCCTACGCAAGATTGCAAAGCGAATACTTGAGATTGATCGCGGACGGATATTTGACTGGACCTGTGACTACGACACCTTTCTGGTGCGTAAAGAAGAGGCCCTTGCCGCCGAGGAAAAGCAAAACGCCTTATTTGACAAGAAACTGGCTGAAGAAGAGGCGTGGATTCGGCAAGGCATTAAAGCTCGACGTACTCGCAATGAAGGACGTGTACGCGCGTTAAAGAAAATGCGAGTTGAACGCAGCCAGCGTCGCGAGCACACCGGAAAGGCCAATATCCAGATTCAGGAGGCACAACGTAGTGGTCAACTGGTTGTCGAAGCGAAAGGACTGTCTTTTGGTTACGACCAGCAGCCGATCGTAAATAATTTCTCCACAACGATTATGCGAGGCGACAAGATTGGTGTTATCGGCCCTAACGGAGTCGGCAAAACGACATTGATTAAGTTACTCCTCGGGCAGCTCTCGCCGGACAGTGGCAATATCCGGTTGGGTACGAATATCGAAATAGCCTATTTTGATCAATTACGAGAACAGCTGGATCCCGAGCAGACGGTGCAGGAGAATGTTGGCGAGGGCGCGACAAAAATCAATCTCAACGGCACGGCTAAACATGTGTTGGGTTATCTGCAGGATTTCTTGTTTACGCCTGAACGAGCACGGATGCAAGTCAAGTTCCTCTCTGGTGGAGAACGTCACCGTATTTTACTTGCCAAGCTATTTGCAAAGCCGGCCAATGTAATCATTCTTGACGAACCTACCAATGATCTAGACACCGAGACGTTAGAGTTACTTGAGGAGCGCTTACTCGCGTTCGAGGGAACGGTGATCGTGGTGAGTCATGACCGGGCATTTCTCAATAATGTCGTGACCAGCACCATTGCTTTTGAAGATGGCAACTGCAAAGAGTATGACGGTGGCTACGATGATTGGGTGCGTCAGTCCAAGCAGAGCGAGACAGTGAGACCGGTGGAGAAGGCTACGGCTAAGCCACAGCCGGTAGTCCAGCCCAGCAAACCTGCTCAACGTCAAAAGATGTCCTACAAGGAAAAGCAGGAATATGAAAAACTGCCTGAGGTAATTGACGGGATTGAACAGCAGATCGCTGTTATCCATGAGGCGATGTCAGCACCGGACTTTTATAAGCAGCCAGCGGAAGAGATAAAGCAGGCAAGTGATCAACTCGCCCAACTGAATTCGGAACTTGAAACTGCAATGCTCCGCTGGGAAGAATTAGAGCAATTGACCTAATAGCTCTCTTACTCGGCAATCCAGGCTTGCCAATTGTCTAATTGTTTAACTGTCTAAGTGGTTACATGCCTTCTTGGCTTCGGCCGTTCGGCTTTCGCATTTTTTTTGTAAGCCCTTGGTCCGACTTCGTCCTTCGGACTACGACGGACAAGCTCCCTGATTCTAAAGCATGACCTCTGTAGCTGAGGACGGAGTTTATCCACCGAAGTCTGAAAGACGAAGGTGGACCGAACAAGCTCATTTAGCCATCGCTCGTTAATTGAACAACGCTTGAGCCCAATTGTAAAAACTGACAATTGTCTAACTGTCCCAATGGTCAATTGGTTAACTGGCTAAATGGTTAATTGCCTCCCCCCTCTACGTGGTGGTTTCAGGGCGTTTGACATGGCAGTAATGGGCAGTGGCACCTATAATTAGAAACACTAATTGTCGATAAGAGTAATGGTAGAAAACACACCGGAGAGGCTAAGTCCCATGCTTTCGATTTACGGAAAAAAAGCGCCTAAGAATTCATTTTGTGACGGCATTAGCCGACGTGGCGTACTGAAAATAGGTGCGTTAGGTGTTGGAGCTTTTGGGCTAAACATGGCTGATATCCTCCGTGCTGAGGCAAACACGGGTTCATCGATGAAGCACAAGGCTGTCATCAATGTATTCCTCGGCGGTGGTCCTCCACACCAAGACATGTGGGAAATCAAGACTGAGGCTCCAAAGGAAATTCGCGGTCCATTCCAGCCTATTTCTACTAGCGTACCTGGAATTCAGATTGGCGAATGTTTCCCAAACATTGCCAACATCATGCACAAGTCGACCGTACTTCGTGCTGTGGTCGGATGTGAAGGGCGACATGATTCCTTTCAATGTATGACTGGATTTCGCCATGCCCAAATGCGAGCCCTTGGTGGGCATCCGGCATTGGGTAGTGTCCTGCACAAACTACAGGGGCCCGTCGATGCAAGTGTACCTCCATACATTGGCATGAAAACCGATGGTGTCTGGAAGAATCCCGGAACACCTGGATTCCTTGGCCCCACCTATGCTCCGTTCATTCCTGATGGACAGGGGCTTGCTGACATGAAGCTTCAGGGGATCACAACCGATCGATTAGCCGATCGCAAAGCCGTACTGAAGAGTTTCGATCGCTTGAAGTCTAGTGTCGATTCTGCTGGCCAGTTAGCTGGATTAGATTCCTATCAACAACAGGCATTTGATGTCCTCACTTCCAGCAAGCTTGTCGATGCTTTGGACCTATCTAAGGAAGATCCTGAAGTTCGGGCCAAGTATGGAACAGGGCAACCGTTCAAGTACAAGTACGACGGCGCAGATACCAATAACGAATTACTGTTACAAGCTCGACGGTTAGTTGAAGTCGGAGTTCGCTGTGTGACTTTGACCTATGGCCGCTGGGACAGCCATGGCGACAATGAAGGTCTGGTCCGTCACCATGGAACGCGAATCGACCAAGCCGTTGCTGCATTAGTCAACGACCTGGAAGACCGAGGCATGCTAGACAATGTCACAGTTTTGGTTTGGGGTGAATTTGGTCGTACTCCACGAATCAATCCGAATGGGGGTCGTGACCACTGGACTCAGGTCAGCTGTGCCTACATGGCTGGTGGCGGCATGAAGAATGGGCAGGCGATCGGAAGCACTAACCGTTTAGGAGAGCATGCTCACAGCCGGCCGGTACATGTACAAGAGATTTTTGCAACTCTGTATCACAACCTTGGCATTGATACCAGTGCCACTACCGTTGTCGATCCAACCGGACGTCCGCAGTACCTCACCCAGATGGATCCAATTGCAGAACTTGTTTAGGGCCTGGCCTGCTATAATGCAGCCAATACCTATCTCAGTTGCATCTTTTATCAGCTTCCCGAATGTCTGGTTCCTTTCGTACTACACTTAGTTTCGCGCTACTACTTTCCCTAGTAGGCAACTCGGCGCTTGCCGATGAACGAGAAGAGTTCTTTGAAGCACGAATTCGACCGTTATTAGTTAGTCGATGCGTGGAATGCCATGGCTCATTGACTCAGGAAGGCAAGCTGCAACTGGATCACCTGGCAGCAGCATTGAAGGGCGGAGAATCCGGTCCTGCGTTAATCCCTGGCAACGCTCAAGACAGTCTCCTCTATCAAGCGATTTCACAAACGCATGATACGCTTGCCATGCCACCGGATGACTCGTTGTCCAACGGCGAGATAGGTGCGATTCGAAAATGGATCGACGATGGGGCCGTCTGGCCGGTTTCCAAGATCGAGTTTTTTCAACGTAACGTTTTCAACACTCTTAATCGATCGTGCATCAAGTGCCATGACGAACAATCCAAAGCTGGTGGCCTAAGCCTTGTCAGTCGGGAAAGGCTTCTGAAAGGGGGACCGACGGGTCCGGCTGCCATCGCAGGTGATTCACAGAACAGTCTGATGATACGATTACTCGCCGGCACAGAAGAGTCGGCGACAGACCACTCCAAATTCCTAAACAACAAAGACCAATTGACTTTTGCCAAATGGATCGACGATGGACTTCATTGGCGAGTCCCCAACGCATCTCCGGAATTCGTCATCACCGAGGAACATCGAGAGTTTTGGTCTTTCCAACCAGTGGCTCCACGCAGTATCCCGGACTCTCTCTCTGAATCCACTAACCCTCTCGATCACTTCATACAGAAGAGGATTGAGCAAGCAAAAATCCAAGTCGCCCCACCGGCCAAGGCAAGAACTCTCATTCGCCGAGTTTATTTTGACTTACTAGGGCTGCCTCCGACGGAAGGACAAATAGTTGATTTTGAAGAGGCATTTGCCCTAGACGCTAAAGCTGCTTTTGCCAATCTAGTCGATTCACTATTGGAGTCTCCGCATTATGGAGAACGCTGGGGAAGACATTGGCTTGACTTAGTCCGATACGCAGACACGGCAGGTGATGCGGCGGATTTCCCAGTGCCGGAAGCGTATAAATACCGCAACTACGTCATCGATTCCTTTAATAAAGACAAGCCCTACGATCAGTTTATTCGCGAGCAACTTGCGGGTGACCTTCTTCCTCATGCAAGTGATGACCAGCGTTGGGAGCAAACGATTGGAACAGGCTATCTGGCGATAAGCCGGCGTATCGGAGTAAGTCCTCAAAATCTAAAGCACATTATGATTGAGGACACGATTAACAACCTTGGAAAGACTTTCATGGGGTTAACTCTCGGATGTGCCCGCTGTCACGACCACAAGTTCGACCCAATCCCAACAACCGACTATTACGCCTTATATGGAATCTTTGGCAGTTCAATTTACCCCCATGCCGGCGCCGAACATAAGCCATGGCGTCAGGATTTCGTGTATCGAATAGGTAACGACCAGGCTGCCGAGGTACTCAAAGAGAAAAGGGAAGTATTGGAGGAATGGAATCGTAAAGAACGCGTGGCCATGGAGATTTATCGTGATTTCCAGCGAAAGAAGATCACGGACCCCAAGGTGACTCGAGCGTCAACGTGGGCCAACGTCTTAGCCGTAAGAGAAGAACGTCGAGTCCATGCAGAGTCATTCCCTGAAATGGAGATCGCATACGCCATTCAAGAGGGGAGTGGCCACGATGAATTTGTACAGCGAGGTGGTAATCCCCACGCAAGTGCCCGTGGACAACTCGTTCCGCGAGGATTCCTGCAAATTCTCGGCGGCCAAGTGCTACCTGATGGCACGGCGGCAAGCGGACGGCTCGAGTTAGCCAACTGGATTGCGGACCCCGAAAATCCACTCACTGCCCGAGTGATGGTTAACCGTCTCTGGCACTATCACTTTGGTCGTGGGATCGTGAATTCGACTAGCGATTTTGGTGTCCGAGGCTCCGCTCCAACTCACCCACAACTTTTGGACTACCTAGCTCTGCAATTCATTGAATCTGGCTGGTCCGTCAAGCAGATGCACCGAATGATTATGAATTCGGATGTCTATATGAGATCCAGCCAGCACCTAACATCGAACAACGACACGGACCCAGACAATAACCTGTTTTGGAAGTTTGATCGACAGCGTCTCGACGCTGAGCAAATCAGAGATACATTGTTAGCAATCAGCCAGGAACTGGATACATCTCCTGGGACGCGTCACCCATTCAATCATCACCTCACTTATTTCTATCGTCAGCATGATCCGTTCGTTGGGAACTTTGAGACAAACCAACGTACTGTGTATCAATTGCAGCAACGGTTTGTAAAAAACGACTATCTCGATTTATTTGACGGCCCGGATGGAAACATCCAGATGTCCGAACGTAAAGTGACGACCACCACATTACAAGCCTTGTTCATGATGAATTCAGATTTCACTCATGAACGCTCAATTGCCATTTCGGGTCGCATTCTAAAGACTAGCAACACGACCGAGGCACGGATCCGAAATGCCTACCAACTCCTTTTTGGTCGTCCCCCCAACCAAAGCGAAACAGCACATGTCGCTCGGATCGCAACGCAACTTGAAGCAAAAGCCGGAGTTGAGACGGCTTGGCTGTCAATTATTCGCAGCATGATAGGCAGCAACGAGTTCTTATATATCGACTAAATCAAACTCTGTTTTTCCCAAAATCAATCCCCCATGATTCCTTCAAGCCTACTTCCACTCTTCGCAGTTCTCATGGTGACTAGCACGTTTAATCAAAACGTTGCCTTAGCCCAGTCAGAGGACGCTCTGCTAAAACGCAGAATTGCTGAATTGGAAGCTGAGAACAAATCGCTCCGCAAGATCATTGAACAGATACAACAGGCAGTCAAAACCGTTCCGCCGGCTGCGGTCACAGGCGCGGCAAACTCTGAGGGTCTACGAATAATCGTAATGCCCGGCGACTGGGGAGATTCTCAGACCGCCGACATGAAAAAAGTGGTTGACTCTGCAGCACATCCGATTGCTTCACTACTCTCAGGGGAAAGCTTTGCTCCGATTCTTATTGAACGAAGTCAATCGGGCCCAATCACGCTCTACAAACGAGGGCAGGGAAACGAATATATCGTCAAATTGGATTCAACCAACCGAGCATGGGCTCAGCTTTCCTTTCAGTTTGCCCACGAGTTTTGTCATATCCTTTGCAATTATCGAAACGTTGACAATCCTCAAATGTGGTTCGAAGAAACCCTTTGCGAGTGTGCATCACTATATTCATTGCGACGAATGGGTAAGAACTGGGAAACCAATCCACCGTATTCCAATTGGAAAAACTACTCGACTGCTCTGACTAATTATGCCAATGCACGAATTGAGGCTCAGCGAAGTAAGGCAGGTACACTACCTGAGTTTTATCGGAGCAACAAGCCAGAGCTCGAAAAGAACGCCACCAATCGAGAGCTAAACAATTTCATCGCCGTTAAATTGCTCCCTTTATTCGAAGAAAGCCCCAAAGCTTGGCAAACTGTGCGTTACCTCAATTTAGGTCCTGCATCAGAAAACAAATCCTTCCAGCAATATTTAGCCGGATGGCATCAGCGAGTACCGGAAGAGCATCGCGAGTTTGTCAGCGAGGTAGCCAACGCCTTTGATATTCAACTTTCCGCCGCATCTAACTAGGCCCAAGCAATTAGAATAGAGATGTTACAATTTCCACGACAGCAAGAACCTGGAGTACAACCATGCAACGACGAACGATGATTCGCTCACTTGCCGGCGCTGGTTTGCTCATGCCAGGCCTGCTCAGTGAGCTTCTACAGGCTCAGGACAATCCACTTGCTCCGAAAGATCCGCATTTTACTCCAAAAGCCAAACGCGTCATTTTCCTATTCATGACCGGCGGAGTCTCGCACGTCGACACATTTGATCACAAACCGGAATTGAATTCTCGACACGAACAAGAACGAAGATCGAGGCAGTTTTTTAAGGGAAGCGGTTGGAAGTTTCGCCCACACGGAGAATCCGGGATCGAAGTCAGTGATCTCTTTCCGCACGTGGGTAGCATTGCAGACGAGATTGCAGTGATCAACTCCATGAAGAATATCAACGGTGACCATTTCGGAGCCACCATTGGCATTCATACCGGCAGTGCAACATTCAATCGCCCAAGTTTTGGCTCTTGGGTCAGTTACGGCCTGGGAACAGTTAACCAAAACCTACCTTCGTTCGTCGTCATGTCCAAAGGTCTACCCTACGGCGGCGGCCAAAACTGGGGCTCGGACTTCATCCCGGTATCCCATCAAGGCACTCGTCTTGTTCCAGGCGATACTCCGATTCGGAACATTCGCCCTCAGGCTCAAACCAAACGATTCCAAAAGACGGAATTGGACTTAGTCGATTTCTTCAATCGACAACACTTACACGGACGGGGTGGCGATTCCAATTTAACGTCACGTATTCGAAGTTTCGAAACGGCGGCTGGCATGCAACTCGAAGCTCCTGAAGCACTCGACTTATCCGGCGAGACTGCCGACACGCTTAAGTCATATGGTTTAGAGCCGGGGCAGACAGATTCGTTTGCCTGGCAATGTTTGGTTGCACGCCGCATGGCCGAACGGGGAGTTCGCTTCATTGAGCTTGTCGATGGTGATACGGCACTGGACTTCAATTGGGACGCACATGCCAACATCGACAAGTATTCGCAATTAGCAAAAAACGTTGATCAACCAATCGCTGCCCTCATTAAAGACCTGAAGCAACGAGGGATGCTGGACGAAACGCTGGTTGTCTTCACCACCGAATTTGGACGAGGCCCATGCGTACCTTCTCCTGGCACAAATGGAAGAGGCCACTGGGCGAATGCCTATTCGTCTTGGATTGCGGGGGGAGGAATCAAAGGCGGTACGGTTTACGGAAAGACTGACGACTTCGGTCTGGAAGTTACCCAAAATGAGTGTTCTCCACATGACTTCCATGCAACGCTGCTGCATTGCCTGGGAATCGACCACACACGTCTGACCTATCGCCATGCCGGTCGTGACTATCGTTTGACCGACGTCCACGGCGAAGTGATCCAGGACATTCTGGCCTAACGATTACTTACCTCGCCCCCTCCCATCTGCGGTTGAGGCGATCTGTCTCACTGTGATAAAATTGAAGAATACGCAGCAAATACTACATAAACCCCGTATAGATAGTTTCATTCATCCAATGAATTTCAGTCGCTTTCATCTTGGCCTGCTCCTGGTTCTTTCCTGCTTCAATCCCCTTCAGGCCGAAGAGGATAAACCTTCTCAGGAAGGATTGGAATTCTTCGAACAAAAGATTCGCCCCGTACTGGTACAACACTGTTACCAGTGTCATGCTGTTGATGCCAAAAACATTCAGGGCGGACTCCTCGTTGATTCCAAGGCAGGCCTACTTAAAGGTGGCGATTCAGGCGCAGCAGTCATCCCCAAGAATCTCGATGAAAGCCTCATCATTGGCGCACTCAAATTCGAGAGTTTTGAGATGCCACCAAAGGGTAAGCTCCCCGACTCTGTGATCGCTGACTTTGAAAAATGGATTGAAATGGGGGCTCCGGATCCTCGAGATGGATCGACAATTGCCAAGTCAACAATCGACTTCGAAGAGGGACGCAAGCACTGGTCTTATCAGCCAATTCATATGCCGGAGCGTCCTCAAGTCAAGGATGCCAATTGGCCACAGAACAGCATCGACTACTTCACTTTGGCTCGAATGGATGAGCAGGGGCTGACCCCTGTGGCTCCAGCAACGAAACAGGCGTTGATCCGCCGTGCAACTTATGACCTAACGGGTTTACCACCTCAACCACAGGACGTTGCCGCGTTCCTTAAAGATGATTCCCCTGAGGCATTCGCGAAAGTAATTGAACGATTACTAGATTCACCACACTATGGTGAGCGTTGGGGACGTTACTGGCTGGATGTCGCCCGTTACAGCGAAGACCAGGCACACACTTTTGCCACACGCCCCAACACAGAAGGATTTCGCTATCGAGATTGGGTGGTGTCCGCATACAACCGGGACATGCCATTTAATCAGTTTGTGAAGTTGCAAATCGCCGGCGATCTTTACGGCCCGACAGGTGATCTCCCCTACGAGCATCTTGTCGCGTTGGGATACTTTGGATTGGGTGCTCAGTATTACAAAAACACCGATCGCGAAAGAGCGATCGCCGATGAACTCGATGACCGCATTGATACATTGACACGTGGTTTCCTCGGACTAACCGTCTCCTGTGCCCGCTGTCACGATCACAAATTTGACCCAATCCCAACCCAGGATTATTACTCGATCGCCGGCATTTTCAGCAGTTCACGTCTGCATAATGCTCCGCTTTGTACTCCCGAAGACGTCCAGGCTTACAACGCTGGACAAAAACGCCTGAAGGATTCCGACAACGCTGTAAAAAACTATCTCGCCGACCAGAAGGAAACCGCAGCTCAAAGTAAAGTTGGCGACATCGCCAACTACATGAATGCGGTCTGGAGATTCCAATCGGCCAAGGCATCTGGCCAGAGTCTCAGTACCAGAGCATTGGCGCAGGCAGCTGGTGTGAATGAGTATCTACTAAAACGTTGGATCAGTTTTCTCGATGCTAAAAACAAAGGCAAGGTTACTGAATTGGAAGCATGGTTCCAACTCACACCCGTGCAAACCGAAGTCGCTGATTTCGACTCTCCGTTACCAAAAGAGGTTACCACTGTTACAAGTGAATTCCAGGCAAAGATTGAAAACATGCTCAACGTCTCACCCGATGGCGAGGCTAATGTCAATCTTGTTCAGCTCAAGGAAGGAGAAAAGCCCCAAGCAGGCCATCCTCACTTTGTGACGCCGGTTGTTACCAAGGTGCGACCCAGAGCTTACTTCGAGGTCGACCTAACTCAAGCCAAAGAGATTTACCTTGTCGTTGGGGAAGCAGGTAACGGCAAGAGTTGTGATCACGCAGATTGGGTGAATGCCAGATTTGAGAATTCTGAAGGGCAGGTCATCAACCTATCTGATTTAGATCCCAAGCAAAGTGAGAGTTTTGGTGGCCCGAACAAGAACAAAAACTATTCAGGCCAGCCGATTCGCGTTGGCGGTAAGGAATATAAAAATGGAGTCGGAGTTCATGCTCCGTCCAAACTTGTCTACGATATCCCGGAAGGATTCACGCTCTTCAAAGGCTTTGGCGGTCTGGACAACAGCGGTTCAGATCAAGGGCCTTGTGGAGAGCAGGCCTCCGTTCAATTTGCGATCTATACAGAAGCTCCGAAAGTGCAGCCCGAAGCCGGCGCAACGGATCTGCTGTCTAAGGTTTTGGGGAAGGATGGACCACTGGCTGTTTCCGACAAGGATCTCGAGGAGTTTCTCGAAGGCGATGCCAAAGAAATGCTCATTCGACTGCGTGCCGAAGCCGAGGATGCTAAGAAGACAGCTCCTCCAAAGTACGCCGAGGCGCATTCATACACAGAAGCGAATCCTCATGACCTGCGAGTCTTTGTCCGCGGGAACCCAGCCAACAAAAGAGAAATTGCTCCGCGGCGATTCTTACAGGTTCTAGCCGGCGAAAGTCCTACAGCCTATTCCGAGGGAAGCGGACGCAAAGAGCTAGCCGAAGACATCACGGCCGACGACAACCCACTTACAGCCCGCGTCATGGCCAACCGGATTTGGCAATACCACTTTGGTCGTGGCATCGTCAACACTCCCAGCAACTTTGGCATTTTAGGTGAACGCCCAACCCATCCTCAACTGCTGGATTACCTAGCTCGCACTTTCATTGACAATAACTGGTCGATCAAACATTTACATCGAGAGATTATGCTTTCGGCTACCTACCAGCTAAGCACAGCGACCTCGGATGAGAATACTGAAATTGACGCCGACAACCTATACGTCTGGCGAATGAAACAGCGTCGTCTGGACATTGAAGCATGGCGTGATGGTCTACTGGAAGTATCCGGTCGTTTGGACAAGACGCTTGAAGGGCCTTCAACAAATCTTGCGGACGCCAACAACGTACGACGGACAATCTACGCCAAAATCAGCCGTCACGAATTGGATAGTCTTCTGCGATTGTTTGATTTCCCTGACGCCAACATATCAAGTGCCAAACGCACCGAGACCACTGTACCACAGCAGCAATTATTTGTACTCAATAGTCCCTTTATGATTCAGCAAGCCAAGTCGTTTTCAGAACGCCTGCACAATGAGGCTCCAGACTCTGATGCATCCCGGGTCCAACTGGGATTCCAGCTTGCCTATGGACGACTTCCATCTGAGCCCGAACTGAATTTGGGACTGGCTTACCTCGGAGCAGAGGACACTGAAGACAATCAACTCAGTCGTTGGGAACGCTACGCTCAGGTGCTCCTGGCGAGTAACGAATTCATGTATTTAGACTAACTCTCAACGACGACAATAAAACACAAAAAGCAGCACATAGCACGCTTAGGAATAAAACTAATGACACCAATTCGATTTGGACTTTCACGACGCGAATACATTCAAAAGATCGGCACGGGACTTGGGGTACTGGGAATGGCCGGTATTATGGCCAGTGACGGTGCGTTAGGCGCGGACTCTGCCCCTGCGATTAGTGACAAACCACTTGCTCCAAAGGCTCCTCATTTCGCCCCTCGGGCAAAACATGTGATCCACCTGTTTATGAACGGTGGACCTTCGCAAGTTGACACATTCGACCCCAAACCTGCGCTTGAAAAATACAATGGACAGCGACCGGGATCGGCTGACTTAAAAACAGAACGGAAAACAGGCGGCCTTTTGAAGTCTCCATTCAAGTTTGATAAGTATGGCGAATCGGGAATCGAAGTTAGTGAGTTGTTTCCCAACGTTGGTGGAGTCATTGACGACATCTGCGTTATTCGATCGATGCACACTAACATCCCAAACCATGAACCTTCCCTACTGATGATGAACAGTGGTGAAACACAACCAACTCGACCAGCGATGGGGTCTTGGTTGCTGTATGGACTTGGCACGGAGAATCAAAACTTACCTGGCTTTGTCGTTCTCTGCCCTGGAAAACCAGTCGTTGGCCCGCAACTCTGGAGTAATAGTTTTCTGCCCGGCATTTTTCAGGGAACACACATCAACAATTCAAAGATGGACCCCAAGAATGTCATCCGGCATATCAACAACACACAAATTGGCCGAAGTTCTCAGCGTGAACAACTCGACATTCTTAAGCAAATGAACGAATTGCACCTCAAGGCACGGGGTGGCAAGTCCAATCCTTTGGAATCCCGCATTGAATCTATGGAAATGGCATTTCGTATGCAGACCGAAGCGCAGGACGTCTTTGATTTAAGCAAAGAAACTCAGGCCACTCGGGACGCTTACGGAACGGGACAATTTGCCGATGCTTGTCTGGCCTCTCGTAGGTTGGTGGAAAGTGGCGTGCGAATGGTGCAAGTTTTCTACGGCAACGGCCAACCATGGGACGACCATGGAGACATTAAGAATCATGCTCAAAAAGCCAAAATGGTCGATCAACCGATAGCTGCACTTATCAAAGATCTTAAACAGCGTGATCTCCTGAAAGACACCTTAATCGTCTGGGGTGGAGAATTTGGCCGAACGCCTGTTGCTGAAAATGGAAATGGCCGTGACCATAATCACCATGGATTCACCATGTGGCTTGCCGGTGGTGGAATCAAGGGTGGCATGACCTATGGCCAAAGCGATGAATTTGGTTTTGCCGCCATGGAGAATAAAGTGCATGTCCATGACCTGCATGCGACAATCTTACATCTGATGGGACTAGACCATGAGAAGTTGACATACCGTTATAGTGGTCGCGACTTCCGCCTGACTGACGTCCATGGTCACGTGGTCAATGAAATCATCAGCTAAATGGCTAATTGGCACCTTGGCTTCGGCCTATGCAGTTTTCTTGTAAGCTATTGATCCGGCTGCGGTCTAGTTCTTTATAAGGACGGAGTTTATCCGCCGAAGCGCGAAGGGGGAAGGGGCAAGCTCTCTTCGTCTGCAACTCAGGCCTGCTAACTGTTTAATTGTCTAACTGTTTAATTGTTTAACTGGCTAGGTGGTTAAATGTATAATGTTTCTTATGGTTTTCATATGTAGATTAACATTATTGCTCCTCGGCCTGTTCCTAACTGCACAGGCCAATGCGGTTGATTATAAATCGATTGTAATCGAGCCTTCGTCAATCGAGATTAACGGGCGTAATCGACAATCTCAGATTCTGATCACCGGAGTCACCTCCAGTGGTGACGAGGTGGATCTTACGAATTCGGCTGAACTTGAGATAGCAGATTCATCCATCGCTTCGCTATCCAATTCTCTTGTACTTGGGCAAACTGAGGGGCAAACTCAATTACAGGTTCGAATCGACAAATTCATTGAGTTGATTCCTGTACGTGTTCAGGGGTACGCCAATTATCCCCCCGTGAATTTCGAAGTAGATATCATTCCGTTGCTGACCAAGCTGAATTGCAACGGAGGTGGTTGCCATGGCCGTCAGGGAGGACAAAACGGATTCCAGCTTAGTGTCTTCGGATTTGATCCGGCAACAGATTATGAAGCTTTGACTCGTCAGGGTCGCGGCCGACGAGTGTTCCCCGGTGCCATCGAACAGAGCCTGATCTACTCGAAAGGAACAGGGCTCGTGGCCCATGGCGGAGGGGAACGCATGAAGCCCGATTCTCAGGATGCCGAATTGCTACGGGAATGGCTTAAGCAAGGCATGCCGTGGGGAGAGAATGAAACTCCAACCGTTCAAAGTATCCAGGTGAATCCAGACCTTCGAAGCATGACACCTCGGTCGTTTCAACAACTACGCGTCATCGCGACCTACTCCGACGGAAGTCGACGCGATGTCACTCGTGCGGCGGCCTACAGTACCAACATGGAGGTGATCGCGGACTGCAATCCTCAAGGCGTGATAGAAACGGGAAAACTTGCCGGCGAAGCGGCAATCACAATCAACTACATGGGCAAGGTGGACGTCGCCAGAGTGGTCATTCCACAACCAAATGTACCGGAACCGGTGAGACCTGAATGGTTTACCAGTCAAAACCGAATTGACGACTTGACCTGGAACAAGTGGAAACAACTGCGAATCAGCCCGTCGGAACTCTGCGACGATGCCACATTTCTCCGCAGGCTTTTAATTAAGACAACAGGGACGATTCCAACCGCCGAGCAGACTCGAGCTTTTCTACAGAACGAGTCTCCTGACAAACGCCGCGAGGCGATTGAGGAGGCCTTAGCTTCAGAAGACTTCACCAATTACTGGACTCAACGGTGGTCCGACATCATGATGGTGAATTCTGCGACGATTGGTGGACGTAGCGCATATACGTTCTACAAATGGATTCGTCAGCAAATTCATGAAAACCGGCCGTATAACCAATGGGTGTATGACATCATCGTGGCAACTGGCAATACGGGTAACGTCGGCCCAGCAAATTTCTACCGCAGCCAACGCACTCCTGAGGATGCCACGAAGACTATTAGCCAGGCGTTTTTGGGGGTCCGCATGGACTGTGCCCAGTGCCATCATCACCCTTTTGAGAAATGGGGGCAGGCTGATTTTTATGGTTTAGCGGGCTACTTCAATGGGATGAAACGAGACAAGTTGGACGACAATCGCGAGTTGGTTTACCATCCGGGCCACAAATCGATTTCGATACCGGTCATTAACCAACCTGTAGACACTCGCCCTTTGGCAGGTACGGCATCAGAGGCGGATACCACCACGGACCCTCGGCCGGAGCTTGGTCGCTGGGTTACCTCTAAAGACAATCCATTTTTCTCCCGTCTGGTCTCCAATCGAATCTGGAAACATCTAATGGGGCGTGGACTGGTCGAACCGGAAGACGATTTCCGCGAAACGAACCCTCCCACCAACCCAGAACTCCTGGCACATCTGACGACCGTATTGGTAGACAACAGGTTTGACTTGCGAAATCTAATGCGAGAGATTCTCAACAGTCATACATTTCAACTCTCTAGTACTCCAAGCGACTCCAACCAAACAGACGATCAAGCCTATAGCCATTATTTGATTCGCAGGCTTCCTGCGGAGGTCATGCTGGATGCAATTTGTCAGGTTACTGGTGTTCCGGAGCAATATGCCGGTCATCCTTACGGCACTCGAGCAATCGAATTATGGGACAACCAGTTGCCATCCTACTTTCTCGACACTTTTGGCCGCAGCCTACGGGAATCTCCTTGTGCCTGTGGCAGCAGTGGAGATCCAACGATGGCACAAGCTCTGCATTTACTTAACGCACCGGAAATCGAGTTAAAGATACAGTCCCGTGACGGAGTGCTCACCAGCTTGGCATCCTCTTCTCTGACAACCGACCAGCTGATCCAGGAAATCAGTTTACGAACGGTTGGGCGACCGGCAACTCAAAAGGAAGCTCGAATTGGCCAACAACTACTAAATAACGCGAACCGACGGCAGGGGATCGAGGATTTTGTTTGGGTCATGATGAATTCCTACGACTTCTTATTCGTGAAGTAAAGCGTACTAAAACAAGATTGATAAAGACGTTGACTTGCCGATTAAATATAATAAAGCAAGTGTTTTTAAGTGTTCTGTAAGGCATTGATATGATGCAAAGTAAAAGGTCAAATCGGCGTGATTTCATTCGAATGGGTTCGATTGCCGGACTTGGCATGGCTGACATCATGCGAATGCAACACCTATACGGTTCCGACGATTCCAGTCGTAGCGATATCAACTGCATCTTCCTGTTCATTGTTGGTGGGATGCCCCATCAGGACATGTGGGACTTAAAGCCGGAAGCACCATCCGAAATTCGTGGGGACTTCCACAAAATCAGTACGAATGTGCCTGGCATTCAGATTTCTGATGTCATTCCTCAATGCTCGACGGTCATGGACAAGATGGCCATTCTTCGCAGTATGACTCACGACGACAGCGACCACGGTCGCGGTTTCCACGTGATGATGTCTGGCAAGAAAGCCGGAGCTGGGGATTTCAATGGTAATCAGAACAATAATCAGCACCCAAGCATCGGAAGCATGGTATCCCATATGGGAGCCCCAGGCGTCCTGCCGCCGTATATCTCATTGCCCAATTTCCTGAACAGTGGTGGCCCGTCATTCCTCGGGCCCGCCCACGGACCATTTGTGATTGACTCAGATCCAGCCGCCCCGGACTTCTCAGTTCGCGACATCGCATTACCAACGAACGTAGCGACGCGTCGGGGTGAGTTACGCCAAATGGCATTACGGCAAATTAATCAACTCGAAGACGACATGGACAAAGTCGGAAAACAGGTAAAGTCATTCGACACGTTCTACGAAAAAGCCTTTGGGCTAATGTCATCTAAAGAGGCAAGGGAAGCGTTTGACATTAGCAAGGAACCGGAGCCATTACGTGAGTCTTATGGAATGACAAGCATCGGCCAGTGCTGTTTATTAGCACGCCGAATGGTGGAGGCCGGTAGTCGCTTTGTGGCAGTCGAAAACGGTCACTGGGACACTCACCGCAAGAATACATACAGTCTCAAGGAATTATTATGCCCCGCATTTGACCAGGCCATTCCGGCCTTGCTCAACGACCTTGAGCAACGTGGAATGTTGGAAAAGACGCTGGTGGTCGTCACAACAGAATTTGGGCGTACTCCTAGAATCAATCAACTGGCTGGCCGAGATCACTGGCCGAATGCTTTCTCCATCGTGATGGCCGGGGGTGGTGTTCAAGGTGGTCAGGTCATTGGGCAAACTGACAAGCAAGGTGCCGAGGTAACAGATCGTCCGATCACCCCGGAGGACATGGTCGCCACGGTCCTTTACGGCCTTGGAATCGACCACAAAAAGGTACTTCACACACCACTTGGTCGTCCTGTGCCAACGGCAGACGGTGGGAATGTTGTTCGTGAACTATTCGCCTAGAATCATTAGACCAACTAGAACATCAAACATGGCTAGCACAGCAGACAGGAAAGTGCGGAACACCACTGTGAAGTCACTATTAAATTCGATCATGCAAGCTCTGGCAATCGTACTCTGCACCTTGCTGTTTACTCAGGCCTGCTTCGCCCAACCGGTTCCCGCCAAGACTCCTGACAGCGTACATTTATTTCCCGCTGGGGCGCAACGAGGCACAACCGTAGCCGTCCATGTCGGCTTGGAACAAAGTCCGCCCAACACTAACTTCTACATTCGTGGAAATGGTGTTAGTGGCGATAGCGTACTGAGCCACGAAGTGTTTGACGATGGTCAGCCATCACCTCGCCGGATCCCCACCGAAATCCCGATTAACTACCCGCGTCAGTGGGCAGCTGAAGTTAGTGTATCGCCAGATGCTCCGCTCGGCGTTGCCAGCTGGGATACCTTCTGTGCCTCAGGAGGTAGTAGCGGATCGCTCCCATTCATCGTCGGTGATTTACCTGAGTTTATTGAGCAGGAACCAAATTCGACGCTCGCGAAGGCTCACCCGACCACGCTTCCGGTCACTGTAAACGGGCAGATTCACGGTGAACGCGATTTGGATTATTATCAGGTGGAATTGCAATCTGGCCAGGTCATCTATGGTGAAGTCCTTGCCCGACGTCTCGGTTCAAAACTCGAACCAACCATCGCCATCTTCAATGCTTCTGGTAAGCCACAGATCATTCAGGAAGATTCGATCGGCGATGATCCTCTATTTGCCTTTAAGGCTTCCGAGGCCGGCACCTACACCATCCAACTGGGCAACGTATCATTCCACGGTTCCCCATCGCATGTTTACCGGATGAATCTAACGTACGATCCCGTGGCACCTTATACCTATCCGATCGGCGCTCCAGCCGGCCAACCAACAAAGTTTCGATTCCTGGCCATGGATGGGGCAGGGGGGCAACTTGAAATAGAACGCGAACTCACTCTTAACGGAGTGCCTGGAGATTATACGACCGTCGATGTTGACGGATTGTCGAATCGCCCACCTTTACGAGTTCTTCCGCCAGATGCTCAGGTGATTACAACATTGACGCATCGTCAAAAGCCTGAGGTAGACATCCTGACAGGCCAGACCGCAAACGGAGTCCTCGCACCATTTTCGAGTGATACTTTTAACCTAGAGATTAAAGATAAGACACCCGTCGATATTCGAGTTCATGCGCCCGCACAAACCAGTGCAACATCACTGGTCATCGTTACCATTCGCGATTCAGAAGGGAAAACGCTGGTTAAAACGAAATTGAATCCGACTAGCCATAGTGTCAAAGCTTTTCATCACATGGCCAATCCGGCCCAAGGCACCTACTCCATCGAAGTTCAATCGTTAGGCGGAGTAAAGTCCGATCACCGCTTGGGATCCTATCAACTGGAAGTATCAGCTTCGACCCCTGACTTCTCCCTCACCGCCTCCCGCGACTGTGTGACGGTCATACAGGGGCAGTCTATCGAAATACCGATCACACTCAACCGCCAAGGTGGTTTTCGCGGTGAAGTGGCTCTCTCCATTTCCGGCATTCCTGAAGGTGTCATCATTGAAAACAACGTCATTGCAGAAGGTAAGCAAGACACAAAACTAAAACTCACATTACCTGAAGACGAGCCTAGTACTCGGCATGAAATCCGGATTTCTGGCGAAGCTACGATCAACGAGCAAGTGGTTTCCCGAGGGTTGCTCGCTATGCACCGAGGAGTCGACAGTTTCCAACAGGCAGTCGAATCACCTTACCGCGAATTTATCGCGATGGCCGTCGCTCACAAACCAGTCTTTCGTCTTTATTGTGAGGAGGCATACCAATATGCTCATCGGGGAACGATCTACCCGTATCAAATGACCCTCGAACGTCTGGGCGATTTCCAAGCTCCGGTAACCATCCAAACGTGTGACAGACAAAATCGAGACATGGACGGCATACAATTTTTGACTACCGTGATCGAGCCCGAGTCTTCAGTATTCATGATGCCGATCTACCTTCCAGAAACGATGCACATTAACATCCAAAGTCAATCACAACTCTATACTCAAGCCTACGCCAAGTTTGTCGATTCTCATGGGACTGAGCAGCATGTCATGGTGGTCAGTGAGAAACGAAACATGATTCGGACCATGCCGACCGTGACCAAACTGTACAACCAAAGCGGAAAGCTCCATGGCCTTCCTGGCGAGATGCAAATTCTAAAACTGGATATGCAACGAACTAGCAATATGCTCAACGCCATGACTGTGACTGTATCGAGTGACAATTCCACAGTGGCCGAGCTCTTTCGCGGACTTGAATTTAAAAAGGGTCAGCGCAAACTCGAACACCCATTCACCATCCCTAACAACTTACCAGCCGGAAAGTACTCGGTTGTACTAGAGGCGACCGGCCCACTTGATAGCAAACCGGATCATACGGTCGTCACTTCCGTCGAGGTTGCATTCGAAATCGACAAATAACCATTTCCGTAAAGCCCTCACATTCAAGCTGATTTCTATCGGATCATCGTTTAGTTAACCCATCACAAGAACTTTACTCCCTCGAGAACCGCCCCATGAAACTCTCACTCGCATTACTTGGCTTAATCACATTCTCTCTTCCCATCTCATTCGCGCAGGCCGATGAGCATTCAGCTCTTAAGCCCGTACCAAGAACTGGTGGTTGGATAACGCGGCATGAGAGTTTCAATAAACGAGTTTCGCAAGGTAAGGTTGACTTGGTGTTCATCGGGGATTCGATTACTCAGGGCTGGGAAGGCGCAGGGAAATCGATTTGGCAGGAGTTTTACGGAGAGAGAAATGCCGTCAACTTAGGCATCGGTGGAGATCGTACTCAGCATGTTATTTGGCGGTTAGATAATGGGAATTTTAAGGACATCACCCCCAAGGCGGCTGTCATTATGATTGGGACTAATAATTCCGGAGCGAATTCTTCTCAGGAGATAGCAGATGGCATCACCAAAATCGTGAAGCAGATTCGCAATAAATCCCCCAAAACTAAAATCCTGCTATTAGCAGTCTTTCCCCGAGGCGCCACGAAGGACGATGGCCGACGTAAAGTAAATGAAGGTGCCAACGCTCTTGTTTCCAAACTGGACGACGGGAAGCATGTGCACTACCTAGATATCGGACCAAATTTTCTCAAGGATGATCTAACACTGCCACGAGACATCATGCCTGACCTGCTTCATCTAAGTCCTGCCGGGTACAAGATTTGGGCCGAGTCCATTGAGGCGAAACTTGCCACTCTCTTGAAAGACTAATAAACGGATCGCCTCGTAAAACTCATGAGTAGCCGACGACAATTCCTGCAACTTGGCCTATCCGGGCTCACCGTTTCCGGCGTGAGCGGAATGGGTTATTTTACGCCGCGAGCACAGGCAACCAATGCTAATGCGCCTAGCTCCTTTGGGAAGGCACGTAATGTCATTGTGATGTTTACGTGGGGTGGAATGAGTCACATTGACACTTTCGACATGAAACCTGAAGCAGGGTCGGAAATCCGAGGCCCCTTTAGCCGCATTTCCACCAGTATTCCCGGGACGAAGGTTTGTGAGCACCTTCCCAAAATGTCTCAGATGCTGCATGAAATGACAGTGATACGTAGTGTCCACCATACCGCGGGTGATCACCGCAAAGCCGCATACTGGAATATCACGGGGCACTCACCGTCAGAGGTAGGTGGTGGAGTAGCCGCTCCGGTGCTACCATCCCGTCAGGATTGGCCCAGCATTGGTGCTCAAGTGGCGATCGCCATGAAGGATGATCGACGCTATGCCAAGCGTCAAAAGATATCACGGATTGCACCGGAAACGCTCGAAGAGTCCGACGACTACAATCTCGACTGGAGTCAGTTAAAAAAACTCCGACAAATCAGTTTAAGTACGGACGTGCTTAAACCTGGCATGTTTCCTACTGGAGAGTTTGATACTCAGGCTGGCTATACCAACGAAGGTACTGTCGAGCTGATAGGAAAGATTAGTCTCAAGCAATCCGCAGAATGCCCGGTTGTTCGAGAGAAAGAGACCTCCATAGTCGTTGATTTTTCCAAGCATGTCGCGGGTGATAGCACGGCCGGCGAATGGGGATCCGACACGCATGGGCGAGGAGGGAATTTATGGTTAATCGGTGACGGTGGCCCTAACCAACCTAGCCCTGGCTTCGGCTGTCATGCGAATAAGTTCATTACGTTCGACATGGAGCAAATTCGAGCCAAGCATTTCTCATCATCCAAGAAAGGCTTTATCTTATCTACGCGATTTGGCGTTTGCGGGAATCCTGGCGTACAGGCGGTAGCTGCAGGATGCGGAGGCGTTTGGATTGACGGCAAACTAGCATGCCTCAGTAAGACACTACGTCGCGATGACTCCTCTGAACTCTTGGAAATCCCGATCCACGCGGATGCCAAATACGTCACCATGGCCCTGCTCAATGGAGATGAATCCACCTATTATGATGATCTTGTTTTCTCAAATCCCGTCTTAACTGAAGTTGACGGTACGCTTCCGGAATTGCCGGTAAGAGATGAAGAGATCGAACTGGAGTCGCAGGATGTCAACGAAACTTTAGCGGCGAATCTACCTCGCTGTATTAGTTTGCCGTATCCACTGGCCGATCGAGGATTACTCAATGGTCAATACGGTGGATTTTTGGGGCTCGAATATGATCCCGTATTTGTGCATCCGGGAAGGGGAACAGCTTTTAAAGGAAGGTCTCCTGTTGCGGGAACAGTGGACTTAGCTCCCCAAGGCGTCTCACGTCGCCGACTTGCCACGCGGTCGATGCTATTAGACAACCTCAACCGACATTTGGACTGGGAAGGCACGGACTCTGGCCCGGCCCTCACCGAAGCCTCTCAAGACCTCGCTTTCAACATGATGCTGTCTCCTGAAGTTCAGGGGGCATTTGAATTACGCCGCGAACCCAAGAGTGTCCGTGACCTGTATGGGAAACACGTCGCGGGACAAAGTGCCATGCTCGCTCGGCGTCTGACTGATGCCGGTGTACCGCTCGTCTTCGTCAACGCCGGCGTAGGCGATCTCAATTCTGGGTCCGGAGATCACTGGGACACTCATTCGCAAAACTTCGTGCGACTCGAAAACGACTTGCTCCCTCCATGGGATCATGCCGCCCATGCTTTACTTACTGACCTGATTCAAAGCGGACGAATTGAAGATACACTCGTCGTCTTCCTCACCGAATTCGGTCGCACTCCGCGGGTAAACGCGTCCGCTGGGCGGGATCATTTCCCCAGCTGCTATACCGTTGCGTTTGCAGGTGCTGGTGTACAACGAGGCCGTGCTTACGGCAAATCGGATTCCACTGCCTCTGAACCGGCCGAACTGGCATGCACTCCAGCCGACTTGCATGCCACGATATTCCACGCTTTGGGAATCCCTGCGACCTATATGCTTCATGATCAAGACAATCGTCCGCTGATCATGTGTGAAGGGACGCCGCTGGATCTCTTTACCTAACAATCACAGCAGGGACTGTAACTGCATAATGCCTCTGTACAATCCTAAGTCTGAGGCAAACCAGAGCAGTCGAAGGACACGCTTAGAACAATTCCGAAATTACGGAGCCTGAATTCAAGCGTAGTGGACGATCGAACCGATCTCGAATTTCGCTTTCCGGATCGATTCCCAGGACGGAATAGACGGTTGCACCGAAATCTTCCGGCGAAAACGGTTTCTTAACGGGATAGCCACCGTGGGGATCAGATTCACCGATCACTCGCCCTCCCTGTACTCCGCCTCCGGCGAACAGAGCGCTAAAACATGGTCCCCAATGATCGCGGCCTGCCTTATTGTTTACTTTTGGCGTTCTACCAAATTCGCCAATCAATACCACAAACGTATCTTCCAGCATTCCTCGCTCTTCCAAATCAGCTAGCAGAGCGGCCAAGCCTTTATCTAGCGGAGGTAGCAAGCGGTCTTTCAGAGTCGGAAATATGTTGCCATGGTTATCCCAATTCTGAGCATTGCCGATATTCACCTGAACTACTGGCACACCAACTTCGACAAGTCGTCTTGCCAATAGCAAAGACTGGCCGGTGGTATGCCGACCGTATTTCTCACGAACTTGCTCAGATTCCTTTTGGACCTCAAACGCATCGGCAAGTCGGCGACTAGTCAAGATGTTGTACGCCTGTTCCTGCTCGCTCTTCATGCGATTACCAGCAGCCGTCCGTTCTAAACGCCCTTGCTGTTTGTTTAGGTCAGACAGCAAGGATTGTCGATCGGTGACTCGCTGAATATCTAGCCCTGCGGCGAGTGTAAGGCTATCGACCTTAAAATCATCCTTATTAGGGTCGGCGGTAATTTGCCATGGATCGTGTTTGGCCCCGAGGAGCCCCGCGTATTGCCCTGGCCACAACAGGGGTGGTTGTTGCATGTAGGTCGGTAAATTGACTCCGTTTGGAATCCCATCGTTACGCGGATTGAAATAGTTATAAGCACCTGAATAGTTCGGCCAATCTGTCCGAGAGGCAATTTTATCGAAAAATGCCCCCGGCTGAATTTGTCCAGTCAAAACATGATGGGTCGACATCAAGTGGTTGTTATCTTTGTGCGTGAAGCTGCGAATGACGGAGTATTTATCTGACAACTTTGCCAACTCAGGCATATGCTCACACACCTGGTAGCCAGGAGTTTTTGTTTGAATTGGATTGAACTGGCCACGCACTTCCGCGGGCGCATCTGGTTTCATATCCAGCGTATCGTGGTGGCTCATGGCTCCGGTCGTCCATACCAGAATCATTTTTTTGCCGCTTGACTGTTGCGACTGACCCGATTCTGCATCAGCCCCCAACGCTCGATTCTTCAGCAACGACGTCAAACCGAGCCCTAAAGCCCCGGAATAACCCACTTGCATTGCTTCTCGTCTTGTCAAACCGGATCTATGTTGATGCATATCCACTCACTCTTACGAACTCGACACGTCTGTGCTCTTTTATTATATCGTCAATTCCTATTCTTATCCTATTGCAAACCGGCTGAAATCATTTTCTGAAAGCGATATACTGTAATGATTCAATTGATACCTCCACTTTGGATTCCTTCCTAAGAGACACTCATGCACCGCATCATCACTTCTATTTCCTGTCTATTATTCTGCGTTTCCCTCCTTTCCAGTACCTATGGAGAGACCAACCTCGAAGGCTCGATTGATCCCCACATGAAAGCGCCTCTACTAGAATTCCACCAGATTTTTGCCGGAGAACGATTTCCGAATATCGTGGTGACCCCGAAAGGGACGATTGTTGCAACCTGGGGAACGAGTTCTCTCAGAAGTCGTCGTAGTACAGACGGCGGTAAAACCTGGAGTGAGGTCACTGAAATTCAAAAGCCTGGATTCCAGAGCGGTGGACTGACGGTCAACGACGAGACTGGAGACGTGATTGTATTCACTGAAGCGAATCATCCTCCGGCGAAGATCAGTACTTACATTAGTAAGGACGATGGTATCAGTTTTAAACCGCTCGAAGCAACCTTCGGCAAGGATAGTCGCGGTAACGGGCCTGATCTGCATATGAATGACAATGGAATTACCCTTCGCCACGGCGAGCATTCCGGACGATTGATACGCCCCACTCGTTGCTATGCCGGAAAGAATGATCGGTCGCTTTGGCCGAAGCATTACACAAATGCAATCTATAGTGACGACGATGGCAAAACCTGGGAAGTGAGCGAACCGTTCCCGGGATTTGGTTTCGGGGAAGCCTGCATCGTCGAACTTTCCGACGGAACCCTATACTACAATTCGCGACGACACTGGGCGCCGGAAGGCGTCAGTCCACTCCGTCGCTGGAGTGCAACCAGTAGTGACGGCGGAAAGACCTGGGAGGATGTGACCTTTGTAAAGGTACTCCCTGATGGCCCGCAAAATACCAACTATGGCTGCATGGGAGGACTGACGCGGCTACCAATCAAAGGTAAAGACATTCTTGTGTACAGTAACTGCGACAGTGACAATGGCAGAAACCGTGGAACGGTTTGGGCAAGCATGGATGGGGGAAAGACCTGGCCTATTAAGCGACTGGTTTTTGAAGGCAAATTTGCATACTCGGCGATGACTGCTGGCCGTCCAGGTACTGTGACCGAAGGTAAAATCCACCTCAATTTCGAAGGTGGCCCCAAAGGTGGTTCGACTGTGGCAATTCTCAACCTTGCCTGGATTCTCGGCGGAGAAATGACCGGCGACGGTGAAATCCCAGAGTGGCTAAGGCCAGCCACCAAATAGCCTCTATAGCAAAATGCGTTCTTGTTGGGCGGCTAGGAATATTTTGCATTTAGTCGTGGCATTAATTCATTGGCGAAAAGTTCCATACTCCGCAGCCAAGCTGATTTGTCATCCCAGTCATAGCTCATCAGGCACAGCGTTCCAAACTCGCCTGTTTCTTCGATCAGGGCATCAAGTCGTTCTAAGGCGTAATCCACGTCTCCCGCGATGATCTGTTCTGTCATCAGGAAATCGAGATTACAATCTTCGTCATTCATTTCCAGATCACGCTTGTAGATTTGGCGTCCAAGCCCTTTATCGAAGAGCCTGCCAATATATTCGAAATTCTTACCTAACGAGTTCGAGCGAGCCAGACGTTGCGCCTCTTCCTTATCATCTGCAAGAAAGATCGATTTAGCCACTCTGTATTTACTACGATCAGGTGTGCGCCCTGCGGCAATGGCTGCTTCTTCATAGGTTCTGAAGTTATCTGCAATTACATTGCCCGTCACCAGACAATGGCAAAAGGGGGCATGTCCATTGGCCCCTGCATATTTCATCGTGGAAGAATTCCTACTCATTCCCGGCATGAGAATTTCCGGCAGCGGATCCTGTAACGGGCGTGGTACAAAGCCAATTAAGGTTTCATCATCAACGTTCTTCTCCAAATGAATTTGCCAAAACTCTCCATCCAAATGGTAGGGGGGGTCATTTCGCCAAAGGTGCAGGATCATCTCCAGAGATTCGACAACCATCTTCGAGTTATTCCGCGGATCAACTCCGAACATTTCCAAATCGGCAGTCACACTACCCGCACCGAAACACAGATTGAGGCGACCACCGGACATATGATCTAGCTGTGCCAGCCGCCCTGCAACTTGAGCCGGGTGATGTTGCTGCAGGCACACGGGAGCACATCCAAAACGAATACTTGATGTCTCAGCCAGTGCCCGTGCAATCAGTAACTCCGGCATCACGACATTTTCATATTTCATCGTGTGATGCTCACCGATCCAGAACTCCTTAAACCCAAGTCGCTCCGCAATTACGATCAACTCAAGATCTTCTTCGTAGGACTTCGCCAGTGGCTTTGTGGGTGGATGAAATGGCATGATAAACATACCGTAATCGAATTTTGCCATAGCATTGCAAACCTATAATTTTTTTATCTAGCTTCTACCGACTTAGGCCCAAAGGCTTTTAGATCCGGGGCGGGGCATTTAACTCCCTCTTGTGGGAGCGAAATATTGGCGGTCCACAGGATCCCGTTAAGGACGAAAGTACGCAGGTCATCATGGGACCAGTTCTTATAATAGTGAGGCATTACAATTCCAAATCCACGTCCCTTATCCGCGCGTTGGACACACCAGGCAACGGCTTCTCTTTTAGGGGATTCTGGTGGCTGTAACGACGTGGCAAGGATCGTAACATTGGGGGCGGGCTTATTGTCATGAGGGCCAAAGTAATTGTTACCGTATGGCTCATCACGTATCACAAATTCCTTCCAACCCCGAAGGATTGGATGTTTTGTTTTACCCGGCGTAATTTTCGCTTTATCAAATACCCGCGCGTACGACACATGGTGCGTACTGCCGGGGTTGGCGAAGTAGCCTCCCATCCACCCCAGCAGTGGATGTTCACCAGTCGGACTTACGTCTTCTTTTTTCAAACCGGTCGCATAGTGTAGGCAGACAATTCCGCAACCTCGCTGCATCATACGATGCAGGTCTGCCAGATTCCGAGCGGCGTCCTCGAACCGATTCGCCGGAAAGGTGTCTCCCAGGAAGACCACGGTGTCAGCCTTTGCTTGCTGGGATTCGTCGGGCCACTTGGACACAACTTCTGCGGTATGCCCAGTGAGTTTTGGCAGATTCTCGATACAGTGCTTTAACAGCCGAGCTCCGGCAATCGGCTCGTGAGAACCAGGACCATGACTATCTGGACCAACCACAAACAATACATGATTTGCCCATGATAAATTCGCACTAAAAATTACCAACGGAATGGCAACGCCAAGCCTAGCAAACAAATTGAAGACCCTTCCAGCTCAGATGACGTGATATTAAGGTACGGGCAATTCTAAAGGAGTGCCTGACGCATTACCAATAAATTATTTTCTTGGGCTCTGGTCAGAGAAACACGTCAGTTATCGCCTCGCTAGCTGATCAGCTGAGCAATTGGATTCCCGTCGACGATTAAGGACTCAACTTCTTTAGGAATACCGGTTTGCACTCGCAATTCACCGACATCAAAGAGATAGTGCATGACCGTTGATAACACATTGGAGCTGGAGATTGGATCTGACGTCGGTTCACCACCATGTTTATCAGACTGACCTATCACCTGTCCCATTGGTAGCCCACCACCGACAAACACAATTGGGCAGAGGTTACCCCAATGATCACGTCCGCCATTCTTATTAATACGTGGCGTCCTCCCAAACTCACCGGTGATCACCAGCAGGATTTCGTCCTGCAATCCGCGTTGGTGTATATCATCGATGAAGGCAGACACGGCTCGATCAACGGCAGGCATTAGTGTATTCAACCCATCGACCATGGTAAATTCCTTGCCGCCACCGTGCATATCCCATCCGCCGCAGCAAACAGTCACGAACCCACAACCTGCTTCACAAAGTCGGCGGGCCATTAGCAATTGTTTCCCTAAAGCGATTGGGGTGAATTGCTTTGCGTATTCATTACGAGCCATTACACCAGGCTTCGATGCGAAATCAACTGTATCGTATCTTTCGATCAGAGCAGGATCTTCCTGGTTCAGATCGAAAGCCTGGGAAACACCTTTGATTAACACATCAAAAGCTTGTTGCTGGAATTTATCTGCACTCTTAAGTAGACCACTCTGATCTGCCTTGCGTTTCAGGCTATCCAATTCGGTAAGCAGCCCTCGCCGATCCCCCAAACGCGACGGATCAAGAGACAGCTTCATATTGTCCACTAATTCACCACCACCTCCGAGATTAAATGGTTTGTAAGAAGCAGGTAACGAGCCTGTCTGAGATACGCGTTCCACAGAGGCATAAATACCCTTGTAGGTCTCTCCAACTCCTTCCGCTGTAACAACCATATTTCGTGGCATCCCGGTTGCTGGATTGGTAAGCCCACCGGCACGGGTATAAACGGCTCCCATCTGTGCTCCAGTCGAATTCCCGCCGGCCATTACATGATACGCCGCCGGACCGTGACTGGAGATACCATGTCGGTAAGACCGCACCACTGTCATTCGGTGAGCATGCCGGGCAATGCGTGGCAACTGCGAGCCGAAATTCACTCCCGGTAACGAGGTTGAAATTTGACCGAATATGGAACGGATCTCAGATGGCGCGTCCATTTTAGGGTCAAACGTTTCAAATTGAGTAGGGCCGCCCTGTAGGTTGAGGACAACCACACTGCGGTTTTTTACAAACCGTGACTGACTAGATGCTCTGGCTTCCATCACTTGCGCTAACGAGAGTCCAGCAATGCCGGCAGTGCCTACCTGGAGCAGACTGCGGCGATTCATTTTTGTATTTGATTTGATATTCAGCATCTCAGTACTCTTCACATAGACGGATACTTCGTTTTTACCGATAATGTACTATACCTATATTATCAACAATTCGAGCTATAACTCTACAACAATTGTCATGCGAACCAACTCAAATACACGACGACGTTTTTTGCAGGCAGCTGGGGTCACAGTGGCCTTACCACTGTTGGAATCCGGCAACGCCCATGCTGGTGAAGCCAGTACGCCACCGGCCCAGCGACTCGTCTGCATTGGGACATATTTAGGGTTTCATCAAAAGGCGTTCTATCCACAAGCAAGTGGATTCAACTACGAGGCCTCCGAATTGCTGCAACCGGTTGATCACTTACGTGATGATTTCACTGTATTTTCGGGGCTGGACCACCGAGCTGGAAATGGGCACGGAAACTGGAGCACTTTCCTGGCCGGACAGACAAACAATCAAATATCGCTGGACCAAATCGTCGCTCCAACAATCAGTCTTGAGTCACGATTTGAATCGTTGCAAATCAGCGCTGGAAAAGTCAGTCGTCCAATGAATTTTTCCAAGGAAGGCATCGCCTTGCCCATGATTGAACGCCCCAGCGTTCTCTACAAAAAGCTGTTTTCCTCTCCGACTGACCGCCAACGGCTCGATTACCTTTTAGACTCCGGTCAAAGTGCTTTAGACAGCGTTCGGGAACAGGCCAGGGGACTCAGGCAACGTGTCAGCAAACAGGATCAACGAAAGCTTGATGAGTATTTCAGTGCGTTACGAGACGTAGAACAACGGGTGGCAAAACAAAGGGAAAACTTAGCGTCTCCGGTGGCCAATGTCGATTACGAGCTTCCGAAATATGACCCCATTGCACCGACACTCATGCTTGAATGTGAAAACGTCATGTACGACCTGATGGCATTGGCACTACAAACAGATTCCTCACGCGTCATCACAATGAATATTGGTGGCCTGGGGCAAGTGTTCACCCTGGACGGCCGCACATTGCGAGCAGGGTACCATGCCTTGAGTCACCACGGCAACGACCCGGACAAAATCCGTGATCTTGTCCGGGTGGAATTAGAGCACATGCGATCCTTTGGCCGTTTTCTAGAACAACTGAAACAGANAACCGATGCCAATAACCAACCTTTGTTAGACTCTACGCTCGTTCTCCTAGGTACCGGCATGGGCGATGCTAGTCGACACTCAAACCGGGATCTACCTACGATTGTAGCCGGGGGCGGTTTGAACCATGGCCAGCACTTAGCCTTCGATCCCAAAGATGACTCAGCACTTCTGGGTGATCTTTACATCACCATGATGCAGCAACTTGGACTGGAAAAAAGCAATTTCTCCAACGCCAAGAATAACTTAAACGAACACTTGGTCTAAATCAGAACTTCGGAAATCATGGTTAGCATTCAGTTCAGGGATTATTGGCTTGCTCTTGTAGGTTGTCTGCTACTTTCGAGCCCAGCGACACAGGCAACCGAATTACCCGTATCGTTTTTCCAAACCTACTGTAATAGCTGTCATTCTGGCGAGGACGCCGCCAATGGGATTTCGTTCGAGCATATTGATCGCTGGTCGACTCAGGTCCAGTTGGGGCAACATGAATCCGAGACGCTTCAACGAGCTTTGAAAGCAATTCAAAATGGTCAGATGCCACCTGCCGACGCAGACGATCCTGACGATCAAGCTCGGAAGGTGGCGAGTCTTAGTCTCCATAACGGCCTAACTGAGCGTTCTGGCTTTGGAGGCACTCTGCTGAGGAGGCTGAGTCGTAGTGAGTACGCCTCCTCAATCCATTCATTGTTTGGGTACAAGTACGAGCTACCTAACAGCTTTCCCGAGGATCGAGTTGAGCATGGCTTTGACAACTCCGCTGAAGGCCTGGTCATATCCGCGCCTTTAATGGAGGCATATTTCAACAGCGCCATTGAAATAGCCGACCACATTCTTCCACCTAAGGGGAAAACACCAAATCTCACCAAGACCAAAATGTCGGCCAAAGACTTAGTGATCAGCTATTCTTCTGGAGCTGTCATTGACGGGACGATGCGATTGGCATTCAACTGGAATGTGCTATTTCGCAGTACCACTTGGCCGGAAAAATGGGAAGCTCGGCACGCTGGCACTTACCGCATCAAGGTATCCGCGTCTCAGCTAGCTTCAAGTAACTCAGGGTATGGGAATTTCAACGGCCCAATGACACTGGAAGTTCGGGCTCGTAGTCTCAACGGCAAAGACAGTGAACCGGTGCTAAACCAACGTCTTCTGGCTACCTTTGACATTACTAAGGAAATGCCCGAGGAATTTGAATTCATCGCCGAGCTATACCCTCAGGAAACCCCAGTGTTCTTCTTCGCCAACGGCCCCGTCTCTGGCGACAAAAAGGAATTAGAAGCGTTAACGTTACGTATGTTTCAAGCGGACCCCAAACTATATGCAGGCTGGAAAGCTGCCCCGCAAACCAATGGTGGACGTGGTGGCCTCGGGTGGTCNCGCGTCAAGAATNTCAGAGACAGTGGCGAATTGGATCTTACGACCGTTGACACTTCAGAGGCGGCAATGCAGAAGCTTGCCAAGTCACTTGCTTCCAACCCTGGCAATTACGGTGAAACCATGGTGTTTCAGTTTTATGAAGAAGGACCAGCTCTTGAATTACACGCTGTCACAATCGAAGGCCCACTGAAGACCATTCAATCCCCTGCCCAGAAGGAGCAGCAAGCCAAAACCAAGGAATTTCTTGGCCCACTGGCCGATGACAACGCGATCGACCGCGAAGACCTCACCGAGCAACTTGAAACCTTCTATAGAAACTACCTGACCCGTCTCTTCCGCCGGCCTGCCACAGAACGTGACCTTGCATACTTCACAGAGATAACCTCTGCCGAAATCACCCGAACTAACAATGTCGCTCAGGGAATCCACCTTGGACTTAGAACATCGTTGATGTCACCTCAGTTCCTTTATCGCGGTCACCAGACCGGCGAGTTAGACGCACACGACCTGGCCGCTCGCTTGGCTTTCTTTTTAACGAATGCTCCGCCTGACCAATCATTGATGCGGATAGTCAATGAAAGTGAACTTAAACGTCCTGACGTCTTAACCGCTCAGGCCAGAAGGCTCCTGGCTAGTCCTCAGGCCAACAACTTTGCCAATGATTTCTTAGGACAGTGGCTTGGCATTCAAGACTTAGGCGACATTATGCCGGACACGCGACTCATCTCAAATTTCAAGGAAAATGACCAGCTTGCAATGGTAGAAGAGTCACAGCGTTTCTTTAAACACATCCTAGATAAAAATCTATCTCTGGAAACTCTCATTCGGCCGAATTTCACCTTTGCAAATGAAACACTCGCTACACAGATCTACGGTATCCCCAATGTAAAAGGAGGTTTTAAAAAGGTAGAACTTCCTGAGGATTCACCACATGGTGGTTTGTTAGGACAAGCAAGTGTATTAATGGCGACCGCCAATGGCGTTGACACCCTGCCGGTCACACGCGGAGTTTGGGTCTTAGAGAATATTCTTGGCGATGCTCCACCTGAACCACCCAACAATGTTCCAGCGATAACACCGGATACCACCAATGCCCGGACGATCCGAGAGGTACTTGCCGCTCACCGTGCTGACACGGCCTGCGCTGCCTGCCATCGCAGCATCGACCCAATAGGATTCGTCTTGGAAAACTTTGATCCGGTCGGTCGATGGCGAACATCCTACCCGTTTTTTGCTGAAGATTCGCAAGGTAGACTAATTCTCAAGCAAGGACTTGCGATTGATCCTCAAGGCACCTACAAGGATGGAACAGAGTTTCGGGACATTCACGATCTGAAACAATACGTAGTGGACAATATTGATCAATTCTCACAATGCCTCGCTGAAAAACTACTGGAATACGCCACAGGCCGCGTGCCTAGCTATGTAGAAAAAGTGGAATTACAGGCATTAGTACAGATCAACCGCAAAACCGGCAACGGTTTGCAGAGTTTAATATTAGAAATTGTGAACACTCGGGCGTTTCGAGTGAAATAGAGAAACCTTTGCAAATTTAGACAATTAGACATCGCTCGTTATTTGAATAACGCTTGAGCCCAATTGTAACAATTGAAAAATGTTTACCTGTTCAATTGCCCCAATGGTTAATTGGTTAAATGTAAAAGGAGCTTGTCCGTCGTAGTCCGAAGGACGTAGTCGGATCAAGCGAGACGATTTACAATTGCGTAGGCCGAACGGCTGAAGCGACGACTTGTAAATCCAAATAAACAAGAAGAGATTTTGAATGCGATATTTATCTTTAATCCTTTTGCTGATGACTACAGTGTGCGTACAGGCAGACGACTTGCTTGACTCTGCGTTAGCACGAGCAGGGGACAATCGGCCCGAACTGGAACGAGCATTAAAGCAGGTCCCCCAGTCTCAACGCGAAGGTATGGAATTCCTGATTCGCTACATGCCCGAACGGGATTTATCCACACTCAAGGCTGATTTCCTTCTAACCAATGTCAAACTGGCTTACCAAGCCTGGATAGATTCCTCATGGCACGAGCAGGTCCCTAAGGCCATATTCCTCAACAACATCCTTCCTTATGCCAGCATTACTGAAACTCGAGAAGACTGGCGTTCTGATTTCTACGATCGTTTCCGATCCTTGGTGAAGGATGCCAAGACTCCTAGTGAGGCCGCCGCGATTCTCAACAACAACGTCTTCAACCAACTAAAAGTCAGATACTCCACTCAGCGAAAACGACCGGATCAAAGCCCCAGTGAGTCAATCGAGCAAGGTGTAGCCTCATGCTCCGGACTTAGCGTGGTTCTCATTGATGCATGTCGGGCCGTGGGGATCCCTGCTCGTTTTGTGGGTACTCCACTGTGGTCAAACCGATCGGGCAACCACAGCTGGGTGGAAGTTTATGATGACGGCTGGCATTTCACCGGAGCGTGTGAAGCAACAGGGAAAGACCTAAACAAAGGTTGGTTTGTGAACCGCGCCTCGACTGCCGTCCGGGACAATCCAATTCATGCCATCTATGCAACCTCTTATAAACGGACTCCCATTCACTTCCCAATGGTTTGGGACGCGCGTGCTCGATACGTCAATGCAGTTAATGTCACCGATCGATACACTCAACTTAAAGAGGAACTCCCTGAAGGCGTAGAGCGGATTATGTTTGTCGCTTTTCAGGAAGGCGGTACTGAGCGAATACAAATACCGCTAACCATTTCGGACAGCGAGGGAAAGGAATTATTTAAAGGACACACCAACGACGAGAGTTTTGACCGAAATGATCACGTTAGCATTCCACTCAAGCTTGGCAAAACATACAACGTAAAAATAGGGCAAGGCGATGCAATCCAAACTATCCAAGTCAAAGCCGAACGTCGGGATCAACTCGTCACATTTAATCTCCCAGAAGCAAAACCCAAAGCTCAGAGTCCCCCTACTGACTCTCAAGATTCTCGCTGTGTAATCTCTGCCAGCGATGCCTCACTGGCCTCCAACAAATCTCTTACGAAAAAAGAGGCCAAACAGTTTACTGAACAACTATGGACTACCTATTCCAAAAAGGAAAAGGATAGACGACGACAGGAGCATGAAAGCCGAGTCCTAAAGATAGGCGACCTTTCCATGCCATTCTGGTACAAAATCCATGGCGAAAAACCCGAGGGCGGACGTAGTCTGTTTATCTCAATGCATGGCGGAGGAGGAGCTCCAGCTGCCGTGAATGATGGGCAATACGAAAATCAGAAACGCCTCTACACTCCGAAAGAGGGAGTGTACTTTGTTCCACGAGCACCGACCAACACTTGGAATCTTTGGCATCAAGGCCATATCGACGGATTTTTTCAGCGTGTCATTGAAAACATGATGCTATTCGAAGATGTGAATCCAAACCGAGTCTACATCATGGGTTATTCGGCCGGAGGTGATGGCGTTTACCAACTCGCTCCTCGACTTGCAGACCGTTTGGCAGCTGCGGCAATGATGGCAGGGCACCCTAATGAAACCCAACCCGACGGCCTTCGCAATCTTCCTTTTACATTACACATGGGAGCCAATGACAGTAGCTACAACCGCAACAAAAAGGCTGCGGAATGGAAAACGATGCTTGCAGAGCTGCATGAGAAGGATCCCGGCGGTTATGTGAATTTCGTCAAAATCCATCCAGGCAAAGGACACTGGATGAATCTGGAAGACCGAGTCGCCGTTCCATGGATGGCCAAGTACACAAGAATATCGACCCCAGATCTGGTCGTCTGGAAACAGGACGATGTAACACACAATCGATTTTACTGGCTGGCAGTCCATGATGATTTCAAACAGGCCCGAGCGCTGGTCCGAGTGAAACACGACGACCAAACCTTTACTATTGAACACAGTGACGTTGCTGAGTTACGTCTTCGTGTCAACGATGACATGATCGATTTCTCCAAGAAGGTCACCGTACTTCATGACAGTAAAGTCTTGTTTAAAGGTATGCTGGCTCGGCAATCGTCCACCTTGCAAAAGACGTTCGAGGAACGCCATGACCCCAGTGCTGTGTACAGTGCTGAGATCATCGTCTCTGTCCCCAAGGAATAACCACACCTTCCCCAGGCTACCTTTATGATCACTCACAAAAACCACCTCACATTCTGCGGTATCAACTGCATTCTCTTGGGCCTATTCGCATCCTCCCTTATTGCTGACACTCGCGAAGACTGGGAGAAGATGCGGAAGATTACTCCCTTGAACTACGTGGCCACGCAGGCTGCGGGAAAGATCAAGATTGACGGAAAACTTGATGAGCGAGCCTGGAGGAACGCTAAATGGTCTGAACCACATTCTGATATCGAAGGTGACGTAAAGCCCAAGCCACGATTCGACACTCGTTTCAAACTCCTATGGGACAACCGCTACCTATATTTCGCCTGCCTGATGGAAGAACCTCATGTCTGGGGCACGCTTACCGAGCACGACAGCGTGATCTTTCATGATAATGACATTGAGATATTCATCGATCCGGATGGCGACAATCACGAGTACTATGAATTTGAGATGAACGCCTTGAATACCGGCTGGGATCTCTTTCTGGCCAAACCATACAAGGACGGTGGCCCGGCCGATAACAGCTGGGAAATTCCCGGATTAAAAACGGCCGTCCACATTAATGGCACACTGGACGACCCTTCCGACACGGATAAATACTGGAGTGTAGAAGTTGCAATCCCCTGGAAAGTGCTCGCAGAATTCGCTCATAAAGCTTCTCCTCCTAAAGATGGCGATCACTGGCGAATGAACTTTTCTCGCGTTGAGTGGAAGCATGAAATTATCGACGGCAAGTACCAGAAAGTGAAAGGGGAGCGGGAAGACAACTGGGTTTGGTCTCCTCAGGGAATTATCGATATGCATCGCCCTGAACGTTGGGGGTACGTCTGGTTCACAAAGGCCCGGCAGTTTGAGGGCAACATGCCAACCGATCCAACGTTGAAAGTACGCGACGCCTTGATGACGATTTATCACACTCAAAAGGCATTGCACCGATCCGAGCAACGACTGTATAAATCTCTGAAGGAAATGGGACTGCAGGAAGAGATTAAAAGCCTATTCAAAAGTCACCGTTTCAGCATGACGACTCGCAACAATGAAACTTGGGAAGCCACTCTGGAGGGAGACGGAGTGAAAATGAAAGTGGATTACCAATCTCGGTTAACCCCCGCAAAGTAACCTACCAAATCCCGCTCGCCTTTACTCCATTCTTCTCTATAACGGCACTTACATGAAAACCTCGTTACTTCTATTGGCCTGTTTGACACTTGCTTCACTCTCTGAAATCCAGGGAGCAGATACACCTCGCGCCGAGCTAATAGGTCGACAAGTCCCCAACTTCATTCTACCCTCGGTCACGGGTAAAGAAATTGCATTGGCAGACTACCCTGAAGTGGACTTCTTAGTTTTTGTGTTTTTGGGAACAGAATGCCCCATCGGCAACAGTTATATCCCTCAACTCAATGAGTTAAGCGGAAAGTACCCCAAAGAGAAAGTACGTTTTGTCATCATCAATGCCAATCTCAGCGATTCGGCAGACGAGATAAAGAAACATGCTCGGGAATATAAACTTCGGCTCCCCGTCCTTATCGACAAAGACCAAATCAGCGTGGATATTCTTGGGGCAACACGTACGCCGGAGGCCTTCATTCTGGATCGCCGGCGGACAATTCAATATGCAGGCCGCATCGACGACCGAATTGGTTATCGTTTCAAACGCGCTGAAGCGAACCGTTCAGATTTGGAAGAAGCACTCAAGGAATTGATGGACGGTAGCGTGCCGAGCGTCAAGACCACCGAACCAGAAGGGTGCCGTATCACTCGGAAGTCTGACCTAGCTCAAAATGGCAAGGTCACCTATGCCAGTCATATTGCCAAGCTTCTACAAACTCGATGTCAGAATTGCCATCGACCGAACACAGCCGCTCCTTTCTCGTTACTTTCCTATGAGGATGCTCGAAATTGGTCCGAGATGATTAAGGAAACGGTTTTAACTCGACGCATGCCTCCCTGGAATGCTGACCCTCGATTCGGCAAGTTCGAAAACGAGCTTCACATGAAGCCTGCTGAAATCAGCTTGCTAACTTCCTGGATTGACAATGGCATGCCACTCGGCGATGCCAGCAAAATCCCTGCCACCCCTGAATACTCTGACGGCTGGCAAATTGGCGAACCTGACCATGTATTCTCCATGCCAAATGAGTTTAAGGTCCAGGCAAACGGGACAGTGGCGTATCAATACTTTGTCACTCCAACCAATTTCAAAGAAGCGGTGTGGATTCAGGCAGCCGAGGCTCGTCCTGGCAACTGGAAGGCCGTCCATCACATCATCGTGTACCATCGCCCCAAAGGCAGCCAACAGGTCAAACGTCTCCAGAGTTTGGGAGGATTCGCTCCTGGTGAAGAACCAACAATGTTTCCGGAAGGCGTTGGAATCAAGCTGCCGGCAGGATCGGAACTCGTATGGCAATTGCATTACACACCGACGGGAAAAGAAGAAGTGGACCGTAGTGAATTTGCAGTCAAGTTTTGCAAGACGCCTCCAGAGCGGGAGGCGAACCAAAACGCCGCCTTAAATTTCTCATTCCGAATCCCGCCTAAGGCCACTCGGCACGAAGTCGTTGCCAAGCGTACCATCCAACAAGATTCAGAACTCCTAGCCTTGATGCCACACATGCACGTGCGAGGTAAAGACTTTATGTATCAAGCGAAGCTGCCGGACGGAACAACCAGGACTCTCCTGAGCGTTCCTTTCTACGACTTCAACTGGCAACATGAATATCGTTTCGTTACTCCCGTCTTTCTCCCTCGTGGCACAGTCATAGAATGCACGGCACATTTCGATAATTCCCCTGAAAACCCCGCCAATCCGGAACCCACCAAATGGGTCACTTGGGGCGATCAAACTTGGGAAGAAATGATGATCGGATTTTTCACCGTCATTCCTGCTCGCAAGAAATAGCCACACGCGATACACCAAGTAGATTGGGGACGCATTCGAGCTCAATTCTGGCCTATAATAGAGGCTATGTTGAATCGAATCCTCCCACTCACTGTGTTGTTCTTACTTTCAGGCACTCTACTTGCGCAAGAGCAATTCAGTGCTGAAGATATCGCGTTTTTCGAATCGAAAATCCGTCCCATTCTGGTTACTCATTGTCAGGACTGCCACTCGGGCGAAGATCCCGAAAGTCGATTTAGCGTTGAATTTCGCGAGGCATTTTTAACTGGAGGAGAATTCGGTCCTGCAGCGAAACCAGGCAATCCCAAAGAAAGCTTGCTGATCAGCGCAATTAAGCACGACGAGTTTCTTAAGATGCCGCCAAAAGCAAAGTTGTCGACAACGGATGTCATCAATTTCACACGTTGGGTTGAGCTGGGTTTACCCTGGCCCAATGAGTCCATGGAGATCGTCGCCAACATTGGGCAAAGTGCTGATAGCGTAATCGCGGAATTTACTGAAGAGCAAAAACAGTACTGGGCTTTTCAACTTCCCGTCCGTCCTGCCTTCCCAAGGATTGCAAATCGCCCCTGGATCCAATCGCCAATTGACTTCTTCACACTCGCGAAACTTGAAGAAGCGGGACTGACACCGGCCCCTCAAGCTGACAAACGAACGCTCATTCGCCGTGCGACCTTCGATCTACTCGGCCTGCCACCAACTCCTCAAGAGATTGAGAACTTTCTTGAGGACGACCGACCCGATGCGTACGCTCAACTGATCGATCGGCTACTAAGCTCACCTCGATATGGAGAACGCTGGGGACGCCATTGGCTGGATGTCGCTCGATATGCCGATTCTAACGGCCTCGACGAAAACTTATCTTACGAGTTCGCCTACCAATATCGAGATTATGTCATTCGCTCTATGAATTTAGATAAATCGTATGGTCAGTTTGTCCAAGAACAGATCGCAGGCGACTTAATGCCTCCATCCGATGACCCGCTGGCAGGTACTGACCAACTACGAGCCACAGGCTTTCTCGCAATCGGCCCTAAGATGCTTGCTGAAGATGATCCAGTCAAAATGCAGATGGACATCATCGACGAACAGGTAAACACTCTGGGGCAAACGTTCATGGGACTCACCCTAGGTTGTGCCCGCTGTCACGACCATAAGTTCGACCCCATCCCAACGGCTGATTACTACGCGTTGGCAGGAATCTTTAAGAGCACCAAGTCGATGGAGAACTACAACGTAGTAGCCGACTGGTTTGAAAGACCATTGGTATCCGAACAAACACAGGCAGAGATCGATCGTATCAATGCGGAAATCCAGACGACGAAAGCCAAACAAACGGCTCTCAACAGTAAGGTCGTCGAAATTGTGGAGAAGGAACTACTTCACAAAGCTGATCAATACCTTCTGGCAAGCAGTCACATAGGTGACCTGGACTCTCACCTTGCAAAGCATGGATTGACAGCTCAAGCAAAACAAGACTCTCCATTTATTGTTGCTGACGGATACTTGCTTGTCGAAGCCGAGGCTGCCCATCGCACCAATCTGACGATCGTACCAAACGGATATGGGGAAGGCATTGGTATTCTGGCAAGTGGCGGGTCTGGTGGATTTGCCGAATACGAAATCGAAGTGCCGTTACCAGGCTCGTACACGATGGAAGTTCGCTACGCCGCACAAGACTCCCGTTCCGTCGGAATTAAGCTTGATGGCAAAGCCATGGCAGACGGAGTATTAGGTCGAGTAACGGGCAGCTGGTATCCAGATACACAAACTTGGGTAGCCGAAATCGAGCTGGAACTCACAGCTGGAAAACACACACTAGCCATCGATTCACCGAAAGTTTATCCGCACATCGATAAGTTTGCTTTGATTCTCAATCGAGAACAACAGACACAAAATAAATCAATGCCTCCAAGCTTATCTGCCTTCGCGTTAGAGTTCGACATTAACAAGAGCTTCCTCAGTGGTTGGCTATGGTATCTCAAAACACTTGATGAAACAAAGCTCCAGTCCAACCCATTCCTTGCCGCCTGGCTTAGACTGTCTGCCATTGCTAGCGACAATTTCCCAGAAGCCTCGGCGCCTATATTAGCCGAACTGCAGTCAGATGGCGGACTGGGAGCACAGGCTCCTAAGGTTATAAAGGATATATTCCGGCAGGCCCCGCCAAAGTCACTTGAAGAAGTAGCCGTTTTATATCGCCGCCTCATTGTCGACACTAACCATGCTTTTAAGCATTTGGATGACTCGGCAAAAGCGGTGTACAAGGATGTCTATGATGAGATTTCCAAAGCAGAATTCCCAGCGGTTACTCCTAAAACGATACCGGCATCAGCCTATCCTGAAGATCTGCAAATGCAGCGGGTTTCACTTACTCAACAAATAGCCGAATTGGAGGAAGCACGTCCTGAATTTGAAATGGCTATGGGAGTGACCGAAGGGGCGGGTGCGGATCTCGAAATCCACCTTCGTGGGAGCCATATTACGCTGGGTAAGAAAGTCCCACGCCGCATGCTTCAGATCATCGAAGGCCCGGTGCCTCAGCATAAGATCACTGAGCAAAGTGGACGATTGGAATTAGCCCAATGGTTGGCTTCTCCTGAAAACCCTCTGGTCAACCGAGTCATGGCAAATCGGGTTTGGAGATGGCACTTCGGGCGAGGTATTGTCTCGAGCGTCGACAACTTTGGCACATTAGGTGAGCTCCCCACCCATCCTGCATTACTAGATTACCTGGCTGTGGAGCTTGTTGAGAGCAATGGTTCCCTGAAGGCTCTACATCGTCAAATCATGCTTTCGGCGACGTATCAGATGAGTACGGCTTATAGCGAGCAAGGTATGGCAACGGATCCGGAAAACAAACTGCTCTGGCGATTCAATCGACGAAGGCTTACCGGCGAGGAGGTACGCGACAGTGTCCTCACTTTAGGCCCGGGACTCGACAATCGCATGGGAGGTACTTTATTGCGTGTCAAAAATCGTGCCTACGTAACGACGTCTGGATCCAATCTAACCAACGAATTCCAAAATCAACGCCGTAGCATTTACCTACCGGTCGTCCGCAGTTCTGTCTACGAAGTTTTACAGGCTCTCGACTTCCCAGACCCGGCAGTTTCCAACGGCGACCGAGCCACTACCACGGTGGCCCCTCAGGCGTTATTGATGATGAATAGTTCTTTGGTCGATGAGGCGACCGCTGCCTTGAGCCAACGACTACTGCCTCTCAATTCAAGCAAACGCCTGGAAACAGCTTACAATCTCATTATGGGCCGCAGTCCAAAATCGGAAGAAATAAGTGGCGCACAAGCTTACATTCAACAGGTTAGTGAAGCGAGCGTTTCAACCGGCATTTCTGCCGAAGAAGCAAGCCTCTTTGCCTGGCAAAGTCTATGCCGAGTTTTACTCTCGTCAAATGAATTCATTTACATCGAATAGTATTTTTGATCAAAGGTGTGCCTGATGGTAACACGCAGACAATTACTCAAAAACACCGCTGTTGGATTTGGTTCAGTAGCTCTGGCCGGCTTGATGGGGCAGGGGACTGCTAATGCCGAAGAGCCAAACCTACTGCAACGTCAACCACACTTTCCAGCTAAGGCGAAGCGGATCATTTTCCTATTCATGCATGGTGGCCCAAGTCAAATTGACACATTTGACTACAAGCCCCAGCTAGCCAAAGACGATAACAAGCCTGTACCGTTTGACAAGCCCCGCGTGGTTTCTGCACCGACTGGGAATCTACTGAAGTCTCCCTTTAAGTTCAAACAGCATGGGGAGTCGGGCATGTGGGTCAGTGAGATCTTCCCTCACATTGCCAAACATGTCGATGAATTGACTTTCGTAAAGTCCGTTCATGGCTCAAACTCCCGGCACGGAGCTGCTCTGCTTGAACTTCACACAGGTAGCGATACGTTTATTCGTCCAAGTATGGGTAGCTGGCTCGGATATGGACTCGGAAATGAAAACCAGAATCTTCCTTGCTACGTTACCATTTGTCCTTCTCTGACCCATGGAGGAGGGAATAACTGGAGTAGCGCCTTTCTTCCCGCACTCTACGCAGGTACACCGATCGGCAATGCTGGTACGGCAAGCGAAAACGCGAAGATTCCATTCATTAAAGGGACGACCCCTACTGCCATCCAGGAACTCGAACAACGGATGCTTCGGGACATCAACCTAAAACACCTAACGACAACGGGCCCAGATTCAGAGTTGGAATCCCGCATTAAGTCGTTTGAGCTAGCCTTTCGATTGCAGACGGAGGCGCCTGAATTACAGGATATCTCTGATGAAACTGCTGACACTCTGAATATGTACGGCATTAACAATGGTCCGACCAAGGATTTTGGACTACAGTGCCTGATGGCGCGTCGCTTCGCTGAAGCTGGCGTTCGTTTTATTCAACTCTCTCACAGTTACAAATGGGATCAACATGGCAATCTTGCTGGCGGCCACCGCAGTAATGCTATGGAAGTCGATCAACCCATTGCTGCATTACTTACCGATTTAAGCCAACGCGGATTATTGGAAGATACTATTCTTTGGTGGGGTGGCGAATTCGGGCGCACACCGGTTTCGCAAGGTGGCCGAGATGGACGGGACCACAACCCTCATGCCTGTACCATGTTCTTTGCCGGCGGGGGCATGAAGCCAGGAATCCAACATGGCTTGACAGACGAATATGGCTATTATGCTGTCGAAGACAAAGTGCATTTTCACGATCTGCATGCGACTCTACTGCACCAGATGGGATTAGATCATACCAAGCTCACATATCGCTACGCCGGACGCGACTTCCGCCTCACCGACGTGCACGGCGAAGTCATCCATGACATATTAAGTTAACCCACCGTCACTTCTACTCACCTGATTGGGATAAGGTTCGGCATGCCATATCGACTCGTTACATTTTTACTCTGTTTTGCTATCTCATCATCCCTTCTGGCAAAGCCCTTTCTATTAGTTTCCCTGCCAGATGAAAAACATTTGGCGGTATACGACATTAATAATAGGACGGGTGAATTAACTCATCTACGCAACCATAAGACAGAGGCGGACCCTGGTCCCATGTCCGTGTCTCAGGATGGTAGTACGCTGTTTCTATCTTTGAGAACCGTGGGGCAATTAGCCTCCTACGGCATTCAATCCGGCACGAGCGAACTAGAGCACATTAGCACGATTGAGGTAGACCAAGACCCTGCCTACCATTGGCAGGACCATTCCGGTCAGTGGCTGATCACCGCTTACTATCACACGGGGCGAGTTTCCGTGCATCATGTGGATTCGACTGGACACCTAAGTGAGAAGTCAAGTTTCTTTGGGGAGACCGCCTTAAATGCACACGGAGTCGCAGCCACCAACGACAATCGCTTTGTGTATATCCCCCACACTGGCCCAAATAAAATTTTTCAGTTTGAGTTTGATGCTCAGAACGGCCATCTCACCTTGCTCGAAAATGGGGTCCTGACATCGAAAGAATTCACCGGCCCCAGACACCTGGCGTCACATCCTACCAAGCCCTGGCTCTACGGGGACTATGAACAGGGTAACAAGGCCGTGTTTTACAAAATTCGCCCTGATGGATTACTGCAGACGATACAAACGATTTCCAGCGTACCGGATGACTGGCCGGATCGCCAAGGCGCAACCGCTCGGATGACGCTTTCCAAAGATGGGAATTTCATGTATGTGGCAAACCGGGGCCACAATAGTCTGGCATGTTTCAAGGTTCACCCAAAGACTGGTGAATTATCTCGAGTGGGAATTTATCCTACCGAACCAAATCCACGAAGCTTTGTGATTAGCCCTAATGGGAAGTGGCTTTATGCCGGCGGACAGGACTCAGGAAAACTCGCGATCTTTGCCCGCAATAGGCGAACAGGAGTTCTAGTACGCACTGGCACGGTAGAAACGGGTAAACGTCCCTGGTGGCTGCAGGTGATCAACTAAAACAGTAGTTGTCGTTCGCTCGGTAAGTCACTGTTGTTTGCACTATCCGGGATTCTGGTGCGAGGCTATAGTCAGTGGGTCTTTTGTCCCCCCCTCTTTTGCGCAGGCTGGCAGGCTCCCACCGTATGGATTTCAGTGAAATCAATCTTATCACCCAACTCCAACAGGCGTTGGTCGAAGTCGATTACCAGACGCCCACTCCTATTCAGGCTGCGGCCATACCACCAGCTCTGGAAGGGCAGGACATTCTCGGATGTGCACAAACAGGAACTGGCAAGACCGCTGCATTTACGCTTCCCATTCTCGATGCACTGGGACAGATCAACCGTAAAGCGAAAGCATACTTTCCAAAAGCACTTATTCTTGCTCCGACGCGGGAACTAGTAATTCAAATTGGAAAAAGTCTTGAAACTTACGGGAAGCATTTATTCCTACGACATACTTTGATTTATGGTGGCGTGTCTGAGGTTCGGCAAATCAAAGCCCTAAAACGCGGGACTCATATAGTCGTCGCGACTCCGGGACGTCTTATTGACTTAATGCAAAAGAAAGCCATACGCCTCTCGCAACTTGAACACTTTGTGCTGGACGAGGCCGATCGCATGATGGACATGGGATTCCTTCCCGACCTCGAACGCATAATGAATGAGTTGCCGGACGAACGCCAGTCACTCTTTTTTTCTGCGACGATTGATCAGAAAGTGGCTAAACTGGCGCGGGGGTTACTCAACGATCCATTCCGAGTGGACATTGCTCCGGAATACCCTGCTGTAGACACCGTGGAACAGCATCTTTGTTATGTGGAAACCAATAAAAAGAGGCCACTGCTATTACGGTTGTTGCACGAATTGACGCCAGGACAAACCATTGTTTTCGTAAACAAGAAGCATACTGCGGATAAGATCACTCAATGGTTGAACAAAAAAGGATTTAAGACCGACACAATTCACGGTAATAAACGCCAGACCCAGCGAGAGCGAATTCTCAATAAATTCCGCAAGGAGAGAGTCCAAATCCTTGTGGCGACCGACGTGGCATCACGGGGACTGGATATCGACGGAATTACCCATGTCTTCAATTATGACCTTCCTTTTGAAAACGAGGATTACATCCACCGGATCGGACGTACCGGTCGAGCCGGAGCGGAGGGGGTTGCAGTTTCTTTTTGTGCGACTCATGAAAAGGGAGTCCTGAAGGAAATTGAAGCGTTGATCGGATTCCCAATTGCAGTTATGAACAATCCAGGAGATTCTGCAACAAAGGCAGCCAGGAAAGAGGACAACACCCAAGAGGAAAGCGTTGAATCTGACAATTCGGAGTCGGAAGTTGCAAGCAGTGACGTGCAAATCGCCGATGAAGCCAATAACGACGCTGAAGTTTCCTTGGACGAGGAAGTAATACCTGAAGAACAACCGTCGACCATTGATGACATTGTTGAACCTGAGCCCACTGATGAGCTCGCGGAATTATTGGAGATCCCCATGACAGAAGGGCAGCAGAACAAGCCCGAGCCACCGCAAAAGCGGTCGCTTCGCAAGTCGGAGAATCCCCCGCGATCCGAGGACTCTGGGCCAGGCAAAATGAAGGTTCGCCCCACGCCTAAACGCGCGCGGATATCGGAGGGAGTCATTGTCAAACTTTCTTCGAAGGGATTTGGATTCATCAAATCCAAGTCAGGCAAAGAGCTCTACTTTCACATGACCAGTGTCTTTGGACGCTGGCGGTTTGATTCGCTAGGTGAAGGGCAACGAGTGTCCTATAAGCGAGTGAAGACGGACAAGGGTCATGTTGCCGAAGGAGTGAAGGGACTTGAGGAACCTCCAGAACAACCTCCGCGTCGTCGATTTAATGATCGTCGAGGAGATTCCCGAGGTGGAGATCGCCGCGGTGGCGGACGAAGTCGTGATGGAGATCGTCGAGGTGGATTCCGTCGGGAAGATGGTGAACGTCGAGGCGGTGGACGTGGCGGAGAACGCCGATCCGGTGGTGGTAGTCGAAGCCGTGATGGAGATCGCCGCGGTGGGTCCCGTCGGGAAGATGGTGAACGTCGAGGCGGTGCACGTGGCGGAGAACGCCGGTCCGGAGGTGGCGGTCGTGGACGCGCCGGTGATCGCCGAGGTAGCGGGCGGAGCCAAGGCGGTGGCCGAGGTAGCAGCGGACGAGGCCGGGGTAGCCGAAGCTAAGCCAAGCTCTCTAATAGTCTAACTGTTGCCGTCACTGTTGCCTGATTTGCACTTGATATCTCTGTCCTCCACGGAGGAATTCCATCGGCACCATTTCTCCGGGCTTGTGCTTCGAGGCGAGGTATCCCAGCAATTGAGTAGTCGTCCAGTGTTCGTCATGACCATCGCAACTAACTAGAATATCTCCAAGCTTAACACCGGCACGTTTGGCGACATTATGTGCGCCATGCCAGCCCACGTACTTAACCCGTAATGCGAGATTTTCCGAAGCTATTTTGAACTGTGCTTTTTCGCTGTTACTTACAGGTTCGAATACTAGGCCGCCTGTACCCATGCGGCGGAGTTCCCAGGAAGTGACCCGCCAGGAAATATCGTTTTTGTTACGCCAATCCGGATTCAGCCGAAGATTCGTTTGGACGTAATTATTACCTCGTTGAACGGTGGCAGAAATAACACCACTGTTAGGTGCATTATGCAGTGCCCATTGGATATCGGCGACTGAAAGAATTGCCTGATTATCCAGTGTCACCAAAACATCCTTAGGTTTGATGCCAGCCTCGCTAGCTTCACTGTTTGGCTTCACTTCTTTGATGGTCCCACGCGTATCGATATCCATTTTGAGGCCAATAGTTTGCGGCAGTGGATGAGGATAGAGGAGTTTCTCGGGTATGGGTTGTTTTGCATTTCGATAGACTAATCGTTCTGCTTCAATCATCTGGTGGCAATGCAGGCAGGATTGGACAACCTTTTCGCCGTAGTCCAGTTCGTATCCAAATTTCCCTCGTAATGATGGATAGTCGTTGGGAGTTTTATATTTAGTTGGCGCAGCTTGTTTTTGCTTTAGGAATGGAGCATTCTCCGGATATCCTTCGTGCAAAAGCAGTGCACCTTCCAGTGCATCGACTAGGCCTTCGAGTGACATATGGCTTTCAGCATTTTCGAGGGAGGAACGAGTTCCGTAGCGACCGTAGATCGTCTTATCGGCGTTCATAAAGAACATGGAAAACGAAAGATCAAAATCGAACTGAAATAATGTAAGGTCCAGCATATTGGCTTTAATGAGCCGGACACAAACGAATTGATCAAACAGTTTGGCTAACTTACCCTGGCGACGAACAACCTGCTCGTCAAATGAATGGCAAGCCTCTCAAGGCAAGCATCTGAAGACGACCAGTAAAGGCTTACCGGTCTTTTGGGCTTCGGCCCGAGCCTTTTCAAAGTCGTCGTAGACCCAATAGCTATCAATGTCGAAGTGTTTCTTATCATTAAGAACTGCATCCCGACGTTTTTTCTGGACGTCCTGGGCCTCTACTATTACCGCAGACGTTGCGAGCAACAAGAGACTGAGTATTAACTTCTTCACTTCATGCACTCCTAAACAAATCTAAAGCTATACAGGTCGGCGTCGCTAAGTGTGAAACGCAGGCGGATTGGTTTGCCGGACAGTTTCTTTAACCCTGTCCGCTCCTCCCAGGTCACTTTACGATCCAACGCATCACCGAATGTTTCATCTGCCTGTTCAATTCCGAACGTATCAATCACTGCTCCAGCCGGTGTCAAACACTCTACCTTCACATACCCGATCGCAGACGTACTGAGATTCAACTCCAATTCACTGCCAGAAAAGGTGATAGGACGGGTCGTCAAACGCCCCCCTTTAAGTGTCGAATGGATAGACACAAATCCATCCTGCCTTAGGGTATGCCGAGTGAGTGTTTTTCCTGAGCCATGCCAGCCTCCGGCTTCCGCATAGAAACTCAGTTCATCTTCTGCATCTTCAAACCGACTGCTAGTTAACGCCATATTCCAGGCAACGTTGTTATGACCGTAGTACCAGGAATCCTTACGCTCCACCCCAGGTCGCAGGAACGCTTCATCCCAGCGTGTAAATGCCACTCCATCACGGCTTGTCATAAATTGCGTTTCGGTCAAGGCAGTGCCGTAACGCAGACTCGCCTGTGATCGCAATTCCCGGTTTTCCAAATCCGGTAACGCCTTCATCGACGGGCTCCAACCTCGCTCAACATACCGCATTGGAAACCCCATCAAGATATGTGGCGCTCGTGAATAAGACACGACATTATTCGTATACATTTGCTGTGGGGGCGAGTCGCCATACGTCAAATCCTCAAAGTCCGTCCAGTTCACCAAGTCATCTGACGTGGCGGTACGAATCGCACGTATCCCGGCAGGCTTCCAAATTTTGGCTGTCGTTGTGCCTGCAGTAAACACTCGGAAATACGTTCGATATTTCCCAAGTGCTTTATCCCAAAATGCAATATTGGCAGAATCAAAGGCCCCTTCCGTTATGACAGCCTGCTCACCAACTTGTTCCCACTTTGTCCCATCGGCTGACTTAAACACACGCATCCCACCGTTATGAGCCAGACCACCAGTCGCTTTCAAACGCTCGTCTTCAGGGCAATCAGGACGTTCGTCTACGAATGGACTGAAGTTATGACTTCCAGCGCCCATCCAAACGATATTGTTCTTCTTGCTTCCATCAAACTCAAACAAACCTAATTCAGGTTTCTCCCAGTGAATCCCATCCTTGCTTTCGGCATAGCAAGTACACTCACCATGTGTGAAACCTAATCGCCCGCCTTCTAAAGTGAAGTCATGACCGCGATAATACATCCGGTACGTGTCACCATCTTTAAATACTGTGTGATAGCTACTCGCATTTCCTTCCCACGGTTTATCCTGGCGGATTACTAGTTCCTGAGCTTGAGGAGCGTGCAAGCGATAGCTAAGGTCGCCTTCGAGCGTATCCACAAGGTATTCGTCAACAAACAATTCCCGACGCTTGCCCATGTCATAGACTGCATCCGCAGCAATCGACAAATCCGAGGCTGCAGTAGAACTCGACGCCACGGCACCTGTTGCAAACGCACTAGCGCTCGCCCCTAAAAACTCTCGTCTCTTCATTTTGATTCTCCTTCATACACTGCTTCGCGAAGCGGAACTTTGATATGGGATGGGAATGGCTTTGTATAATACACCGTGTTGATCGCCCTTTGAGCATCGCTGGGAAATTCGATGGTTGCTTGCCGACCGTTTTGAGGATTAGGTTCATAGAGGGGAGCACCTGTACTGGCAATCGTCACTCTCAACTTATGACCCTCGTTAAAAATCTGACTCAGGTATCCCACATGAAACTCCAATTCTGCAACTTTGCCAGGCTCTAGTAAAACCTGTTTTTCAAAACCTTGTCGGTAGCGAGCTCTCTGAATGTAATCCACGATCAGGATCGAGCGGCCATCCGGATAGACATCACTGACTCTAACAATGAAGTCCGTATCCTGCGCCGTACTAGTTACAAACAACTTGGCACTAATCTCACCGGTTAGCTCCATCGGCTGAGTGAACTCTGGCGTATCGAAAACCAACACATTTTTCTGTGCTTCAAAGGCTCGGGCATCTCTGGCCCCCGGAAAGCTTCGTCCGGGAATTTCAGCCGGTGCGAACGGGTCCGAAACATATTCAACCATCCCTTGGTTTTTTGCATTGGGCGGTGACCAATGCAAAGCTCCAGACTCGTGGAGATACAGAGCTTTCCGTTGCGTCTGACTCGTCTTAGGCCAGTCTTTCACTTCTCGCCATTGATTCCCAGGAGCCCCCGGCTCGCCAACCGCTCCCATCACGTAATATTCAACAGTAGGCCATTGATCGACACCGTTGGATTTCCCCTTAAGGTAGTAATCAAACCAACTCACCATATGCCTAGCGAGATCAACCGCAGCATTTTCCGGGTAAACGAGTTCGCCGACTGATGCCCCCTTATTAAAACGACCATGCAGCCAAGGCCCGATGAGCAACTTCTGCTGCCCTCGTGATTGTGGTCCTCCGTGATGTTGCCGCCCAATATAACTCGCAATGGAGCCCTGATTCATAAAGTCATACCAACTACCGATGGTCATGCAGGGGACATTCATTTTTCTAAAATGTCGCGATGTATCTTCGGCTTTCCAGTATCGGTCAAAGGTAGGATGCTCAAACCATTCCCGCATCAATGCCTGATTATGCCCGGGCTCCCGGCATACTGCATCCATGCCTTTAAATCGCTCCGGGCGTGTTGTACCACCAATACGATAGCCTTCCTGATACAAACTCAATCCGGTATCAATCATGTATTGAGCGACCAGACTAGGTGGACGACTTACAGCAGCGAAATTCTGTGCGTATCCCGCCTGACTACTACCAAACGTCCCTACCTTACCTGTCGACCAGTCTTGTCGACCCAACCACTCAATCGCGTCATAGCCATCTTTATGTTTGCCGAGACTTAGGCTCCGGTAACCAATCCACGTCCCCTCGGACTGTTGGCTTCCGCGAAAGTTTCCACACACGACGACATAGCCGTATTGAGCTATCTCAGCAAACGCTTCCTGGTGTCCACGGCTTGATGCATCGGCATAGCGTTGTTCATACAACACGGGCCAGGGACCTTTTCCAGTGGGAAAAAATGCATGGGCACTAAGGTGAATGCCATCCCGCATAGGAATCTTGAGATGTTCATACCGCACACCACCAGCCAACGGCTCCTGAGAATTTACGAGCGTGGTAAAAAGCAATACAAATGTGATAATAGCAAATTTCATATCCAACATTCTAGCCGTTTTGAAACACGGACACCAAAACAATCTAAATGCCGAAATAATAATCCCTGCGACGCCCTACAGAACAGAATCTTCGACGGGCATGATAAATCCGCTACGAATTTTAGGTTTCCTAATTTCCTAACTGAAGATACTATTTAGTGTCAGGCGACAATCTCATATTCAATATCTGGAAGCCAACTCATGAAACCATTCGTTTTCTCACTCGCGTTTTTCCTAAGCTCA
>NZVD01000061.1 GCA_002701385.1 Rhodopirellula sp. | reverse complement strand
AAATTCGCCGATCGCCACAACGAGTGTTTCGTCGAGTAAGCCACGCTGCTCCAGATCTTCTATTAACGCCGTGTAACCAACATCAAATATTGGACAAAGCACATCCTCGAGTCGATCAGCATTTTGAGCGTGGGTATCCCAAAGCGGATTATCTGACGCGTTGTCGCCAGGTTCTCGTGGCCAGTTCACATGGACTAATCGTACCCCTGATTCAATTAAACGTCGGGCCAACAGCACACATTGCCCCCATCGATTACGTCCATATCTGTCTCGAACGTGTTCCGGCTCTTCCTGAACATTAAACGCATTCCGGGCTTGCCCCGACGTCATTAGCTCAAATGCCTGCTGTTGGTAAGTCGAGAGTGTATCGACGGCTTTGCTCGCGTCAGCATTTCGCAAACGATCTTCCAACTTTTCCTGTAGCGATCTACGTCCTTTCATTCGATCAAGGGTGATTCCAAGAGGTTCAAAGCCTTCAATTTTGTAGTCAGGCCTAGAAGGGTCGCCCACGAAATGTTCCGGCGCCCACTGCGGACCCATTAAACCACCCAATTGACCTGCGGGGGTTACATTTTCGTTTTGTCGTACGTAATCTGGGATAACGAGAGAACTAAGCCCCGGCATGGTTTCGCTGGGTTTGTATCGTTTAATAATCGAACCGTAGAATGGCCAGTCACTCTTTTGGATCGTACGAGCATTTGGCCCCTGATATTTATAACCCGTTAAAACCCAATGGCCGCTGCTTGAATGAATATTGTCGTCTGTCGACATCGATCGAATGACTGCAATCTTATCGGCCATTGCAGCTGTTCGAGGCAGCAATTCGGAAAACTGGATCCCTGGAATATTCGTTTGAATCGGGTTGAATGGACCACGGATCTCCGTTGGTGCGTCAGGTTTAGGGTCAAACGTCTCGTGCTGAGGAGGGCCACCGCACAGATAGAGGAAAATGATGTTCTTGGCTCGGCCAAATGACGTTCCCAATTTTGAAGGAGCCGGTGCGGCCTTTACCAAGTCGGCTAAGCCCAAACCACCCAATGTAAGGCCGCCAATACGCATCATTTCACGTCTGTCAATTAATTGTATGGCCATCGACTGTTTACGCTTTCCTGTAATGCGAATTAAAAACAATGTACTTTATTTTATCAAAAGCCCATTGGCCATTAGTAGGCGAATTTCCGTTATTTTGACTGCCAGACGGGTTGCCCAGCAAATTGCTATTCGCATCTATTCGTTTAATTGCGTTTGAACGACGAACTATCTTTTTAATTCCCAAACCGCCAACCCCGCATCTAATGAAATAGTCACGATTTGTTATCCGGTCTGTGGACTCGGCAAGACAGTGCCGTCTGGGCCCGATCATTGAGCCATAGACAAGGGAAATATTCGCGACGCTTCTGTCGACCGCCCCGGATGCAACTACCCACGGCTTGCCGATGAAAAAAAGAAGGTTTCCATGGGAAAGTATCCGGTGGGATTTTTTAACCTTTGGAAACTCTGGCTGCTCTTCGATAGCTCGAGTTAACGACTCCTTGTGATTTGCATTACTACAATGAGCAGCAGCACGAGCGTTGCAATCCCACCAAATAAAATTCCAAAAATCGCTCGGCCCATCCCGGTTTTATGTGAATGACGTTTAATATCGCGGATGGCTAATATACCAAACAATAGAGCTAACGGACCAGGCAGTATCAGCACGCTTATCAGTCCAAAGTAGCCAGATGCGATGGCATATCCAGATCTACCTACAGGCAAAAGAATCCGTAGACCCAAATCAGGTTTGATCGTTGAGCCGGAATCGTGATCAACAATATCAGTTACAGGCGTTGCATAGGGATTGTCGATGGCGGCACCGCATTTTGAACAGATGCCATCCGTTTTACTAATCAACACACCACATTCGCTGCAACGTACCGTTGGGGCCTTAGGTTCTCTATCCATGGACATATAAAAACCTCGATTGACAGCGGTCCAAGCCAGGAACGCTTAATTACATTGAACTCATGACGTCCGGAGGTCCACTGCCGTTGCCTTGCAAATCTTCTACGGAAAAGAAAACCGCGTGAACTAAAGCGTGATACGCCGTTGGTATCATCTTGCAATAAGACGACACCAACGGCTTAGGCACATTCGCAAAAACACAAAGGCTTAGAGTGGGCGAATCACAGAAATGTTACGATAGTAATCCAACAGCGTTTCGATCGAAACTACTCCGCCGCCCATACCACTTTTCTTAACACCGCCGTAAGGAACGCCATGGACAATAACGTTATGGGAATTGATCCAACCATTTCCAGCCTCAAACGCTTCGGCAACTCGTTGGCATTTCGCCAAATCCTGCGACCATACACTATTAGCCAGCCCGTAATCGGTATTATTGGCAAGACGAATACCTTCTTCCTCGGATTCAAACGGAGCCAGATAGGCTACCGGTCCAAAGATTTCTTCAACGGCGGCTACATTGTCGAGCGAACCGGCTAACAGAGCCGGTTTAACGTAGTGTCCACCGTCGCATCCATCGACGCTGGCGGCACCACCTTCCAGCACAAGATCTGCGCCCCCGGCTACACCTTTTTCAAGATAACCCAGCACCCGTTCCTTTTGTTTCGCATTGACCACAGGTCCCATTTGAGTGGAAGCCCCTAAGGGGTGACCAATTGATACAGCTTCCATCTTCTCTTTGACCTTACCCACGAATTCGTCATAGATGTTCTTATGGACTAACCAGCGAGTGGCGTCGCAACACACCTGACCCGTGTGGAAAGTGATCGCGCCGACTAAACCGTCTGTCGTAAAGTCCATATCACAATCGTCAAAGACAACCGCGGCTCCTTTGCCGCCAAGTTCAAGTTTCACTGGAGTGAGATTCGCACCGCTAGCAGCAGCAACCAATCGCCCTACTTCTGGAGAACCGGTGAACGACATGCGGCAGAAGTCCGGATTCTCCGAGACAGCCTTTCCAGCGGTTTCCCCAAGTCCGGGAACAATGTTGATCACGCCATCGGGCACACCAGCTTCCGTGGCAAGCTGTGCCAAGTAGAGTGTTGACAATGGCGTATCTTCTGCAGGTTTCACCACAACGGTGTTACCAGCCGCCAACGCCGGCGCGATCCCCCAGCCTAAAAGCAGGAACGGGAAGTTCCATGGGATGATGAACCCACATGGACCCCAGGGGTGTCGTACCACGGCGGCTTCGTGATTCTTAACCGCCAGAACGGTGCGACGTTCGATATTCAATGCCAAATCAGCAAAATATCGAGTTGTGTCGATGAAGTTTTGTACATCGCCCCGAGCCTGCTCCAGAATCTTTCCGCAGTCCAGCGACTCAATTTGTGAAATAGTTTCGATTTGCTGTTCAACAGCATCCGCTAAGCGATGCAGGATGGCGCTTCTTTCGTTCACGGGCATTGATGCCCAGCCTGAATTCTTAAACGCTTCATTGGCCACATTTACGGCTGCATCTACGTCTTCTTTTTGGAAGCTGAACACTTCGGCCAGCACCTCCCCACTGCCTGGATCGTGGGTTGTAAATGTACTGCCACTAGCAGCTTCAACACCCTTACCACCTACCCAGCCTTTAAGCGGGCCACTGGCCAAAAATGCCTCTACTTTTGAGCAAAGTTCCTGCCCTTGAATCGTCGCCATGATGCTTTCCTCTATCTATCAGATGATCGGCTTTCGCCCTTAGTTTATGTGTACAACTAAGAGCCTATTTTAGACGTTTCAATACGGAGCCACAACTAACCGAGTACTGACATAGTATGGGTACTTCCTTTCGATCATATGCGGTACACTCACAGGATACTAACAACAATTGTTTCTCGAGAAAACTTCCTATGCTTAACCGACTAACCGTCTCTGTACTACTCGTTTTCATCCTGCTGAGTAACCTGCAGGCTCAACGAAAACTGGGTGAAGCGACTTTTCGTCACATTGAAACAATTGCCGCTGACACTTTCGAAGGACGCCGGGCAGGGTCCACGGGCGGTTACGCTGCCGCCAATTACATAACGAAGATTCTTGCCGACAATGATGTCGAGCCAGCTGGTGACGGCAGCTATTTCCAATTGTTCACCAAGGTATACCCAAACTGTCGCAATATTTTTGGAATCATTTCAGGAAGTGATCCTGAGTTATCAAAACAATTGATTGCAGTCGGGGCTCACTACGATCATGTCGGTTTTGGAAAGAACAGGAACTCCGGACCGATTCATAACGGCGCCGATGACAATGCCAGTGGTACAGCAACTGTATTGGAACTCGTTAAGCACTTCTCGAAGAACAAAAACCGGCTAAAACGCTCGTTATTAGTATGTTTTTGGGATAGCGAAGAACAGGGATTAATTGGCTCAAAACATTGGATGGAAAATCCAACCGTCGATGTTTCCCGAATTGTGTTTAAGGTGAATATCGATATGGTGGGTAGACTCGACGGTGACACTCTTGAGTTACAAGGGCATCGAAGCGTCCACGGCTTAAAGCCAATCATGAATCAATTGAACGAAGGTATTAATATCAAGCTCGATTATGTTTGGACAATGGTCGCCAACAGCGATCACTGGCCTTTCATTAACCGGCAGATTCCAGGATTCATGTTTCACACGGGATTACACAAGGAATACCACAAACCAGAAGACGATCCGGAAACTATCGACATCGAGGGCCTCGAAAAAGTTGGATTACTAGCACGAAGATTCATCACCCACTTGGGCACTGCCGAATCCACTCCACGTTTTCGGGAAGAATCGCTCACCGAGAAAATGCCAAGGCCATAACACGAATCCCCTTTTCCTATCCATAAAAAAAGGCAGGGGCCAGAACCCAGTTGGCTCTAACCCCTGCCCGGAGAAACGTATTCTATTTAGCCACGACCTATGCGTTCGAGCACAGTATTGACCGTCTGACGCAGTACATTACCACTGTTACGCAGGCCCTGGACTTCTTTCGGCCACAACTCGATTTCAAGCCGATCAACGACTCCCTGTCGCCCAACAATTGTGGGAACAGACAAAGCCACATCACGGATACCATAGGCACCCTGCTGGACGCTGGAAATCGGCAGAATGCGTTGGCTGTCCAACACAATGGATTCAATCACATCACGGATTGCGATACCTACGGCGAACCCTGCTCCGCCTTTCTTACGAATCACTTCGGCACCACTACCTCGGGTCCTAGTGAACAACTCATTCACTAGATTGGGTTGCCAGGCTGGATGTTTATCCAAAGGCAAACCGCCGATCGTAGCACTCGACCAAATCGGAACCATACTTTCACCATGCTCGCCAAGAATCAGGGCCGACATCTGAGTAGGTGGTACCTGAAGCTGTTGTGCAATCAGGCTGCGAAAGCGAATGGTATCAAGCTGCGTACCCAGGCCAATGACCTGGTGGTTGGGCAATCCCATTCGGTCCGCGGCCACATAAGTCAAAATGTCTACGGGGTTCGAAACAACAAAGACAATTGCATCCTGTTTCACGCCAACGCGTTTAATTTCATCGAGGATGGAAACAAACAGATCCGTATTCCGATTGATAAGGTCAAGTCGGCTCTCATCAGGCTTTCGACGCAATCCGGCTGTAATGCAAATCACATCGCTATCGGCGACATGTTCGTAACCACCGGCCACAATTATCTGATCGGCTGTACTCGGACCACCATGCAGGATATCCAAAGCCTGTCCTTGAGCAGCTTCCAGATTGACGTCCAGCAACGCGATTTCACGAACGACTCCTCCGCACTGCAAAGCAAATGCGGCACTTGATCCGACGAGCCCACCGGCTCCAATAATACTAACTTTCATTTTTCTGTTCCTTGTATGTAATCGAGCTTACGCCGATGCCTTTGCTCCCTGGCTTGCCAGAGCAGACATCACTCGTTCGGTGATCATCTGGATCAACTGTTCCTGATCCGCAGCCGGAGCATTGTTCACGGCAGGTGCGGAGCCTGCGAATCCTCCCATTGCGGGCGGAGCGTTAAAGGTACGTCGTTCGACACCGGAGTTTTCCCAACTGTCTTTGAAGACCGTGTTTGCACACATATCACAATCTGCGTAGTCTTCGTTTCGCGGGTCCGAAAAACCGAGCTTTGCTTTAAGCTCAAGCAATTCGCGTTGCTTATCTTCAGTGAAATAGCTGATATTCCCCAAGCCTTTTGCAAGCATCAGCATTCGGCAATAAGCGTCCAGAATCTCAGTCCACCAATATGCCTGCTCAACGTCTTCGCCGTAGCTTACGGTGCCGTGATTTGCCAGAACGATCACATTGGTTTGGTTTACAAACGGTAAGATCGTTTCTGCAAAGGCTTTTCCACCAGGTGTTTCATAACGAGTGATTGGTACGTCACCTAGGAATATTTCCACTTCCGGCAGAACACATTGCGGAATTGGTTCCCGAGCAATCGCAAAAGCCGTGGCGTGTGGCGGATGGCAGTGAACGACACTCTTGATTTCAGGACGAGCCTTATAAATCTCGAGATGAAGCAGTGCCTCGCTGGAGCGTTTCTTGCGTCCTGCTGTTTGATTCCCATCCATATCAATTGTGCAAATATCGTCCGGAGTCAGAAATCCTTTCGAGTGCATGGTGGGAGTACAAAGTACTTCGTTATCGCTAACACGAACGGTGATGTTACCATCATTCGCGGCGGCGAATCCCTTATTGTAGATTCTACGACCGATGTCGCAGATATCCTGCTTTACCTTAAATACGTTTGCCATTGTTACGTTTCTCCTTTATAGCAACAGCGTTTCAACTCAGATTAATTTCGTCTAATATCGCGGCGTTATAGGCATCGACCGGTTTGATTGCCGGTCTGAATGGTTGAGCCGCTTCGCCGCCTTCACTGAGTGCGACGACATCACCATTGCGCGTGCCTAACTCATCCCACAAAACCAAAAAGTCTGTGGAATCGGTATTCTCTTGTCGGAGTTCCTCAAGATTCATTGGAACAACCGCTTTCAAGGTGGCTCCTTCAAATTCTTGGGTGCACTGATTGAGCGTTATTGTGCCGATCACTTTCGCTAATCTCATGCCTATCTCCTGTTTCTAAGTTATTTGATTCGGTTTTGGATTCATTCCTGACTAGAGCCAGGCGGGAATCGCCGCATACTGAAGTTCAAAGAACTTCTTTGTGATTGCGGGCAAACGCCAATTACCAACGTCTTCGCGATCGACGACCAGCACATTCGCAGCGACCGACGTACAACGTCGTTCCATCGCTTCCATGCCCTGCTCAATATTGAACTCAACCGTGCGTAGACTTGGGAGCCTACTCATGGCGACCACCGCGATTTCCGGTGAGTCGGTCAAGACAATCGTGCGACTGCCTTGGCGACTGAATTCGGTAATATTTCGACCTGCTTCAACCACACAGTCGAATTGGACTATCTCTGGAAATTCCGCTAACAACCGTGTGGCTTTTAACGACTCTGGCAGGCCGCCGCCAACGACGATAAACTGCCGTTTATCTTTCATGACAGCGGGTGTTGTTGCCGCCACAGGCATTCGCTTTACCCCAACGCCTCGAACCTTGAAAAGATCGATTGCTGCTGGAGTAACAACTGCCTTGGGTCGGATGATCACTTCATCACCATGGCTCAACCCCTGGGGGATTTGCGCGGTGGTGATCACCCTTTCGTTCAAGACAAGGCCTGGCGTGGCAGATCCGTTGTCTTTCTCGAATTGATTAACGATGCGGTCCACCACTTCGTTAATCACATCTTCAAGTTGATCTTGATTGAGCATTAGTCCTTAATACCTGCCACAGACCACCGAGCCGGGGTCGCGTCTGCCTGAAGTGCTTCACGCATAGCTTTTCCGTCCGAAGTTATAATCACAGTGTCTCCTTTTCCGGCGCCTACGGTATCCAATGCCAACAGCGGGAAGCCATCTGGCGTTTTTCCGTCGGTGAGGTAAGGCTGCACTACCAACAATTTCGATCCCACCATGGACTGATGTTTGATGGTTGATACGGCTGTCCCTATTACACTGGCCACTTGCATGCTGTTTGCCCCTATCGTCCCAACACATGTAAGTTGTCGATGAGGGAGCATCTGCGTTCCCTCGTAAAGGTAAGGGGAGTCGTAACTCCTTCCCCGGTAGGACCAGCGATTGAGAACGAAAGATAACCTTCGCCTCCCAGGCCCAACCCTGCCATGCAAGGTCCATTCTTCACGAAGATGGTGGTATCCAATGCTTTGGCCATCTTGGTCATATTCGTAACATTGTTCGAATGAATGATGGCCGTATGCCGAAAGCCATGTTCGTAATGTTTTGCCATGGCGATACCCTCATCCACATCGCGTACTCGCACGAATGGCACGAATGGCATCATCTGTTCCACGGTGACAAAAGGATGGTGCTGATCTGTTTCGCCGAACAAGAGTTCCGTGTCAGCGGCGACACTTAAGCCAGCTGCCTGAGCAAGCACGGATGCATCTTTTCCCAAATAATCTTTAGACGGAGCATCATGGTTGTCATCACCGACCTGAACGATTGCCTTGGCTGTCAACTGATCTACCTGCGATCCGTTTAGCCGTGCCGCACCAGCACGAGCCATCGCATCCATCATTTGGTCGAATACCGAATTAACAACGAATACTTCCTTCTCTGCGATACAAAGTAAGTTATTATCAAACGCTGCTCCCTGGATAATCGAACGCGCGGCTCGATCCAAGTCCGCCGTTTCATCCACCACCACTGGAGGATTTCCCGGTCCGGCAACAACCGCTCGCTTGCCACTATTAAGTGCAGCCCGAGCGACTGCTGGGCCGCCGGTGACACAAATCAGAGCAACATCACGGTGCTTGAAAATAATATCAGCTGTCTCCAGTGTTGGCTCGGCCATGACGCAGATCAGGTTATCAATCCCCAAATCTTCATAAATTGCTTTATTGAACCGACGGACTCCTTCGGCTGCCACTTTCTTCCCGCTGGGATGAGGATTGACAACGACCGTATTACCTGCCGCGATCATACTCACTGCATTTCCGGTAATGGTAGGCAATGAATGAGTCACCGGAGTAATAGCTCCGATCACACCAAACGGTGCGTGTTCCACCACGGCCAGTCCATGATCACCGGAAAACACTTCACTCCGCATAAACTCAACCCCTGGTGATAACATCCCAAGCGTTTTGAGCTTATCGATTTTATGTTCCAGGCGTCCAATTTGCGTTTCATTCATCTCCATCGTGCCAAGCTCTACACATTGCTCGATGGAAATCCGGCGGATGTGACCGATGATCTTCTTACGATCCTCGATGGTCATCGTCTGCAGCTGTTCAAACGATGCTCGCGCTGCCTGGACGGCTTCATTCGCATCATGGAATACACCATGCCGTCCAACCAAACTACCACCCGAAATAACCGGGGCTCGGCCTACTTCGGCCAGCACCTGGCTGACCACATCGCGTATTAGGGTTTCACTGATTTGCATTTCATTACTCACTTGCAGTTAAACGTTTCTCAAAGACGGACCTATTCACCACTTTCCCGTCGATACACACAACCGTTGTCGACGTGAACCTGGTCAACGATTCCGACCACCACTGCATCAATTGGAAGTTTGCTTGTGCCCTCGGTCATGCGAGCACTAGAACCCTGCGTCAACAACACAAAATCGTCCACGCCGGCACCAAGTGTATCGACAGCCACAAAGGTCCGACCGGTTGTTGTCAGACTTTCGCGTTTCTTCGCTTCCAGCCGATAAGGCTCGACAACGAGTAGCTTATGTCCCACCATGGATTCCACCTTTTGGGTGGCCACAACAGAACCTGTAACTTTGGCTACAAACATCTAATTACCTTCCAATAATGATTGCGTTTGACGTGCCACGACAATCTCTTCGTTCGTCGGAACGACCCAAATCTCGCAAGCACTCGCTTCACTGCTGATCCTGGCTTCACCGTCAGCGTTGCCGTTGGCCGTGTCACACAGCTCAATGCCTAACGTTGACAGATCGGAACAAACCGCTTGACGCACTTCACGCCCGTTTTCGCCAATTCCGCCGGTAAAGACGATGGCATCTGCACCACCTAACTCAACTAATAAGCCTCCAAGATGGCGTCTCGTTTCTGAGATAAAAATATCCAGTCCCAATTGCGCCTCTTCGGATCCTACTGCAGCAGCGTTCTCCAGGTCACGGCAATCTCCACTCGTACCACTTACTCCTGCCAATCCACTATGGCTGGCAAGCCGCTCAAGTACTTCTGAGAGAGTCAGACCTGTTTTTTCCATAATCACCGGTAATGCAAATGGATCGAAATCACCCACCCGATTGTTATGAGGCAAGCCCGACTGCGGGCTCATACCCATCGTGGTGGCCACGCTTTGACCGTCGCGACTAGCGCAAAGGCTGCTTGATCCACCCAGGTGACAGGAAATCACTCGCAGGTTGTCACGACCAAGAATTTCGGCCATTCTTCCAGCGATGTAGCGATGACTCGCTCCGTGAAATCCCCATTTCTTCACATGAAACTCTTCCGCCCACTCACGCGGGATTGCATAGTTTTTGTTCCGAGCGGGGATTGTCTGGTGATATCCTGTTTCGAAAGCCGCAACTAATGGGATTTCCGGCAATTTATCGGCAAGCTGCCGCATAGCGCTGATGTAAGGAGGATTATGAGCTGGTGCAACACCGCTCATCTCCTCCATTGCATCAAGCACTTCATGCGTCACTTTTTGAACACCGCTGTAACGGCCGCCGTGGACTGCTTTAAATCCAATTGCTGCAACTTCACTTGCATCGGCAATACATCCATGTTCCGAGTCGGTTAGCTGATCCAGGCACTGCCTGACAGCCACACTATGATCCGGCACCTGAAGAACTAGCTCGCTTCGCTTGTCACCAATTTCAACAAAACATTCGCTTTGTTCTGCACCGATCCTCTCGACACCACCACGAGCAAGTTGCTCCTCAGTGTCCATGTCGAATAGACGATACTTAAAACTGGTTGAACCGAGATTGGCTACTAAGATCTTCATTTTGTGAATCCTTTCCTTCGTTCCTCTACTGTCATTGCGTCTAGCTAAAGAACGCTCCGGACAGTCCCTCAGCAGGACGAGGAATGACATGACTGGAGATCAGTTCACCGATCTGACTTGCAGCACCTGAGCCAGCTTCTACAGCCGCACGCACGCTACCTACATCGCCAGAAACGATTGTCGTCACAAGACCACCACCGATATCCACTCGCTTTACAACTTCAACGTTCGCAGCTTTGCTCATCGCGTCTGTCGCTTCGACAAGCCCGATTAAGCCACGAGTTTCTACTAAACCAATTGCACTTTGCATTGTTAAGTTTCCTTCAATTTGAATAAGGTTTTAGAATCTCTGATTCGCCCAACTCTAGGAGCTCTTAGCAGATTTTTTCGCAGGTTGTTTAATAACCTTTGAAACATCAGCATGTGGACGAGGAATAACCTGAACACTTACGACTTCACCAACTCGTCCTGCAGCATTCGCACCGGCATCGGTAGCGGCTTTTACTGCAGCAACATCGCCAGTGACGAATGTGCTCACTAAACCAGAGCCAACTTTATCCCAACCAAGGAAATCAACATTGGCTGCTTTCATCATTGCGTCGGATGCTTCGACCAGGGCTACAAAGCCCTTTACTTCGATCATGCCCAACGCTTCCATAGCAGTTGCCATTTCTTACTCTCCAAGTAAAAGTGACGCGGAAACCGGTCAGCTCCAATAAGCCGTGAAAAACCGGACTTCCAAAAACAATCTACGTTTCTCCTGATTTCTCAGAATCTCTTCTCTCACATCTGTGGCCAATCAGTGGTTCTGACAGGCACACGGTTGTTTCTTCATTAATTCAAATCCGGACGCGGCGGCTAAATTGCAGGCGTTTCCTTCGTCTGTATCGATATGTACTTCCAGCTTCACTGCATCGTCCGCTCGTACCTTGAGGTCTTCGAGGATCATCGAGCAAGCTGGTGATTCAATCCGCAGGTCCATCATTTCGCCGTCTTCCACACCGTAGTACGAAAGGTCGGCCGTATTCATATGCACGTGACGAGCAGCCCGAATGACTCCCTCATCCAAGTGCACTACCCCTGCCGGTCCCACTAAGACACGCCCCGGCGTACCAGCAATATCTCCACTGTGACGAACAGGGATATCCAGCCCGAGTTGGACAGCATCGGTATAAGCCAACTCCATCTGACTCGCCGACCGCGTTGGTCCCAAGACACGCACGTTGGGCAACATCCGTTTTCGCGGGCCGACCACCATCAGGGTCTCTTCCGCGGCATAGTACCCATCCTGATAAAGCCATTTCATCGGTGTCAGAGTATGGCCCGGCCCAAACAGAATCTCGACATCCCGATCGGACAGGTGAATATGTCGCGCCGAGACATTCACGATTAAATCGGGTTGACCGTTGTGATAGGGAGTCAGACCGTCGGCCGTCGACAATTGCGTGGACTGCTGCGCTGCGATCGGATCCATTGTTCCGTTATTACTGACCAATTGACGCACAATCTGCTCAACCACGCTACGATCCAGTTTGTGGTCGAGGTCGCCTGTTAAGGATGTAGGATTTGATACGATTTCCGCACTCACAATCTAATTCCTGCCTTTTAGTTCTGTCATTTTATCTGTAGATGCGATATGCACTTTGACACCCGCTTCTTCCAGTCTCTTGATCCATTCGTCGGAGATACCGTCATCAATCACGATTGAATCGAGTTTCTCCAATTCGCACATCAATGCCAGGCTCGAACGCCCGAACTTAGTGCTGTCAGCAACGACCATCACCGTGTCTGCTGCTTCGCACATGGCTCGCTCAGTCTCCACCAGCAACAAGTTCCTGTTGAACACCCCTCTTTCGGTGATCCCCGCCACACTAATAATCGCCCGTTGAACATTAAGCTCAGCCAGCATTAAATTCGCATAGGGACCCACCGAAACACCGGTGCGACCATGTACATAGCCACCAATTAAAACCAGGTCGGAACCATCCCCAGAGGTGAAGAGTGTTGCAACCGGCAGTGAATTAGTAACAACCTGAAGTGGACGTCCGATCAGTAAGCTGGCCAGCTCATAGGTCGTGCTACCACCATCAAGTAAAAGTGTCTCGCCATCCTCGATCAGCGAAGCGGCTAGTCGCGCGATCGCTTGCTTGCGACCGAATTGGACCTGCTGTCGATGGTCAAAGTGGGCTAGTTTGGGGCTGGGACCTGTATAGAACACACCTCCGTGCGTCCGCTTTACACTTCCTAACCTCTCCAGATAACCTAGATCACGCCTTACGGTCGAACCGGAAACTTTTAATAAATTCGCTAAATTAGGCAAAGTGGAGAACCCATCCTGCCGAATTAACTCTAATAATCGATTTCTTCGTTCTTCAGTGCCCATGGTTCACAGCCAGGTTAAGGCAACAAGTTACCAACAACGACGATCTTCGCCGCCAACCGAAACATTTCGGTCATCTATATGATTAATTATGGCCATGTTCTACCACATTTTGGTCATTTATGGTCATTCTTTTGGTATTATTTGATCACTTTTACGCATAAAGCCGTTATTTGCTGGTTTTGTAGCTGCTCTAGATGCTTTTTACGACCCAAGATCTCGCAAAACAGAGACGCGATTGCGTGACAAATAGTCGGTCTTAGGGCATATTCCGGCAGAGAGTCTGCCTACTGAAAGCGAATTATGAAATGCGGACCTGGCGATCTTCGATAGTTATTTTACCGGTAGAGAGCCACTGTAATACAGTTGGATAAGCTTCACATTCTGCCTGGAAGACGCGCGCGGCTAAATCAGATGCGTCGTCATCGGAGCGAACCGGCACAGTTCGCTGAAGGATAATCGGCCCGTGGTCGAATTCATTGTCCACAAAGTGTACCGTGCATCCACTCAATTTAGCGCCATATTCGATCACGGCATGATGCACATGCTGGCCATACATACCGTGACCACAGAACGCTGGAATGAGGCTTGGGTGGATATTAACCACACGGTTAACATAATCGTCCGGAATTAGTACGTGTTTAAGAAACCCGCCCATGACGACGTAATCAACTGCTGCATCGCGGCACGGTTGAAACATCGCCTCGCTATAATCTTCCGCCGTCTCGTATTCACTTTTTTTGACAACCAACGTGGGAATACCGGCTGCCGTTGCATACTGAAGGCCNGNCGCACTNGGTTTGCTTGCGATCACCAAAGCAATTTCGAGATNGAGTAAGCCTGCTTGCTGTTTCTCCAGCAAGTTTCGCAGCGTCGTCCCGCCTCCTGAGATCCAAACGGCAATCGACAACCGACTCTCCATCTTTAAACTACTCCGCAGATTCGTTGGCCGTCACGGCAACGTACAAAACAATGTCCGCGTCTCCAACGTTGCGTTCGACGCCTTCTCCGGCTAACTCACCAAGCTGCACCTGTTCAGCAAGAGTCTCTATGGCAATCGAGGAGCCATGTTCCTCTAGCGTTTTTGTTAACACGTCCGATTCACTGGCAATTGCCACCTGAATCCGATCGGTAAACTCACAATTCATTTCCTTACGACGATCCTGGATAAGCCGAATCAGATCACGAGCGTAGCCTTCTCGAATAAGCTCGTCCGTCAATTCCGTATTTAAGACTACTACCGAATTTTTACCCTGTGCAGCAGCCCAACCGGCCTTCGCTTGTAAACGAACCTGGATATCATCCGTATCCAGCTCGACCTGCTCCCCGGCCACATCGATCACGACCTTGCCTGCCGACTCTAGTTGGGCCAATAATTCAGCGCCGTTGGCCTCACCCAAAACAGATTTCACCTGTGGTATCAACTTACCCACTCGAGGACCTAGTCGTTTAAAATTAGGTTGAATCAGATAATCGATGTACTCATCGGCATCCGTGACGTAGTCAATTTGCTTCACATTTAACTCTTCACGCAATAACGCATCATGTGATTCAAGCCAATCTTTACTCGCGTCATCCGCCAATACCACTTCAACCTTTTGTAGAGGCTGTCTGACTTTGAGCTTTTCGTTCATTCGGGCACTACGGCCCAGGCTAGCGATCTCACGCAACGTGGCCATCCGACTTGATAACCCTGCATCGATCAGGCTCTCTTCGGATTTTGGATAATCACAAAGATGCACGCTTTCAGGAGCACGTTCACCGAACACACCTGCGAGTGCCTGCCACATATAGTCGCTTAAGAAAGGCACAAACGGTGCAATTGCCTTGGTTAACGTTGTGAGACACTCATAAAGAGTCCAATAGGCATCTAATTTCTCTGGGCTTACCTTATCGGCGGCCCAGAAGCGATCCCGACTACGACGAACATACCAATTACTGAGTGCATCTACAAAGTCATTCAACGCTAATGCNGCAGCATAATTGTCATAGTCGTCCATACGAGTAACAACATTCCCAATGGTACTGTGCAACTCAGATAAAACCCACCGATCAAGCTCTCCACGTTCAGCGACAGGCCGATAGCCTTCTGCTTCGGCCAGGTCCGCGGCATTCAATTCACCTGCATTGCCTGACAGTCGTAGTTCCGGTTCAAAACCATCAATATTTGCATAGATCGTAAAGAAGCTAAATACGTTCCAGAGCCTTAACAGGAATTCTGGGATACTTTCCTTAATCGATTGTTCTTTGTAGCGAATCGGCGTCCANGGAGCCTGATTTGCAAAGAAGTACCAACGTAATGCATCGGCACCGTACTTATCGAAAATCTCATTCGGCTCACGATAATTCCGCTTGCTTTTGGACATTTTCCTACCGTCTTCACCCAGCATCAATCCCAAGACAATGCAATTCCGATATGGGTGGGGATAGCCTGAGCGTTGTTGGCTCTCTGCCCCATTTTCACCAAACAACATGGTGCTGATGGCCAACTGGCTATAAAACCATCCGCGAGTTTGATCTAAGGCTTCACTAATGAAATCAGCCGGAAATTGTTGTTCAAACTCAGTCTTATTTTGANGCGGGTAACCCCATTGCGCGAAAGGCATCGCGCCCGAGTCATACCAACAGTCGATCACCTCAGAGACACGCTGCATTCGCCCACCCTCGGCAAAGGGCGACCGATACGTAATGGCATCGATATAAGGCTTGTGTACCTTTAAGTGTTCGGACAGATCTGGATTCTCTTGCTTGGCGCGCTCCCAAACATCCAGCCCCTCCACGCCATCTTTTTCCAACAGTTCCTGGTATGCCCCAATGGCCTCCATCTTCCCGGTCTCACTGCATACCCAAACTGGAAGCGGCGTTCCCCAAAATCGTTCTCGGGATAACGCCCAATCGACGTTTGATTCGAGGAAGTTTCCAAATCGGCCGTCTTTGATATGTTCCGGGAGCCAATTAATCTGCTGATTGTTGGCTAGCATATCGTCTTTAAAGTCGGTGGTCCGAATAAACCAGCTCTCTCTGGGATACTGAATCAGCGGATCATCATCTGCTCGCCAGCAAAACGGATAATCGTGTAAATATTGGTCGAGCAACACCAAACGCTCTTTTTCACGTAACTCGCGACTGATGTCTTTGTCAGCTTCTTTGACCCAACGACCGGCATAACTACCGGCTACTTCGGTAAATTTACCATCCGGACCAACAGCACAGATCAGCTGCGGCCCTTGGCCTTCTACAAAACGCTGCTGCTCCTCGACCAGCACGTCATAATCAGCCTCTCCGAACGCCGGAGCCATATGAACCAAGCCCGTACCACTATCGGTTGTGACAAAATCTGCGGCGACTACGCGCCACTGCAATTTCTGGTCACCGCCATCTAATAACGCACCAACATCCTGCCCCTGTGACTTATAGAAATAATCGAATGGTGGTTCATATTCCATTCCAACCAAATCCGACCCTGGGCAGGTGGACTCTACCGTCAACTCTCTCTTGAATTGCCCGGCAAGCTTCTCAACCAACGACTCTGCAACAATCAGAATTCTTCCCGTCTCACTATCGCGTACTTTGGCGTATGTTAATTCTTCGTGGACGGCAGCAAACTGATTACTGGGAAGCGTCCATGGGGTCGTCGTCCAAACCAATAGCGACTCCTGTTCGCTACCTACCAATGGAAATTCAACGAACACACTAGGATCGGCGACTTCCCGGTATCCCTGCCCTACCTCACCGGCGCTGAGCGCGGTGCCACCTTGTGCCCACCACCAGACAATCTTATGACCGCGATACAGCAAGCCACGGTCGAAAAGATTTTTGAGCGACCACCAAACACTCTCGATGAACGATTGATGATAGGTGACGTAGGCATCGTCCAAATTCACCCAGAATCCCAGACGTTCCGTCAAGGCTTCCCATTCCTGCATATACCGCCAGACGCTTTCCTGGCAACGATGAATGAATGGCTCTACTCCATATTCTTCAATTTCTTCTTTGGAGTGGATACCCAGTTCTTTACAAACTTCCACCTCGACAGGCAGGCCATGCGTATCCCAACCAGCCTTACGTTCACAGAGAAATCCCTGCATAGTTTTATAGCGGGGAAACAGATCTTTGATCGACCGCGTTAAGCAATGCCCTGGATGCGGCATGCCGTTCGCTGTAGGCGGACCCTCGTAGAATACGAACCTTTCCGCATCGGCCCGTTTAGCCAAAGACTTTTCATAGACCGCTGTCTCTTTCCAGCGGGTTAAAATTTCGCCTTCGAGAGACGGAAAACTGGGGTTAGTTGGTAAGGGTTCAAACATAGAATCGAGGGAACTTGTGATGCGGCGTGTGTGCGAAAAGGAAGACGATAGGATCAAACACTATTTGTCGTCTGATTCCATTTCCTGATCCCCGCCATCATCTGTGGATTGTTCAGATTCCTCGTTTTTCTTTTTCTCAGCCGGGTCCACAAAGACAAAGTCATCTTCAAATTCCTCGACAACATCATATTCGTCTTCGGCTTCTTCTTCGAAATCGTCGTCGAACTCATCATCGAAATCGTCTTCGTCGAAATCATCGAAATCTAATCCCTCGTCTTCGTCTTCCGCCTCGGCGACTGGTGCACTTTCCAATGGATTGGCAACTACAGTCTCCGTAAGAACGGGGAACTCTTCAACCACCTGAACTTCTTCGCTTGTTTCTGGCATATCCAATACGGTCGCCATTGATCACTCCTAGAATATCGCTGATTTTGCTTAGATTTGCTTATCTCAAACATATCGCCTTTCGGCGACTTCTGTTTCGTCGTTGTCAATTTATCCCACGTTGGATTTTTCGACAACACTAGAACTGGATTTGTTCAACCAAAGTTAACTAAGTGTGGTAATCCGAATTAAAAACAACATACGCTGTGGTCAAGTCACTTGTCCAAATACAAGCGGACTCTGATCCTTCCTGCAGTTCGACACGAATCTTGACGGTATCGCCATTAGCCATCGATTCAGATACTGTTTTCGCGCTAAACTCGCAGGGTTCTCCCCCTTCGAACAACAGCATTTCATTCAAAAACAAACGAAAACCAGAGACCGCAAAAGGAACCCCCGCGTACCCAGCGGCTGACGCAATCCGCCCCCAATTGGGATCATTTCCCGTCACACAAGTCTTCACTAAATTGCTCCCAGCGATTGTCTCAGCAATTTGCTTAGCATCGTCGCGAGAAGCCGCTCCATTGACGCGGACCTCAATGAGGTGTTCCGCACCTTCTCCGTCCGCAGGAATTTGCTTTGCCAACGTGATTAAAGTCTCAACAACGGCTGATCGCACCCGACCCAAGTCCTCACCTTGAAGAAATCCGTCAGTCGCGGCACCGTTGGCCAACAACAAGACGGTGTCGTTTGTACTCGTGTGCCCTTCAACACTAATACAGTTGAAACTCTGATCTACCGCCTCTTTCAAGATTGATTGTGCATCTGCCTCTGAAATCCCAGCGTCTGTCACAACTGATGCCAGCATCGTTGCCATATTGGGACCAATCATTCCGGCCCCTTTAGCCATGGTCGCGATACGGATCGGCCCCTGACTGGTTTCCACGATTGTTCCAGCAACCTTGTGCCCTTGATCAGTCGTCAGAATTCCATTGGCGGACCGCAGAAACGCCTCAGCTCCGGTCTCCAGCTGGCCAACCCCTTCTACGGCTGCCGCTTTGAGTTTATCCATCGGCAGGAATTCACCGATGATCCCGGTCGACATCACCAATACCTGCTCTGCTTCAACACCTAGCTCTCTTGCAACGTCAGCAGCCATCGCTTTCGTATCAGCATTCCCGCGACTGCCCGTACAGGCATTGGCATTTCCGCTATTGGTGACAATAACACGCGCCGACTGCATGGGCGTCCGTTCCCGACACCAAAGGACGGGCGCGGCACAAACCAAGTTCTGAGTGTAGACCCCCGCACAAACAGCATCACGGTCACTCACAACAAGTGAATAATCTGGTTTTTGCGGATCAGACTTGAGTCCACAATGGTGTCCGGACCAGCGAAAACCCAAGGGCAACCATTTCTCGTCCATTGCAATCCCTTACAGCAATGCGGTGGTTTCTTCATAACCACACATCAGGTTAAAATTCTGAACGGCAGCCCCCGAAGCTCCTTTGATGACATTATCAAGACAACTCAGGACAACCAAATGACTACCAGCCTCGGCGACATGAATATCGACAAAATTGGTTCCCGCCACGGCACGCGTTTCGGGAGGACTGGGTGTCATTCGAATAAATGGCTCATCCGAATACTGTTCGTCTAAAATAGCCATCGCGTCCTTGGCCGACGCATCGCCTACCGGTTGCACATAGCAGGTTGACAGAATCCCACGGTTCATGGGAACCAGATGAGGCGTAAACACAACGTCTGCTTCCGTCTCACCCACAGAAGAAATGAACTGTGCGATCTCAGGTGCGTGGCGATGAGTCCCAACGCCATACGCTTTAATACTCTCGTTGCACTCTGGATAATGGAATGGCAACTTTGGAGTCCGGCCAGCTCCAGTGACCCCACTCTTCGAATCAACAATGATCCCCTGTCCACTAATCACACCGGCTTTCACTAGTGGAGCAAGCGGAAGAATCGCGGATGTAGGGTAGCATCCTGGGTTGGCCACCAATTCAGCACGCCTTATCTCTTCTCGATACAATTCCGGTAATCCATAAGGGACCTTGCCTATTCGTTCCGGATCGACATGTTCAGTTCCGTACCACTGTTCATACGTGTTTCTGTCATGCAGTCGGTAATCTGCACTGAAATCCACCACCTTCACTCCCTGATCAACGAGTGGCTTTACGGATTCTGCTGATGCCGCGTGGGGAAGACAACTGAAGACAACGTCAACCTCTGCCGCTAATTTCTCCAAATCGAGTTTTTCCAGATGCAGATCCAACCGTCCTCTTAATTCCGGATGGACATCACTGACGTGCGGTCGATTTTCCTGTCTGGTTGTAAGTGAAACAATCTCCGCGTCGGGATGGCGCACCAGCAATTTCAACAGTTCTAATGCTGTATAGCCCGTCGCACCCATCACTGCAATTCGCGAAGCCATGAGGTTCACCCACATCTACAAGGAAAAGGAATTAGTTAATCCCCCAGTATACCGGTTAAGGCTAAATTGCTTAACCGCAGAAATCCGACATTAAACCACTTAGCTCAGCCAGCATCATCGCACTGGCTCCCCAAATCGTCGCCTCTCCAAACTCATAGCAAGGCACTTCACGATCAACCCCTGCTAAGGCACGTGCGGTGGTTTGTATATTTTCCGGAGTCACCTGATTGAGCGGCACATCAACTACTCGTTCAATCTCACCCTGATCGATTACATACTCTGACATAGCGGTAGATACGCCTATGATCGGCATGACCAAATTAAAACTGCCAAACACGTACATTGGAGTTAA
>NZVD01000060.1 GCA_002701385.1 Rhodopirellula sp. | reverse complement strand
GGCAGAAAGTTAACATCGCCGTATTGAGTAATGCCGCCAAAACGAAAACCCTGGGTATCCACGATCGCTGTCTGCACCGCTTCTCCAACAATCGCTCTGGCAGTCGCCGCAATCGGACCGGCACCATTAGCGCCAACCAGTACAACATTCTTAGTGCCATGCTCATCATTGGCGACAAAAGAGATCAGTGTCAGCAAGTCATGAACGCGCTGGACAAACAAGGAGTCGTTGTAGCCATAGGTATAAGCAGGAATCTTACGGGATGTCGTCGTGGCCAGTCGTTGGGATTCAAGCGACTTTCCATCGGTCAGAAATTCACCCTGGCAATAGAGATCTGCGCCAACCACTGAAACACCAGCATCCAGCAAGGTAGCCACTTCACGGTTTGGCTTGCCGTCGTCACCATACATTCCGGACTTGCCATCTCCGTCAGCCCAAACAACGACAGTGCCAGTCCACTTTGTCTTTGTGGGGAAGAAGGAGGCAACCGGAAGCTCTTCCTTGCCCGGGCCATAACGCAGAATATCTGCGAATTCCAAATACCCATCGCGTTCGTTCTTGCCGACTTTTTCACGGCTAATCTCAGCCGAAGATGAAAGACCTCTGCCAACCACGGCCTTCAAAGCCTCTCCATGCAGACCTTGTAATGCCTCTACTTTATTCTCTGCACTACGAAGAACCTTGGCGATCTGACGATTGCTATCCTGATCAATCGCTCTGAGCAATTTCACTTCATGCGGAACACCGGCTTCCGGAGCTGGGTGCTCATCATCCCAAACCGTGTATTCCTCTTTGGTAAATGGCTTCCAATCCTGCTCAACAATCGGCTCATCCAAACCCAACCCCAGGTACTTGTTGAACCAGTGATACATATGTCGCCGAGTCACATAATTATAGTTATGCCCAAAATTGAGATAGGAAACGCAAAACACGTCATCTTGATCGCCAACCATTTTGTAAAGCTGCTGTAGCTCCGGATAACCCTTCGTTTGGATCTCCTTGGTCCAGTCGTTGGCTCCTGTCATGGCGATTGGACGCGGCGCAAACAAAGCCGTAAGCTCTACATTGCCAGTATCGACTCGTAACAAACTACAATTTTCACACGGGCATCCACCCTGCATAGAGGTCGATACCATTCCCTGTGGAAACGACACGATAGGCCGAGCATCTAATGCACCGAGCAAAATAGTTTGAGTGCCCCCACCGCTTCCACCGGTGATTCCAATCCGCTTGCCGTCTACATCCGGTAACGACTGTAGAAAATCCAATGCACGAATTGAATTCCAGGTCTGCACTCCCATAATGCTTTGCATCCGCATTTCTGCCTGCGCTGAGAAGAAACCCCACCGCGCGGGGGATTCTAAATCTGGTCGCCGGTCATTCAATCGGTGCGATACTTCCATGGGGATTTGTAGCGAATCAACATATCCCTCCATATCGTAAATGAAAGTTACACATCCCATCCGTGCCAGTTGGGCACAGCGAGCCAATTTTGGGAAACGTCCGGAATTCTCATATTTTTCGTCACCGTTATCTATCAGTGAACCGATCTTATCGCCATGGTCCTGCATGCGGCCGCCGTGACCATGAGGAGTCAGTACGGCTGGTCGCTTCCCCTCTCCTGCTTCGGGGCGAAACAGTAAACCTGAAACAAAGTGACCCGGAAAGCTTTCAAAGTACACCTTCTCAATGGTGAATCCGTCTCTTACCGTCTTGCCATAAATCTTGGCGTTAAGCGGTGTCTTCGCTGGTTCCGGCCATAAGCCGAGAGCGACTTTGAGACGCATGCGGAGCTGATCCCGACGAGCTTCCCATTTCTCGGTGGAATCAGGGACAGCAAACGGGAAGTAATTATTCAGATGGCGGAGTTCCCCGAGCCGACTGTCGTTCGGTAACTTACCCTCTTGATAAACACGCGTCTGTCCAAAAACACTCACGGTCAGCAAACAAGCTAACGCGCAGGCAATACCCTGAGCCGCTTTCATGGCTTAATCCCTTTAAATAGGCATAAGAGTAAAGTAATACCGAACGGCGATTACTTCAGTTCTTTAATCTCGATGTTGCGGAATTGGACCGGGTCATTGTGACCGGCGAATCCGAAGTGCCCTTCGAGTAATTTCAGGCCTGGGTGTTTCTTCAATACTTCCGGGTCCTTCGCTAACTCGGCAACATCTGCATCAAGAATCACCGCACCATTGAGTTCGACTTTGATTTTCGTCCCTTGAACGGTGACTTCTTCATAGTTCCAGTTCCCCGCTTCATACAAGTAACCACGAGCGGCCGGAATCAATCCATAAACAGAACCGTGATACTGATAAGGAGCCAGCTTACCTGGATACTGAGTATCTAAAACCTGCAGTTCCGTCATACCCTGATAAGCAGGGTTACCATTGCCTGGATACCGAATGGCCAAGCCATTGTTGCCAGCAGGTGGCATCTTGATTTCCAGACGAACAACAAAGTCTTTGTATTTCTTTTCGGTGTAGAGGTTTCCGCCCTTACCTTTTTGACACTGGATTGCTCCATCAACTACCTCGTATTCGTTGACCGCACCAGCCCAACCTGAAAGGTCTTTGCCATTAAATACTGAAACAAAACCTTTACTATCAGCGGATTCACGAAGGATCTTGTTGGCTTCATCCGAACCAATTTCACGAACAAAGATGTTTCGCCAGCTGATTTCTCCGCCGTGCGTTTGCAGCTGGATTGGCCCCTTAGGAAAGATCGGGCGACTACGATCGAAATAGTTTTCCATAATCGCGTTATCAACTACCAACTTGCCATTGAGCCAAACACTAGTACGGGCACCAATCTGACGAATCTTAAAACTATTCCATTCGCCAAAGGCCTTGTCAGCTAAAACTGTCGGGTCTTTTCCTTTAGCTCCTTTGCTATTGTTCCAAAGGCCACCAGACCCTTTATCAGCTCCAATTCTAAATTTCGACTCATCGGTGGAATCCCAAATCTGAACCTGAGGGACAGCTTTGAGATAGATACCGCTGTCAGCCCGAGCGACAGTTTTGTAGTCGATCATCAGTTCGTAATTGGTGAATTCAGCTTCACTTGTCAGATACAGACCATAGCCATCATTAACCAGTACACCATCCTTTACCGACCAGTGTGCGTTAATGTCTTTCAGGCTCTCTTTCTTATAAGCCGCCTGCTCTTCATTGGACATGTCCCACAACAATTCCGGATTTTTTGTGGACCAGCCGTACCAGCCCGTGACGTCTTTGCCATTAAACAAAGCCTTCCAGCCTTTAGGCGGAACGTTTAACTCTTCGGCTGCCACAGGAGCAGCAATAAATGCAGCCATTACCAATGACAGGATTATTTTTTGAAATCTCAAGGGATTATCTCCACATAGGGGTGGTAAGTTGATTCGCTAACCAATCATCCTAAACCGTCAGACGTACGAATTCCACGTTTCCATTAAAGAATTTCGAGACTCTTAAAGAGGCCGCAAGCTAGGCCAGAAGGTCTTCAATAACATGCCCATGAACGTCGGTTAGACGACGGTCAATTCCGTTGTTTCTGACGGTCAGACGAGTGTGATCGATCCCCAGTAAATGAAGCATCGTGGCATGAATGTCGTAGACCTGCGTCGGGTTGTCTCGGTCGAGTGGCTTAAAGCCCCATTGGTCGGATTCTCCAGCCGTCACTCCACCTCGGATCCCTCCACCACAAAGCCAGTTTGTAAAGACAAATGGATTGTGATCGCGACCTTTGCTGCCCTGACTACTTGGCATCCGTCCAAATTCGGTGGTCCATAAAATCAAGGTATCCTTCAACATGTCGCGCTGTTTGAGATCCTTGATTAAGGCTGCCGTCCCAATCGCCATCCCTTCAGCCAAAGGGCCATGGTCTCGTTTGATGTCTTCATGACTGTCCCAGTTACGACGTGGAAAGCCATTGTCATTACCTGACCAAATTTGAACAAAGCGAACGCCCTTTTCTAGCAGCCGTCGAGCAATCAGACACTTTCGTCCAAAGTACTCGGCTTCTTCCGGAACATTAATATCTGGTCCGTAAGTCGCTCCTTCATTCTCAAGACCATACATCTTTTTGATATAAGCTGGCTCTTGAGTGATATCCAAAACTTCCGGGGCACTGAGTTGCATCCGAGCGGCAAGTTCATAGCTTTCGATGCGAGCATCGAGTCGCGAATCCCCTTGGCGTTTATCGGCATACCCCTTATTAATTCGGTTCAACAATTGCAGCCCGTTTTGATCGGCCGCCTTGGTAACATACTTCGCTCTGGCGATCAGATTTTCAATCGGATTTTCTCGTTGAGGAAAGATCGTCGTGCCCTGACTGCTGGCCGGAAGGAATGCGGAGCCCCAATTTTTAGGGCCGTTCGAAGCGTATCCACGATGGTCTGGCAGGACTACAAACGTAGGTAGATTGTCGTTAATGCTCCCCAAGGCGTAACTAATCCAGGATCCCATACCGGGGAAGCCTGGACGTTGAAATCCAGTGGCCTGCAAATAAGTGGCCTGTGAATGCACGCCCGTTTTGCCAACCAGATTGTGAATAAAGGCAATGTCATCGACGACTTCACCCAGTGGTTTCACTGCGTCACTTAGATGCTTCCCTGATTCACCATAAGGGCGAAATTGGAAATATGATTTGGTCCACGGTCCAGCCCCGTTTTGAAATAACTCCACCTTCTCGCCAAAGTCGGAGGGCTCACCATGGTGCTCTACAAGCCAGGGCTTGTGATCCCACAAATCCAAATGACTGGCTGCTCCCGACATGAATAACTGAATCACTCGTTTCGCCTTCGGCGGGTGATGCAAAACGCCACCTAAAGCTCCTGACTTAGCAGACACCTCCAATGGATCGGCGCCCAACATGGATGCCAAAGCAATGCCTCCCAGGCCTCCTCCGGAATTCCATAGGAATTCACGACGGGTTGGTGTAGATGGTCGAGTTGTAGTTAAATCTGACATTCGTATTACTGTGCCTTATTCCACAAACACAAATTCGTGAAGGTTATAGAGCACGCGACAGAGGTTCGCCAAACCATGCTCTTGTGCATACGCGGCTAACTGAGCAGACTCTTCCTGGTTAGGTTGACGGCCAGCTAACCGAGCAAATGCGACTTCAATGCGTTGTTGCTCTGGTAGCTGAAGCGTCATCAAATCGGTAGCAAAGTGCTGTGCCATGGCGAGATTGAATTTATTGTTCAACAACGCCAATGCCTGAATCGACGTTAATGTCTCGACCCGCTGAGGGGTGCTCTTGGACGAGTCGGCACAATCAAGAATCGTCATAAACGGGTCGGGCTGACTCCGGACAATAAAACGATACACGCTACGGCGATGACTCATCACATCGTTTGGATCATGCAGATGGTATTCGTAGTGAGGAGAGTGCTGAGGATGTTCGAGCTTAAACAAATAATACCCAGGTCCACCCATTTGATTACTCAATCTTCCACTCACGTGAAGCACGGAATCTCGAATCTCTTCCGCGGATAATTTTCGGCGGTTCATTCTCCACAGAAACTGATTGCTAATGTCGATCTGACTGTTTTCCTCATGATGGGCCGAGGACTGCCGATAGGTCGAGCTGAGTAAAATCAATCGATGTAGATGTTTGAACGACTGTCCCTGATCTCGGAATTCCAAAGCCAGCCAATCTAACAATTCCGGATGCGTCGGTAGCTGACCCATACGTCCAAGATCATTGGGTGTGGATACAATTCCCTGGCCAAAGTGATATTGCCAAATGCGATTGACAATACTTCGCCACGTTAGCGGTTGGTCCTTTCGTACTACCCACTCAGCAAATGCCACACGACGATCTCCTTCAGTATGGCCATCGTCCAGACTGAAAACTCCATCCTCTTCTAGTAGTGGAATCGTGCCTGGCTGAGTTTCCTGTCGTTCCTGCAGGATATCGCCACGATGCAGCACTTTGATCGAACGGGGTTTGCCCATTGTCGGTTTAAATGATCCCTGAACCTTAAATTCCGTAGCGGCTGCAAACACCATTCGCCCAGTGGGCAACCCGGCCAGTTCCTTTTCCATGGCTGCCTTACGTGCCGTCAATGATTGCGTTTGCTTTCTACGTTCGGGTGTATTTGCTCCGACCACCAATTGCGCTGCCGCCACCATTCTCTCTGCCCATTGCTGAGTCTTGGCAACATCTTTGGGGGTTGGCCACTTTCCATCCGTCAGGTTTTTTCGAGCCCATCGAGCCGGAGCCTCGATCGAGGTGGATGAAGAGACTACTTTGTTAAGAGCCAAATTCGTCCCTTCTGCCGAAAGAGCCTGCAGTTCGGACATCGCAAACATCGGCGAACCATTGCGATCGTATAGTTTTGTGGCAGTCAGTCGAATATAGCGGCCCGTCACATCTTTGGCCGCTGCATAATAAGCAATTCCAAGATTGGGATAATCGTCAGCTGTCTGGTCGGCCACCAAGGTGGATGATTTGAATCCCGGGTCATCTGACACTTCCAGCTTAAAGCGAACAGGAAAGCCAAAGCCATTGCCTATACCGCCGAAATCATCGCTACACGGATGTAGCCGAATTTCTGAGATCGCCTTCGATTCTCCCAGATCCACCTGAGCCCACTGCGCGACACTTGTTGTATTTTGCATGGCCGAGTGAAAACCATAAGCATCGTCCCGGTGAGCCAGAACGGTAAAGGCAGCAAGTTCATTCGCTTTAGCTAGAGCTTCCGTATAAGCCGGCCCTGCCTCTTCTTCAATTTTCTTTTGAATGGCCGCCAGCTGAATCGTGGATTCCTTTATCTTCGACTCCAGCTCCTGTCTCCTCGCTGCGACTTTCGGGTCCACACCATAGGATCGTTCGGCTTTATCCACAGCTGCAAACACCGACTGCAAATTGTAGTAGTGCTGCTGGGTAACCGCATCAAATTTGTGGTTGTGACATCGAGCACACTGGACGGTCGTGCTGACAAACGTGTTCATCGCATTGGTCACCATTTCATCTCGGTCAATGTAGCGAGCAATACGACCATCGATCTTAGTTTCGGGAACTTCGACGTGACCGATGAAATCCCAGGGGCCTGCTGCGACAAATCCTAAGCCTAAAATTCCGTCTTCCGTTCCGGGAAACAACTGGTCACCGGCTAGTTGTTCGCGAACGAATCTGGCATAGGGCTTATCCTGATTAAAACTCTTAATGACATAGTCACGATAGGGCCAGGCATTTGGACGCAGCTTGTCTTTATCGTAGCCCGCGGTATCCGCATATTTCACAATGTCTAACCAATGTCGCGCCCAACGTTCTCCATAGGCTGGTGATGCAAGTAAATCATCAATCAGATGCTCATACGCCATCGGATCTGAAGATTCGACAAAGGCCTCAATCTGTTCCGGCGTTGGCGGCAGACCCAGTAAGTCGTAATAAACGCGACGAATTAACACTCGGCGGTCAGCCGGAGCAGAAGGCTTCAAACCCTTTTCAATTAGCTTGCTGAGAATAAATGCATCGACTGCATTTTCGAGCGGGAATCTAGCGGCATACGGATTCTCCAACTGTGGTATCTCCTGCCGAACAATTGGATTCCAGGACCACCAATCAGTACTCGTAATAGCTGGTTCCGGAATGATAAATCCGTCCGGCCAATGAGCCCCTTCTGTAATCCACTTTTCCAGAGTCTCAATTTCTGACTTTGTCAGCGGAGGGCTGTCCTTCGGCATCGCCGGTGGTTTACCATCCGCCGGCCGAAGCACTGTTAACAAATGGCTTCCGTCTGCATCACCTGGCTCTACATACCCGGATTCAAGAAGCTCCGACTTGGTTTGCAGTGCAAAATCACCCTTGTGGTCGTCTGAGTTATGGCAGCTAAAACAATGCTGCTGCAGGATCGGAACCACTTCCTGTTCAAAGGACTGGTCTTGAGCCACTGAGACCGCTGATGCAGCCAAGCAAACTGCAAGTACAAGTGAGGATTTTATCTGTATTCTTATCGCGTTCATAACATTCAGGATACCATCCAACGCACGGCGATTTAACCGACAACGGCTGATTCTTCTTCCAATGCCACTCGCTCAGTTACATCCTCACGGCGTACCAAGAGAAGCAACAACGGAACGCTCATGTTGAGGAGCCCCATCGCTGTGAACGAATGAGCCTGTCCAAACATTCCCTCACACAGACCGGCAAATTTGTTACCTAAGACATGACCCACATTGGACATCGTCATATAAATCGTGAACATCGTCGCGCTTGATTGCGTCCAGGAAAGTGCCATCGATTCTGCCAGATAATTCACTACAAATGCGGCCAGAAAAATCTTATAGCCGACTGTATAGGCCCACACGATGTGATTATCCCAGTAGCCATCCGCTGCCAATAAGGTCGGATATGCATTTTCCCAATAAGGCTCACTAAATGCGAACAGAATGGAAACCAAGCCATAGGCCACCATTCCGAAGGTCATCATTTTCCTGCGGCCGATGCGGTCACCTAAGAAGCCACAAAGGATAGCCGAAATAGCTTCTGGGATACCCGCGTACCCCATAACATGGCTTGTGTGCGTGGAGCTCCAACCAATGCGTTGATTGCAGACTGTCTTTAGTACGGTCTCCATCACACCCCAGCCGATCAGGCTGATTAAGACCATCGTTACAAAAGCGAAGGTTGTACGTAATGAAAAGCCTTGAATGACATCCCGAGTGATCGCAACAACGGAACGGTGCTTTTGAGGCGGCCGTTTGGATACGTCTGGTTGGTTATTTTTATCCCAAGGAAACCGCTTGTCCCCACGACGCTCTAGTAATAACAGCGGGGCCAACATAATAGCCAGCAGAAGCAAAATCTGAACCATGACAGCTCCACGGATTCCATGATTCGCCATGACCGTGGCAAGTATGGCGGCACCGCCTGAAATTCCTAACAGCTTGCTCGCCCACATCGCCCCATTAACCGCCCCTTGTTCAGACTCAGGCAGAATATCGACAGCCAGTGCATCTGAGACAACATCCTGCAGTACGACAAAGACATTATGAATAAAGAAGATCCACAGGAGGTAGTCCGCGGACTTCTCGATGTCCATATGTTCGCCAACCAGATATGGCTCGAGGAAATAAATACCAAGCAGCGTTAACGCCATGAACAGTTGGGCAATGACAATCCAGGGTCGACGCCGGCCGTATCCTTTGAATTGAATCGAATCAATGACCGGTGCCCAGATAATCTTAAACGTCCAAGGCAACAACGCTACTGCCGTAAGAGTACCGACCCGATCTGTACTCAAACCTTCACCTGACAAGTAATTTGCCATCGTGATGGTCATAAAGCCGTAAGGGACACCTTGCGCAAAATAGAGTATGCAAAGCGTAACAACTCGTTGTAACCGACTATCAGCTAACGCCATTCTGTCAAATCCTTTAGTGTATGGGCTTGCCGGGAATGCGAGTTGGTATAGCCAGCAGCTTAGTCCCACAGGTAACAAACAGAGTTTTCAACTTCTTTCCGCCAAACGTACAGTTCGTAATCGTATCTTCCGGCGTCTCACGAAAGGCAAGCAGCTTCCCATCAGGCGAAATCACGTGAATGCCGGACTTGGTGTCTAGCGTCTCGCTTGTCTTGCGAGTTGCATGTAGGCCGGCGGCCACATAGAGATTGCCTTTCGCGTCTATCGCCATACCATCCCCACTCCGTCCGGGATAGAAATCAATCACGATTTCTTCATTTACTAATCTGCCGTCTTCAGTAATTTCATAACGACGAATATCCCGATGGTGGTCTGCGTCCGGATGGGCTTCGATCAGATACAGATGCTTTCCATCAGGAGCAGTGACCAGACCATTGGGCATATGAATATCCGGCCAGGCTAATACCTGAGCAAGTGTACCATCGGGATCCCGACGATAAACAGCGTTTACGTTTCCCTTGCTGGGATCTTCCACGCCAGGGCGGGATGAAAAGAAACATCGCTGCTTATAGTCGAAACACAGGTCATTAGGAGCAGCCAATGGAAACGAGTTGAACTCATTCGCAAGTACTTCGATCTTGCCGGTCTGCCAGTGGGTCTTCGTGACTCGACCAGCACCGCCTTCACACGCCCAGAGATTTCCTTCGGCATCAAAGTGCAATCCGTTCGCCTCGTTGCTATTCTCGCGAAAGATCGAAAGATTTTGTCCATCCCATTTGAGAATTTTTGCGGCTCGGACGTTCGTAAAGTACAACGCCCCGTGTCCCCAGGCTGGACCTTCCGTAAACACCTTCGAATCTTCGACCGTTGCCAGAACCTTGACGCGTCCGAGAAACTTGTTGGTAGCCAGATCGCCATAATCCGCTGCTCGGCTCGCCCTACCAATAACCATCAGCGAGGTAGTTGCTGCCACGGATTTCAACGCTTGTCGTCTATTTACCTGATTCAGCATCCACCATTTCCTCATCAAAGTCTGTCATTCGAAGTAACTCGGATTATAGGACAGATCGTTACCGACCGCGCATAAAAAAACAGCCTGTGAGAACACAGGCTGTCTTTTGTTCGAGTCTAAGCTATCCGCTTATCCACCAAAAGGATTTTGACCCTGGCAAACAACGAGCGCGAAGAAGGTGAAACCTTCGATCAAAGCAGCAGCAATAATCATCGCAATCTGGATATCTTTGGCTTTTTCTGGTTGGCGAGCCATGCTTTCAAAAGCAGCGGAAGCAAGCTTACCGATACCAGCAGCGGCACCGATGGTTACAAGACCTGCACCGAAAGCGCCTGAAAAAGAGACGGCTGTTCCACCGTCTTGGGCCAACGCTGGCGTGGCCATAATGAGCAGAGCACCAAGGCTCCACATAGCTAGTTTAGCTAATTTGTTCACGGAATTATCTCCTACATTTCTAACGTCTAGACGTGACTTTTTGCGTGGCGGATCAGGCCACAAGTCAACTTTTACGAATATTCTCGATTTCAGTTCAACCCACGAATTCAGGCGGAATATCTTCCCCCTCAACCCTTCAAATATGGGTTAAAAACAATAGGCTAATATCACAGACCTAAAGCGTCAACCTGCCGTAATTAGAATATCTGACAGATTTGCCAAAAACTATCGATATCCCCTGTTTTGGCTAACTTGACGCTGGTTTAACCACTTTTTTCTTCAATTGATCGATCAAAACGGCCACTAAAATGAGGGCCCCGTAGATCACCATTTGACTGTAAGAGTCCACTCCAGCCATATTCAGTCCGTTTTGTATGACACCTAAAATCAACGCTCCTATAAAGGTACCGAAGATTTTACCTTCTCCCCCCATTAGGCTCGTGCCCCCCACTACAACAGCTGCAATCACCTGCAATTCATAGAATTCACCCGCTTTTGGCCGACCTGTACCGAAATGGGAGGCATCCAGTACGCCTGCAAGCCCCGCGGCCAAACCACAAATGGCGTAAACGGCGATAAGCACAGCGACTACTGGAACTCCGGATAGACGCGCTGCAGTCTCATTCCCTCCAACCGCGTAAACATACCTGCCAAAGGCCGTGTGATTCATCACTATATGGGCCACGATAAATAGCACGACCATCAACACAATCTGGCTCGGAATACCTAAAACCGAGGACGAATACAACGTCCCGATCGACTCGGCTTCGATCTTCACGGCGTCAGCACCTCCGGCGAGAATATAAGACATACCGCGAGCTACCATCATCAGCCCCAGCGTCACCACAAACGGTGGCACTTTAAACGCCGTCACAATCACACCGGCAAATACCCCGGCCAAAGCGCAAACCCCCATGGCTATCAAGAAGGCAAACACCACACTGAGGCCACTTGCATCTTCTCCACCGAGATAGCTTTCAAGTGACTTCGCCGTGACCACCGCGGCCAATGCCATCAAACTACCCACCGACAGATCAATCCCGGCTGTAATAATCACCAAGGTCATCCCAATGGCCATAATCGCGATGGGGGCATTCTGATTCAGAATACCGATGAGATTATTCGCTGTTAAAAACGTCGGCCAACGGTAACTCGGGGGCTTGGCAATTTTCAATTTGCTCAAGGCTGGATAAAGAGACGCCATTTCCTGACGGGACTCAGAACTAAGCACTCGCCATTTCGACGAAAAGTCATGAGTCGCGACAAAGTCCACTCGCTCGTCTTGCTGACCTAGCACTTCCAGTCGGGTGCGTAACGTCGCGGGAGTACCGAGCTCGACGGCAACTACATGTGCTCCGCCGGCCTCTAACTCATCCTGCAGAGCGGTTGCGTAGGCTTCGTCGGCGGAGGTTTTTCTGGCGACCACAAGTACATTTATGTCGCTCCCGACTTCCTTCACAAGACTACGGGCCAAACTTCTAGCCGCTGCCGGGTCTTCCGGGTGCATATCACTAATGGTCAGCACGCTGATCAAAATGCACAACGCCATCAGGACAAAGACCATCCCGTAGTCGACCAGAAAGACGCGGATATACTTTTGCTTCTTCATTAAACCGATACTGCGTCTTTCGTTCCTGTGGCCAGTTTCATTACATCTTCCTGTGATACTTCATCGTTCACAAGACAACCTGCGACTTTCCCTTCGTGCATCACCAGTATTCTATCGCTCATGCCCAGTACTTCCGGCAGCTCGGAGCTAATCATTATTATTGCTTTGCCCTGACGAGCAAGTTCATTCATAAGTAGATAGATTTCGTATTTTGCACCAACATCAATTCCGCGGGTTGGTTCATCAAAGATAATGACTTCGGCATTTCTCTGCAGCCACTTGGCCAGCACTACTTTTTGTTGATTGCCACCGGACAGGGTTTCGGCTACCTGGCCTCCGCCAGTGACTTTAATCTGCAGTTGTTCTATATATCGATCAAAGGCTGCCGTTTCCGTACTCTTACGAATCAAACCCCCAGAAACAAAATCCCTCAAGTTGGGCAGCCCAAAATTCTCTTGTACGGTTTGGCCCAAAATCAATCCTTGACCTTTACGGTCTTCGGTTAACAAGCAGATTCCTTTAGCAATCCCCTGGCGTGGTGTCCGAATTTGGAGCTGCTCTCCATCAAGAAAGACTGCTCCCGAATCGGGCCGGTCCGCGCCAAAGAGTAAGCGAACCGTTTCGGTTCGACCTGCCCCGACCAATCCAGCCACACCCAGTATTTCACCACCGTGCACCTTGAACGAAACATCCTGAACGGCTTTCCCACGGCTCAGATTTGTTACTTCGAGACGAACCTCTCCAACAGGCCGTGTTTCATCGGGAAACTCATTGTCCAGGCTACGGCCGACCATCAATTCGATGACTTTGTCACGGGTCAAAGATTTTGCATCACGAGTACCAATATCCTGCCCATCTCGGAGCACCATAATTCGATCGGCCAATCGATCAATTTCATCGAGTCGATGGCTGATATAAATGATCCCGATACCCTGCCGTCGAAGCTCGTCGACAATTTGATATAAGCCTTCAACTTCTCGGGGGGTCAACGCTGCACTTGGCTCGTCCATCACCACTATTCGAGCTTTCAGTGCTAGTGCTTTGGCGATCTCCACCACCTGTTGTTGAGCTACCGTTAAATCCCTACACAAAGCATCTGGATTTACCGGCACACCAATACGGCTGAATAATTCTTCTGCTTGCTCATGCTCATGTCTCTTGCCAATCCAACTAAATGCCGAGGCCTCCTGACCAAGGAAGATATTCTCACGAGCCGTGAGTCCAGGGATCAGATTGAATTCCTGATAGATAATCCCAACACCCGCCTGTTGCGAGGCCGTGGGTGAATCGATTTGAATAGGCTGACCTTCGATACTGATTGTGCCAGCATCGGGAGTATGCACGCCACCAAGGGTTTTAATCAGCGTGCTTTTCCCGGCCCCATTTTCACCGAGCAGCGCTAGTACTTCACCCGGGTAGAGTGTCAGACTGACGTCGGCCAGGGCGCGGACGCCCGGAAACGACTTGGAAACGTTTGACATTTCCAACAACGGCTGAGGGCGGTTCGGACCGTCCAAATTATCCAGACTCGAATCTTCCGCCATAGGTTCTATTTATTCAGCTGCTTGTAACTCAGGATCCTTTTCCGCGTCTTCCTTCTTATAGAGTGCAGTCGGGATGAGTGTAGTCTTTTCATATGATTCGCCGGCCTGATATGCAACCAGCTTTTCCACGATCCCTTGTCCCATTTGCTTCGGAAACTGAATTGGATCGGCATAGATCTTTCCATCGAGAATGGCCTGTTTACCGGCCAATTCACCATCGAAGCCAACAATCTGAATGACATCCAATCGATCTGCTTCTTTCACTGCTTGCCAGGCTCCCAAAGCAGATGGGTCATTGATAGCAAAAATACCACGGATATTAGGATGTGCCTTTAAGCTATCAGCGGCGGCCTTGTAGCCGATGTCCTGATCACCACCACCATTGATTTCGGAAACGACTGTAATTTTTCCTGTCTGTGTAGATTCGTTATGGGCATCGATGACCTTCTTAAAACCATCGACTCTCAATACACAGGAATTGGCCTGTTTAAAATCGAGAACTAACACCTCACCACCTTCATCACCAAGTACTTCGACCATGGCGTTTCCAGCTAGTTCGCCACCCTGAAAATTGTCTGTCCCGATGTGACCTGCAATTTCAATGCCTTCTGCGACACACTGTAAGTCACAGGTAAAAACAGGGATGCCTGCTTCGTTGGCCTTTTTGATTGCCGGTCCAATCGCTTCTTTATCTGTTGGGTTGATGACAATGGCGTCGACACCTTGACTAATAAAATCTTCAATTTGATTGGCTTGTTTGTTTACGTCCGAATCCGCATCTGTTGTCACCACGGAGAATCCATGGGCGGCCCCCGCTTCCGTCAGGCTGTCGGAAATAATGACAAAGAACGGATTCTTTAGCGACATCGCAGAATAGCCGATCTTCCCGTCTGCCGAGTCAGAATTCTGATCGTCATTAACCTGGTCTACACCTGTCACCGAGTTATTGTTGTCATCCTGAATGACCGAACTCTCTTCGCTGGAACAGCCAAGTACAAATATTGCTAACAAAAGTGAAAGCCAAGTGGTTTTAAACATCTAAACAATTCCTCGACAGCTTCAATTTAGAAAATGGGGTCTTAGGGGTACAAATATAGGTGCCGGGCAAACAACTTCCTAGTAGCAAGCCTGCTTCGTTCACCCAGAGCATAGTTTTCAGTATATTAAAGAATTAAGTAAAACTGAGGACAGACCGAGCCAATATTTGGAATTTACAACCAGCTCGTTAGGCCCTGCCGCCTCACTAATCAAGAATTCAAAGAGAGAAGCCATGAAACGTACGTTGGTCGCAATGCTATTGATTACCATGTTGGCCGGAGTCAGTCAGGCTGAAAACTGGCCCAATTGGCGTGGACCCGGATTTAACGGCGTTGCCTCAAAAGGGGACTTTCCCACAACATGGAATGTTGATCAAAACATCTCTTGGAAACTGGAGCTTCCAGGCGTGGGCTCCTCGACACCCGCTATTTGGGAAGACAACATCTTAATTACCGCAAACGATGGGGGATTTAATCTTGTCATTTGTCTGGACCGATCCGGAAAAGAAAAGTGGCGTACTCAAATCGGTTCTTCCCGCGACGGCAAGCATCGCAAAGCCAGCGGCAGTAACCCTTCGCCAATCACAGACGGTGAATCGATTTTCGTTTACTACAAAAGTGGCGACCTGGCCTGCCTGAATTTCGACGGTAAATTGAACTGGCTCACCAACCTGCAGAAAGAGCATGGCGAAGACACTTTATGGTGGGACCTCGGTACTTCTCCAGTACTGACGAGAGATTCGGTTGTGATCGCTGTGATGCAAACCGGCCCCAGCTTCCTTCTCGGTATCGATAAAAAGACTGGGAAACAAATCTGGAAGTCGGATCGAAATCTGGACGCACCTCTGGAGGCTGCTCAAAGCTACTCAACACCGATCGTCGTCAATGATGACGGCAACGAATCACTGTTAGTACTGGGAGCGGATTACGTTACTGGCCATGATGCGTCCAACGGGAAAGAACTCTGGCGAGTCGGAACTCTCAATCCAAACGGAGAAAAATACTGGCGCAGTATCGCCTCGCCTGTTTTAAGTGACGGGATTTTGCTCGCTCCTTACGCTCGTGGCCGAACGTTGACTGCCATTAATCTGGGAGCTGCCAAACCCTCGGTTGCCTGGACGGTGGACGGCATTTGTGCAGACGTGCCTACTCCGATTGCTAGTAACGGAACGGCGATCTGCATGACAGATAAAGGTCTCGTTACAAAAATCGACGTGAAGACCGGGAAACAAATTTGGCAAACGGAACTGGAAAAAGCTCGGATGGGCTTTTCGGCCTCACCGATTCTTGCCGGCAATCACGTCTACCTAACCCGTGAAGACGGAGTGACTTTCGTGGTCAAGGCGGATGATGGCGAGATCGTATCCAAAAATACACTGGCCGAAGAATTCACGGTCTCAACTCCAGTATTTGCAGATGGACAGATTCTCGTACGAACCATGCAGGCGTTGTACTGTATTGGTAAATAGGCCAATCTTTGCCCATGCCAAAACCTGTTACCGGACCGGCCGCCTGGATTGGCGACGAACTATTAGAGCGTGACGACTGGACTCTGACACTGGTCCCACAAGCCATCGATGAGCTTGAGGCTGCGCTCGCTGACACACTTGAGCTCGAGCTTACTGAAATCAACTCTGAAAATTTCAAGCTACCCACCTTGGGCCCGATGTTGGTGAAAATTCAGCACCAGTTGGAATTCGGTTCCGGAGCGACACTCATCCGGGGCTTCCCTGCCGAGCGTTTTTCGGAAACGCAGATTGAACGTATCTTCTGGGGGCTTACAACGTACCTTGGAACAGCCGTTTCGCAAAGTGCCAAAGGTGAACGCATCTTCCATGTAAGGGACGAGGGGTTTCGAGTCGGGCAACCGCAGGCCCGAGGCCCGAATACTCGTAAACGCCTTAGCTTCCATACCGATCGCTGTGATGTCATTGGCTTTATGTGCCTACAACAGGCTAAGTCTGGAGGTGTGAATCAATTGGTCAGTAGCGTCTCGGTCTATAACCAAATCCTGGCAGAGCGGCCGGATCTATTGCAGGAACTCTTAGCGCCCTATTACTACAAACGCCACAATGTGGACACCGGTAACGAGCTTCCCTACTGCCAGCAACCAATCTTCTCCTTCCATCAGGATGTGTTTGCATCGGCTTACCTGCGAGTACTTATCGACCGAGCCTATCAGGACAATGACGTGCCGCCTCTTACCCCGTTGCAGCTTGAAGCCTTAGATTTTGTCGATGAAGTCGCGGCTCGCCCTCAAATGCATATTGAATTCCGCCAAGAGCCCGGCGATATCGTGCTGCTAAACAACTGGATCACCTACCATCGACGCACTGAATTTACTGACTACGAAGAACTGGCCCGTCGAAGGCATTTGTTGCGCGTCTGGTTGGCCGTGCCCAACAGTCGTGCACTGGACGAAATGTTTCGCGCTAATTACGGTGCCGTGGAAGCCGGAGCAATTCGCGGAGGCATGAATGCGCAATAAGCGGATTAAACCAGCTCCCGGAGAATTCTATTGGCAAAACTAGTGGTAAAGACACGGCCTCTTAGTCAGAATGATATGGTATTACCTTCGGGCACCTGCTCTGTCAGACAACTCCCGTTTTGCATTTGATTATTAATTTCAGTACTGGGATAAATTCACCATGCGTATCGCTTCTTTGTTAGGCCTGTTTTTGGTTTTCACTACCGCCGTATCTGCCAACGCCGATGATCAATGGATCACCTTCGAAGGAAAAGATGGCCCAGGCAAAGGAAAACACATCGTCTTCGTCAGTGGCGACGATGAATACCGCAGTGAAGAAGCATTGCCATTGCTGGCTAAGATTATGGCGGAGCATCATGGATTCAAATGCACCGTGCTGTTCGCCATCGACCCGGCAACCGGAGCGATTACACCCAGTCATCAAACCAATATCCCTGGATTGGAAGCTCTGGAAGACGCAGACCTAGCTGTCTTTCTCTTACGCTTCCGTAATCTGCCAGATGACCAAATGAAGTACATTGCCGACTATACCAATTCCGGCAAACCCATTATTGGTATGCGTACTTCGACTCATGCCTTCAATATTCCTGGTGACCGCAAATACCATGAATACTCCTTCAACTACAACGGTGAATACAAAAAGGGTTGGGGACGTCAGGTACTTGGTGAAACCTGGATTAATCACCATGGACATCACGGACGTGAAAGCACGGGCGGAGTGCCTGTTAAGGGTAAAGAAGGCCATCCTATTTTGCGAGGCTGTAAAAACATCTGGGGCGACACTGACGTATATGGAGTTACAAAACTTGAAGGAGATTCCGATCCGATCCTGCTAGGTGCAGTACTAGATGGGATGACACCGGATGCAAAGCCTGTTGAAGGTAAGAAGAACGAGCCAATGATGCCTGTGGCCTGGGTGAAGAGCTACAAAGGGACTAGCGGGAAAACCTCTACCGTGTTTAACACAACCATGGGCGCCGCGACGGATTTGGTTTCCGAGGGTACTCGCCGCATGCTGGTCAATTCGATGTTTTGGTGCCTCGAAATGGAAGATGCCATTACAGCTGATTTGAATGTGAGCATTGTCGGTGACTATAAACCCACCAAGTTTGGCTTCGGTGGATTCAGAAAAGGACTGAAACCGTCCGACTATAAATAATGTAGGCTTGGACAAATCAGCGGGGAATAAACATGCTTTCCTTTAATGACGGACTTTCCAGAAGATCCTTCCTGCAGGTTGGAGCCTGTGGGCTTTCCGGTCTTGGGCTGTCGCAGCTCATGGCTGCTTCAGGCGAGAAAGATCCCTGGAAACTCTTCTCCGGTAAGACTGTTATTTTCCTGTTTCAACACGGCGGCCCCAGTCAGTTTGAAACCTTTGATCCAAAAATGAGCGCGCCGGGGAGTATTCGAAGCATGACCGGAGCAACGTCGACAAGCGTTGCCGGGACTGAATTCGGCGGGACCATGACTAAACTCGCCAAGCATGCTGACAAATTCACGGTTGTGCGATCGTACCAAACTGGATCCAGCGCCCATAAAATCCAACCGATCGTCTCGGCTGACACGTTTGGAGCCAATATTGGCAGCTACCTTTCACGGATCATTGGAACGAACAATCCTAAAAATGGGATGCCTCTCAATGTGGCAGCCTTCCCTAATGCCGTTGTCGAAGATGAGCCTGGGCCTTTTGACACCTTCGGGCGCTTCGCCGATGCCGGACCGTTTAGTAAAGGGTTTGAACCATTCGTTCCAGGTACAGGTGGTAATTTCCAAGAAGATCTGAAGCTACACATTGACCGCCTGCGGTTAGACGACCGAAAGGCACTGCTAAAAAATCTGGATAAAATCAAGCGTCAAGTGGATTCCGATGGATCACTCGAAGGCCTCGATAAATTCCAATCTCAGGCTTTCGATGTCGTCATGGGCGGTGTCTCGGATGCCTTTGATCTTTCTCATGAAGATCAAAAGACCATTGATCGATACGATACCGGCCACCTAACGCGTTTCGATGAGTGGAAAGATAAAAACAATAAAAACCATTACAAGGCAAATTCGAATTCGCTTGGTAAGCTCTTGTTGCTGGCACGTCGATTGGCAGAGCGTGGTTGCGGTTTCATAACGATCACCACATCGTTTGTCTGGGATATGCATGCCGACCAAAACAATCTTGGTATGGTTCGTGGGATGGATTATGTCGGTAATCCCTTTGACCACGCGGTGGCTGCATTTATTGAAGACGTCGAAGCAAGAGGCCTACAGGACGATATCCTGTTAGTTGCCACCGGTGAAATGGGTCGAACGCCCTCGATTAATGCTCGAGCCGGTCGCGACCACTGGGGTGGTTTGACGCCGTTGCTACTTTATGGAACCGGAATCCCTCGTGGCCACATCATCGGCCAATCGGCAAAAGACGGTGGCACTCCAGCCACCACGCCAGTTCGGACTCCTAATCTCATTGCAACCTGTCTTGATACGCTGTTGGACATTCCGCAACTTCGGCTACGCGTCGATGTGCCGCCTGAAGCCTTAAAGGTCATTACCGGAGCCGAGCCGATCGCCGGACTTGGCTAGGCGTTTTTACCCGCTCCACTTTCTCTCTACCCTCCCTATTTCATCATGCGCAATCCTATCGTTCTGTTTATCTTCCTCCTGCAGGCTATAACGCCTTCCTTCTTATTGGCTCAGCCGCCCGAGCAATACAAAGGTGCGAAGCCGTATAAATATAAAACGGTTGGCGATACCGAACTCTATCTGTACGTTTTCTCACCCGAAGGCCACCAACCTTCCGATTCGCGTCCAGCGGCAGTCTTCTTCTTTGGAGGGAGTTGGAATGGTGGAACACCTGCGCAATTCGTTCCTCATAGCCGCCATTTAATTAGCCGTGGTATGATTTCGGTGGTGGCGGATTACCGAGTGAAATCTCGGCAGGGAACAACACCTCGGGAATGTGTAAAGGACGGCAAATCAGCCGTACGCTGGTTACGTGCTAATGCTGAGAAACTTGGCATCGATGCAAATCGTCTGGCTGCTGGCGGCGGATCCGCCGGTGGACACGTTGCAGCAGCGACCGGCAATGTCCTGGGCTTAGAGGAACAAGGGGAAGACGTTCGCATCAGTAGTAAACCAAACGCACTGTTACTCTTTAATCCCGTCTACGACAATGGGCCGAATGGATATGGTTACGATCGTGTTAAGGAATACTACGAAGAGATTTCACCGATCGATAATATTCGTAAAGGCGCACCGCCAACGATCGTTTTCCTGGGCACGGAAGATAAACTCATTCCTGTCACTACAGCCAAGCGATATCAATCATTAATGGACGGAGTAGATGCCGACTGCGAGCATCACTTTTATGACGGCCAGCCTCATGGTTTTTTTAATTACGCCAAAAAAGAAAACTTCTTGGACACCGTGCACAAAATGGATCAGTTCCTGCAAAAGCTCGACTGGATTCAAGGCCCAGCCCAAGTCAATTACGAGGCCGTGAAACCATAATGAGTGTTGATGAATTAATTCAGGCCAAGCTGAAACGAATTGATGAATCGCATCGAGTCCAGGCAGGTACGACTGCGTTGCTAGTCATTGACATGCAGCATGGATTTGTGGACGAAGGAGCGTCGCTGCAAATTCCTAGGGCTCGTGACATCACGCCCAATATCCAGGCACTCGTTCAAGCATTTCGCGATGCTGGAATGCCTGTGATCTTCACCGAGTTTGTTTACGCTGACACCATCCCCTGTCTGCGAGGAGACCCCTTTGGACCTGAGCACTTAGCCGCTCCTGATGATGCCACCACCGGATTTGGCTACCCTTCGAATAACTGTAAGGTAGGTCTTGAACCCGGGGTAGGAGTCGAATCGGCCGCCACGATCGACGCGCTCCAGCCGCTCGATTCAGAGCTAGTCATTCAGGGTCATACGTACGACAAGTTTTATGGCACTCATTTAGACCTGGCTTTGCGCAGTCTGGGGATTGATCGCTTTGTCATTACAGGCGTTACTACCGATTGCTGTGTCAACAGTACGATTGTTTCAGGTTCGACCAGGAATTATCGCGTTACTGCTGTAAGTGATGGTATGGCGACCATCCACGATCACATCCATGAAGCTTGCTTACAGATTTGGGAAAATAAATTCGCCCGCATCCGAACCTCTGCGCAAGTGCTACGAGAGATTTAAGGAATTCATTCCTAGTAAGTGACACCCTAGACGAACTATCTATTAATAAGCCTCGTCTGGGATATCGTCTGGAATAGACAGGATATTACTTAACCACTCGAATCGGTCGAAGCCCTTGATAGACCGCGCCATTAGGCTGTTTGGCCTGAAATTCGATGGTGTACATCCCTGCTGGCAGCCCTGTCGGCAATTTAGCCTTCCACTGATGGCCTGCTTGAACTGGCGCCGACATTTCTACCCAGTCGATTTTGCCGCCTAGTTTTTCTTTGAGCGCCTGCTCCTGATCGTAGAGTTTTTTATAATCCTGATCGACCTCGGTGTGCGCCGGTATCACCTCAAGCTTCATGCGCTTCCCCTTGCGATTTCTCAACAAGGCTGTGACTTCGGTCTTCTCTGACCCCGAAAAGACATTCGTGTAGGCGAAGGCTGCTTGTTCATTGCTGTATTGTACTGGCGCCGAAATGTGCATTTGGTAATCTGCCGGGCGGTTAGCCGCCTGGTATTGAAATGCATATTGATTTCCATCGAACGTAACGATGGAGTAGCCATTGGGAACGCCATCCCGGGAATAGGCATGGGGTGTATCTCCAAATTTCTTCATGCCTCGCCACCAACTTCCACTGGCTGTCACATTAATCACATGATGATGAGGCTTTTCTCCTTCCCAACCATCCTCCTGATCCAGATATAGGTGGCGTTGGTAGTGTTGATGGCCTGAGACACTCATCGTAAAAGGCCGTTCTTTGAGAAGCTTAAAGATCGCTCCTCGCTGTTCCATGGAAGTAATCGGGATATGCATCATTAGGACGACTAACTTGTCCTGCGGCACTAACTTCAGGTCGTTTTCCAAGAAGGCCATTTGGGCCTTACTGATTCCTCCCCGATAACCATGCTTCTTAGTGCCCTCGTCGTAATACCAGTCCACATTATCCATGACGACAAAATGCGCTTTGCCATATTCAAAGGAATAATAAGCTGGCCCAAATACCCGTTCGAACGTTTCATCACTATGCTCATCGCGCTTAGCCTCTCGATTTACATCGTGATTGCCAATCACGTTGTACCACGGGATACCAACTAGCGCTATGCCCTGGTTTTGTGAATCAAATAGGCTCAAATCATCAAACATAATGTCACCCAGCGTCACCCCGAAAGCCGCATCGGTACCGACAAGTTCTTCTAGCACATCCTGAATCAAATAATCCACTTCCTGCTGATTCCGTGGCTGAGGATCGGCGAACATGATCGCCTTAAACGTTTCCGGCTCCTTGACTGGATACAGTGGAAAGTCAACACTCGCTGGTAATGCTCCGGTAGGTGCAACACCGGCGAACCGTGTACCCTCTGGAGAGCCTTGAGGCTTGTGGATGTAATAGAAGCGGGGAAGATTGTTTTCACTAACTGGCGTCATCCAGCCAGCCGGCTTGATTACGAACAGAATCGTATCGTCGGTAACTGAGATTTCATACGTACCCTCGTCCGTCGTAGTAACGACTTGATTGCCATTAGAGACTTTAATCCCAGCTAGCACCTTCTCGCCTTTATCAAATTCCTGATTGAAATTGGCATCATGAAAGACACGGCCTTTCGCCAACTGCTGGTCAGCCGCATAAGCACCATCAAGCATTGCAGTGATAACAAAAGAAAAAACAATCAGTCGACGTAACATGAACCCAGCCTCCTTGTTTAGAAATTACTGTCCTAGTTTCCTCTATCTTAATAGTCCAATCAACTGGTTTTATTGCAAGCAATGTGAATTCAATTTCATAATGCCTTAAACTGGAGTCTGATTCAGTAACCCATTCTCTGCATAGGCCATCATGCAACCAAACGATTACATCGAGTTACTTCAGAATAGACTTGGCGACCCCCTGTCTGAAGATCAACTGGAATTCCTGCTGGCCGAAGCAGCTAAACAGCCCTCACTGTTTGCGGCGGCTTCTCAGGAAATCAAAGCTCAAAAGCTAGAGGTGATTCCTGTTGATCTCGACGATGAAGACGCAATGCAGGACCTGCTTGATTGGCTCACTCAATTAGCAGCTACCCGTAACGCCGGAAAGGGCTTTAACCAATTTCTCATTGCCGTAGCTGTTGTACTACTCATCGCCTCGGTCGGGTCTTGGTTCGTCTTCTTCCGCCCTGTTGAAGAGAAACTCGCCGAGAACATTCCGCCAACACCTCTGAGTGAAAATTCCACTGATGCGGACATGCCTGATACCGGGGACCCTCAAAACACTGTGACTCTGACTCCCGAAGTTTCACCGGCAGTCGTGGTCGAGCAAAGCCCCGCCGAAGAACCGGCAAACAATGTAGACCCCATGCCGGAAGAAGTCCCCGAACCGATGCCAATGACACCTGTTGCTGGTGAATTAATGCTACCCGAACGGCCTGTCACACCCACTTGGCAAGCCTTCGATGACCCCGCTTCCCGAATGGATCACTCTTGGACTTCGACTGTAACACGTTTTATACGACCCGCTGAAGTCGAACCGGGGACTATTAAACCCATCCAGCGCGATGGCATGACTGAATACTTCGAATTGTTGGGCAACTTCATCTTGCCGCCACCTAATAATGACGGCCGAAGTCTCCGAGTGCGTTTTTCTGATTTACGAAGTTTGGTTGTTACTGCGGTCAATGACTCGCAGGAGGTGGAGCTCAGCTATGACGGCCACTTGAATATGAAGCGGTTCACCGCGATGCCGGTGCCGGAGTACACGGCAAGCCTGCCTTACAACTATCGATATCGAATGCGCCGGCACTTTGTCGAAACCCGGGTGGATCCTCAAATCGATTTTGACTGGGGGTTGGAAGGGCCTCTGGTAAACGATCTTCAAATCGATTCGGACTACTTCAGCATTGAATGGTCTGGATTGATAGAGGTGCCCAAGGCCGGAGCTTATACGTTTTATCTAGACGTCGATGATGGCTATAAGCTTGAAATTAATAATGTCGTGGCAGGTGAACGCTGGAGCCCCGTAGGCAATGAAACAGCCCCGGTAGCACATAAAGTCAATCTCAACGCTGGCCCCAACGCTTTCAAAATGCAGTTCTTCAGCGACCGACTGGAAGCTAAAGCGCGATTGGAATGGCAGTCCGATGAGATCGAACGGCAGGTCATTCCGTCGACTAGTTTTAAAACCAGCTCGGAAGACAATGCCATCCCAGGGCTCACTGCCAAGTATTGCTATGGACCCATTGTGGAAGCGAGTCAAACTCCGGCCACTCGCGCTGTGGACCTGGTTCACCATGACAACGGGATTTGGTACGCACTAACTCGAGGCGCCATGAACTTCCGGTTTCAAAATAATGAGTTCATGGTCGCACGGGGAGATATCCCCATGTCGTCCCTTCCGATGGATGCGCCTCCGACGCATCTGACGATGAAAGTGCAATCGCGTTTAAGGTATCTGGATTCCTTTAATTTTGAGCCGGTTAAACAACAGGTATTGCCTGTCGATCTATCAAAAGCCGTGCCTGCTGGTGACCTGTCCTGGTTTGATGAGGCGGAAAACGAGAACACCGAGTCTACATTTGACTACGACGATGACGGGAAAGTTCTCTTGTCACGCCGGCAGGGCGATGCAGCCGTCCACTTATCAACCAAAGTTCAGCTTCGAGGTGCTACTGAAATCTATGCGTTGATGGAACCACAACACCTTGCTGGCATCCGATTTGAACATCCTCAAACCGGCGTTTTCTACAATCTCTACGCCCTACAGCTGGGCGATGAGTTCGCCGTCTCAATGAATCCGACCGACCTGACTTTTACCTCCGCCCAGTACCGAGCCGGCATGCGAACCAAAGGCCCAATTTGGTGGCGAGCTCAATACTCCGATGACATGTTTGTCATCTCTATGAGCCCCGATGGCGTTCACTGGATCCCGGGGCACACCTTTACCCTTGGTGCCAATGTGCCGATCAAGCGAGAAATTTCTTTCGGGCCAACCATTCATTCCGGGGCCGAGGTGTCGACGGTTTATCTAAAAAAAGTCCATGTGGCCCATGATGACCTCATCGAGCAACTCTCCTTCGTTCTGCCCATCGGATCGGTGCCGAATTTAACGGCGATTGAAGGTCAGAACGCAGCTCGACTTCCTGAATACATTGATTCGTTGGCGTTGGAACGCCCGGACCAAATCTCACCCGAGCACTGGAGGCTGGCTTGCTACGCCAAAGTACTACAGGCCAACGCAACTCCGCAGATGCGTGTCGAAGGCCTGATAAAGCTGCTCCATTACGCAGTGCAACACCATCGAGACTTCCGTAAAGTTAGAGAGGCGTTGGTGCGTATTCCTCGGCGATTGCAATTCCGCCGCCCTGACACGGATATCGCATCCTGGGTCAATATACACGTGCTCTACGACATCCTCGCCGCCAGGCTTTGGTTTGAGGGCAAACCGGAACAGCTAGGGGGGCTTATCGATGATTGGGCACATCTCGAGGCTGGTGCTGGCGGTCGTCAACGATACAACATGCCCGTCTCACCCGAGTTGCTGACGCGGCTGTATTTGTATCACCTCCGAAACAAACAAAGCTGGCAAGAGCTTTATGAATTTGCCACTCGGATTGACTACCTCTCTTTACCAGCACATGGATCGCAAATATTCGATAAGGATTTTGCCTCCTGGAGAACGGCTCGTTGGTTACGAGCAGATGCTGCTGATTATTTGGAAGGTGCTATAAAGCCTACTAATCTGGCCCGTTTTCAGGCTGAACGTTCACATCAGGTGCAAACCGACCGTGAAACCGTCAATTCCATGCTGGAGTTATTACAGGCTGTGGAAACAAATGATCTCGATAATGCTATGACAATGATCGTTGACAATCCTCTCGTCACCGGCCTCTTCCCTGTGGATAAATTCGGCATGCATTATCAGTCCGGAACGACTTTCCTGAAGTCGTTATTTACCGACCATGAGGACTTCGCCACCAAGATGCGAGTCGAGGGAAGTGAACTGGCCGAATTACGACTCACCACGGCCATTAACAATCAAGATTTTGATGAGCTCAATGAAATCGCTCAGAAGTTTCCTGGCACAGAGTCAGCTCGGCAGGCCCTGCAGCTCACTGCGGATCAACGTTTGTCTGCTGGCCAGTTTCTTCCCGCCGCACAACGGTATCAGGAGCTCATCGAGTTATACCCTGATAAGTATCACGGACTTTGGTTAGCCAAAGCTAATCTGGCACTGGCACTGGCCGGACAGGATCCACAACGTGAAATCGTTGCCGATGTTGCACTCGAAGGAGGTAATGTTACTGCGGCAGATTTTAATGGCATCGTTCAACAGTTGGTGACATATCGAGGCGCCCAAAACCGGTTGCCGGCCAAGCCTGCTTTGACTCTGGGCCAACGTACGATCAATCCAGTTAAAGACTTTAGTACGCCCGGATCCGCCCGCAGCGTTCAACGCATTCGGCAAACCAGTTTTCTCGATCTTGGCGACCATCTCATCGTAAATCAACCCACGGGCCTCAGCTGTATCAAAGCCGATACTAATCAAGTGGTCTGGGAGATCCTCGACGACGGACGAGGCATCCCTGTCGAGTACGGCTATGCTGGGAAGCCAGCGCGAATTGGACCGGACCTGTTCTCTGCTGTCTTCAGTAAACAGAAACTCTCCTGGCGACGCATGAAGAGAGACACCGGTGAAACCATTTGGGAGTCCCCCGTGGATGGTTATCCCTTGGCCGATCCGATCATCGCCGGCAACTCCATCTTTATTCTCAAAGTAGTGTCCCAGCAAACGACGTTCGGACAAATCGTCTTCCAGCAGATCAACTCGACAAATGGTAGTGTTTCACACTCCGTGCCACTCATGACGATTCAACGGAAGCCCGAGTTGTTTCAGTCGGCTCGAAGTGTGTTAGCAAAAGACCGGATCATCTTTGTCCTCGACAGCACCATTTATAGTGTCAGTCTGGAAGGGGAGTTGATGTGGGCACAGATGTTAAGTCAGGTTCCCCGATTAGCTGACCAGCATCTTTATGATCGCATCAATGCTACGCAACCTTTAGTCAGTGGTGACCGGATTATCGTTCATGCGGCTGGGTCGCCTGATGTCGTCTGTCTAGACCGTCAAACCGGAACACCCGTTTGGCGATTTCAACAACCGGATGTGCAGGAGCTCATTGGAATCTGGGAGGACCGCGTCATCATCAGCTGTCGCAACGGAGTACAGGCCGTGAGCATCAAGTTTGGAGCTCCGTTATGGTTTCAGCCGGGAAGCCCGAGCCCCAGTGCCGTGCGAATTATGGACAACCATGTTTTGATTTGTAACCTGGACAAAGAGCCCACAAGCCGAGTCATTCCTCTAAGTAATCAGCGATCGTTACTTTGGGTGCAACCACGAACTGGCCGTGTTGTGCAAGAAGCGGAACTCGTTGGCAATGAATCGACCCTGTTCGATATCGAGCAGATCTTTCCCTTCGGCAAAAAGCTTTATGGAGTGAGCAACATCAGTACAGGAAGCCACTCGCTAAAACTGATCGAGGTGGTCTTGCCATGATTTATCGTTCACTTTTACTCGTCCTGATCGCCGCCAATTCGCTGTTGGCTCAGGAACCGGAATTCCGAGTTATTTTCGGTGAAAAAGAAATCGTTTCTGGTCTCAAACTCAACGGTTGGGATCGATTGGATAACCCCGCCAAGCTGGATGAAACTGTTCTATTTTCTGACACAAAGAAAATTCGCTATCTGGAGCGTCTTGGGTCTGAAATAAAACGGACGACGGCATTTATAGAATTCCATAACCATGACCTTTTGCCGGGGCAGGTCATTGGTTTTGGTGACGCCGATCCTGTACGCGGTATCCCCAGCCATTATCTCGTTCATGTAAATGGAAATTACAGGCCGTTTGCCGAAGCTGACGGAACGATTCGAGTCAACGCGGCTCACGTTCGTCGAATCGTTTTCCAATCATCTCGTATCACCGATACAAATCATGCTCCTGGAACTGTCGTACTGCGCGACGAATCGTTATTGCAGGCACAAAACATGCGTTGGTCTGAAACGGGCTTAAGAGCTTTGAGCGAAAACCAATCCATTACGGCAAATTGGGTTCAGTTATCTGCCGTCTTTCCCAATTTGGATCCTGACCTCTCTGCACTGGACGCTGTTCTAGCCGATCATCTAGCACCTACCAATGAAGCAACCAGTCGCATTGCTCGGTATGCAACCATCGATGGCGGGTCATTTACCTTTCGCGAAAGCATGGTCATACCTTTGCGACGAGAAAATAACTTAATCTTCCATACAGTCCAGCCCGCCTGGTCTCTAGACGCGATCCGAATTCTGCTCGACAGCGTTGCCCATATCAGTTATCGCGCTTACAACCAACTTCCGTTATCATCCCTTCCCGCCGATGTCCTCGAAGAACGCAGCTTCACCGGGTTTCAGTGGCCATGGAAACGAAATCAAAATCGAAATGGCAACATCCTTACCACCAGTGAGATGATCAGTGATGTTGGACTAAGCACTCACTCCTATAGCAAAATTGCTTTTCGAATTCCTCCCAAGCTGGTAACCCGATTCATGTCTTACCTGGGAATCGACCAAAGCGCGGAGGGAGGCGGCTGTGCCAAGGTAAAAGTCTCAAAACGTTTAGCAAACGGCTCAGAGGCCGTGATCTATCAGAGCGGCTTTCTGCTGGGGACTTACCCATATACCATTGCTGATGTTAGTGGGCTTACTGATGCTGAAGCATTGATTATTGAAACTGACTTCGGACATGACGGTCGGCCGGCCAATGCGGATCCGTTTGACATTCGTGATGACGTCAGCTGGGTACTGCCTTATTTGACGCTCGATCTCAATGTAGCCAGACAAGCAAACGACGAGATTTATCAATACATTTCTTCCATGAAGGACTGGCAAATTCCTGCGAACCTTCGCGCTCGCGTCGAATTGACTTCACACTGGGACTCAACCGGCGGGCGTTGGCTGCCAACCGTTTCATGGAAGGCGGCCTTTGCCAATGTGGCCGAGACTCCCGTTTTGGAATTCCATCAAAAGACAACATTAACGGCCAATAACAGCTGGCTAGTAGTTTCCGCTTCCGCCAATGGGGTCGGTGATAAGACGACGACCATCGAAGTCCAGGTGAATGGTGAACCTCTAACTTCCATCATGAATGGAAATGTCAGCCTGACTGGCCAGGTCGCGAAATTTGACGCCCGGCACTGGCTGATGGGAGACAAAGTCGGGCAGGAAGTTGATGTCTCCATTCGGGTCATGCCTCGTGAGGCAGGTACGTTCCAACCACAAGGTATTACCTTTGCAATGTTTGGATTGCAACCAACGGTGACGGGATTGCCAGCTTCCGGACAGTTGCCTGAACCGGACGTCCCCTTGTCATCATTGACTCCAATTAAATTTACGCTCCCCGGGCATACTGAAATGCCGATGCCTGGCCTGCTAAAAGAAGATACACCTTTGACAGTTCGATCTTTGACCATCCCCGATGGGTTTGTCTTTCCAGGCCGCAGTGAAATTGTCTACGAGCTAAAACCTGAGTACTCTCATCTGGAGATGATTCTTGGCTTGGCCGATGGCTCCACGGCGGTGGGGACTTTTGAGGTCCTCGTCGACGACCTGGCGGAACCAATCTGGACCTCCAAAGAGCTGTTTGATCCTAGTCTGGGGACCAGCCAAGCCAACGGCTATTTCTCTCGTCAAACTCAGGGAGCGAGTGTCCGCATTCCCATTCCTGCAGGGCACAAGTCGATTACGATTCGAAGTGGGACTCAAACGAGTATTGGATTGCTCGGAAATGCCGGATTTCGGTCTAATTAGACTGAATTTCGTGGGCTATTCGCTTAGTTCAGCTACCTCGCTCGGACTATCTCAAGTCCTGTCAGTGTACAATGAATGTTTGTAATTATTTGGCTTGGGAGGTGATATGAAACGCTCGATATTAGCTATCGGTCTTTGCGTCTTAACAATCTTTGCCTCCCCAATTCAGAGTTTCGCTGAAGGCGAGTGGGAGATCACTCCGGATAGTGAAAAAGCAATCGATCGCGGACTCGCATGGCTTGCTCGAAATCAAGGTCCTGCCGGAAATTGGGAGAGTCAGGATCTGGGCTTAGTCGCATTGGGTGCCATGGCATTCCTGTCTGCCGGACACGCTCCGGGTCGCAGCCAGTATGGTGACAACGTCAAACGAGCGTTGGATTACATTATCGCCAACGCAAAACCCTCCGGCCTGTTGAACATCTCCAGCGAAGGCCGTGATATGTACAACCACGGATTGGCAACCTTTTGTCTGACTCAGGCTTACGGAAATGTGCCAGACCGACGCTTAGGCAAAGTTCTGGATAAGGGAATTCAGTTGATTTGCAATGTCCAGTGTGATGACGGTGGCTGGGACTATGTAGCTCGCCAACAGAGTCGGGGACACGATCTTTCGCTTGCTGTCATGCAGGCCAAGGCTCTCAGAGGCGCCACCGATATCGGTCTGGATATTCCGCCCCAGGTAATCGAAAAAGCAATTGCTTCGGTCCGAGGTTATTATCGTCCCCTCGCTGCCCCAGACGGAAAACAATATGGAACGGACCCTCTTGGTGCTCGACCTGGCGCTTTCACATACAGCGGGGGTAAGGTAACAACTGCTATGGCAGCAGCGGGCGCCGTTTGCCTACAGGAGTTTGGCGAGTATGCCGACTTCCGCATTCCTCGCAGCTTAGACTATGTCGCCAATGACATTCAGAAGATGCCTGTCCGTACCGGGCACATTCCATTTGATGCCTATACCATGTTCTATGTCGGACAAGGGTTGTATCAGGTGGGTGGCGAGCGTTGGAAGACAAATTACCCTGTTATTCGCGATGCTATTGTAAAGTCGCAATACAACTCCACTCGAACAGACGTGGACGGCTCCTGGGAAGGAGGCCGGGTTGGCGGCACTCCGGGCAAACTCTTTGGTACCTCGGTTGCTGTCTTTGTACTATCGATCCCTAACCGCTACCTGCCCATCTTGCAGGAAGGCGAATTTCCTGATTCCAAGTAACATCGACTAGATCCCACTATATTATAAAGCTGCATGAATTTTCTCGCCTCTTGGTTTTTACCCGCTTTGGCTGCTGTTGCCGGCCCAACGCTGATTCACTTGCTGAATCGTCGGCGTTATCGTACGCAACAATGGGCGGCGATGCAGTTCCTTCGCGAGGCAGTCAAACGAAACCGTCGGGCCATTCAGATTCGTGATCTGGTCTTGCTCGCAATCCGAACGCTGGTGGTTTTACTATTTGTGTTAGCAATGGCTCGGCCTTATTGGGTTGGCGGAGGGCAGCAGGCGTATAACGGCAGCGAACCGATCCATGCCGTTATTGTGGTCGACAACAGTCTCTCTATGGGCTACACCGCGTTAGACAAATCGCTTCTCGACGACGCCAAGGCTCAAGCTTCTGCTTTTATAGAAACCTTGCCGTCTGGTAGTGAAGTCTCGGTCATCCCCATGTGTACGCAGCCGCATTGGTTTAGCGTCGGCGCCTATTCGTCTCGAGAAGACGCCTTAAACGCTATTGAACAGATTCGGGTTGTCGACCAATCGGCCGACCTGCGGGCAGCCGCCGAACAGGCTGGCATAGCATTAGAACAAGACAGCAGTGTCCAGACCAAGCGTGTCATTATGCTCGGCGACCTGCAGTCACATGGCTGGCAAGACAACAATCTTGAGGAAACGCTTGCGACGCTGGGAGATTTGCAAATCGTTGCAGTCCAGCCCACCGAAACCGACAACTCTTGGATAAGCGATTTCTATCTACGGGATGGGATTGCCGATGCTGAATCAACCGCTCACTTTACCGGTACCGTTCGGCATGAGGGAATCGAGCCTCGTAGTAACGTCACAGTCTCACTAATCATTGATGACCAGGTCGTTGCTGAGCAAATTTTGCAGCTTGAGCCAGGGCAGGCTACGACTGTGAGATTTGAGCACCAATTTGTTACTGCAGGTTCTTCCCGTGAGCCGGTTTTTGCGCGTGCAGAATTGACACTCGATGCCGATCGCCTGCCCATGGACGATCGCCGAGTCTGTGTGGTGCCGGTCATCGCCAGAGTTCCCGTTGTGTTTATCGATCAATACGGTCGAGATGAAGATTTGGAACGGGGGCGGCTTGGTGAATCCTTTATGCTGCGACATTTGCTCTCCCCGATTCTGGAAGAGGATGTAGAACATAAGTCACTGATTGACGTCCTTCACCGAACCATTGAAGATTTTACGATTGAAGATCTGCAGGATGCCCGTTGTGTGATCATCGCAGGTAGCGTGGCGCCCAACGTTGCCGATGTAGTTACCCTGCGCGAATATGCGGAGCAGGGTGGTCAAATTCTGATCGCCGCCGGTGGCCTGTTCGAAGCGACGAGTTGGACAACCTCAGCTTGGGATGATGGAAACGGGTTTTTGCCAATTGCTCTTTCGCCGGAGCCTGTTGGAAGCCTGCCTCCGGCCAACACCCAACAGTGGCCAACGTTCAGCTTAAATCCGGAGACGTTTGAGGATCCCATCTACAATCTGCAGATTCCTGGGGATGAATTTAACGATCTCATTTCCGCGCCTGTTTTTTATAAAGCCATCGCCACTGACATGACTACGTTGGATGACTTCGATGAAAAGGAGCTGTCTCGCGTTCAAACTCTGCTGGAACAAAATGATCAGCAGCCTCGCTGGCTCAACTGGACCAATCCACTCGGTCGACACTACAGTGAATTTACTCCTGAACAAATCGTCGCCCGCAACCGTCCTCGTGTTCTTGGCCAATATGATAACAAGCACCCTTTTCTTGTCGAGCGCCGAATCGGCCAAGGTCATGTACAACTGCTGACGTCTGGTGTTTTCCCCGAATGGAATGACTTATCGGTCGACACCGGCGTTCTACTTTTAGATCGTATTGTACGGAACTCATTGGTGCGATCTTTGCCGGAACGAACGATGGATACTCAAAAGGAAATGGTCATTCCAGTGTCGACTCGACATCAGCACGCAGATCATAAACTAACGTGGCCCATTAATTCCTCTCAAGGCACTGAAGCTGTTGCTGTTGAAGTATTGGGCGCTCAGAAATACGGCGTTGTCATCCGTGGAGCCACCGACCGAGGGTTTTATAGTCTCACTCGAACAGAAGAAGATACCGGTGGCGAAGTACCAGTCATGCTACTCGGCTTTAATGGTGACGGGGAAGAAAGCAATCTTGCGTTGCAGCAAACGAGTGAGCTGGAAGCGATCGCTTCAGATGGCCGGATCCGCTGGTTGACCGCAGGCGATACGCTTTCCTTAGAGGGTGAGACCTATCTAGGCAGCGGCACCTGGCGATGGCTGATGTATTTGCTGTTGTTGATGCTGCTTGTTGAAATGGCTGTCCTTGCATCCAAAAAACAAGAAGCCGCCGAATCAGGAGGTGTCACCGCATGAATGCAATCGCACGCCTGCTAGGTATTAAATCCACCGATGAGATTGACCACATTGAAATGAAGTTCGCGGCTTGGTGGAGCGAAGGTCGGCCTGTCCTGGTTCTGCTGGTCTGTCTCGGGCTGGCTGCTCTGGGTGCTTTCTTCTATTACCGTTATCAAAACGAGCAGCCACTTGAAAAGAAAAAACGACGGCGTATTCTGCTAACTGTTTTCCGTAGCGGATTATTGGCCGTTGTTGGCTTCATTTTGGCGGAGCCAATTGTATCCGTTTCGCTCACCGAACACCCCCGGCCAATACTGCTCATGCTCTTTGATGGCTCAGACAGTATGAATCTGGTGGACGAGTTGTCTACAGAGCAGGCCGATGCACTTGATGCGATGACGCCGGACAGTATCAACCCTTCCGAGCAAACGCGGCTGGAGCTTCTCAACCACGCTCTCAAAAACGGTGCATTATCCGAAGCTGTCGGGAAATTGCACGAGAAGTTTGATGTTCGCTATTACTCCACCGATGAAGGGCATTCCATCAGAGAGCTCGGACAACAAGAAGAAACCAAGACGCTGGAAAGTGAGCTGACCGCCGAAGTTCAAACAACCGCCATTGGGAGTTCGCTGGACGAGCTTAATCGTCGGCATGGCACCCGACACCTAGCTGGTGTCGTTGTGGTAAGTGACTTTGGGCAGAATGCCGGTAATCCAGCACTGACTTCCGCTGAACAACTCGACGTCCCTGTAATTGCAACCGGCGTGGGCCCTCAGGAAGTGATTGACGTCTCCATCGCCTTACAAGCCCCGCTCGTCCTGAAGCAAGACGAAAATACCTCGCTTTCCGCGACATTGCGGCAACAGGGAGCCACCGGCTCAAGCGTTTCCATCCAGTTGTTCCAAAGACGTTTGGGGACGGCGACCGACGCGGTTCTCGAAGCCGAAAAATTGCCGATTGGCACACCGGTTGTTGCTGTGCTGGAAGAGGGAACTATCGATGTCGCCCTGCCGTATCTACCTGAACAATCCGGACGATTTGAAGTCATCGCTGAAGTGAGCGGACTGCCTGGTGAGGTCAGCTCCAGAAACAATGAAGCCCAGCGGGAAGTCATCATTCGGGACGAATCATTAAATCTGTTTTTCGTTGAGCACGAGCCAACCTGGGAATGGCGATTTGTCAAAGAAGTCTTCCACCGTGACCCTTTGATTGGACACGAAGGATTTCGGACGTTTCTACGATCTGCGGACTTTAAGGTCCGACAATCAAACGACCTGTTTGTGGACCGTCTGGTAAGGCCGCGAGATGAATTCTTCGCCAACGACGTTGTTCTAATCAGCGACGTTCCCAGCGAAATGCTAACCACCCCGTTTCAAGACCAGTTGGTCGAATACGTGGAGCGATTCGGAGGCGGCTTGGTGATCATCGCCGGTCCACGCTTTAGTATCGGAGCATTACAAGGCACACAACTGGCTGACATGCTTCCGGTAGTTGTCGATCGATCGTTACGGCCCAAGCCCTCCAAGTTCCAATTGTCCTTCACGCCTCAGGCAGAAAATAATCCCTTTGTAAACCTTGGTGATAACCCAGCACAAAACGATCTCGCCTGGAACAACATGGGTAACCTTCCGTGGTACCAGCCTGTATTACGTGCTCATCCATTGGCCACCGTCCTGGCAACTCACCCGGCCGATAAAACGGTGGACAATACCGACTTACAACCAATCATCGCCACTCGCCGGTACGGTAAAGGGGAGGTCGTTTATATCGGCTTTAATGAGACCTGGCGGCTACGACGTAAGTATGGTGAGCGATTCTATCGCCAGTTTTGGGGCCAGATGATCTACCGTCTGGGACTCGGTCGAGCGTTGGGACAACAGAAACGGTTTTCACCATCTACGGATCTATCCACTTACCAAACCGGTGAACGGGTTACCGTTACTGTGGAAGCCTATAACCGCAATTATGAAAACCTCGAAGAAACAAACTTGAAGGCACGCCTGTTGCGACAAACCGCTGCCGGCTCTCAGCATATTGATGATCTTTTAATTCCGTTGGCTCGTGACAATGTTGTTTTTGAAACTTCAATTCCACCACTCGAGTCGGGGCTATACCGATTGCTTGTCATGGACCCCGAAACCAACGAAGAATTCGAACTTGGCTTCGAAGTCACTACCGCTTCTCGAGAGAGGTTAGATGTCGTCAGGAATACTTCGCTGCAAAAGCAGATGGGCGATGTCACCGGCGGGCAGGCATGTGAACTGTATGAGCTGCCCGAAATCCTCAATCAATTAGAAGCTCAGGATATTAAACAATACACCGAACGCCAGCTACCACTTTGGAACACTTGGCTGATCCTATTGCTGGTTCTTTTGGTTATGCATGCCGAATGGCTCGCACGAAAACTTAGCAACTTACGTTAGTCTCAAATCATGGCAAATCTATCACCCTTACATCGTGGCATTAAGCGAGTTCGACGCTTCCGCAGCGTTGCGCGATTGGGTTCTGGCTTTGCCCAATGGATTACGGCCGCAGGCTGGCTTTTGTTAATTACGTTTGGACTCGATTGGCTAACCAAGATGGATTCCGTAGAGCGAATCGTCCTGCTTGCGCTCGAAGCCATCGTGTTAGTTTGGTTGTTCAAAAAGCATCTGCTGCCAGCACTCGCTGTACGCGAAAACCTGATAGGACTGGCCGCTCAAATCGAAATGCACCACGATGTGCATTCGGATCTGGTAGCTGCTTTGCAATTCAATGATTCTGCCGCGAGCCAATATGGTTCGGATGAACTACGAGGTCGCGTGGTCGAAGACACCGTGAAGCTCAGTGCTAACATCGACTACCTGTTTGGTTTCTCTCGGCCAGAACTATGGAAAAGTCTGTTGCGCGGTGTGGCGACCGTTGGTATCGTCATCGCCGTTGCATGCTACGTGCCGGATTACTTCAATATCTTCCTGAAACGCCTAACTCTGCAGCAAGAGGCCTATCCGACTAAAACGGTAATCCTCTCTCTGGAAACAGTGGAAGCAAACGCTGTTGTGGGACGGCCTGTTACCTTTGTCGTACGAGTGGATAATAGCAAGGTCGTGCCTCAAGCCGGTATCCTGACGATTCATGGAAAGAATGATGCTGAGTCCGAGCTGGCGCTACTGCCCGGAAGCAATCCCAGCGAGTTCACGGTTACGCTACCTCGCGTGATTGATGAATTTGAAGTTTCTGCCACCATCGGTGACGATGTTCATCCGCGAACTAAGATCAACATTCTGCAAGTACCTCGTGTCGAACTGGCAATGAATGCTGAGATACCTCAGTATGCGGTCGAGTCCTTTAACGTCAAATCGACGGGCGGCCGGATTCAAAGCGTGCTTGCCGGCTCTAATGTTACTCCCTCGCTCACCGCCAGCAAGCCGCTTCAAAGCGCCACAATGTTGCTTGGGGAAGAAGAATTTGAGTTAGTAAAGAAAGAAAATGCCTGGGTGATGCCGATCGATGACCATCCCCTCATAGGTGTGGAATCGACCACTAAATACCAAATAAGCGTTATAGATACCGATGGAATAAGCCCTGATCGGCCTATTACAGGTATTTTGCAGGTGCGGCCTGATCAAAATCCACGGATTGCTGCCGCAACCGTGATAAACTTAGTATTGAGCGGAGCAGCTCCAAGGATTAAATTCCGAGCTATCGATGACTTTGGAATCGATGCTGTTACCGCAGACATAACGATCACTCGCGTCGGAATGGATACCAGCGATGACACGATTACCAAGATGATTAACGAGTCGGATGCTCATGCCAAGTTGGTCGACGATATCGTCCCCATAGATCTTGCTGAGTTTGACTTAAACATTGGTGATACTGTGTTGGTCACATTACAGGTAACAGACTACCGTGGCCAGCAAGAGGGTATTACCATTCCATCCGACCCGATTGAGTTTACGGTAACGAGCCGAGCTAACTTCCTGGCAGCAATGCGGGATATCGATTCAGAAACCGATGACAAACTCGATCAGATTATTAAAGCCCAATTAGGGGTTGGAGAACGCCAATAATGAGTCGCTTCATACATCTGTATCTCGTAGTATTATTCGTTTGCAGCTGCTCCATTGCCGCGATGGCACAACAGCAGCCTCAGGCAGCTCCGTCCTTAGCGGATCGTCTGCAAATTGATCGTTATAAGGTCAACCAACAACGGGCACGTGATCTAACTGCTGACTTGTTGTCTATTCTTGTCGATCGTCAGCTTCAGCAGCTCGAAGACAACCGTCTCACGGATCTGCCGCTCTATGAAGACCTCAAATCCATGCGGGGACGCATGGGTGATCTCGCCGCACAAAAAATGCCCGATGTCATCGAACTACTCGTTAGTGCCGACATCGCCCGGCCTACCGAACGACAGGAAATCATGACGCAAGTCCACGGACGCATGCGTGATATTTTGCGAGACCTTTTGCGTGAACGTGAACGATTACGTCTTCGTCGCCAACAAGCCGAGCTCATCGAAAGAATCGGCGAAATCGTACTGCAACAGCGAGCCACGCTGGATAATACGCTTACACTTTCAACCGCGCAGGAACAACTCATTCTCAGTACGATTGACTCTCAAAAGAATGTGACCGTTCTCGTCGACGCATTTGATGAAACACTCGAGCTCGTTGAAGACTGGACAGGCGAATTAGGAAAGCTGGCAAAAGAATGCAGCACTGTCCTGAAGGAAAACGAAGTTCACAAACTACTTAAGCAAGCGGAACAAGAGCTGGAAGCAACCAAATTTAATGATGCCGCCAAGACGGAAAGGGAAGTTGTTACCGTCCTGGAAAGCATCCTCCTGAAAATTCGCCGATTCGAAGACCCTGCCTGGATCGATTCCGATGCCACGAATGCTGCCGAAGACATCCTCACAGCTCAGGAAGCGTTGAAGGAAGAATTAGAGACCGTTGATGCCGACGACGACGTAAAAATTGATGAGCTTGTACAGGCGCAAAACCTTATCCGCGAAAAACTCCAACGTCTTGAAAACCTCGTTGCTAACGACGAAAACGCTTCTGAGTTAATCGAACGAGCTCAGGAAGCTGCCATGGAAGCCCGCGAAGAAATATTCGAAGGTGAAATCGAAGCGGCGATGGAAGAACAGGACGAAATCATTGGTACGCTGGCCGAATTGCAGGAGCAACTTGATACGGCCACCAACTTGCTTGACCCTGATTTGTCGTCGGAAGAATACACCGAAATCGCCGAGGCATTAGAGGAAACCCGTAGCAAACTAGAAGCGGCAGACGACCTTAACGATCAAGCTGCCAGCGAAATCGCTGAAGAACAAGTTGCTCAAGCGGCTGAAACCGAGGATCAAGTGGCCGACACCACCGAAGAAGCAGTAGCTCAAGCAACCGAAGCTAATTTACCCGAATCTGTCAGCGAAGCGGTCGAAGAAGCCAACGAAGCTGCGGAAGATGCTGCCGAAGCGGCTCAGGATGCAAAAGACGCGGCGGGCGACGAGGAAAAAGGTGAAGAAGCTCAAAGCGATGCCGCAGAAGCCGTGTCGGAAGCAGGAGAAGAAATCAAAGAAGCCATCGGACGTACCAAGGAAGCCGAAGAGGAAGCTCGCAAGAATGCTCTCGCTGCAAAACTCGGTGAATTGAATCGAGCAGTCGATACACTGGAACGTGCCGCTGCCGAAGCTCGCGATAATGCCGAACAACTTGCAGGTGAGGATACGCCGAGTGACGAAGCCAATAGTGCCATCCAGGATGACTTTGAAACAACCGCTGAGTTGGCCAAGGAGGTTGCAGAAGGTGTTGAGAATCTTTCGCCTGAAGCCACTGACAAACTCAGTGATGCCGCTGAAGCTTCCGAACAGGTCGCTGATGCGATTGGTGAAGAAACTGCTAATGAACCAGAGTCTCGACAAGAGAATTCTGAAAAGGCCAAAGAGGTCGCTGAACAATTAGAAAACGCCGCCAACGCGATCCGCGAAGAAGTTGCCGAGACAGCTCAGGAACTTATTGAGGAACTTAAGGAACAACTCGCCGAAGTGAACGATGTTCAAGAAGACTTAAATGCTTTGTCCGAATTGGATAACCCAACATCAGAACAAATCGCTCAAGTGGCCGAAGAGACATTGAAATCGCTTCCCGATGCGGGCGAAGCTTTGCAACAGGCTGCCGAGTCTGCCGCTGAGCAGGAAGCAGGCAATACGGATCAAGCTCCCATGCCTACACAGCCTGAAGATGGGAATGAGCCCGCGGGGAACGAGCCTGCCGGTGACGAACCACAAGAAGGAAGCCCGGAACAAGCCGATCCTCAAAATGATGAACCAAACGCTGGCGACGAAAATCCCGCCGAGTCAATGGGCGATAACGCCGATGATCCTGCTACAAACCAGGAACGACAAATGCTACAGGCTGAAGTTCTGGCGGATATCAAGGAAGAGAAGATCCAACAGGAATTGCAAATGGCTAACTTCCTTGCTCAGCTAGCGGAACAAGGTAAAGAATCGGCTCAGGAGTTGGCCGAAATGAGAGATCAACTCGACTCTGATGATCCTCATAAACCTAACGCCAATGAGTTGTTCAATGCGGTCATGGAGCAAGCTGAAGCCTTGGCAGGAATTGGTCAATTGGCAGCCGAGATTGCTGATCAGGAAACGATTGCTAATGAACCCATCGTCGAAGCTTCTGAACTCGCCGAAGAGTTGACTCAGAACAACCCTATGGAAGAGCCTCAATTGGCATCCGCGGAGCCTACCGAAGCGGGACAGCTTCCCACTCCTCCTGGTACTGAGCCCATGCCGGCCGGACAACCTATGCCTGGTGGTGAACCAATGCCCGCCGGCCAACCCATGCCTGGTGGCGAACCAATGCCTGCGGGGCAATTACCAGAGCCTCAGCCTATTGCTGAAACCGGCCCTCCCAACGACAGCTTTATTCCTGAAGATGCATTGAAGACTGCGGAATTGATGTCAGGGCAGGACCTCAGTGAAGAGCTAGCCGAAGCAGAGCTGCCGGAGCCTGGCGGAGAGCCAGCTGCTGGTGGCGAACCCATGCCCGGCGGTGAACCAATGCCGGGTGGTGAGCCCATGCCAGGCGGTGAACCAATGCCCGGAGGTCAACCGATGCCGGGTGGCGAGCCTATGGAGGGCGGCGAGCCCATGCCAACAAATCAAGCTCAATTAGGTGCCGCTACCGCCGAAGGTGGCGCAGCCAGCCAAGGAAAATTAGGAGCCTCAGAAAATGAAGCTCCCAAAGACGGACCGGTAGAAGCTGTCGAAGCACAAACGGACAATGATTCACGAGTGCCCGGCGGTCGTGATGGTGACGCCGATGCAGCCCCTATCGGAGCTCCGCAAGCTCCCTGGGTCGCCGCTTTACCTAAGTCTGTGCAACAAGCCATTAAGTCTCGGACGAAACGCACATTGCCCGCGGGCTATGAAGAGCGTCTGAAGAAGTACTTTAACAGCATTAAATAAAGAGCGTGGTAGGAACCACTTACACCTTAGATTTTGGAAACCGAAGATGTCGGACGAAAACCAAACAACCAATGACGGAGATGTCGTCGCTGTAGAAGCCTGGTCAAAAAAGTGCCAGGATTTGAGAATCGAATTGCAAAAGTCAATCATCGGGCAGGATGAAGTGATTGAGCAGGTATTGATTGCAATCCTGGCTCGTGGCCATGCTTTGTTAGAAGGGGTGCCCGGACTTGCGAAGACATTGATGATTTCATCGATTGCCGAGGCACTGACACTTTCCTTTCATCGAATCCAATTCACACCTGACCTGATGCCATCTGATATCACCGGTACCGACGTGTTGCGGGAAGACCCAGTTACCAAAGAACGTGAGTATTCTTTTGTTCAGGGACCGATTTTCGCCAACATGATTTTGGCGGATGAAATAAACCGAACACCGCCTAAGACTCAGGCTGCGATGTTGGAAGCGATGCAGGAGCGAATTATTTCTGCCGGTGGTAAAACCCATAAGTTACCGGCACCGTTCTTTGTTCTGGCGACGCAAAACCCACTCGAACAAGAAGGCACCTATCCTCTACCTGAAGCCCAGTTGGACCGCTTCCTGCTCTACATCAAAGTCGGTTATCCAACCGCCGCCGAAGAATGGGATATTGCTCGTAAAGTCTCTGCCGGAGCTTTGGGTGGCATTGAGTCCATCATTTCTGCAGAGGAGATCATTGAAGCACAGGCACTCACTCGCAGAATGCCTGTCTGTGATCAAGTACTTGGATATGCTCACGCATTGGTTCGAGCCACTCGACCAGGCACGGAAGAAGCTCCTGACTTTGTCAACGAATCCGTAGGCTGGGGTGCCGGCCCTCGTGGAGTGCTATCGCTGATTTCCTGTGCGAAGGCCCGAGCGTTGCTCAAAGGTCGGTACCATACAAGCGTCGAAGATGTACAAGCTGTGGTTCTACCGGCACTTCGTCACCGTATTGCCCCGAACTACGCTGGTATGGCTGCCGGACTCGATAGTGAGAAACTGCTCGAGCTATTACTGGAAGCCGTCCCTGCCGACCAAACTTTTGCTGAACCTGCCGCCGTCTAGTTTGAACACCCAATGTCTTCCGCCATTCTCAACAAATACATTCGCCCCGAAGTGCTGAGCCAGCTTAGCCGCTTCAAGCTAAACCCTCGACAACTCGTCGAAGGGAATTTAGCCGGTGCACATAAAAGCCCGTTTCATGGGTTTGCTGTTGAGTTTGCCAGCCACCGCGAATACGTTCCTGGTGATGACATCCGTCACCTCGACTGGAAAGTTTACTTCCGGCACGAACGACATGTGATTAAGCAATACGAGATGGAAACCAATCTCAATTGTCATGTCGTTTTAGACGTTTCCGCGTCGATGCGTTATGGAGAAGAGGAAGAACAGAAGCTGCTTTATGGCTCACAAATTGCCACCACGTTGGCTTATTTAGTGGTAGAGCAGTCAGACCGCGTCTCTTTAACGACCTTTGATAATAAGTCTCGTGGATATCTCGCTCCATCAAATAACATGGGGCAGATTATCCGGATGACAGAATCTTTGGATCAGGTTAAGTCCGTCAACAAGACAAATATTGCCCGGACGCTTGGGGAGATTTCCGCCAAGATCGGTCGCCGTAGTATTGTTGTCGTCATCTCTGATTTTCTGGTTGAGTTAGACAATTTGGACGATGCCTTACAAAGGCTTCGCTACGACAACCATGAAGTGGTACTGATGCATGTCATGCATCAGGATGAATTGAATTTTGATCTTGATGGAATGGTTCGCTTTATTGGACTGGAAGATCCAGATCAGCTTCTGACCAGGCCCTATGATATTCGTGATGCCTATCTGGAAGCGAAAGATCGTTTCATGGTGGAATTCAATCAGATTTGCGATGCAAACCGTTGTGAGTACCTGCTTTGCGATACCAGCAAAGACTTAGGAGCTACTTTTGCTCAATACCTGCAACAACGAGCTCAGGCTGGTAGATTGTAAGCATAGCCGACGCTAGGGTCGGTCGCCCTACTTTCAACCCTGGTCTTCCCGCAGGTCTATCTATGCACAAGCTACTACTCTTACTGGCCGTTCTGTTTCTCCCTTTGCCTCTCTCGGCTGCCGATAGGCCTAATGTCATTTTGGTCATGGCCGATGATATGGGCTACGGACAGACCGGTTACTACAACCACCCCGTGCTGAAGACTCCGAATCTGGATGCTATGGCGGCAAACGGAATTCGCTTTGATCGGTTTTACGCTGGTGCTCCTAACTGCTCTCCTACTCGAGCCACTGTGCTGACCGGACGAACGAACGATCGTACAGGTGTGCATAATCACGGCTATGCAATCAATAAGCAAGAAAAAACCGTTGCCCAGGCGTTTCAAAAGGCCGGGTATTCGACTGCTCATTTTGGTAAATGGCATCTAAACGGATTACGCGGGCCTGGAGCTCCAATCTTCAAAAGCGATGCGCACCATCCCGGACATCTGGGCTTTGATTATTGGCTCAGTGTTACCAACTTCTTCGATATGAATCCGATCCTGAGCCGAAACGGAAAGTGGGAAGAACATGGCGGCGACTCGTCTGAAATCGTTGTCGAAGAAGCTCTGGATTATATCCGTGGCCAGAATGATAAAGGGAAGCCGGTATTCATCGTCATTTGGTACGGCACTCCACATAGCCCTTTCATGGCTTACGATGAGGACGCCAAGCAATTCAGTCAGTTACAGCAACAGTCAAAAAACCACTATGCCGAGCTGGTGGCTATGGATCGCTCTATCGGGCACTTGCGGAAAGAGCTAAGAGACTTCGGCATCGCTGATAATACCATTCTCTGGTTCAATAGCGACAACGGTGGATTACCACGAATTAATCCTGGTACCGTAGGTGAATTGCGAGGTTTTAAGAATTCCGTCTATGAAGGTGGGCTTCGAGTTCCTTGTGTGGTGGAGTGGCCTGACCATATCAAACCTCAGGTGTCTGAGTATCCAGCGTGTACCATGGATATTTTCCCTACGCTGATTGACTACGCTAGCCTGGCAAAGGATTCAATTAACGACCTGAGCGATGGCTTATCTCTAGCGGACATTATTAATGGAGAGGATACACGTCGTACCAAGCCGATTGGTTTCCGTCACACGGGTCGTGCTGCCTGGCTGGACAATAACTACAAGCTGGTCACATTAAAAGTAGAGAGTCGTGAATATCAGCTCTTCGATTTGGCTGCTGACCCACAGGAAAAGCAGGACATTCTAACCGAGCGGCCGGACGTTGCTAATCGAATGATCGCTGAGTTTGAAGCTTGGAATGCTTCGGTGGAACGTAGTCGCACCGGGGCTGACTATCCATCCGGTAAAGTCGATCCATTCCCTCGCCCTCAACAAACCAACTGGCTTGCGTTACCCGAATACCAGAAGTTTTTTGACGAGTGGAAAGACCGCCCCGACTTCAAACCCTACATCGACCGCGAGCTAAAATCCCAGGGGAAGAAGTAAGAGGGAATCAGGGACGCAGTACTGAATCGCTGCTAGAATCGTTAACAAACCTCATCCTATACTGACTAACTGTCATATAGCTAATTGGTCAAATGGCTAAATGCCAACCAGACTATACGTCCAGGTTTTGAACTTCCAGAGCATGTTTTTCGATGAATTCCCGGCGAGGTTCAACTTTATCGCCCATCAGAATTCGGAACATTTCATCGGCAGCAGCCAGGTCCTGCATGGTCACTTTAACGAGTGTGCGGTTTTCCGGATCCAGTGTGGTTTCCCGCAATTCCTCTGCGTTCATTTCACCCAGGCCTTTAAAGCGAGTTAGCTGTAGGCCTTTTTCACCAGCGGCACGCACGGCGGCCGTTAGGCCACGCAAGTCTTCCAGATTGATATCGGACTCACCTCGACGAAGAATATAGCGAGGGTTCTCTACACCCGTCCGCTCCTGTGGCAGTAAAGCTTGTACATCGAGGCCATATTCTGTGAGCGACTTAAGACCTGCATTGATCGTACGTACTTCGTGTAGTTCCACGACGTGAATTGAGTTTTCCGGAGCTATTGCTTCCTGCTCACCTTCTTCACCATCGGCACTTTCTGGTGCTGGTTCTGGTTCGTCTGGTGTGTGGGCATCAATGAAGTCGTCGACTTCAGCCCGCTCTACAAACCAGTGGTCTGCCGTACCTTCGAAAACGTGATAAACAGGCAATTTATTGCTCACAGGATCCAGACGTTCAGCGTGAACTCTCAGATTAATTCCCCGTCGTTCAAGGGCGATCAACGCATCTTCGACATCGGCCAGAGTACGACACAAGTCGTTCATTTGGTCGCCAGAAAACTCCTGACCATCTTCTGTGATGAAGACGGCGTCTGCGAGTCCCTTTTCGAGGAGCTGAGCCTTCATTTCTTCTTCGCTCTGCACATAGTACACCTGCTTTCCACGTCGCACACGGAACAGTGGAGGCTGAGCTACATAGACATGGCCACGCTCGACCAGACTATGCATTTGGCGATAGAAGAAGCAAAGCAGTAGCGTGCGGATATGAGATCCATCCACATCGGCGTCCGTCATGATGATGACTTTGTTATATCGAAGTTTATCAAGCTGCTGGTCATCACCAATGCCACTACCGATTGCATTGATCATGCTTTGCACTTCTTCATTAGCCAGCACCTTATCCACTCGGGACTTATAAGCATTAATGATCTTACCGCGAAGTGGCAGAATCGCCTGATAGTCCTTTAACCGCCCTCCTTCGGCCGACCCACCGGCCGAGTCACCTTCGACGAGGTACAGTTCACATTTCTCCATGTCCTTACTGATGCAGTCTCTCAGCTTCCCTGGCAGACTACCTCCACCCAACACGTCTTTACGCTTACGCATAAGTTGGCGAGCCTTGCGAGCGGCTTCCCGGGCTTCCATCGCGGTAATCCCTTTGTTGACGATGATTCGTGCATTTTTAGGATTCTCTTCGAGGTACTTATTGAACGCCGCATGAAACGCTGTCGCAATCGCGGATTCCACTTCCCTGTTACCCAGCTTGGTCTTGGTCTGACCTTCGAATTGAGGATGAGCAACGCGAGTCGAAATCACGACGGTAATACCTTCGCGGACATCATCCCCGGAAGGAGCTTCTTTGGCATCCTTAATGATCTTTTCCTTAACACCGTAGGTATTAAGAACACGCGTGAGTGATTTTCTAAAGCCGGTTTCATGAGTACCGCCTTCATGCGTATGAATATTGTTGACATACGAGTGCAGGTGTTCTGAGTAATCATTGGTGTACTGCAAAGCAATCTCATATCCAACGACCGTACCGTCTTCAACTTCCTCCTCGCCATCAAGATAGAACACATCTGCGTGCAGCACATCACTCGCTCGATTCAGGTGATGCACGAAATCGATAATCCCATCTTCGTAGCAGAATACATCCGTCTGCCCCGATCGCTCGTCTCGCACTTCAATTTTGACGCCCTTATTCAGGAACGCCAGATCCTGAAGACGCTTGGCAAGAATGTCATATTGGTATTTCGTGGTTTCAAAAATCTCACCGTCCGGCTTAAAGGTAACTTTAGTACCTGTTGCTGAAGATTTCTCTCCACGCTTAACAGCTCCGGTAGCAATCCCGTATTCGTATTCCTGGCGATGAACAAACCCTTCTCTATGGACTTCCGCCTTACACCACTGGCTAAGGAAATTCACGACGGTCACGCCAACGCCATGCAAGCCTCCGGACGTCTGGTAGGCACCTTTATCAAACTTTCCACCGAACTTAAGAACGGTCATCACTCCTTCCAGAGTCGATACCTCACGGTCGAATTCTTCTGTTAGACCTTCATGTAACTCGACCGGAATCCCACGGCCATCGTCTTCGACAGTTACACTGCCATCCGGGTTGATGACAACCCCCACTTTCGTTGCGTGGCCAGCCATCGCCTCATCAATGGAGTTATCCACTACTTCGTAAACCAGGTGATGTAAACCACGGCTAAACGTGTCACCAATGTACATCCCTGGGCGTTTTCGGACGTGATCCCTGTCTGATAAGTGCTGCAGATTATCGGCACCGTATTCTCCGGCAGCATCATTTACATTTTGGTCGTCACTCATATAGATTTATCTCTATTTCCAGCTTGCATGTGCGATTTCCTAGAAATCAACTACTCGCAGCTTAAGGTCTTTCACAGTCTGGCCTTCCAGCTTCTGATTGAGCTGATTAATAACCATTTGCTTTTGAAATGTAAGTTCCTGCATCACAGCAGAGTTTTTGCAAATAACATCCAATACTCCTCGGCGGATGTTACCCGCTCGGGTCGCCGTCGCTAAAGGCCCAGCGGCTTCGCTCCAGACTGACTCCAGAGCATTTGCTGACTTTACCCGGGCATACCCAGTTCGGGTCATTAAACGACTTAAGATATTGTCGATTCTTGGTGGCGGAGGAATAAACCTCTGTCGCTTCCGCAAATCTTCAAATCGCTGTTCGTCCGGCGTCTGGTCCTCAGCCATTAAATTCGTTACCGATCACGTGCCAATGGCATGATGATATAGGAATAACCGTCCTGCGTAGATAGCAAGACAGCAGCCTTATCGTTTTCCACATCAAAGGTAAAATTGGTATCCGAATCCAACACTCGTAGGAAATGTTCTACATATCGGTGATCCAGACTAACGGCAACGTCAGCTCCTTCATAGGAAATTGGCATCTCCGTATGACTTTGCCCACGCTCAGCGGCTGTCGCATCCATCGCCAGAGTCCCATTACCAAAGGTAAAGGTAATTCCACGACTCTCATCATTCGCTACGATTGATGCTTGTCTCAAGCGACCATAAACCGTTCCGGCTGCCAGCTCGATCGCAATACTTTCGGTCCGCTTAGGGAACACATCCTTCCATTTAGGAAAGCGGCCTTCTACCAGCCTCGACGTTAACGTCACGGTGTCTGTCTTGAAGGCTAGCTGATTGTCACTCGGGATGATTTGCACAATGCTGTCTGGATTCCCTAACGCTCGAGCAATCAAGTTCATCGAACGCGTGGGGACGATTGTAGAAGACTCCCCCAACTGGATCTCGCCGGAGATTTCTACTGGGCCTTCCATTTTTGCCAATCTTCGCCCATCCGTTCCAACCGCGATTAGATTCTTTCCTTCTGTTTCCAGAAGTATTCCTCCTAATGCATAACGACTGCTCTCATTGTCTGTGGCGAAAATTGTCCGCTTAACCAATTCACCGAACAATCCCGCAGCAACCTCGATACGAGCATCCCCAGCAACTTCTTGAACATTGGGAAACTCGTCAGCATTCTGGGAAGGAAGATTGTAAACGTTGGATCCACCCTTTACTGAGATCCCCTCACCATCAACAGCCACTGTAAGTTGGTCATCAGTACTCTCGCGGAGAATGTTACCAAACAAATCCACAGGAAGGACCAAATTGCCCGGGATTTCCACAGTGACCCCTTCCACAACAACGCGAATTCCTACTTCAGTGTCCGTGGCCATTAGCGTGGTACTAGTCTCGGTCCCAATCAATTTGACACACTGCAAAATAGGCTTTGGGCTGCGAGATGGTGCAACCGACGCGGCAGGCTGAAAGGCAGCCAGCATTTTCTCGCGATCAAAGGTGAATTTCATGTCCGATCCTTCGTTGGTTATTTGGAGGGAGTTATATATTATTTTTTTAAATACAGTCGTATTAAAAAGGTGGTCTGGAAGTACGTCGACAAGTGGTATTCCAGGCCGGTTTCAGTCTGTTTATTCAACACCAAACAGCAAAATAGATGGTGTGCAAAACGGGTCTATGTAATGTTTATTCAACGTCTTTGAATGTCGACAGTCTGTCCACAATGTCTAAGGATTATTAAGCTGCCGATTGAACAGGATAGGTGCCGACGTCGATAGAGGTTGAATAGACTTGTTTTCCACAATGCTCCAAATTGAATTTCGATGTTCAGTTAAAGTGATTTATTCAGTTGGTATTTTTTGTTTAGTTTCTCGATAACTTCATCCAACGCCTGGCGGATCGAAGCATCTTGCTGCCGCAATGTGTCAAGACGTTTAAAAGCATGCATGATTGTGCTGTGGTCACGTTTCCCAAAGTAACGCCCGATATCGCCGAAGCTCGAAGATGTAAATTGTCGACAGAGGTAAATGGCAATACCTCTGGCTCGTACTACATACTGGCGGCGACCAGAGCTTTTCATGTCGTTGAGGCGAATGTTTAAGTGTTTACTTACTGCGGTAGCAATGCCTTTAATGTCTGGGGTAGGCGTTTGGCGCTGTTGGTCAAGCAGAGCCCGTACATCGGATGCCGAGTAAGGCCCAGAACACAGATCCGTTTCGCTACGCATGCGAATCAGCGTTTGACGTAACTGCGGGAAGGTCTTCGGCTTTTCTTTGTTCGCGGCTAACACCAATGAATCTCTTGTGGGCTCGTCCAGCTCTACCCCATGCTCTAAAGCCAATTGATCCACAATCACAGAACGAGCATCTTTGCCGGGAGGCTTTAATTCAATTTGTAAACCGCCCATGAGCCGGCTGGAGAGTCGGTCATCGAAATCCGTAATATGAGTCGGCAGGGTCGGCAGACAAACGACCAACATGCAGTCGTTGGCTTGATAGTGGTCAATAATGTTACACAGCATCTGTTGAGCAGAAGACCGGGTTTTTAAGATTTGTAAGTCGTCGATCACTAACAAACGTACGCCCAGAAATCTTTGTCTAAATTCATTGATCGAATGGGTGTATACTGCTCGAGCATGCATTCGAGCAAAATCAGTGCCCGTAGTGTGCAACGCTTTTTGCTCAGGAAACCGTCGGAACCATTGAGCGAGTAACGTGTGGCTAAGCACCGACTTTCCAGTCCCAGTAGCTCCATAAAGCACCAACGGACTGGCAATGGTTTGTTGTGCCAGGACACACTCAAGTGCCTGACGGACCGGAGCATTTTCCTGGCCGAAGATGAACTGTTCCAGTCCGTCTTGAGGCGAGGAGGAAGTGGCTTCGTCAAATAGATTCAACTGCTCGGAGGCAGCTGGCTCAAGATGTTTTATCGGAATGGCGAAAATGCCGTTTGCCACGAATCGCTCCGTTTGCAAAAAAGTGTTTTTTACCCTGAAAAAAAGGCCGAAAGCGTCGTTTCAGGATCAAGATGAGAACAGCAATTTAATCGCCGATGGCGACCAATTACAACTCCCCCATTATAGGGTTTTTGAGCGGGAAATACGAGCAGGGAAGGGCGAGGAAAAGCGTCTAATTAGCGACGGCTAAAGTACGCTTGCAACAGCACAAATTCGTTCGATCGCGTCGTCGATTTCTGGCTCAGAATTAAAGATTCCTAGGCTAAATCTTAGGGCCCCTTCAATGAGCTCGGGGTCGAGTCCCATGGCTACCAGAGTGGGTGATGGTTCGCTGGACCCGGAAGCACAGGCAGAGCCAGTGCTGCAACAAACGCCAGCGACATCGAGAGCCATTAACATCGCCTGACGGTCGACGCCGCGAAACGCAATGTTGGATGTATTGGGGAGCCGAGGTGCATCGGCGCCTAGCACTTGTGCATTCGCCAACTGTGTTTTGATTCCGGTTTCAAAGCGATCACGCAATGCTAACAGCCTGGAAACATGATCGTCCTTGTCACCGAGGTAATTAGAGACAGCTGTGGTTAATCCGGTTGCCAATGCGACAGATTCCGTGCCAGGACGCACGGCGGATTGCTGAAACCCACCATGGAAAACAGGGTGGGGAGCATGACCGTGACGAGTAATCAAAGCCCCACTGCCACGCGGCCCATGTACTTTATGGGCGGAGACAGTCATCGAGCCGACACCCAGCTCGCGAAATTGTACATCCAGCTTACCGATCGCCTGCACAGCATCGGCGTGTACAGGAACTCTCAATCTGTCACAAATCGCAACGACGTTAGATATCGGCTGGATCACTCCGGTTTCGTTGTTGGCGAGCATGACAGCGACGAGAAACGTATCGTGATTAACCAACGACTCTAGGTGTTCACAGTCGATCAGTCCGTTGGTCAGCGTGTTTACGATTTGTACATCGACCCCCTGACTTCGAAGCCATTGTGCTGTAGTCGAGATGCTAGGGTGCTCAATCCCAGAAATCACCAGGCGATTTTTAGCGTCGGCGCCCAAGCGATAACCCTGAATAGCTAAGTTGTTAGCCTCTGTGCCGCCACTGGTGAAAAACAAATGATCCGCATGGACATCCGAAAGGTGCAGGCCAAGCAGCACCCCTAACTGCTCTCGGCAGTCTTCTAGCTGGCGTCGCGCTTGCCGCCCCAACTGGTGCTGGCTCTCTGGGTTAACAAGCCCTAGTTGATGGCATGCCTGCATTGCATTAGCAACTTCAGGGTGGATCACCGTGGTCGCATTGTTGTCAAGGTAAATCAAGCTCATAAAGACTATTCTAATTTCATCCAAGCTAGCCCCTAAGGGGAAATCGGCTTTTATTTCCTAAGGTCTTGGAGTACAAAATCTACCTTTCTTTTTAGTGACGATAAGCGGTACTATTACCAGCAGAGAGCCAGAAAAATGCCTATTCGTCGTCATCCAAGTAAATCCCGCACCCGTCAAAATCTTCTCATTCGCAGAAGAAACCAATGGCTGCGCTCGAATCGGCAGGCTGCCACACCCTTACTGATTCCGGAAGACGAGTCGGCTAAGCTGGCGCGAGTCGAGGGCATATTGTTTTTGGCCAAAGAACCACTCCCCAGCCGTAAGATAAGCCAACTCGCAAGCTTAAAAGACGGTCGAGAAGTGAGGGCGCTCATTGGCAAGCTAAACGAGAAGTATGATTTTCGAGGACAGGCGTTTCGAATCGAACAAATCGCGGGTGGGTACCGGATGCTAACGAAGCATGCCTATAGTTCATGGGTTCGACGTCTCGAATCAACTCCGGCTCCGATTCGCTTTAGCACACCAGTGATCGAAACATTGTCGGTTGTTGCTTATCGGCAGCCAGTGTTACGAGCTGAAGTAGAGGCGGTGCGTGGCGTGGGTTGTGGAGAAGTGATTCGTCAACTTATGGAGCGAGGACTTGTTCGTATTAGTGGCCGTAGTGAAGACCTGGGACGCCCCTTTCTCTATGCAACCACGAAGGCGTTTCTAGAAACATTCGGGCTGAATTCACTTGAGGAACTTCCAGAGATTCACTTGCCGGAGGTCGCGACGGAACCTGTCGATGACGAGGTAGAAGAGGATGGTCTGGAGACGAGCCACATAAAGGACGATTCGGGCGAACCTGAATCTACCGATGAAATAGACGCTCTAGACGAAGCAGTCGAATTTGCCCAAAAGGAAGAAGACGAGCAAGCTCTGGATTGTCAAGGAGACGACGAAGAGTTGGCAGCTTAACTAATCTTTGAGCTGGAAAAGTTTCTTGAGGGCATCGAGCAGGCCAGGCCCCTCTTCCGGATTGACATCTTCACGGAGGGATTCAAGTGGCGGGTGCAGTAGTTTGTTGACAACTCTTCCAAGGGTGACGTCTAGTTCCTTGCGTATTTTTGGATCGTCACCAAGGTCCCCAAGTTTATTGAGCAGCCTTTCCAGTTCAGCAGCTTTGATATCGTTAGCCTGCTGTTTGAGCCGACCAATCCAAGGCCCGGTGACGCGACGGTAAAGATCGGTCATAAACCGAGAGACTTCTTCTTCGATGATCTGTTCTGCTTTGGGCCATTCGCGTTCACGTGCTTTACGATTGCGATCGCAAACCTGTTGGAGATCGTCAATGGAATACAGATAGACACCCACAAAGTCAGATAGTTTCGGATCAATATCCCGAGGAACAGCGAGGTCGAGGATAAAGAGTGGTTTTTGGAAGCGACGTTCGGAAATCGTCTGAAAGGCCTCAGCGGTGACAATAGGCTCAGTGGCGCCAGTAGCACTTACGATGAGATCGGCTTCTACAAGTAGGTCATTAAGCTCATCCCACTCAACGGCCTTGCCAGTGGTTCGTTGAGCCAGATCAATCGCTCGTTGGTGATTGCGATTAATGATTCGCACGTCCTTAGCGTTTTTATCGATCAGATACTGGAGAGTTTCTTCTCCCATCTCCCCAGCACCGATAACCAAAATGACTTTGTCATCAAAACGTTCGAAAAACTGACTCGCGTAATCGGCTACGGCTACAGAGGGAATGCTTACACGCTTACGATGAATCTCAGTCTCGGTTTGAACGCGCTTGGCAACTCGCATTGCCGCCTGGAATGACGAGTGTGTAAGTGGCCCGGTGTTTTCCCCCTCGTTGGCCATGTCATATGCCTGCTTTACCTGGGAGAGGATTTGCGCCTCCCCAATGACCATGCTGTCGAGGCTGGCAGCGGTGGTAAACAGGTGGTGGACTGCATCCTCGCCATCGAGCGAACGTAAGTCCGTGGCAATCTCAGCGACATCCAGCCCATGATAGTTTGCAACAAAATTAATTAGTTGTTGGGCGCTAGGGCAGTCTTCTTCGTTTTCAGCCGCGGCGTAAATTTCTACTCGATTACAGGTGGACAATAACACCGCTTCCGTCTGAGGAAAGACAGTTCGCATTTTAGCCAACGCTTCAACCACCTGATTTGGTTGGAACGCAAGCTTCTCGCGGAAAGCGACGTCGGTGTGGTGGTGGCTACATCCGATCATTTGTAGTTTCATGTCAACACCTCCCGAAGTGCAGACACGCTATCGGCCTGACTCGCATGTTCGGCCATAAACACAAAACTAAGGACGAGCGCCAAAAACACAAAACTGGCTAAGGTCAAATAAGCGATTTTTCTACCCTGCCTGGCTGGTTTGTAAACGGCTTCGAAAACGGTGACGGTAACTAGCCAAACCAGCAACACTCCAGAGGAAATAATGACGGAGTCGCTCCAGGGGATTCCCGTCTGGTTTTCTGTGCTCTTGAGGACATTCATTATGACACCAGATACAAGCCCGGCAGCAATGAGCCCCGTTGCATAAAACAGCGATTGGCGATTGCACTGTTGTAGCCATTCCAAGCTCGGCAAGCGGAAGCCGCTGCGAGGTGGAAGCTTCTTCTTCAAACGGAAAGCATGAACTAAGTACATCACGCCGGCGATGAAGGCGACAATCATGGCCGAAGTGCCTAACAGCAATGAGATACCATGTGTGACAGCCCAAACATTAGTCGCTTCGGATTGAGTAAACGCTTCCTGATTTTTCACAAACAGTGCAACCAGAATCAGTAATAAGATCAAAGGAAGGAAAAAGATGCCAACAGAATTTTCATTTTTCTTGATGGCAATAATTGCGTAAGTGATTGCGACGGCGAGTGAAACCATTAAGCACCAGTCATACCAGCTGGACATTGGTGTTCCACCACTAAAATCCTTTTGGAATTTAAGCCACAGATAAACTGTGTGGGCGAAGATACCGGCAATGGTGAGACCGATGATGATTAGAATTCGAACGGGCGCACGGAAAAACAGGCGCGAGATTTCCAAAATCATCGCGATGGCATAACTAAAAGCAAAACAGGACAACGATATTTTTGTCATCCAGCTGGCGTCGGGGCCATTCATCTCGATCGAGTACCAAAAGTTAAATTGGAAGCATCTTCGGCAAGACGTTTGCCAAAGGTCGTAATAGAGAATCCATCCTGCTACCGTTAATTTTATCCCCTAGGGGGCGACCTAGTGAAGTGGGCAAAATTAAAGCAAGCCAGATTCGTATCGCAAAACAACGTATGTCTGACACAGTCGTTATAACTGGTACCTCGGAGTCGTTATTCCGACCGCTTATTCGTGTTGGTCGAGTCCAAGCTCTTTGATTTTTTTATGTAGAGTATTTCGGTTGATACCCAACATGGCAGCGGCTTTGGTTTGAGTACCACCACAAGCAAGTAAAACCTGATGAATAAGCTCTCGTTCGAGACTTTCCACCAACTTGGCGTGTAGATTTCCATCCGTGGGGCTCAGGTCCTGTAGCCCCTGTTTTACCAGCATGATGTTCAGATCGCGTAAATCTACGGGTTTCCCCCCTCTTGGTTTTACTGGTTTGGGGTCATTGCCTAGCACAGAAGGAGGCAACAGATTTATGGTGAATTCATCACCGGTGGCCATCACGACAGCGCGTTCAACATAGTTTTGAAGTTCACGCACATTTCCTGGCCAGTGATATTGTTGAAGCGCGGTGAAGACGTCTTTGGAGATGTGGACGACGTAACGATCGTAAGCTTCGTTGTAGTGATTGAGGAAAAACGTCACGAGTTGAGGGATGTCTTCACGGCGGTCTCGCAGGGGTGGAATTTCAATGGGCACGACATTTAATCGCCAGTAGACATCCTCTCTAAACCGGCCCTCATTGACTTCATTCATGAGATCACGATTGCTTGCTGCGATCACCCGCGTATCAATGCTGATGGTTTGAGTGTCACCAACACGCTCAAATTCTCGCTCCTGCAGGACACGTAATAGTTTGACCTGAAGTTGCAGCGTGGTGGAGTTAATTTCGTCTAAAAAGATTGTGCCTGAATGAGCCGCCTCAAACCGCCCCGTGCGATTGCTAACTGCTCCGGTAAACGACCCCTTTACGTGCCCAAAAAGCTCGCTTTCGAGAAGGCTCTCGCTCAATGCTCCGCAGTTGACTTTGACAAACGGGCCGTTGTCCCGATTGCTGAGTTGGTGAATAGCATTGGCAATCAATTCCTTCCCAGTTCCGGTTTCACCCAACAGCAAAACAGAGGCGTCACTTTTTGCGACCTGCTGAGTCAGTTGGTAGACCTGTTGCATCGCCTGGCTGGAACCAATAATTCCATCAATGGCAAATGAGTCGGGGGAATTACCTGCAGACGTCCGGTTCAAAAAACCGGAAGACTCATCGGATGATCCAAATGGCTCGGATGTAGCCATGACTTTAAACAATGGCTCCAGGACAAAAGAAAAGTTGCCTAACCTCTAGTGGATTAGCCCCGCCTGATAATCTTGATTGTAACAATATCTAAAATGCTGAGTATGCGGTTGACTATGGTTATTCGTCAGAACTCACCCGGATCGGCATCGTCGGGGCCTCAATAGAATCCAAAAGTCCGCCGAGGATATCGAGCTCTTCCTGGAGGCCATCGATATTCTTGTTGTAGAGTTCATATTGTTGCTCGATCTCCCCACGAGTTAGCAGCAGGCGGTTTTGTTCAACATGCTTGGCAAACGCAACGGCAGCCAGCTTTCGGCTTTCAAGGATTTCAGTATTCTGGCTGGCAAGTGTTAATAACGCCTTTTGTGCTTCGGAAGTCGGGACATTGGCTAGGGCTTCGGTGGCAGGCTGGCAAAGTAGTGGGAAGAACAAGGCATCAATCATGGGATGTTGATGACGGACAGGATTATAAAATCCGTACTTGGCCTGATCCGCTAGGATCGTACCAAACCACTTCAGGCAAGTGTTGGCCTGAGCTAATCGCTCATCGACCGAGATCGCCTGAAACGCAACGGCCTGACGAAGGCGGCGAGTTTGAAACAAGGTTTGGTCTGCGGTTTGTGGCTCAAATAAAGCGAAAGTAAGAGGATCGACGTCAGCCAATCGTTGGGCACGGGAGCGGTCTTTATTGCCCTCGATGGATGGGAGTGATTTGGCACTTTCTTCTTGGGTAGATTCCTCGAGCGTTCCAATATCGTACTTAATGGAGCGTAGTTTGTAAGCCGGATTGGTCGCGATCTCCGCTCGGTGTAACACCGGGTTTTTAAAAAAGCCGTTTTCGTCTTTCCCGGTAACACTCTCTTCGACCACACGGGCAAACTCAATATCTAGATTAGGAATATCATCGATGATAATGCCGATGGGAATATCCGCCGTGCGGGGGTCGTTGCGAAGGGAGTAAACGGTTTCGTTGAGGCCAGGATTTTGAATTGCTTCACCAAGTAAAATAAACTCGCAATCCGGATTTTGCTGAGCTCGTTTAATTAGGTCCTTGCCGGTTAATACCCGCTCGCCCTCAAACCCGGCCTGTGATAGCAGGCCGGCCCATTTAAGAGAACGATCAGGATTCACGTCTGCTGCGATGGCTTTGCGTGTCCCTGCTGTTTGAATGAAATAGGCTGCTGCCCCGGAGACATAGCTGCTACCAGGAAAAGGGCGTGTCGGGTTTAATTTGAAAATCGCATTAGCAACTGCAAAGCGGACTCGCCGGCTAGGGTTGTTTAATGCCTGAATCAAGCGAGTGGGGCGGCCGGCTGTTGAGTAAAGAAGGCTTTCATCTCCGATGTCTCCCAGCACTTCGGCGGCGCCCACGGCGGCAGGATAGTGCTGGGTTTCAAGACAGTGTTCTAATAAGGCCAGGACATACGACGGACTTTCCTGACTAATTAAATCATGCGTCCCCGGACTTAGCGGCTGATTCACACCATTCAGGACTTTACTGGATTCCAATACGCTGCGGAGGAAGAGCTGTTTGTATTCAGCATTTTCTAAGTCCAGGCTGTAGAGATCTCGGGCGGCAACAGTAGCATAGGCCAGGCTGACAATACGAGAGTCTCGAAGCTCGGGAACTACCGTTCCTTGTTCACTATCATACGTCCAAAGCAAAAGCCGCCCCTGACTATCCTGAGGTAGCATCAGGTCGCCTTCAAGATAGCGGCCAAATTGCTGCTTTAGAAACTGTGCAGCTTCCGCTTGAGATGGAAGTACTCCCACAATTCGTGTAATGGCCTTGCGAGCTGCTGCTCCGACATGTGAATCCGCCGGTTCGTTGATAGTGAGTGCAACAATCCTATCAGCAATTCGAATCGCTCCCAGACGCCCCAACGCAGAAATGATTCGTGCTTTGTGATCGAGGTCATCAACGCCTAAAAATCCGATCGTCGGCTCTACGGCAACATCGCCCATACCCACCAATGCCGTTTCAATGGCCGGGTAATAACCCTCGTGAACAGGGTCGCCTAAAGCAATTCCCAATGCCACCGCGGCATTAATATTAGATGCCCTCAATTCAGTGGTAGCACGGCGTCGTACAAAAGAATCGTCACTTCCAAGATCAAGGATCAGTCGTGCGACACGGGCATCATCACGCAGGTATTCAATGGCTCCCGAGCGTATTGTTGCTACGAACCGATCTCCATCAGGTTGCAGTTTTGAGTGCGTTGCTATTTCATATAAGAATGCTGAGTTCAACGAACGCTGGATGTCTGAGCATTCCTTGGGCGAGGGCATCAGAGCATCAAATTTTTTGATAAATCGACGGGCGATGTCAGTACGCCCCAGTTGAACAGAAAGTCGAATCGCGTCGGCAAGTTCTAGCGGGGTGTTGGGATCTTCTGTTAACAATTGCCGGATAATCAGATTGTTTTCATCAGCTAGTGGATCCGCGGCGATATTGCCCCCTGGCGCAGCTGGATTTGCTCCTGCAGGCTGGGCAGGCGGTGCCCCAAATGGATTGTTTTGAGCAAAAATATTTTCAGAAAAAATACTGCAAATTAGTATTACGAGACATAAAAAGGCCTTCGTAATGAAGATACCTGTGTTGAATCGCTGCCTAATGGATTCGCTAAACATGATCTAAACCACCCAATACCCGCAACCTACCACGATATTGCGCGCACGGCGACACAATTGTTGTAAGTCATTAAAAATAAAGGAGTTATGAGGGGTTAGGCTAGAGTCCCAAGCGTGTTTTCCAAGCGGAAATCTGGGATTTAACCTGGTCAGGTGCGGTAGAACCATAGCTTTTGAATGCCGCTATGGCGTTTTTCACACCTAGTACTCCATATATCTTTTCGTCCAAATCGGGCGAAAGCTTTTGGAACTCCTCTAAAGGAATTTCAGCTAGAGTCGTGTTGTTTTCAGTCGCCAGTCCAACCAGCGAGCCGACCATATGGTGTGCAGTCCGTTGGGGGATACCTTTGAGGATTAGATATTCCATCAACGAAGTGGCATCTAGGAAGCCTTTTTCGAGTCGCGCATTGATGCTGTCTACTTTGATGCGTGCTCCTTCTACCAAGGGAGCGGCAATATCGAGACAGGCTTCCACGGTATCAAAGGCGTCAAATAAGGCGGGCTTATCTTCTTGTAGATCTCGGTTGTAAGCCAGCGGTAGACCCTTGACGAGCACCAATAGTGTTTGCAGGCTGCCAATGACTCGGCCTGTTTTACCTCTCACTAACTCGAGGATATCCGGGTTAATCTTTTGGGGCATGATTGAAGACCCCGTGCAGAAGTCCTGTGGAAGATCGATAAAATCGAATTCGACTGTTTTCCATAGAATCCATTCTTCGGCCCAGCAACTTAAGTGAGTCGATATCACAGACAGTGCAAAGGCTGATTCCAGCACGAAGTCTCTATCGCTTGAGACGTCCAGGCTATTGGCAGCCACGTCGGCAAATCCCAATCGTTCAGCCGTATCTTGTCGGTCAATGGGTATGGACGTTCCGGCCAGAGCGGCAACACCGAGGCTGGAGACATTAAGTCGCTTTCGACAATCGGCAATTCTCTCACGATCTCGCTGAAATTTCTCACAGTATGCAAGCCAGTAGTGAGAGGCCAATACTGGCTGGGCTCGTTGTAGGTGAGTGTATGCGGGAATGATCGTTTCGAAATCCTGGTCACAACGCCCGACAAACGCTTGCTGTAACTGCAGCAGCAACTGATCGACGCGATCGAGTGCATCTCGAATCCATAATCGGAAGTCTGTACTGACCTGATCGTTTCGACTCCGTCCTGTATGTAGTTTTCGCCCGGTATCCCCCAGCTTATCGATCAGCATCTTCTCGATATGCATGTGGATGTCTTCAAGAGAAATCGAAGTTGTAAAATTGCCCGCTTCGATATCTTGTTTGATTTCAAGCAGCGTGGTTTCGATTGCCTGTTGTTCTTCAGCAGATAAGATTCCTACTTTTTCAAGCATTTGGGCGTGTGCGATCGAGCCCTGGATATCGTGCGCATAGAGGCGAGCGTCAAAGCTGATGCTCTCAGTAAAAAGCTCAACTCGACTATCGGTATCTTTTGCAAAAACGCCTGATCTTGAGGGACTGGCCACGACTACTCTTACATGCTGAGGAAAAGAAGGTTGGGAAGTGTTTATGCTAGATACGAGCTTCTGGGCTGTCAACGAGCGGCGGTACAGAGTGCGATCAGGGAATAGCGTCCTCGAAGTTGCAAAATTAACCTTCGGCCGCTTGCTAAAAGGGTATTCGGCGGGATAAAATCAGGAAATTTTATGCGCTAATTCTGCCGAGAACTGTGTGGAACGTTTTTTGAGGCTGTTACTACACAGTGATCAGGGGCTGCCCGAGTGCAAGGATAGAAGAAAGTGCGGATATTGAACCAGCTTCAATTGAATCATAGACATAGAAAGTAATAGCCGGTGCCACGTCGCGACGACATTAAAAAGATTTTGCTTATTGGATCCGGACCGATTGTGATTGGTCAGGCATGTGAATTTGATTATTCAGGAACACAGGCTTGTAAAGCCTTGCGTGAAGAAGGCTACGAGGTTGTGTTGGTTAACTCCAATCCAGCGACGATTATGACGGACCCGTCTGTCGCGGATCGAACGTATATCGAGCCTTTAACCTGGGAGATGGTTGAGAAGGTAATCGCCAAAGAGAAGCCCGACGCCATGCTGCCAACGCTTGGCGGGCAAACCGGCCTCAATGTAGCAATGGATTTGGACCGACACGGCGTGCTCGAAAAACATGGCGTCGAGATGATAGCTGCGAATGCAGCGGTGATTGCCAAAGCAGAAGAGCGTGACCAATTTAAGGTGGCGATGGAAAAGATTGGCCTGGATGTCTGTCACGGGCAAACGGTACACACGATTGAAGAAGCTCGGGGCTTCCTTGGAGAGATTGGATTGCCCGCGGTCATTCGCCCCTCATTTACGATGGGTGGAGCAGGGTCGGCTATTGCCTATAACCGTGAAGAGTTTGATACGCTCGTTCGCAGCGGCCTGGATCAGTCTCCAGTGACGGAAGTGTTGGTGGAAGAGTCCATCATTGGCTGGAAAGAGTATGAAATGGAAGTGATGCGGGATAAGGATGACAACGTCGTCATTATCTGTGCTATCGAAAACTTCGACCCGATGGGAATTCACACGGGTGATTCGATCACCGTGGCCCCAGCTCAAACGTTGACCGATAAAGAGTACCAGCGAATGCGAGATGCATCGCTTGCTGTGATTCGTGAAATTGGTGTTGAAACAGGTGGATCGAATATCCAGTTTGCGATCAATCCGGACGATGGCCGAATGATCGTGATTGAAATGAATCCGCGAGTAAGTCGCTCCAGTGCGTTGGCAAGTAAAGCAACGGGCTTCCCAATCGCGAAGATCGCTGCCAAGTTAGCAGTTGGATACAGCCTGAACGAATTGAAGAATGACATTACTCGTGAGACGCTCGCCTGCTTTGAGCCCACGATCGACTATGTCGTCACGAAGATTCCTCGCTTCGCGTTTGAGAAGTTCCCGGAAGCAGATTCGACACTCACGACACAAATGAAGAGTGTTGGTGAGACCATGGCCATTGGACGGACATTTAAAGAGTCTTTCCAAAAGGCATTGCGTGGACTCGAGGTTGGCCGCTTTGGCTTTGGGTGTGACGGTAAAGATCTATGGGGAACGGATGAGCAGCCCAGCGATGAAGAAATTCGGTCAAAACTTAGCATTCCGAATTCGGAACGCGCGTGGTATTTGCGATATGCAATCAAAGCCGGCTATACACCGGAACAGTTGTTCGAGATTACCTATATAGACCCCTGGTTCCTTGATCAGCTTTACGAATTGGTAGAAATCGAAGAAGAGATTGTTGCCTGTGGTGCGATAGACAACATCGATCAGCGACTGCTCAAACGAATCAAGCAAAACGGATATTCAGACCGTCAGGTCGCAACGCTACTAAACACCAGCGAAATCGCTGTTCGTCAATGGCGTAAAGAGCAGGGCGTGATTCCTGTTTTCAAATCCGTTGACACTTGTGCCGCTGAGTTTGAAGCCTATACGCCTTATTACTACTCGACTTATGAAGAAGAGAACGAAGCCCCGGAAAAGCCAGAGGGCAAAAAGCGGATCATGATCCTTGGAGGCGGGCCAAACCGAATCGGACAGGGGATTGAGTTTGACTACTGTTGTTGTCATGCCAGTTTTGCTCTGCGAGAAATGGGAATCGAGTCCATTATGGTGAACTCGAACCCTGAAACCGTCAGTACGGACTATGACACCAGTGATCTGCTGTTTTTTGAACCATTGACAATTGAAGATGTGTTAAACATTTGCGATCGCGTACAGCCAGACGGTGTGATTGTACAATTTGGCGGTCAGACGCCACTTAACCTGGCTCGTGGCCTACAGAATGCCGGTGTACCGATTATTGGTACAACCGTGGATACGATCGAAGCCGCGGAAGACCGGGAAAAATTCCAGCAACTGTTAAACAAGCTCGGGCTGCATCAACCGCCTAACGGGATTGCCCGTAACATGGAAGAAGCTCGACTGGAAGTGGCTGAGATCGGTTACCCGGTATTGGTTCGTCCGAGTTTTGTATTGGGTGGTCGCGCGATGGAGATTTGTTATGATCACGCCCAGTTCGAACGATTCGTTGCGGAAGCCTTTGTCGTGGCTCAGGGGCAGCCTGTCCTGATCGACAAATTCCTCGAAGATGCCACGGAAGTCGATGTTGATGCCATTTGTGATCGCAATCGAGTAGTCGTCTCCGGCATCATGGAGCACATCGAAGAAGCCGGAGTACATTCAGGTGACTCGGCGTGTGCGATTCCTCCGTATAGTTTGCCAGGGCCTGTCATCGAAGAAATTCGAAAGGCCACTGTTTCGCTCGCGATGGAATTACAGGTATGCGGCCTGATGAATATCCAATTCGCGGTTAAGCGGGAAGATGGCGAGCACAAAATCTATGTTTTGGAAGTTAATCCACGAGCGAGTCGTACCGTACCATTTGTCGCTAAAGCGACTGGCTTTCCAGTGGCAAAGATTGCTACTCAGGTGATGACAGGTAAGACTCTGGATGAGCTCGGCATCGAAGCCGCTCCGATTCCAGGACATGTGTCAGTCAAGGAGAGTGTCTTCCCATTCCGTAAATTCTCCGGCGTCGATATTATTCTTGGACCGGAAATGCGATCCACCGGGGAAGTCATGGGTTCCAGTGAAAGGTTCTCGATTGCCTTTGCCAAGAGTCAGTTAGGAGCAGGGATCATACTTCCCAAGGAAGGCAATATCTTCCTCAGCGTGACCCAACGCCACAAAGAGATTATTAAAGATCTGGCGAAGCGGCTGTATGCACTTGGCTTTACGCTGATGGCGACTGAAGGAACAGCGGCGTCTATTGAGGAAGTTGGCATCCCGGTTCAGCGAGTGAAGAAAATTGCCGAAGGGCATCCTAATCTAATTGACCATCTGATTGATGGGGAAGTGACGTTAGCGATGAACACGCCCAATGGTAAAGGCGCACGCACCGATGAAGGCAAAATTCGAGCGGCCGCTGTTCAGTATGGAGTACCCTGTATTACGACTATTCAGGCAGCCGAAGCAGCTGTCAAAGCAATGGAAGCATTGCGGGAAGAAGAGATGAGTGTCGTGGCTTTACAGGATCGAGCCTAACGGCGAAACAGCTTAAGCCTTGGAGCTTTTAAAAGCGCATAAAAACCCCCGAGCGATGAAGACATTCAATGGCTCGGGGGATTTTGTTTGGTTAGCTAAAGATCGCGGTCACAGGATCAGCTTTGACGAGTTCACGAGGCTGATTCAAGTGGTTGTAAACGATCGAATTCGGGTTAATCCCAACGCTGTGGTACATCGTTGCCAGCATTTCTGTTGGGTGTACCGGATCCCGTAATGGGGCAGAACCGGTTTTATCGGATTCACCGTAGACGAATCCACGTTTCACTCCGGCACCCGCAGCAATAGCAGTATAACAGTATGGCCAGTGGTCACGTCCGTCATCACTATTGGAATTCCCTGATGTACTGACACCGCGTTGCGGGCTACGGCCAAATTCGCCGATGGCAACAACAAGGGTGTCATCGAGCATTCCACGTTCATCCAGGTCGCCGATCAGACCACTAAGACCCGCATCGAGCATCGGCCCCGATTCGTTCTTCATACGGCCCGATAGGCCAACGTGTACGTCAAACGAATGGCGATCGGAGTTGGCAACCTTTGGCCAAATGACTTCGACAACGCGAGTACCGGCTTCGACAAGACGGCGAGCTAGCAGACAGCTTTGACCAAAAGTGGTTCGGCCATAACGGTCACGTGTCGCATTGGATTCTTTCGTTAGGTCGAAAGCGTCCCGAGCGCGACCCGAGCTAATGAGATTCATTGCTGAATCATAGTATTCATTCAGACCGTAATCTTTTGTTGCCTTATCAATTTGTGGCATGCCCTGATTGATTAGATCTCGTAAGCGAGCTCGACGATCTAAACGACCAGTCGAAACTTCTTTACGCAACTGAAGATCGTCGACGTTGATCTTATCCATCTTGCTTTGGTCCAGGTCAGATCCTGGTGGGAACAAGTAATAAGGGTCATAAGCACGTCCCAGGAACCCAGCAGTACCGGATTTGTTAACAACATTACTTTCCTGAAGTGGTCGTGGCATCATCACGAATGGAAGCATTGGAACTTCCGGCGGTTTAATACGAATGATGTTACTTCCGAAGTTAGGGAAGTCTTTCGGAGTCGGAGGTTCGAGCTGACCGGAAGGACTAACTTTGTCGGCAGTGTAACCTGTGTGTATCTGATAGATCGCTGCTGTGTGGTTGAACAGCCCGACAGGCGTGTAACTCATAGAGCGAATCATGGTGAGCTTGTCAGTGATCTGCGCCAGCTTGGGCAGGTTTTCAGTGACGTCCATTCCTGGCACTTTGGTAGGAATGCGTTTAAAAACACTACGTACATTATCAGGCACATCGTCTTTAGGATCCCATAGATCCAGATGACTTGGGCCACCCTGTAGGTAAACCAGAATCACGCTCTTGGCTTTGTTCCATCCAGGACCGCCACCAGTGGTTTCGTTATTGGCTTTGGCGCTCTGAAGCTCCATCATCTGCCCTAGGGACATGCCCATCATGGCAGAACCACCAACGCGGAGAATATCACGACGACTAGGGCCTACGTCCTTATCACAATTATCTTTACCAGCTTGACCGGGAATGCGTAACATTCGGTCACCTCCTTCAACACAACCACTCGTTGTATGTTTTGAATTAATTGCCTTGATTCCACACCGAAGCGTACCACTTCTAGGGAAACAGGCCCAACTAATAGTATAAATCGTGCATTTATACTGGGTCAATCGAAGTAAATTAGGAATTTCGTTGCTTCTTACCAAAGAATCGGTACTGAGCCCCCAATTAGTAGTAACTATGCGTGAGAACACGATCTAAAACTTGAGGGTTTCGATGTTCTGCCAGTCGATGTGATGCTGGAAATGGCCTTGTCATTACCACCGGCGATGAAGTACAAATCGCCGAACGAATGGAAGGTTTGATTCTAGTTTTTGTAGGAATTCCAACATGAAGCGACGAATATTTATCGCAGGTTGTCTGACAGGTTTTGCAACTGTAGGGCAGGTCTGGGCGGCTGATATCGCTCCGCTTGTTGATCAGCTCAAAGCTGGGCTGAAAGCTCGGAAGCCTACCGAACACCTTTTTATCGAACGAGTTGCTACACTGGTAGAGAAACGTATCCTTCCAGTTTCTATGGTTCTGGGTATCTATTCATATGCCAGAAAGAAACACTCACGCTACCCTTTCCCCTACTTTCAGCAAGCGTTAAGAATAAGAGCAGAGAAGGAATTTGGAGTTAAGCTCTAGGCTGTGTCGCGCCTTGATTGACCATGCGCTGTCAGCCTCGAGTGTAGAGGGATGACAGGAATGGTATGAAGACGCTAATTAAGAATGCACAGGTTGTACTGCCCAAGGAAATCGCCCAGGTTTCCGTTCTAATTGAAGATAACAAGATAGCAGCGATTGACCCATCTATTGCCACCACGGCGGATGAGGTTGTTGACGCGGAAGGCCTGCATCTCATTCCGGGCGTGATCGATGATCAGGTTCATTTTCGAGAACCGGGTTTAACTCATAAAGAAGATCTGACTCATGCCAGCCGAGCTTGTGCCGCCGGTGGCGTGACGACTTTTCTGGAAATGCCCAACACAATTCCTAATGCGATTACGCAAGAGTTGTTGGAAGACAAACTCGCTCTCGGTGCTCAAAACAGTATGGTGAATTATGGCTTCTACATTGGAGCCACTCCGGAAAATGCGGAAGAGCTGAGCCGGGCTCATCGTACGCCAGGCATCAAAATCTTCATCGGTTCGAGCACCGGCAACTTGCTGGTCGATGAACAGGAAGCATTGGAGCGGATTTTTGCTTTAACCACTTTGCCCATCACCGCCCATTGTGAAGATGAAACAACAGTACGAGCGAATAAGGAAAAGTACGCCGGCACAACAGACGTCCGCGATCATTCCAGAATTCGAGATTATGAAGCGGCTGTCATCGCCACTCGGCGAGCGATTGATTTGGCACAGCGACACAACCATCGGTTTCATGTACTGCATGTCTCGACCGGAATCGAAGCGGACTTCCTGGGCGACTTTGGTGGGTTGATTACAGCAGAGGCTTGTCCACACCATTTGTTTTTCAATGTGGATGACTACGATCGTCTTGGCAATCTGATCCAGATGAATCCGTCGATCAAACATGCGGAAGATAATGTCAAGTTGTGGGAGGCTTTGCATGCGGGCCGAATTCAGGTTATCGCGACGGACCATGCTCCTCACACACTGGAAGAAAAGGCTCAGGGCTATCCTGCATCACCCTCCGGGTTGCCAGCAGTAGAGAACTCGCTGGCCCTCATTCTTAATGAAGTCAATCAGGGCAATTGCACCTTGCAGCAAGTGGTGTCATGGATGTGTGATGCGCCGGCCAGAGTTTGGGACATAGTCAATAAAGGTCGGATCGAAGTGGGTTACGATGCAGATCTGGCGTTGATTGATATGAACCTGCGGAAGGAAATTCGTAACGAAGACCAGCAAACCAAGTGCAAGTGGTCGCCCTGGAATGGGGTCACACTACAAGGTTGGGCAGTGCGAACCTACGTGATGGGTACGGAAGTATACCGAGATGGCCAATTGAAACTGGACCATCGTGGGCAGGAAGCACAATATGACCACGCTCGTGGAGGTTTCTGGGCGACTCAGGATTAGCGAGTCGAATTAAGAACGCCCCCAGCGTTCTTCTTTCCAGGGATCACCGTGATTATGGTAACCACCACGCTCCCAATAGCCCGGCTGATCTTCGGCTACAAGTTCGATACCACAGACCCATTTTGCACTTTTCCAGGCATACAGCTGAGGTACCATGGCTCGGACGGGCCCACCATGGTCCGCATCGATCGGCTGCCCATCATGCAGGTCGGCCAGAAGCACATCGGCCTGGAGGAAATCCTCGAGCGGTAAATTGGTGGTCCAGCCGTTATCATAGCCGTGCAGAATGACGTACTTGGCTGCGTCCTGAATGCCTGCTCGCTCTAATAAATGAAGACTGGAAACGCCTTCCCACAGGTTACCCAGACGCGACCATTGTGTGACACAGTGAAAGTCCGCAAAGACTTTCACCCGAGGCTCGGCTTGAAATGCTTCCATGGAAAGCGTTAGTGGATTGTCTACCAAGCCAAAGATTTTCAGTTCCCAATTGTCAGGGATGGAAGGCGTACCACTGGCATCCAGTACAGGCCATTTACGAGTACGGGCCTGATTGGGAGGAATACGATTTTCACGCTGTGTATCAGGGCTGATAATGACATCATCAGTAAGCCCCTCTCCCTGAGGAGCATCGCCGTGCTGATACTTGTCGTCATTGGCTGGAGAATAAATATCCACGTGGTAAGTTCGCTAAGAATTTAGGGTTCAGTAACGTCGTCGAGAGTTATTAATTTGCTTTCGGTCAGATAACGGATCAGATTGTCTAATAAGTCACCCATTAATAACAGTTTCCCGGTTTCCACGTGTTCGACAACGTAATTGGCAGGCGCGAAGACTAATGTGGTGGTTCCGGTCGAATCTTTGAATCGTAAAGCAAAGGCCCAGCTCGAAGGCAATTCCGGAACTCCCTGATCCCATCGATAGGTGTGATCCTGAATAAACATGTGTCGGAGATGGACCATGCCTGGTGTATTCGTGATACTCTGTTCCGACAGAATGGAGCTGGGGCCTGCTGATGTATTAAATCGTTCATTGACTTGTCCCTGTGCATCAGCATCGAGGATCAATAAATCGATGGAATCAGCATGTCGTAATCGAGTGGCATTTTCGACACCAAAAAACTCGATCACTTGATTGCCCGTGTGAATATTATGCCACCAGGCATAGATGCTCATGGCAATTGCCACACCAAAGATGCTTATGATGACCAGCTTGCCCTGAACATCTGGCTTCATTGTGACTCTCTCTATTTACCCAGCTTGGTATGAACAAAGGCGTACATCGCGCCAGTAAGCAGCCCCACCAGGTGTGCGAGATGACTTATCGAGCTAATGTAGCCGACCCCCTGAGAAGAACTTGCGGAGACAATGCCGAACAACATCCAGCCAATCGAAAACATGAGTACAAACGGGGTGATGAGCATTCCGACCGATGGTTTCATCTTCATTTTGCACCAGCCAAAACCGATGACCCCGTAGACAACACCGGACATACCCACCACCGAGCCGCCCCCAAGCCCACGGATTCCCAGTAGCCCCGTTTCTGGCGTGAGTAAGGGCACTAAGATACTCGCGACTCCAGCGATCAGAAAAAGTCCCAAATACGTCTTGAGGCCAAATTGAATCTCGAGTCGCGTACCGAGCCAGTACATCCAATACATATTGAAGAAGATGTGCAAGAAGTCAAAGAGGAATTCTTGACCTGTTCCATGCACAAATACTGGGGTAATTAGTCGCCAAATCTGCCCCTGGGAGATTTGTTGGAATTGAGCTTCCAAAGCGTTTCTAACGAAATTCTCTTGTGACCCATCTTGCGATTGGAACACCAGACTGGCGCCAAAGACGATTGCACACAACAAGATAATTTTGCGAGTCAGCGTGTCCTTGCGCTGCATCGCCGCCATCATATGATGAGGGTCGCGGAACTGCGTTCGCACTTCAATCTTCTTGGCTTGCTTAATGCGTTCGGCTTTTTCCTGCTTCAACTGCTGTTGAATTTTTTTGGCCTTGGCCAAAGCCATCTGAATCTGTGGTGAATCCGGGTTCGATTGATATTCACCGAGTAATTTCCCGGCCTGGCTCAGAGCATCTTCATCGATGATCCACAAATCCCATTGATTATCGTTGCTCCGCAAAACCTGAGCTTCCACCTGATTGACGGTCAACACGGCGGTAAACCGGTTGGCATCTAGCTCCTGCTCAAAGGTGTGTAGTTTTCTCATAGTGGAATTTTGCTTGAGTGCCCGTTAATTGAATGCGGCAAGTGCTAGTGAGTCCTCGACATCATCGACCAGTTCGACATGGCCAATACGTGACGGCAGGATAAATCGAATCTTTCCGTGCTCCGCCTTTTTGTCCTTCTTCATGGCTTCGACCATTGGCTCTCTTTCAAAATCCGCGGGTAGGTCGATAGGCAGGTTGAGTTGTTCCAGCAAGTCACGCTGACGTGCCGTATCTTCAGCGGTGATTCGGTTAAGGGATTCGGCCAACCGAGAGGCACACAACATGCCGATGGCAACGGCTTCGCCGTGCATATAAGTTCCGTACCCGGTACACGCCTCGATCGCGTGGCAGAAGGTGTGCCCGTAATTCAAAATCGCTCGCAGGCCCGTTGTTTCACGCTCGTCATTTTCAACGACGTAAGCCTTTAATTCACAGCAACGGGCAATGACGTCCCGCATGAATTCAGGGTCGCGGTCGAGAATCAGACCGACATTGTTTTCCAGTCGACTGAAAAACCCTTCGTCCTGAATGACTCCATACTTGACCACTTCTGCCAGCCCGGCATGATAATCACGTGCCGGCAGGCTTTGCAGAACATTGACATCAATCAGTACGGATTGTGGTTGCCAGAAGGCACCAACCATATTCTTAGCGCCGGGCAAATTGATCCCGACTTTGCCACCAACACTACTGTCCACTGTGGCCAATAGTGTAGTGGGGATTTGTACAAAGCGTATGCCACGCCCATAGGTTGCCGCTACAAACCCCGCTAAGTCTCCGACAACGCCTCCGCCCAGTGCGACGATTACAGACTTGCGGTCGGCGCCGAGTGAGAGTAGTTGCTTCCAAAGCTCTTCGGCAATTCCGGCCGACTTACTCGATTCCCCGGCAGGTACCGTCATGATGTCCACTTGCAGGTTGGCACTGGAGAGAGACTTGCGTGCAGTCTCTCCGTACAACTCACGAACATTGGAGTCGGTAATCAGAATCGCGTGAGTTACGTCTTCGAGACCGGCGACGAGCTCACCCACGGTAGGGAGATTATCGGAACCGATATGAATGTCGTAGCTGCGTTCGGCTAGGCCGACATGAACGGTAGTGGATTCAACAGTCAAAGTTGAGCCTATTTCTTGGTCAAAATGAGTCTAGCTCACCCGTTGAATGTCTTCAGCGGAGGCAGTAATTTTGCGACAGAATCCGGTGTGCGTCCGTACATATTCTATCGCTGCACACTGTTCGGCGCTGTCATGTAGAGCGCGATGGATAGTTGGTTTATTAGCAACGTCCAGCCCTTCAGGCCAAACGGTATCTTCTTCCATTACCAAAGCTTCACGGTAAACATCGTATTTGTCAGCCACGATAGTAATCTCCTAAGGGAGCCATAACGGCGAATCTATTATTCATTAATCTTCAAATATAACCGTGGCAGCGTTGATTGTGAATGAGCGGAAATCGCTGCGGCTCGAGAATCACTTAGGGTGACAGGCCTAGATGTCTTAAGTAAAAGCGGCCTTACAGGTTGTACTGGTTATACGCATTGCATCGAGTAGACGGGATTTGAGTGATCTACGTACTTGGAAAGGCGTGTCATACAGGCCGTAACGATTGTAGCGAGCCGATTTAACGAACCTTAGAATTGTCTCCGGTTTCGACGAATTAACAAAGTGTTAACAGGCCGATTTCAGTTTCAGCAGACAAAGCCAACCCCCCCCTACCAGACGTATCATCCCTGTTTTTGTTTGCCAGTGCGGTTTTAGTCGCACTGGCAAACCCCTTTTAAAGGCGAGATGTTCCACAGATATGATGCGGCAATCTATCCAGGCTTTGCTTTTGCTGACAGTGGTGTTTACCACCACTCTTGCTGCTGAGACTATCTCGCAACACGAGCCATCTCTATTTGACCCCTATCGTGAACCTGCTCGACCGCTTGCTATAAATTCGGGCTGGACGGCAAGAGCCCAGCGGGCGGCCAACACGGCTCCGTTCACTTCTCTTGAAGCCGGACAAAAGCCCTCTTCGCCTGCTCAACTAGACCCACTAGGTCCAGTTTCGCCATCCAATCCTCAGCGTTTGACACAATCATTCCCTTCTCCCATACGTCAGGAGGACTCCGGTCGACTTCATTCTCGATGGTCTCCGAATCGAGCTCATGACCAACGACTGAACGCCGTCCAAAATGATGTCAGGTTTTACCATCAGGAAAATCATTGGGCCACGGCTGTTGCAGTCTCCGGATGGGACCTTCAGCTTCGTGGCTTAGTCATGACAAAAGATAACTCGGCTTCGCAGTCTCTAGTCTCAAATCCTTCTGGGAGCCAATTGACGACACGTGATGCTGATTTAGACACTGCGGGTGGATTTGAAGCATCACTTTCGAAACAGCTCGCAAACGACAAACGAGTCGAGCTCGTATATTGGGGACTATTCACTTCAGGAGATTCTGCCGAGCTTCATGAGCCGACCGGTGGATTCGAATCCGAATTGGATATCAATGGACTGAGCTATGGAGCCGGTGGCACCTCGGTAACAGATGCCGTTGATGCTGCACAGGACATCGGTTTGGCACGAGGTTTTCAGTACCACAACCTAGAGATGAACTGGGGTGGGTCGACACGCAGTGATCAAATTGAATTAGACTACTTCGCCGGATTTCGATTTTTCAAAGCCAGTGAAGATTTAAGCTTATCTATGGACGAGCAACAGCTGGCAAGCCAGGGAGATAATCATCTGTTTGGATTTCAACTTGGCTCTTTATTGCACTGGCAGCCAAGCCAACAACTGGAATGGCACGTTGGCGTAAAGGCCGGTGTGTTCGCCAATGCAATCACATTACAAACCCAATTCCGCTCAGCCGACGGATTTGTTTATGCGGGAGACCAGTCCTCGCCATTGAATGTTGACAGTTCACAGACCAAAGATGATGTTGCGATGTTGGGGCAGATTGATTTGGGTTTTCTCTATCGATGCAGTGATCGGTGTCGAATTACGGCAGGGTACAGGATGGTCGCTGTGACTGGCTTGGCGTTGCCGGCCAATCAACTTGCTCAACCTCTACAGAACTTTACCACAAGCCCGCAACTTCAGAGCAACGAAAGCATCCTATTGCATGGTGCTTATGTGGGGTTGGAATACGACTTTTAAAGTCTGTCCAATCTCGAGTAGGGTCTCAAAAGACCTCGCAAAGAATTAGCCCGTCTCTGGCATAAAGGTCGGAATGTTGACTCCATCAAAGGGCTGGAATTCTCCATAGACCTGACAGAAATGCATCTCACAATTTCGCGCACCCCAGCTATAGGCTGTTCGCACCAATTGCTCGGATTCCACAGGCAGTAAAAAAACTGGCGTCTTGCCCGCGTGCTGATTTAATTGATGCGCCAGGAGTGCTGTAGCCACGTCATCATTAATGGCAACACCAGGGCCGATTAAGTTCGTAGCGGGGTGGTGGCAGGATCCCAGAAATCCAGAAAGCTGATTCGTTTCCGGGCAGACAGCTACTGACATACCCCAGAGACCGTCTTTATTCTCGATCAGATAACGGTAGTCTTTTTCTCGGGTTATGCGGGAAATCTTGTATTCGAGCTCACTCATTGCAGAGAGATCGTCGAGAGTGGCATCGCGGACATGCTCTAGCCCATCCGGCTCAGGTTCAAAGCCGGTTTCAGGGATTTCTAAAAACATATCCTGATAGGCATGACGAGGAACAAACCCAGCTTTGTTGTAAAGCGAAAAGGAATCGACATTGATTGCACTTTGAGTCAATCGCAACGGTTTTTGTTGGTCGTTGGAATAATCAATAATCGCTTGCAGAATAGCTTTTCCGGCCCCGCTCCCAAAGTGATTTGGATGTGCCGTCATGATGCCCAGCGATACATGGTACTGACGGGGATGATAGAAACAGGACGCCATGAGCTTACCGGTTTCGTTGTGCTCAGCAACCAGTCCACAGTCAGGATCTAACGCTTCATAGACATCGAAGAAGATGTTGCAACTGGCAGGGCCACCGGTAAAGATCGGCGGGCAGCCATGGGTTTGATACCAGTGGTTAATCGAAATGTAAATGAGCTCAGCAACTTCGTGCCGATCGTCGGCCGTCATGCTTCGAACGGTAAATGACATTTCGGATCTCCTTCGGCCTTTCATGGCTCGCGGAAATTAAAACGGAGCGATATCGTCTTCCGGATCTGATTCAGGTGCTACAGCTTCCGACTCGAGTTTGTTGTCTGCCCCTGACACGGGGACGGTTTGTTCACTCGGCAATTCCACCATTTGAATCAAGGCATACAAATGACCGGTCACCTGAGCTGCTTCAACTTCTTCCCAGCCAGTGGCTTTGTGTTTGAGGATGGCAATCTTGAATTCATCCAATGCATTTTGCAGGTCTGTGGGTAACAGCTCCAGATTCTCAAATGGGCGAATGGCATCTTCAGGCGCAACGGCTACGGTACCAGAAGTTTCGAATTCACGCCCGGCAGCTTCGATGGCAGGGCTTTCGGGGCGATTGTAACTGTCACCGTCTCCAAAGTCCGGTCCGGTTGAATAATCGGCCCCAGCCGATGCTTCGTCGTAGGCGCCACGGATCGTCGAATCGCCAGGAGCATAATCGTTCTTAATAGGCTGCTCTTCAGACGGCTGTTTAATTACGTCTTCGTCTAGCTCAGCATAGATGACATCCTTGTCATCCGGCTTTTCGCTAGGTGCTCCGCCCATCGCTTCCCAGCGCTGTTCCCGCATGGAAGAAACGGACCAGTTGTTTTGAAGAGCACCTTCTAACCACATTTCAGCGTCGGGCCAGTCGAGGGCCGCCTGAAAGTGAGTCCAAGACAGATGATCAAACTCCTGATGACTGTCGCCAAAGCGCTGGAACACTCGGCGAAGTCGACCAACGTGCTGACCGGAAATCGATCCATAAAAGTGCTTTGCCCAGGCTTCGTCCGAGTATTCCTGAACAGGAGCACCGGCATCGATTAACGCGGCACGCCACTGGTGTATGATTTCACCCTTTTGCCAGTTAGTCTGGCTGACGAGCGTTTCCCATTGGTTGATGAAAGGTTCAGAGGTTGAACGAACAAGTTCAGCGTCGAACTCTTCTTCTTCCTGCTCTAGCACGGCGGTGTCCACAGAGGACACTTCTTCAACAGATGCTTCTAGAACTTCGTCCGAGCTTAAAGATTCGCCATCGCTGGCAGGGGAATTTGAATTTGCCGGTACCGAAGTCTCCTCCAGTTCGGCTGCTTCAGGCTCCTCGCTCTGAATATCAAATTGCCCGTGACTGCCTTGATCAGCGTTTCCACCAACTTCACTGAAATCAGAGGAATCTCCATGAAACTCGTTAGGATTGCCGTCATTAAACAAATCGCCTTGCATCATGCGTCTATCTTCCTGAATCGCTAATGTTTAATTGGGTGCTTCAAATGTCTTGAGAAGAGATAAGACTAGCACCTGTAAACAAAAGTAAAAGCAATGGATCACAAGAAGGTGATTTACCCTGTAAATGCCAGTGTTTTAACCAGTATGACGCTTGTAAATAGGGTGGGGAAAACCTGTCGATAATTGAGAACCTATCGACAAACCAGCTTAATTACTTATCGTTGGGCAACGGGACAGTATCGGCTGGCTCACCCTTTTCGAAGGCATTCGAGGGCGTAAGTGTAATTAGAAACAGTACATTGAGCTTTCCGTCCGGTTTGGCGTCAGCCAGCTTGGCGACCTGTAGTTTTGCCTTTTCAAGTTGCTTAGGCGTTGGCTTTTTGTCGAGCGGATCATTGTTGTCCTGTGTACTTTGCTCAGCCAGATCTTCGTCCTCATTTGCGAGCCGGTACTTTCGCTGTCGTTGCACTTCAAGCTGCGCAAGAACATTGGTAAGCTCCTCAGGAGTCTGCTCAATCGCATAGGCAATGGCTCGTCTTTTGGTCTGGCTCCGGAAATCAGCGTTTTGATTCGATGCTTCCGCCGGTCGTACATTGCGTTGAGACTGGAAAGGGGCTCCGGCTGATTTTTCGATCCGGCTACCCGCTGGTGGTGACGGTTTACTTCCCGCCGGGGGATCGATAATAGCCAAGAGGCCTTCAAGCTGATCGCGAGAAACAGTTAGGGCAATTGTATGATCGGGGGCCATACGCGACTGGACGATGAGATTAGCCATGGCATCCACATTGTTGTCGGCCATCGCTCGCTCCAGCCCTTCTTCGCTGGCTCCAGCCGAAGGCTGGTTTGCCTGCCCGAAACCGCCATTGGAATCCAGATCGCCGGGAGTGTCGCTGGCTGTAATAGCACCTGCCATTCCACCGCCCATTGCCGCTTCTTTACTCAGGGCGAACTGGCCTTCTGAGTGAACGGCATCCGACTCCTGTTCGCCGGGCTCATGCTGATTTGCTTGATCAGCGACGGACATCGTCAGTTGCTCGGATTCAGAATTCCGGTCAGGCAGCAGAGTGATGACTGCCAACAGGCAGGCAGCCAGTCCAAACGCGATAGGAATCCACAGGCGGGTTTTGTTCGCAGTGGGCGTGGAGGTTGGTCTGACGATAGCAGCAGGAGGTGGGCTCTCGCCGACGATGCTGCTCACTACCAACTCCAAGTCACGATGGTGGTAGACCGGTAGTGAATCGAAGTCGTCTCGCAACGCCTGAAGCTCGTCCTTTAGTTGTCGCAGTGCTGCGTTCTGAGTTAGCGCACGTTCTACGTCCTCTCGCTCCTGTGGCGAAAGTTCATCGTCTAAATACGCGCTAATTAGTTCTTCGTTCATTTCCTTCATGGGGCTGATGAATCTTTGAACAGAGGAAGCAGTTTTTCTCGCAGCTGCATTCGACCTCGATGTAGGCGGCTGCGGACGGTTCCCGGGTTGATTTGTAGTATGCCTCCAATGGTTTCGTAGTCACACCCTTCAATTTCACGAAGAATGATGACGGCACGGAACTCCTCGGCTAAGTCGCCGATGGCTGCGTATAGTAACTCTGCTCGTTCAGAACGCAAACTTTCGGCATCGACTGCATCCATGGTGGACACAGGTTCATCACCCAGTTCACTTTTTTGACTATCCATGGAAATCATAGGACGTTCCCGCCGCCGGTAACTAAACGCTAAGTTGACTGCGATTCGATAAAGCCATGTATAGAACGAGCTCTTACCCTGGTAAGTGTTCAACTTGACAAAGGCTTGAACCAAAGCATCCTGCAACACGTCTTCAGCAGCTTCCGCGCTCCTAAGAATATGCGAAAGCGTATTAAACAAGCGATCTCCATAGGGTGCGATTAGCTGTTCAAATGCTTCGCTGGATCCCGCTAAGATGCTTCGAATTAGCTCTTGTTCTTCTTGAGACACGGCCGCCGTAATACTTTAGATATTCAGAGTGGTATAAAAGTTCCCGAAAAGTGCAGGAATTCGGGTACTCCGGCAAATCGCCTCTATGGAGTAATAATCATCTTTGTATGCCACCCCAAAGAAGTCAAACTATGTGTCTTTTGCTGTGGCGAGTTCCCGAGATTTCTGGCTGGGATAAGCCAGTGGCTGATTTCTGACGTAGGTGAAAATCCAAAGACCGATGCCACACAGAATTGTCAGGATGCTGAATAATTGAGAAATGGTAAATCCTGTACCTAACTGACCCAATTCGTCTGAACGTACCCACTCAAGCAAAAACCGAGTGATCGGGTAGAGTATGAAAACTAGCGCTAGAATCTGTCCGTCACGTGTCCGATACGGAAAATATGCCCACAGAATCAAGCAAAGTAAACCACCGTTGATGCTACTAAAAATCTGAGCTGGATAGACAGTTAAGGAGCGAGCAGGCATATCGCCAACCAGAAGGTCATCGATGACTCCCCGAGGCCCGATCAATTCAAAGGCAGTTTGTGTCGACAAGCCTTTTTCGAAAAACTCGCTGAACGCTCCATCGAGTAGACGCATTTGAATGATGATAGTATTGTTTGGTTCCAAGCCACTTGCTGCTCCCACCGACTCCGGTTCGATTGTCACGACCTTGCCTTCCCAGCGATAGCCATCGCGATACTGGAATTCGGCATGGATGCCTTTTTGAGCCAGCGGCGTGTCAAACAATAGCCCCTGATCCAGATGACGCATGTAAGGGGGACTTCCCAATGGGAATTGGACGCCCCAGGTTTCGTCAGTGCAAAGACCGCCATAGCAGCAACCATTCATAAAGCATCCCAGCCTTCCAAAGAACATGCCGATCGCCAACGCCGGGACGATGAGATCTAGGGTGGCGAGTTTTGGTAATTTTCGGCGGATCAGGAAGATGGAACAGCCGATCAATCCTCCTACGAAGGCTCCGTAAACGACGAGCCCTCCTTCGGTGAACTTTAAGACTTTGGGGATCGTGTCCCCCCAAACGACGCTGCTGCCATCATAGACAGCGAATTCGGACCACTTCTGAACGACATACCAAAGGCGGCCACCTAACACTCCAAATAAAAACAGGTAGAGCGTCATCGTAAATACGACATCGGGATGAACGCCCTGACGTCTGGCCTGAATGGATGCAATAAAAATCCCACTGGTGACTCCCAGCAGTACGAAGAATCCGTAGCCTCGAATTTTGACTCCCGTCGGGCCTTCAGAGTCGGTTGGCTCAATGAATGGGATCACGATTGCAATAATGAGCCCGACTACCAGAATGGGAACTAGCGGGTGCCCCACGCCTTGTTGCTTTCTAGCCGCGGACTGCATGTAAAAACGTGTCAGCCAGACACCGCCGAAAATAGCCCAGCAAATCAACGCCCAGCCGAAGCCAAACAGAGGCAGGCCGGCAATTTCATGCGGGATATCGATGAGCGTCTGTTGCATACAGGTTTAATTGGGTCGAGAAACTAATTCAGGAATAGATTATCAATCAGTCGAGTTGAACCAACATAGGCTGCGGCCAGGGCGATGGTGTTGTCCGAGACCTGGGTAACCGGCGTTAGTGTTTGTGGGTCGACGAGTGAAACATAGTCTATCTGCCCAATCGCCGCATCGGCAAGTATTTGAAGGGCAGCCTTTAGAAGTTCAGATGCATCAGTCTGGCCCTCTGCCACAAGTGTTTTGATGTGGAATAGCGACTGGGAAATAGCGGTGGCCTGTTGTCTTTGTTCAGGGGTCAGATACGCGTTGCGGCTGCTGAGTGCGAGGCCGTCCGCTTCTCGTACGATCGGGCAAACTTTCATGTCGATAGGGATATTTAGGTCACGGATCATGTCGGCAATCACGCGAGTTTGTTGAAAATCCTTTTGCCCAAAAAAGGCAACGTCCGCCGGTACCAGATTAAATAGCTTTAGCACGATCGTTGCGACTCCTTCAAAATGCCCGGGTCGTAGTTCGCCTTCCAGTGGCCTGGCGACCTCCGGAGGCACAATACTGGTGCTTGCCCCAGCCGGGTACATTGAATTGACCGAAGGTGCAAATACGACATCAACGCCGTAGCCACTCAATAGTTCCACATCCCGTTGCAGGTCCCGGGGATACTGATCCAGATCCTCGGTCGGTGCGAATTGAGTTGGGTTAACAAAGATCGTGACCACAGTAAAGTCAGTCCCCAACGTGCTTTGTTGCACAAGGCTCAAGTGACCTGCGTGTAAAGCGCCCATGGTGGGCACCAGACCAACCTGCCGACCAGCAGCTTTCTGTTGGTTTACGACTTCAAGTAGTTTCGAAGGATCCGTGATGATCGCGAGCGACATGGATTTGGGAAGGGTGTTGAGTTAAAGATGACAGGAAGCCAACGCCTCTAGCTCCTGATGCAATCTATCGGTGTCATTGATGTCCAGAAACAACCAGGGAGCAATAATCTCATCGGGCATGATTCGAGTAATGAATTGATGGCGATGTTCATTATGGATGTTGTCGGTGAGGAATACGAGTAGTCGTGGTAGTGGAAGTGACGACTCCTGGGTGGCAACTTCTGCTGCCAGTTCGGGGTGCTGGATCAGACATTCGCGTGGCGCAAAATCACACAACAAAAACACGTCCTGTTCATAATGCGAAATCCAATGCTTTAAGCGACCAAAGACTCGCCCTAATTCTGTCACCGACCGCGCAAGCGGCAATGATTGTGCGACGAGCACATTATCGTTTTGGCTCAGACGCAGGTAGGCTTCGGCCGCAGATTGATTTGTATTGTGTAACGTCACGGCATAGTTGCCCGCGTACGTGAGATGCTCGAGGTGACGAGCGTAAGTCCAGCCGGTTTCAGGGTGACGGCCGAGTGGTACCAAGTCACACACAGGTTCTAATACAAATCGACGCAACGACATTCGAGGGTGTGGGAGGGTTAAGTTCGGCGAACTTTGAATATTCTGATCCCAGGTGAGAATATCGATATCGATGATTCGTTCAGCCCATCGTTGTTTTCGTTCACGGCCGAGTTCCTGTTCGATTTTTATGATTGCCGAAAGGAGTTCTTGCGGATCGAGCGTTGTGGAAACCTCGATGGCGGCATTGACAAATTCAGCTTGGGCGGAGGGTCCGCCGACGGGCATGGATTTCCGGTAGCGACTTTCTCGTAAGGCCTGAACTCCATCAAGGCCAGCAATTTTTTGCACGGCTAGCCGAATATTTTTTTGGGGGTTTCCCATATTGGACCCCAGCGAAAGCAAACTTTTTTTGGAATCAGTCATACCTGATGCTGCCGTATTGGACGAATATTCCCTAATGGGCTCGCAGTCGATTTTAGTATTTTTCTTCTTTAGAGCCGAACAAGAAGTGGACTTCGCGCATAAAAAATGGCGGGAGACGAAATCCGATTTACATCTCACCGCCGTTGGCTGTTCCGCACGATCCTTGCGCGGCAATGCCGAAAAGAAAGCATTAGGGAGGACCTCCGAGCCACGGCGTTAGCCGTCGACTGTCGCTCCGATCAGTCGTCGCTCCCCAAGTCTTTCTTGTACACGTATGCACAATCTTCCATTGGATGGAACGTTGTTCGGACCAGAGTCCTTCGACGAGTGCCCGATTATCGCGCTCGTATTTTGCTTTGGAAACAGACAACCATTGGCGCGTACCGGTAGCGCAGAAATGGATGTCTCTTTTTCAAAGAAAAATGTTTAACAACTTGGTCGGCTTCAAGGTGATAAGGATCAGCTAACTTGGTTGTCAAAAAGCAAAGTTCGGAATGAGCTTCGCGAAGAACCAATGTTGGTTTCAAACAACAGGAGCCATTTTTACGATTGTGAAGAAAATGTCAAGCAAGCAGTAGGAGATTTTCTTGGGATTCTTTTTTCATATTTTTTTTAATCGATTTTGCCGCGCGCGTTGACACCGGATTTGAAAATTCGTATGGCCGGAGGCTTTGAAACTGTGGTACTCTTCGCAAATTATAACCACAGAATTTTAGTTAATTATTCGTAGAGACTCTTGCCTGGCATGGTGGCTTGCAGCTATGCATGGCGCGCAAAAAGAAAGCATTTATGCGTCCCTCCTTTCAAAGTGATTACCTGACTGATGATGAGAAGCTCCGAGTATCCGAAGCTCTGGCTAATGTTGCGTCAGACACGGAAGACCCCATTTCAAAAAATTACGACGCACTTGTCGCTGAGTTGGGTGGCGAGCTTTGTGACCGAGCTGGCATCTACGTCATGCCCGACGACTTTCGATTGTCGGTGGTGATTCCGATTTTCAATGAAGTGCGGACACTCCAGTCGGTGATTGAAAAAGTCAGGACCATTGGACTTGAACTCGAAATGGTTCTTGTCGATGACGGAAGCACCGATGGCACGCGAGAACTGTTGGAAGAAATGCAGGACGCTGAAGATTTAAAGATCGTCTTCCATCCACAGAATCGCGGGAAAGGTGCGGCCGTCAGAACCGGGTTTCAGGAGGCGACGGGTGATGTGATTGTGATTCAGGATGCGGACCTGGAATATGATCCGAATGAATTTCGATACTTGTTACAGCCTATCGTCGAAGATCGTGCAGACATTGTTTACGGGTCACGTTTTCAAATTAAGGAGAAGGCCGATTCGCCGGCCTGGCATATGGCCGTCAACGGGTTTATCACCTGGCTCTGCAATCTGGCAACACGCCTCAAATTCACTGATGTGGAAACGTGCTATAAACTGTTTCGGCGACCGCTGATTCAGGAAATCGCCGGCGGTTTGAAAGAGAATCGTTTTGGCATTGAAATCGAAATGACCGCCAAGCTTGCGCGGCGGGCAAAGCAAAACGGGACGCGCTTCTATGAAAGGCCGATTAGTTATCAAAGACGATCCTATTCCGAAGGAAAGAAGATCGGCTGGAAAGATGGTGTAAGTGCGTTGCGGTGTATTTTTCGATACGGCCTGTTTGGATAACCTAAGCGATGCGCGGCTCGAGCGAGTCAAACAATAGGTGGAATACAAATCATGGTGGAAAATCCGCCGAGTCAATCCGAACAACCAGCAGCGGCGAGCCCCGCCACCGTAAAGAGCGAGACGCGTAAAGTACTCTGCCTGCAGATTTTGCGGCAATTTGTGGCTGTTGCCGGCGCTGCGGCGTTATATCGCCTGCTCGGCCCCGAGCCCTTTGGATTGTATGGGATGGTCATCCCGCTGCTCATGCTTCCACGCATGGCGGCGACGCTAGGATTGTCAGCCGCTACAGTGCAGATCGAGCAACTGTCGTCGAGTCAGCGTTCGGCAATTTTTTACATCACCACCGGACTTGGAATCCTTGCCGCAGTGCTGACTGGCGGCTTAGGCCATTTGTTTAGTCGAATTTATGATGTTCCTGAGCTGGTTTGGATTAGCTGGGCTTTTGCTGGGACGACCGTGATCGATGCCATCGGGCTAACGCATTTCGCATCCATCCAACGACGAATGCAATTAGGTCGAATCGCCGGAATCCGTGTTGTCAGTCAAACCGTGGCTGTTGCCGTTGCAATTATCGTTGCAGTACGAATCGAGGATCACCCGGATAGAGTCGCCGGGTCGGGCATCCTCGCTATTTTGGCTCTGGAGTACGGCCAGCTCGCGGTTAATTCTCTCGGGTATTGGATCTCCGGTGGATGGCGTCCCGGAAGATTAGCAGCAACAGACTTGAAGCAGTTGCTCACCTTTGGCGGGAATTATTCACTCAGTAGCTTGGTGTTTTATGCCGGGCAAAACCTCGACAAGATTATTCTCGCTGTTGTCCTTGGTTCGACTCGCACTGGTCAGCGACTGCTCGGGATCTATACCGCGATGTACAACCTGATGATGAAGCCGGTGTATTTTGTGACTGATCCGGTGACGAGTGTAATGTTGCCCTCACTTTCACGAGCTCGGAATTCAGCCGCGGACTATCGGAGGATCGCACTGGACTTCTATCGATTTACCGCCATTCTTTTAATTCCTGCGGGGCTCGGTCTGGCGGTTGTGAGTGGTGACGTAGCATTATTGATCAGTGGTCCGGGTTGGGATGAAGCAGCCCTCATGCTGTTTGCACTAGCTCCTGCTGTTTGCGTTCACGGCTTAATTAATATCTCCGGAAGCTTGCTCGCCTCGGCGGGACAAACCGATCGTTTGCTGGGAGCGGCGTTCATCTTGCTTCTGTTGCAGGCCCAAGGGTACATCGCGGCCTATTGGTTTGCGACCCAATTCGAAATTCCTGGCAATGTGACAGAGGGTCAGGCCGTATGCGTGGCTGTTGCCGTGGCCTATTCGCTTGTTCTGCTCATGGCGATTATCCCTTATTTGACGTATTGTTTTTCACGCGTAGGTATGCAGATTCGCGGCCTGTTGCTCGAGTGGATTCAGGTGCTGGGGCGGGCCATGCTAATGAGTTTTACGGTCTGGTTTGTTCAGGACTTGTTACTGGCCAATGGCGTTGGCTTGGCGTTGAGGTTGACGATTTCCATTGGAGTTGGAGTGGCGGCTTATGGATTGCTGATGTGGCCTCGAATTACCGAATCGGTGCTTCCCTTTTTTGTTGGACGAAAGACAGACACGGGTGACGTATGAATGGCGATCGCGGGAAAAATGTCATCTGTTTAATTGCCATGGCGGTGGTGGTGTTATTGGCCATCCTTATTCAACAGACTGAAGCTGAGAGTTGGGTGCACTACGTGGCCTATGCACTTTCCATTACCGCCTTTGTGAGCTTGTCATTTCTGATGAGAAAGCATTTGTCTGATCGACCCGGAAGTCAGGTTTTAAGTCAGTTGGGAGAGCAGGCAGACCCACTGTTGGCTTGGGAGCAGGAGCTGGAACAGCAAAAAGAGGCGATGGGATTGCTCGCACGCCAACTCGATCAACGGCATGCTCGCCTCTCGCAAAAGTTGATTGCTTATCACGAATGGTCTGAATTTCCACCGCCGGTTGATTTAGAAGACGGTCTGCAGGCGGCAATTGCACGAGGAGATCTGCCTACGGATGAATCACTAAGTGAGCTTGCTGAAAAAGATCGGCAAACGATCGAATTGTTGGAGCAGGAGGCGAAACGAGTTTTTGAGAACATCCTGCAGAATAAATACAGCATCGAAGGCGAATTGCAAATACAACTCTTACGTAACGAAGCGTTGGGTATCGCCGAAGCTGTCGCCAGGATTTACCAGCCGGAGGCAAAGTTTCCGTTGATGGAAACCAGCGCCGAACAAATCATGTTTGCCGCCAGCCGAGTCTGCCTGCAAACATTGGTAGTCATGGATGAGCTTCCGTTGAATGTGAAGCAGATGAATATTCAAAACTTGTACGGCTATGTTTCTAAAGCCGTGAAAGCTTACGGAGTTTACAAAAAGGCCAAGCCAATGCTGGATTACGCTAGTGGCGCGGTTTACGCCGGTCGCTTTGCACTGGGGGCCAATCCAGTCGCGACCGGTGCAATGTGGTTGTTACAAAATGTTGGCAAAAAGGCAGCTTCGAATATTGCCGGTAAGTATTTCAATGAACAGGCAATGGGACTGTTGAGTAACGTGATTCACGCCATTGGGTTTGAAGCAGCGCAGATATATGGCGGGGATTTCCGGCATCGTGACGCCAATTGGATCTACGGTGTGGAGCTCGTCGAGACAGTTAACCATTTTCAATTTGATCGCGACTCACTGATTGCAGCCTTGGAAGAATTGGGCACTCTCAAATTACGCAGTGAATATGATCGTGTCTTTCTGTACCGCTGTGTGGCAGTAAGCAAAAGCCCGGATGCCCGACGCTATCGGGCCTCGGCGATCTTGAGTCAAGAACAAAAACAGGCGATCTACCTACGTATTGGAGAGTATCTCAAAACGCATTACGATGGTTTCGATGCCGAGCGTGTTGAAGCCTGGCGAGCCCGCTTGCAAAAGCACCTGGGCCTGAAGGAATTCCGGACTTCGTAAAAACCGCTTCGTACATGGTTGGGTCGTGAGTTTTCATCCGGCATAATGAGAAACAGATTTATTCATCTCTGAGTGATGACCCAGCTTCCACTGACCAACTAACAGTGGTACAAGTTGTAGCAACCGGCAAGTATGACCCATAGGGTAGAAGAATCATGGCTGACTTTCCTCGCGTATTCAAAGTTCGACAACATTTTCAGGCGGTAGAGTGTGAAGATGTGGCAGGTGCAGTGGAATCGCAACTCGCAAAATTGAATTTGTCCGAAAAAGTAAAGCCAGGTGATACGGTTGCTATCTCGGCGGGTAGTCGAGGGATTGCAAATATCCACACGGCGATTCGAGCGATTGTTCAGCATATTCAAAAGCTTGGAGGCGAACCCTTTGTCGTACCAGCGATGGGAAGTCATGGTGGTGGAACTGCGGAAGGCCAGCGGGCAATTGTCGAAGGGTATGGAATGACTGAAGAGTTTCTGGGTTGCCCGATTAAAGCCACTATGGAAACCCATGTCGTCTGCCAGGCTGAAGAAGGATTTCCAGTGCACTTTGATAAGCATGCCTGGGAAGCAGATCATGTTGTCGTCTGCAATCGAATCAAACCGCACACCAATTTTGCCGGTGATATCGAAAGTGGTTTGATGAAAATGATGCTCATCGGACTGGGTAAACATAACGGCGCGAAAATCTATCATCGAGCAATCAACGACTTTAGTTTTGGGCAAATCGTACGTAGCGTTGCGAAAGAAGTTCTGAATCAATGCGGAGTAATCGCCGGTGTTGCATTGGTGGAAAATCAGTTTGACCATACAGCGCTGGTCGAAGCACTTGCGCCAGAAGACTTCGAAAGCCGCGAAAAAGAGTTGTTGATACTGGCTAAGAGTTACATGCCAAGTATCCCGTTTGACGAAGTCCAGTTTTTGGCCATCGATGAAATGGGCAAGGATATTAGTGGCTCTGGGATGGATACGAATGTGATTGGACGCAAGTACAACGACCACAAAGCGACTGGCGATGAAACTCCAAAGGTAAAGTATATCTGCATTCGTGGATTGACCCCCGTGACACATGGCAATGCGACGGGCTGGGGAATGGCTGAATTTTGTCGTAGCCGAGTCGTTCGGGAAGTAGACCAAAAGATTACACGTATCAACTGTATCACCGGGGGGCATATCACTGCCGCGATGACACCACTGGATTATGAAACCGACCGCGAGATCTTCGATGTAATCACCCAGTCGGTCGGCCTGACCGACCCAGAGGATATTCGATTCGTCTGGATTCGAAACACGCTGGACGTGGCGGAATTCGTTTGCAGTGAGTCCTATCTTGAGCAAGTGCACCAGCGAGAGGATCTCGAGCAAATCAGTGAAGTCTATGATTTGCCATTTGATGACGATGGCAATCTGCCTGACTTCGTACAGGACGCGTTAAACGCTTAAGACGCCCGATCGTCAGCATCCATAGTCAGACTGGTAAGCTCAGGCCGTTCTGCAGAGTTAGAGTTTCGAGCCGCAGTACTTGCAGTACGAAGCGTCGTCGTCGTGTCCTTCTTTGGAACACGTCAGACAGACCTGCGTATTGGTCTGAGCCTTGGAGGCAGCAATAATCTCCACAGAGAAAATCCCGCTGGGGACGATGATGATGGCATATCCCAAAATCATGGCGATAGCAGCGATAGTTTGGCCAAGCACTGTCTGAGGAGCAATGTCCCCGTAGCCCACCGTCGTGATGGTCACAATGGCCCAATAAATTGCCTTGGGAATCGATGTGAATTCGGAAGAATCATCCGCAAAGTTCTCAATGACATAGACGGTTGTGCCCATCACTAGTATCAAGCTCATGACCACCAGCAAAAATACGACGATCTTTGGTCGAGCGGCTTTCAAAGCCTCGAGTAGAACTCGAGATTCCTGGATATAACTGTTGAGTTTAAAAATACGGAAGATGCGAATCAGCCGGAGGACACGAACGACAGACAGGTAATGAGAGCCTGGAATAACCAACGCCACATAGCTAGGCAGTACGGATAAAAGGTCGACGATGCCCCAAAAACTAAAGATGTAACGCCAGGGTCTGCGGACACAGGCGATACGCAGTGCATACTCAATGCTGAAGCCGATGGTTATTATCCAGTCCGCAATGTTGAGTATGTTGCCGTATTCTCGGTTGATCGTGGAAACACTTTGAAGCATCACAATCAAGATGCTGGCGACAATGGTGACCAGCAGACCAATATCAAAGGCCTTCCCTTTGGGTGTATCCGCTTCAAAGATAATTTCGTGCCATCGGAATCTCCAATCGGCAGCTTTGTTAGCTTCCGGTGGTGCTTCGGCGACAGACTTTTCGGGCGTTACTTGGCTGTCATTCATGTATTTGATTCTAAGCACAAAACTAATGATGGGTAAATAATGTCTTTTCTCCGTGTATGATGTGGACTATGTCTGAGCTCCCCAACAGTAATTCGAAACACACTCTTTCCGCTCTGGACGCGGCCTGTATTATTGTCGGCATCATCATCGGTGCCGGGATTTATAAAACGACTCCTACCGTCGCTTCTCAGATGGTCGATTCGTACTGGCTGATCGGGGTCTGGGTGCTGGGTGGCATTTTAGCACTGGTCGGAGCACTTTGTTACGTTGAGCTGGCAACGAGCATTACTGACGATGGCGGTGAGTACGCTTACCTGCGCCGTGGGTATGGTGACTCCACAGCGACGGTGTATGCCTGGATTGAATTCTGGATCATCCGACCGGGCAGTACTGGCCCGATGGCGATTTTGTTCGGACAGTATGCCCACCGCGTCTACCCGTTGGCCGGAGATGAATTAGTAAGCGGAGTCATTTATGCCAGCTTGGCAACACTGGTCATGTTGGGAGTGAATCTCCGTGGCTTGAAGACAGGCAAAGGCACGCAAAATGCACTGACACTGACTAAGGTGCTGGCACTGCTGATTCTGATCGCAGTGTCCTTCGGGGCCGTTTGGTCTGGACTGGAATCACCTGCCGTTCAGACAAATGTCGCAAGCGTAGCCCAGACAACTCATGATAGCGAGCAATCACTTGATGGATTTCTTCTGGCGATGGTGCTTGTGATGTTTACTTACGGAGGCTGGAATGACGTATCGTTTGTTGCATCGGAAGTAAAGGCACCGGAAAAGAATATCCTCCGCGGATTGTTGATCGGAATATTCACTGTCGTGGTTCTGTATATTCTGATCAACATGGCCATGGTGATGACCTTAGGGCACAGCGGATTGATGGAGTCCAAGACGCCTGCTACAGACATGTTACGTCTTACCGCCGGAAAGCACGCAGAGAAATTAATGGCCGTCTTAATCTGTATTTCCGCTTTGGGCGCGGTCAATGCAATGATGTTTACCAGTGCTCGGATTTATCATGCCTTGGGCCAACAGGTAGCCGCCTTTGGTTGGCTGGGACATTGGAATGAGCGTTTGAATGTACCTGTAAGATCGTTGGTATTACAAACCGTGGTCATCTTGACCATGGTGATTGGGTTTGGGTTGCGGCCGGATGGATTTGATCTGCTAGTGCTGTTTGTCTCACCCTTTATGTGGACTTTTTTGGCGTTGATTGGAATGGTTGTTTTTGTCTTTCGTGCAAAAGGGTTGGTGCATCAGCAAACGTGGCGAACGCCACTCTTTCCCCTGACCCCCATACTGTTTATCAGTTCCAGTGGATTCATGGTGTATCGCAGCCTGACCTGGCTCAAATTCAAAATTGAATCGGAACAATTGTTTGAAAACAGTTTCTTTGTCTTCCTATCCATTTTCACAGGGCTTGTTTTGGTGACAGCCGTCGGGGCTGTTTTTTGGTCGCGCCAAGTATCGACCGACAATTAGAGAACATCAGAGGCAGATGGCTGACCGGGTGGTATTGTCCGACGGTTTGCCGTCGTGTCATGCGAATACAGAAAAAAGTACAGCCCTCGGCAGTTTTGAGCTGGTATTTACAGGCAATCGCGACGTCTTCTACCAGATCCCAAAGGTCACGATTGAGTTGTTTGACTTCTTCTAAAAAGGCCGAGTTTATCGCTTTGAAGTCGAGGAGTTGTTTACAGAGAAGAAATGAGCGTTGGCAACAAATGAAATAGAAAAGGAATAATTCCAGCAGCAGAAAAGTGATGTACAAGGAAGAGAAGCAAGGCTGTGCTGCCTAGACACAGATTAAGGGATAATTGAGGCCAAGAAAGAAAAAACTTTGTGAACCTTTTCACAAGATATCTGTCGCAAACCTGCGGCTTCGCTGGCCGTCTAACTATAGTGAGAATAGCAAAGGTATTTACTGTCCTATCGGGACCTCTAGCACGGCGGAGAATGCGGTGGCAAAAAAAAGAGAAACTTCCAGCAATGTGCCGAGTGCCGAGCTGCAACAGCGGATCGCAGCCACCACGCCTCACAATATGCCGTTGTATTTAGCAGCTGTTTGGCAATGCGATTCGACAGATCAAGCAGACCAACTCCTGGCGGGCGAGTTAAGTGGATATGTTTATCAACGGGATAAACATCCCAATGCAGACCTGTTTGCCGAAGCTTGCATGGATTTCCATCAGGCAGACCATGCCGCTATTACTTCTTCAGGCATGGCCGCAATTTCACTTGCCGTTTTGTCTCAGCTTCAGGCGGGCGACCATGTGTTGGTCAGTAATCAGTTGTATGGACGTACAACACTGTTGTTCACTTCAGAATTAACTCGTCTGGGAATTCAGCATACGCTGATTGATCCTTGTGATCTGACCGCTGTGCGGGATGCCGCAAGAGAACAAACAAAAATGGTGATTGTGGAGACGATCGCCAATCCACTGTTACGTGTTGTTGACATTGGGGCTCTGGCTGAAATTGCCCATCAGGTGGGCGCGGTATTGCTTGTGGATAATACTTTTGCAACGCCGGCCATTTGTAAGCCTCTCGCATTGGGTGCCGATTTAGTCATGGAGAGCGTTAGTAAATTCATGAACGGTCATGGCGATGTCATGTTGGGAATGCTGGCCGGCAACAAAGAACATTGGTCTCGAGTGGAGATGGTCAATGCAGCCTGGGGATTTGCCAGCAGCCCTTTGGAATGCTGGCTTGCATGTAGAGGTGTCTCGACACTGACTTTACGTATGCGTCAGGCGAGTGCTACGGCACTGGCAGTTGCAGAGCTACTTAATGCTCGTGATGACATCGAGTCGGTAGAGTATCCAGGGCTGCCACATCACCCTGACTTCGAATTGGCGAGTAAACAATTCCAAAGTGGTTTTGGTCATATGGTGACCTTTGAACTTGCAGGCGGACGAGAAGCCGCCGATCAGCTTATTGCAAGTCAGGAAATCCCGTTTTGCCCGTCTTTGGGCGACGTCGGGACGACGCTCAGTCACCCGGTTTCCACCAGTCATCGAGGATTGTCAGCAGAGCAGCGACTCGCGTTAGGAATAACCGACGGAACGATACGTCTGTCTGTAGGGGTGGAGCCCACCGAGGATGTGTTGGAGAGCCTGAAAAAGGCGCTTCCTTCAGTTTCATAATCGACGGTTTTTCACAATTCTCGACTGGTGATTCTCTATCCTGTCCCGTAAACTCAATGAATAGAAATACTTTTCAATCTGGGGTTAGTAGCCTCTAACACCATGAATCCCCCTAACTTTTTGGGAACCTGAATGAACAAAAAAGAAGAAGCACTAGAAGTGGAAGGTACTGTGACTCAAGCGCTTGCGAATACTCGTTTTCGCGTGCAACTGGAGAACGGCGCTGAAGTATTGGCACATGTTGCCGGCCGTATGCGTAAGCACTTTATTCGTATCGTGCCAGGCGATAAAGTTCGTGTCGAACTTTCTCCGTATGACCTGACAAAAGGTCGTATTACCTACCGCGAACGCTAAAACACCGTTCATTCAAACTAATTTTATAAATTTCCGGTACTTGAGTAGCCACGCAGTGTTGAAAAAGTACCAGAGCATACGGTCTACGTATTACCGTTCGATTGATCTCGAGTAGGTAGTATCAGACCGCTACAGAGTAGCATGCTCGGCATAGATGCTGATACCGAGTTCTCGGTTTTAACAATACAACTAATTCATTGATTTGTCAGAAGCCGTTCAAAGAGAGCGTCAGGCAAAACAGTGGCTCATTTTTTGACTGCAGGAGACCCCTGATGGTAAATCGAATTAAACAACAATGGCTGGCCGTATTACTGGTCATGACTGCGGCGATTGGCCCCGCCTATGCACAAGCACCGTCGGCCAAGCCGATGGCAGTGATAGCCATTAATAACTACAACGACCTATCCAAGGATATTGGCTGGATGGCTGATCTGGTGGGCCCTCCTGGTACATCCGCCATGATTCAGGCTCAAGGTCAGCAGTTCGCCACGATGTTTGATACGACCAAGCCGATTGGAATCGTTGTCCAGTCAGACGGAGTGCTGGGTGCGAAAATGCTTGGCTTCCTGCCAACGAACAACGCCGATCAGCTGATCGGCATGTTGGCCCTGTTTGGCATTACGGGTCAGGAAGTTGACGGCCTGATTGTTTTACAGACTGGTGGCGCACCAATTTATGTCAAGAAAGCAACTGGCTGGGCATTCATTTCAAACGATAAGACAGCTTTGGCCAACACTCCAGCGGATCCAGTTCCCTTACTAGGTGGATTGGATAAGGAATATGATGTTGCTATTAAAGGGAATGTGGATGCCGTTCCACCAGTCTTTATGCAGCTGGCTCTGAGTCAGATTCAGGCCGGCATTCAGGCTTCCACAGCACAGGCTCTCCCCGGAGAAGACGAACAGGCTTTCGAGGCCCGTCGTGCTCAGGCGCTGCAGTCTATGGAAGAGATGCAAAAAGCGATTAACGATATGAAGTCACTTGTATTAGGGCTTAACATCGACCAGTCGACCCAATCTGTGTACCTTGATATGGGCTTCGATTTCAAAGAGGGTTCCGAAACAGCAGCGACCATCGATTACACGGACCTAACCACGGACCTGGCAGGATTTACCAACGATAACGCCGCGGCCACTATGTCCGTTGCCGGAAAAATTGATCCGGCCCAGGCCGCTCAGATGACGGTTCAGTTTGAGACCGTTCGGAATCAGGCTTTGAGTCAGTTAAAGAATGATCCAAATATTCCAAGTGAAGAGTTACGTTCTTTGGCGGTGAAGACCGTTTCTACGTTGGTGGATGTTCTTAAAGGGACGGTTTCTGCTGGAGAAGTTGATATGGCAGGAAGTGTCGATTTGTCTAATGGAGTTGTAATGATTGGTGCTGCTCGAGTCGCTCAGGCAGATTCGCTTGACGGTGTAATGCGCGAGTTAGTCGCTACGGCAAAAGAACAGGATCCATCATTCCCACCGGTTCAGCTCGATGCACTCAAACATGCTGGAGCGTCCTTTCATGCCTTGAGTGTGCCAGTGCCACCATTTGATCCTCAGCTTCAAGCCGTCTTCGGAGAATCCTTCGATATTTCGGTTGGAATGAGTACGGATCATATATACTTTGGAGCCGGCAAAGGGAATCTCGATAAGCTTAAAGCAGCGATTGATGCCTCGGCCGCTAATAAAGGTGCGGAAGCAGAGTCGTTCAAGATGGTAGCTTCAGCAAGCAAGATTATGACCTTTGCTGCCGAGCAGGCACAGGATCCGACCATGCAGCAGGCCGCAGCCGCAGCAGGCTCCGCCAATGGTAAAGATAAACTCAGTATGCGGATCATTCCTATCGATAACGGAGCGAAATTCCGAATCGCAGTGGAAGCTGGCGTGTTGAAAGCTATCGCAGTGGGCGTGCAGGCCGCTCAGGCTCAGGTAGATGAAAGTCCTTTCTAAGATCTATCAATCAACCTGATCAAGCAGCGGTGTCGAGTAACGGATTCGACACCGCTGTTTTTTTCATTTTCTATGATCCGTTTCACCATTTGAGTGCGAGTTAATAGAGTTATGCCTACGGTAGGTACATTTCCCACATCACGACAGGACATTGCAGGTATTTCGATTGCGGATCTAGCCGCGCAGTTTAGTACACCAACGTTTGTTTATGATGCCGCGGTTATTGTTGAACGTATTGAAGATCTTAAAGCCTTTGATCTGGTTCGCTACGCCCAGAAAGCTTGTTCCAACATCGCTATTTTGGATTTAGCTCGACGGCAATCAGTCGTTGTTGATGCGGTCAGTGCCGGAGAAATCCATCGCGCATTAGCAGCAGGCTATCAAGGTGGCACTAATGCTGACGGGGTTCATGAGATTGTTTACACCGCAGACATCTTTGATGCGGATGCACTGGATCTGGTTATTGAACATGATATCCATGTGAATTGTGGATCACCCGATATGATCGACCAGCTGGGTGCGAGAAAATCCGGAGCCGAAATTACCTTACGATTGAATCCAGGGTTTGGGCATGGCCATAGCCAGAAGACCAACACGGGTGGGCAGCAGTCGAAGCACGGCATTTGGTACGAGCAGATTGAAGAGTGCAAGCAACGGGCTGCCAAGCATGGCATCACTATCACCGGTTTGCATATGCATATTGGATCGGGAACAGATTTAGAGCATTTGGCTCAGGTCTGTGGTGCGATGGAGAAAGCCGTTCGGGAAGTGGGTAATACGATTAATACCATCAGCGCCGGTGGCGGATTGCCGGTTCCTTATAACGCGGAGCAGTCCTATGTGAATCTGGATGAATACTTTTCGTTGTGGGACAGTTCACGCAAAAACCTTGAATCTGAACTTGGACATCCCATTAAATTGGAAATCGAGCCGGGACGGTATTTGGCCGCAGAAAGCGGAAATCTGGTAACCGAAATCCGAGCTGTCAAAGAGATGGGTGACAACACCTTTTACTTAGTGGATGCTGGATTTAATAATCTGGCTCGCCCTATCATGTACGGTTCCTATCACCCAATCTCCGTCGTTACAGCCGATGGGTCTGATCGTGAAGATGTGGATGTAGTAGTAGGTGGACCGCTATGTGAGTCTGGTGATATCTTCACTCAGGAAGAAGGTGGATTCGTTAGTAAGCGAAGCCTGCCTCAGGCTAAAGTGGGTGAGTTCCTCGTACTTGAATGTGCTGGTGCGTATGGGAGTGTCATGGGCTCAAATTACAACTCCAAGCCATTAGCTGCTGAAGTGATGATTGCCGAGGGCAAGGCCCATTTAATTCGCGAGCGTCAGTCCTATCAGGACTTGATGCGGGGCGAACGCCTACTGGATTAACGTCGTTTCAGAACCCACAGAGACCGGAAAAGTGACTTGGATTTAGGGATTTGAAGTCGAGAATCGCTGTTGGCGGTGTTTGCCGAGGGCCGATGAGTATCTATAATTAAGGAGTTCGAGAGCAGGTTGATAAGAGACTGCTCCGCAAACAACCATAAAGAGGATCCACGCCGATGAGCAAAAAGAAAGCTCCTCGCAAAAAAGTACCAAAGACGTTGGCTGTTATTAATGCTGACAACTGCACAGGTTGCGAATCATGTCGCGAAGTCTGTCCGGTTGACTGTATTGATTTCAATCAGATCGGTCTGGGCACTAAAGGTAATCAGAGTTGGTGTGAAATCGATCTGGAGCGTTGCGTAGGTTGTGAAGTCTGCGTACATATTCCTTCTCAGAAGTCGAATCCTTACGAATTACTTGTTTGCCCCTGGGATGCCATCGAGATGGTTCCGACAGAAAAAGTAGCTCAGGTCGTAGCTCAAATCGGCGGACCGCCGGAATACGTTTACGAAAACTGGGATCGTCTTGTCGGTACAGCTCAGCATTTAGCCGAGTTACGAGCGAGCAACTAATCGCGAGCTTTGAGCTCCCCCAACGGCTAGGACGGTCTGTCCTTTAGTCCTTCTTAGAATGTTGTACAATGCACGTTCGAGCATGCGCCCATTCCTTTCGGGCACTGGACCTGTATCTGTGAGACCGAAGCATTGACCGATTTTGACCAAATCCGCCAGGGAGACTGTATTGCCGGTTTGCAGACACTGGCAGACGGGTCTGTCGATCTGGCCTTTGCTGATCCGCCGTTTAATATTGGTTATGACTACGATGTCTATCAGGATAATCTTCAAAACGACGAGTATCTAAACTGGACTCGTCAGTGGATGTCCGAAGTGAAGCGAGTGCTCAAAGATGACGGTTCGTTTTGGTTGGCAATCGGAGATGAATACGCAGCAGAGCTGAAGGTCATGTTGCAGCGGGAGTTAGGGTTTGCCTGCCGGAGCTGGGTCATCTGGTATTACACATTCGGAGTAAACTGCACGAAGAAGTTCAATCGCTCACATGCGCATTTGTTCCACATGGTGAAGGATGCTAAAAACTTCACCTTTAATGCGGATCAGATTCGCGTACCCTCGGCCAGGCAACTGGTTTATGGAGACAAGCGAGCCAATTCGAAAGGTCGCCTACCGGATGACACTTGGGTCTTACGGCCTCAGGATCTACCTCAGGGGTTTAACGCAGATGACGACACCTGGTACTTTCCACGAGTGGCAGGAACCTTCAAAGAACGTCAGGGTTTTCATGGGTGTCAGATGCCGGAGCAGTTATTAGGGCGGATCGTTCGAGTCTCCAGTAACGAAGGGGAGATCGTACTCGATCCGTTCGGCGGAAGTGGCACAACGCTCGCGGTGGCTAAGAAACTAAACCGACGTTACCTCGGGTTCGAGCTTTCGCCGGAATACGTCACGGCGATTCAGGCCCGATTGGATGGAATAACCCCCGGGGATGAACTGGAAGGCTCGCCAGAGCCACAAGTAAGTGCTCCTTCCACTAAGAATGGCCGCCGAGTGAGTCAAACGAAGACGCGGCCCAAAAAACAAAAAACGGAAAGCCATACAGGACAACAATCTTTACCAGGAATGGATGGATGAAATACGCAATTTGTAATGAGACATTTCAGGATTGGTCTTTTGAGAAGGCATTTAAGTACGCCAAAGAACTGGGCTACGATGCGCTTGAATTTGCACCGTTTACCATTCATGAAGATGCCTATCAAATCACTCCTGAAAGACGTTCTGAAGTGCGAGCGTTGGCAGAAGCCAATGGGCTTCAGATCATCGGGCTCCATTGGCTGCTGGCTAAGACAGAAGGCTATTACCTGACCACGCCTGACGACGATATTCGCAAACGCACAGCGGAGTACATTGCCGAATTGGCTCGCCTATGTAGTGACCTCGGCGGGAATATCATGGTGCTCGGATCACCCCAACAGCGTAACCTACTGCCTGGCATAAATCATGATCAGGCATTGGATTTTGCAGCGGATGTACTTAAACAGGCAGCACCAGTTTTTGAGGAACGAGGTGTAATACTGGCGGTGGAGCCCTTGTCCCCGCTCGAGGGAGATTTCCTGCTCACCGCCGATCAGGGAGCAGATCTCTGTAGCCGAGTAGACCATGAATTTGTGCAGTTACATCTGGATGTGAAGGCGATGTGCTCGATGGGTGAGCCGGTCGCGGATATCATTCGTAAGCACGCAGATATTACCGCTCATTTTCATGCCAATGATGAAAACCTACGCGGACCAGGGATGGGGGATGTTGATTTCCTCCCTATCATGCAGGCCCTGAAAGACACTGGCTATGATGGCTGGGTTAGCGTGGAAGTGTTTGATTATGAGCCGGGGATCGAAACGCTTGCCAGTGAGAGTATTGAACATTTGCGAGCGATCGAAAGCCAGTTAGCTTGAGGCCGAAAAGGGCGATGAGAGAAGGCAATGATGGATTGGCAGGACCTACTTCTTTGGATCACGATCTTCCAACTTTCGGCAATTGTGGTTTGGGAACTGCTCGGGCATTACGCGTTTTTTAAAATTCCAATGTTGCGGCGATGCCCGGCTAACGAACCGGATGTCTGGCCAGACGTCGCAATTATCTTTGCGGCAAAGGATGAAGAGCGGGAAATCGAAGCGGCCGTGCGCAGTATGCTCCAGATTGAATACCCTAATCTGAAATACACCGCGGTGAACGATCGCTCGACCGATCGCACTGGGGAAATCCTAGAGCAGCTGGCCTTTGAGGATCCAAGATTGCAGGTTGTTCATATTGATGAATTACCCGAAGGCTGGCTCGGTAAAAACCACGCCTTGCATCAGGCTGCACAGGCGACAAATTCAGATTATTTGTTGTTTACCGATGCGGATGTTTCCTTTGACTCCGAATGTGTCAAACGTGCGGTGGCTTATTCAGAACATCATCATGTCGACCATCTGGCAATGTTTCCGAAAGTGCCGATGCCCAGTTTGATTTTGAACGCCTTCGTGATTTTTTTCTTTAAGACATTTGTCGTTTACTATCGGGCCTGGAGAGTGGCCAACAGTCGAAGTAAAGCGTTTCTGGGAATCGGTGCTTTCAATATGGTACGCAATTCAGTCTTTCGTGAACTCAACGGCATGGAACGAATTCGTATGGAAGTGGTAGATGACCTAATGCTTGGGAAGCTCATTAAACATAGCGGCTTTAATCAACATGTTTTGGTTGCTCGGGAAGATATTAGTGTGCCTTGGTATGCTTCCATTCGTGAAATGGTGGTAGGTCTGGATAAGAATACTTATGCCGGAGTGAATTACAATCCAATTATTTTATTGACCATGCTGACGGCCATGACGGCGGCGTTTCTCTGGCCCTTTGTGGCAGTCTTCTTATTTCCAGGTACGTTGCGTCTGCTATTCCTGGCGATTTGTATGTTGTTGATCCTTTCGTCGGCCTGGATGGCTTTAAGGATGAGATTAAATCCGGCGGCTGCTTTGTTGATTCCGGTCATCATCGGTGTTTTCAATTTTACGATTGCCCGAGCAGGAATTATCTTTTACGTCCGAGGTGGGATAAAATGGCGGGACACGTTGTATACCAAAGATCAGCTAAAACGTGGACGACAATAGGAGTTTGACACTGTGAATTTCCGATGCCTGGCACTGCTTATACTGACCCTGTTTGTAACTTCTACGACGATGGCAGCGCCTGTCTGGCAAGGAGGTTCTGCCAGGATTAAGCTTACGCCCGAGCAGTTTATGTGGATGTCGGGTTACGGTGGACGAACCGTGCCTGCGGATGGAAAGCTGACAGACATCTGGGCTAAAGCGGTCGTGTTGCGGGATGGTAGTGGAAACGATGCCGTGTTGATTACCGCCGACTTAATTGGAATTGGTGCAGAGTCGACCGAGTGGATCGCCGGTGAATTGAAAAAGAATCACGGTTTGGAACGATCACAATTCGCGATTGCCACTTCGCACACGCACACCGGACCTGCGTTGTCGGATAACCTAGTACCCTTGCATTACTTAAGAGCTGACGAAGTACAACAAAACCGGATCGTACAATACACGCTGAAACTTCGTCAGCTATTAGTCGATGTAGTTCGCCTAGCATATGACGACTTGGAACCAGTGTATTTGACTTCAGGCAGCGGGCTTTGTACTGTCGCGGTAAACCGCCGGACAAATACAGAGTCACAAGTGCCTCAGAAGCGACTGGAAGGGAAGCTTAATGGCCCCTTTGATCATGATGTGCCTGTATTGGCCGTGCGGAATGCGGATTACGAATTGAAGACCATCGTGTTCGGCTATGCCTGTCACTCCACCGTTTTATCATTTACTCAATGGTCGGGTGATTATCCTGGATTTGCTCAGATTGAGTTGGAGAAGATCTATCGGAACGTGGATGCTATGTTTTGGGCCGGTTGCGGAGCAGATCAAAATCCATTGCCCCGACGAACCGTTGAGCTCGCACAGCATTATGGGCAACGTGTAGCCAGAGCAGTGGATAGTGTTCTGCGCGGGACTATGGCTAACGTCGAAGGTGGACTCACAACACACTACAAAGAAATTGCCGGAAAAACACAGGAGCCGATAGGGCGCGAGCAGCTGAATGAGCTGTTGGAAAAGGGTAATCAATATGAGAAACCATTCGCCCAGTATGTTCTCAAAAATCTGGGTGATCGTGACGTGTTGCCGAGGACCTATCCGTATCCAATCCAAACCTGGCATATCGGCGACATTCGAATGGTCTTCCTTGGTGGAGAAGTTGTGGTTGATTATGCACTGAAGATCAAACAGAACAAACATGCGGTGAAAGACCCTTCTATTTGGGTGGCCGGGTATTCTAATGATGTGATGGCATATATTCCGTCGACCCGAGTGTTGCTTGAAGGAGGGTATGAAGGTGGCGGCTCGAACACCTATTACGGATTTCCCGCTCTTTGGAGTGAAGACTTCGAAGCGCAAATTCTGGATGAGACTCGACGTCAGTTAAACCACAAGTAGTCTTTAAACAACGATGACGAAAATCGGCTGGGCCACGGACATTCATTTAAGCGTTTGTGATGACAAGACGCGTCAACGGTTCTATCAGGAAATCTGTGATGCTAGGCTAGATCAGTTGTGGCTTGGTGGCGACATCGGCGAAGCCGATAATATCGAAGCCCTGTTGATTGAGTTATTAGAAGCTGTCGAGATTCCTACTTTTTTCGTATTGGGGAATCACGATTTCTATTTTGGCAGTATCACGAATGTCCGAGCGTTGGCAGACAGGATTTGTAAGCAACATCAGTCTGCGGTGTATTTGAGCCATGCCCGAGTCCAAGAGGTGACGCCCCAGGTCGGACTGGTGGGTCATGATGGCTGGTCAGATGGTCGGATTGGGAATTATGAGACCAGTATGGTGATGATGCATGACTACCGACATATTCAGGAGTTGGCCGAATATGGAAAACTCGAACGCTGGGAGATGATGAAAGAGCAGGGCGATGTTGCGGCGCGTCATCTCTATGACGTATTGCCTGAAGCCATGCAGCGATTCAAAGAAGTATTCCTCGTCACTCATGTGCCGCCGCAGCGGGAAGCTTGTTGGTACGACGGTCAGATAGCCGACGATGAATGGGCGCCGCACTTTACGTGCAAGGCCGTTGGGGACGCCATTCTGGATATCGCTTCCCAATACGGTGACACCCACTTAACCGTGCTTTGCGGCCATACGCATAGCCCTGGAACATGCCATCCATCCCCCAATGTGACGATTCATACCGACGGCGCAGAATACGAAAACCCCCGCCTTGCCCGGATTATCAATAGGTGACACCCACTCATTGCCCGCTCGGATCTTCCAAAATCGATCATCAATCTGTGCCATCCACTCTCAGACGCTGGCTGTTTGGCAGAAATAGGATGATTGCGCAGAGTTGATGCTCTTAGGAAAAAGTGGGTGTCACCTATTTAAGTGAAAGAATGAGTGGGTGGCACTGAGTTTGGTCGAGAAAAGTTAGGCGCGGTCGAAGGGGAAGGGAATCACCTGATCAATGGATGATTTACCCAGAGCAAGCATTGCCAGTCGATCGAAGCCTAAAGCGACGCCACAACAATCAGGTAAGCCATGTCGCATGGCTGACAATAAATAGCTATCGGATGGAAGCAGTGTCCTGTCGTCCAACTGACGCAAGGCGTTGGTCTTTAGATTGCGCTTTTGCAATTCGTCAGCATCTAGCAATTCATGATAGCCGTTGGCCAACTCGATACCCTGCACAAATAACTCAAACCGCTCGGCAACGCGCTCGTCTTCCGGGTGCAACCGAGCCAAAGCGGACTGACTGGCCGGGTAGTTATAGAGAATACACGGTCGTTCTAAACCGAGCCTTGGCTGAACGAATTCAGTCAGTAAAAGATCCAACCAGTCATCTTTGCCCAGTCCACGCCAATCGACGGGAGTTTCGAAGTCCAGTGAGGCGATCGCCTCAACCAATTCCTGCTCTGTGATCGATAGGGGATCAATTTGTAGAATAGCTTGAAATGCCGATTGATAGGACAGCTTGTCAAACTCGTCATACCCAAGCATGGACATCGCAAGTTGCCCCAGAAAGTCCATCGCTTGATCGGTCGAGTCTCCGGTCCGATACCACTCGACCATGGTGAATTCCAGATTATGAAATTGACCGGCTTCTTCATTTCGGAAGGCATGGCACACCTGAAAAATGGCATCCATTCCTGAACTCAACAAACGTTTCATGGCAAATTCAGGCGACGTCTGTAACCAGTAATTCTGGGAAGCCAGGTCGACCGAGATCGGGTGTAGATATCGATCGACTACGGTATCGGCTGATAGCATCGGCGTTTCCACTTCGTGAAACCCGGCGTCGTAAAAGCAAGCACGCAGCAGCTTCATTAAATCACTACGTGCTTTCAACGTCTCAACGGTAGCTGTCGACTGGAATTGATTTAAGTTCTGAGTCTGAGCTTTGGCAGCTTTTGGCTCGGCTGACGCGAAAAACTGAAGTACCAAATCAGCAATTTGGATGGTGTCTCCATTGATCAGTTCAATGCTGTCCGATACTGGCGAGTCGTTGACCAACGTACCGTTGGAACTCGCAAGATCTCGAATTACCGTTCGTGTTGCTGAAACCTCAAAGCTGGCATGCTTTCGGCTGACAGCACTCAGGTCGATGTGGATTTCTGCCTTTTCATCCCGCCCCAGAATATGCTTACCTTCGGGCAACTCAAAAAGCTGACCTTGGTCTAGTCCGTTTGTGATGATCAGATAGGCCATAGGCTCGGCCTCACAGACGAGTTATTTTGTATTCACTCGTTCGACATAGTCGCCGGTACGAGTATCCACTTTGATGACATTACCCATTTCAATAAACGCCGGACAGATGATTTCCGCACCGGTTTCTACTTTGACTGGCTTAGTCACATTAGTAGCTGTGTCCCCTTTGGCGCCGGGTTCACAGAATTCAACGGTAAGTTCGACATGATTTGGAGGCGTGATGGTAATCGGGTTACCGTTCCAAAGTACCGCGTGGCACTTCATGCCTTCCTTCAGATACTTCCAAAAATCACCGACTTGTTCTTCAGAAAGCTCATACTGATCATAGTCGGAGTTATTCATGAAATAGAATGTATCCGTCTGGCGATAGAGGAACTGGCAATCAATTTCTTCGACATCAGCGGCTTCGAGTGAATCACCACCTTTATACGTACGATCCAAGACAGTACCTCGGATTAGGTTCCGCAGCTTGCATTTGTAAAGTGCATTACCTTTACCCGGCTTCACAAAATTCATTTCGATCATCAGGTATGGCTCATTATCGATCTCGACTCGTAGTCCCTTGCGAAAATCGTTTGTTTTATAGCTTGCCACGGCGTATTTTTTCCTTGTTGATTGTCAGTTGTTTTACTTTTTGATTGGTACAATCGAGTGATTCATCACTTCGTTAATCAGTGTTTACTATAACCATGACATCCCACTTATCACAGACCAAACCGACGACCGAACAGGCATCGTCTGGTCGTGTTTCATGGCAACAGGAGCTGAAGGAGGCGATTCGGTCGGCCGCTGAGTTATGTCAGTTCCTGCACATTGATCCAGCTGCTATCTGTGCCGAAGAAGTGGATTTTCCTGTCCTCGTACCTCGTGCTTTTGCTCGCCGTATAGAGCGAGGAAATCCGACGGATCCGCTCCTAAAGCAGGTACTGGCCACTGCGTCCGAGAGAGATGATGTTGACGGGTTTGTGACGGATCCAATCGGAGAAGAGCAGGCCCAACTGGCCCCAGGAATTCTCAGGAAATATTCGTCCCGCGCGTTGATGATCACGACCGGTGGCTGTGCCGTTCATTGTCGATACTGTTTTAGACGCCACTTCCCCTACTCGGAGAGTCCGTCAGGCCTGGAACAGTGGCAACCGTCGTTAGATGCCATTCGGGCGGACGAACAAATCGAAGAGGTTCTGTTAAGTGGCGGCGACCCACTGGTTCTTCCGGACCAAAGGCTTGCTCAATTGCTGATTGCATTAGCCGACATTCCTCACTTGAAACATGTACGTATTCACACTCGCACACCCGTAGTAATCCCGTCCAGAATCACGGACTCATTGGTCGACCTATTAAAATCCAGTCGGCTTAAAGTTTGGTTCGTAATTCACGCCAACCATGCCAATGAATTGGATGGCGAAGTGTTTGCAAGTTTATCCCGTTTGCAAAATGTCGGCATTCCAGTACTCAATCAAGCCGTTTTACTCAAAGGGGTCAACGACGATGAAGATACTCTGTTCGAGTTGTGTAAACGGTTGATGGATGTACAAATCTTGCCGTACTATCTCCATCAATTGGATTCAGTGGCTGGAGCGTCCCACTTCCATGTCCCGGTAGAAGAGGGGCGAGCGTTGATAGCTCAAATTAGAAAGCGGCTCCCTGGCTATGCTGTTCCGCGGTATGTGCAGGAAATTGCCGGCGAACAATCCAAGACAGTCCTAGCATAAGGAATTCTTAAAGATGGCATTAGAGCGAGTGCTGGAACCGGAGGTCATGGATACCTACGAGGAAGCTCGGGATTATGACAGCATGGATCATCAGGCGGTCAACAAGCTATTTGTCGATGATCTATTGGCCGTAGGGAACATCGGTAATGACATCCTGGATGTTGGTACCGGAACGGCCCAAATTCCGGTGGAGCTATGTCGTCAGTCAGAGGATTGTCGGATTATCGCAATTGATATGGCTGTCCATATGCTCGACCTTGCTCGGTTTAACATCGAAGTGGATGGTTTCACACAACGCATTTTTCTTCAGCAGATAGATGCAAAGGACATGCTGTTTGAATCGGAGATGTTTGATTGTGTCATGTCCAACAGCATCATTCATCACATTCCAGAACCGCTCGCTGTGCTGGCCGAGTCAATCAGAGTGACACGTCCCGGGGGTCTGTTATTCTTTCGTGATTTATTGCGGCCGGAGTCGGGAGAAGAAGTGGCACATTTGGTATCAACCTATGCCGGGGACGAAAATGAGCATCAGCGGCAGATGTTTGATGATTCCTTGCGAGCGGCCCTAAGTCTGTCGGAGGTCCGTGCAATGGTTTCGAGTCTGGGATTCGAAGCGGAGACCGTCCAGGCGACTAGCGATCGTCATTGGACTTGGATTGCCATCAAGCCCTAAGCCGAAAAGAATAGAAAGGAATCGTTGGCTTGGAGATACCTAAACAATTTGGCCAATCATGGTACACTACACGTCATGAATTGGCAGGAACCCAGTGACGGCTCCTAATGACTTGCCCGCTCAGAGGATGGATTACCGACGATGCAGCAATATCTAGATTTAATGCGACGCATTCTGGATGAAGGCGCGGAAAAGACTGACCGCACAGGAACCGGTACGAAAAGCGTCTTTGGACACCAAATGCGTTTTGATTTGTCCGAGTCGTTTCCAATGGTCACCACGAAGAAGCTTCACCTCCGGTCGATCATTCACGAACTCTTATGGTTTCTTACCGGCGACACCAACGTCAAATATCTCCACGAGAACAAAGTCACCATTTGGGATGAATGGGCGGACGAGCAGGGAAATCTCGGTCCGGTATACGGCCATCAGTGGAGAAAATGGGAAGCTGCTGATGGACGCGTGATTGACCAGGTCACTCAGGTCATTGAACAAATTAAGACTAACCCGGATTCACGGCGTCTGATCGTTAGCGCCTGGAATGTTGGTGATATTGATCGCATGGCGTTGCCACCGTGCCACTTGTTGTTTCAGTTTTACGTTGCCGACGGCAAGCTATCGTGCCAGCTTTATCAACGCAGTGCTGACGTATTTCTGGGAGTTCCATTCAACATCGCATCCTACTCGCTGTTGTGCATGATGATGGCTCAGGTGTGCGGATTGCAGCCGGGCGAATTTGTCCATACGCTTGGCGATGCTCATCTATACAGCAACCATCTTGAGCAAACAGAATTACAGCTTTCCCGCGAACCAAAGAGTCCGCCACGGATGATTATCAATCCAGAGGTAAAGTGTTTATTCGATTTCAAATTTGAGGATTTTGAGTTAGTCGATTACGACCCCCATCCTCACATCAAGGCACCGGTGGCAGTATAGCGATGACAGTTTCCATCATTGTGGCAATGGCTGAAAATGGAGTCATTGGTCGTGACATGGATTTGCCTTGGCATATCTCTGCCGATCTCAAGCGTTTCAAGGCGCTGACGATGGGACATCACATTGTGATGGGACGTAAAACTTTTGAGTCTATTGGGCGATTGCTGCCTGGTCGAACGACCGTGATCGTCACTCGGCAGCCGGACTATCAGGTAGATGGCGCTGTCATCGTAAATTCCCTGGAAGCGGCTCAGGCTGCAGCGACAGATGATAGCGAGCTCTTTATTATTGGCGGTGGTCAGATTTATGAAATCGCTTTGCCTTTAGCCGATCGCTTGCATGTGACGCGAGTACATACGGAAGTTGATGGCGACACGAGTTTTCCGGCGGTTGATTGGGATCAATGGGAGTTAGTGAGTGCCGAACGTCATGGCGCCGATGAAAAAAATGACCATGATTTCACCTTCGAGTCTTACCAACGAATGCCGAATTAGATTCGCTTGTGCCAACGAATTCTCGTTAATTCCTCCATGAGACCTCGCATAGGCGGCTCTCTATGCACTCTGTAAAATCAGTGGAATTGCGTCGAGATTGAGCGCCGTAGCAACACCTCGAGTGCTTTTTTCGATTGATTTTGAACCAATGTGGTTATCATGCGTATATCTATACATACTTATGCATGAAACACCGGTGACGCCCATGACGGGTAACGATTACTCTGACGAGCAGATACTCGCGATCTATAAAAGAAAGGGAGATCGGGAACTGTTTGCGCATTTAGTGCGTCGTTATGAGCGTGAGCTATACGGCTATTTGCGTCGCTATGTCGGCAATGCAGAAATGGCTGAAGATGTGTTTCAAGCCACCTTCTTACAAATTCATTTGAAATGTGAACAGTTTGATGAAGGTCGGCGTTTCCGCCCCTGGCTTTATACGATTGCCACAAACCAGGCAATTGATGCTCAGCGGCGAAACAAACGCCATAGGATGGCAAGTTTAGATCGGACGGCCAAGTCGGATGATTCTGTTGATATCGGTGCTCTGGTGAATTTACTCGAAGGCAGTGAAGGTGATCCGCTTGATCATGTTGCTCAATTGGAGCGAGGACAGTGGGTTCAACAGGCCATTAGCGAATTGTCTGAACAAATGCGTAGTGTTATTAATCTAATCTATTATCAGGGCATGAAATATCGTGAAGCTGCAGAAGTGTTGGATATCCCGGTAGGGACAGTCAAGAGTCGATTACATGCAGCAGTCATGAAAATCCATGAAGTGTGGCAACGCACTCATCAGGAAGAAAACGAAACGTAGGTAAGAATAAACAATGGAATATGATTTAGTTGGCTTTGTTATGGATGCGCTCGATGATGACGAGTACGCACAAGTAATAGAAGCACTTGAAAACAGTGCGGAATTACAAGAGCAAGTCGCGTTGATCCAAAGTGCATTGGGTCCACTCGAATCCTATCGCTATTGTGAACCGCCGGCTGGCCTTACGAATTCGACATTGGATTATGTATTCGAACAGGTGGACGTACACAAAGTGCAGCCCGTCAGTCTGCAGCCTCTGTCTACACTCTCCTCAGCAGAGCGTATAGCAGGCCGTGCGGCCCGTTGGCGAATGACAGACTTTTTGGTGCTGAGCGTAGTCGTACTTTGTATGGCAATGTTGGTTTCTCCGGCCTTATACAACAGTCGGTTTGTTGCTGGTAAGTTAGCTTGTCAAAATAATCTGATACATCTTTATAAGGGGATGAATCGTTATTCAGAGACGAATAACGGCGTGTTCCCAACAACCCCTGTATCCACGGTCTCAGTCTCGGGCCTCCAGGCTCCGGTACTACGAGATCAAAGTTTTGTGGAGGAAGAACACTTCTTCTGCCCGACGGCGACAGAATCGTTGGCTTGGCGGGATCAGGGAATCCCTGCTGTACAGACGGTTGTCGATGTTGTCGACGCCACTTCGGATTCGTTAGATCAACTCTCACATATGGGTGGCACTTATGGATATAACGTTGGATATCAGGAAAGCGGACAGCTTCGTCCTGTCCAAAACCAGGGTCGCCCGCATTTCGCCTTAGTGGCAGATCGGCCCGCGGGTGAGAGTGTTGGACGCCGAAGCCTTAATCATGACGGGATTGGCCAAAATGTGTTGTTCGAGGATGGCCACGTGGTCTTTTTACGAGAAACGAAAGAACGCACGCTTGGCGATCTCTACTTCGTCAGTGATCGTGGACGGGTTGAACCAGGATTGCACAGTAATGATGCGGTTATCATGGAAAGCGGTGTTAAACTGCTTTCCAACTAAGCTTTCCCAAAACATAGTTGGATCATCAAGAATCCCTTCAACGCATTAATCACAGCGTTGAGGGGATTTTTTCTTTGAGAATTTTCCGTCAGATAGGTAATTGCGCGCGAATAATTCCTTACCTCCAAAGTGCCCCTTATTTAATAACGGACGTTTCTTTTTCCGTGTTTTGTTACGAACAAGTACGACTCGCTGGCTGGATTGCCTTTTCCGGCGACCAATTATTGGGTTGCTTGCAATCGTTGCATTCTGTCCATGCCCGGCAGTACCATCTGGCACAGCGTCGACGGCATAATTGGTACTTGCGACAGTTTTTGGAATCTGATGCTGACCAGCAGGTTCATATAACCAAGAGTGTCATGATGTCCGAGATTCTGACCAGAGTCTGGTCCACCATGGTCAACAGTTGGTACTTATCGACTCCGGATATGACGATTGGTATGGAAGCGGAGCCCAATAGGAATCTCTATATCGCGATGCAGGCTGACCATCATGCTTTGAAGGAAAGAATGGTTGCTGAAACGCCAGGTGCTAGAAACCAGTTTTTGCTACGTGAGTACAATCGTCAGTGTGAACGTTGGACCGATCTCTTACTTGCATATATGGGGAACTTAGTTGGCTCGCAGGCCTTTGGTTATCGCCGTGATCGAATCGACAATCACATCGAAGACCTGCAGGTGCAAATGGAGACAGGGCAGGCTCTGGCCGCACGTAAATTTACCAACCTATCTCTGAAACAGGCGTACCATAAGAGTCAGCAGCCGAATATGTCAGACTATGAGTCACTCTATGATTTGAACAGTCGATATGTGACTTCCATTCTCTCGAGTGTGGAGCGTCATCTGATTCAGATCCCCGATCGCTGGCAGGGTTACTGGCAACCACGGGTGAAGCAGGATATTACGTTAGCTGAAAGGCTGCTGCATCAATGGCAGCAAGTCGAACGGGGCGACCAGTATCACTGGAATTAAGTGCTTCGAAGCTGCTTGCGATGTTCGACTAGACGACGGATATTCTCGAGATCATCACAAGGTGTTGCTTCAATGAGCGAGCGAGTATATTCCTCTTTTGGGTTTCGATAGATCGCCTCTGATGGACCATATTCGACAATGTGTCCTTCTTTCATCACTGCCATCATATCGGCCATGAACTTGACCACTGACAGGTCATGACTGATGAAGATGTACGTCAACCCACGACTCTCTTGCAGGTCGTTAAGCAGGTTGAGTACTTGAGCCTGGACTGAAACGTCGAGTGCTGAAACGGATTCATCACAGATAATAAATTCTGGTTCCACTGCCAGTGCTCGGGCAATACAGATTCGTTGACGTTGTCCGCCCGAGAACTCATGTGGATATCTCTTCAAATGTTCAGGCAACATGCCGACTTCTTCCAGCAATGACGCTGCCCGATCGACTCGATCCTGCTTGGACTGTCCGAAGCCCTGAATCATCATCGGCTCGGTAATCATCGATTCAATCGTCATCCGTGGGTTCATGGAGCCGAAGGGATCCTGAAAGATGATCTGCATCTTCTTTCGGAGTTCATGAATTGACCGTGAGTTGACATCCACACCATCGAATTTCACGATACCCATTGTTGGTTTGATCAATTGCAGGATCGCGCGCCCAGTCGTTGTCTTACCACAGCCGGATTCTCCGACGAGGCCCAGAGTTTGGCCTTTATAGACATTAAATGAGACTCCATCCACAGCTTTCACAAACCCGACGGTACGCTGCAGCAGGCCTCTTCGAATCGGGAAGTGTACCTTCAGGTTATTCACCGACAGTAAAGGCTTTGCGTTTTCATCAATACAGGTTGCTTCACGACCGTAAGTGGATGGATCTTCGTCAAAGCCATAACCGTAAAGTTCTGATGGTTTACTAAGTAACCGACCGCGTCCATGATTTTCAAAGTAGTCGATCCGGTCCGGACCAACCTCTTTTTCTGTGATGGATGCAGACCCATCTTCATGGATGACCGAATCCATAAAGTCTGAAACGGTTGGCAGGCGTTTGAAGGTTGTGTCCAGGCGAGGTCGGCAGTTTAACAGCCCTTTTGTGTATGGATGCTGAGGATTTTCATAGATATCGAGAACATCGCCTTGTTCAACGACTTTGCCTCGGTACATCACAAGCACTTCGTCAGCAATTTCAGCGATTACGCCTAAGTCATGTGTGATGAATAAAACCGCCATCTGACGTTGGTCACGCAGTTCCCGAATCAAATCGAGAATTTGTTTTTGAATGGTCACATCCAGTGCGGTGGTTGGTTCGTCAGCAATCAGCAACTTCGGATTACAGGCCAATGCCATGGCGATCATGACTCGTTGCTTTTGGCCACCGGACATCTGGTGAGGGTAATATCGTGTTCGTTGTTCCGGATCCGGAATGCCGACCTCGTCAAACAGGTTGACGACCCGCTCCATTGCCTCTGCCTTGGAAACGTCCTCATGCTGAAGAATGGATTCAGCAACCTGATCGCCAACACGGTGTACCGGATTGAGCGAGGACATCGGTTCCTGGAAGATCATGCTGACATCGCTACCGCGAAGCTCCCGCACGTCTTTGGCAGAGATATTGATTAGATCCTTGCCGAGGAACGAAATCGAACCGTCATAAATCTCAGCGCTGGCGGCTAACAGATTCATAATGGTGAGCGAAGTGACAGATTTCCCCGAACCGGATTCTCCAACCACTCCCAAAGTGTGCCCTGGCTTGATCGACAAAGACAAATCGTCCACGGCCTTTACAACACCATCCTTGGTGTTGAAATAGGTCTTGAGATTTTCGATTTTGATTACGTCGTTCATGATTAGTCTTTAGGATCAGCAAGACGCGGGTCTGTCGCTTCCTGCAGGCCTTCCCCGATTAAGTTGTAAGCGAGGATAGTGATAAAAATGGCAATGCCTGGAAATACAATTTGCCACCATTCGGTATAGTTGGTCATCCCGGCATTGAGTGTTGTTCCCCAGCTGGGATTAGGTGGCGGGGCACCGAACCCTAACAGGCTTAAGCCAGCTTCGACTTTGATCGCTGCTGCAATTCCGAAAACGATTGGCACCATGATGGGAGCAAGCGCATTGGGAAGAATGTGGCGGAACATGATTCTGAATCTTCCTGCTCCGATGCTTTTAGCCGCTGCTACGAATTCAGATTCCTTTAGTTTCAGGAATTCGGCTCGAGTTAATCGTGCCATACCTGTCCAACTCGTCAAACCAAGGATGGCCATCATGATCCAGATGTTGGGTTTTTCAATCAGAGCCATCAGTGCCAGGATCAATACGATACTGGGCACACACATAACTAACTCAATGATACGGCTGATAATGATGTCGACCCAACCGCCAAAGTATCCGGCGATTGCTCCGACCATAACGCCGATGGCTGCCGCAATCCCCGTGGAAACAAATCCGACGAGTAGGGCGATTCGAGTTCCATGGACCATGCTGGCAAATACATCGACGCCTTTGGATGTTCCAAATAAATTGAGCCGTGAAGGAGATCCTTCAGAATAGGGATTCCCGGGCCGTTCTTCCCACTCATTATCGCGTACCGGGCGGTAAGGGTCCTGGAATACTAAAGGCCAGATTGCCCAGCTTTCGGGATCCTTTTCCTTAAGATTCTTGGGGTATCGTTTGCGGAATTTGTCCTTATGAAAGACTGGGTTCTCCCAGTCCGCATTGAAGTAGGAAAGGCAAGGGAAATAGAGATTGCCTTTGTACTTACAGACGATTGGTTTTGTCCCGGCAATCATCGGGGAGCATACGGCAATGATGCTGAGCAGTAGGACGATTCCAAGAGCACACATTGATAACTTTTTCCGACGGAAGCGCAACCAGGCCTGCCGCCAGAAGCCTGGCGATTTCTTAGTCTCTTGATTGGCATTAGAAGATTTCAATGTATTGTGACGAGTTACTTATATGAGATTCTTGGATCGACAAAAGCGTATAACATGTCGGCGAACAGTTGGCCGAGTAATGTTAATACGGATAGGGCAAGTGTGAGCCCCATGATGACGGGGTAGTCCCGAGTTAAGATGCTGCGAAAATATAGTTGTCCCATTCCAGGCCAGTTAAATACTTGCTCAAGAATGATTGCTCCGCCCAATAAGGCAGGCAGTGATAGGCCCAGCAATGTGACAAAAGGAATTAATGTGTTACGAAACGCATGGTGAATCATGATTCTCACCGGTCCCAGCCCTTTCGCTTTGGCAGTGCGAATGTAATCCTGGCGAATCACTTCTTCCATGTTGGCTTTAATAAAGCGACTGTAGTAAGCAAGGCTGACGTAGGTGAAGCTAATCACAGGTAAAATCATGTGCGATAATTGATCCCACGCCTTTTGTACATCAGTGAGTGATTCGTATTCGTCCCCTTTGATTCCCATCAGCGGCAATTCGAATGCTGTACCTTCGAGTTTGACGGCGAATAGCAGCTGCAAGAACAATGCTGCGATGAAGGAAGGGATTGCATAAAGCATATAAAGAACGACGCCCACCAAACGTTCATCCGCTTTGCCACTTCGCGCCGTCGAAAACAGTCCAATTGGTATGGCAAACAAGTAAGCAAGTACTAGCGAAGGGACCGTCAGTTTTAAGGTATTAACGACCCGCGCACCGATGACATCAAGGACCGGTTTTTTTTCCGCGAAGCTAGAGCCAAAATCACCCTGAAACATGTTTCCGAGCCAATGGATGTACGCTTCAGGAACGGACTTATCCAATCCATAAACTGCTTTCATGCGCTGCAGATCTTCCGCGCTTGGCATTTTCTCTGGGTTCATCATCGCGGCATCTGTGGCCAGCGGATCACCCGGCATCATACGGATTAGACCGTAGACTGCCATGGTTATGAGTAGCAGCGTCAAAAGTCCCAGCAGGACTCGACGTATTAAATAGCCAGCCACATAAATGCCCTATGGAAGAGTATATTCAATTTCAAGAACAGGAGCTTACTGCATTGCAGCGGGTTTGAAAATAGTCGATTCACCAGGACCATAATTATAAGGTCCTCTCGGACTGTAGTTATATCCACGAAGCGACTTGTTAAAGCCATAATACGCATTTCTGAAATAGAGCCACGTATAGGGTTGGTCTTCCCATAGCGTGAGATGAATCTTTTGATAGACTTTGCGTCGTTCCTCTAGCTCCAACTCACGCTTTCCTTGTTCAAACAACTTGTCGATTTCGGGATTAGAGTAACAGCCATAGTTCCGACCGTTATCAATAGCTTTGGTCGTCCAGAGGTTTTCCGAGGTGTCCGGGTCAGCACCTGTCCCCCAGCCGGCAAAAACAGCATGAAATTTGTGTTCCCGCATGGTTGCTTGAAGAGTCGTGAATTCCACAGGTTTTACGTTACATCGAATACCAATTTGGTCGAGATTTTCCTGTAGCAACGTACAGATAGCGATTCGGTCTGGCCGGTTACTTGTCAGAATCGTAAACTCAAATGGTCGTCGGGTCTTGCCTTCCGGAGTGCCGTCAAAGTCGTTATCGAATTCGACGATATTATCAAGGATTCCATCGTTATCGGTATCTTCCCAACCGGCTTCTGCCAAAAGTTCCTCGGCCTTATCTAAATCTTGTTGATAAGCTTCTAGAGCTACTTTCGGAGCCCAGGGTGACGTGCGGTGAAAGATTCCAGTGGAAGCTTCGTCCATCCCGAATCGATGCTTTTCAAGTAATTCCTGATGATTAAAGGCATAGCCCATCGCCTGACGAACCCGCTTGTCTTTAAAGAATGGCGAGCGGAAATTCCAGCCGAAGTAATAGTAAACCCATTCCAGAGCATATGACTTCGTATTGAATTTATAAAACTCGTCGTCATTCGTTTGTGACTTCCATTGCTCAGGCGTGAGCATCATTTCTTCGAGATCCCCTTTCTTCATTGAGAGCAGGGCGGTATTTGGATTTTCGATGATCTTAAAACGTACGGTTTCGAAATGTGGTTTTCGCCGAACTTGCTCTCCATTTACGGTATGGTACGAGTCACGACGTTTCAGAACGATTTCCTGACCACGTTCTCGTTTTGAGATCGTGTAAGCACCGGCTGTTACAGGATTCAAATCCAGTTCGACGTGGGCCGGGCTACTTGCCAGCGTTGGATCGTCTGAGATTGTATCAATAAACTTATGTTTTGGGATAAATGGGAAAAACGTATTCCAAACATTCGTCGCCAATGGCTCATTGTGGAAGAAGACCACGGTATGGTCGTCGTATGCTTTCACACCTTTGAGTTGGTCAGTACCCGAGCGTACTGCGGGAATGGGAATAGCAGAAGTCATGATGACCTGATATGAGTACTCAATGTCGTGAGCTGTGATCCTGGTGCCATCCGACCAAGTCAGATCATCGCGCATAATGACCATGTCCATGAGCCCATCGCTTGATGTTTGCCAGGAAACAACCGTATCGGTATTCGCATAGGGTGTGAAATTCCAGTCAAACGAAAATAGAGATAGGTTAATCAACCCTCCAACGTCGAATTCGGCGGTAGAACTCGCCATGAGTGGATTCGTACTCTTAATGTCTCCGGCCGTATGACGTGTCCACGATGCTGAATAATCGACTTCGCCATCGACAGGCAGAGTGCCCAATCCGGATACAATTTTGTCGTTATCCTCGGGGGTGTTATTTCTTAGTGCTAGGGCTTCGCCCGCCGAGAGCAGGGCAGGCTCATTTTCTTTACGGTCAGTCATGAGTTCGTAAACATCAACAACCGGCTTATCAATCCATTCGGTAGAATCACGCAGTTCTTCTAAAGTCGGTGCATCAAATGGTTCCGTCAGGTCGCCCAGCACAAACGGTTGTGTCGTATCGATACTATCAACGTCGGTGGAGTTTACTCCAGCGGTATCTGTGGAGTTTGTGTTCGTTTGAACCGTTTCGTCGTCTGAAGAACAGCCCGCAAATGCCAGTACACCAATGGAGCACAAGCAGATAAAGGAATCACGCAATGAATTCGTCATAACTGGTAGGACCTTAGTTGAAGTGATGAAGGCGTTTATGAAAAGCCTTGCTATTAAACGCAACAGGTATTCTAAAACATTCCGCTTTACGGGGTCTAGCCAAAGGTGATGTGATTTATAGAAGGAAGGGAAATGTCTACAATCTATTTTAAGAATGGCCACCAACGTTTTTAGAACTGTTGAGACTGGATGTCCCTAGCACCTCAGAATGAACGAAGCAACCAAGACCGTCAGGCTTGGATTGATGATGAGCTTTCGGCAAGAAAACAGGCCGGCTTGTTACGTACACAGCGCGTTCGTTCCCTCCAAAGCCAAGCCAAGACCATTGAACTCAATGGACAATTGCTGATTGATTTCTCAAGCAATGACTATCTGGGACTCGCAGGTGAACTTTCCAAGGAACTTCATCAGGATCCGATTTGGAATACCAATTGGGGTAGCGGAGCCAGCCCGCTAATAACAGGCCGAACCGAAGCTCATCAGGAGCTTGAACAAGAGCTGTCGTGTTTCAAACATGCCGAAGCTGCTTTGGCATTCTCGACCGGGTATGCCGCCAATGTAGGAGCGATTACGGCTTTGACAGGTGCCGGTGATGTTATCTTTAGTGACGCAAAAAATCACGCCAGTATCATCGATGGCTGTCGCCTTTCGAAAGCCAATGTAGTGATTTATCGCCACAACGATATTGATCATCTTTCGGAATTACTAGCGGGGGTTACGGACGTGCGGCGTCGGCTGATCGTGACCGACACGCTGTTTAGTATGGATGGTGATTTCGCAAAGTTACCGCAATTGGCTGAATTGGCAGAGACGCACAATGCAATGCTTATGGTAGACGAGGCTCACGCGACCGGCGTGTTTGGGGAAAATGGTCGAGGTTTAGCAGAGCATTTTGGATGCGAAGCAGCGATCGATGTTTCTGTTGGTACTTTGAGCAAAGCACTAGGTTCTATTGGAGGGTTTATTACCGGTAGCCGGTTATTGATAGACCTATTAGTGAATAAAGCGAGGCCCTATATCTACTCGACCGCGATGCCGGCCGTGTGTGCTCGAGCTGGAGTATTGGCATTGAAACGTGTGGCCGCCGAGCCACAGCGTAGAGAATTGCTTTTATCTAATGTCGGGCATCTGGTTAGTGCATTGCGAGAAGCCGGATTAATATCAAACGGCGATGCTGGTGCGGAGGATGGGAATAGCCAAATAATACCGATCATGCTCGGGCATCCGGAGAAAGCACTACAGCTTTCGTTGAGTCTTCGTGAAGCCGGAATGAACGTCCCGGCGATTCGGCCACCGACCGTGCCGCAGCAAGAGAGTCTGCTGCGTATTAGTCTTAGCAGCCAACATACGTCAACCCAATTGGATCGACTCGTTGCCGGGTTGGTGTAAAATTATTCGTGACGCAAGGCTTCGATTGGATCCATCTTTGCCGCACGGATTGCGGGATAGACGCCGAAAATCGTCCCTACCACTACCGCGATTCCAAATGAAATGGGAATCGAAGCTTCTACGATTTGAGGGGTCATGGATTGGATTTCAGGAGGAAGCCCTGACATTTGGTCAGGAAAGTATTTGTAGAGAATTTGACGTCCCCAGATGACTATCGTGGGGCCGAGGAATCCCGCAACAATACCAACGAGGCCACCGACGATAGAGAGAGTAATAGTCTCGACTAGGAATTGGCGGATGATGGCAGACTGGCGAGCACCAAGGGCGCGACGAATACCGATTTCACGTGTACGTTCTGTGACTGTAGCCAACATGATATTCATAATTCCAATGCCTCCAACCAATAACGAGACACCGGCGATGACGCCCATAAAGACCATAAACATAAGTCGGGTATTTTTGGCTTGCTCGAGCAGCTCGAGGGGTACCACGATACTAATATCCTGATCTTCATCATGATGCCGCAGTGCATCTTTAATTAGGTTGTAAGCTGGCATCACCTGTTCGATCGACGACACCTGAAAGGTCGCCTGATGGAGCTCAACCTTTTCACCACCAAAGGATCCGCCGACTGACCTAAAAATCTCGCGGCCCATACGAGTGTTAAACGTGGTAAACGGAATGTAGACATCCTTCGTAAAGTCTTCGGCTGCTAAGGAACCACCGATTCCTGCCGAAGTTCCTCTTTGTTTAAGAACGCCAATAACTTCGAATAGATCTGTTCGGTCCTTAAGGCGGATCGACTTCCCGATTGGATCCTGATAGGGGAATAATTCATTGGCGATGTCATGAGAAAGCACACAAAAATCTTTGTGCTTCGCCAGATCACTTCCTGAGAGAAAGCGTCCACGATCCAATTCCAGCTTAGTTGCATCGTAATAAGCCGTCGTTGAGCCGACAATCCGGCCGTCGACTTCTTTGTCTTCAAAGCTGAAACCAAAAGCTACTTCCCGAATCGGTACGGCACTTACAACGGCAGGGACGGTTTCCTTGATCATGTTGAATTCAGTAACCGTTAATCCGTATTCGGCAAGAATACCGTCTACGTTTTGAGGCTTGATCGATCGGACAATGACATTTTGAGCTCCCAGCGATTCGATTTGTCGCTGCGCTTCCTGGCTAATGCCTTCACCGATCGCAAGCAGCCAGATTACCGATGCGACACCGATGAAAATCCCTAGTACGGTCAGCATGGACCGCATTGGGTGTAGCAACAAGCTTTTGATACCCAGCTGAATGGTCCGCATCCAGCTCTTGAGATATGCCATTAACCGTTGTCTCCCAGCGTGAGGTGTTCATCATCGCTTTCTTGATTGGTGGAGTCGTCGAACCATTCGGCTTCTGATGCTGTATCTGGTGCATTGGCTGCTTGTGACTGTTTGGCGTTGAGTTCGAGAATCTCCCAGCTGTTTTCAGGGATAATTTCGCCCGTCTCTTTGTCGGTGAACCGCAGTCGGTCGTGATTCAATTCATCGGAAACAATCAGGCCGTCACGAAGACGAATGACTCGCTTGGTTCGCATCGCTACGTCATCTTCGTGCGTCACCATGATGATGGTTTTGCCCTCATCATTCAAACGTTCGTAAAGAGTGAGAATTTCTTCCGTAGTCTTTGTGTCGAGGTTCCCAGTCGATTCGTCAGCCAAGACGTAGTAGGGATCATTAACTAAGCTACGCGCGATAGCCACACGTTGTTGCTGCCCACCGGACAATTGAGTAGGTCGGTGGTCAAGTCGATCTCCAAGTCCAACCAATCCGGCGAGTTCCACACAGCGGCGATAGGTTTGCCGGTTTAGCTTGCCCTGGTAATAGAGTGGAACCTGAATGTTTTCTACCACACTAAGCTGGGCGATCAGGTTGTAACTTTGGAATACGAACCCAATACGGCTCGCGCGGATGTCTGACAATTGATTGTCATTCATGTAGAAGATGTTGTCTTCGCCGAGTAACAGATCACCAGTTGTTGGCTTGTCCAAGCAACCGATCAGGTTTAGCAGTGTACTCTTACCTGACCCTGAAGGGCCCATAATTGCCACGTAATCACCTTCGGGAACTTCAAAGGAGACACCTCGCAACGCATGGACAGTCTCGGATTTGGTGATGTAGTCTTTTGTTAAATCTTTAACAGACAGTGCCGTTGTGGCCATCTATTTTGCTCCTCCACCGCCGGGTCGTCCACCACCGGGTCGTCCACCGCCACCTGCAGACTTTTTGTCTCCAGCGGCAGCTTTTGCTTCTTCGTCTTTAGCTCGTTTAATGCCACCGGCAATGAGCTCCTCTTTGGAGATACTGCCATCTTTGTTCGTGTCACCTAATTTAAGGAACTCCGCGAAACCTCCAGCTTTCGTTAACTCGTCAGCGTCAATAACATCGTCATCATTCTTATCAAAATTGTCCAATACTTTAGTAGCTCCCTCTTCGGCTTGCTTTTTATAACGAGCCTCTTTTTCTTCTTTGGTCTCGGGAGCTTGCTGGCCATTGGCTTCAATCACGGATTGATCTTCAAGCGGAATAAGCAGATCTTGAGTCTTGGTGATGAAAGCAGTCAATTCCTGAATGTCGATCGCGCGGTCTTCATTACTGTCAGCACTCCCAATGTTACTAATACCTTCGTAACCCAACTCGAGATTCATGCGTTCGATGTCAGCTTTGGTCAGTCGACCGTATTCATTTTTGTCTGGCGAGAATCGTTTCATGGCAACTCGAGCGCGATGATGAGAGACTAGATTTCTTAGGAAGTCAGAATTGTCTCGAGGATTCTGTACGATTTGATCACCTTTTTTAATCCCGGAGTCATCGGTCACGACCAGCACCTTATCGTTACTTGCTTCGTATTCGATCATCTGTGCTTCAACCGAGAATTCCTCTCCTTCCTCTCCTAGCTTACGACCGTAGGCTTCGCTGTGGAGTGGATTATTTGCATCATAGGGCACACGCACTAATACAAATTGTTGTCCGTTATCCTCGTGCAGACATTGCACAGGGATTTGGAGTTTATCAGGCTGTTGGCTAACAGTGATTTCGACATCGGCGGAGAGGCCGACTCGAGCTCCCTCACTGTCACCTTCAATCTTAATGAAGGTAGCAAAGCGTTTAACCTTTTGCGACCAGTGTTGGCGTTCGGCATAACGATTAATGCTTGTGACCGAACCTTCGAATGCACGGTCCTCTAAAGCACCCACTTTGATCTTCACAGGCAGACCTTCACGGACACTAGCGATTTTCCCTTCAGCAATAGGCGTTTTAACCTGAAGCTGATCCAGGTCAGGGAGACGGATAATGGTCTGACGCTCCCGAACAGTTGCTCCGGGTTCAACCGTAAAGGACTGATCACCGTATTGGTAATTAGCGTGGACGACGGTTCCAGCTTTTGGAGCCACGATCGTACACTTCTTGAGCATCTCATTAATTTCTTCGAGCTTCTTCAGCTCTTCGTCATAGTTTTTGGTTGCTGCTTCTAGAGCTGCTTTACGAGTCTCGATGTCGGCATCAAACCCGACAAGCATTTTTTCTCGAGTGATTTCCCGGAGAGTTTTAAGTTGAGTCTCCTGAAGAGCAAGATCCAATTGGGATCGCTGTACGGCAAAACGGTCGGCTGACAATTGCTGCTGTGTCACGAAGCCTTTGGCGGCCAGACGTTCACTGAAGGCAGCCTGATCCTGTGCCTGTGAAAGGTTCTGCTTTGCAATCAGGATGTTGGACTCAATAGTCTGCTCGTTGGTTTTGAATGTACCATCGGTGTATTCCTGTTTGCTAATCTCAGCCTGACGTAGAGCCGCGGAAGTTGACGTCTTGGTGGATTCGGCCCCGTTTACCACAACCTGCTGTGCCTGTTGTTGGTCTTCCAAAGTGGACGTGTCAAGCTCGACTAATAGGTCGCCTTCCTTAACGACGACCCCCTCATCCACTACCGAAATGATTTCTACTCCGCCTGGCGAGCGAACTTCACACTTGATTTCTTCATTCTGAGCCGACTCAATATCGCCGGTTTCTCGAATGGTGTGAGTGAACAATTCACGCTTGGCTTCACTGAACTGAAAGTTCAATACTTCTTCGGGCTCAATCGCACTTTGCAGCATGCTCCAGGCATAGTACCCGACGCCACCAATGGAGCCGAGAATGAGAACAAAGATCAGGTTGGTGTTACCAAGCGTTTTCGATTTACGTAGAGCAGACATGATTATTTAGAGGGGGTTAGTTTAGGAGGGGAGCAATGCACGTATTTCGTCCGTCAGTCCGTGCAACTTGATTATCTATCTTGTGGCATCTTTTTGTAAGGCGAAAACTATAAGATTGACGTTTGTTTGAGTTCCACCCAACTTAAATAAACCCCAAAGNGACNAGNAAGTTNCTCGATTTNTTCGACNAAATTCGATTGTNNGGCTCGANATTCTTCGGGGTGGGNTGGGCTTATTAGCTGTATTTAGGCCTCTTTATCNNCTTCNCCTNCGGGTTCCTCTGCATCACCGNCATCTGCATCATCCTCGTTTTCATCCTCAGGAGCAGGTGGATAGCCGTGAATGGGTCCAATAGCGCCCGGGTCTATCCAGGCTCCTTCTTCATCGAGACTCATGGTGCCGAGTAAAAAGTCCAGTTGTCCACGATTCAATTCATATCCAACCCATACACCGAGCAAGCCATCTTGAGTGCCCTGTAGTCCACTCAGTGAGTTAATTAACCGACTCGCGGTTTCAGGCGACAGTGTATTCCCAGCTTGTCCCGGTGGTTGTTGAATCTGAGTTTTCTGAAAGAGAACGTTTCGAAGTGAAACCTGAAGTTGCTTTCGAGTCGCCTCAAAATTGATTTTCTGTAGCATGATATCTCGTAATGCACGCTTCATCGCCAGGAATTGACCATCTTCATACTTGTAATATTGACGAAGAGCATTTTGATACTCGAGCAATGACTGGCGATAAATATTTCGTTCTCGCAAACGAGTGATAGGAGCGTCCCAGGACAGTCCTGCACGTAATGAGCCGGTTGTATCACGGAAGCGGAACGGGTCATCTTCTGTATTACTGATACTTCCCTGAAGCTGGAGACTTAAGTCACTTTCCAGACGGTCCGCGTTGAATGCGATCAATCGCCATTGATCCATCAGCTGAGCTCGTTGATTCATCCAGTCCAGCCGGTGCTTTTCGGCAATGCTATAGGCTTCTGGGACTGTTAGATTGATCGGTATCAGGTTGATTGACTCCGCTCGGGCACTGGTCAGTACCAAGCTAAGTTCAAGGGCGTCGTTGCCCAGCCTCAATAGTAGCTCTGGAATACGAGAAATGACTCGTTCTTCTAAAGCCTGATACAGCTCTTCATCATTCATCTGTGGCCCGTCTTTGAGCATGGAGTCGATTCGAGCGACAAAGCCAGTAATGGCTTCTCGCTTCGACTCGAGCCGAGTATCCAGATCGTCCAAGTCTGCGGTCAGACGATCTGGCAATGTGTCTAGATAAGCGCCATCAAGCAAATCAGATTCCAATGCTGATGGTGGCACAAGAGGATGATCAGTCACTTCGACTCGTAAGTTCTTGATTGCTTCTTGTCGCTCCGGCACGATTTCTATTAGTTTGGCGACATCTGTCCGAGCCTTGATCGTTTCCGCTCGTACTTTTGTAAACAAGTCGTTTACGATGACAGCTTCTTTACGAAGTTCTTTGAGCCCGGCTTCTACTTCAGGGCTCCAATTGATCGCCATCAGCTGTGGCTGGTCGGCACGCAGCGAGTCGTTAATAATCTCCCCTACGCGATCTTGATGATCGAGAATATCATTTTGTAGTTGCTGGACGTTTTCATCGATGAGATTGAATTGGGATAATTCACCTCCGTCGATTACGACCTCTATATCAGGAGGTAAGCCAATTTGGTTAANGAAGCCATCTAGCTGACCGTCGTAGTCCGCTTCACCACCAATCAACTGCGTGATCGAGTTGTAAAATTGTGCTTTAGTCCGCTGGACATTGTTAAAGTCGACGAAACCAGCCTCAAAGTAGGATTCAAAGAGTTTCAGTGAACCTTTGAGTGCAACGATGTTGGAGCGTTGATTGATGAGAGATTTTTGCCTTTGTAATAAACCAAGATAGCCTTGGGCCGTCCCCGTTCCACCTCCTCCTCCCCGGAATCCTCCAAGGCCACCGAAACCACCACCTCCAACGCCTGTAAAACCGGTAAGTCCTGAGCCACCAAATAAGCCACCGATTCGACTGACGCCACCGGCGCCTTGACCGGTTTTGATGTCCATGTAAAAACCTTTTCGGAATCGTTGATACTCACGAATGTTATAGAGCAGACTTCGTTCTGTTCGTGTGAGGCGTTCGAGCACCAGGTCCTTTCCTCCCTGTCGAAGGAGAGGCTGAGTGATATTAACGCCCAACAATGTGCTTGTGCCAAAGTTATCGTTGCCACTGAATTGCCACATCAGGCTGTTGGCAAAACTTACTAGTGCTGTTGCACCAGTTGCGTATTTTTGTCGCATTTGAATGCTACGAGTCGCTAACGCCAGATTACTTGAGTCATCTCCAGTGAGTGCCGGGCCCGTGCTTCGATAGTCGCCTCCGTAACCGCCGTAGAATTGGGTATCGAATTCAAATCTTTCGGCACTGACGTCCAACGCCGAGAGATACATTCGCTGAGCCTGATCCTGATAGGCGGTTGAGTGTAACAGAGCAAGCTCGAATGCTTTTTCAGCATTTAAGTGCAGTTTCCCGTCTTCGCTTAATGGAAGGTGCTTTCGCCATTCAGGATTTTCAAACGTTTGCACTTTCTCGTGGTCGTCCCAACCTTCAAACCCATCCATACCGTCTACTTTCTTCATGTAGACGGCCGCGGCTTCATCATCGGGTGGCATGGGTGGATTATCGGGATCGTAATCCACGTACATTCGACTCTTGGGGTCAATCTCAATGGTGAAATCGTCCATTCGCCAACGATCGTCCGTACCCTTTTCTTTGAGAATGAATACCGCTTCGTGGTCGGCTTGTTTTCGGTAGAAGGAGCGGGTGCAGCCTGTAAGATTCATCAATACGAGTGACGAGGCTAAAACACTGAGTGTGAAAGCTTTATGCCAATCTTTGAATCGAGTGAGGAAATTCACTTGTTGTACCTATGTATTACGAGGGGAACAGCCTGTCTATCATCTGTAGGAGGCGATTATGTCCATTTAGCCAGTCGTATTTGGCAGAGTAGGCAAAGTGGGTAGTGCTTACTGCGTGCGCAGACTTTATGGCTATGTGCTTCCAATCGCCCAAGTCAGCCAATTACTTGAAGAATTCGGCTAATAAATAAGAAGGCCATTTTTTTAAGACGAGGCTTGTGGAAAAGCCTCGATAAACCCGCTCAATACAGGGCCATTGTGAAAATGCTTGCTTTTGCCGAGCAGGGGCCCTACCATCGAAATACGCGCATGAACGGCTGACTATAAGATCCATCCCAGACCGTCACGGGCCATTGGTATACCAAAATAGTGATAAAAACTATTGGATTTACTGAGAAGACGACCTAAAAGGTGGTAAATGCTAGGGCCATTGGTGGTCGATACTAGAGGGTGAGTGCAGATGTTTGTTTGTACTACAGGCACCTTATAAATCACCCTTCTATATATAGATGTGTACAGAAGGGCGAAAAGCCTCGACTCGAGCCTATATCAGGGAAAACCATGTCAACAGCAGAGATCTTTTTCATCGGATACGGTTTTGTATTTACCGTAATGCTGTTCCTGTCCATCAAGCAGTGGCGTTGGTTTCATGTGTTCATTTCATTCTTGCTTTTGATCTCAGCCCTGCTGTTCACTCAGATCAGTTCCTACGTGGTTGATTTTCGCAATAATGCAACGCGGGCCTACTTGAACGCAGTGCAGGCCAGAAACAGGAGTCAGGACGAAGTTAACTTGATACTTCATGGCCTTGATGAGGAAAGCGCTCGAGCAGATGGCGAGTCGCTAGTGTCTTTACGTAAACAGCTTGAGCGGGCACTAGAAGGCCGGGGCCGAGTTTGGGAACAAGCGGCGTTGAGTGATGTTCAGGGTAACCCTGCGATTGTGGGGACGACAGCAACCGTAACGCTTGCGGATGATACTCATGGAATCGAAGCTGGAAGCCGACTGTTCGTATTTGCGGAACGTGAAATTGATGTGGTGATTGCCGCCCCAGCGNCTCCGGCAGAGGATGCCAATGCNGGCGCTCCGGGTGCTNCGGGAGTACCACCNGCAGNAGCGCCTGCCGCTCCAGAGAAAATGAAAGTCCCAGCTGTTTATCTTGGCGAGTATGACGTCGATACGGTCAATGGCGGAGCCATTACGATCAAGTGTGCCTTCGCTCCACGAATCTTCAATGCGGGTATCCTAGTTAATGGATTGACCGTGTCTATGTATGAGACCATGCCGGCTGATTCACATTTCAAATTCGCATCGCGAGCTTCTGACAAATACGACCAATTAGCTCAGGGTGGCTTGGATAATTCTTCTCCATTGTTTGGGGAAATGAACAGCGACAATATATCCCAGCTGTTTAGAACGGTTGTTGAGCCTCTTGCTCAAAATCAGCACGTGATTGCTAACAACAACGAGATCCTGGCCAGAAACCAGATCAATCTCATCCCATTAGGAAACAAGTTGGTCGAAGAATTCGTTGCTGACGGAAGTCCGCTTAATAATCGCGAAGTGGACCCCAAGAACATTTGGTACAAACTGCAATTCACTCAAGATACGACGTTATCTCAAAAGGTGAATGGAGATGATGCACAGGCGGCTTTAACAGAAGCAGGCGTGTTCCAGGCTGGGGAAGCGATCATTCCCTTGTATTACCACAAGACGCCTAGTACGGTCGAATATAGTCAGGCGGATGGAACAACCGCGGTTAACACGGGTAACGACAAAGACACGATCGATTTCAAAGAAAACGATATTGCTTACATCGCAGCAGCAGAGAAGATTATTCAGGACAATCGAATCGTCCCGGTGGAAGTACTTGTTTCTGGTGCTGAAGGCGTAGACCCTGTTGCTCGTAAAATCCTGGAGTACTTTGTTCGCCCGCTTCATGACTACAATCATGTCTTCCATGCTTATGAAGCTCGTTTGCAGACTCTTGCCTTCAGTGATGACAATGCAAGACATGACATTGTGGCGACGACTGCAGCCCGAAACGATGCTTCAGTACAGATAGCGTATCGGAAGCAGGAAAAGAAAGAATTGGAACTGGATCTTGAATTGCATCGTCGAGACGAGCATGAAGCGGATCTCTATGCTCAGGCTTTGCAGTCAGAAGTAACGCGCATGACAACGGCATTGGCTGAGATATTTGATCGGAATCAGGCTTTGGCTCAGTCATTAGCGACTCGTCAGCAACAACTGGAAGATGAGATCGATGCCAGAACCGAAGAAGCGCAAAAGGCCGCAGGCAATTCAGAAGAATAATTGCCTGACTTCTAGTCGCGGTTTACTCACTCTCGGGTAAAATGAGGTCATGGGTATCTATGACCGAGATTACTATCAGGAAGATCAAACTCCACAGCGTACGCGAGTGGTGCGCAAATTCAGTAATGCTTCGATTACTAATAAGCTCGTCATAATCAATGTCGCTGTTTATCTCGTGTGCTGGTTACTCTGCACGTCTACATCACTAACGACGGAAGTCGTCTACGACGCCCTGGCGATCGGGAATGACTTTTTCTCCTCTCCCTGGGAATTGTGGCGAGTGGTTAGCTATGGGTTTATGCATTCCCCATTCTGGGAGATTCAGGGAAGTATATGGCATATCCTTGGTAACTGTTTTGTTCTTTGGATGTTCGGGCGATTTATTGAACAGCGTTACGGCTCGGCGGAGTTTCTACGATTTTACTTGCTAGCCATTGTGTTTAGCGGGCTCATATTTGTTGCCGCTACCATGGGCGATGAATTTCGACAGGCTATTGGCGCTTCAGGTGGCGTGGTAGCCATCGTGATCCTTTTTTGTTTCTTATACCCGCATGAGAAGATTTTGTTATGGGGAGTGCTCCCCATGCCGGCCTGGTTACTTGGCGTTCTCTATGTTGGCTATGACATTATGACCGCCGTGAATCAAGCACACGGGAGTGGTTCCGCGATTGCCTGGCAGGCCCATCTTGGTGGTGCTGGTTTTGCTGCTGCTTACTTCTTATTGAAGTTAGATTTCGGACGGATGTTTAGCTTCAATGGAAAGCGTAAGCCGAAGTTGTCAGTGTATCGGGACGAACAGGTCCAGGAAGTTGTAGCGGATGAACCCAGTGCTGAGCGTCAGCTAATTGAACAGGGCGAAGAGATCCTTAAAAGAGTATATGAAAAGGGTGAATCGAGTTTGACGGCGCGTCAACGAAAGACGCTCGAGCGATACAGCGAACTGATGAAACAACGGCGAGGGCAGGATGATGGCAAGTACCGATATTAACTTGCCTCGATTGTCACGTCGCCAAATGTTGGCATCGATGGGGGGCGGAGCCGGCCTCGTTGCCTTAAAGGCGATGTTGGCAGAGCAGGCTGTTGCAGCGGAATCACCGAAGCCAGACTTACATGCTCCGAAGGAGCCGCATTATACGCCACGGGCTACGCGAGTGATCTGGCTGTTTATGCATGGCGGGCCGAGTCATGTAGATCTGTTTGATCCCAAGCCGGACTTAGTGAAATATGCCGGACAGCCGGTCCCAGATTCGTTTGGTTCGGTGATGACGCGCCGCAATGTTGCAAAGAACCCGCTGCTCGGTCCAATCAAGCCGTTTAGGAAGCATGGTGAGTCGGGACTTGAGATTAGTGACTTTCTTCCACATACTGCCCAACATGCTGATCGCCTATGTGTGATTCGCTCGATGCATGGCGATAGTGTGAATCATCCACAGTCCGTGTACCAAATGAATACGGGTAATATTCTAATGGGGCATCCAAGCGTTGGCAGCTGGGTAGCCTATGGTTTGGGAACTGAGAACCGAGACATGCCGGCCTTTGTTGTGCTTCCGGATCCTGGTGGTGGTCTCAAGGGTGGTCCACCGGCCTGGGGAAGCGGCTATTTGCCCGCCAGCTATCAGGGCGTGACGATGCGACCCGGGAAAGCACCTATTTTGAATCTAGCTCCCCAGCCTGGGATCTCCGCTGAGAAACAAAACCATGCCTTTTCGCTCTTGCAGGGGATTAATGGCGATTTTCTGCAACGCGTTGGCGAAGATGACGAATTGCAGGCTCGAATCGCAGCGTATGAATTGGCTTTTCGGATGCAAGCTGCAGCGCCCGCATTAGTAGACATTGACGAGGAAACGGCCGCAACACATCGCTTGTACGGACTGGACAATAAAGAGACAGCGGAATTCGGTCGTCGATGTTTACTAGCACGTCGTATGATCGAGCGTGGTGTTCGGTTTGTTCAGGTGCATTCCGGCGACACGCTTGGGTGGGATGCTCATAAGGATGTTTTAAGTAACCATACAAAGTACTGCGGAAGTACTGATCTGCCCGTGGCAGGGTTGCTGACCGACCTATCTCAACGAGGCTTGCTCGATGATACTCTTGTGATTTGGTGTGGTGAGTTCGGTAGGATGCCCATGAGCGAGCAGGGCAAGGGTCGAGATCACAATCCATGGGGCTATTGTAGCTGGCTGGCCGGAGCGGGGATTGAAGGTGGTCGAGCGTTAGGGGCTACGGATGCGATTGGATTGCGAGCGGCGGAAGATCGAGTTCATGTACGTGATTTTCATGCAACGATTCTACACTTGATGGGCGTGGACCATCTCGAGTTATCCTACTTTCATAACGGCCTAGAAGAACGACTTACGGGCCCTCAGGAAGCTCACATCGTGGAGGCCGTCTAAATGAGAAAGAAGACCGGATTGGTTTTTTTGCTTTCGTTGTTAAGTGGCCTGAGTCTGGGAGTGGAAGAATATCAGGAGCTACCGATTCTTGATGAGGATCGAGAGCATTGGTCCTTTATGCCGATTGAGCGTCCGCCTCTGCCTGTAGTGAAGGATGGTGACTGGCCTCAAAATCCAATCGACTTCTTTGTCCTGAAGCAACTAAATGACGTGGGTATTAATCCAATGCCAGAGGCAGAACACCGCGCACTGGTTCGTCGAGCACATCTGGATTTGACGGGATTGCTCCCTTCATACGACGAAGTCGTGGCCGACCAAAGTTATGTCGAGCTTATTGATCAACTACTCGCCTCTCCCAGATTTGGCGAGCGTCAGGCGCAGCATTGGATGGATTTGGCCAGATTTGCAGAAACCGATGGCTTTGAACATGACAAAGTTAGGGCGACGGCTTGGAAGTATCGTGACTGGGTGATTTCTGCTTTTAATTCAAACCTACCCTATGACAAATTTGTTATGCAGCAGCTGGCGGCGGACGAGATAAGTCCGAATAGCGATCAAACACCAACGATGTTTTGTCTTGCAGGACCGGACATGCCGGATATCAATTCACAGATTGAGCGACGACATTCACTACTCAATGAACTGACGAGCACGGTAGGAGCCGTCTTTATGGGTTTGCAGGTCGGGTGTGCACAGTGTCATGACCATAAGTTTGATCCAATCAGCCAGGCGGATTTCTATCGGATGCGAGCCTTGTTTCAGCCAGCCGTGCATGTGACGAAAAATCAGAGTGTGAGTGCCTTAAAAGAACAAGGTGAGCCGCAGCCGGCATATTTAATGACTCGTGGTGATTTTGATAAACCTGAATTGGAGCTGGAGCCTGGATTTTTGCGAGTAGTGTCCATAGGTACGGTGCCAGCGATAGGAAAAACGCCTAGCGGTACATCGGGGCGTAGGCTTGCTTTGGCTCGCTGGCTCGTAGACCGGAAGCACCCGTTAACTGCACGCGTCATGATGAATCGTCTTTGGCAACAGCACTTTGGGACAGGGCTGGTTTCAACTCTGAGCGATTTTGGGATCATGGGAACTTCGCCAACACACCCGGAGTTATTGGATTGGCTTGCTGCCGAGTTTCAACAGCACTGGGATTTGAAGGCCATGCATAAATTGATCATGACCAGTGCCACCTATCGGCAGGCGAGTCAGGAGTCGGAGCAGTTTGAAGAGAACAAGAAAGCTGATCCGGATAATTTGCTTTGGAGTCGGTTTCCTCGGCAACGTCTTGATGGTGAAGTGATTCGAGATGCCATGATAATGGCGGCTGGACTGAAACAGTATGAGATGGGGGGGCCTGGTGTGAGACCGCCATTGCAGAAGGAGGTCGCTCAGACGTTGTTGAAGAATCAATGGGATGTGTCGCCAAACGAGAGCGATCATTATCGCCGCAGTGTTTATGTGTTTGCTCGTCGGAATCTGCGATATCCACTTTTCGAGGCATTTGATAGGCCCGACGCAAACGTGAGTTGCCCTCAGCGACAAAAGTCGACAACGGCGCCGCAAGCATTGATTCTATTTAATTCAAAGCTGACGCTTGATTTGGCTCGTAAAATGGCCGGTGACATTCTGCCTGATTGTCAGGACGACGACAAATTCATTCGCGAAGTGTTGCGACGATGTTGGAGTCGGGAGCCTGAACCAGAAATCCTGCAAGCGGCTCGAGATTTTTTCACCCGTAGCCTCAAAGCATCGGCGAATGCTTCTCTCGACGAACTAAAACAAGTGACACCCACTCCGCTGCCGGCCGATCTCGATCCAGGCAAGGCTGCTGTTTACACCGAATTCTGCATCGTGGCCTTCAATACCCTTGAATTCATAGTGAATCAATAATCGAGTGCCACCCACTCATGGCCGAATCTTGTAAATTGCTTAAATCGCCCATTATGTTTCTTCCAAGAGTGGGTGGCACTCATTTACAAATCAAATTGGATTGTTGAAAAGGGGTGAGTGAAGTCGTGGAGTTCTTTATAATTAGTGCATGCAGACTTCGTTTAAATCGTCCGTTCTTTCATGGAAGACCATTGTCAGTTTGGCATTATGTGTCACTGGTTTCTCTGGAATGGTATGCGCAGAAGATGATGCACTCACCGCCAACGCCCTGAAGATCCTGACCGCGAAGTGTGGAAAATGTCACAGCAGTGAAAATCGGAAAGCAGATTTAGATTTGTCTTCGATAGCAGCGATTCTCAAGGGTGGTGAGTCGGGTGACATTGTTGCTCCAAATTATGAAGATAGCTTGATGTGGGAAATGATTTCCAATCAGGTAATGCCGCCTGAAGATGAGCCACAGCTCTCGGGAGCTGAGTTGGAGGTCTTGAAGCGATGGCTCGAGCAATCGAAGTTTAAACCAGTGGTGAACGAGAGGCCGTCACAATGGGAGGTCCTGCCGATACTGCAATTGCGATGTGTTATTTGTCATGGAAAGCATGTGGCCGAAGGTGGACTTGATTTAAGGACGCATGCTTCCATTCTTAAAGGCGGAAAATCAGGTCCGGCCATTGTTCCAGGCAACCCTGCCGAAAGCTTAATCCTGCAGCGAATTCATGCTGGTGAAATGCCTCCGAAGCGAAGGATCGTGGAGGCCAGCATTAAGGTGATTACGGCGCAAGAGGTCGAGAAACTGGAAGCATGGATAACCTCTGGTGCTCCCAACGATCCAGCAATGATTGACGCTCCGGGGTCAGAGCCCGATCCATTGGTTTCTGACGAGGAACGAGGGTTTTGGGCATTTAAGACGCCGGTAAGACCTTCTATTCCCCTAACAAAGCACTCTGACTGGCCCCAAAACGGCATTGATGCTTTCATATTCCGAGCGATCGAACAGGCAGATTTACAACCATCGTCGGCAGCGTCTAAAGAAACGCTGATTCGCCGAGTCTATTTCGATTTACTAGGTATCCCACCTACGGTGCAACAAATCGAGGAATTTCTGAACGACGACTCTCCATTGGCCTATGAGCAGATGGTGGAGCGAGTATTGGCTTCACCCCATTACGGTGAACGGTGGGGCGGTCTTTGGCTGGACCTTGCAGGATATTCTGACAGTGAGGGGATTCAGGAAAGCGATCCTGTGCGGCCTTCTAACTACTTATACCGCGATTACGTCATTCGTAGCTTCAATGCTGACAAACCCTATTCGAGATTCTTAAAAGAGCAGTTGGCGGGGGATGATCTGGCAGACTACACCAATCCGGATCATGTGAGTCAGGAAGTGGTGGACAACCTGATTGCGACTGGGTTTCTACGGCAGTCTTCAGATGGCACTTACTCCAATATCACCGGTTTTGTACCCGATCGAAATCGTTACATTGGTGCCGCCATTGAAGTTTACACTTCCGCTGTTCTGGGACTAACGCTGAAGTGTGCTAAGTGTCACAGCCACAAATTTGATCCATTACCACAACGTGATTACTACAGATTATTGGCAGTCTTCAAAGGTGCCTTAGATGAGAATACCTGGATGAGTCCACTAAAGGACCGGGGTGTATCTTCGCTCAAGCCAATGCGATTGCTGAGTGTCACTGACACGGAAACGCGGCGAGCCATAGAAGCTCATAATCGTCGTGTTGAAACGGAGTTGGCAATGATTAGGAAAGAGCTTTCAGCACTGGAAGTTGCCACGATTACCAAGCTTCAAGATCAAGCCCTTAATTCGTTGCCCGAGCAAATTCGAGATGACGTAAGAAGTGCACTAAACGAGAGCAAGGAAAAGAGAGACAAAGTACAGCAGTATCTCGTTGAGAAATTTGAAGCTCAGATCCGTTTTGATATCGAACGTGCCCAGACAGCCGATGCGGACTTCAAGGCCAAGCGAGAACAAGTGATCGCGAGGATTAAAGCAAAAAATGGTGAGAAACGTGAAGTGACGCCGATCCGAGCATTATGGGATAGAGGAGATCCCTCGCCGACTTACATTTTGACCCGAGGTGACTATTTAAATCCGGCGAGAAGGGTGGGCCCCGGTGTGCCTTCGGTTTTGACGGACGGGCAAACAGAATTTAAGACGCGTGTCCCCTTTGAAGGGTCGCCGAGCACGGGGCGTCGATTGGCATTGGCAGAGTGGACGACCGACAAATCGCACCCGTTAACCGCCCGCGTTATGGTGAATCGTATTTGGAAATTTCATTTCCAACACGGAATCGTGAGGACACTCGATAACTTTGGTGTCGCAGGAGCAAAACCGACCCATCCGGCATTACTAGACTGGCTAGCCGTTGAGTTTATGGAGAATGACTGGAGTGTGAAGCACATTCATCGATTGATTCTATCTAGTGCGACTTACCAACAGTCTTCGCTGTTGACAGATGCACATCTGGAAAAAGATCCGGAAAATGAATTGTTGAGCCGGATGCCGATGCGGCGAATGGATGCGGAAATGCTTAGAGATTCACTGATTTCGTTAGCGGGCGTTCGTTGGGACAAGCAGTTCGGAGCCGGTGATCCTGTCGCGTCGCGAGCGGATGGGTTAGTCACATCTACGGCAATAGACAATGCAGTCTGGAGACGAAGTATTTATGTGTTGCACCGCCGTAGCCAAATGCCAACCATTCTGACCTCGTTTGACCGGCCTCGCATGAGCCCGAATTGTGTTGAACGCTCAGAATCAACCGTGGCACCTCAGGCATTGCACCTAATGAATAACCAGCAAGTTAGTTCCTGGTCTACACAATTTGCTCAGCGAGTGTTCGAAGGTGCCGGAGAAGATCAAGAGAAGCAAGTACGTTTGGCTTTTCTGAAAGCTTTAAGCAGACAGCCGGATCAACAGGAGCTCTCGATTGCTCTTGAGTATATGGAGAAGATGGCCCCAGGGATTTCAGGAGCGAATTCCCCAGCGGACTTGAACTTTAAAGTCCTGAGCCAGTTCTGCCATGCTTTAATTAATTCAGCAGCCTATATCTATATTGATTAGATTATCATGACCCGAAACGCAATCAGACAGGATTCAACGATGGACCGCCGGCGGTGGCTGACGAGCACTGCGGCCGGAATTCAGGCAGCTGTTTTGACGGATCTCTTCTCAAAAGATATTTATGGGATGGAGGCACCGAAGGCAAGGACCACCTTCGATCTAAAACCACAGTCAACTCACCATCCTCCAATGGCTAAGGGTGTCATCCATTTATTTATGAATGGTGGTCCGAGTCAGATGGATTTGTTTGATCCAAAGCCGGAATTGGATAAGCGTCACGGTGAAGACTACTTCAGTGAACTTGCCTCGGAAGTGGAAAACCCCACCGTCGCCGGCGCACTGATGAAGTGCCCCTATAAATTTTCTCAGCATGGTGAATCTGGCCAATGGGTATCTGATGCCCTCCCACACACAGCAGAGATTGTTGATGAACTAGCCATTATCAAATCGATGTACACTACGAATCTGACCCATGAGCCTGCACTGTTTAAGATTCACGGTGGTCAGGAGTTGCCAGGCATGCCTTCGGTGGGTGCCTGGGTCGCCTATGGCCTTGGTACAGAAAATCAAAATCTCCCGGCTTATGTGGTTTTAGATGATCCATTGGGGCTTCCGGTCAATCGAGCTCAGAGCTGGCAGTCGGGCTTCTTGCCACCGCTTTATCAGGGAACTCGATTTAGAAGCACTGGGGAACCTGTGTTGAATCTGAATCGTGAATTTGAACAGTCCGATGAAATTGCAAGTCTAGAGAGAGAGTTGATTGCTGGACTCGACAGAATTCATAGAGATAAACGGCCCGGGCAATTGCGTCTCGATGCAAGAATGGCGAGCTATGAATTGGCTGCTCGCATGCAGTTGGAAGCGACTGACGCTTTGGATCTCTCTAAGGAAACTCAGGCAACTCTGGATATGTATGGCATTGGTAAAGAGCCAACGGATAACTACGGACGTCGCTGTCTTTACGCTCGACGCCTAATCGAAAGAGGGGTGCGGTTTGTACAGCTCTATATTAATTCTCAGATTTGGGACAATCACACTGGTTTGACAGCAGGGTGTAAAGGAGCATGTGACAGGACCGACCGACCGATTGCCGGGTTAATTCGCGATCTAAAGCAGCGAGGCTTATTGGACTCTACTTTAGTTGTTTGGGGAGGAGAGTTCGGACGATTACCCATCGCTCAATTACCCCCTAATAAAGATACGGCAAATGCAGGTAGAGATCATAATAAGAACGCCATGATTACCTGGATGGCCGGAGGTGGTGTGAAGTCCGGATTGTCAGTTGGTGCCACCGACGAGCTTGGATTTGCTGCTGTCGAAGACAAAATCTCTGTTGCTGACTGGCACGCAACTATCCTGAACCAACTTGGACTCAATTACGAACATCTCTATTTTGAGCGTAATGGGCTGAAAGACCGCCTAACCGGAGTGGAAGAAGCGCACATTATCAAATCCATCTTGAAGTCGCCTCCTCACAATAAGTGACACCCACTTATTGGCCTCCAATTCCAGGTTCCGGGGCTCTTAGTTTTCGCATTTCTGCAGGCCCCCATATCGCCTAAAGCAACATTGGTGATCGTCATCAAATGATGGGTGCCACTTATTCCGACTTGCGTTTTTGAATCGCCTCGAAAACCAGCTTGGACACCGAGTGGGTGTCACTTAATGGGAATGAGACTGTAAATAAAGAGTTTTGGGAATTTGATCGAGTGGGTGTCACTTATTTCTCGAGTGAGACTTTGATTGGATGCCCAAAGTCTTGGTAATAGCGGTTGATTTCGTCCGGTTTTACTTTGCCCTGATGAATGACCAGGCGATAGCGGGATACAAGAGGCCGTTGAGGCTCGATGTTGAATTCTCCCAGAACCATCGGTGAAAAGCAGAAATAGGGCATCTTAGGGTGTAAACGAACAGGTTGTGGAGCTCTGAAATTGTCGGGATGACAAATGATCGAGATACCCGAGTGGGTGTCACCGGATGCGTTATCTGCTCCATCAGCCTTGGATGGGACTGGCCCGTGGATATCAACCCAATTCGGTCGTGTGTGGTTTCCATTGGATCGGTCCTTGGATTCGCTGGTAAGAAAGTTACCACCTTCTCTCCAATTGCGGCGGCCTCGTATTGCGAATCCTCCATAATGATTTTTCTGAATGACTAACATGTCATCTGTGGCACATTGCTGACGTGATGTAAAGTCAACGAGAAATACCTCTTCGGATTTGTAAACTTGCACTCGCCAGGACTCCTTTAAGGCGGTTACTTGTTTATCGGTTTCCGGGAAAGCGACATGATCTAGTCCGGTGATAAAGCCGCCGAACACTGGGCCTGTCACGGTCGCTGTCACTTCACGATGAAACACATTTCCTAGCTCAGCACTTTGCTCCCAAAAATTGACAAAGTCACCACGGAATGTTGTTCGTTTATAGGGAAACATGATTCCATGTTGATGGTAGTGATCTGGAGGAAAGTCATCGGTCAGCACATTACCGGCAGGATCATAGACGGGATGAATGAAACCGGAACGGGCATAAACAGCCTGAGCAGGGTCTGGGCAAGGCCGAATATCGACGTTGTATTCCAGCACCGGTTTTTCACCGACTCGGACTTTAATCGCTCCGTCTGATTGCTCGGTAGAAACCCGTTGAATTCGCTTGGGAATTCCATCAACCAGGACAACGCGATAGCTACGGCTTTGACCCGAGTACAGGGGTTGCTCGAGCATCCATGTGACCATCGGAGAATCTGTGGATTTATCTAACTGCGTCGGTACACGTTCATTGGTGTCATTGGATATCAAAATGAAAGGATGATTGGCTGGAATGCCTTCAGGAACAGGGCAACGAACAGGCACACCGATCCGATCATATTGTCCCGCTTCGATCTTGATCGTTATAGCCATTAACTGGCCGGGCAGTAGCATCAAAAATAACAGTGCCCATGTCGTACGTATTTGTATCATTCGCTTTGTGTTGCCTATCAAATTCAGATATTAATGCCTATCGGGAAACGTCGAATTCAGCATACAATAAAGTCACCGTTGACCGGAAATAATCAAAAGGAGAATTGAAAATGCTTAAGCGAATGTTCGTAAGTGCATTTGTAATTTTGGCAATGACAACTGCCATGGTTGCATCTGCAGCAGACACGCCCGCAGCCTTGAACTTCAAAGCCAAAGATATTGATGGCAAAGAAGTCAATCTGTCCAAATACAAGGGGCGCGTTGTACTGGTTGTTAATCTTGCAAGTCGCTGAGGTTTGACTCCTCAGTACCTGCAGTTGCAGGGTTTGCACACAAAATATAATGCCAAAGGCCTGTCTGTTGTAGGATTTCCCTGCAACCAATTTGGCAAGCAAGAACCAGGTACAGAAGCTGAAATTAAAGAGTTCTGTACTACGAAATTTAATGTTACATTCGACCTCTTTTCAAAAATCGATGTGAACGATGACACCGCTCATCCGTTCTATAAGCACCTTACCAGTCAAGAAACGAAGCCCAAGGGAAAAGGTAAAGTCTCTTGGAACTTTGAGAAATTTCTGCTGGATCGGGAAGGCAACGTGATTGCTCGTTTTGAGCCTCGCACGAAGCCGAATGCTCCCGAAGTGATCAAATTGATCGAAGCTAATCTTGCCAAGTAAGTTAGCCTAGATAGTCTTATCAAGAGCCGTTTGTCACACTCGGTGTGGCATGCGGCTTTTATTAATTCTCACCCTAACTGACCTTTATCGGTTACTCCTTTGAACGCCGAAATTCAAGCTATTATCGAAATTCTTACGCGTCCGCCCGGACATCAACCTTGGCCAGTTGCAATTGATACCTGGTTTACTGGCTGTGATCAGTCAGAGCTCACAACACTGCTCGATGCGTTACTTACTCTGGAACCACCGTTACCGACCGATCCGGAAGAAGAGAATTGGGGTCGCTTGTTTGAACACATCATGCAGCGACAACGAGCAGATGTCAGCGGCGATCTGCCATTGTCCCACCCTCCAGCCGAAAAACTGGCTGAGCTATACGAGTATCTAGGACCGGCAAGTAAAGTGCGCCACTTGCTATTGATGATTCTTGCCTATCGTGCTGACGAATCGAATATCAACACGATGGTAACATTGTTGATTGAGAGTCCGCCGGTTGAAGTCAGTGGCTTCGCTGTTGCACTGAGCCCGTTTTTGCAGCGAGACACTGAATGGAGTCTGCTGTTTCCGAAGTTATTTCAGGCACTCCCCCATCCAGTCGCAGCGTCCGCGATTTTAGACCTGTCTAATTACCTCACTAGGCAAGGCAAAGTTGATCAACATCCAGCTACGGCTTTGGTAGATCAGCTTGAGCAGCTCCTTAAAGGAGTGGTGCACCAGCTAGCCAGTATTGAAGACGGTTCGATCATGAAGACCACCATTGATTTGTCACCTGAAGATATTGCCAGTCAGGTCAATGAGGGTATTGCATTGGCGACGGCACTTTGCGACGCGATGGCGTTGATTGGTAATCAGGACAAAACATCGGCTCTGTTTCAGGCAATGGACTTAGCTCATCGACGGATTCAGGCCGAAGCGGCTGCTGCCTTGGTCCGTCTGGAAAACGACGCCGGTAAACAGCGGCTCGGTGGATTAGCCGAGGAAGCCAGTATCCGCTTGCGAGTATTGGCATATGCAGAGGAGCTAAACATCCTCGCAGATATTGATCCGCAATTTCAAACCGCTCAAGCTCGTGCTGAAGGCGCATTGGCTCTACACCTTGCCGAACCGCACATCATGGGATTACCGCCGACCAGGATCGAATTATTAGACTGTTCAGAGAGATTGTGGCCGGGCTTTGACGACTCTCAAACTTGTTATCTCTTTAAGTATGAATATGCGTTGGGCGGTGAGCCTTATGAGAATATCGGAATTGGCGCTCCGGAAGTTTTAAGTGCAGCGACCGACCTGACGGGCTTATCAATGGACGATCTCTACGCGTATTTCGCTGGACTAATCGTTTCTCACCCCGACATTTTTGAGATGCCGGCAGAACAGTTGGATTCACAAGCCGATGTCAATGCTAAGAAACTAACTCAGCAACTATTGGAGTCTGGGTATACAGAGATCTCACCAGTCACCTATGGTTTTTTCTTCGAATATCAGGTTTTGGCAGCAACTGCTTGCCGAGGTGAGCAATTCGGCGTCTTGGCAATCGACAATCAGGATATCCTATGGTTGCCTCACACATCGGTTAACAGACCATTAACTGCAGACGATGCGTACCATATTTATAAAGGTCGTAAACTGTTTGCTTCTTTTGAGGGAAGAGAGGCCTAGAAATATGGAAGCCTCCGAAGATCGTAAAGACGAATCGCATATACTAGGCCAGGCGGAAGCGGACTCGTCCGATTCCCTCTTGAGGTTTTTACTTCCGGTCTTGGTGATTTTGGTGGGCGCCCTATTATTTGGAAATCTGAAACCGACCGAATATGACGAATTTGTGGGGCAAGCGTTTGATCACTCTGGCACCAGCTATCACGGCGACGTCGTTGATTTGAAGGACTACAAAGGATCGGTGGTGGTGGTCAATTTTTGGGCAACCTATTGCCCTTATTGTCTGGAAGATATTGAGCACTTGAAAGAGCTGAATGAAGAGTTGCGTCACGACGACTTTCAAATTGTCGGTGTTAGTTCAGATTTACGAGAGGAATTAGACGCATTCTTTACGCAGAAGCCTGACTTACCTTGGCCAACGTACTTTGGTGAAGACGCCTTCAAGCTTGGCACTGCGTACAAAGTTGATTCAATTCCCCGAGTGATGTTGCTTGATCGCGATGGCAAAATCGTAGCAGCTGCTCGGGCGATAGATGACATTAAACGCCGCGTATATCAGTTGGTGCACAACGGTTGACATTCTCAGTCGAGCGGATTCCCGCTAGGCTATAGGTATACGGACAACATATTAATTTGAGAACTGAATGAACAAGCCCGAAAAGAAATCCTCATCGAACAAGAGTGCCACTGAATCTGAATCCACGTTTAAGGATTTAGATCTGACTGATGAGATGATGAAAGCACTCGAACGAGCCGGTTACGAGATCCCTTCGCCTGTGCAAGCCGGAGTGATTCCTCCCGCTTTGGAGGGCTTGGATGTGATGGGTCAGGCGCAAACTGGAACTGGTAAGACAGCGGCCTTTACGATTCCAATTCTAGAACAACTTGCACCACGAGATGAGATTGCAACCGTGCAGGCTTTAGTGCTTGTTCCGACACGTGAGTTGGCAGTTCAGGTACGCAACGAATTTGAGAAGCTTGCCTATTTCATGGACTTCAAGACAGCCGCCATTTACGGCGGGCACTCCATTAAGAAGCAGATTGAAGAAATTAAGCGAGGTGTCCAGGTAGTGGTAGGTACTCCAGGACGGGTGCTCGACCACATTCGACGCAAGACACTAGACCTCCGTGAAACCTGGTGTGTGACATTGGACGAAGCGGACCGGATGCTAGACATCGGATTTCGGCCGGACATTGAAAAGATCCTTAGCAGCGTTTCCCGAAAGGATCGTCAAACTTTATTACTAAGTGCGACCGTGCCCCCAGCGATCGAACGCCTAGCAAAACGTTACATGCATGAGCCGACCATCCTCGATTTTTCCAAGGATGCGGTGTCCGGCGACAGTATCGAGCAATTTTACTTTTCCGTCGACAAGGTTAAGAAGTTTGAATTACTGGAACGGTTAATCAATCGCGAGAAGCCTGCTCAGGCAATTATATTTTGTCGAACGAAACGTGGCACAGACAAGTTAGCCAAGCGATTGAAGGATTTATTCGATCATGTTGGTTGTATTCACGGCGACATGAACCAACCAGCTCGGGATCGCGTAATGAAGAAATTTCGCGATGAACGCCTTAAAATATTAGTGGCAACTGACGTTGTTGGACGTGGGATTGATGTTACCAGCATTTCTCACATCATCAATTTTGATACACCTGAAGATTGTGATGATTACGTGCATCGAATCGGACGGACCGGCCGAATGGGTAAGGAAGGAGTTGCTTACACATTTGTGTCGGAAGATGACGGCGAGCTTTTAACCCGTATTGAAATCCGTATAAACCAATTGCTCGAACAGGTTTATATGGAAGGGATGGAATTAAAACGGGAAGTAAAGCAGGAAGTGAAGCCGGAAAGGCTGGCGGCAGTCGCGGCGATGCGTGGTCGGGGTCCGAAGAAACACCGTCGGAGATTATAAATATGAACCAACGATTCCAATCTGCCATTGGCCCGCGAGGGCTAAAGGGATCGTTGTTGGTGTGCGTGCTGCTGTTGCTAGGCGTTTTGGCTGGATGTGAGTCGAAAGAAACAGCTGTTTCTGACCACGCCTCCTCACCCTCATCTCCTGTTGAGACGAAAGACCAGTCTCCTAACCCACCTCTTGTTCCTCGAGAATTAGACGAGCCACAGCATTCTGCCGGCCATCAGACAAGCAGTTCTACTCCGGAGCCACCCTCGCGCCAGGAAGACGGTCCCAAAGTCGCTCCACTGCCCGTTCAATTCCAAGGGCCTGATGCAGAGGCCAAACAGCTTCAAGTTGACGCGGAGAAATTACTCGCGCACGGAATTCGCACGATCGCTGGCAAGCGACTCATTCTTCACACGGATATTCCATTGGATGATGAGTTACGTAGCTTGCCGGAGCTTTTTGATAAGGCGACTACCCAGTTCTGCGATTACTTCGACATTGAGCTGCAAAAAGTTGCCGACTGGCAGGTACGAGCTTGCGTGATTCAGGACTTGGAAAAATTCGAGCGTGCGGGACTGTTGCCTCAGGTCTTGCCCAAATTCCAACATGGTTATGCCTTGGGTGATCGCATTTTTCTGAAAGAGCAACCCAGCGAATATTACCGCCGGCACCTACTTCTGCACGAGGGAACTCATTCCTTTATGTTACGGTTCTTTCAGGGAGCTGGTCCGCCGTGGTACATGGAAGGCATGGCCGAATTGCTAGCAACTCACCATTGGGACGGAGCAAAGTTGACGCTCAATACTTTTCCAGCAGACAAAAATGAAGTGCCGTTTTGGGGAAGAGTAAAGATCGTCAAGGACGATGTCGCGGCTCAAAAAGGAAAAATGATCGAAGAGGTCATGCAATACGGCAGTAATGCTCACCTAAACGTGGAAGCCTATGGTTGGAGCTGGGCCGCCGCCAAATTCCTTGATCAGCATCCGCAGTTTCAAGCGATCTTTCGTAAACACATTGAACATGCAGGTGATTCTTCGGGCCAGTTTTCGATTAGTCTGGTCGAGACCTATGGAGAAGAGTGGTTTAAGGTGCGACAAGAGTGGCAGCTCTTCGTAATGAACATGGAATATGGATATGATATTGCCCGGGAAGCGATTGAGGATGTAGAAGTTCAGCAGTATGCAGACTTACCTAGCGAGCAGACTTTTCAGGTGCATGCTGACCGTGGCTGGCAATCCACAGGACTATATGTGACACAGGGAATGAAGATTCGAGTCACAGCCACAGGCCGATTTGTTATTTATAGGGAGCAAGCCGATGATCCCGAAGGCACCGAGGGTCAGGCCCAATCGACCGTTTGGGAATCCGAAGCGGGTGGCGTGTCTATACGGTATCACGGCGGATACCCGCTGGGCACCTTACTTGTGGCAATCGATAACCTCCAACAAACAGGATTAACGGGCCTGTTGTCCACGGGAGCAATCGGAACGGGAGGTGATATCGAAATTCCTCAGGATGGTGTACTGTATTTCCGAGTCAACGACTCCCCTGCTGAACTGGCCGAGAATCAAGGTAATGTAGAAGTTAAGTTGTCTTTATTGGGGCAGGATCAGTGAATTACCAAGATGCCCGATTGACGATTTAAGTTTGGGATTCAACAATTTTGATAGTGTATTGGCTACAGCGGCTGGTACTACGCAATGACAACAAGACGATTAGAAGAGTTTATGAGCATTTTACAGTCACAAGATCCAGCCGTATTTGCCTCGATCCAATCTGAAGAAGTTCGACAACGATCCGGACTCGAATTAATTGCCAGTGAGAACTACACCAGCCGGGCCGTCATGGAAGCCTGTGGTAGTGTTTTAACCAACAAATACGCGGAGGGCTATCCTGGTAGACGATACTATGGTGGCTGCGTACATGTTGATACCGCCGAGTCGATAGCGATTGATCGAGCCAAACAGCTATTTGGGACAGAAGCGGTGAATGTGCAACCGCATTCAGGTTCTCAGGCAAACACGGCAGTCTATCTCTCTTGCTTAGAGCATGGTGATAAGGTGCTCGGACTTGATCTGGCACATGGTGGACATCTCACGCATGGGATGCACCTCAATGTTTCAGGAATTCTCTATGATTTCGTTAGTTACGGCGTCGATCCAGAAACCCATCGGTTGGATTTAGACCAGGTATCGCGTTTAGCAAAAGAGCATCAACCCAAGCTGATCGTTGCCGGAGCCAGTGCGTATCCACGTGAAATTCCGCATGAAGAATTCGCACAGATTGCAGAGGATGTTGGCGCCAAGCTATTCGTGGATATGGCGCATTATGCTGGCTTAGTGGCAGCAGGTGTGCATCACAATCCCGTTGAATGTGCCGACTTTGTAACAACGACGACGCATAAGACGTTGCGAGGTCCACGCGGCGGCATGGTGTTGTGTAAGGAAGAATATGCTAAAAGTATTAACCGTAGTGTCTTTCCTGGTTTGCAGGGCGGTCCGCTGATGCACATTATTGCTGGAAAGGCGATTTGTTTTGGCGAAGCGTTGACGGATGATTTCAAAGCCTATGGTCAGCAGGTGGTAGACAATGCTCGGACTTTGGCTGATTCGCTCATCAGTGGTGGCGTGACATTAGTGAGCGGTGGGACGGACAACCATCTGATGCTAGTCAACGTCTTTGCTTCACTGGGAATTGGAGGCCGCACGGCGGAAGAGATTTTAGATCGCTGTGGAATCACGACGAACAAGAACATGCTGCCATTTGATCAACGCAAGCCAAACGACCCATCAGGTGTACGTATTGGAACGCCCGCTCTGACAAGTCGTGGGATGGGAAGCGATGAAATGAAATCCGTTGGGAATTGGATTGTGTCAGCATTAAAGAACCCTGAGGATGAAGCATTGCATCAGTCGATCCAGCAGGACGTCAACGCACTTTGCGAGCAATTTCCTGTCCCTGCTGACCAGTGATGACTATTCTTGTCCTTTCTTTGTCGGATAGATTTGATATTTAGTACGATATAAAGAGTACTTCGGTGCTTTCGACGGGAAAGTGCCGGTACCTCCTTGAACGTACGCCGTTGGGCTAAACAATACTATGTCACAGATAAGTCGAATTCTGATCGCTGACGATAATCAAGCAAATTGCGAATTGCTGGATGCTTACTTGGCCGACTTGGATTGCGAAGTGGATTTCGCTGTCGATGGTCAGGATACACTCGATAAAGTCCAGTCTTTTCAACCGGATCTGTTGCTGTTGGATATCATGATGCCGAAACTTAACGGCTTTGAGGTATGTCAACAAATTAAGTCGGACCCTGAATTGAAGAGGACGATGGTGTTAATGGTGACGGCACTCAATGAACGTGGAGATATTGAGCGAGCGGTTCAAGCTGGTACAGATGACTTTTTATCTAAACCTGTGAATCAGATTGAATTGGTTAAACGCGTTCAGAATATGCTGAAGCTAAAGGGAGTCACGGATGAAGTTGAGCGACTTCGAAAGTACATCGAAGAGATGGAACAGCGGTCCTAACGAATTCATTCGTTGTCAAATATAAAGATAGTCATGACTAAACCTACTCGTTGGTTAACACGACCGAGACAATGGTTCTGGTGTTTATTCGGCATCGGCGTGGTCATTCTTGCCAGCCAGTCAGTAATCGCTCAGGATCAGATCGTTGCTGATAAGACGGAGATTGATTCTCTTATCGAGCAACTTGGAGATGCGGATTTTACGTCTCGCGAGTTTGCGCAAAGTAAACTGCGAGAGATGGGTTTAATCGCTTTTGATCAGTTACACGAAGCTCAAACTCACAACGACATTGAAGTTGCCAAGCGAGCCAAGTATCTCATCCGCAGTCTGCAAGTGCAGTGGGCATTGCGAACCGATGCTCCTGAAGTACGTCGCCTACTGGCGAAATATGAAGACAACAATCCCACAGGCCGACGCAGTTTAATGGAGCAGTTAGCTTCCTTGCCAGAAGCAAAAGGCCTGAACGCCCTTAGCAGAATGGTTCGATTCGAATCTGATGGTCGCCAATCGCGGTATGCTGCTTTGCAGGTAATGAATATGACGCTGCCAGAATCCTCAGAGCAACGCCAGATCTTCGCTGACCAGCTTAGAGAATTGCATGACCAGAGTGCCCGAACCGCCGCGCAATGGATGAAGGCTTATGCAGAAAGCTTAATAGACCCGGAAAGTTCCGTCGTCGTTTGGGATCGACTCGGCCGGAAAGAAGAACAGTTGTTGACCACTTTTCCCGGTCATACAAGCCGGAGTTTGGTTCGGGAGCTGTTGCGTTGGGAGTTCAGGCTTCTGAGACAATTGGAGTTGGAGGATCAGGCCGCCGTGGTGGCTCGCCGGAGCGTCAACCTTTTGGACGGCTCTCGAGATCAACTGATCGAGGCAATTGACTGGTTTGCGAATGAAAAGAGTTGGATGTTTGCTGAGGTAATCGCCGACCGTTTTCCAGTTGAATTTCAGGAATACCCGGAACTGATGTATCGTCTTGCCGAGGCGTTTCTACAGGGAGGAAATCAGGAGCGAGCTGATGAACAAGCGGCAAGGGCGCTGGCAATAAAGCCTGCTGATCTGGATGCCCATATAGCGATCGCCTCTTTTTTGACTCGTCGACAGCATCATCAATGGGCCATCGCAGAATATGAACAAGGTATCGAGCATTCACCGCTGGAATCTGAAGTAGGCATTCGAATGCGAATATTACTGGGCGAGCTCTATCATGATTTGAAGGACGAGGATCGAGCAAGATTAGTGTTCGAACCCGTTGTGGAGAATCGGGAAAATGATGATGTGAAGCAATCGGTGATTCGCTTTTATTCACAGATGGAATCGTTTGTCTCCCGTTATTGGTATTTTCGAGCTTGTGACCACGCAAGTCGAAAGGAATGGGGGAAGCAAAGAGAGTGTTTGGAAGCCGGATTGGCAGAGGATCCCAATGATGGCGATATTCTCATTGCGATGTATCGTTACGAAGAATCGGATGAGGTGTTTGAGGCGATGACACTGAAGGCCATTCGGACGTCGGCAGATTTCCATGAAGCCGGAATTAAAGCCGTTGAAACGAAGATCAAAAATACGCTCGATCGATTACAAAAATCACGGCTGCAATGGGACCTTGCCAGAGCATTCAACCAATATGCCTGGCTGGTGGGTAATACGACCGGTGATTATCAGCGAGCGGTAGAGTATAGTCGGAAGTCACTCGAACTCAGAAATTGGGAATCCGCTAGCTATCTGGATACGCTAGGGCACTGTTATTTTGGAGCAAAGGATTACGAAAACGCAGTGAAGTACCAACAGCAGGCTGTTGATATGGATCCGGGAAGCTTGGGAATGCGGCGACAACTCAACGTTTTTCGTCAGGCATTAAAAGATCAACAGCAACGACAAGGTTAGTGTCAGGTCTTTGTGTGATCTTCTTTGGGAATTGAGTTTTGTCATCCACTTCAGGCAGCTATCTACAACTTTCCCGAACACCTCTAAACAACTTAGTGTTCTTTCTGCCCTGGCTGTTTCTCTACGAAGCAGGCCTTTGGTTTAGTGGAGACCCGTATCGTAATCTGGCTGATATCTGGCTCCGAGAGTTGCTTCAACGGGCGGGTTTTAGTCAGTACTTCCTACTTCCGATCTTATCCTGCGCTGTGCTGCTCGGTTGGCATCATCTCTCGAAGTTGCGTTGGAAAGTAGACTGGCAATGCCTGCCCGGGATGTTCATCGAATGTGTCGGCTATGCGGCCATCCTGATTGGCGTCTTTCAAATACAACATTGGGTCCTGAGTACCATTTCCTATTTTGCGAGCACCCCTGCTGCGGCCTGGCTTGCAGCTGAGACAGATGCGAACACCAATCTACATCAACTTCTGGCGATGGTTGGTGCCGGAATTTACGAAGAGCTGTTTTTCAGGCTGCTACTTTTACCAGCGATGATCTGGGTGTTGTTGCGAATTGAATTGAAAACCTGGATTGCCTACAGCCTCGGTGTCGTGCTTGTCAGCCTTTGTTTTACGGCTGCTCATTCGATTGGAGTGGAGCAGGATTGGTTTACTTTCGCTTTCCGCTTTCTAGTCGGGTTGATTCTAAGCGTCGTGTTTTTGAAGCGTGGATTTGGTATGGCTGTTGGAGCTCACGCTTTATACAACATTGCGGTCGAAGTGTTCTATTAGCTCCGAGACTCCCAGAAGTTGGAATCGCGGGGACGATCAAGTTTAGACACTAAAGACTGATTGGCTTTTGATAATGGCCAAGTCATCTGGGAATGTATGAAATGCCTGCACGAGTAAGCTGTTCTGGCGAGTTTCTAGATTGATGTAACTCATCGCTCCAGTTGCCATTCGGCCACTGTTATCAAAGAAGTGAACCATTCCGCGGAGTTCGCTATCCTGACTCAATTCCTGTTGAAATGCCCAGAACACCTCTTGAGGAACCACTTCCAATTGAAAGCTGGTTTGATACTCAATGCCTCGACAGTTCAGAGCTTCGTTGCGCTCTCCGGCAATGGGATGCGCGAGTAAGCGTCGTCGTTGGGGCAGAGGTTGCGATTGGGCGGATGACACTTCAGCGATGGTGGTGCCATCGTGCTGAAATGTAATAACATGCCCGTCGCGGGTAATATCAACCTGCGCGTTATAACTTCCTCGCTGAATTTGACGAGTCTTAAAGACGTCGAATAGTTCTGGGTGAAGAGAGCGTGAGAAGAGCTGGAATGTAAGTTCCTTGACTTTCGGTCTTAGTGAAAGCACACCGTGGTTCCCGTATTTGTAATCCCGCAGAATTGCCTAGATTCCAGAGGATGTAATATTTCGATTGTGTTCTACCGAAGCGTCCAACCGTGACATTGTTTGCTTCGATGCTCTTCTCTGTGTAGAGACCATTATAGGAATTTCACCAACCGCTCACAAAGCATACACAATGAAAATCTGAGAACACCGGGAAAAAGTTTTTTAAGCTGCTAGCAAATTAGTTCAATTGGCAAGAAATCGGCGAATGATCTGATTCACAGCTTGTGGGTTTTCCAGCGGAGCCATGTGTCCGACGTCCTTGATGACTTCGAATTGGGCCTGAGGTAATGCATCGGCAATGGCTCTCATTTCATCGGATGGACTAATACCGTCATGCTCACCACACAGTAATAAGGTGGGGACATTGATATCGGCAAGCCAGTTTGTTGCATCTTGCCGATTGGCTAAAGCGAGTTGAGTTTCGGCAATGATCGCCGGGTCACTACTGGCGATCACCTGACGTAGTTGCTGGACTCGTTCTGGAATGGCCTGCATGGAAGACTTACTAAATAGCTTGGGGATCATTCCGTCGGCGGCTAAGGTACTCCCCCTACTTCCTTGCTCGGCAATACGAGCTGCCATTTGGCGACGACCTCGGGCGATGACTTCGGTATCACCGATGCTGCGAGTATCGCATTGGATGAGTCGAGCTAAGCGTTGCGGGAACTGTCGCCAAAATTCCCAACCGATATATCCCCCCATGGAGAGGCCACAAAAGGTAATGGGTGCCTGGATATCGATTGCATCTAACAGCTCATTTAGATCGACAGCAAACTGGCTCATCGAAATCGGAGCCGTGCCTCTTGAGCTCTTTCCAAACCCTCTTAAGTCTGGTGCGATGACATGATATTGAGTGGCGAGGGTTTCGAATTGAAAACGCCACATAGAATGGTCGAGTGGAAAGCCATGCACTAGTAACAGGGGCGCGCCATGCCCACGTGTTTGATAGGCAATTTCACAGTCGTTAACTTGGATCTGCTGCATTGGTTCTTTTGAAGAGCATAAAGGCGATACAACAGAGCAATAGGCCGACAGCGGCTCCACCGAGCTCCCATATGGCATAGGTTTGATGCTTAGCATACTGCTTTGCATTCAATTGATAGTCACCGTCCTGTTGGTTACCCAGTCCATTGGCGCGGATAATACGCCACTGCTCAATGACGATCATTGGTGGCATTTGATCAATCACGGCATTTCCATATAAGAGTTCATCTCCCCGAGTGTCCCGAAGATCCAGCTGGTTGGCTTGATAGAAATCGAAGGCCGCCAATCCCAATCCGAGCGTGAGTAGAATAACTCCAAAACTAAAGATCAAACCATTCTGTTTTCCCCAGGTTGACTTTTGCTGGGTTGACGATGATTGGGCCTCTGGTAGTTGCCTGATTTCACGGAGGTTCGGGACAACGACATCTATCTTACATTCGGCGCATTGCAGCGTCTTACCGGCATCGATGGTGCCGATGGTGAATTGAGCTCCACAATCACATGAAAGTAGGTAATTTGCCATAGGGAATATTGTACGGTGTTGAGTGGATTTGGTTTAGTCAGAAGGAGCAGCGGATCCGCGAGACGCCCACCATGGTAGGCTGATGCCGCCATCAACCAGTAACGTTGCTCCGGTCATATATTTATGCTGAGGGTCGCTTAGAAAGAGGATAGCATTGGCGATTTCTTCCGGGTTGCCGAGTCGTCCCATAGGGATTTTGGCTCCCGCTTTTTCCAATGTGTCTTCGCTGGCAAACTTACGTTCACCAGGCGTATCGATCCACCCTGGTTGAATCATATTAATGCGGATGTCATGTTCAGCCACTTCGATGGCTGCCGTTCTGGCCATATGTTCAAGCGCCGCTTTCGACATGTTGTAAGCCATCGCACGTGGTGCCGGGATGAAGGCATGAGGGGAACTAACCAACGTGATGATCCCTCCATCTCCCTGCTGAATCATTTGCTGAGTGGCAACGCGTGTTAAATAAAAGGCTCCCCACATCGTTACGTCGACGGTCCGGCGAAACCCTTCCATGTCAGCCTGATAGAATAGTTCGCGGTCGCTATAAGCGGCATTGCTCACCGCGATATCTAGCTTTCCAAATTCACTTACGGCTCGTTGTACGAGGGCTTCGACTGACTCGAGACTCGACACATCCGCCTGATGAGCGACGGCCTTGCCGCCCGCTTCTTCGATCAATGCTACGACATCCTGAGCCTGATCAGGGTGCGAGCGATAATTGACAACCACACTGGCGCCTGCCTTGCCGAAGGCAATCGCCGTTGCTCGGCCAATCCCTAAACTGGCGCCTGTAACGACTGCAACTTTACCGGTTAAATCCGTACTCATTTTGGGATCCTAATCTATGAACTGACCTCTGGTTAAGTATGCCACCTAATTAGTGTCGAGCTTCTATTTCTTACGCAGAACAGTCTAAGTTAGCTCGGTATTCTGGTGAATTTCTTCACCATTAATTTCGAGCTGCTTGTTGTCGTCATAATCGTTTCCGAAGGCTTCGCCCCGTCGGTGTTGCTTCCTTCGATCCAGGAGCCCTGTGAAACCGAGTGTGGCTCAAGCAGGTTTGTGTTCGTCATTCGGCAGAGGGGAGGAGTGACGAGTCGTCGGTCTGATTGGTCACGTTATGAGGATTCTTAGGATTCCTCTGACTTTGAGACTAGACCCTCTACAGGGCGTAGTTAAAATTAACGACATAACGGTGTCTCAAAATCGCCAACATGGATGTTGCAATGAGATGAGCAGTGTAACGACTGGCCGAATCGTTTTGTGAACGAGGAAGTCGATGAAGTTATAACCGGATTCACAAATGAGTTTTGTGGAATCGCAGTGCAGGTTAAGCCGTTCGCGAATCCTAAAAGGATGTTTAGGCTTGGTGAATGTTTATCCAAGCAGATTGAGTAAGCTGAAACGACTGGTCGTATTGTTACGAGTCAGGCTGATTTCTGATGTTACTTCTTCTGTTGAATCACTGGCTAGTTACTGCCGCCGAAAAGAACTGATGGTACTATAGCATCATGTTCAACAGCGAGCCGACGGTGAAACGCCGATGCCGCTTTGAACTTCTCGACTATCAGGTCAATTGCTAACAACGTTAGCAGTAGCAACGAGTTCCCAGCGGACTTGATGCTCAGTTGGAAGTCATCTTTATCCGGTGGATTATGGATAACTCACAAAGAAGATGACCGTAGTTGCGACAAGCAGATCCAGCAACCGATGGTGAATGACATTGATACAATGTCATGGGGCAAATCCGAGAAATATTAGACAGCGCAAGAGTAACGTATGAGCATATACGATCCACTTCTTGATGATTTTGAAGAAGATAGTGAAGTAACCGTTTCAAGCGGTTTTCAAAAAGGTTCTGATAACTCGAATCAGAGTAATCAGAAGTCAACGGCGAAAAGCACTGCTAGTGCTAATACGAACGAAGAGCCGGAAGATGAAGATTTAGCTGAAGTAGAGGAACAGGAATCGTGGTCTGATGACCCGGTTCGGATGTACCTGACTCAGATGGGTGAAATTCCTCTGCTGACTCGAGTGGAAGAAATTCGACTCGCCAAGCGAATTGAGGACACCCGTCGCGCATTTCGAGCCAAACTGCTGGAATGCGATTACGTTTTCCAAATGGCCTTTAAAATCCTCCGTCGAGTCCATCTCGGAGAGTTGCCATTTGACCGAACGGTCCAGGTTTCTGTGACAGACCGGTTGGAAAAAGAACAGATTATGGGACGTATGCCTCACAATCTGGACGTCGTGGAAACTTTGATTCGCCTCAACAAGCGGGACTTCCGTGTGGCCGTCAGCAAGTCATTCTCTAAGGCGGAACGCCAAGAAGCCTGGAAGAATCTTGGTCGCCGTCGCCGTCGTTGTGTTCGCCTTGTGGAAGAGCTTGGTTTGCGTACTCAACGCATCGAGCCGATGATCAATACGTTGAACGACTTCAGCGAGTGTATTGATAAGCTGCTTGCTGATATTCAGGAAGCCAAAGAGGACAAAGATCATCAACGTAAGCGAGACTTGCTGTCTCAGTATCGAAATATCATGTTGGCGATTCAGGAGACTCCAACCAGCCTCCGGAACCGAGTGAAATATTTAAATTCAGTTTACGCAACCTATCAACAAGCAAAACGTGAGCTGTCTGAAGGAAACCTGCGTCTGGTCGTTTCGATTGCCAAGAAATATCGAAATCGAGGACTTAGCTTCCTGGACCTGATCCAGGAAGGTAATGCCGGATTGATGCGAGCAGTGGACAAGTTTGAATATCGACGTGGTTTCAAATTCTGTACCTATGCGACCTGGTGGATTCGTCAAGCAATCACCAGAGCGGTTGCTGACCAAAGCCGAACGATTCGTATCCCCGTACATATGGTGGAAACGATGTCGCGAGTACGTAATGTATCTCGTCAGCTGGTTCAGGAACTTGGACGAGAACCAACACTGGAAGAGACTGCTCGTCGCGCAGAAACGACTGTGGAAGAAGCACGTCGAGTATTGGCGATGAGTCGCTATCCGATTAGTCTCGACCGACCGGTCGGTAATAGTGAAGATAGCCAGTTTGGTGACCTGTTACCGGATGGTGATGCCGAAAGCCCAGCTTCCGGAGCTTCACAGGAAATGCTGCGAGATCGAATTGGACGTGTGCTTAAAACTTTGAGTTATCGTGAACGTGAAATCATTAAGTTGCGTTATGGACTTGGTGACGGATATAGCTATACACTCGAAGAAGTCGGGCATATCTTCAAGGTAACCCGAGAACGTATTCGACAGATCGAAGCGAAGGCCGTCCGTAAACTGCAGCAGCCAAGTCGAAGTCAGGAATTGGTTGGTTTCCTAGATTAATTGTTTGATCATAAATGACCTTTAACGCGAAGTGCTGTTCGGCACTTCGCGTTTTTTTGTGTCCGTCGTCTGATCTGCTAATGTTCGTAACGCTCGTCCCACCAACCGTCCGCTGGTCATTGCCCAGGCAATATGACAACCGTGGCTCCAGAGAACCATGCCATTAAGACCACATTGCCCGACGGCGAATAGCCCATCAATCAAATCATCCTCTTCGTTTACTACCTGAAAATGCTCATTAATCTTCGCACCTCCTTCGGTCGTTGTGAAATAGGATTTGACTGGCCCGAGCATAACCCAAGGCCCGTTCGTTGCTTGGCCGAAGGCACCGGCTGCCGTTTGCTGTAATTGGGCGAGGGGTAGACGATAGTGAGTCGCGATTTGTTCAAGAGTGGGGGCCTGATGACAAATATCAGGCCTTAGACGGAGATAATCGTCCACATAAGCATAAGCAATGTCTGGTGCCGTCGAGATGAAATGGGGCCATTGGGAATACTGAGCAATTTGTACCGCACTCATCAAAATGTAGGCCTGCCTGTCGGATTGTATCGAGACGCCGATATTCCGATCTTTCTCTGAACGTTCATCACAGAATCGCAGGCCTTGTTGATTTACCAGAATGCAGCCATCGTGGAAAAGAGCTGCTTCTGGGTGTTGCCAGGTTACGAGCAATCGTTTGATCAATTTCCGAAATATCCAATCCGGCAGTCGGCGTGCTAACCAGCTTTGGATAGCAGCGAGAGGACCGGTTGCCGGCAGCCATTGCTGAAACGGTCGTTTCGCCGTCGCTACGAATCGCAATTCAGGTCCATAGGTAACATCCATATTGAGCAGCTTTGCACCCGCTTGTTCTGCCAGAATGTGCCCGAGTCCCTGCGCATGAGGATTAATGCCCTCGATACATTCGTAGCCACCTCCTTTAAATCGTCGGATCAATTCTTGATTATTCGCATAATCGCCGGTTGCCAGAATCACGCCCACGCGAGTTAAAACTTGCTGTGTTTGGCCAAGGTGATTCCTGTATTCAGCTCCTACGACACGGCCTTCCTCGGTCAGCAGCTTGCTGGCAGTCGCCTGAGTTTGAATCACGACGCCTTGTTTTCGGGCGGCGAGCTGCAATCGAGCGATATAGGCTTTGGCACCCGGAATCACGTTGTGCATGCGGGGTTGTTTATTTGGCGGCTCAGCGACCGGCCCCACGAATCGAAGGCCATGGCTTTCCAGCCAATCCAGAGTGTCTGCTGAGTGCCGAGAAAAGAACTCCCGGCTCACGGGGTTATTCTTCTGTTCGATTTCATCAGGAGCAAAACGAGCGAGGTCGATAGCGTGTTGTTCGGCGGAGTCGACAATCCCCGCGACTTGTTGATGGGAGGTTTCTGCTGCAGTGAATGACCCTACAGCAATCCCCGTGGTACCCCCTGGTTGCCGACAGGATTCTAATACGAGCGTTTCAAATCCCTGTTCACCACAGGAAACCGCTGCTGCCAGCCCGCTGCCTCCAGCTCCAATTACGAGGACGTCTACGTGCTTGGGTGTCATAGTTTACGAGCGGCTAAAGATCTTGTTGAATCGTTGACGATTGGCCTGACGATACCGTCGACAAACGGTGACCAGAGACTGAGGGTTTTCGTAACCTAGTAATGAAGCGAGTTTTTCGAGTTCCAATGCCTGCTCTGGTAAATCGTGGCGATGCGTTGTATCCATCAGACGCAAACCTGATTCCACTCGCCGTAAGAAAATATAGGATTTGATCAAGGCAGTCGCGTCGTCTTCTTCTAGAAGCTTCTGTTCACGCAAACTTTCCAGTGCCTGAACCGTTCCTGGCCTTTGAATCGCTGTATTGTCGCCGTGTAATAACTGTAAAAACTGCACAATATATTCAACATCCATGGTCCCTCCCTCAAATCGTTTCAGGTTGCGATCTGTCGCTCCACTTTCAGAGTCGAGCCGTGCCTGGAACATTTGAGATTGAAGGTCGGCGTTCGCGTCTACTTTACCGATCGTATTGGAAATAATTCCGGCTACACGTTGTTGCGCTTGATCGGTTCCGACAATGACTCTGGCTTTGCATAACCCCATGGTTTGCCAGAGAGGGATTTTTTCGTTTTTCAAATAGTCTTCATAGTCGTCGATGGAGATGGCCAATGGAGCATGTTGATGGGTAGCCCTCAATTTGCTATCCATATCAAACAACCGTCCATGGGGCCGTGTACGAGTGGAGGACTGGAGGATTCGCTTTGCCAATTCGTTAAAGAAGTGGTGATTCGAGGTGGGACGGGTTTTATGTTGACGATTTGTAGGTCGGGTATTACCCGCACCGTCGTACAAGAACAGAATATCAACATCGCTATGAAAATTAGGCTCCTGCCCACCGAGCTTGCCAAGCCCGACCAAAGTCAATGAAGCGGGCTCTCCAGCCATTTCTCCGTGCTCGACAATCGGTTCGCCGTGCTTTTCGACCAGCAGACGGAAGTGTTCATTCGCTATTTCCTGCAGGCTAACTTCGATAATATCCGAAAGTGATTTATGTGAATCGGCGAGCGAGTCTTTACCAAGGATTTCCCGCACTCCTACTCGTAAATGCTGTGCATGTTTGAAAGCAAGGATCACGTCAGTTAATTCCTGACCTTCGATTTGGGCTCCTTTGACCAACTCATTCATGACCCGACGCAGTGATTGTTTGGTCGGCAGATGGTCCAGAATCAGGCAATCCAGCAATTCATCAATCATCCCGGGATAACTGGTGAGAATCGTGGTTAAGTAAGGACTGTTGGAACATAGTTTGACATAGAGATTGAGAGTGGCAGGGTTTACCTCAAACAGCTCCCACAAGACGCCCTTTCCTCCCAGCGAATCGCTTACCGTGCTTAAATTAGCCAGTGTCATATCTGGATCCGGTGTTTGAGAGATTGCTTCGAGCAAACGAGGAGCGATCATGGCCAAAAAGTGTCTACATCTTCGCGTGGACAAAAACGGAATTCGCTCGGTTGCCAAGTCCATGAGATATTGATAACTGGAATTAGCGTCGTTGAAATTATGTTTACTTAAGACTTCATCCAGCATTTCTTCGCTGGGCTCTGGATCAAGAATCAGGTCGACTTCCGGTTCAGTGTCCTGGTCATCATCAAACGATGATTCGAGCAGGCGTTCAAGTATTTGCTGGCTGACCTGTAATCGGTGCGTAGTGTCATTGATGAGTGTGTTGACTGTCTCTGGACCTGTGTAACCCAAACTCTGTGCGAGAGCGCTTTGTGCCTGCTGAGTTGAAGGGATCGTCGTCGTCTCTACATCGTGCAGGATCTGAATCCGATGATGGATGCGTTTTAGTTCAAGGTACGCATCACGCAGGACATTGGATTCCTCCTGTGACAATAAACCTGCTTTATGCAGTTGATAGATGGCTGACAGCGTACCTCTGACTCGGATCGAAGGAAAATTAGCACCATTGATTAATTGAAGAAACTGGACAACGAAGTTGATTTCGTGAATTCCGCCGGAAGCATGGACCACATCGAGCTGTTCGGCATCTTCCCAGCGGTGCAGCCGGCGCTTTTGAGCTTTGATTCCAGTGATGTCCGCTCGATTCAAATAGCGTCGATAAATCCACTTCTCCATGTGCTGTAAAAACCGATCCCCGAGTCGTTGATCGCCAGCAATTGGTCTGGCATTAATCAATTCCTGACGTTGCCAGGTTCGTCCGGAGAAATCGAGAAACCGAATGGCGTCATTGATATGAGTGCAGCCACTTACATTCTGTGCCGACAATTGGAAGCTAAGATCGATATCTAATAGCTTGACACCATTTGGTAAGGTCAGGAATCCGATGGCGTCATTCAGGATGTTGGTATAGATTTGTTCATCCCACTGACTGTCGTTGGGTTGATAGATAAGGAATACTTTCAGCGTAGCCCCATAGCTCAGTTGGTGTCCCGCCAGCCCTCCGAGCGCAATGACGGAAAAGAACAACTCTTCAGCACTCTTGAGGTCTAATTGATGTTTCCGGATGGCTTTTTGGGAAGCTAATTCAACGGCACTTTGAAGTAAGGCTTCACAAAGAATAGACGCCTGATTGGCGATGACATCAGCAGACTGATTGATAACCAGATCGCCATAGGCGATACGCAGTAATTCACGATTGCGTATTCGCTCTAATTGCGTGGAAATATCCGGATCGCCGGCGAGCTGTAGGACTTCCGTCCGAATTTCATCGATTAGAATTGTTCGATCAACGGGTTGGCCGTCTGTCATACGTAACAAGTCATAGCCTTCCGGATCCTGAATCAGCAATTCAGCAATCTGGTTGCTCGCGGAAAACATGATTAACAGCGTTGGCAGGGCAGCCAAATCGCGTTCCCAAAGTGAGCCAAGTGCGATTGGGTTTCTGGAAAGTGTGGTAAAGCTGGCGAGAAATTTAAGTGCCTGATCCGGTTTGGCAGTATTTGAAAGAGCCGCTTCAAGTTGTTCTCCGACAACGGCTACCAGATCCAGAGTCATACCAGACTCCGCAATCGCTGTGATGGCATCATGTGCCTGTCGCATATCCTGCAGCCCCAACGATTCGAACCATTTTCTGGCTACCGTTGGAGAATCGAGGATCTGAATGATTTGCTCGGTGTCCATGCCCCTAGTCTAGCACGCTCTAAGAGAATACGGCAATTATGGGTTAAGGCAGCGTTCGATCAGCTCGACCCAATTGATTTCCTCGCTCAGTCCTTCACCATAGTCCACCGTTGCTAGGACTGTGGGGATGCAGCATCGTTCGATTTCCTGAGGGTTGGAAATCAGACTTTGATCTTCATCTGAAACCGGCTGGGCGTTGTTTACAATTAATCCGGCAATAGGGATGCCGTCTTCATACGCAGCCGCGGTAATCAACGTCTGCAGCGTATGGTTGATACATCCCAGTTTGTTGGCCACAACGACGACAAGTGGGTAGCCAAATTCATACGCCAAATCTGCTACGAAGTCATCGTCACTGATCGGTGACATAAGTCCGCCAGCGCCTTCGACGATAATGAAGTCGGAATTTTGTTGCCAGTATTCAATTCCAGCGAAGAGTTTATTGCGATCGAGCTCCAGTCCTTCAGCACGTGCCGAAAGGTGGGGTGCCAGGGGGGCTCGGAACATCTGGGGGCATACATGATTGACGGTGGCTGGCTTACCTGCGGCATTCCATAAAGCGTCTGCGTCTTCACTGAATAGACTACCGTCGGCCGTTTCGATACATCCGCTGGCGGCAGGCTTGTAGACTCCCACTTTGACTCCCTGACTTCGGAGCTGCTGAGCGATCAATGCAGAGACGTAAGTTTTCCCGACTTCAGTATCGGTGCCGGTAACGAAGATACCTGGTGTCATGAGTTGTATTAGATTTCCAGATATTCTTCGAGTGCTTCACGCATGACGGCTGGATTAGGGTCCACGCCGGTCCAGATCTTAAAGCCAATAACAGCCTGATTGACTAGCATGCCGAGTCCGTCAAGGGTTCGACATTGCCTTGCCTGAGCATCCCTGAGGAGTCGGGTCATCGGTGGGTTGAATACGACGTCTGCAACGACCATGTCTGCATTGAATGTTTCCACATCTAAAGGCACTCGGGCTTCCGCATCTCCTAACCCAATACAGGTGGCATTGATAATGACATTGACATCATCGTCCACTTCATAATCACCGTCCAAAACAATCAGCCGGGCCTGAACACCTTCGATCTGAGTGAGTACATCCACCAGTTCTTGCCCACGCTCTTCGGTCCGATTTACGATCGTGATTTCGGTGACACCACTTAACGCCAGCTCGACAGAAATAGCCCGGGCTGCACCGCCAGCGCCGATGATTACGACTTTTTGGCCTGCCGGTTCCACGAGTGTTTTAAGAGATTGGACAAAGCCTTTTCCATCGGTGTTCTCACCAATCAGCTTGCCGTCGACTACATTGACGCAATTGACAGCTCCCATACGTTCGGCCGCTTCGCTTAAACCGTCAAGATACTGAATGACTTCAACTTTATGAGGGATGGTGAAATTCCCACCCCGTAATCCCATTGCTCGGAATCCGGCCATCGCGTCTTTGAGATTTTCAGCAGGTACTTCGAGTGTCAGGTACCGCCAGTCTAATTCACAATCTGCGAAGCAACGTTCCATCATGAATTGAGTGGGGTTACCGGCTACAGGCTGTCCCATGCACGATACTAAATCCTGAATTGGTTTGTCTGCCACAGTATTAGTCCTTGTTTGCGGAAGGCTCAAATGGGTTGAACGAGTTTGGAGATTCCCGGTGGGAATGCTTCCGTGTCGTATCGTTAGTTGTATTAAGGAGTCTTTACTTCTGCAATTATGGGAGCGAAAAAAATGATTGTCAAAATCATTGAGAAGCAGGTTTATTGCGGAATCACAATCTTATTGGCTGGTGCGTCTGTAATCTTCATGGAAGTGCGACGGGCTTTGATGCGAACATAGGGAGCTGTGTAACAACATCGGTCACCAAAGCTGCTTCGAGGTGCTTTGGGATCGGCGTGAAATGGTTCGACCAGATCCTCAATGACGAAACCACTGCGGCAAATGCCTCCAATAATGTCTTCCCATCGATGAAGAAACTCCATCGTGCCGTCTTCTCTCAATCTGGTCCCGTTGACCGCGGGCAAAGGGCCGGTGCGATAGTAGGGCTCGATGAGTTCATAACCGTTGGCCGATCGCGTCATGTCCGTTTGCAGGCTGGTCGGTTGTTTATGCTGGCTAATATATAACCCCTGAGGCTGCGTTACTCTTGCGACTTCGGAAAAAACCTTGGTAATCGAGGGAAGGTAGCATGTACTGACTGGGTGAATCACAATGTCAAAGGCTTCATTAGGAAACATCGCCAGATCGTCCATGGATGTTTCCACGACTCGAATATCCAGCCCTCGTTCGGCGGCGACTTCTCGATCTAATTCCAGCATCGCGGGCGAGATATCGACAACAGTTACCTGTGCTCCAGTGGCAGCGTAGATTGCACTTTGCCGGCCTCCGCCTGCAGCTAAACAAAGGACTTGCTTACCAGCAATGTCTCCGCCCAGCCATCCGATAGCATCGACCGTATCCAAAGGCTGGTGAAGATCTTCGTCTTTAGCAGGTTTGGTGAATCGCTTTTTACCTACCACCATTCGGTTCCAGGCATCACGATTATGTTTTTTAGCAAGCGATTGTTGATTGTCATTCATGTGGATTATTCATTGCGAAGGACGTTCTTGCCCTGTTCATTGGTTTGAAATCTGGCCAGCCAATCAAAAGCGGCTTCGGCGATGCCTTCATGGCCTCCTTCGAAAATGGTGACGCGACTCTGTGCTGCAAAGCGACGTAGATAAATAGTGCGACCTAGCGCTTTATCCTTAACCTGATCGGAATCGAGCGGGGAGGAGAGACGCCCTTTAGGGATGCTCAACGCCTCCATTTCAGATGGTGAGATAGTACGAGCCTTCGCAGTTCGAGCAATCACATTGAAAGCATTGAGCGAATGTGAAATCGGGACGGAGCCTGTGTGGCCATCGTGGATACCTGCTGCGATATCTAAGGGTACGCGAAGTGAATGCTGAAGGAAGTGGATGGGTGAACGTTCTGTGTATTGGCGGTCTATCGCGGAGCTAGTACCTGGTGCACCTCCGCAGCAAGCTCGCATCATTGCACCATATCGGGTTTTCTCATGCTTTACATGCCATTGAGCCAGATCACTGATTCCCACCCAGGCGCTGGCCGCCGTCCAATGCTCCGGATGTCGGCTCGCCATCAGCATCGTCATGTGCCCCCCTCCAGAAACGCCGGCCAGATACACTTGGCTCGTATCGACTCGGTAATTGGATTTGGCGAAGTTGAGTGCATCCAGAATGTCCTGTTGGGCAATTTCACTTCCGCATGCGTTGGGATGGTTGTTGGGGCCGCGAAAGTGGGGGAACAAATAAATCCAGCCACGGCGGTAGCACGCTTCTTCCCAGCTGGTGTTTTCTTGTTCAACGCTGTTACTCCAGGTATGCAGAGCCACGAGGATGGGCCGAGCGTTAGTATTGCTGTCATAGTCGGCTGGCAGGATGACATAGCAAGGCTGTTTTGACCCATCTTTGGAACTGGTCACTTCAATCTTTTGTTTTGTTTGACCATAGGCTGTAGCAGCGCATAGGCTAAACCAAAGCAAAACTAGCCATTTGTTTAGGAAAGGACGGTTAGGCATAGTGTTTCTTATCCTGCAAAACTTGGAATTGCGTCTACGTGATGTTTGACGCGTGCGGAATGGACTAACTAAAATAAATGATTGGTGAATCCCACCTAGTAGCATCCTACCTTTTTTATAAGTTCACCTGGCGCTGTCATGAAAGAATTCCAACGACGGATTTTCGTCATTCTTATGTTGTTTTTCACCGTCACTGATTCGGTGAATGCGGCTCCCAGTATTAGCACGGTGACCCCGCGGGGGATTCAGCCGGGAGCGACAACCGAATTGAATCTGACCGGTGCCTCCCTCAACTCGCCACTGAAAGTTTGGACGAGTTTTGCAGCGGAAGTGGAAGTGCTTCCAACTGCCGAAGGCGCAGACGATGCGACGACCGCGAAACTCCAGATAACGCTGCCAGAAAACACGGGCGTGGGACTTGGGGCAATTTCAGTCGCCAACGCGACGGGGGTTTCGCAGGTCTATCTCGTGGTGATGGAAGATGCACCAGTACTTGCCGAACCGGCATCCAATAATTCGCTTAGTGAAGCGGCATTGGTGGCTTTACCAGCAGCAATTCCCGCCGCATCCAATGGAACAGCAGCAGACTTCTTCAAATTTGAAGCGAAAGCAGGTCAGCAGGTCTCTGTTGATGTTTTGGCCGCTCGCCTTGCTTCTTCGATGGATCCGGTAATTCGACTGATCGCGGTGGATGGTACTGAGCTCGGTTATTCCGATGACTATGTTGGCTTAGGGGCTGACGCAAGGTTACAGGTAACTATTCCTGCCGATGGTCAATACGCCGTCGAAGTGTTGGACAGTAAATACGCTGGGGCAAGCCCTTACTATATTCGTATAGGAGATTTTCCTCTGGCTACGACAACGCTTCCAGCAGCCTTGCAGGTAGGTGAAGATCGAGCTGTCGGCTTTAGCGGAACAGGTACCAAAGGTGTCACTGGAACAGTGAATTTGGGCAATGTAGTGCCTGGAGGGCAAGTACGAGCTGGAGCCAGAGCGGAATCCAGTACTATGTCCGGTTTTGCCAGAGCATTGGCGAGTGCTGGGCCACAGGCGGTTGAAGTAGAACCTAATAATGCAATTGATCAGGCAACCGTAGCGGTCTTTCCCGGTGGAGCCAGTGGCGTATTTCAGCAGGGTGGTGATAAGGACTACTTTAAGTTCTCTGCGACTAAGGGTCAGCGTTTGAGATTTCAGGGACATTCCTTGAAGTTAGGATCTCCAGCGGTGGTCAATTTCCGAGTACTCAAACTCGATGGTGCTCAGTTGGCAGCCGCTCCAATTAGTGACGAGAATGAGTATGCAGTTGCATGGAGTATTCCAGAGGACGGTGAGTATATCCTGGAAACTAGTGAACTATTACAACGTGGTGGTGAAGAGTACGCCTACGTGATAGAAGCAAATGCTGGTAATTCATTTTCATTGACTATCAAAAATGACAAAGCCACTAGGAACCGTTTTGTTGTTGATGAAGGAAAGGGAGGATTTCAAATCCCTATCACTGTTGGACGGGATGGTTATGCAGGGCCAATCACCATTAAACCCAAGACAGAGATTCCCGGAGTGATTTGGCATAACAATGTGGTTGCAAAGGACGGAAAAGAAATCACGGTGCTGCTGGAATTTTCCGATGCCACCAAAGCTGGTGATTTTGTCAACTTGGAGTTAGTTGGTGAAGCGGAAGTAGATGGGCAGATTGTACAAGTGCCTTTAACTTCAAGGGATTGGACCCGCACTCAATTCGTGCCGATAACTTACCCTTATCCGTTTTTGCAGGGGATAGTGCAGTTCGCAACGGTTCCTGCCATCGAGGAATTCTTTGAGCCGAAGTTTGAACCAGAAGCCGTCTATGTGGCTCGTGGTGAAACCACTGCGACGATCAAGATGTCGACTGCTAGTAAGCACAAGGACTTTAAGGGTGCGTTGACAAGAATGTTCCAGGATGTGCCGGAAGGAATTTCCGTAGCAGATAAGGCAGATAAAGGGGTTCACACCATTACAGTGACCGTGCCGGCTGATCTCGCTGAGGAGAAAGCATTTACGGTTAAAGCTTATGCCGAACATGCAGGGCATTTGCAGTTCGTGAAGCGAAGCGTGCCGATTAAGGTTGTGGATCCATTAGCAGTCAGTGTGAAATTGGATGCAGCGATCGTTCCCGGCGCAAGTCAAAAAGCTCTTGTTTCTGTAGTGCGAGCCCCAGGTTCAGCTGCCGAGGCGATTAGTCTAACGTTTGCCGGTTTGCCTGACAAAGTTACGGTTCCGGCTGAATTGACGATCCCGGCAGACCAAACAGAACTAGAAGTAGAAATTACCGCGGCAGCGGATGCCGTGGTAGCGAAGACGGAAGGTATTACCGTCACAGGTAAAACAAAATACGCTGGCAAAGAAGTTTCTGCTGTCAGCGCAGGTGTTGTTGTTGAAATCAAAGCAGCAACAGAATAATTATCAAAGGATCTGTAGAAATGCGATTAAGCAAACTACGAAAAACAGTTTTAGCATTAGTTGGAGCCATGATGCTTCAGGCTGGACCAGCGCTGGCGGCAGATGCTCAGTTAGAACGCATCGAAGTCTACCCGGCCGAAGTTCGGCTCGCTGGTGTACGGGAACAGGCCCAGCTAATCGTCACGGGACATTATGCAGACGGATCCATCCAGGATCTGACTCGCGCTGCTGCCATCTCCACAGCCAACGCTGAAGTCGTCACTGTGCAAGGGACGGTGGCATTTCCTGCGGCCAATGGTGAGGCGAGCTTAAACGTTGATGTCGATGGTAAGACAGCTGCGGTTAAAGTGGTCGTCGAAAATCAAGACCAGCCTCAGCCTGTTTCATTCCTCTACGATACTTTGGCGGCACTCAGTAAGAATTCATGTAACGCAGGTGCATGTCATGGTTCACCCAGCGGAAAGGGCGGATTCCGTCTTTCACTTCGAGCGTTTGATCCGAAGCTTGATGAACTGACATTAATCCGTGAAGATTTTGGGCGACGTACCAATAGTCTCGATCCTGATAACAGCCTCTTACTGCTGAAGCCTCTCATGAAAGTTGCTCACGGCGGAGGACGTCAGATAAGAGCAGACGATCCGGCATACGCTGTCATTCGTGACTGGATAGCCGAAGGCTGTCAGATGGATACGGCGGAAGCCGCGCGTCCGGTCAGGATTGATGTCTATCCAAAATCAGGTCGGGTTTTGAAGAAGCCTGCCGTCCAACAACAGTTAAGTGTTTGGGCACATTACTCCGATGGTAGTGTCCGGGATGTCACACCGCTGGCAGTTTACTCCAGTTCGGATGTTGAAGTAGCTGATGTGGATCGCAACGGTTTGGTCGAAGGCCAGAAACGTGGCGAAGTGGCTGTGGTGGTTCGGTATTTGGAGTTTATTGAATCGAGTTTCATTACTTTCATTGAAGACGTGGAAGATTTTGTTTGGAATGATCCTCAGGTTAATAACTATATTGACGATGCTGTCGATCAGAAATTAATGCAGTTGAAATATCTGCCTTCCGATTTGTGTACAGATGAAGAGTTTATCCGCCGAGTTTATCTGGACGTGATCGGAATCCTTCCGACATTGGAAGAAGTGACAGCCTTTGCTGCTGATCAGGATCCCAATAAGCGTGATAAAGCGGTCGATCAGTTACTCGACCGACCGGAATACTCCAAGTTTTGGGCATTGAAATGGGGCGACCTGCTGCGGCTGACTAGTGGTCAAGTAACCAACGAGGGTGTCTATAAGTACTATCGTTGGGTGGAGCGATCATTCAGAGAAAACAAACCGTATGATCAATTTGCGACGGAATTACTCACGGCAACAGGTAGTACCTTTAGTAACCCTGCAGCAAATTTCTACCGTACGTCTAAAGATATGAATGACTGTGTCGAAACGATTTCTCAGGTCTTTCTGGGTGCGAGATTACAGTGTGCCAAATGCCATAATCATCCCTTCGAGCGATGGACTCAGGATAATTACTATGGAATGGCCGCCTTCTTCAATCGAGTACAGCGGAAGAATACAAAACGGGCCAACGAGATGTTTATCTTCGTTTCACAGAGTGGCGAAGTCACACAACCACGGACCCAGCAACAAATGAAGCCGTGGGTGCCTGGTCAGGGGGACATCGAGAATCCCAACGAATTTGACCGGAGGTTAGATTTTGCAAAATGGCTGACAGAGCCGGATAACCCTTTCTTTGCAAAGATTGAAGTAAATCGCATTTGGAGTCAGGTCTTTGGCCGCGGCATTGTAGAGCCAGCCGATGACTTCCGTGATACAAATCCTCCAAGTAATGCATTATTGCTCGACCAGCTGGCGCAGGATTTTGTTGACAACGGTTATGACCGGAAGAAGATTCTCGCCACGATATTAAAGAGCCGTACTTATCAAACAAGCTATCAGCCGAATGATTTTAACGAAGACGATACGAAGTACTTCTCGCATTACCAACCTCGGTTGCTATCAGCAGAGCAATTGCTTGATGCGATTTGTCATGTCACTCAGGTCGCTGAATCGTTCGGCGGCTTGCCCGCAGGGACAAAGGCGACCCATTTACCGGCGCCGGATTTAGTAAACAACGAATTTCTGAAGATCTTTGGTCAACCTGAGCGACAGACGGTCTGTGCCTGTGAACGAACGAATGAATCGAATCTCAGCATGGCAATCCAGTTCTTTAACGGTCCGCTGATTTATGGCAAGCTTAAAGATGAAAGCAACTCATTCCGAAAGTCGATGACCGATGGAAAGAGTAACACCGAAATTATTACGTTGCTTTACAATCTGGCCGTGTGTCGCAATCCCAGTGACACCGAACTCAAAGCAAGCCTCGAACATATCGAATCCAAAGAAGACCGAGTCGAGGCTTTAGAGGATATTTGTTGGGCCATCCTGAACACGAATGAATTTCTGTTCCAGCATTAAAACTTACTTGGAAAGAATGAACATACGAATGAATAAGTTTCTATTATCTCTGAGCACACTGATCTTCGCGGTCTGTTCAGTGCATGGACAGGATGGCGTCAGCTTTAAGGCTGACATTGCACCTGTGCTGATCAATAACTGTCTGGCATGTCATGGTCCCAAAAAGGCCGAAGGTGGTTATCGAGTTGATACGTTTGAACGGTTTTTGCGTGAAGGCGACTCAGGTGCCGCGGCCATCACGGCGGGAAATCATGATGAGAGTGAATCTCTGAGGCGAATTAAGTCGGAAGATGAGTTTGAGCGAATGCCGCTCGAAGGAGAACCACTGGCTTCTGCAGACGTTGCATTGATTGAGAAGTGGATTACTGAGGGTGCTAAGTATGATGCTGAAGATCCCAAAGCTCCTTTAGCAACCATTGTTCCTGCTCCGACTCACCCAGCTCCACCGGAAGCTTATCCACGTAGCGTGCCGATTACTGCCGTGGCCTTTAGTCCGGACGGGAGTCAGGTTGTTACTGGCGGATACCACGAANTTGTGATCTGGAATGCAGCAGATGGTTTGATGATCCGTAGAATTCAAAATGTTGGACAACGCACTTATGCTGTTCGTTTTAGTAAGGATGGCCAGCACTTGGTTGCAGCCGGGGGAGCCCCTGGGCGACTGGGCGAGGCCCGCATTTTCAATTCCGAATCCGGTGAATTGGTGACGGTTCTGGGAACTACCTCGGACGTTGTGCTGGATGTTCAATTTAATCCTGCAGGGGACAAGCTTGCTGTAGCGGGGGCAGATAGTTCGATTCGAATATTCGATTTTCCAGCAGGGAACTTAGTACGTACGATCTCAAGTCATTCTGATTGGATTATGGCGATCGCCTGGGACAATGAAGGAAAACGCTTGGCATCTGCATCGCGAGATAAGACTGCGAAATTGTTTGATATCGAAACGGGTGAATTGCTCGTTACCTATAGCGGACATAGCAACCCTGTAAAAGGAGTTGCATTCCATCCTGACAACGAGCAGATCTATACGGCAGGTGCAGACAATAAGATTCACTGGTGGAAAGCAGCGGATGCTAAAAAAGCCGGTGAACTTGGACTAGGTGGCGAAGTATACAAGCTTGAAAAAATTGGTAATGTTATCACTGCCTCGTCAGCCGACAAGTCGATTCGTCAGATTGATGCCGCGGCCCAAAAAGAAATTCGTAACTACGGTGGGCACGCCGATTGGACGTTGTCTTCGGCCTTCCATGAAGGGACGAAGCGGATCGTTGGCGGTGCTTTTGATGGCGCTGTAAAGATCTGGAACGCAGAAGATGGTGCCGAAGTGGTTACCTTTGTAGCGGCTCCCGGAGTCAAATAGACGCGATGCCGTTAATCCAGTGGAATGGACCAAAGGCAGCCGACTGGATAGTGGTGTTGGCGCATGGTGCCGGTGCAGGCATGGACTCTGACTTCATGCAATTCATGGCCGCAGCTTTAGCGGAACGCGGTCTGCGAGTGGGTCGGTTTAATTTCCCTTATATGGAACGCGCGGTAACCGAAGGTAAGCGCCGCCCTCCTGATGCTATGAAAAAACTTTTGGCGGCCTGGGAGGAAGTGATTCGCCAAGTCTTTCGGGATCTCAATTCCAGACAACGATTGGCGATTGGTGGAAAGTCGATGGGCGGTCGAATCGCGTCTATGTCGACTCACCTCGTTGGAGTGAATGCACTGATTTGTTTAGGGTACCCATTTCATCCACCCGGGAAGCCTGAGAAACTGCGGACAGAACATCTGTCGGACATCAAAGTGCCAACGCTGATTGTGCAAGGTGAACGGGATACTTTTGGCCGTAAAGAAGAAGTGCAGGCGATGAAAATTCCAAGGCGTTTTAAGAAAAAATGGTTATCTGATGGCGATCATAGCTTCAAACCGCGGAAAGCATCGGGCCTCACAGTTGATGATAACTTGTCTGAGGCAGTCAATAGCGTGGCGTGTTTCTTAAAGGCGTTAGACTGAATCGCCCGTTACGATCGGAAAGCCATTTTCATCCCAACCGCGTTCGAGGTTATAAGCGCGAATAAGTGAATTTAAGGTATCACTTGTCAGGGAGGCCTTGTGGTCATCCTCCAACGCTGATGTCAGCATGCGGGAGGGTAGCGTGTCTTCAACGGGTGTCCATCCACAGGCTATGTTGAATTCTTTCTTTGCCTGGANGACCGATTCAGCGGAATGCAGCATGTCAGCACTATCAAGCCCCCAGCCTGTTACCAGATTGAGCATCGCGGCGGTTTCAGCAAAGTAGTCCTCAAATACTCCGCGGAGGAATTTACAAAGGATGAGTGAGTCCATGATGGCCGCTTTGTTTTCGGTTTCGACAGCGAGACGCGCTTGTGCAAGGGTCGCATTGCGACGGTCGACGTGTTCGGAGAAGTCGACTTCATATGCACCACTGCGATTATGATCTGCACCACGAGTGCCGACGGCAAAGCCAAGTGCCATGGTCTGCAGGGCTCGGGGCTCATATCCCGGCAACTCCAGCCCTTTAACCTGAGGAGCAAACTCGATGCTGCCATGACCAATAATCTGTGCCAAGGCCCGGCTGCCTAACGCGAGTTGTTTTCCAAATGATTCATCGCGTCCAATAAGATGAATGGCTTTCAATAGTGCTTCGTTGTCCCCGAATCTCAGCCAGGGTTCATCTAGCAGGCCACGTTCCACGCATTCCATTGCAAAGGCAATCGTGCCACCGGTACTGATGGTATCAATGCCGTATTGATCGCAGAGTTGGGATGCCTGAAGGACGGTTTGCTGGTCGCTCACTTCACACAGAGGCCCTAATGCGAAAAGGTTTTCGTATTCGATTCGAGCGGATTGAGATTCGTTGTCCGTATCGAGTTTGTAAATGTGGGTGCAGCCAATCGTGCAAGCTGCGCAACTGCTTCTCATTTTATCGCGTGCCGCGTCCATCGCCTCCGGCGACAGTTCAGCGGCACCTTCAAAGGTTCCCTTTTGGAAATTTCGAGTGGGTAAGCAGCCCAGGCGATTGAATACCAATACATTGGCAGCCGTTCCAAGCTCTCGGTATTTTTGAGTGGCCGGACCAAAGGAACGTTTGGATAAGTCGCGTGCTTCTTTAATGAGCCCTTCTTGATCGAACCACTCGGTTCTCTGCTGCCCTCGGACGGCAATGGCCTTTATGTTCTTTGCACCAAGTACGGCTCCACTACCGCCACGACCCGCATGGCGGCCACTATGGGAAATTGTGGCATAACGGACGAGCTTCTCGCCGCCAGGCCCAATAACTGCAAAGGAGTAATCAGCACCCAGTTCGTCCCGCAAACGGGATTCTGTTGCCTCAGCGGATTGCCCCCATAAGTGGTCTGCCGGCAGGAGACGGACGTCATTCTCTTCGATCAGAAGGATCGATGGAGAAGGAGCTTTTCCATGAATAAGTAATGCGTCATTACCTGTCCGTTTTCCGGCAATGGCAAAAGTGCTACTCGCCAGAGAGTCGTTGATTCGGTCTGTGAGTGGACTTCGGCTGACAACCGCAAATTTAGCACTAGTAGTTAAAGGACTTCCGACCAGAGGGCTGAAAGCAAAAACAATACTGGCTTCCGGGGAGAGTGGGTCTGCTTCCCAGGCGCGATGGTCCAGCAGAAGTCGCGTACCTAATCCGCTTCCCCCGATATATGTTTTAAGAGTTTCCTGAGCGATCTGAAGAGATTCAGCTGTCCCCTTGGAAACATCGATAGACAGATATTGGCCATGGTATCCGTTGACTCTTTCCATCGTTACCCACCAGCATCCATGGAAAGGATAAGAAGAGAATCACCGTCGTGTGCGACTCCGTCATCCTCCTGATAGAATCGGTCACCGTTGAGATTCACAGTGAAGTTCTTATCGATTCGGGTTCCATCCATGCAGTGCTGTTGGAATTCGGGATGTCTATTAGAGATCGCAAGGATGACATCGTGAATACCCATTTGCTCCCCATCGAATTCCAGTATTTCGCTTGCCAGGCCGACGCGCTGACGAGGGATACCGTAATATTCGATTTTGATCTTCATGGATTTTTACGCTGACGTGGCTATGGGTTGCTTGCAAGAAGCAGCAGCAAGCGGGAAAATAAACCTTCTCTTCATGTTAAACACAGAAGTGAATATCGACAATCAATCCACATTTCACTGCGTGAACGATACCGGGGGGATCCGGTAAATACCTTCAGGAGAACAATTCAATATGTACCGTACATTTATTCGATCATTGGCTGTTGTTGGGCTTTTAGCCCTTGGCATCTCGACCTTGGATGCAGCAGGACCAAAGATTACGGATCCGGCGAAAGTTGATAGCGACTATGCACTGCAAGGCGAGTATAGCGGCTCATTTGAGAACAATGGCGAAACCTACAAAGCAGGTGCTCAGATTATTGCCCTGGGTAATGCTGAATTTGCCATTTCCTTTTACCCAGGTGGCCTGCCAGGCGACGGCTTTGGCAAGGACAAATCGAAAGTGGTACGAGCTAACGGGAAGCTCGAGAATGGCTCTGTAAAGTTCACAGGAGAAAAGGGTTCAGCTGTTTTATCGAAAGATGGCATCGCGTTGTTTGATACAGATGGCAATGGTGGCCCAGTGCTCAAAAAGGTCAATCGGAAGAGCCCTACGTTAGGTGCCAAGCCTCCTAAAGGTGCTGTTGTATTGTTCGACGGTTCGAATGTGGACAACTGGAAAAACGGTCGACTATCGGATGATGGTTTATTGATGGAAGGAACAACGAGCAAGAATCTGTTCCAGGATCATCGTATTCATCTCGAGTTCCGAATTCCCTATCAGCCACTTGATCGAGGTCAGGGGCGAGGTAATTCAGGAATTTACGTGCAGGGTCGATACGAAATTCAAATGCTTGATTCCTTTGGATTGCATGGAGCGATGAATGAGTGTGGCGGAATTTACAGTGTGACTGAGACTCCGATCAACATGGCATTCCCGCCACTGATCTGGCAGACCTATGATATTTACTACACGGCGGGCCGTTATGATGACAATCAAAAGGTCATCAAGCATCCTTCTGTGACGGTATATCACAATGGCGTGAAGATTCATGATAAAGTCCAGTTGCCGGGAGAGCGTAATACAACGGCCGCACCGCTCAAAGCAGGCCCAGCACCAGGACCCGTTTTTCTACAGAATCACGGATGCCCGGTTCGGTACAGAAACATCTGGGTTGTGGAAAGCGCTGAAGAATAATACTCGAGCTCTCATTTGACTCACCGCAAAGTTTAAAAGGCTACAGTTCTACTCAGGGCTGTAGCCTTCTTTGTCGATGACTTCAAAGATATAACCGTTGGGATCTTTGAAAAAGAACCGTTCGAACGGTGTATCACGAATCGGATCAATGAGTTCGGCGCCCTGTTCCAGAAGGCGTGATTTTAGTTCAGTAAATTCACTGCCGGGAAAGAAGATGGCAAAGTGTCTCCCGAATTCCGCTTCAAAATTGGAAACCTCAAAGCCTTCTACAAGAAGCAGGTGCAGTTGTTGTCCCGGTGCGATGTCCAGCCAGTCAGCGGTGCGATTGATATTACCCGGCTGAGAAATAGGGGTCCAACCGAGGGTTTGTTGAAAGAACTGGCTGGAGGCAATAACGTCCTGGGTAGCTAATGTTAAATGGGCAAACGACATGGTAATTCCTTATTCGTGATATGGGCTCTATCATAGATAAGGAAGTGGATACAATAAACTCGTGAGAGCCCAGGAACCGTTGCATTTATTTGCTCACAAGAAGAATGGAACTGCATAAAGTATGAATAACTGGAAATCACTGATTTTGTTATTGGTGGCGATGGTCATTGGTTGTGGTGAGGTGGAACAGGCCGAACAGTCGAATGTTGAGACGCCGAAGGCTTTAGTACCCGGTGTGGATATACCTTTGAATCCACAAGGAGATATCCGCCCTAAGCCGAAGCCGAAACCACGACTCAATTTGGAACCGGAAGCTCCTCCACAACGACTGGTGAATACGGCAGGCGTAATTCAACCTGAAGTAACGAAACTTCTGGAACAAATAGACCAAAGTCGACTGGAAGGCCCGACAGTGGTCGCCTGGATCATGGATCGGTCCAAGAGTGCTTCCAATATGGTGGATGGCGTTCGCTTACAGGTGCAGTATTATTACGACGAATTGATGATTGAGCGAGAAAAGCTTGCATTGGACGAGTCGTCGGAAATTGAACATCATCACCTGCATACGACGGTGTATTCATTTGGGGAGGCGATTGAATGTAATTTACCCTTGAGCGATGAATTACCCGAGGCGAAGGATGCCCTGGCGTCGGTTTCTGTCGATAACTCCGGCATCGAAAATTCCTTCACGGCGTTAAAAGCTGCCTTTAATGAGGTAAAGGAAATTCGTGTTGAGCATGGATGGGAAGTCTTCTTTGTCGTTGTGACGGATGAAGCCGGTGATGATCAGCAAATCGCAGAGGAATTACGGCCGGAATTGGCGAAGTATGCTGTCCCGCTTTATGTCGTCGGAGTGAATGCTCCATTTGGGAAACAGGCAATTCTGCCGGAACACGTAGAAGCAGGTGCGAACGGTAATACTGATCGGCAATTTATTAACCAGGGACCCGAGACACGCGACTTAGAACAGCTGTTGTTAGCCTATCCGGCGGCTGGGCTAAGTATGGACACCGTGGACAGTGGCTTCGGACCTTTTGCCTGGGAGCTGCTTTGTCGGAGTAGTGGTGGAGCGTTTTTAGGATTGAAAGCTCCTGGTTACACGTCGTCCATGTTGAGCCGGCCGGGAAGCAGACCCGTGGCTTTGATTGGTTCCTATGGCGGAGCAAGAATGTCTAAATATGCCCCTGATTATGTTAGTCGGGCTAAGTATGACGAGATGGTTCAGGCCAATGGTGCAGTCAAAGCGCTTTTAGATGTGGCTCAACTAGAGAACATTCCGACGCTGATGAATTATCAAGTCGACTTCGATGGAGCGGATGTCACGCGGTTGAATCAGGCATTAAGTCAGGCTCAATTGATGCCTGCTCAGATCGAACCAGGATTAAATGCAGCCTACAATATTTTGGCCGCAGGCGAAGGTGACCGAAGCAATCTTATAAAACCTCGTTGGCAGGCAGGCTATGATTTGGCGATGGGACGTATCTTGGCTGCAAAATCACGGGTCGAAGGTTATAACGCGATGCTTGCCGCTTTGAAGCGTGGTAAGGTGTTTGAAAATGAAGGAAGCACTCGCTGGGTTTTAACTCCTGCAGAGGAAACGGAAGCAGGAAGTGCACTAAAAAAATTGGGTGAAAGAGCGATCGAGTATCTCGAGCGAGTGAAGGCCGAGCATGAAGGAACTCCGTGGGCTCAAATGGCCGAAATGGAATTACAAATCCCTGTTGGTTGGAAGTGGATGGAGCAATAAATGAGTGACCAGGAATCAAATCAGAGTTTTGAGCTCCCAATCTATAAGTCGCAGGATTGTGAGGCGGAAGCACCGGCGCCGGAGGTGACGTTGGATATGTTTAATGAGCTGCAACTGGAAGTAATGCAGTTGCGAGCAGAATTTGCGAAATTGCGAACACGGCTTGAGCAAATTGAGCAAAGTTCCGAATCAGCTGGTTAGAGTGTCTTCAGTAAGTCGGTGACAATGGCCGTTAGTTTCGGTTCCGCCAGTCGAGCGATGTCCACCACTTCTTCAGCGGAAGTCTCCGTTAGAGCGTCTGGTTTGGCGACATTGGTTACAGCGGAAAGAGCGAGTACACGCATATTCAAAGAATGAGCGGTTAGGACCTCTGGGACGGTGGACATTCCCACCACATCGCCGCCGATTGCTCGAACCATACGATACTCGCTACGGGTTTCGTAATTGGGCCCTGTGAGGCTCACATAACATCCTTCGTGTATGGCCCAGTCTTCTTTTCGACCGGTCCGTAAAGCAAGCTCTATGAGTTCTCTGTCATAAAGCAAAGTTCCAGGTTGTTCGGAACCGGGAGGGATAAGTTCATCATTCGCGAGTGCCTGGTGTTTGCGAAACATGAGATTGATGTGGCTGTTCATAATCATGATATCGCCACCATTATATTTAGGATTGACTCCACCGCTGGCATTCGAGACGACAAGGATTTCAGCGCCGAGTTGTTGCATGACATAAACCGGAAGGACTGCTTCCATTACCGGGTAACCTTCATAGAGATGAAATCGTCCCTGCATTGCAATGACAGGTACATCTTCCAAAGTCCCAATGACGAGCTGGCCGTGATGACTCAATGCTGTGGATTGAGGGAAGTGAGGGATTTCAGCGTAAGGAAGAGTTAACTCGGGTGAGATATGGGTAGCGAGGTTTCCAAGTCCGGTTCCGAGGATAATGGCTACACGAGGAATTGTCGGTGTCTGCTCACGGACAAATGCCGCAGCCTCAGAGACTTTTTGGGAGTATGACAATGTATCGCTTGGCATAGTCGTACTATTTATGAATTCTCTGCCGCCAGTACACCCTTTACCAGGGTGGTCAATCGAGGCTCAGCTTCGTTGGCGACAGCAATGATCTCTTCAACATTGGCTGGCTTCAAGGCATCTGGTAAGCACATATCTGTGATGATCGAAAACCCGACAACGCGAAGACCGCAGTGAACAGCAACGATGACTTCCGGAACAGTAGACATACCGACAACATCCGCCCCGATCGTCCGCAGGAAACGGTACTCCGCTCGGGTTTCAAGGTTGGGCCCTGCCACTGCCACGAAGACACCTTTGTGAGCGACGATATCTTCTTTACGAGCAATTTTCAGAGCACGGTCTACGAGTGTCTGCTGGTAGGGCTCGCACATATCCGGGAAACGCGGCCCGAGACGATCGTCATTGATTCCGATCAAAGGGTTGTCCCCCATGAGATTAATGTGATCTTCAATGACCATGATATCGCCACAGCGATAGTTAGGATTCATACCGCCACAGGCATTCGAGACTACTAACAATTCTGCTCCCAGAGCCTTCATGACACGCACGGGCAGGGTGATCATGTCGAGTGGATAGCCTTCATACATATGCATACGGCCTTCCATGGCGACGATTGGGAGGCCTGCAAGCGTGCCACAAACCAGTCGACCAGCATGGCTGACGGCGGTTGATTTGGGAAAGTGTGGAATATCTCCATAGTCGATGGCAACATCCACTTCGATTTCCTGGACCAGACTTCCCAGGCCTGTCCCTAGAATGACACCGGCATGGGGAGTTTTGTCCCATTGTTTCTTAATTTCTGCTACGGCATCTTCGATCTTGTCGTGCAAATCCAGCATCTAAAAACTCTCTCATCGCGTTATTCTTCCAATTAGGTGCCTAGATTCTAACAAAAACATCCGGTGCCACCCACTCTTGGTCAAATTCCAGATCCAAATAGGTGCCACCCACTCTTGTCCGGTCAGGGTTGCAACCCAAATCCGCCAGAGGACTCAGAAATGCAGCTTGTGAATTGATGGCCTAGATCGGCGATTGGGAATTCGATTAAGTGCCACCCACTTTCCGAGCAGGTAGTTTGGGTTAAATAGGGAAAGAAGGATTGGGCTCAATGAGTGGGTGTCACTTATTAAATGCTGTTCAATTAAAGGTTGTAGGGCACTAGCGGAGAAGGGGAAGTGAGTTCACAATAAATACTGTTATTAGGCGGGAAAAGTGCCGATTTTAGCTAGATGGGCACTATTCTCCACTTAGGTTGTGGGCGTTTAGGCAGCCTAACCCTTTGGAAAGCAGTAACATGTCGAAAACTTACATCCTTATCCCTGGCCGAACTAGTCAGCAAGGTGTAGGCATTAATGAAGGTAAGTTCGAGGCAACCTATCAAAGCGAAATTTCCGTTTTGCAAGTGGCACTCGATGACATGGAAGACCTTGGCTTGGAAGCTGACGACTTTGTTCGCGTAACGAGTGAACACGGTGAGATTGAGATTAAGGTCAAGTCTGCAAAGAAGGGCGAATTGCCAGCAGGACTGTTGTTTATTGCTTATGGTGACTATTCAAGTCGACTCATGGGTGCAGATACTCACGGTTCTGGAATGCCTACAAGCAAGGGAATTGACGTGACGATGGAAAAGATCGCAGCTCTGAGTGAGTAACACCGTCTAAGTGCCAGCCAACAGGAGAAATTAACTGGAGCCGAGGCTCCCGTCGGTCAGACAGAATCGTGCGAACTGGTGAAAACCGGTCATGTCTGAACGAGATTGATATCGCAAGCACAGTGGAGCGTAACCAAGTGGCTACTGTTACAACTGATGCGTCGCAACAAGAACCGGAACTAAAAATCGTCGAAGATGCCACCTGCACATTTTGTGGGTGTGTGTGCGACGACATCGAATTGACCGTAAAGGGTCATGAGATCACCCAGGCGAAGCGAGCTTGCGTACTTGGCAAAGCCTGGTTTCTAAATCACTCGGTTGATGACCGTCCTTCCTGCCTCATCAAAGGTCAACCAGCATCGGTTGAGGAGGGAATTGAGCGTGCCGCTCAGATTCTCACGCAATCGCGTTACCCGTTAATGTACGGCCTTAGTGATACCACCACAGAGTCTCAACGTGTGGCTGTTAGTATCGCCGACTGGGTTGGGGCTAATGTGGATACAACCACGTCGGTTTGTCACGGGCCTTCCGGGATGGCATTTCAAGGAGTGGGCGAGGTTACTTGTTCGTTAGGAGAAGTACGTAACCGTGGAGACCTGATTATTTTCTGGGGTGCTAATCCTGCAGAGAGTCACCCTCGGCATTTCACACGATACAGCCTGATGCCTAAAGGAATGTTTGTTCCCAATGGGCGTAAAGACCGGACCTGTGTTGTCATTGATGTTCGTAAAACAAAGTCCGCAAATACCGCCGATATTTTTATTCAGCTGAAACCTCGTTCAGACTTCGAGGCATTGTGGACGTTACGTGCTCTGTGTGCAGGAGTTGAATTGGAGGCCGAACAAGTTCTAGCTGATACCGGCGTGGAACTTGCCGTCTGGCAGGACTTGATGGATCGCATGAAAGGCTCCCGTTTTGGCGTTTTCTTCTTCGGAATGGGATTGACCATGACGCGTGGAAAACACACGAATACAGAAGCGTTACTGGCTCTGACTCGCGATATGAATCAGCACACACGCTTCGTTTGTAAACCTAACCGCGGGCACGGTAATGTGACAGGGGCGGATAATGTGGTGGCTTGGCGAACCGGATATCCGTTCGGTGTGAATTTAACGCGAGGTTACCCTCGCTTTAATCCTGGCGAATATACTGCCTCGGACGTACTCGCTCGAGGCGAAGCGGATGCAGCGATTATTATTGCCAGTGATCCGATGGCAAACTTTAGTGAGCGTGCCCGGGAACATCTAAAGTCCATTCCCTATATTGCCTTCGATCCGAAAGAGACACCAACGACGAGGAATGCGGAAGTGGCATTTACGGTAGCCACCTACGGTATTAATGTCCCGGGAACGGTTTACCGGATGGATGATATTCCGATCCCCTTACGTCCAGCTTTTGATTGTCATCATCCGAGTGATTTGGAAATTCTGCAGGCCATTGAAGCTCGGGTTCAGGAAATCAGAGTGCAGGGCTTCCAGTCGACAGAGGAGAACACCAGCCTTCGTCCTGCTAGAGAATTACCGGATGGGAGCATTGCCGAGTAAGCGACGAAGCATGCCGAGTTGTCCTGCGTGCAGCATTTCGTGGTGAGCGCAGAAAATGAGGCACCCCAGTTTGTTTGGATAGGCTGCGTAGGGGTCATCGACCGGATCCTGTAATTGCTCTACCGGGTATGAAGCCAGCTCTTCCATCGACTGATTGTAGACTCGTTCGAACACATCCAATATTTCGTCGATCCCAGGATAGAACTCTGGATCTGCGTTGGGAGTGGTCCCTCGAGAGAATTTTTTGCGGAAGGAAGAAGACATTAATTCAGTGTCTTCTAACTTTCGACCACGTTGGCGGAATAACACTAAGCCATATTGAGCCATGGCGAGGTGTCCAACTTGCCAAGCAACATGATTAATCTTTTCAACAGGTTGTCGAAACCAGTTGTTTTGGTCGATATTCTCCAATAGTGATTTGGTGTATTGACGAGCGGCAACGATTTGATCGATGGCCATTTGAAGGTTTGCTGAATCAGACATAAGGCTCTTTTCCCGCTCGTAATAATGACTAGGTTACTGGTACTAACCACATGACGACATCGTATTTGAAACTTGCCGGTGGATATGTTTACGATCCATTAAATGGCGTGGACGGTCAAGTACAGGATATTTGGATCCTGGACGGTAAGATCGTGGCTCCACCAGGACCTGGTGTTCGCGCCGGCCGTGTGATTGATATGGCGGGCTATGTCGTGATGCCCGGTGGCGTGGATATGCACTGTCATATTGCCGGCCCCAAGGTCAATATGGCCCGCAAAATGCGTCCCGAAGACAAACGTCAATCTACTTTTGTCGAGCGTACGCTAAATACACATAGTGGAACGATGGGCAGCGTTCCGAGCACTTACGCTATTGGGTACAAGTATATTGGACTTGGCTATACTACGGCCTTTGATGCCGCGGTCCCTCCGCTTTCGGCTCGGCATGCACATGAAGAGCTTGAAGATACCCCTTGTATCGATAAAGGTTTCTTTGTTCTTACCGGCAATAATCACTTTGTGATGAAGTCGCTTGCTGACGAGGAACCTGGAAAACTAAAAGGTTTCTTGCCGTGGCTGCTAGGGGCAGCAAAAGGCTATGCTCCAAAGCTTGTGAATCCCGGTGGAGTGGAAGTGTGGAAACATCATCCACGTGGGAATGTTGACACTATTGATCAGACTGTCGATTACTATGACGTTACACCCCGCCAAATTATTTCAGGATTAACTCGAACGGCGAATGAAATTGGGTTGCCTCACCCAGTGCATATCCACTGTAACAATCTCGGGATGCCTGGGAACTATACCACCACTTTGAATACTATGGATGCGTTAGAGGGCCATAATGGACATATTACTCATATCCAATTCCATAGTTATGGTGGAGGTGAGGGTGAAGAAGAGACGTTTTGTAGCCGTACTCAGGTACTTGCGGACTATGTAAACTCCCATAGCAACGTTACCGTCGATGTTGGAAATATCATGTTTGGAGAAACGACAAGCATGACAGGCGACGGACCATTGGGATATTACCTGCATAATGTATATGGGACAAAATGGTTTAGTGCTGATACTGAATTGGAATCCGGTTGTGGTATTGCTCCGATTAAGTATCGCAACGAAAGTCTCGTTCATGGCTTGCAATGGGCGATTGGATTGGAATGGTACCTGTTGATACATGATCCATGGCGTGTCGTCATGAGTACTGATTCTCCGAATGGCGCGTCATTTCTTGCCTATCCCCAGATTATTCGTTTATTGATGGACAGGACATATCGTAATGAGATATTGAAAACTGTTCATCCTGAGGTGGTGAATCGCTGTATTCTCGCTGACCTCAAGCGGGAATATACACTCAACGAGATTTGTATTATTACGAGAGCGGGGCCAGCTAAGATTCTTGGCTTGAAGAACAAAGGTCATCTCGGGCCTGGAGCGGACGCTGATATCACTGTATATCTCCCTCACGAAAATAAACAGATCATGTTTGAATTACCAAAGTACGTCTTTAAGTCTGGCGTGCTAGTGGTGGAAGACTGCGAAATTCGCGAGCCGTTACAAGGCAAGACATACCACGTGGACCCAGACTATGATTTGGAAATCGAAAAGGACATATCAGACTGGTTTGAGAAATACTATTCTGTAAGATTTTCAAATTATCCTATTCAGGATGGCTATTTACACGAGGCCGAAGTGGTGGAGTGTGAAACGAAGGATGATTAGTCGAATGAATTAAACTCAGCCAATACCTGTGGGTCCGGCTCCAGCCCGGCCTTTTGAAGGGCTGCTAGATAATCACTCGGTTGATTTAGATTAGCCAGACTTGATAAATCCGGATCTGCTCCACGCAGTTCCTCGGTTGAGACCAGTACGGTTTCAACCTGTTCGAATAGAAACAAAGGTCGACGTTTTCCGGCATCCAGCAGTGAGTCAATCACTGGAAGAACGGATGTTCGATAAACGGCGGCAAGTGGATGGCGGAATCCGTCCTCTACGACTACAGCGGCATCGGCATTACCGAGGCGGCTGGCAACGGCCTGGACAAACCCGGGCTGAAGCAAAGGTACATCACAACTGGTTACATATGTGGCTGAACTCTCTGGAGCACTTTGTTTTAGAGCTGCCAGTCCCATCCGGATACCCTCTAAGGGGCCCTGGTCAGGATGTCGATCCTGTGTAAGCAATAGGTTGTCTGGCATCGCAGGTAGCTGCTGAGATGCTGCTTTGACAGCCACAATCGGTGATGCCACTTGCGACATGATACGAATCACTCGCTGCAGCATTGTCTCATTCCCGAACGGCAACAGGGCTTTGCTTTGTCCCATACGGCGGCTCCGCCCTCCGCAAAGGACAATTCCGGCTAGTGGTTGATTCGAATCAGTCATTACCATCCAATACTAAGTAAACCTATATAGAGTTTATAATCCCCCGAGCGTTGTTTTTACAGACAAGAACGATCCATGACTCTCGAACTCACTTATAACGGCGAAACAAATATCCCTGTGGAAATCGAAGGGATTAATCCGGGTACGATTCAATCATTGTCTAATGCAGAGATTGAAAAGCTGCCCGTCTTCCACGGTAAAGAAAAATGTGTGGTAGGTGATTTCTTCAAGGTCAGTGGTGACGCCGCCGACCTCCATATGCAGCTAAGCGGGACATTAACTGGTGTTCATTGGATTGGCACGAAGATGGAAGCCGGTCAGATTACGATTGAAGGAGATTGTGGCCGCCATCTGGGCAGTGAAATGCGAGGTGGTTCCATTACAGTCAACGGAAATGCTGGCGATTGGATCGGTGCCGAAATGAAGGGTGGGTTGATCCATGTGCATGGCGATGGAGGCCACCAGGTAGGAGCGGCTTATCGGGGAAGTGTACGAGGGATGAATCGCGGTACCATCATTATTGATGGAAATGCCGGAAACGAAATCGGGTTAACTATGCGACGCGGATTAATTGTTATCGGTGGAAATGCAGGAGACCTAATTGGATTCAATATGTTGGCTGGTACGATCATGGTATTTGGTGAATCCGGCATCCGCCATGGAGCGGGGATGCGACGCGGTTCGATTATCTTCATGGGTGAATCTCACCCTAAATTACTTCCGAGTTTTCGCCATGCAGTTCGATATCAGCCAGAATTCATGCAGGTGTTGTTGAGAAAAATTACGGCAACAGGATTTGAGATCGCTCAGCCAATACTGGATTCGAACTTTGATCTTTATCATGGGGACATGATCGACGGCGGCCGAGGTGAAATCTTATTACGCGCCTAATCGCTTGGCGTGTAGACCAGCAATCAGCTTAGGCAGGCGAAAAACCGAGCATTGTTAATTGTTGACGCAGGTCTTCGTCCTGGAGCAATCTAAGGAATGCCTGCACCCCTGATTTCCCGAGTCGATCTATCGGAATAATGAAGTCATACTCCTCATCCGCGATGGCGATAAACTCAAGCTCAGGACTTACTACGCCTTGGATTGCAATTCCCCAGTCAGCCGATCCATTTTGAATACTGGATGCGACTGCGTGGTGACTTCGGGATTGGAATAGATACCCATTTGGTAATGTGTCGAATTCTGAAAGTAGATTGTCGATTAATATCCTCGTCCCGCTACCTTGGTTACGATTCACCATCTGAATTGAGTGATCACTCGCCGCCAGTTGGAGGATATCCTGAACGGACTTGCCGGCAAATCGGTCATCCCCTTTTCTAAAGAGGATTCCCTGAGTGCGACGATAGCCTTTGATTAGTTGAAGTGAATCATCCAGTAAGTGTTTGTTGTAGACATCCCCGGTTGGATTGAGTAAGTGGACGCCAGCGATGTCCGCTTCACCTCGACGGGCCGCTTCAACACCACCAGTTGATCCTACGTTGATTGATTTATTGCGGCATCCAGACTGCTGTAATTCCGAAAGGATTAAGTCGAGGCCAACGCAATGGCTTCCAATGACGACCAGATCCGCTACCTGAAGTTGCCCACCCAGCAGAGTCACTTGAACGGGAGCATTCTCCTCCAGGATCTCCTGATGCCGATCAATCGTGATAAATCCATCGGCGTGACTAAAGGTGGTGACGCTGCCACTGCCTTTTCCCATTGGATAGGCAGCTAGGGTTTCATCAGGGCCAGACACTAAGCCCACCAATAGGTATTCAGTGCGTCCGATTTCCGATCGTTTACGAACAGCTAGCCGGGCGTCGAGCTGTGTTTGGTCCTGCGGAGTTTTACCGGCGAGTAGACGGATGACCGGTGCTACAAATTCATGAAAGGTGAATATCGCAGATGTGGGAAAACCCGGCAGGATGACGACAGGTTTTTCCTGAGTTACGGCCAGACAGATGGGTTTACCTGGTTTCAAAGCAACACCATGCGCGACAATGCCTGGATCGTTCAAGGCTTCGACCACCTTATAGGAGATATCCCCCTCTCCTTTACTGGTGCCTCCTGAGAGCAGTACTACATCACAGGATTCAATCGCTTGTTCAAGTAATTGTTCGAGCTGGCCGGCATGGTCCTGGACGATCCCAAGGTTCACCGGAGTTGCTCCCAATTCAGTCACCGCATCGGCCAGAATTCTGGCGTTGGAGTCATAGACCAGCGATGGCTGCATGGTTTGGCCGGGAGGAATAATCTCATCACCGGTTGAAATAATTCCAACCTTTGGCTGCATAAATACAGGAATCTCCGTCTCACCAATAGCAGCCAGAACACCGGTTTCTCTGCTTGTCAGTACATCCCCGCGTCGCAAAATGATTTCTCCGGCAGCAATATCGGAACCGGCAAAGGCAATTCCAAAACCGGAGTTTACGCTTTTCCGGACTAAGAGTTGATTCTTTACCAAGTCAGTATGCTCGACCATGACAATTGCATTGGCCCCACGGGGAATCATTCCTCCGGTAGCAACACTCATGGCCGTACCGGGGAGCACTTCTGAGCTTGGCACGACAGCGGTTGCAATGGTTTCTTCCAGTAGTGCCAGTGCCACTGGTTCTTCTTCCGTGACTCCATAGGTGTCTTCAGCTTTGACTGCAAACCCGTCATAATTCGAGCGGTCAAATGAAGGAACATTGTGTGACGAGCGGATGTCCTGAGCAAGGATTCTACCTAAGGCAATTTCAAGCGGGACCAATTCCGTACCGATAGCTTGTAGATTCAGCGCGTCACGAAACCGTTGTTCCGCTTCATCGCGATTAATCACTTCCAGAAATTGTCGTTGTTCGGCCATTTTATTCGTATAAGTAAACGGTAACTTCTGCGTTGCGGGGGTAACCTTCAAGATCTTCAGGAATGATTACAAATCCATCTGCCCGCGTGGTACTACTGAGGACGCTGGCACCACTGATCGATATCGGTTCGACTTGCCCATCCAGAATACTGACTCGGGCATAGTCCGTACGCCCCACAGTCGAGACAAGTTTTCGAGATAGTGGAAGCACCTGGCTACGGTGGGGCCATTGAGCAGGAAGTCCAGCGAGTTGACGGATTGCTCGACCTGCAAAGAAGTCGTATGCACACAGACAAGACACTGGATTACCAGGTAGAAGGAACACGAGTCGATTGTCAATCGTCCCCATACCACTAGGGCTGCTAGGACGCATCGCGACGCCATGAATATCCAAACTGCCATGTTCAGCAACTAGACGAGGTGCGTGATCTTCCTGTCCAACACTTGAACCCCCCGAGACGATAATAATATCTGCATCATCCTGTAATGCCTCCAAAATACTCTCTGGATTGTCACTAATGATTCCCGGGTGGATAACGGTACCGCCATCTCGTTCGATAAGCGCTGCAAGCATTGGGCTATTCGCATCGCAAATGTTGTGCTCTGCAGGCTTCGAACCAGGGGGCAACAATTCATTCCCCGTGATAACCAAACGGACACGAGGTTTCTGGAGCACTGGCACTTTGCCAACTCCGATGGAACTCAAAACTCCGAGATCCTGTGCGCGTAGCCGACGAAACTGCTGGAGAACGACGGTTCCGGACTGAATGTCCTCACCGGGGAATCCAACATGCTTTTCGGGTGCAACTTCGCCTTGCACCAGGATTTGATTGTCTTCAATGACTGTTTGTTCAACTGGTAACACAGCGTCAGCGCCGAGAGGCATCGGTGCCCCTGTCATGATTCTCACAGCGTGTCCTGCCGTAACCTGCTTTGAGAAAGGGTTACCCGGAAGTGATTCACCGATGACCCTGAGGGTTAAGGGATTATAAGCTGAGGCTCCAGCTGTATCACTTCCTAATACAGCGAAGCCATCCATCATGGCTCGGGCAAAGTGTGGGACATCGATGGTACTACAAATATCCTCAGCTAACACACGACTGGCCGCCTCCTCTAATTGGATGTGCTCAATCAACGGTTCGGGAATACTGCCATCCACCCACTCGAGACTTTGCTCAACCGTCCATCGGCGCGCAAATCCCTTCATGCGTACATCAGTTGGACGAATTGTGGGGTCAGTTGCCATTCCAATCTTTGCTCTATATACCCGTTATATACTCGCGCCAGATGTCGAGTTGTTCCTGAGTCATGGTGTTCTCACGGACAAAGTCATTATCAAGTATGATATCTGTCCCTTTGATTCGAACTTTGACACTTAGACGTCCATCGTCACGATATTTAAAAAAGACCTCAGCGGCAGCGTTGTCAGGCAGTGGAGTTGGAATGCCACGAATGCGACAGGTTCCGATGGATTCACAGGCCTCTGGCGATCGACTCTCGCCTTCCACGATCTCAAGCTTGATAGATTCCTGACCTGGTCTTATGCGGAATTCACGACGGGCTGTTATCGGAAGTCCTGTGTTACGAGGAATAATACGTGCTGTTCGTGGCCGCTTGGTTTCCGGATCCATTCCCACGACCCCGAGTGTATGTGAATTTACATTCTGAACCTGGAAACTAGGTGGACGTCCAGATAGTTTTTCGAGGAGCCTTCCAGCGTGTAAGGCAGCACCGTGGGCAACGGCTTCATCTGGCGATACACTGTGGTCGGGCATTAATTGGCTTTCATTTTGTAGCATTTGGCTGACAGCGGGCATTCTGGTTGATCCACCGACCAGTAACACATGGCTGATATCACTCCATTCCAATCCAGCTGCTTTGACCGTTTGACTGGTTGTGAAGCGAGTGCGTTCCAACAAATCGGCGGTCAGCTCTTCGAATTGTTGACGAGTCACTGTGATTGTTAGCGTTTGCTGCTGTAATTCAATCGTAGCCATCGCTTCTTCGAATTCCGTCAGGCTATGTTTAAGCTTCCGAGCTACCTGCCACAGGTGGCCGGTGGAATTAGGTTCGTTTCGAGGGTCCTGCCCTAATTGTTGAATACAATGGTCAGCCAGAAAATCTACGAGACGTTGATCCCAGTCCACGCCTCCTAGCTGGACATCGCCATCGGTAGCCAAAGCCCGATATTCCCGATCTTCGATCTGGACGATCGTAACATCAAAAGTACCTCCACCTAAGTCATAAACTAAAACAGTTTTGTTGACCTCTCCGTCAGCCTGTTGATGGCCATAGGCCAGTGCGGCGGCAGTGGGTTCATTGATAATATCCAGTACGTCTAGTCCGGCGAGGTAGCCAGCATCCTGTGTGGCTTTCCTACGTGTTTCATCAAAGTAGGCAGGGACTGTGATTACAGCTTGCTTGAAGTCACCAATTTCCTGGGCAGTATCCCGTCGGAGTTTATTAAGGATAAATGCTAATAACGCTTCGGGAGGATACTCAAAGCCTTCAATTTGTTTGTGATAACTTCGTTTGCCTAAATCACGCTTGGTGTATTCGGCAATGCTACTATATCGAGATGCCTTAGCAGCTTCCGCTTCACGGCCGACAACCACATCCTGATCGTTGAATAGCAGGATGCTTGGCGTCGTCAAATCCCCCTCTGAATTGGGGAGAGTCTTTGGATTTCCGCTTTCGTCAAGGATAGCCACTGCTGAATACGTAGTGCCTAAATCAATTCCGACAGCGGATATGGTTTCATGTGTCATTTATGTATTCACTGAAGTCGAACAGACTGCGACATTCATAATCTCCGAATCTTCTTTCATTGTAGATAGAAAACCTAATTCGGCGGAGTGGAATTATCAGGAGAGGTTATCCCGCAGGACTTGGTAGATTGCACTATTATCCAGTTCCCCGAGCCCAGCGTTGATTGCAACGTCTAGCAATTTTGCGTGAATATCCGACAAGGGGAGGGATTGTTCGTTTTGTGCAGCTAATTGCCGGATGAGCCGCACGTCTTTTCGATGCTGTCTCAGCCTAGCCTGAGGAGTAAAGTCCTGTTGGATCATCTTCTCCCCTTTTGTATCCATCGCAGCGGAATAGGCTGGAGTTGCTTTGAGCACTTGTAACGCGGTGGGCAAATCCACACCTGAAGCCTCGGCCAGGGCGAGGCTCTCGGCTAAAACGGCGCGGTGCAGACCAATGGCCAGATTGACAATCAGTTTTAACCTTGCTCCGGAGCCAACCGGTCCGACATGAAAGATGACATTGGAGAGTTGTTTTAAAAGAGCTTGTTGCTGTTTAAAATGCTCCTTGTCTCCACCAACCATAAAGACCCCTTCTCCAGCTTTAACCTGACTACTTGAGCCTGCGACGGTGGCATCCATGAATTGGATCTTTTGACGGCCAAGATTTTTAGCAATCTCAACGGCATCGTCTGGCGTACCTGTCGTGGTGTCAATAACTACTGTGCCTGCGGTTGCACACTTGGCAATTTGTTCGCAGACAGAGGAAGAAACTGTCGAATCCGGGAGTGAAAGAAGAATGACTTTTGCCTGACTGACCAGTTCTTCCACCGATGAACCCGCCTGCCCACCGATATGGACGAGATAGTCTAATTGTTCCGAGCGAGAGTCAAATCCAATGACCGGATAGTCTGCTTCACGTAAGCGAAAACAAATCGAACTCCCCAACAGCCCCACGCCAATAACACCGATCGTTTGCTTTTCTTTTTTATTCATACATTGGTACTCGCTGGTTCCGAATCGGTGGAACGATTAAATGCAATTAAGAGGATTCCAAATATTGAGGCAAGGATCGAAAGGGCTGCAAAGACGTAATTGGTATTCAGGTCGGTGGCATCTTTGAGCCATCCCGCCAGAACCGCTCCTAGACTTCCGACGCCGAATCCCATAACAAAGTTTAGCCCATAACAGAGGCTGCGATGTTCACGAGGAGTGTACTTCGCTACGAGGCTGTTGTAGATCGGCTGAAACATAAAATGTACCAGTGTGAACACGGTTGCAGAGACGAGCGCCCATCCCGGAGTAAACATCGCCATGCCAATAAGAAATGGGGCATTGAGGAATGTGATGACGGTCAATTGTTTTTCAAGTCGCTTGGGATTGCCGATCTTTCCTGCGACGAATTGTCCTACACAGCCGAATAGCATGATGCCAGCCATAAGAAATGACCGCTGTGATTTACTACTGAACTCTGTGTCCAGTCCCGCAAAAAATTGAGAGATCAGCGGGTGATCGAGAAACGATTCGTCTTTAAAAAAAGTGATAACCCCCGAGTACACCATGCCATGAACGGCTGTCAAACTAATCAGAATAATAAACGACCTCCAGTCCCTGTCCGGCTCTTCAATGGAAGACGCATCTGTTATCTCTTTCTGCGCTGTCAGTTTAGACTTGCTGTCAGCAATGGTGAGGTATTTACGCAGTAGATAAATGAGGACGGCTCCGACAGCCCCAATAACTCCCAGAACCCAGAAGAAATCCTGCCATAGCATACCTTCGGTCTGTAACACTGCAAAAATCAACGGAGCGAGAGCGATACCAGCTGAGCCAAAGACTCCGTGGATCCCTAGAGCCATCGGTCGTTGTTCGGGGGTAGTTTTCAGGGAAATCAGCGCAAGGCCGGCAGGATGGTAGATACTGGCGAACAGGCCCAGAACAAAGAACATACCAAACAGAGAATTGAGCGCTGGTGTACTTGAGATGAAAAAACAGAGTGCAGCACATCCGGCCAAGTAGAGCACCAGCATTGGTGGTGCCCCGAAGCGATCTACTAGGAAGCCAACCAACAAAGCTCCCAGTCCCCAGGGCCAGCGAAATGCACTACTTAAGGATCCGATGATCGTATCGCTGGTATCGTAGTGCGATTTGAGGTCATCTTGTACGGCAGGTAGAGCCAATTCGAAAACGTGCACGAGCGCGTGCAGGCAGGAAATGAGGCAGATGATCCAAAATAGTTGGCGTTTGGTCATCGTTTAATTAGTAACTTCACCAAATCGTTTGAGAACAGTCAGAGCCGCACCACTGTCAATAGAATGCTGAACGGCAGCCGTGCACTCAGCCAGAGACCAATCGGGTTTAGCTAGGGAGACTGCCGCTGCTGCATTAATAACTACGATATCCCGGCCTGGCCCAGTTTCTCCAGCTAGGATTGCCTGGATGCGAACTGCACTCTCTGCTGGATTATCAGCATCCATTCCACTTAACTCGGATGGTTCGAGGCCGAATTGAGAAGGTTGCCATTGAGTTTCAGCGGTTGTGCCAGGGGTTACCTCAGTTACGTCTGTAGTACCAGCCAGCGTGATTTCATCCAGTCCGTCACTTCCACAAACGACATAGGCTTTCTTAATATCCAATAGCGACAACGCCTCGGCCAATCGCGGCCGTAATGCGGGTTTTCCGACACCTAGGACCTGAAACGGGGCGCGAGCCGGATTACAAAGCGGCCCCAGCAAATTGAAAATCGTTGGGGTTTCTATGCTGCGTCGGACCGGGCCCACATGCCGCATGGCAGGATGGAATAACGGTGCAAAACAAAAGCAGATACCGATTTCGTTCAATGCTGTTTGCATCACATCTATAGGTGCTTCGATATTTACGCCTAATTCAATCAAGACATCTGCGGAACCCGTTTTACTGGTGATTTTACGATTGCCATGTTTAGCAACCGCAATCCCAGCTCCGGCAGCCACGATTGCTGCCGCGGTGGAAATATTAAATGTGCCGGATCCATCTCCTCCCGTCCCACAGGTATCGACTAGATCTTCCCGTGTCGACAAGAGCGGCGTCATATGTGCTCGCATTGCAGTGGCTGCTCCTGCGATTTCTTCCACGCTTTCCCCCTTCGTCGCCAGAGCGATCAGGAGCGAGCGGATTTGTGATTCTTCACACCGTCCCTGCATCACGAGATCGATGGCAGCTGCCATTTCTTCCTGAGTAAGGTTTTCTCCGGATTCCACTTTGGTGATTTGATCAGTCAGCATATTCATTACTTCAAAAGAGCACGGATTAGAATTTGTGAGGTGAATCTATATTGTAGCGTGGTCACGTCGTCAGGGTCAGCATCCGATCTATGTCGGGTTTGACTTCCCTTTGTTAAAAACCGATAAACGTATTAGTACAAATGCAATCCAAGTTGGGGCTCTTATTATGCCACGTCGAATCATCATAGACTGCGATCCTGGAATTGATGATAGCGTGGCATTATCTATGGCGTTATATAACAAGGCATTTGACGTTGTTGCCGTGACGGCAGTGGAAGGGAATGTGCCGGCTGAAATGGCCACGATCAATGTGCAGACGGTGATTGAGCAACTGGATCCACCTCGCTTGCCGCGGATTGGTGCGGCGACATCGAATGACAACTCGGACTATCGTGACGCCTGTTTTATTCACGGTGGTGATGGATTGGGTGAAGTCGGATTTGTAACGGTGGACCACCATCAGCGTCACGCGTCTGAAAAAATTATCTGTGACGAGGTCCGTGCGGCGCCCGGCGAAATTGATATTGTTTGCCTAGGGCCGCTAACAAATGTTGCTCGAGCCATTCAAAGAGATCCGCATTTTATTGAAAATGTGGGACAGATTGTGATGATGGGCGGTAGCTTTAATGGGATTGGAAACATTACTCAAACCGCAGAGTTTAACATTCATTGTGATCCGGAAAGCGCCCGCGAAGTGTTTCATGCCCCGGTCAAAAAAACACTCATCCCTCTCGATATCACCTCTCAGGTTCAGTTTTCGCTGAGTTTAATGGGATTACTACCTCCGGAATCTAATGCGATTGGCAGATTTTTGCATCAGGTCGTACCTTATTTGTTTCGATCCTATCATCAGCAATTAGGATTAGAGACCATCCAGATTCATGATGCGATTGCATTACTTCAGTTACTTGAGCCGGACCTATTTGAATTAGAATCGATGACTGCCGATGTGGAAATTAAAGGTGAGCTGACGCGTGGGATGACGATATTTGAGAAACGCTGTGGACGTAATGCTCCACATAATCTGGAGGTGGCTCGAGTTGTAGATGTCTCAGCCGCTCGCCAAGCCGTCTTCAGATACTTAAATATCTGAGTACTGGTTCAAAGTGTCTACCCTTAGGTAGATGGACGGCAAAATCTCTAAAAAGGCTGATTTCGAAGGTCTGATTGTGTCGATTATTCCAGTAACGCCGGAGGAGCTGCGGTGTGATTGCGTATTCATTCATTGAGCAATACGCGACATATGGGTTCTTTTTGGGCTTTGATTTATTTATTGGGAGATGACAACGATGGCCCGGAAAGATGCCATTGCTAAGTTAAAGAGTGTTCTTGTTAGTCGCCGTGATGCGTTGCGCAAAGCCCTGGATGGGGATTTTAGTGCGTTGCAGGCCTTGAGGGATCAAGCGTCTGGTGATGTAGTCGATTTTGCTTTGGACTCTGCTCAGGATGAATTGAATTCACAACTGGCAGAAGTTGAAAGTCGGGAATTGAAGCAGATTGAAACGGCCATTAAGAAAATGGCCGACGGTTCCTATGGAATTTGTGAAATGTGCGAAAAGAATATTCCTCTAGCTCGACTTAATGCGCTACCCTATGCGTCACTCTGTATCAGCTGTCAAACCAAGGTGGAGACCCTTGGAGAAGATTGGAACAGAGAAGAAGAGAACGATGAAGTCTTCAGCTAGAGATTTTAGCTAACTTAGATTGATACAAATCATTGGGGGGCAGTACAGTCAGTAATGACTGTGACTGGTAGGATATGCAGCGATTACATTTTGTAATCTGTATGGCAATTTGCGTATTGTCGGGGCTAAGTGCTCAGGGACAGGAACAGCCGATATCCGTTTCTTTAGATGCTCGTCAACAACTCTTTGAGCAACTGGCAGCTGACGCCAAGCAATTTGATGCTCGTAACATACTCAAAAAAGTAGTTCGCGTCGCTAAGCCATCGGTCGTTCATATACAAAGTCGAAAAATTGTGCAGGCCGGATCGCGGCGTACGATCGAAGAAGCAGGGTCGGGCTTTGTTGTGGAAATCGATGACCGAAAATTCATTATCACAAATCGGCATGTTGTCTTCCCGACGGTGGCTGATGGCGTCAAAATTTCACTTGAAGATGGTCAGAAATTGACGGTCCTGGATATTAGCTCGGATCCCTCAAGCGATATTGCTGTCATCACAATACGAGAAACGGATTTGCTCGTACCTTCTCGCATTGGTGATAGCGGAAAGATGGATATTGGAGACTTTGTAGTCGCTATTGGAAGTCCCTTCGGCCTGACCCACTCCATTACCTATGGAATTATTTCGGCGAAAGGTCGTAAAGATCTTTCCCTTGGAACACAGGGTGTTGTAATTCAGGATTTCATCCAAACGGATGCAGCTATTAACCCCGGCAACAGTGGTGGGCCGTTGGTGAATATGCGAGGGGAAGTGATTGGGATCAATACGGCAATTGCCAGTAGTTCAGGTGGCAATGAAGGGATCGGGTTTACCATTCCGATTAATATGGGCATGGTCGTTGCGAGTCAATTGCTTGATGACGAGTCAGTTCGAGGAGCATATCTGGGCGTGCGGATGGATCATGATTTCAATGATTCGACTGCCCTCAAACTAGGGCTAAGTCATGCTCGAGGAGTACGTATTACGGGTGTTACTGAAAAATCACCCGCCGCCAAAGCCAAAATCGCACCTAACGACGTGATTCTAAGTTACAACGGTACTCTTATCGAGGACGATGATCATCTCGCCAACCTAGTAAGCTTAACGCCGGCGGGCAGTGAAGTCTCCTTGCTGCTGCTTCGGGAGCGCAAAGCCATCCGGCTGGGTGTTACTCTATCTCATCGACCGGACTAAGCAATAAAGGCTTGAAGCTTAGCTTGTCGCCACGTCCTGACAAACTTCAAAGAGTCGGTCCAGATAGCTTTGGCACTCTTCAGGGCACATGGTAAGAGGAGGGCTAATACGTAAAACCTTGCCTGCTAGGGCTCCCAGCAGATGAATAGCCAATGCTCCATCCTGACCCTGGTAGCATTTTTCGATTACCTGGTTGGCAACTTCGGCGCCAGAATGGCCATTAAGGTCGGCACACTCAATGCCCCAAACGCAACCTTCACCGCGGACTTTACTAATGACTTCGGTTTCCTTTAGTCGAACAAGTCCCGCCTCAATAATTCCAGCTAAATGTAAGCCTTGGGCGAGTGCGTCTGTCGATTCAAATTCATCTAAAGTTGCCAGCACGGCAGCGCTGGACAGTGGATTGGCACTCCATGTATCCGATGCTTCACCATAGCCTAATGATTCGAAGACATCCCGGCGCCCTACTGCAGCGCTAACAGGGACCCCGTTACCCAGACCTTTACCCAGCAGGACAATATCAGGTTCCACTTCATAGTGACTGAAGGCATACATGGGGCCCGTGCGACCAAAGTTAGATTGGATTTCGTCGAGGATAAATAAGAGGTCGTGCTCGCGGCAAAAGCTTTGAAGTAGCTGCAGATATTCTTTTTGAGGATGGTAGGAGCCGCCACCACCTAGATAGGGTTCTGTCACGACACAGCATAGTCGGTCACCATGTTCATTCCACAGTGTATCGAGTTCCTGTTGGTATCTGCTCAGATCAATAGGTTGCCGTCGGGTCTCGATATCATCGCACTCCTCTTTGGGAAAACTGATGAATCTCACTCGTTCATCTCGTTCTTTGTCGGCTTCACTTCCAGTGATCGCACCGGCCAGTCCCTTTTTCCCATGAAATCCACCCCGTGTCGCAATAATCATGTCCTTGCCCGGAGTTCGTTTCATCGCCGCCCAAAGCGCCTTCTGAACCGCTTCGCTACCACTGGCCGACCACATGATCTGATTGATTCGACTCCCGCCAGGTGCCGCCTGGAGGTTTGCGATGAGACGTTCATTTGACTGTGACTCTACTTCAGTGATCGCATTGTAGGCAGTCAGGGGCACACAATTAGCATATTGCCCACCGTCTTTCAGAGCACCTAATCCCAGATATTTGACGACACGATTCCACCAAGACACCGGATTGTGCCCTAGATTGGCAACGAGTACACCGGATGTAAAATCGGCGAGCTTACGTCCTTCCGGAGTGTAATGATAACTGCCGGCGCTGTGGCTAATGACACACTGACTGGGAGTAAACGTACGAATGGCGTAAGGTTCCTGTGCCAGAATCTGGGCTCTTACTTGATTCGATTTATCTTCGCCGGCGAATTGGATAGGTTGGATGTCAGTCATGATAATTTGGAAAAATTGTCTGGGGATTGAGAATTGGTTTTGGAGGTTCGACGAGTCTGGAGTTATACCTGTCCCTCATAAAGCACAACGCCTTCAGCCTGACCGGGAATGTAGAGAACGAGCCCTCCTGCTTCCTGATTGACTCGGACAACACAGTCCGGATTTCCGGCCGCATGTTGTTCAAGGATCGCTTCCATGGCGTGCACCGTGGCGACTGTTTGGCGATCACTTGTAATATCATTGTAGTACCCGTTGGATAATTGAGCGATGCGTTGCTGTCGCGTCAGATCGTCAAGACCATGTTCGACATAAGCGACTTCACGAGCGAATTCCTCAAGCACCTCAATGCCGTAACCACGTTGCGACCGGGAACCGTTTGGCTCAACGAACGTACCGTTGTAATGGTTATTCATTGAGTTTTTGATCGTTAACGGCGTCTGTTCTTCTACCGTACATTCGACGCCACGTTTACGACTATGGCCGTTCCAAATTCCGTTGTCGAAACGGAATTGGACTTCCTGTTCGACATACCCGGGGAAGTTATCCGGAGTGACCCAACTGGTATGAATGTCAAAAGTGGCTTCACGACCACTCGCATATTCGTAAACCATTCTTAGTTGTGTGGAGTCCCATGTATTGCCATCGGCTTCGCCTACGATTCCGCGTTGGCCACTACAGCTAATGCTCTTGAGTGTCCCACCAAAGGTGAAGTCGATTAGCTTGATGTAATGCACAGCCACATACGTTCCTGGGTTCCTTCCCTGAATCCACTCGGAAAACTGAGCACCCGAAATCTGTTTCGGTTCGAGCAGTGTACAGTAGCCGGTATTTATGTGGTTGAGAACACCATCGGTCACGAATGTCCTAAGTTTCTTGTGGTCAGGATCAAAAAGTTTGTGATAGACAACTTTACAAAGAACTTGTTTTTCTCCGGCCGCCGCAGTGATTGCATCGAGTTCCTGCATCGAGAGCACAGAAGGCTTTTCGACAATAACGTGCTTACCTGCCTGGATAGCCGCCATTGTTGCGTCAAAGTGACGATCGTCAGGGGTGGCAACACATACAAAATCCACATCGTGAGTTAATAGCTGCCCAACACTATCAGGTTCGATATAGCTTGAAAAATCATTGATGCTCTGACCTGCCGATTCTTTATATTTGGCAGCACGTCCACCTGTACGGCTAGCCACCGCGGCGATTTCTAACTTGATGACACCGGTTCGGGGGTCATAGACCCCATCACGAAAGGCATTCTCAAAGAATGGTCGGTATGTCTCGTCAAAAATCATGCCCATACCAACCATTCCGCCTTTTAGTTTGTAAAGAGAAACAGCGGAGTCGGACATCAGATCAGAGTTCCTTAGATTAAGCGGTTGAGTACTGGGATGATTTAGGAAAGATTATAGTATTTTGACAAATTGTATTAGTGATTGCATCCGTGAGGTCCTCATCAGAGGGAATAAACCTACAAAATCTGTTTGCAATTCATTGCGGACGCACCGCCGATTAAGTTCCTTTGACAGCTCCAAACCACTCAATTTGTTTCCGTGGGCAATAGTTGAATCCATGATTATCGCAGAGTGGCAACAGCCAGGTTTCAGTTTGCTTCAGTTCTTCCTGCGAGCGTCCTTGGGGCATGAGATAAATTTGATTGTTAGTCAGATCCGGAAACTGACGCAGATACTCTTCGATTTCTTGTAGATCATCAGCGTGATCTACGACAAACTTAAATTGACAGTGGAATTCACTCGACAGTTGTCGGATGACATGAGGAGCAAATCGTGTGTGTTCATGCCGACGATGCCAGCGCGGGTGGTCTGCTACATCGGGTGCACTATTCGATGTTTTAGGACTGATCGACATGAGGTCACATTCCACAGGCAGATATAGCGTACCGGCAGTTTCAATGGTGATATGGTAGTTCTCTGATCGGAGACGATTGCACAAGGGTATCATCTCGGCAAACAGCATCGGTTCACCACCGGTCAAAACAACGTGTCGACAGTCCCAGGTAGACAGCCGGTTCATGATTTCGCTGACGCTGAGGTCATCTCCTTCAGGCTGCCAGGAAGCATAAGGGGTATCGCAAAACCAGCAGCGCAGGTTACATCCACTCGTGCGAATGAAAACACTTTCCGTGCCTGTCAGGATACCTTCTCCCTGAATAGAGCGATAGATTTCAGCGATTTTCATGAGTCACCCCCCCCTTACGGCTCTAGAGTCATCATGACACAATGGGTACAAAGCGAATAGGAGTAAAACACAGATGACCTTATCTCACACCCCTGAATCACGTCAGCAAATACTGGAAGTATTCGACAATCAGTTTCCACAACGCGACTATGTGATTGAGACGATTTGTCCGGAGTTCACTTCCGTTTGTCCTAAAACAGGACAGCCGGACTTTGGTGAATTGGAGTTTCGTTATATTGCTGACAAGAAGTGTGTTGAGTTGAAGAGTCTGAAGTTTTATCTGCAGAGCTATCGGAACGACGGTATTTTTTATGAAAATGTCACCAACACGATCGTGAATGATTTGGTAGCCGTACTTGATCCACGCTGGATCGAACTGAAAGCGAAATTCAGTCCGCGGGGTGGCATCGCGACAAATGTAATTGTTGAATGGAAACAGGGTGACTCGAAATAGCCAGGGAGGCTATTTGTTAGCTTTTCTGCCGCAGTAAGGACATTGGTCCACTGTTACCGTAGCAAAGTCGATGTCCTCGTCATCACTTCGATAAGCAGTCGTTAGTCGATAGCCGCAGTCTATGCACTTGCATTCCCAGGAATGAATTTCAAGGTCTGCCTGCTCAAACACATTGTATTTACAGGTCAATGATGTACTGTCGCACTTCTTGCAACACACTTCGACTTTTTGAATGTCTGCCATAAGACACCTCGCCAAAGGTTAAAAACCACGTGCTTCAATGACGTCGTTGAAATCACGTAGGTGATAGTCAATATTGACGTAATCCAGAACATTACAAAGACCACGCAAAGCGACCCCCAGCCCGTCAGGGCCACTAAAGCCACCGAACTGCCCCCCACCCTTAACGTGCGGTTCAAGATCAAGGAAGACGCCAGGCACCCCACGTTTCTTCAGGCGTCGTTCCATCACAGGGATGTAATCCCGGAAGTCTCGCAAAATCGCTTCATGACCGCTGTCACCAATGTCAGCTGGCACGAAGTATTTGAGCGCTTCTTCATCGACGTGACCAACACGCTGAACAGGCTCGGGATGGCGATAATCTTTGATGTGCATCCACCCCAGTCCCTTTTTCATCATGTGGTATTGGAGAAAGATATCATCAGATGAATAGCCCTGAGTCACAATGTTCGCGGCATCAAAAATCGTCAACATAGCCGGATGTTTCACCCTGCGGTGAAGCAATTCGAGTGTCCGACCACATTGTCCGACTAAATTAGCTTCCACTTCGAGCCCGAAGGTGATTCCGTTTTTGTCACAAAGTTCAGCGATTGCACTGAGTTGATCAACGACCTGGTCTACGTAGGCGTATGGATCTTCTCCACGAGGATGGTAGAACGCAAATCCTCGCATTAGCTTCGTTCCGAATTCATTGGCCAGATCACAGGCACGCTGTACATCGTTCTTTAAATATTTTTTGAAAGGGATATAGGCATTGTGTGTACCATCATCCACATCAAGCAATTTAACTTTTCCGATCGGACTCCCCAGAGAAGATACTTTTAGCCCATACTCATCCATCTTCTTCTTGACGTGTTTGACTTCGGTCTTATTCAATTTCATGACGTTCTTTACGCCATTGCCCGCGTCAATAAATCGGATGGTGTAGTATTGTAATCCGATCGCTGCGAAGGCAGAGAACTGTTGATCAACCGTTTTTTGATTAGCCGCTTCATCGGCAAAACCGGATAGGATTACACTGGGATTGTCACTCATGATTTCAAATTCAATCTAAGGAAGGGCAGGGAAGTTAAAATTGGAAAGTTTATTGTGAAAGGGGGGATGCAAGTCGTCAAGCAATCGTCAGCCCACGGATTTATTTCTTTTTGCAAAGTAGGGAGGAGAATCCCAATCAACCCACTCTAGCCGATGCTGGCGTAAAGTAGGATCTCGGTGATGTAAATCTATGGCCAACGCGCCCGGATTCATTGGTTATCTAGTTTGCCTAAGAGTTTACCGATTTCCGTTACCGCTTTATTCAAAGATGCTGCCGCCATTTTAAAGTTGGTATGATTCGAGATCTCTGGTTGAATTTCCTGGAAGAGCTCATTGGCTTCCCGCAATCTCCGCCATTTCTTATTTGCCTGACGAAGGTAACCTTCTGCATCGTCAGCACTCAGGTGGCTCCCCAGAGCTAATGAAAAGTCATAGAGTCGGCGGTGGACCAATGCCAGTTCATCATCATCTTCCGCTTCATCACTGTGCTTTAGAAACGTACGAACCATCCATACATGGCTGAGCTGCACGTCAAGCTGATGCATTAAGTCAGAAGGGTCACTCATGTTTGGTCATTAATTAATGGTCAAAACGTAGGTGGAGTTTTGCGTTAGTCATCGCCTTCGTCCGATTCTTCTTCAGCACTTTCTCCGGAAGATTCAGATTCTGTAACTTCCTCTGTTTCCTCGGCTTCCTCTTTTCCTTCTGCCGGACTTGTACTTACGCCAGTTTCGGCGGGTTCATCCGAGTCAGTTGGTTCGATAGAGTCTGACGCAGTTGTTGCTTCAGTTGTCGCAGCATCGTCTTCCCGTACCTGATCCCATAGTGGTTTTTCGTCTTCTTCGACTTTTGGCTTTTTGCCCGGTTTAGGTGCGGTGACGAGAGTCACGATCGCACCGATAATCACAATCGTTAGGCTCGCAAAGAAGAGAGGGTTAACATCACCTATTTGCTCCATCTCCAGTACCGAGATGATGGTATTAATAATCGGAGCACCGCCGAATACCAGTGGCATGACAAAGACGGGCTTTCCACCGAAGGTGAACGATAGGATGATGCCCAGAGCTCCTACCGATCCGCAAATTCCCGCGAGCAAGGAGTAGAACCAACCTGAGAATTTTGTAGTTTCAGGAAATCCTGATTCGGATGTGTACATAATGAGCAGTGGGATGATTACAGCCAAAACAAAATAGGCTATGCCAACACACAGGAGTGGACGTAGACGACTGCCACTCATTAAATGTTGGCTTTTATGTAAGACACTCCCATAGGCTCCCCAACTAAGGACGGTTAGGCAGATTCCACCAACGATAAGCAGGAGATTAGTTTCTTTCTTTGGAGCAACAGTCGGCTCTGAAGCATCAGCTGTTTCAGGCTTTGCTGAGACGACCTGAGATGTTGCTTTATCATCAACGGGGTCTGTCGCCGACGTTGCCTCTTCTTGATACACGACGGTTTTGATGTCGGCTTGAATTTGAGATTGAGATGTATCTGCACTCTTTGGCTTAAAGGCAAAGACTCCACAGGCTCCCAAAGCAACCAAAATGATCCCCAAGTAAAAACCAGGCGTCATCTCCTTGAACAGTTTGGTCATGTACATCGAGACGATGGTATTTACGACAGGAGCACAACCAAACACGATCGGCATGACATAAGACGGCGAGCCTCCACTGGTTAGTGCGGTAATTATTCCCAATGCTCCAAATGCGCCAAGTGATCCGGCAGCCAATCCCCATTTAACCCCTGACGCACTCCATTTCCCTTGTTCCCCTTTGGTTTTGAGAACATACATCGGGACCACCACTGCGACGACGAAGTATGAAATTCCGACGCAGAGTAACTGCATCCAGGAATTGTTGCTCATTCCTTCTTTGCCGTGATGCAGTACAGGGCCATAGGATCCCCAGCAGAGAACGGTCAGTAAAGCAAACGGAAGCGAAGCGATAATTCCACGCATGTTTTGAGTCTCGCAGGAAGGTGAATTTGCGTATCAAAGCCTAAGATGATAAGTCTAACCGATTAGCAGGAAGATTGTTAGGCTTGGAAAATGAAGCCACTTAAGGCGTCCAATAATGGATCATCCTCAGGACCACAGAAGCCAAGGTGTAAGTGTTTTCTCCACCCTTCTGCGTAGTCCATCTTGTTAGAGACCTGCCCCAATTGATGATCGAGGTCTGTCATTGTTTTCAGATAGGAGTCTAAGCCCTGACTTTCATCCAACCATTGCTTTTGACTAGCGTGTAAGGACAACATGTCCTGCTTGCGTTTTTGCAGATCGCTGACATCGACAAAGTAATCGGGGCGAATGAATTTCCCCAACGGGTCATAGTGAGAGTACGGTTGGGCATGATACAGCGTTACGTTTTGTGTTGTAATCGGTACAGGAGGGCGAGTCGGGTAATTGGGCATCCCGCGGCAGAAAGCGGCGGTCACAGCAAGCCGGCACGTGTTTGTATGATCTTCCATATAGTCGGTTGGACTATGCGTCAGGATTATTTCCGGAGCGACTGTACGGATGACTGCAGTGAGTTGTTCTAACGTTTCTTGCTGATAAAACACTTCCAGATCATTACAAAGTGGTTCGTGGAAAGTGGCTCCAATAAATTCAGCGGCTTGCCGACTTTCCTTCAGTCGGATGTGGGCTGTCTCTTCCGCTGAATGAGTCGTACTACCACAGCAACCATTGGCCACATTCATGTAATGCAACTGATACCCCGCATCGGCGAGTCGCATCATCGTACCGGACATTAGGAATTCAATATCGTCCGGGTGGGCACAAATGGCAAAGGCAGTTTTCATTTTATAAACTCGCAAAGGCGTTATTCACCACGAAGAGCCGGAATCAGCGGAGCTCGTAAGGTAGCTCGGACTGCAAAGAGTCCTGAGATCACGCCGACGACAAGAATTACCAACAACATAACAAATAGGTCGATGCCCGGCGTTGACGCTTCAGCGAATAGGATGTGCGGCAGTACCGCAAATAATGCTGCTGTCACACCAGTCGTCAGTCCGGCACAAAGTAAGACAATGTTTTCACAGAGTACCATTTTCGCCAGGCGGACAGGACTAAAACCAGTTGCCTTCATAAGCGCCAATTCACCTCGTCGTTCTAGGATACTTCTCAACTGAACAGTTGCCAGGCCAAAGGTTCCAAGCAATAGTCCTAAGGCACCTAAACTTTGAAAAGCACTGATGTAGGTATTTTGAACGGCCAGTAACTCTTCCAGTAAGGCCTGCGTTGATTGCATGTCCAGACCCTGATCGCGGAAGCGATTTTCCAGAATGACACGCGTGTTTTCATTAGCCGCTTGATCGGTGGATAGGAAGTACCGGTAGCCACTAATATGTGGAAACAGCACCTTAAAGTCCTGTTCACTGACAAGTAAGCTACCCTGAAGAATACTATTTGTGAGTAATCCAACGACTTTGAAGTGGACGGTGTGGCCATCTTCATAAGTAATGTCGAAGATCTGCTCCATACCCCCATACAGCTTAAGGCTATACATGGCCGTGTTTTTGTCGATCACGACAGGCACAGGATCATCCTCCGTTCCGGTATGTGTAGTGGCGGAGGAGGCCAGTAATTGCCAGGGGTTTTCAGCCTGCGAGTCGTCAGCGATGTTGGCTCCCCAGCTAAACTTTACATTGGCCTGATCGTAGTGTTCCACAAAAGCTTGTGGAACACCCAGAACTCGTGGGCGAGCCGCCTGATAGACGTTGCTGCAGCTGGCATCATCGCCTGGTTTGTAACGTAGACAGAGAATGCTCTCGATCTCAAGTTGGTCGGCAATCTCTTTTTCAAAGACGGATGCATGTAGTTCTTTTTCAGCCAGATCTTCGTATACAGGCATTGAACTGAGACCCCAGAAGCTAAAACCACCTCGCCCCTGTTCTGACGGCATCAGCTTGAATGCTCCCATCGCGATAATCAGGAAGGAAGCCATTGCCATTAATCCGATGGTTAGCGTACTTCTACCGGGATTTCGTCCCGCATTTCGTGACGCCAGCCAGCTAAGTGGCAAACTGATCTTCTGAATAGAATTCGAATTCCATCCACCCCGCAGATATGCTCTGATTTTCAATAAAAACGAAGTCAGGACTAAGAATCCAGCTCCGACAAAGGCACCAGCCTGACCTTCACTTCCTAGTGATGTTCCGAAGTCTGGCAAGGCGGCCATCACGGCTAGCCCCAAGCCTGCGATAAATAAGCCAGCCCTTAGTTTGGAGAATTTTGTCTGAGTGCTGGCTGACACCGTCGAGGTGGCTTCTTCGGCATGACCGGACAGTAATCTTCTGGCAGTAATACGACTGGTTTTCCGAATGGCCCAGGCGATTGTCAAAGCCGAAATGCAAACCCCCAGTAGGTAGCCTACGACCAGACTTCGGGCTGTGATGTGAAACTCCAAAAAGGATGTCACAATGGCCTCCACCCACAATGTTGTGAGGCCTGTGAGCATGAGTTTGCCATATCCGATTCCGATTAAGACGCCGAGTGCGGCGCCGAAGGCAGAAACTAAAACAGCCTCATAGATTAGCAGTCGGCTGATCTGTTTTCGTTTTAGTCCTAAGGCAAGCAGCAGTCCCAATTGGGCCACACGTTGCTGAATCCCCAATCGGAAGAGGACTATGATCAGCATTAAGGCGCTCGCAATGACAAAGAGACTTAAGCCCAGAAAAAGTCCGTCGAAAGGAGTCGAGCCACCGGCTGCCTTTAGACCATCGCGTTTTACAGGAATAAAATTCATTCCTAGTGTCGAGCCTGAGGAAGACACGGCGTCCTGTAGCTTTTGAGCGATGGTCTGTTGATCGCTAAAAGGTACACGCATGGTGGTATGACTGCCGAACCGACTACCCCAGAGCTTGCGTCCAAGATTGAGTGAGACAAATGCCTTGGGAGTCGTGCGATGATTATTCCAGTATTGGTCGTCCTGCCCACGAATTCGATTGACCGTTGCAAATGGAAGATCCCAATCGTTAATTGAATCCTGATCCGTGACCCCTGGTACTTCCGGAGTTAGGTCGGGGTCGTTGAGCAAGGTTGGTGGCTGGTGAAACAGAGCCTTGCGACGTCGTGAATACGGGCGGCGTGGTTCGGTAAGCTTAAAGATTTCAACCACACGCAAGTCTACCCACCGTTCTACGGTTTGACCGTGCGTCGTTTCGGGTTCGAAGTAGTCGATTCTGAGCCAGTCGCCCAATCCGATTTCGAGATTCTCAGCCAACCAACTATTAATCACGACTTCGTCGTCTTTGATTAAAACGGCGTTGCCGTTGGCGTCGAGTAACGGGCCTAGACCATCTTTACTGTCGATTGCGGTAATCATGGAATAGGGAACAATTTCACCATCCACTTCAGGATCACGTTTTTCGGTCACCACGCCCCCTCGAGCGTCTGGCATAACGCCATCAGGGACTTTCATAAGTGCATTGGCCAAATAAGTCATGACGGGTTGAGCATCTTCTCCCAATGCATGTTCTGCCAAAGCAACGGTATCATCATCGAGCATCATTTTGACGCTTGACAGACTGTGATATTTCAAAACCGTATGATTTACTTCATCTGACTCAGACTCCCAGTCCAACGAGACATCTGTTAACAGAAGGCCGAGGTCGTCAATGCTGGGTTTCAGAGAAGTTTGTAAAGTCTGAGAAGCACTTTCATCCGGTGGCGTGTCGATTTGTCCTCCGGAAACCAAAATGGCGTTGGCTCGATTCTCCTGATCCAGTTCATCCTGGAGGAATGCCAAATTGACATAGGCGTTGAAGGATACCTGCTGAGAGGATGTCAATGAAAACCGCCCTAGATCTTCGGCGGGTATGATTTCTGAAACGGTCAATCTGGGGATACTACGAATGCGGTCATCTTGTGAACCAAGCGGACTGTCCGCATTCACTTGTTTATCTTCAGGAAGTCGTAGGGTAACCACATCACCGACATTTACGCCAAGTTCATTTGCCAGTGGGGCGTTGAGAACAATCTCGTCATCTTCGGGTTGGATGGACTGCTCCCGTTCGGTTTGTCCAAAACTCCAGAATTCGTCCTGTATGCCAAGCACCAGAATATTAGAGGCGACGTGTAGCGATTCGGAATCATTTACTTCGCGAGTGGATTCCAGTGTGCCTTGCGGAAAGAGAATGGCGACTGTCGCTCGTTGATACAATTCTTGTTGGAATGCTTCTGAGGTCTCCAACTCGTCGACTAATTCCTGACGGAAGAAGTGGGGAGTCACTAGAATTTCATCGATGAGTCCAAGTCGCCCGAGCGTGAGTGACTTGAGGCTTCCCCGCATACTATCGCCGATTAGCAGGGCGCCAGTGAGCACAGCAGTCGCCGCAGCCACTCCCAACGCGACGGTTAAGTTGATACGCCAGTGGTGGACGAGGCTTCGCAAAACGAATCGTTTGTTATTCATTCTTGTGCGTTCCTACACCGTTGCCGAGGACAATCGCCCATCATTAATTTCTAGTTTCCGCCCGAGCATGTCAGCCAGATCGCGACTATGGGTCACCACAATGAGTGCCATGGATTCGGCATCTTGAATTTCTAAAAGGAGTTCCCCAATTTGCTGAGCATTGCGGTGGTCAAGGTTTCCGGTTGGTTCATCGGCCAAAACCAGAGAAGGGCTACAAATCAAAGAACGGGCTACGGCCACTCGCTCTCTTTCGCCTCCAGATAATTCAGCAGGTCGATGGTGAGAACGGTCTGCAAGTCCGACTCGTTGAATCAATTCTTCTGCTCGGGCAACATCCGCTGCTGCTGGCTTGCCATTGGCCATGGTGGGAATCAGTACATTTTCAAGAACACTGAGTTGAGGTAGCAGGTGATGTTCCTGGAAGATAAATCCGATGTTTGCGTTTCGGAATGCAGCGAGCTCATCTTCATCCAGAGAAAATGGGTCTGTGTCATTCAGAGTATACGAACCACTAGTGGGATGATCGAGTGTTCCCAGAACGTTTAAAAGGGTACTTTTGCCTGACCCACTAGGGCCAATAATCGCTAGGTTATCGCCAGAGCTGAGTTCGAGGTCAATGCCCTTAAGGATCTCTAGCGGTTCGCCGCGGGTAGGGTATTCCTTCTTGAGGTCTTTGATGACAAGATTTGCCATGTTGATTTCTGCCTTAGTTGTCCAAATCAGCGTGAATCAGCGCGAGGCATCCGATTCCGTAAAAGGTATATTCCACATCACAGACTTTATCCCATTCGGCTCCGTGAAAGCCGCCGTCGGATTGCTGGAGTCTTTTAGCATACCTCAATAATTGTGTTCGATCGATTTTCTTACCGCCACCTAAGTCAATCAATGTGAGAAAGCCGGTAAAGGAGCTCAACAAATCGGCGATTGGAATGCGAGTATTGGCTCGTAGTCCTCCCTCGTCAGTCTGCATTTGCCCAAGAAAATCAATAGTGTCTTCGCGCAATTCCTCATCAAGGGCATCCAGGATTTTGAGAATGCCGATCGCAGCCGCGGTGGGATTCGTCCCCGCTCGTTTTTGTTGTTTCACTTCACGGAATCCACCACCGGTTTCGTTTTCCTGATCAAAAACGAACTGAATAAGTGGATTAGGGTTTTCCAGAGGGCGTTCGATTAGTTCGCGACAAAGCAAAACGAGAAAGGAGTTGTAGGTGCTGCCGACATTACTAGTTGCGCTCTTGGCATAACCACCATCTTCACGACGAAGTGTTTCGAAAAAGGCAGCAACGGAGTCTTTCCACATCCTGCCGGCAGCGTCAAAGATATCGAGGCCCGCAGCGTTTTCCAACATAGAGGCACCGTAGATCAATGCTGCCAGGTCGACGACGGTTTCCTGTTTATCGAGACGAGAACGCAGGAATGTAGCAGCTTGCTCGGCCCGCTCGCCGTAGAGTTCCCCAGTAATTGCCAGCGTTCGCAGAGCAAACGAAGTATAGTACGGGTCACTCGTGCCCTCTCGGCCACCCCAGCCACCATCGCCCTGTTGTTTACTCCAAACCCAATTCGCATGGTTTTGGCGAATCTCTCCCGGGACATTGCCCATGGCGGCAGCCAGTCTGATGGTCAATTCCTGAAGATACGCTGACATCGAAAATAACTAACTAGGTGAGGCTGGCTTAATGCCAGACTTAGGAAGGATCGGAAAGTGAAGGATCGACGAAACTTTCTAGCTGAGTGCGGATTTCGTCAGGAATTTCGCGAGAGGTTGGTTTTTGCCCGTGCTCAATGCGGCAGCACACGGCCGTGATTTCACCAGTGGCTATGTACTGGTCACCAGACAGGAATGTGTGATGATAGGTGACGCTGCGTGATCCAAGTCTTTTAACCCGTACCTCAAGAGTTAGTACATCTTCGAATCGAACCGGAGTACGATATTCAGCGGTCGCGGAAACACGAGGCCAGCTGACCGTTTCGTCTCCGGCATTGAGCACGACGCTTGAGCCGATGCTTCGCAACAATTCATGCTCGGCCTCTTCCATGTAAGTGAAGTAGGTAGAGAAGTGCATGATGCCGGCAGCATCGGTATCTCGAAATTCAACGCGTTTGGTGGTGGTGAAAACTTGAGCCATAGTATTATTATAAATGCCGAACGGAATTTATAACCGGTCCTTCCCGATAAAAGCAGGCGATAAAAAAACACACGCTCTGGAAAAGAACGTGTGTTTGATGTCTCTTGAGGTCGAAAAAGTCGTGTTCGACTTATTCTCCATCGTATGGTAACAAGGCCATGAATCGAGCTCGTTTGATGGCCTGAGTCACGGCGTGCTGGCTAGCAGCAGAGCAACCTGTCTTACGACGACCAACGATGCGGCCGTGACGGTTAACAAGTTTCTTCAGCATATCGACGTCCTTGTAGTCTACGAACATAGGACGTGGACGCTTGCCATCCACTAGCAATGGATCGCGTTTACGTGAACGAGAACGAGCTTTCGTACGTTTACGAGCTTTTGATGATGAACGAGGTGGCATTTCTAAATTACTCCTGAACGGGCCTGTTTGGAGGCCTATGGGATCAATACGTTCGTCCCCTCCCCAAGACTCGGTTCCAGTCTTTTGGACTCACCCACACGTGTAGGTAATGGAGGAGGGAAACAGTCTATTCTAGGTCACCCAAGTAACCCCACAAGGCCAAATCAGATCGGACTTGTGGGATTTTTGGATACATTCCCCTAGCGTTTTTAGGCTAGTTAGCCTTCGGGAAAAACTTGTTAAGCGTTTCCTCTGACGGTGGTTTGGTCATCAATGAAACGATAATCATCGCTGCTGTAGCCAGAGTGATCATGGTGGCTACAGGCATAAGACCAAGGAAGTCGTAATGCGGATTCGCAGCAAAGTCTGAATCTGCAAACAGACATAACCAGGTTACACCGGCCGCAATCACAGCAGCATACGCTCCTGCCTTGGTTAACCGTCGCCAGTAAAGGCTGGCGAATATCAACGGAAATAGGCTAGAGAAACCACTAAAGCACCATACGCCAAGGGTGAACACACGACGAGGTTCAAACAAGCTGAACAAGTAGGTCAGTGCAACGATGGCGACGATGAACGCTCGAGCAATGACAATCAGCTGCTTATCGCTGAAGCGATCCTTCTTACTGTAATGCGTCACAATGTCTGTCGTGAACATAGTTCCCACACAGAGGAACTGGCTGTCAAGCGAAGACATAATCGCCGCCAGTATTCCCGCAGTGAGCAATCCACCAACAAATGGACTGGTAAGTGCCTTTACTGCTGCCGCTAAAACGGCATTTGGTGGAAAGTGCGGTGGAATCAGTGCAGTATTCGTACCCGGAAGTGTAGCACTGGTCATCCAAACCCCTAACAGGACGCAAGGTACCCATACCAGCATGATGAAGATTGGGTGGGCCACGACGGCCAATTTGAAACTATCTGCACTTTTGGCCGTTAGCCAATGCTGGAACAGGTGGGGAAACATTCCGACAGAAAGTGGCACGAAGAAATAGGTAAGAAACTTCCAGGGGTTCATACCGCGAGGAGCGTCCGGGGCCCATTTAGATGCTCGGTAAACACCGCGGGCTTTCTTCAGAGTCCAATTTTTTGAATCACGAGGGTTGCCGATCTTATCCTTGAATTTTTCCATCCCGGCGTTGTCAGCACCTGGCTGACGAGGGTAATGTTGAAGTTCCTTGTGAGATAGCAGCTCGCCCAGCTTTTCGTCAGATTCAGGGGCGATTCGATCATCCTGCTCGAGTAACGCGCGATTTTGTTCAATCACAGTTAGGTTATCGAGTAAATTATTCTTTTTAGCATAGGCTGCAGGAGCGCGGTCTACTTTTAAGAACGGAGGCAACGGCGCTTTGAATTCCTCGTTGGCCTGAGCCATTTGTTCTTCACTGAGCTTGAGCTTGCCATTTCTAACAGCGTAGTTGTAAAACGCGACGTTTTCCCATTTCGCATAAGCGGTCTCGTATTTATCGTTGTCTGCAGGGTCAATTGCCCTCATCATCTTAGTTGGGTTTTTCTCCAACACATTTTTTGTCGCCTGTTCCAGGCCGCCAAGTTTATTGGAGATGATGAAGAATGTGATCAGGCCAAGGACCATGAACACCATAGTCTGAGCGGTGTTGGCCATCGCCGTACCACGCATACCACCAAAGAACACATAGATCAGTACGACGATACAAATTACCAGTGATGCCAACCACGGTGGTACACCATAGTCGTAATTCGCAAACGCCGTCTCAAATGCTCCTTCGGTGATACTATTGATCACCGATCCAGACGCCATCACGCCGATTAAGAGGTAAGGAATCACCAAGCCGACAAGAATTGGAAACAGGATGACGCCGATTTTGTCGCTTTCCAATCGATCACGGAAGAATTGAATCTGGGTGGTGTATCCATACTTATGCCCCAGGCTCCAAAGCTTGACGCCCAAAACGAAGAAACAGAGCGAGTGAATAATTCCACTTGAAGAGGCCAGGAGCCCATAAACGCCGGCTCCTTCTTTGAAAGATTCTCCTGTTGAGCCAACCAATGCGAAGGCCGTCATGGTCGTACCAAAGAGAGACATCAATAGCATAAACGGGCCAATCGAATGACTGGCCAGCATGTAGTCTTTACTGGTCCCGCGGAAGAGCTTGCTGGAGAACAAGCCCAGGCCAAGTAACAGGCAAAGATAGATTGAAATGATAACTAGCTGAGTCATTATTCACCTCCCTCCTGTGCTGCGGCGACTTCGGTGGCGGGAGCCTCATCTACTTCAAATTCAGGCCAGGCGATTTTTGTTGCTAAAAACCACGTGGCGCCAGCACCAAGTGAAATTCCTGCTTGCCACAATAATGCCATGGGCATGAAACCAAAGACGGGCTCTTTGTCATCCCAATTCCAAACGTCGTGGTGCAAAATAATCAGCAGGATAACCAGGCCGATAATGATCCACTTGCCGGTAGATTTATTCATAGTTCGTTACTAAGTCCGAAGGTAATGAGAGTTGAGAGCGGTTCGCTCTCTGTGCGTTAAACTACTAGTGTAGTATCTCCAAGCTAGGTCTGCCACAGTTTTCAATTTGAGAAACTGATTCGAGTGTTGCTTCTCGAGTTACAGCTACTTTGACCCGAAAAGTTTACCAAACAGCCGTCTCAAAAATGACTGCCTTGACATAAAATCTTGGCAAGGCTTCACGTTCGACTAACAGGATGCTGTTGCCTGTTTCTACTACCAAGGCTACCGTGGCACTTCCACCTGGGCCGCCACCCATTACGACACAGTCATAGCTGTTCTGTATTGGAGCGTCATACAGGTTCTGCAAGAATCCTCTGTTTTGTACTTAGGAAGCAGGAGCAACGACTTCGAGTAATTCGATTGCCGGTTCTCCATTGCAATGAATCCATCCGGTACGGCCCCAAACTTCTGAACCTGTTTCAATTCCAAAGAGCTCAGCCAAGTCCTGTCCGGCAGCAACTTTCCAGAGTTCGGATAACTCCACCCGTCGAAGGACATTGCGGTCAATCAGAATGCGTCCAAGTGGTGTACCTTCCCCTACGATTTCCCGCTGAACATCGGCTCCGAGATATTCAAAATTCAACCTCACAATTCCAAATTGGACGACGGACCGATCGGACTGTTTGGTGAGCAGGATTTTACGGCTGTAATAATGTCCAACGTGCATCGACTCTAGTACCTGGACATCCACGAGTTCACCGTAATGCGACTCGACGGTAACCGTCATATGGTGTTCGTGAGCAAGCAGTTTCCGATAGACATCCGGCATGGATTTGGGAGCAACCTGAGCCACATCACCAAATTCACCGGCTTCCGGGTAAAACAGCCCGATCAGCGTGCTGAGATCTGGAGCGGGGGTTTCTGAACTCACGGGGACCAATTCCTTGGGCGTTAAAAACGAATGACTAGACTAGGCCGACTCAGAGTCCGGAGCTTCGATTATTGCCGGAATGAGTTGTAGCAGTTGTTCTTCTGGACGTTCCAAAATGGAATCGATCAGGAAGTACATAAGTCGCCTTAGGTCTTCTGGTTGAATTTCATCAGCGATGGCTTCGGCTCGAGCTTGATGTTTATCGACGAGCTTGAGGGCCAGAGTGAATACATTTGCTTCTTCATACAGATGCTTGACGCGTTGAATACGTGCCGCCGGTGTGGCAGGATGATCTTCGCGGCAGAGGTCGAGCAGTTCCGTTTGCTTCGTTTCAGGCAATGCTTCCAATGCTAATGCATGGAGAACGGTTGGACGGCCGCCAAGAACATCTCCTCCGGCTGCCATTTTATTAAAATCGTCACCTTGCCAATCCAATAGGTCGTTGAGGATCTGAAAGGCGACGCCCAGATTACGAGCAAACTGTTTGACGGGCTCGCGGTATTCACCAATAGGCTGAGCAAGTCTGATACCGGAAAGCATTGCTGCTTCGAAGGCAGGTGATGTTTTCAAGGCATAGACTTTGAGCGCATCGATTGGCTTTAGTTGCTTATCCAGTGCATCTCGCCAAAGCAACTCGGCTCCCTGACCTTCAGAAAGTTTTGTGTGAGCTTCAGCCAGAACGTCCAGAATATCCGCGGTGACATCGGCACCTAAGGTGGCCGACTCGGTGCTCACAAAACGATAGCCCATCCCGATCATGTAATCGCCAATATTAATCGCGGTGGGTATTCCGTAGCGGTTATGGACGGTTTCTTCGCCGTAGCGAAACGGATCGTCATCTTCAATGTCGTCATGGACCAAAGAAGCCTTATGGAAGGTTTCAATGGACATCGCACACCGTTTTACCGAATCAGACCAATATTCGATCGTCTTGGCTCCGTCACGCAATGTCGCTTGGCCGCCAGTGAGAGCATCATATGTGGCCAGTGTGATAAACGGGCGGGAATGTTTTCCGCCTTTGCTCAGGAAGTCATACGCCACAGCCTCGGTGAGTGCGATTGGATCGATTTCGCCGAGCCCGTTTCCATTAATATCACTTAGGCGTTGTTCACCACGCATGCGAGGAATAATACGTTCAAGCTCGTCTGGCTCAAACAAATCCATGGAGGCTCGCATCAGATGTAAATAAGTCCGAGTTTGTGGTGCCGAGTCGTCGTATTCGATCTGGATCATTTCATTGACCCAGTCCTCGTCTACTGCTGTATTCCGACAATCGTCGGAGAGCAGTGGTACCGCCATGCAGGGAATCCCGGCGAGAAGGATTTTGTCGATGGCTTTTTCCAGAACGTTTAAGCAGGCAACACCAACGATGGCATCAACGTAACCGGAAACGATGATTTTATGAACGATCGGGGAGCCTTCTGCGACCAACACTCGGTAGCCCATATCTTCGGCCATCCCCCGAAAGTCGGCGATACTACAGGCTCCACAGGTTTTGCAATCGAGTCCGAATTGATCGTAGTCGGCTGGGCAGCCTTCGGCGTGCTTGAGGCAGTGAGGAAGTAGGAACAGCCTTCGATTCGGTGGAACAGCTGCGACCTGTTCACGCCAGAATTCAGACGCAAACATTACCATCGACCAACCGAGGTAGCCTTCAGGTAGCTCCAATTCCTCTAGAATTGTTCGGACTTCGACTTCCATTTCGTCCTTGGTCATCGGACGTGACTTGTCGACCTGATCACAAATCGCCTGGCATTTGGCACGTACCGCTTCGCGCATGTCTTTAGACTCAGGAACGAGCTTCAGGTGGGAAGTCTTCCTGCGTTTTGACTTACGTTTCGGTTGCTCGCTGTTAGCTGAGGCATTTACCGATCCATCAGCAGAAGATGCAGTTGCCAAGTGAATGCAGTCCTTTATGAATGTCGGAATTCAATCATGAGCGTGCCGCCGAAGCGTCACTGCGACTCAAGGCCTTACCCAAGGTAGAAACCGTAAAAATCAGTGGATATAACCTCTCATGATACCACAGCTTGGCGAAGTAGAAACCAATCGGGGAACATTCGAGATACTTGTCAGTTTCCACTCGATTAATTAACCATGCAAGTCCCTTCTCGACAGTCTCGGAGAACTGTTGAGATTCTAATTCACCGGAACATGTTATTAAGGTTTCTAAAGCCAACGCTGTTTCCTCGATACTGCTTCCGAGTTGTCGATTTTTAAGTTTTCCGTCGTCGGTTCGTTGATGATCGACTCCGCTTCCCCATCCACCATCTGAGTTGACAGCTTCCTCTAGCCACCTAATCCCAGCTTGGGCTACCGGGTCGGATTCCCTTTGCCACGCACGATACGCCAAAAGTACTTTAGATGTCCCATAAACAGGGTTTTCGTCCTGCGGGTGATCCTGATTTCCAAACCAAAGGGGGTACCAGCTCCCATCGGCTTGCTGCTGAGACTGGAGGTAGCGGAAGCCTTGCTCCACAATCTTTTCGAGTTGCTCAGGACTTTTGGCAAACAGTCCATCTTGTCCGGTTAGTTCGGATTCCCATGCTTTGAGGGCGCGCAGGACATGAGCTGTCAGGTCGGCACCACTACGATCGAAGGGTAGTTTCCCCCAGCCTCGGCAAAAAGTCGGCCACCCTTTGTCGCGATTTTGCAGGCCCAACATCCATTCGATTCCTGCAAAGGCCGCTTGCTGAATTCTGGGAGCATCGGCCTTGTCGAATGATGGGGATTTTCGAATACAGTCTAACGCCAGTATGGCCCCCGGAGTATCATCGCAATCCGGGACAGCACCAGAAAGGTCACTCCAGCCCCAACCGCCAGGGTCAGCGCCAGTAAAAGGATGGATTTCTGTATTTTGACAACTAAGTAACCAATCGGTGACCTCGATGGCTGAGGTGTCATATTGGTTGTTATCTAATGCCTTAATGGCCAGTGAGGTATTCCAAGTTGCCAGATTGGTATCAATTGGCCAGCTCCCGTCTTCCCGCACAGTGTCCATCAAAAACCGCACAGCATTTTTTGCCACAGGATGCGAAGCTCGGCCAGTGGCGATTAGGCTCATGCCAACGAAGGCTGTTAAAGGGATCGCTTCCAGATAACCACCACTGGCAGGTTGCATTCTGTCGAGTACCTTCAGGCTTTTCTTGACAGTGAGTATGCGAATGATTCGTGTAATCGGATTCCATGGTTTACGGTGAAAGAACTTGGCCTGCCCTATTCCGACCAACGCTGGAATCGCATAGCTAACAACTGGAAGCTGAAGGAACTTGTAAAACGACTGCGGGAAGCACGCCAGTTCAAACGGTAGCGAGGCTACCGCGGACCAGGGGACGAGTCCTGCGAGTGCCGCATTGGTCAGAATGGGAACCGCAAACGTCTTGTCTTTTCCATAGCGTTGTTTTAGGCCATCTATCCATCCCAACCGGTCGACGTAAGCTCTGGCATCAGCAACAGCTTCACCATGTTCCTCTTCGAGGTTGGCCAAACGGATGGCTGCCAATACAAGCATGGTGGTGGCAATGTTTGAGTAGCTTAGAATTGTATCGCCCCAGCCTCCATCTTCGTTCTGATGCTGGGACAGCCAAAGTACTCCCTGTTCGATGCGACGTATCAGTTCATCCCGAGATGGCAGGTCAGATGAATTACGGGGATAGTGTTTTTGTAGTAATGCGAGCGCACTAATGGCTGTGGCAGTCGATAGTGCCGAGGTGGCTAACTCACCTTCCCAAAAGACTTGCGACTTACGGTCTTCCAAAAGCCTGGCCATGGCCTTTTGAGACGCAGCCTGTAGTTGGTCTAGAGAATACTGCGAGTGACTTGATAAGGATGGGTTTTCCATTTATTGAGAGACGTACTCAAAGTACTCATCAAATTGAGGACTGGAAGCAAACGGTCGAAATTCCGGCACAGCAAACGAGGCATCACATTGGCAAGTAACATTAATAGTCATGAAGGCTACCCGGGCTTTTGAGGATTTTCCGTTCTGGTATCGATCCAATTATCGGCCTGAAAATGTTTTGAATAGGCTCCGTAATCGTTAAACCAGAATTTTTTGGCTAAGCGATATACCAGATTCTTTTCAGGTACTTCCTTTCCTGGATTGTATTGTGAAGGACGGATTTCCATATCGTCCAATTCTTGTACTGCTTCTCCGCGAATCGTGGTGTCCTTGGCACCATGCCGTTCAGCAAGGTCCTTGAGCAAGTCTGGCCGCTCCAAAATGATACAGCCACGAGTACTTTCAGCGGCGACTTTCCTGAAGTCTGTCAGGAACTCAGATTCGTTGAAGACTTCCTTGAGAGGACGGTCGTCGTAAATAGATTCTTTCGAAAACTGAATAATAGGGCATGGCTCGATGTCTCCCCAGGGGCTGATGTGATGGGTGAAGCCCGTGGCTGCGGGACAAAGCGCGTTCCCATCACCATCGTGATAGGCATCGATCATGACGATCGGCTTTCGAGATCGAGTTTCGACGACAAATTTACGTACGTTGTATTGTTGTTCAGGAGTCAGCGCCAATTCGGGGCAGGCATCCGGACCGACGGGGCGATAGATATGGAACCAGCCATACATGACTCCCAACTCAATGAGCCGATCAATCCAGGCGTCATTGACTAGGTCTTCATAATTAGTCTGGCAGACACTTGTACAGACTCCGGTGAGCAGTCCCGCGTCGAGACAGTTATGAAGCCCTTCCATGGTGTCATTGAGTACCTGCAGTTTCCCTCGTCTTTCATTGGAGACAATTTCAGTGCCTTCCACGCTAATTAGCGGTGTGGCATTACCCAATCGATTGAGCTCTTTGGCCACTTCCGGCGTAATGAAATGTCCGTTAGTAAAGATTTGGAAGTAGACATCACGGTTGTCTTCGAGAATCTGCAAAATCTCTTTGTGCAGGAACGGCTCTCCTCCGAGCAGCCCGAAAAAGGAGTTACCCATTTCTTTGGCCTGTCCAATAATGTCATTCATTTTGTCGACATCGATTTTTTCCTGTTTGGCGGCAACATCGACCCAGCATCCCTGACAACGCAGATTACAGCTGTTGATGATAGAGATGTACAAAAACGGCGGGAAGAAGTCACCGCGTTTCAAGCGTTTTTTATGCTTTTGAACGGCGCGAATACCTTTGAAGCCGGCTTTGTAAGCCAGATTCCACAAGAGTCGCTTGTTGGTGTTAAATAACAAGCGTTTAGCCATTCGAAAATACATCAGCGAAGATCAGTCTCTAACGAACAAAGGAATACATAACAGGGTTACAAAATTCAGTATAGCCTGCCAACTCTTAGTTGGCACCAGCGCAGGTCGAATGAAGCTGAACATCGACTATTTCGGCCTTTGCAACTAGCAGGGTGCGTGATAGGTTAAAGAATTCATGACAACTTTTGAACGATGACTATATATGGTCATCTTAATTGTTACTTGGCAAAAACTTATCCCGCGGAAAAGATAATGGCAAAACCAAATCACAAAATCAAAAAAGCGAATCACGGTCGTCGACCAGCAAGCTCCAAGGCCCGCAAGGCAAAGCGTAAGCATATCAAGACTTAATCATCGACATTCAATGACGAAATAGTTTTAAGGATGACGCATCTTGCCTGAGAAAGAATTACTCGTCGATCTGGATTCGATCGATTTAACCAGCCCGATTGCGGATCTCGATGAAATCCGCAAGTACAACCCGCAGCGTTTCGAAATGGAGCAGTTGACGGGAGTGTTGTATGAAAACATGGATGAGGGCGTCGCGGTGGCCTACAAGGATATCACCGACGAGGATTTCTGGACTCGTGGTCATATGCCAAATATGCCCTTGATGCCGGGAGTGGTCATGCTGGAAGCATGTGCTCAGGCCTGTAGCTTTTTCTGTCAGAAGAACGATATGTTGGGTGCCGACATGCTGGGCTTTGGTGGACTAGATGAAGTCCGATTTCGTGACCCGGTCACCCCGGGAGATCGTCTGATCATCATTTGCAAGTTGATTAAAGCTCGACGAAACCGGATGGTGGTTTGTCAGTTCCAAGGTGTCGTCAATGGGAACCTAGCTGTGGAAGGGATCCTTCGCGGAATTCCGATTCCAATCGATCAGCTACGGGCAGCTCTACAATCTAAGTAACCCCAACTCATCAAACTCTCATGGGTCGTCGCGCTTTACCCAAACTGAATCCTACGCTGGATTACTCGGACTACTACTACGAGATCGGTCGTTTGCCGGATGACTGGGAAGTTAGTTCCCTCTTTACGCCAGATGTACCTTTGGAAGTCGAGCTTGGTAGCGGGAAGGGATTGTTTATCACCACTGCCTCTGGTGTTTGCCCGGATCGAAACTTTCTGGGCATCGAGATTCGTAAGAAGTACGCCCAATACTGTGCAGCTAAGGTATCCGAGGCAGGTCGGAATAACGCGTTCATGCTTCAGGGCGACGGCCTGCTATTCTTCAGGCAGTTTCTGCGAGATAGCAGTGTTGATGACGTCCACGTTTACTTTCCGGATCCGTGGTGGAAGTCCAAACATCGCAAACGCCGTGTCTTAAACGAGCCGTTCATGCAGGATGTGATTCGAGTACTAAAAGACGACGGGCGATTCCATTTCTGGACTGATGTTGAAGAATACTACCACTCCACGTTGGAGCTGTTACGGCAATTCCCAATGTTAGAGGGGCCATTGGATGTGGAAGCTCGCCCCGCTGAGCATGATATGGATTACCGCACGCATTATGAGCGACGAACCCGTCGATATGACCGCCCGGTTTATCGCAGTTTGTATGTGCTGCGACGAAAGTAAATCAGTCCTCAGGGCTTGCCTGGTGCGTAGCTTTAATACGCTCTGGCGTCATTCTTTTCCATGAAATTGATGAAGGATCGATTGGCAACTCGGTTCCCGCCAGGCGTTGGATAGTCACCGGTGAAATACCAATCTCCCGTATGATTCGGGCAAGCTTTATGCAGTCCTTCGATGGTTTGGTAGATAATCTCCACTTCGGCATTCATATCTTTCGGCGTGAGGATTTGGCCAATGCGCTGTGAGATTTCCTCGGGCGAAAAGGGCTCGAACAGACGAGTTACATGATTCACTGATTTCGATGCGGGTCGCTTCTCTTCCGCCAGACAGGCTTGATAGATTTCATCGAGCAGATCAGTAAGCCCACGCTCATGAATTAACTCGACGGCAGCTTCGAAGGCGACAAAATCGGCCATTTTCGACATGTCGATTCCATAGCAGTCAGGAAATCGGATCTGAGGTGATGAAGAGACGATAATCACTTTCTTCATCCCCAGGCGATCAAGGATTCTCAAAATACTAGTGCGTAGTGTTGTGCCTCGAACAATAGAGTCATCCAGGACGACTAACGTATCCTGTGGTCCAATAATTCCGTAAGTCGTGTCATAGACTTTGGCAACTAGATCTTCGCGGTCAGCGTCGGCTGTGATAAAAGTACGAAGCTTTGCATCTTTCGTCATCAGCTTTTCGACACGAGGTTGTAAAGTGAGGAGGCGATCGATTTCTTCCTGTGGTGCCCCTGCCTTTAAAGACTCAGCGACCTTATCGGTGACAAATTTTCGGATCCCTTCGACCATTCCGAAGTAAGCGGTCTCAGCGGTGTTGGGGATATAGGAGAACACGGTATGTTCAAGGTCGTAATCAACGCGTTCCAGAACTCGCTTGGCGAGTGAACTACCTAATTCCTTTCGCTCGCGATAAATATCACTGTCAGTGCCTCGGGAAAAATAGATACGTTCGAACGAGCACGATTTACGAGGTAAGGGTTCATTCACACACTCACTTGAAATCTTGCCGTCGTGTCGCACAATCAGAGCATGTCCAGGGTCGACTTCCTGAACAGCATCCATTGGTACATTGAGCGCGGTTTGTAATTGTGGACGTTCTGAAGCAATCGCTACGATTTCGTCATCTTTGTAATAAAAAGCCGGTCGGATCCCAGCTGGATCGCGAAGCACAAACATATCACCATGGCCAAGCATGCCGGCCATCACATACCCTCCGTCAAAAGCTTTTGTAGCTTTCCGCAGGATCATGCTGATGTCGAGATCCTTGACGATGTGATTGGTGATCTCTTTGCGGTCTACTTTTTGTTTGTTGTACTTTCGAAAGATGGCATCATTGGCTTCATCTAGAAAGTGCCCGATCTTCTCAAGGACAATCACCGTATCAGTTCGATTCCGCGGGTGCTGCCCCAAGTCGACCAACATTTCGAATAGCTCAGCATTATTGGTCAGGTTAAAGTTTCCAGCCATGACTAGATTTCGAGTCATCCAGTTATTTTGGCGAAGGAAGGGATGACAAAATGTTTCTCCGGATCCACCAAACGTTCCGTAGCGAAGGTGTCCCAACAATAACTCACCTGCGAACAGGATATTTTCTTTCACCCACTGGCCGTCTAGATACGCTTCGGGATTTGCGTCCCGGGATTCGACAAAGGATCTGGCCAGCCGATTGGATACCTCCATAATCGGATTCTTGCCAGCACTTCGAGTGCGAAAGATGTAGGGATCGCCGGGCGGCATGTCGAGTTTGATGACAGCAGCTCCAGCTCCGTCCTGTCCTCGGTTGTGTTGCTTTTCCATAAGCAGCGTAAGCTTATTAATACCGTACATGGGAGTACCGTATTTCTGGATGTAATAGTCCAGAGGCTTTAAGAGCCGTATCGCTGCAATACCGCACTCATGGCCGATCCAATCGCTCATAACATACCGTCCTCGGGTTATGCTTGTGTGTTAGCTAAGAGAGATGTCATTCTATTTACCGATGAATGATTACTCAAGCAAGCTTTCAACTTTATTCTTTGGTAAGCAGTGAAGCAGCCGCCGCATCAAGATAAAAGGTTACATCGGGGTGCTGTTGGAGTGCACTGGCGGTACATTCACTGCCAACCGGTCCTTCCAATGCATCGCGAATGGCGACTGCTTTATTCTCACCGGTTGCCAGCAGCATGATTTTACGGGCTTCCAAAATCGTTGCCACGCCCATGGTAATGGCTCGGCGTGGAACGTCAGCTTTGGAAGCAAAGAACCGAGCATTATCATCGATTGTCTGCTGGTCAAGTTCCGTGACATGCGTACGGCTGCCCAATACGGTGCCGGGTTCATTAAATGCAATATGACCATCGGATCCAATTCCCAGGATTTGTAAATCGATGCCCCCCGCTTCAGCAATGCGGTCTTCGTACCACTGACAATACTGTCCATAATCATTTTCGACACCGGAAGGGACGAAAATACGTTGCCCCGGTAAATCCACATGGTTGAACAATTGCTGGTGCATGAAGTAGTAATAGCTTTGTGGATGATCCCGATACAAGCCGATGTACTCATCCAGGTTGAACGATGTTGCTTCTGCAAAGCTGATGGAACCTGATTTGAATTGGTCGATGAGATGGGTATAGACACCAATCGGCGTACTGCCTGTGGCCAATCCTAAGACGGCACTGGGTTTTGCTTGCAGGCATTCAATGAATTCTCCAGCTGCAAGTTGGCTCATATGTTGGTAATCATCACAGATAACGACGTTCATGAAGGACCTTTTGTGCTGGAATATTTAGTACAGACTTTACAACAGGATTAATCGGAACCATGTCCTGACAAAGAATCAAACAAGTTCGTTACACCCTACCATAGCGTTCACGAGTGCATAACCTAGAATTAGTTTAGTAAGACGGTAGCATGGCTTGCTTCGTCACTCCTTTATCCCTTTTGACCGCCCGAAGCGCTTTTCAGAGAAGAAGCTCCATCATGATTCCTTCGACGATGACTGACACCAACGACAGTGGTTTTTTAGTCCCTCATACTAAATTGCCTGTCACGATGTACGTAACTCCGAATGAGACCAATCGAGCGGTGGCTATCAGGATTGCTGCAGTGATTCGGCGTGCCAGCGAGCAACAGCGGAAGGCTGTATTACTTTTGTCGCCAGGCTCGACACCTCAGGGAGTTTATCGAGAGTTGGTGCGACTGCATCAAGAGGAAGGTTTAGATTTCTCCAATGTGGTGGTCTTTGTGTCCGTTGAGTTCTATGGTATCGGAAAAGAACGGCCTCAGAGCATTTATGCATCACTGCATGCCAATTTATTCGATTTGATTAATATCCCGATGGACCAAATTCACGTGCCGGATAGCCAAATTGAATTGAGCCAGATGGCGGCCTATTGTGCCCAGTTCGATCGGAAGATTCAGGAAGTTGGTGGGATCGATTTTGCCTTGCTGGGGTTTGGCTCGAATGGACACATCGCTGGAAACGAGCCGTTTTCAGAATCGAACAGCCGTACGTATATGTGCGTCCTCGATCCAGTGACTCGGATTTCCCTAGCCAGTGAGTTTTTTGGTGAAGACAATGTGCCCACACAGGCGATCACAATGGGGCTGGGTACGATCATGGAATCCCGTGAAGTGGCTGTGATGGCGTTGGGAGAGCATAAGGCTCGTGTCGTGTGCGCTTTAGCCGAAGGTCCGGTCACGAACAAAGTCCCCGTCAGTTTGTTTCAGGACCATGGAAATACGAATGTATATTTAGATTCCGCCTCTGCCAGCGGACTTGAGGCTATCGCCACTCCTTGGACGCTTGGAAGTGTTGACTGGAACGAGACCATGATCATTCGGGCCTTGGTTTGGCTCTGTGAACAGACCAATAAGTCATTACTGAAACTGGATGATGATGATTTCAGAAATCACAACCTGCATCAGCTATTGCGTCATCACGGGCCATCGCATTTACTGGCTCGTCGTGTCTTCAATCTGGTGCAGGATACGATTTGCAATCGCGTATTAGACTCCGAAGCCCAAACCGTGATTTGTTTCAGCCCGCATCCCGACGATGATGTGATCAGCATGGGCGGTACTCTGATCCGGCTCAATGAAGAAGGGCATCAAACCCATATCGCCTATATGACCAGTGGTAACATTGCGGTCTTTGATGACGACGCTCAGCGTATCGCCGACCTGGTGACGGAATACAATCATTTGTTCGGGATTGAAAACGAGAAATCGATAGAGGTCGAACGTCGTGTTTCAGATGATCTTGCCAATAAGCAGGCCGGTGATCCTGATAGTGATGCCGTCCTCAAGATTAAAGGTTTGATTCGCTGGAGTGAAGCAAAAGCCGGAGCGATCGTTGCTGGTTGCTCCGAGGAGCATTTGCATTTTCTGGATTTACCTTTCTACAGAACAGGTACTGTGAAAAAGAATCCTGTAGGCGAAGCGGATGTCTCCATCATCGTTTCCTTGCTGGAAAAAGTACAACCAGACGTGATTTTCGTAGCTGGGGATTTATCTGACCCTCATGGGACCCACCGAGTTTGTGCAGAAGCCATATTCAAGGCCATTGAGGTTCTTCAGGAAGGCGGACACAAAATACCAGCGGTATTGCTATACCGAGGAGCGTGGCATGAGTATGCAATTCATGAAATTGACCTGAGCGTTCCGTTGAGTCCCGGTCATCAACAGACCAAACGAAAAGCAATCTTTAAGCACGAAAGCCAAAAGGACGAGGCACTGTTCCCCGGGTCGGATCCGCGGGAATTTTGGGAACGTGCTGAAGATCGAAACAAGGCGACAGCCAAACAGTTTAATGACCTGGGACTCCCCGAATTCCCAGCTCTCGAGGCCTTCCAGCGTTGGAATGGCCAGAAACTGTAATCTCCCTCTGGTCGGTCAACCGAGTTGACAGGTCCTTATAAGTATGGCCCCGGTGAATTGAATGAGTGATCTATTGCGTCAGGAAGTGACCGCAACCGCAGAGAAAATTGTGGTGAAGGTTGGCACGCGCGTACTCACCGACGCGCAGGGGAAACTAGATTTGCAACGCATGAATGCCTTGGCGAACCAATTAGTCGCGATTGCTGACAGTGGTCGACAGGTGGTGTTGGTGAGTTCAGGTGCTGTCGGCGCCGGTATGAATCGACTGAGCATGGAAACCAGACCGACGGATGTCGCGACGCTGCAGGCAATTGCAGCAGTTGGGCAAACCGATCTGATGCAAACTTACCAAAAGCTCTTCCAGGAACAAGGGCGTCTTGCCGCTCAGGTTTTGCTAACAGCGAATGAACTGGACGACCGTGTCAGCTATCTTAATGTCCGTAATACTCTGTTGGAATTACTCGAGCTTCAAGTGATTCCCGTAGTTAATGAAAACGACACTGTTTCGGTCGATGAACTCCAAACTACCTTTGGTGACAACGATCAGTTGGCAGGCCTAGTGACAAACCTCCTGGGAGCTCAGCTCCTCATCATCCTATCCGATGTAGATGGTCTATTTACTGGCAATCCCGAAGATGACACTTCAGAATTGGTGCCGACGGTGACTTCCTTAGATGAGACGATCGCCGGATATGTTCAGGAATCGTCCGGTGGGCTGGGAACAGGCGGAATGGGTTCCAAATTACAGGCAGTGCGTATGGTGACATCTGCTGGAGAGAATGCGGTGATTGCCAACGGGCGGGAATCCGAAGTGTTGACGCGGATACTGGCCGGTGAATCCTTAGGCACTCTGTTTGTTGCGGAGGGGAAAACGCTGTCTCCCTGGAAACGTTGGTTACGTTTTTCAGCTCAAACTCAAGGGACGATTGTGCTGGATAAAGGTGCTTGTGCCGCGATCCAACAGGAAGGAAGCAGCTTGCTGGCCATTGGGATTATCGGGCATCAAGGGCACTTCAACAAAGGTGATGTCATTCAACTCTGTAACGAAGCGGGCGAAGAATTGGCGCGTGGCTTAACCAATTACAATTCGGATGAGTTGGAGCAAATTCGCGGACATCGCAGTGAGGAATTCCAACAGATCTTAGGGCAGTGTCCCTATGAAGAAGTGATTCATCGAGACAATCTAGCTTTGGTATAGCCAGTGATGAGACCGTATTCGCTAGGGACTAGCTTGTCTTAGGAGTTCCTGAAAAGATTGCTCCCAGGTGCCGAAGCCACTGGTGACCTCTAGGTATCGGATTTGTTTTCGAGCTTCTTCCTGATTCCCTTCCCTGAGGTACAGACTGGCGATATTATATTTCGCCTCGTACCAGCGATCACTTTTCGGTGGATTTCCCTGTAGGATACGTCGCCATTGGATCAACCCTGATTCGAAATGTTCGTCGCTGCGGCTCAGGGCCTGAGCATATCGTAGTTGAATCAGGCCGTGGCGAGGATTCCTTTGGGCCAGAGTCTGATATTTCTTGAGGCTATCACTCAGATTTCCGGACTGCATGTAGGCTTCAGCTTCAATTAAATACCAACGGGTTTTAAAGTCAGGCATGACACCGACTAATTGGTCTGTTAGTTCATTAATCAGATGGATTTGCATCTGCGCGATTGCCTTTCCGGTTGCTTCGGGAGCGCCGGTCGAGACGGTCTGAAGTTGCTCTAGCATTTGCAGCCATTGATCGTGCGAACTCGATTTTAGATCGTTAATGTGTTCACGCGCGGCGTTGTTCTTGCCCTGTGCAGCGAGTGATACGATACGTAGCGAGCTGGCGATAGCTAGCCAGTTTTTGTCCGTGGCGTCCGAGCTGGCCGCAGCCAAAAGCGATTCAGCCGTGTCGTAATTCTCTGTGGAATAGGTGAGCAAGAATCCAGCCAAGGCCGTGGCAGCGTAGCGGCTGTTTTTATTCCATTGGTCCGGGATCTGATCGGAGTCATCATAAATTAGCGAACGCAAGTGATCGATGAAGGGCTTCGCTACCGATAGTAATTCCTCATTGGGTGTGTCTTTTAAAAGGACAGCCCAACACTGCTCTAGATGGGAAATAATGGTTGGATAATCTGGATATTCCGGCCGCACGATCATGTAGTTCGTAATGGCTTCTTCATAGTTTTGGCGTCGTTGCTGTAAGGTTGCGAGCCAGACAGCCGCCTGATCGACCGTGCTACCCTGTTCGAAATAGGTTATGTGTTCTGTCAGTAGCGTTTCAAAATCTTGCTGACGAGAGGGATCCTTGTTGAGTAATTCAATGAGAGTTCGAACGCCCAGCATATGCACTGCGGGTGCCTGTTGGTGGGTTCTTAGCTGGACGCCTGTGGTAGTAAGTCGTTCGATAAACGCTTCAGTGTTTCCTCGCTTTTGTTCGATCAAGGCGGCTTTATAGAGGGTCCGGAATGCGAGATCGTTATCGCCTCCATTGCGTGCCGCTTCAGCCGTGGCATCATAAGCGGCAATGGCTTCGGTCAGCTTCTCTTTCCGATAGAGATCGTCTGCCGTTCGTTCTAATACTGCCAGATTGGTATTATCGCCGTTCATACCGGCGAAGCGTAAAAGACGAAGCTCAGCGACACGTCCCCAATAGGGTCCATGTAGCTCTTCGATATATTTCACGGTGAGGACGGACTGTTGCTGATAATTCTCAGCCTGTTTTAGATTTTCTTCTTTGGCGGCTTTACTCCAGAAATAGATACGAGCATCTAAGTGCGCAAGATCGAATTCGGGCACTAACGTTGCTTTAGAAGTATGTGGTGCGTTGAGCGACTTCAAGGCAGATTCCAGGTCGCCTGTGTCTAGCGATAGTCGGACACTTTCCGCTCGTAGTTTGAGCCTTGTGACCGGTGTAAGCGGAAGCTCCTGGAGTTTCGATATAGCAGAGTTTGCTTCGTCGAATTGCTTGAGTTCGCGGTGGCATGCGAGTAATGCCAGATAGAGATTGGCTACCAGAGGATCTTCATCGGCTAGTTGAGTGAGTGGTTTTTTTAGGGCGGTTATTGCTCGTTGTAAGGAAGCGATTTGATCGTTTGTACCGTCGGCATAGGTATTTGCCTGATTCCGGTAGGTACGAGCCAACTGATATTGGAGGTTTTGCTGTATTGATAATAGTTCTGCTTGAGATAACTGGTCCTCGGTTGCCTCCTGATTCACCTGAGGGAGAAAGTCGCGAATTTCTATATCCAATTCACTGAGTGCACGTGTGGCTAGCCTTAGTTGTTCCCGCGAGTACTCTCGCTGAACGCCCGCTGATTTAGAAATGGTTGACTCGAGCCTGAGTAGTTCACCGTTGGCAGAGAGTACGAGCGCCGCTTGTAGTTTGACGGGGATCACCAACGGGTCGTTGGGATGCTTGGCAACAAAGTCTGCGGCCGTGTCTCGTGCTCGTTTCCAATAGGGTTCTCGTTGATCGGACGGATGACGTAAAGCATTTTGAGAAAATGCATTGATTAGGTGAACCGTCCATTCCATTCTGGTTCGGGCCGAAGATGCCGGATCATTGATTTTTGAACGACACTGATATTCAACCAGACTGAACAGCCCTCGTTGCTGCAGTCCCTCCAACAACGCGGTTTCATCCTGTGGATCTGCGTACGCAGTGACACAGCAGCAGAACAAAACTAGAAATGCGAGGATGCGATTTTTCATTCGGCAATGGCAAACTGAATTTGGGTGAATCCGGCAAGCCGGGTGGCGTCGTAAACATCAATCACGTTTCCTACTGGCACAGTTTCGTCCGGGTGAAGGATGACAGGCGAATCTATTTTAATGTCGGCGACTAAGGCTAGTCGACTTCGTACTTCCGAGAGACTTGCCACTGGTTGTCCATTAACAGACCAAGCTGGTTGATTGTTGGTAAACGAGATGCGTACAACGATATCTTCGAATTCAATCTCCGGTGGTGGCTCATCGACATTCACGGTTTGTCCAGTGCCTTGTTTTTGACTAAGCGAACTGGGCAATAGATATTCGACGGCATGAAAACTGGCTGTCCAAACAAAAAAGACCAACAGTAGGAAGACGACGTCGATCATGGGGGTCATTTTGATTTCTAGTTCCCGCCGTGAACCGTTGAATATGGAGGGTCGTTTCATGGTTACCGTCCCTCATTCGGGTAAACCGAGAACGCAACATTCCAAATGCCCATTTTGGCGCAGGCCAGCATGACCGGTCGGACCTGTGCGAAGGGGATTTGACGATCACTTCGAATACGTACTTCGACATTGGGACCGTTATTCTGCACATGCTCAACAAGCCGGTCTTCTACTTCGAATTCAGAGACACGGCGACCAGAGATTAATAACTGGCCGGAACTGGTTACGTTGATTACGATTCTGGGAGTCGTACTGACTTCGGATTCCAGGCCGGATTCGGCATTCGGTAAATCAATTTCCATCTGGGATTCCTGTTTGGCCAGATGGCTGGAAACGAGAAAGAAAATGATCAGCAGGAACACGACATCAATCATCGGTGTCATGTTAAAGCCGACTTCTTTCGATCTGGCGTAACTAGGAATGTGCATTGTTTGGCGGAACCAATCTCAGATGAATATGCGGTTAACCCTGCTCGGGTGATTTGGCTTTAGGAGTGGCTGCTGGTTGCTTAGCATTCTTTGAAGCGTGTCGTGCTCTTTGTTTTACAGGAGCGATCGTATGCTGGACAACGTAAGATGCTTCTGCAACCAGATGATCCACTCGGTTACGAAAGATGGCGAAAGCTCCTAAGGATGGGATCGCAACGATCAGTCCGCCTACCGTGGTGACCAGAGCCTGATAGATACCTTCGGCTAGGTCACCTGCACCTGCTGCTCCCTGTGTGGTTGCAACCTGCTGAAAGGCGAAGATCATTCCGGTAACCGTGCCTAGTAGGCCCACCATCGGTGCAATGTTCCCAATCACCGAGAGGTATTCGATTTTTCGAAATAGACGTGCGGATTGCTCAGCCATGGCATCCTCCATCGCTTTTTCGATGGCTTCCCAGCCTCCTTCCATCTCGCCCAATCCATGGCTGATGACAAAACTTAACAGGCATGGATTCTCACGACAAAGTGCATCTGCTTCGCGGTATTTACCAGCCACGAGCTGATCTCTTAACTGAATACCCAAATCGGTAGGCATGATGTCTTTGGCTCGTAAGGTCAATAAGTGTTCAATGACCAAGTAGACTGCGGTTAAGGATAAACAGAGCAGGAGAATCAGGATTGCCAATCCAGTGATGCCACCGGAAAAGACTATATCTGTAAATCCTTTGACCTGAGCCGTTCTGCCTTCAGCGTCCTGTGCCATGGCGGACACTTGAAACATGAGTCCGAATACAAGGCCCGTGGTGCCAAGGGTGGTGAACCAGTTAAACCGTCTCACGAGGCATCTCCTTCCTGATTGATCTGATCGCGTGCCTTGATTCGAGCCCGAATATCTAATTCGAGTCGCTCAGCTTGCGTGCCGGTAGTTGTATCTGAATAGCGACTGGCAAACTCTTTGCAGAGGATGAGCGCTTCTGAATATTGCGTTAATGTCATGAGTTCGCGAATCGATGCGTATAAAGCCTCGGCCGACAAATGGTGTGTGGCGGGATAGAGGATTGGGATTTTCATCCAGGTTAGAACAGCCTCTTCGTGTAGCCCCAAGCTGCGCTGCATCTGAGCCAGAATATGGAGCGGACCGGCTCGAAGGTCTCTGGGGAGTTGGAGGACTAGTTGCTCCCATTGTTTCAAGTCGTCCTGCTTGGCTAGTGGAATCCGGGTACGCCATGTTTGTGCAACAGCAAGCAGGGCGATCGTCTTATCCTGATGTTGTTCCAGTTGTTTAAAAATGACTATGGCTTCACTTCGGTAAGGAGTGGTCAGCAACCAGCTAGCTCCGACAAGCTGCTTCAGAGCATTCGCAGATCGCATGAGCTCTCGGCCACGATGCAATAATTCGCCGGAGGCTGAAAGTGTATGCCAGGCGAGCGGTGCCGCACTCAAATAGGGCGTACCCGACTGTTGACTCATTAAGGTGTTAAAAAACTGGTTCGCAGCGTTATGCCAATTCCCGTCATTCTGCTCACAGGCAACCAATCTTGCAGTTATACGGTGTTTTACCCAGAGGCGGGTTTCAGCTGTAAGTGCTTGCTTATAGCTTATGGAGGCGCGTTCAAAGCGGCGTTGCTGTACAAAATCTTCGGCTTTGACGTAATCGTCATGCCAACGACTGGTAATGTCAGTAATTTGTGCAGAGGGCAGGGACTGCTCTCGCCCGGAAGCCAACTGTAGCTTCAATTCGCTGGCGTCATAACTTACAATTCGCCCGCGATAGCTCTGGCTCTTTTTGGTATTGCTGTTCCAAACTGTAACAGTATCAGGTGGCATTTCCTGACCTGAGCAGTTAGTTGCAAAAAACGTGGTCGTAGTCAGAAAGGCTAATAGAAATACGAACCATCTCTGGCATCGAATTGATCCTGTATGCGCAGCCATGATTGCTTTCTGTTGGGGGAGAGTTGAAAACGGAAGATTAACGTATGGGCGTCAGTTTATTCAAGTCGACATAGCTGTATTGCCCACCATTGAGGTCAGCTAGTCGCATCAGGAAATTTTTGGAACCCAGATATCTTCCCACTCCGAATTGTATGCAGTTAATCGAAGCTCCCACTCCGTCATTACGGTTCGTGATCAAAGCTAGCTCGTCAGTTGTCAGCTGGGGTTCATCGGCATCGGTCAGGAAGAAGATCACATCGGGTTTCATATTGAGTGCTGCTTTGAGTGCTGCAATATGGTTGGTCTGTCCTGATGGCTTGATTCCTTCAACGAAATTGACCGCTTCGGTACGGTTAATCTGATTGCCATACAAAAGCTTAGGTGGTGAGGGATGAAACGGATTAAAGACCGATGGATACTCGTTATAGAAGATGATTTGGAATTGATGGTTTTCTTTCAGGTCCGTCAAGCTGGCTAGTAGCTGTTGCTGGGCTGCATGCATCGGCTTTCCCATGTAGCCGGACATGGAAGCCGAGCGGTCGAAAACATAAATAAACCGAGAGCCTTTTCCTTTGATACCAAATACACCCGTTTCGACTTTTCCAAAGTCTCCTCCATTGGATGTTTGATTATTGGTCAGTTCTTCGAGAGTCGGTAAAGCACTCTCGGCACTACCACTGGTATCGATAATCGGTTCGGCTGTGCCGTCCGGTAATCCTCCGGGAAGTTGAATATTTGAGAGTGCATCGAGTTGTGTACTTTGTTCCACTAATTCACTAACGGATTCAGAGGATTGTTGCGTGGACTGTGAAGTCTCTTCGCTAGGGTTCTGATGATACGTGGGACTTTCAGCAGAGTTATTTACCAGGACGATCCCACCTTCGGCAGATTGCTCGTCTGCAGCTCCTTTGAAGATAGTAGTCTTCCAGGTGTAGACCAGTAATGCAAAAACGGCAATGTGAATTCCCACCGAGATAAACAACGCCGAATTACTGTTGTTTTCGTAGTAGAACATGCCATCAGAGTCACTCAGATTTGAGAGCAGTTCCTGCTGGTTTTCAGGCATCTCTTCGATACTGGAAAACAACGCATCAGTCTGCGGAGCGGAATCTGGATTTGTGGGAGAATTCACTAAAATGTGGAGGTCGCAGAGGATTGAATTGGACTAGTGCTTGGTTTGTTCATTATAAGTCGTGTGGGAATATAAGCGAAGCATCCATCCATGAGGATTGATGCTTCACCGAGCAGGCCTCCGCGGTTGTTGTCAACTTTCCGGACTTTCAGATTCGCAGTTTCGATGCTAATCTCTTTATTATTGAGACCCCGAAACGTGTCGTGCCTTTTGAGTTCATTCATGGAAATCATTACTCATCCTCATCCAACCTTAAAGTATAAATCGAAGCCAGTGATTCGAATTAATGCTGAACTAAAGGCCATCGTGTCTGAAATGTTCGAGTTAATGTACGAAGCCAAAGGCGTGGGCTTGGCAGCCAATCAAGTGAATTTGCCTTTGCGATTATTTGTCGCAAATCCTGCCGGCGACCGTGAAGAAGGCGAGGAATTTGTTTTTATTAATCCGGTCATTAGCAAAGGCACAGGGAATGAGGTGGCTGATGAGGGCTGTTTGAGTCTGCCCGGAGTTTATGGCCCCGTTAACCGCTCCAAGAGTATTCACGTTGAAGCGTTCGGTATTGATGGTAAAGCGATCAGCCTAGACCTCGATGATTTCATGGCCCGAGTCGTTCAACACGAAACGGATCATTTGGACGGCGTTATGTTTACCGAACGGATGGTCGAGCATAGTTTGCAGGCCATCCAACCAGAGATTGAAGATTTTGAAATAGAATACCAGTCAAAGCTTGCTGATGGTCTAATTCCGGATGAGACATCGGTTCATGAGCAATTGGCTGAATGGGAAGCAAAGTTTTGTCAATAATTGGCAGGTGCTAACTCGATGCGATTGATTGTTATGGGCACTGGCCCCTTTGCTGTACCGATGTTTGAAGCCATTCTGGCTGCCGGACATGATGTTCCTGTTGTTGTCACTCGACCTACCCGGCCTGCCCGCGGTAGAAAAAAACCTCCGCCGAATCCGATGCGAGAAGCCGCTGATCATCTGGGGATGGATGTATGGGCCCCCGATTCGATCAATGACCCCGAGGTGGTTCAGCAATTAGGTGAAGTCGGAGCGGACCTAATGGTCGTTTGTGACTATGGGCAGATTCTTAGTCGGGATACATTGGCGACTACACGATTGGGTGGGATCAATTTACATGGTTCCTTACTACCTAAGTATCGTGGAGCAGCACCGGTGCAATGGGCGGTCATCAACGGCGACTCCCATTCAGGAGTCACCGTGATTCACATGACTCCCAAGCTCGATGGTGGTCCGACACTCGTTCAAGTCGATACTCCGATTGAAGCACATGAAACGGCAGAGACTCTAGAAGTACGATTATCTCAACTCGGTGTCCCGGCTGTTCTCGAGGCCATCGAACTGTTGGCGTCCTGGGATGGTAAATCGACTCTAGGTGCGATACAAGATTCACAAGAAGTTACAAAAGCACCTCGACTAACGAAACAGCATGGGGCGATTTGTTGGTCCGACAGTGCTCTAGATGTCATTAACCGTCATCGAGGAGTTCAGCCCTGGCCCGGTAGCTTCACGCTATGGGATCGAGGTAAACAACCGCTTCGATTATTGGTGAAAGAAATGGTGTTGGCAGAGCAACATGGTTCCGGTGAGCCCGGGGAAGTGATTGCCGCGGAGGACGAGCGATTGATCGTTGCCTGTGGCGATGGATGTGTAGCGTTTCATCAAATTCAACCCGCTGGAAAACGCCTACTGACCGCCGGCGAATTCTTACGAGGCTATCAGATTCAGCCCGGTATTCGATTTCAATCGTCTTAGCGTCCCTGCTGGAAATCCGGTTTGCAAAACATACAATGAATTGCGAATAAAGATCTTTAATCAGGAGTGAAACGCGAACAGATATGGCAGACAAATTACGTTGGGGTGTTGTAAGCACGGCCAAGATCGGTACTGAGAAGGTGATTCCAGCGATGCAGGGAGCCGAATTTTGTGACATCGTGGCGATTGCCTCAAGAACACAGGAAAAGGCGGATGCGACGGCCGCTGAATTAGGCATTCCCAAGGCCTATGGATCGTATGAAGCTCTGTTAGCCGATCCGGAGATTGACGCAATCTACAATCCCCTTCCGAACCATATGCATGTTCCAGTTTCGATTCAGGCGTTGGAAGCCGGCAAGCACGTGCTTTGCGAAAAGCCCATTGCCCTGACCAGTGAAGAAGGTCAACAACTGGTCGATGCCGCAGCGGCACATCCAGACCTCAAGTGTATGGAAGCCTTTATGTATCGCCATCATCCTCAATGGCAAAAGGCTCGGGAGATCGTACAGACAGGTGGCATTGGCCAGCTCGTTACTATCAATTCGCTTTTTTCCTACTTCAACGATGACCCGAATAATATTCGTAATATGGCTGACATTGGTGGAGGCGGCTTGATGGATATTGGTTGTTACCCAATCAGTCTTTCACGCTTCATCTTTGCCGGGGAGCCTTCCCGAGTTACCGGTGTGGCGGAATTTCATCCGGAATTTGGCACCGACATTTTGTCGAGTGCGATTCTTGATTTTGGAAGTGGCACATCGACATTTACTTGCTCAACTCAACTAGCGCCGTATCAGCGAGTCAACATTTTCGGAGTGGAAGGTCGTATCGAGATAGAGATACCTTTTAATGCTCCGCCGGATCAGCCATGTAAAATGTGGCACCAAAAGGCGTGTGGAGAAATTGAAGAGATCGTATTTGATATTTGTGATCAATACGGTATTCAGGGAGATCTGTTCTCGCGTGCTGTGATGGATAACACGGATGTACCAACGCCCATTTCCGATGCCGTTGGAAACATGAAAGTGATCGAAGCGATCTTAAAAGCAGCTGAGACCAATCAATGGGAAGCTGTTTAACTCGTTAAGCCAGCCAGTCCTGTTTTACTTCACCATGGACGTCGGTCAGGCGGTAGTCCCGGCCGGCGTACCGGTAGGTTAACTGCTTGTGATCAAAACCCATTAAGTGCAGCATGGTAGCGTGCAGATCATGGACATGTACTGGATTTTCTTCGGCTCGGAAGCCAAACGGATCGGTCGTGCCGTAAGTTTGACCACCGCGTATGCCTCCGCCGGCCAGCCAGACAGTGAATCCCCAGTGATTGTGGTCACGTCCGTTAATCTTTCCTTGATTAGCACCGGCGGTTGGCAATTCGACTACCGGTGTCCTACCGAACTCACCACCCCAGATAATCAGTGTTTCATCAAACAGCCCTAACCGTTTTAGATCACTCATCAAGGCAGCAATGGCACTATCCTGTTGCCCCGCCAATCTTCGATGGTTTGCTTCAATGTCATCATGATTGTCCCAGGGTTGACCGGCGCCGTGCCATAACTGGACGTAACGCACACCACGTTGAACAAGCCGTCGGGCGATGAGCATTTGCCGAGCCGCGTCACTGGTCCCATAGCTTTCCACAACATGAGCTGGTTCGTCGCTGACATCAAAGACATCGCTGGCTTCCAATTGCATTCGATAAGCCAGCTCATAGTTTTCGATCCGTGCGTCCAGCTCTGGTGACTCTCCGCGTTGCTCTCGATGAATTTCGTTAAGACGTTTTAATGCATTCAGCTGTTGCCGTTGTTGATTTAGAGGAATGTCGGAGTTGCGAATGTTAGCAATCAGTTTTTCCACATCGCGATGCTTGCTGTCGATGTACGTGCCCTGATAGATGCCAGGCAAGAATGCAGATTGCCAATTCTGTGCCCCTTTAATGGGATAGCCTCCCGGAGACATGGCAATGAACGAAGGGAGGTTTTGATTCTCCGTTCCCAGTCCATACGAAATCCATGACCCAACACTGGGACGAATCAATGTTGATTCCCCGCAATTCATGAGCAACAACGAGGGCTCGTGGTTAGGTACATCCGCATGCATACTACGGACGATGCACATGTCATCGATATGGGCAGCTGCCGTTTTTGCGTATAGTTCACTGACTTCAATGCCGGATTCCCCATATTGCTTCCAGCTAAAAGGAGTCCCGAAGCAATGGCCTGTTTTGCGTTCTGTTTTTAAATTACTGAATGGAAGAGGCTTACCATGATGCTTGGTCAATTCAGGCTTGTTGTCGAATGTATCGACGTGCGACGGTCCGCCGTTGCAGAAGATGTGAATGACATGTTTCGCCTTGCCTTCAAAGTGAGGTTGTTTGGGCGCTAGTGGGCTGACAGCATCGGCGGCCTGAGAAGTCGACAGCAATGAGTCATCCCCAAGCAATCCGGCGAGCCCCATCATGCCCAATCCCGTCCCCGATCGAGCCAGTAACTCGCGGCGACTGAAGCCCGTTAATGCAGCAGGGCTACTGTGAAATATTCCTTCGTTTGGTTTCTTCATTGTTTTAGTCCACGAACATGAATTCGTTGGTCATCAATAACAGATGGGCGTATTGTTGCCAGGCATCCATTTTTGAGGTTTCACTCGATTCAATCCAGCCAGCAAAAAACTGCTTAGCGACTTTCTCTTCGGTTGAAGATGGAGAGCGTTGGAAGAATCTTTGGTACAAGTAAGAGAGTCGTTCAGATTCGGCGGTGGTTTGAAATTCAGAACTGAGAACGAAACGTTTTGCACGCTCCAAAATGACCGGCGAATTCATAATGAATAAGGCCTGTTGAGGAACGGTGGTAACCGGACGTTGAGCGCTATGACTATCGGGATTAGGGAAATCAAACACCCGAAGCAGTCCTGCCAGATCCTGTCTGTCGATAAACGAATAGATCGCTCGACGGTGATTCGTGGGGGAATTAGTTAGGTCTTCTGAGAGTCCTCCCATGCGGAAGTCCAATTCGTTGGTGACATACATCACTGAATCCCGAAATGCTTCGTATTCGAGTCGCTGACGGTTCTTCCTCCAGAATAATGCGTTTTCAGGATCCACGGATCTGGCTTGAGGTCGGTCGACAGATGCTTGACGAAACGTTGCCGAAAGTAAAATTTCGCGATGCACTTCTTTGATGGACCAGTCGTTTTCCAACAAAACATTTGCCAGATAATCCATAAGATCAAGTTGGATGGGTTTGTCACAGCGTATTCCAAAGTCGCTGGGCGACGTCACCAAGGACTTGCCAAAATGATGTGACCAGATTCGATTGATCAACACTCGCCTGGTAAGTGGGTTGTCTGGGTGGGCGATCTTTTCCGCCAACTCCAGTCGACCACCACCATTCTTAAAAGGCTCCTGCTGATCGCCATCTAGCGCATATAGGAATTGCCTCTTGACGGGTTCACCACGTCTTCCGGAATTACCTCGGATGAAGACCACGGGATTATAAGGATTTGGTTTCTCTTCCATGACCATCGCTCGTGGCGGATTGCCCGGTGTCGTCGATTTGTAGAGGTCGATTTTTCTGACCAGACCGTTACGCGTATTCCCATCCGCCCGATTGTAAAACTGATTGACGTTTTCCAATGTGACATGGGTGGGTGAGTTTTCACTGATCAGGTGCTGGTAGACCTGTTGCTGAGCGGGAGTAAGTTGCGTCCCGAGCTTCTTGGTTTCATTTCGTACGTCCTGCAGGATGTTGGCGTAGATTATTGATAGTTCCAAGACAGACTTTGGTGGATTCTCCAGATAAGCTCGTTTAAGAAGCGGGTTAACCTGGCCGCTCTCAATTCCTTCTTCGAGCGTCATTAGTTTTTCCCTTGCTGCTGATTCGACTTCTACGAATTTGTCAGCCTGGGTAGCTCCAAGTATTTTTAGCAATGAGAAGAACGGGTCATCATTGGCTACGGTTTTAAGGACGTAGGATTGCCATTGAGTGACTTGTGCGTTTCGGATATCCGTATCGCGAACAGAAAGTGCCTCAATTGACTTAATTTGCGTTTCATCTGGACGGCCAGCGGCTCGAACAAAATAGTCAAACACCTTATCACGAAATAACTCAGTGAATTCGCCGGCACGTTTGGTGTCATATTCGTCTAATTCACCCTGAACGACCGCCAACCCTTCTGCGAACTGGGTATAGCCAATTGTCTCTTCCGGCGTCTGAATCGTTGGAAGCTCGGCAGGGACGCGAGCACTGGCGAAAACTCCGTAAAGCGAATAATAATCCTCTGTGGGAATGGCATCATATTTATGATCATGGCAACGGGCACAGGCAACGGTCAGTCCCATGAATCCCCGAGTCACAGTATCGATGCGGTCGTCAGTGTCGAGTTGCTCACGCCGATACTGTCGACCAACAGTGAGTAATCCCATACCGGCTAGATCACGTTGGTCTTCAAGTGTCATTAGGTCAGCCGCAAGTTGATGACGGATAAAATCATCATACGGAATGTCCTGATTGAAGGCCCGGACGACGTAGTCTCGATAGGTATAGGAAAAGGGGAATCTGCGCTCACGCTGGAAGTTGTATCCTAGTGTATCGCTGTAGCGAGCGACATCGAGCCAATGTCTCCCCCAACGCTCTCCGAATTGGGGTGCACTGAGGACTTGATCTACCAGTTGCTCATAGGCATCGGGTTCCGGATTATCAACAAATGACTGGGCTTGTTGAGGAGTTGGAGGAATGCCCAGAAGATTGAAATAGACTCGACGAATCAGCGTTCGGCGATCGGCTTCAGGGGAAGGCTTAATTTCAGCAGATTCAAGCTTGGCCAGCACAAGCGTATCTAGTGGACTGCGAGCCCAGGTAATGTCATTGACCGCTGGCAACTGCACGGGCTCGATAGGCTGAAATGCCCAGTGTTCACGTCGCATGGTGTCATACGAATCGTATTTTGTAATTTTTCCCTGATCACCTGGCGGCCAAGGAAGTCGCAACTCGATCCAGGCTTTGATCGCAGCAATTTCCTTATCCGCCAATTTGTCGTCCGGCGGCATCTGGATATCCTGTTGATGACTTAGCACTTGAAGCAGCAAGCTCTTTTCGGGTGCCTTCAAGTCGACGATGCTGCCGGAAGTCGAGCCTTTGATAATGGCCTCCCTTGAATCGATTCTTAATTCAGATTCCTGAGTATCAGGCCCATGGCATTCGATGCATTTGGAAACGAGTACTGGCCGAACGTTAGTTTCAAAAAAGTCGAGCTGCTCCGTAGAGAACGCAGGCGTTGAAGCAGGTGGCTGTGCGACCCCGACCAGCACGAACGAGCTAAGTAGGCACAACGCCGAAAGCCAAAAAACAAACGATGAAAGTCGTATCCGGGACATTTTCTCTTCTGTAGAAATTCTTAAACCGAATGTAGTAATGATTCACCACGAAGGCCGAGCAGCAAGTTGTCGACACTGATTTCAGCCATTTTTCGCCGCGTTTGTATAGTCGCACTGCCGAGGTGCGGAGCGATAGTGACGTTGTTCAAGGCAAGCAAGGGATGGTCACGCGGTAAAGGTTCGGGATCGGTGACGTCCAGACCGGCAGCATAGATCTGCCCTTCCTGTAGAGCCGTGGTAAGAGCGGCCGTATCGACAACCGGCCCCCGAGCGACGTTTACGAGCACAGCAGAATTCTTCATCTTGGCAAATTCTTTAGTGCTGATAAGCCCCGTCGTTTCTTCAGTCAACGGACAAATCGTAACGACATAGTCCGATTGTTCGAGGAGCTCGTCCAATGAGACATAAGTCAGCTCTAAATTACTTGGGTTATCCTTCAGCTCCGTGCGTTTGTGGTAAAGGATTTTCATATCGAACGCCGCGCATCGCCGAGCGATTTGGTAGCCGATTCCACCTAATCCGATAATTCCAACCGTTTGATGGTGCACTTCTGTTCCCAGCATATACGCAGGGTCGAAGTAGGTGAATTCCGGGCTGCGGGCATAGATGTCCCCTTCGCGTAATCGTCTTCCTGCGGCCAGTAGTAAAGTCATGGCCTGATCAGCGGTCGTGCCATTGAGTACGTGTGGAGTATTACCTACCGGAATGTTCAGCTCGTGAGCCGCTGCGACATCAATGTGATCAACACCCACGCCATAATTGCTAACGACTTTTAGATTAGGGAATTTTGCCATATGCTCTGCCGTCACCAGCATGTGACCAAAAGTGAGCACTCCATCCACTGCGGTATCTGATTCGCCATCTAAAGTTGCCCAGGGGAGACGTTCGATTTTGCCAGCCAATAACTCGATGAGGTTGTCGGAAAGGACATCGTCTGTAATCACACGTGGAAGTGGGCTCATGTTTTTGCTCCAGATAGGTTTAGGGCAATAGGTTCAATTTCATTTTATCAGTTGAATCCACAGGCGTGGAGAGATGTGAAGTATACTGACAGAACGAACCAACAGAAAATCCACAGCAGGTCTTGATCCCATGTTTCAACCCAAGAATCAACTCAAGTTTCAGGTAATTGTATCGCGATTAATCCTTTTGCTTCCCTGTCTTTTATCAGGCCGTTTGGTGGCAGATGAGCGTCCGAATTTCATTGTCATTATTGGCGATGATATCAGTTGGAATGACTACGGAGCCTATGGTCATCCCAATATCCGAACGCCGCATGTTGACCAACTGGCTAAGCAGGGGATGCGGTTTGATCTCGCGTTTCTGACGACCAGTTCCTGTAGCCCCAGTCGCTGTAGTATTATGACCGGCCGCTATCCTCATTCGACTGGGGCGGGAGAATTACATCAGCCGCTTCCGGAAGATCAGATCACATTTGCCAAAGTGCTGAAAGAGGCTGGTTACTATACGGCAGCGGCGGGTAAATGGCATCTTGGCAATGCGCCGCGAGAACACTTCGATTCGATCAAAGGTGGACGCCCCAGTGGCTGTGAAGAATGGGTGCCTACGCTAAAAGGCCGTGATAAAGACAAGCCGTTTTTTATGTGGTTCGCATCAACCGACGCTCATCGTAGCTGGTCAAAAGATGCCGTCACTCCTCCTCACACAAACGAGGATGTGATCGTTCCTCCATTCATGCCGGATACTGAAGATGTCCGCAAAGATCTGGCGTTGTACTACGATGAAGTCAGCAGAATGGACGAGTATGTCGGAAAGGTCGTAGCTGAACTCAAGACGCAGGGAGAGTTCGACAATACGGTCATTATTGTGATGGCTGACAACGGCCGTCCATTCCCGCGATGTAAGACAACTATGTATGACAGCGGCATTCGCACTCCGTTTGTTGTAAGTTGGCCCCGTGGAATTGACCCGGGCGTCGTCAATACTAACTTAGTTAGCAGCGTGGATATCGCTCCGACATTCATTCAGCTTGCAGGCCTGGAGCTGCCATCCTCTTTCCAGGGAAAATCTTTCGCCAACGGTCTTCGGAATGCATCTTCTGTCAGTCGAGAATACATCTTTGCTGAGCATAACTGGCATGATTATGCCGCTCATGACCGAGCCGTTCGAGATGGTCGTTATCTGTATATTAGGAACTCATTTCCGGAGTATCCCGCAACTCCGCCTGCCGACGCTGTCAGGAGCCTCAGTTATGACAGCATGCAGGCGTTAGAGGCAGCAGGTATGTTGCCTGACCATCAACGCCAGTGCTTTCTCTATCCGCGAGCAGCCGAAGAATTGTACGATCTACATGCCGACCCTCACTCCTTGCGAAACCTCGCAGCCGATTCCGGATTAGCAGAAGTCAAATCCAGACTGAGTGGGGCTTTGGATGAGTGGATCGTTAGTACTCAGGATAAGATTCCAGTTCCACTAACGCCGGATCGCTTTCATCGTCGTTTAGGTACTCACTTAGGTAAGCCAATCAGTACACTGGATCGTTCCGGACTGCCAACGCTGGAAAAAATACCACATAAGATTCCGCCACAGGGAGTTGAGATAGAGAAGGGCAAACTGGATGCTCTCGGCCACCGCCTCCAAGCACTTCAGATTGCTATGGAATTACCTCAGGCCCGTGGTGCATTATCAGCCGATGTTTCTGCTCTGGTCAAAGGTGTTCAGTGGGCAGTAGATTTAGGCGAGTTTTACTCATCAAGTCATGTCGATATCGCCAAGTCTGTTCTAGGCGAGGCAGAGCGTCGAGTGGCGTTGTTGGCAGCTGGGAAAAACGACTGGACACGCTCGACCGGTCTGGTCGTTCGAGGCTATTACTCCAGCATAGATGGCAGTCCCCAGCCTTATGGTTTGGAAATTCCCGAGAACTTTGATTTTGAAAAGCCGGCACCATTGTATGTCTGGCTACATGGCCGTGGAGATAAGACGACGGACATGCATTTCATCCATCAACGCATGACTCGGAAAAGTCAGGTTGCTCCGGCGGACGCGATAGTGGTCCATCCATTTGGTCGCCATTGTATGGGCTTTAAGTCTGCAGGAGAGATCGATGTACTGGAGTGTGTTCAACACGTAAGCCAACAGTACAACATTGATCCTCGTCGCGTTGTCTTGATGGGATTCTCAATGGGCGGTGCTGGCGCCTGGCATGTTGGGGCTCATTATGCAGATCATTGGGTCGCCGTGGGGCCTGGGGCCGGGTTTGCCGAAACGAAAGAGTACAACCGCATGCAACCGGAAAACTATCCGGCGAAATATGTTCAGACATTATGGGGTATGTATGATGTGCCCAACTATGTCCGCAACTTGTTTAATTTGCCAGTGGTTGCTTATAGCGGTGAACTCGATAAGCAAATTCAAGCAGCTCGAGTGATGGAACGAGCCTTTGAAGCGGAAGGATCCAAGTTACCTCATGTTATCGGTCCGGGGATGGGACATCGGTATCACCCCGATTCCTTGGCTCAGATTCTCAAGCAAATGGATGAGGCCGTCCAGCAGGGGCAGTCAGAGATCCCCAAAAAGGTGACATTGCAGACTCAGACATTGCGTTATAACCGCATGCACTGGTTGGAAGTTACAGGATTGGCCAAGCACTGGCAGGACAGCCGAGTCGATGCAGAGATTGTCGACCCTCAGACCTATCATCTCACAACTCGGAATGTGACTGCGTTGACGTTGGATCCGGTATTATCTTTAAATGGAGCAACAATAAAAATTGATGATCAGGTCATTCAGATTCCACGTACCAAAGCATTGCAGATTTCTGAAGCAGTTTATCTAACCAAAGGGTCGGGTCAGGATGAAGCATGGAAGCGTGCTGCCTCCGGACCCAAAGGCTTAGTGAAACGCCCAGGCCTGCAAGGCCCCATCGACGACGCATTTCTTTCATCCTTTTTGGTTGTCTTGCCAAGCAAAAAATCAGCCAATCCCAACGTTGAACGCTGGGTGCACTTCGAGCTGGAGCACTTTTTACATCGCTGGAAAACACTCTATCGCGGTGTGCCTAAGGTGAAATGGGATAAAGATGTTTCTCAGGAAGATGTACGAACAAATAATCTCATAGTCTTTGGCGACACACGGTCAAACACGCTGCTACAGTTAGTCATGCAAAAGAAAGAGTCGTTGCCAATCCAATGGAATCAGGAGACACTCGTCGTAAACGGTAAGACGTATGAGTCAGATTCCCACGTGCCTGTCATGATTTACCCGAACCCCCTCAATCAACAGAAGTATATCGTCCTGAATAGTGGGCCAACTCATCGTGAAGGGCATGATCGGACTAATTCACTACAGAATCCTAAATTACCGGATTGGTCGGTGATCGATCTCTCAAGTCCACCGACCGACCTTGTACCGGGGCGTATTGTCGACACTGGGTTTTTCAATGAAGTCTGGAAATAAGAAACTTCGAATGGAGAAACCGGGCAATAGATTAAGGAAGTAGTAACGCTTTTGATGACGCTACCAAAGTTAGATTGCCACCGGGCGAGCCTAGATGAAAGGCGAGCCGCATTTACCAATGTCTATGAATTCTGGGGTAACGACTTACCCTTAGACAAGTATGTTCAATGGCGATTGAAGTCGCTTCATCATCTACGGGCGACATGGTATGTCGGTGTATTGGAAGGGCAGGTTGCTGCTTCATTGGGTGTCTTTCCAATGAGTTTGTCGCTGGATGGCACACTTGAAAAGACGATGTTCATCGGTGCCGTGCACACACACCCAGATTTCCGGCGACGTGGATTCGCCGCTGAGCTTCTTTATTTTGCAGAGCAGGATCAGGCTCAGGAGGATGTCCGATGGAGCTTTCTATTTTCAGATATTGATCCTCAGTACTATGCCCGTCTGGGGTATGTGGTGAATGACGCCCCGAATGTTTGCATTAAACCTGGAGCGACAGCAGGCTTTGAAGTTGAGCTATTCAATCCAGCAGATGCCGTAGAGAAGATGCAGCATTTTTATGACGTGAATCAACAAGATCGGACCTGCTCCTTGTTTCGTACTTTGGACTATTGGAATTTTCTCGCTCAGAAACATCGACAGGACACTTACTTGTGGCTCATCGAACAAGGTGAGTGTTGTGGTTATCTGCATCTGCGTTGTAAGGATGACTTAGCCTGCTTGGAAGATTTCGCTGTAGTCTCACATACCCCTGAACAGCTACGTCGAGTCGCCGGTTCTGTGAGCTTGTATGCTGAAAGTCAGGGAATCGGCGAGGTTCATGGCTGGTTTCCCCCCATCTCAACTGAACAACCTTGGCTCGAGATCAATGACCGTCAGATGGAAATTACGATGTGGAAGTCGTTGACTGAGAAACAGCTAACGACGGAACAGCAACGCGAGCTCGCTTATTTTCGTCATGTTGACCATGTGTAGCTTTTGATTGCTTTCAGGATAGGCCGTAGAATCAATTTCGTTAGCTTCTTCCTACTACTCCGCTAAGGTGTCCCCAAAGATGTCTCGTAATTTCACACTGTGCCTCATTGCTCTTTGTTTACTCACCCAGACTATTCAGGCTCAGCCGCTTGAGAATACGAAACCACTGACGCTCGAAGGCGACATTGCATCCCAGATTGTTACGGGTGCTGATAAATTTCTACTGCGACAACTCGACAATACAATTACTGCGCGGGAACGGTATTGGAATCGTGACTCCAGTTCAGCTGCTGCCTACGAGGCCTCTGTAGCAAACAGTCGTGCACGTCTGGCCGAGATTACCGGAGTGGTGGATAAGCGTAAAACCTTTGGTGATCTCCAGATTGTGGCCGGAACAGGTGGCCCGGTGGAAGTTGCCAAGGGGGAATCGTTTCTGGCCTTTAATGTACGGTGGCCGTCGGTAAGAGATATTTCAGGGGTGGGGTTGTTACTTAAACCGAACAAGCCCAACGGCGCATATTTTATTGCCATTCCGGACGCAGATCAGACTCCAGAGATGATAAGTGGACTGGCCGATGGGTTACCTGCCGATCAGCAGTATGCGAAACGACTCGCTGAAAGTGGTTTTACGGTGATCGTGCCGGCTGTGATTAGTAGGCAGTATGAATCACGTAACAATCGAGCCAAGATGACGACACGCGAATTCCTTTATCGCAGTAGTTATGAACTAGGCCGCCACCTCATCGGGTTTGAAATTCAAAAGGTACTGGCGGTGGTGGATTGGTGTGAGTCCCGTAATGACAGCGATGTACAGATCGGTGTGGTTGGATATGGTGAAGGTGGTTTGCTTGCCTTGTATAGTGCCGCACTAGATACTCGGATCGATGCCACGTTAGTGAGTGGGTATTTTGACTCGCGGCAGGACATGTGGTCAGAACCGGTGAGCCGCAACGTGTATGGGTTGCTAGATCAGTTTGGCGACGCGGAGTTAGCTAGTCTGATTGCTCCCAGATCATTGGTCATTGAAGCCGCAAAGGGTCCGGAATTTGAATTGCCAAGTGAAGGAGGCGCTCCTGCCAGCCTTGATACACCAGACCCGAAGGTGGTTAGTAGTGAAGTCGCCCGTGCGAAGAAACTAATCGGTAACGAGCAGTTAGATGCACTTTCACTGATCGTTAGTGGGGATGGCTACGGCGTCTTCGCATCTGAAAAGGCACTTCAGTCTGTGGCGGCAGCAGTACTCCCAAATTCCAAAATAGCAGCCGTTGGTTCGGCTCCGAAATTGTGTCGTGAGCTAACGGATGTTCAAGCACGGGAATCGCAACAGGCTCATGAAATCAATGCCCACACTCAGTGGTTACTGACCGAGAGCCATTTTATCCGTAAGGACTTTTTTAAGGACGTGGATACCAGCAGTGTCGAGGCATACGAAAAGACGATTGAACCCTATCGAGATTACTTCCGGGAAGAAACTATTGGGCACTTCGATCTGCCTTTTAAGGCGCTGAACCCCCGGTCTCGTCTCATCGAAGAAACAGATGCCTGGACGCGATACGAAGTCGTGCTGGATGTCTTTGATGACATTATCGCCTATGGGATTATCACAATTCCCAAAGGGATTGATGAGGGTGAACAACGTCCGGTCGTAGTTTGTCAGCACGGACTGGAAGGCCGGCCACAGGATGTGATTGGTGAACAAAATATCCAATACTATTCAGCATTTGCGACCAAGTTGGCCGAACGCGGATTCATCACATTTGCTCCTCAGAATCTCTATATCTTTAAGGATCGTTTCCGCACGCTGCAGCGAAAGAGCTACCCTCAACGAAAGACGTTGTTTTCTTTGATCGTACCGCAACATCAACAGATTGTGAATTGGCTGAAAACTCAGCCGAATGTGGATGACAAGCGGATTGCCTTTTATGGTCTATCCTATGGTGGAAAGAGTGCCATGCGAATTCCTCCGTTGGTGACTGATTACTGCTTAAGTATTTGTTCTGCCGACTTCAATGAGTGGGTGCTCAAAAATGCGACCACTCAGTACAACTTCAGTTATATGTTCACCGGAGAGTATGAGATCTTTGAGTGGAATTTGGGTGGCACATTTAACTATGCCGAAATGGCTTATTTAATCTGTCCCCGACCATTTATGGTCGAGAGAGGACACTTCGATGGAGTTGGGGAAGATCAGTGGGTAGGATATGAATTTGGTAAAGTCCGGTTTATGTATCAGGGCCGACTAAAGCTCAAAGACAAGGCCGAGATTGAATGGTTTGACGGCCCGCACACTATTAATGGTGTTGGGACATTTAAATTCTTACACAAACACTTAGACTGGCCCGAGCCAGTAGAATAAAACAAAGATATTCGCCGTTCACTTGGAACGAAGATTGAAGTTTAAATAGGAAGCAACTCATGATGAGAAAATCGATAGCACTCACGCTTGTGGTGGCATTTACGTTCGGTAGTATCGCCACTGTTACAGCTCAGGAAAAAAAAGAATGGATCGATCCGGCTGAAGCTGCCAAAGTCCTCGATTATCAAATTCAAGGTGAGTACGTTGGTGACTTCATCGAGGATGGCGAAAAGACCAAGATCGGCTTGCAGATTATTGCGTTAGGTTCTGGTAAGTTTCGTGCCGTGTCGTTTACCGGTGGATTGCCTGGAGCTGGTTGGAAACGGGGAGATAAGACCGAAGCTGTAGAAGGAGCTTTGAATGATCGGGGACAAGTTGTTTTCAAATTAGAAGATGACGAAGGAACGGCTATTGCTACGATCAAGGATGGCAAATTGATTGCTGCTGAAGGTGATAAACTCATCGCCAAACTGGAAAAGGTCAATCGTCAGAGTGAAACCATAGGAATGAAGCCTCCAAAGGGTGCTACCGTATTATTTGATGGCACAGCTAAGTCAGCAGAGAACTGGACACGAGGACAAATTGTGTTGGGGAATCTGCTTCGCCACGATGTAGAGTCAAAAGCGAAATTCCAGGATCATTCACTGCACCTCGAATTCCGAACGCCGTTTATGCCGTTTGCTCGTGGACAGGGCCGCGGTAACAGCGGGATGTACGTTCATGGGCGGTACGAATGTCAGATACTTGATTCATTCGGATTAGAAGGTAAGAACAACGAATGTGGCGGGATTTACTCTATCTCGGAACCAATCGTCAACATGGCTTTACCTCCGCTGGTATGGCAAACCTATGACGTTGATTTTACGGCGGCTCGTTACGACGACGCTGGTAAGAAAATCAAAAACGCTCGTGTCACCATCAAGCATAATGGAGTTGTGATCCATGACGATCTGGAGCTAACTCACGGTACACCTGGAAAGCACCCAGAAGGCCCAGAGCCAGGCATCCTTTATCTACAGGGCCATGGAAACCCAGTGGTATTTCGTAATGTCTGGGTGCTGGGTAAATAAGGGTTTCCATTTAGCCAATCAGTCAGTTAGCCAGTTACAAAATTAGGCAATTGGCCAGCCTGAGTTGCAGAGTAATTGATCTTCCAGTTTACTAGTCGGATCACAGGCTCTGATAAATTCCGCAGTCGTCGCACCATAGGCTGGTGTCAAAGAAACGCGTCATTTGGAATTGTTGTAATTCCGGATGCACGCGTTCCCAGGGGATGACTTTATGAATGAGCCAATCGTAGAGTTTGGCATTATCAAAGTGTTCACAACGCTTGAATTCCACACCCAGAACGCTTAGACGGCCAAGAATCTCCAACACCTTATCCTGAAGCTGGTCACGACTCATGTCTTCGACCAACGGGGTTTTAATCGGTGGTTCGAGGAGGTCGCAAATTGGGATGTTTTTTTCCTGAGTGCTGATCTCTTTCATGAACTCGATCATCCGGTGTTTGGGGCCTTCTTCAACCTTATGGACCATAGTTTGAATTTGAAATTCGGCGAGGTTTTCAAGTTGAGCATCGGAAGGCATTTTGACTGAGATCAGATACTCGCCATTGTCTTCGCTGTAAGCCTTATCAATTTGTTCAAGCCTTTGATTAATCGTCTCACGGTACTTAACCGGCAAGATTGATTCGGGGATTGTATCACTTTGCCGCAGCTCGGCATCGTTCCATTGCACATCAATTTGAGCCGGTGCAATGGCGACATCAATAATACCGTCATGCGATTCCCAGACGAGCTGAAGGCTGCATCGATAGGTGCCATCGACTTTAAGGTCGATGTTGGTGTGGTCAAACATAGGAGGCTCAACCTCCCGGATCATCAGAGAAATCAGATCACCAAACTGAATGGCCTGAATTTCGGACGGAAGCTCAGTTTCACCATCCTCTACCAGTTCGGGCTCAAAAGTAATTCGACATCCTACTAGAGGTGTGTCTTGATTGGATTCCAACTCATACCGGATGAGTGTTTCTTGTCCATAAAGCTGCAGCCAACCTTCAACTTGATTGGATTCGGTGATCGTCATTTCGCCGCGTCGTACGAGGTGTCCTAAATGATGAATCATTGACAGGTTCCTTCTTTTCTAAACGAACTGAATGAACCTTAGAGCAGGTTTGAGAGTGATTATCCCAAGTTGAGCAAGTGTGGCAAGTAAATGGTGTGACGTGCATGTCAGTGATACGACAGGGGTAATCACTAGGGTTGGGAAGGTTTGATTTTAATGTTTCGGAATTCAGCCCCGGTGTTCCAACTGACCAATCCAAATGGCATGGCCGGTTCCTGTTCCCACCAGATATCAAACTTATGCTCTTTCGTTTTCACATTGGCGTATTCTTTATTATCAATCCAGACACGAACACGTTCCTCGTCGACACTCACAGCCACCTTGTACCAGCGGTTGTTTTCGACATCCAGATAACTGGTAGTTTCATTTTCGACAGCGGCCATCGTATCAATATTGGACAGTCCCACGACACCTCCTCCCCAGCCTCCGATGATCAAAGTACAGTAGGCATCGTGGATCGGAAAGGTCATGCCACAAAAGAAGTCACTGCCTTCGACTCGTCGTGCTTCCAGCTCGACTTGATAGTTCATTTTGGGGAAATCACCTGCGACGCGAACACCTGATGCGGGGCTTCCTTTACCAAGCTTTAGTACTCCGTCCTTGCCCGTGATTGATCCATGATTCTTAAAGTCATATTTCTTGATGATCTGCCAGCCATCCAGATTGCGTCCATTGAACAAAACCTGCTGACTACCAATCTTTGACGAGCGTTTGAGCGATGTAAAATGGCTCAGTCCGTAATAGTTTTTCGGGATTATTTTTTCGCCTTGAATCCACTGAGTTGTTAGATCAGTGACGGCTTCCACGGCGCCGACCAGTTGCCCTTTGCGGAGCACTAACTGCAGCCTTAGGCGATGCTTTACCCGTGAGGTATCTGACGTTTGTAAGTCTCCATTGATGATTCCGGTCAGCAACCCGTCGTTGAACTGAGCATTGGTCACCAGAGTTACGAGCTGGCCTTCCAATCGTGCCCTGCAGGTTCCATCTTTACCAAGCCAGAGAGTCAGGTGGCGTTCGCCTTCATAGGTCTTAATCTCGCCGGTCCAGGTGCCGATCAATTCTTCGGTTGGCTTGAAGGGAGGGGGGGTCTGACGACGAGGTCGCAACAGTAAGTTGGGGTGGTCATACGGATAGTCGTCGAGACAGTCCGACAAAATCTTTTTTACAGCCTGATGAGGGAGGCTACTTTCAGTATTGCTAAGACAAATGACAGCGAGTCCCTCTTTCGGGGCCAGCGTGACCCGCGTGGCGACTCCTGGCATCCCCCCCGTGTGACTCACCAAATAATGGTCTCCATCTTCGATAAGCCAACCCATACCATATCCGGCATTCGAATTGACGGAGGCAGTGGGCTCTTTCATTTGTTCGACAAATGCAGGCGACAGGACCTCGTGAAGTCCGCTACCAATATGGAGTACGGCGAAGCGAGCTAAGTCATAGGCTGAGGCATAGATGGCGGAGCCTCCGTCATGATCGAATTCATAATGTGGAATAGCCTGACCCTGTCGGTTATATCTAACAGCGATGTTTTTTTGTTTGTCGGTTGGCAGTCCGACAAAACTGTGGGTCATGCCAAGGGGACCGAAGACATGTTTGTCCATGAACTCGGCATAAGACAGTCTCGACTGACGGGCAATGATGTAGTCCAGAATTCCGTAACCCAAATTGCAATAACGATAGGACTCTCCCGGCGGTCGGACGGCAATGCCGTAATGTTGAATGGTGGTATCGCGGTAGGGGACAGGATGATCATCGGACTGATAATAAAACTGATAATGCAAACCCAACCCCGATGTATGATTCATCAAGTGGCGTAGGGTGATGTCGTCCGCATCGCCGAATGGATTAGTAATCTTCACTTTACCGAGGTATGTATTCGCCGGCTGATCCACGTCGAGCTTCCCGGCTTCCGCCAGTCGTTGAATTGCAGTTGCTGTGAGAGGCTTGGAGACGGATGCGATCGAGTAAGCTGTATGGGCATCCGCTCTTTTCCGTCGTTGTTTGTCAGCCCACCCAAAACCTTCGGCAAAGAGTATGGTTCCATCCTTCACGACGGCGACGGAGAGACTGGGGTCTTTGGTATACTCGAGTTGTCTTTCGATCCATCCAGAGATCTCATCGAAATCAGGTTCTGTTGCCTGAGCAGTCATTAGGGACTCCATACTAAAAGACAGCAATGTCGCGATTGCCGGGAGGACAAGAAAACGCATCAGGTTACTCCATGAAAGCTGAGTCAGTGCATTGGTTATCGACGATTATACTCTTTTGAGAATATAGACGACGTCTTCGGTAGCATGATCCACTTCGATAGGTCGCTGGAGATCGTAGCTGAAGTCATACGCCGCGGTGATTTTAAATTCAGCGACTTGTCCGACTAATTGCGACTCAAACTGCTGCTTGGTGTAGGTGCGAAAATTGAATTCGTCATCGAGTACCTGATGGTTCGTAGGAGTCCAGATATCATATTGCATGTGATATCTTTCATATCGCTTAGATAAATTTCGCTCGACTAACCACATACTTGTCTGTACACACAGGTGACCGCGGCGTGCCAGCCACGACTCTTCTTCAATAGGTTGTCCTATCTCTGGACATAAGTGTAGTCCCAATACATAGACACCACCCTTACGGATCGCTCGGGCCATACACCTCAAGTGATTCAACGCTTGTTGATGTGTTTCCAAGTGACGAAAGCTATTGATAGTGTTAAAGGCTGCGCAGTATTTCTGCGAAACCTTAAAATCCGTCATGTCGCCGACCCAGGCAGACTCACGAAACCCATGTTTGCGAAGGCGACGGTTGCAATAGTCAACAGCCTTTTCGCTTAGATCGAGGCCATCGACTTCCAGCCCAGCGCGTTCCAGCCTGAACATCAAACGGCCGGTTCCACAGGCCGGTTCCAACAATCGCTTTGTCGTGCCAGTCACATGCTGATTAAAGATGCCAGTGAGAAAATCGAATTCTGCTTTCCAGTCCGAGCCGTAGACCAGATCGTAATACCGCGGATAATCGTAGAGAGACATCGCTTAGCTGAATTCTTTGATATCAAAAGCAAATTGCGTAATGTCATGCCGTTGACGAAACCCAAGGTGTTTCCAGAACTCTTTCGCAGGGCAATTATCATCGAGCGTAAAGAGTGTGACTCGTTGAATTTTTAGATCTCGCAGTTGGCCAATACAATAGTCAACCATTGTTCGGCCCACTCCTCGACCTCGAGCCAGGGCTGAAACAGCGGCATGATACATGTAGCCTCGCCTGCCATCATGACCACAGAGAATTGCGCCTAACAGTTGCCCGTTTTCTTCCGCAAGGATACTGCAGTCAGGATTCCGTGTGAGAAATCGCCCCAGTTCTTCGGCGGACTCGAGCTGACTCATGCCGTCGGTACTACGCCATAAATTGGTCACCTGTTGAAAGTCGTCCATTGTAAGAGGACGTAACTGATACGAGCGGTCAGGTGAGTTCACGACGGTGGCTCCCGTCTGATTAAAATGGCTAGCGATAGTATTCTGGAGTTAGTCGAGGAAGTTAGCTTCAGCAAGTCGTTCGGGTACGTACTCCTGAGTGACATAGCTAATATCCTTGGAAATCAATGCTTCGACCTCGAGTTTAAATCCGTTACTCAACATCTTCTTGATTTCTTTCTGCCAGCGTTTCTTTTTCTCAAACCAGGGATACTTGGCGATTTGATTGGCTCGTTTAATGTCATTATCACTGAGCTTGATTGTCACGCTGGGGTTCAATTCACAAAGTTCGTAATCCCGGCTTCGTAGTCCAATAAACTTGGCTCCCGGAATTGCCATTCGACGTGATTCATAAGCAAGATTGATGGACCCCTGCTTGATAACGCTGTAGATGTAATAGCCCCAGGGATCGTTATCGAGCAAACAGTAGATGGGCAAGCCTAACTCGTTGTGCATGCGACTGAGAAGACGTCGCACGCCGCGTGGAGGTTGTCCGTTCCCGTGCGTTAAAATGCAATTGTGCTGTTTCCAAAACTTATCTTCATTGAACCGTCGCCAGACGGTGTCTTTTTCAACATGGAGGATAAAGTCGGCATCACACTTTACAAATTGCATGACTTCTTCTTCGACAATCGATGGGATGGCATATCCGCCGGATCCCATCCTTGAACAGTCGATTTCGTCTCCTGAGTCAATCAACTGGATGTTCCCGACCATGGCACCTCGGTTAGAAGCATAGACATGCAGTTCTTCCCGTAAGGCGTTGAGCGTGACTTCCACGTCTTCAATGACGGGATCGCAATCTCCCTGATCGTTAAATGTTTCTTCCCGAGTTCCGTCGATGGTGTGTTTGAGTAAGTAGTAGAGACCACGAATGCTGGTCGTTTTACCCTGTTCGATAAGTTCTTTACATCCTCTGCCGACCAGCAAGGTTTGCATGTAAGTTCGAGCTTGAGAGAGATTAAATAGTTCACGCTTGTTCTTGGAACTCCCCATCTCAATGATCTTTTTGGTGGGGCTGTATTTCACGTTGGACAAACTACGTGATGGTACTTCAAAGTACGGAGCGCGTCCGCGGCTTGCCTGTCGCACGACACCATCGGCCATTCCGACGAGGGAATTCAGAGTCTTTTTATCTTTCGCGGTGAGCTTTGCCTTGCGAGCTTGTTGTGCTGGTGTCGGCTTTTTCGCCTTTTTCTTTGCCATCTCTTATCTCTGGTAAAGCAGGATCCTGCTGTTCTTTAGGGATTAAAACAGTTTCTTTTGCGGAGTGGTTTTATCAAGTTGTTCGGTGAGCCCTTCTTCAGGGTCATCCTTAATGATCAGTACATTATCACCGTAGTTTTCCTCAGTGACCTTGTTACCTCGATCATCCAGCTTAGTATCCGCTTCCTTGGTCACTCGTTTGGCAACTCGAGTCAGGTGATTATAGATTTCGTCACGATCTGATCCGTTCAGGTCGGAGACAGCCTGAGCTACTTCACCGAGGTAGCGGACGAATACGTTTCGACGTTCGCCTTCCTTTTTCACCTGTTGTCGGCGACGTAGGAACATTCCCAGTTTTCGTCCCACGGTTTGCAGTCCCAAACGAATTTCCTTTTGGATTTCATCGTAATGGGCGATCGCCTCTTTGGATTCGCTGGTGAATGGGACCCAGACACTGGCGACGTGCACCATGACTCTCACCGGGCCGGACGGTAGATTGCTACGTGACTGAGACAGACCGTAACTACGCCAATTCATTTTCATGACCGTTTGCGTTATCGCACAGTCACGCATCTTAAATTGCAGTGGTACGCGATTGGCATATCGTAAGACTTGCATCGCTTGCCCGTCAGAGACGTTTACATTTTTCATGCAGTCGTGCAGACGTTCGATCTGATCCTGTTTCAGCTTTGAAGGGGATTGTCGACTGCCAAACTCACCAGCCTTCATGATTTTGTCAGCCGAGTCGGCACCAAGTCCGTCGAAGGTGTTCATCAAAAACTGTCGTAACGTCCGAGCGTCCGTTTCATCGATGAGTCGCTCGAGCAATTCCCGGGATACCTTTTGAGCCGCATTGTGTCCCCCGTAAGCCAGAGCACATTCAATCTGGAACGGATTACCGCGATAGACGGAGGGAGGCCGGGTGGCGGCCACATAAAATTCGCCAGGTACGACCTGATGAAGTCCCTTGAGTAGCAGTTCTTCACCGATCGGAGCAATACAGTCTGTGCTGGGAGCCTTGATCTTGGTCTGCTGAATGGATTTATAGATTTTATCTGCTTCGTCGCGGCTGATTTTTTTGACACTGCTACGAGTACTAACATCCGCTCCTTCACAAATCCGACGTGCCACCGCCGGGCTGACTCGACTGAAACTGGAGGTCAGGAACTGCGTGATCGTCCCCTCCTTCATTTCCTTGAGCATGGTGACCAATCGACCTAACTCGACACCATACGGATGGGGTTTAATTTCCTTGGCTTCTGGTGGGAGCTGATCGGTGCTCCGTGCATAGGTGTGTAGTGTGCCTTCAGGGTCGAGGTAATGTAAGGTGACGTGAGGATTGGCGATGGCAGTCATCTCCAGATACTCATCGACGCTGCCGCGCCCTCGCTGATATTTTGCTTCAATTTCCAAAGTGACACGTGTACCACTGCGAACCTCGACAGGCTCTGGAGGCGTCTCATCTTCTCCCACTTCAGGTATGGGGTAGAATGCTTCCCACTCGATGTTTTTCTTCTCCATGATCTTCCGGCCTTTTTCACCAGCAGGAATATCAAGTCCGTCGCCACGGTTGTTGAGAATTTGTGGGTTGTTAGTTTTCGTGTCGATCTGAAGTTCGTAGTAGTGAGCGGGTTTGCGAATGGAAAGCTTCGAGACAATCTTGACCGGTTTTCCGGTGGTCAGCATTCCGTACATTCCGGCAGCACTGATCCCGATCCCCTGTTGTCCACGACTCATCCGTAGACGATGAAATTTTGAACCGTATAACAACTTCCCAAAAATTAATGGGATCTGTCGTTTGAGAATCCCCGGACCATTATCCTGAATAGATACTTTGTATCGGTCTGGCTCTGTCTGAGTGATCGTCACCCAAATCTCCGGACCAATCCCAGCTTCTTCACAAGCATCTAATGAGTTATCGACGGCTTCTTTGACCGTGGTTAAGAGGGCCTTGCGAGGGTTGTCGAACCCTAAGAGGTGTCGGTTCTTGGCAAAGAACTCACTGACCGAAATAGACCGCTGCTTGGCGGCCATTGCTTTGGCTGTCGTTCGACGAGGTTTACTCTTTCCGCTTGCTGTACTAGCCAATGGTGGTGCACTCCCTTTGCAACACGTGACTCCATTCAAAACGTCTGTAAGTGGAGGCCTTGATGCCCCCTAATCCCATGCAGACAGTCGTGTTAAAGACTGACGATTATACCGGTTATCACGGTTTCTTAATAGCTGAGTCTAAGAAACTGGGCGTGCAAAGCACGGATTCTAGACCAATCACGCTGAATTCAGGACAAACATTTGTCCCTACAACCGGAAAAGGCCGAATTAGAATATTAAGGTAACAATTCGTCTGTGGTTAGGATAAACACAGACAATGGGAGTGCCGACTGAAATGGTGAAAAGTCGGCCCTAACGAGGAGTCAAATGATGGCTAAATCTAAGATCATTGCTAGCGTTCTGTTTTCAGTTTTGTTTATGCTTCCCAGCGTGATGGTGGAAGCGGCAGGGCCGAAGCTAAAACTCACTCGTAAATCAACCGAAGCCAAAGCGAAAGCAGCGCCTCAGGAACCTGCCGTGCTAAAGCAGGCACCGGCTGCCACGCCGATTCAAGAACAAAGGGCGGTTCCTACTAATCCGCGTCTCTTCTACAATTACTACAGTCCTACTCAGGGTGGCGGAATTCCTTCTGTAATTTACCCAGCTCCTCGTCAGGTACCACTACACATAGGGCATACTTACAATACATATCAACCTTTAATGCCCCACGAGTTTCTGTACCGACACAATCGTAGTTATCACAACTACTATCCAAACGGCTCAGGATTCACACGAACTTTCATTCGTTATCGATAAGTTCTCAGGCTTGTGCGGCTGAAACTCCCTCAGGAATGTCCAAATGCACAAGCAATTCAAATTCTGGGTCGGCGTATGTCTGGCTCTTCTTATTAGCTCAGTCTCCTTTGAATCAGAAGCTCAGGCTGGCCGACGAAACCGTATCATGCAGACTTTTCAACGTCAGCATGCGGCTCAAACCTCATGGAATGGAGTCTACGGGCATCAGCACACCGGCACTCCGATCGCCTTAATCGTTCCGCCGACCGCCACTACCATGCGAATTCACAACTGGGGTGTTTCTGGCAACTTGATCGTACCACTGTACCATCAGTTCAGCCTAAATCCCGCATCCGGCGCGACGGTACGCGGACCGTTTAAGAAAACACCGATGTATCCCAGCAGTACGGAACAATTCGGAGTCTATTACATTCGGGGGCCTTGGTAACAAAAGGTTTGCTCTAGTTAGCGAGCGTGTTTGAGCCCTTCGACTAACCACTGGTAACTTCGTTTTTCCGCTTCTGGTGTTAGCGGGTGACCAGTGCCATGATTATAAAAAGCGATGGCCGGTGTATTGGTATAGAACCGATAGACTGCCATCGCTTTTGCAATATAGGGCCAGCTTCGATTGCCATCGGCTGAATCCCCAGCGATCAGCAGAAAGGGTCTTGGCGCGATCAAGGCAAGTAGCTCTTCGTGATCATGAGGAAAGTCTGTATGGATGGTGTCACCTAAATACCAAGGCGCATCCCAGTTGGAAAAGCTCGTACCAATGCCTCCTTCACTAAAAACCGTTACTTTGATTCGTTGGTCAAAGGCGGCCAGATAAAGCACTTCTTTAGCACCTAGACTGTGCCCGACACAACCTAAGCGATGCGGGTCGACTTCCGGCAATGCTGCGAGAATATCTGTAGCGACCTGACTGTCGTATAGCATTCGTGCCATCCCTTTTGATTCGGGGTACTTTTTCAAAAAATCAGCGGCCATTTCGCCGGCCTGTATTCCGTGGTTGGTAGGCCACAGATAATTTCGTGGCACGATAGCAACCATCCCTCGTTGTGCCGCACCCAGACCATGAAATTCTTCCGGACGGCCATCTATTCCAGCAGGCAACTCGATACTGTTTTCTACCGTCGAATGCAGTACCACTACGCCAGGGATTTTTCCAACAACCTGAGTCGGCTTAAGGATATAGGCTTCAACAAAGTCGCCTGGCAGGACTTCGTATTTCACCAATGTCCGTTCCACATCGCCAATAATCTGGCGATCCAAAACTTCCAGCTTAGGTAGTTTTCGAGGTTGAGTCGCCAAGGGGCCGAGGAATTCCAGCCATCGCTTTTCGATGACTTCCCGAACACTGCGGCTCTCGACATGCTTTGGTTTTTCCCATTGCCTACGGGAAGTTATGACTTGATCGAGATTGGCCTGCCAGTGATTCAGTGGATTGAGATTGAATTCTCCTGCCGGAGGGGTTTGAGCGTCCTTCAACCAGCTAAGTTTGCGGATTTGTCCGAGACTGGTGTCAGGGAAACAATAAAGAAGTGCGAGCGTTAGGATTAATGATTTTGACATAATACGGGGTAGGAAAAGAGCGGTCGGGATGGCGGTGTTCGTCACGTTGTACCTCTACTATATTAGCGTTAGTGATCGACTCGCAATCAAATTCCATCACCAGATACGATCCAATTTATTTTCGGGAGAGTTAGACATGTCGAACAACCAGTTTGCCAGCGCGGTGGTGAGATCATTGGATTGGCGTTTGCCAATAGAGGATTCATGCAAAAAACTCGGTGAACAATTACCCAGTGGAATCGATCTACTAACCGTTTTCGTATCGCCTCACTTTCAAAGTGAGTTAGAAGAGATTGTTGAGAAACTGACCGCCGATCTTGCTCCGGTACATTCATTGGGTTCGACCGGAGAGAGCATTGTTGCTGACGCGATTGAAGTTGAAGGGGAGCCTGCGATTTCGATCTGGTGTGCTTCACTGCCGGAGACGCAAGTGGACTCGATGCGACTCACCTTTGAACGAACACCTGATGGAGGAACGTTTATTGGCTGGCCTGAATCGCTGGCAGGTGAATGGTCAGATGATGCGGTCATGCTTCTGGTAGGTGAGCCGTTTTCGTTTCCTGCTGATGGATTACTCAGTCGGCTAGATGAAGACAGGCCCGGCGTTCCCGTCATAGGCGGAATGGCATCCGGATTTCACACGCCGGACGAAAACCGAATCGTAGTTGGCTCAGAAGTCTATAACAACGGGGCAGCGGTGGTGGTCTTACAGGGTGGCATTAAAACGCACTCGGTTGTCTCGCAGGGGTGTCGTCCCATTGGCCAGCGTTATGTGATTACTGGAGTGGAACAGAATATGATTCTGGGGCTTGGAGGCAAGCCGGCGTTGGATGTCTTAAAACAGCTGTATGAAGAACTACCAAACCATGAACAGGCGGCCATGCAGAACGGGTTTCATATAGGCCAGGTGGTGAGTGAGTATCAGGATGAGTATGAAATGGGAGATTTTCTGATCCGGAATGTGATCGGTGTGGAGCCTGATCAAAAGGCCGTGGTCGTCGCGGATTTTTTACGCGTGGGACAGACCGTGCAGTTTCATATTCGCGATCATGAGTCCGCGAGCTTAGAATTAAACCAGCTGGTTAGCCAGCTGGAAAACTCAGGGTCCGCGGCATTACTGTTCACCTGCAACGGACGGGGAACCAGACTTTTTGATGTCGCGTCCCACGATGCCGGAGTGCTTCGAGAACATTTAGGTCAAATCCCCGTTGCCGGTTTTTTCGCTCAGGGCGAATTAGGGCCGGTTGGCAGTAAGAATTTTTTACATGGCTTCACCGCCAGCATTATCGTATTCGAATCATGAAACAACTATCACTCTGCCTTTTGATACTACTGGCTGTCAGCCTGACAACTTCTGCCGCTTATGAAAAAGTGAAGCCGAAACTGGAGCTTCAGGAGATTCAGGAATTCATCGGGCAATGGAAAGGCGTAGGGCAACTCAAACGAGGCTCGACACAAGGTGGCTGGATTGAAGAAAGTCATTGGGAATGGAAATTTACCAAGCAGGACTCCGCTTTGGTTTATAAAAGCCCGAAAGGGAAGTTTGTAAAAGAGTTGCGGGTGTCGTTTGAAGATGGTGTCTATGTAGCTCGTGGAGTGAATGCCGATGGCAAGAAGATCGAACTACGCGGGAAACGAGATGACTCAGGAAAGTTAGTCCTTACCAATGCCGAGATGACGTTACCTTCCCGCATCTCATTTCGTACCGTTGCCGCCGGAAAGAGAATGGTTGTCTCGTTTGAACGCAAACTATCCGCAGCACTCTATACACGGTTAGGTGAAGTAGGAGCGACGCGAAAAGGTAGTATGTTTGGCAAAGGAGTGCAGGAAGTCGTCTGTATTGTTTCCGGTGGTAAGGGCACCATGCCAGTGACTTTCGAAGGTAAGACGTACTATGTTTGCTGTACGGGTTGTCGGGACTACTTTAATGAAAACGCGGCCGAGATCGTGGCCGAATACCGGATGAAACAGTTAGACAATTAGATAGTTGTCTCCGACTACGTTCCGCGCACTACGATAGGTAAACTCGTCGACAATTGGCCCTGAATGTGACGGGGGAACTTTGTGGTTAATTGTCCAGTGGATTCAGGGATCGGAAGATAGCTCCGAGTGTTCCCCCTGCTTTTTCTTCCGGTTCTTCCGGCTCGGTGAGCTCCCCACCATCGTTGCCTCCCTCTATTTGAGGCTCGTCGTCGCCAAAGAAACCAGTCAAAAGGTCCAGCGGACTTTTCTTTTCCTCAGCCTCCACGGGAAATTCTCTCTGAGAGTTAGAAGCCTCTACAGGTGGAGCAGAAACATCTCCGTTAGGATCATCAAGATTGCCGTTTGCATTAAGATCCTGAAAATCAATAAATGTATCTGGCAACAACTGTTGCAGAGAGGTAACACCCTGTTGGGTGACAGCCGTTCCGGTAAGCCCGAGAGAATTCAAAGTGGAAAGACCTCCCAGGATTGCTAAACCTTCATCTGTGACCTTTGTATTACTAATGTCGAGTGAGATGAGGTTGGATAAATCACTTAACGTTGCTAGACCTTCATTGGTTAGCTGAGCTCCAGAGACAGTCAGTTGGCGTAGATCATTCAACTCTGCCAAAGCAGCTATTCCTTCGTTGCCTAGCAGTGTGCCATCCAGTTGTAGAATTTTAAGGGTGGGAATAGTTCCGAGTTGCACTGCAATTTCATCGGAGCAATTCTTCAGAGTGATCTGATAGAGCGGTAGCCCGGAAATCGCTTTAATCCCCTCGGGGGTCACTTGTGTACCGGTCAGGTTAATCGTATTGAGTTTTTTGAGCTCAGCAATGTGCGCGATACCCGCATCGGTGATTGGCGAGCCGGAAAGATCCAGCATCTCCAGATTTTCAACTTCTGCTAGAACAGCCAGATCCGCATCAGAGATCGTTTTGTTTTGAGAGGACATTCGGGAGGCGCTGAAATCGATCGAAACCGCTCCCCGCCCAGTCCATTGACCACCTAATTCTGTAACCTTCATCTGTGCTGCTGATTGTTCCTTGGAGACTTCGATTTCATCCGATCCACATCCGAACATCGTGAAGGTTAGTAGTATTACTGGGAGTATTCGCAAAGTTGTCATTGAAGATCAATCACTTTCCATAAGATCGCTGGAGTAAAACTGTGGCATCTATATTGTCACAGAGAGTTAGACAATCCCAACAGCGTTATCGCTTAAATATAGTTCGTTTGGTCAGGCGTGTGAATTGTAAGACTCAATAAGCATGGAGATTCGTTCTGGTCCGCCGGCCTCTAATCGGGGTAATCATAGGCGGGATTGTCCGGATTAAAATCTAAATCCTGCAAGCCGACATTGAGTTCGACGTTGTGATAGACGTACTCTTCGACCAGTTGTGGCTGCTGACCTGGTTCTGGCCAGTCCCAGGTTGCCAGACGTATTGGAATCTGGCGTCGCATATCCATATCAACTTCGGCAATATGAAACGTATAAGGCCCTTCTTTAACAGGATGAATAATTCTCAGGCGTTTGCACTGCACGCTACCGACAATCACGTCGTCAAGGATTTCAACTTCACAGTCTCCAAATTTACGATCGCGCAAGCCGTATTGGATTAGCTTCTCCATGAGTTTTTGGAATCCCGTCTCGGTAATAGGATAACGGTTTCCCACCATAGCGACAAAACTGTCCGGCCGTTGCACGACTCGTAATAGCCCTAGAAATCCCGCCTCATGAGCCACGATATTATTATCGTTTTTTCCATCGACCCAGATGACTTCCCGCCCTTTTGTATTTTCCGGTTCAGTAAAGAGGACATAAATGGAGAAAGCCTGGTCATCGCGGGGGTTCCGAATCTTCAATGCCATGCGGCTCGGAGGCATCAGTTGTTCACCGATTCGTTCATGACGTGCCAGTTCGGCTGTGTAATCAATCACATCGGTTTTGATTGTTTTGAGTGACTGGTAAGCAATATCCAGAATGGGGTCCAACGGATGTGTGTGATCTACCTGTCCGGCTTGTTCGACATCTTCCTGAGGAGAATTTAGTGATTGTCGCCGCTGGTTCTGTCGAGCTTTTTCCAGAAGCACGAAAAAAGTGACACCGACAATTGAGAGAATTATCACGACTTGCAATCCCACTTTAAGATTGAATCGTGTTCGAACGGTCGGATCGGCGTCCGAATTAGAAGTGTCTGATGTTTCGCTCATCACCTTATCGTAGACCCACGGTCCTGACTTTGTTTAAGAATATCCTGCAATCGCTGGACAACTTCAGGGTGTTCTTCCCAGAGGTTGTTTCTTTCCCCCAGATCATCTTGAAGATTGAAAAGCTGACCAGACGGTCCGTTGGGCTTGGGTTTAACGTCTCGGGGTTGAGTGAAGCCGCCGCTGCCCAGCCCAGTGATCAGCTTCCAGTTGCCGTGTCGAACTCCAAAATACTGACGGCCGTTACTGGTGATTAAGGTCTCACGAGGAGATTCACTTAATTGCGCCGAATGCAGTAACACAGATTGATTAATACTGTCCGGTGCCTGCCCGTCAGGAATAGATTGGCCGGTTAACTTGGCAAACGTGGCCAGCATATCCGTGTGACAGATTAGGTGGTTGTTGACTGAATCGGCAGGCGTCTTAGCTGGCCAGCGAACAATAAATGGCACACGATGGCCTCCTTCATACGAATCCGCTTTCATCCCGCGCAGAGGCCCGGTGCTGCTATGTCCCAATCGCCGTGTATCGGCCGGATACCAAACAGGACCATTGTCACTGGTGAATATGAGGATAGTGTTTTCGGCAAGTTGATGCTGCTCAAGCCGTCGCATAATTTGGCCGACCATATCGTCGACCATCATGACGAAGTCACCATACATACTGGCATTACTCTTACCCGTAAATTTACGATTGGGGAGCCATGGGGTATGAGGTGCGGGTAAAGGTAGGTAAAGAAAAAAGGGCTTCCGGGATTCGGAGGGAAGTTGCGCTTGAGTATCCAGAAAGAAATTGGCACGTCGAGTCAACGTTGGTAATACTTCAGCATGCACAAACCCCGGAGCGATGCGGCCTTTACGCCAGAAGGCTCCCTGAATCTTAGTCCAGCCATCACTAAAGTTATCTTCGATAAACTCAGTGGGAGGCAGTAGCGGGCTCCGGTTTTGGATCCAATAGTAAGGCGGGATATCAAGTGAGGCAGGTATCCCGAAATAGTAGTCGAATCCACGGTCCTTTGGCCCTCCATGTAGACCACCTGAGTAGTCTTCTTTATCCTTTCCACCTTCGAATCCCAAATGCCACTTCCCAAGCATCGCGGTGTAATAGCCAGCATCTTGCAACATGCCAGGAAGAGTGAGTTGGTCCTCGGAGATACAGGGATCGGTCTTTTCTTTAAGAGTGGTTCGAAATGGATATTGTCCGGTTAACAACCCGTACCTTGTTTGAACACAGAGTCCGGCTGGAGCATGTGCATCGGTGAAACGCATACCTTGTTTGGCGAGTAGATTCAAATTGGGAGTTTCAATCTGAGATTCGCTGTTGTAAGCCCCGATGTCTCCATACCCCATGTCATCCGCCATGATGAATATGATATTCGGAGTCGTTTGTGCACGGACTGTCGTAACGAGTGTGGTTGAAAGGCAGAGCACACTCCATAAGATGGCGGTCGTGCGTAAGGGATGCAGGGTTGGTGACATGGAATGGTTTCGGAGAATAGATGAACTAGAATTCTGAATAGTGTATTAGAACAGGAAGCTGTTGTTTCTGATATCGCTGTAAGTTTTCACTTTCATCGAGTTGACTCTCAATCTTCACTGCTTCTTCAAATAAACCCTGACCCGCGAATAAAAAACCTTCGGCTACGGTACGTTGTGGTCGGTCCAGTTGGGTAAACAGCTGTTTCGCTCGTGCTATGTCCCGGTGGGTTTCTTCCTTGGCTGTGGCAAAGCCAAAGACTCCGTAGAACGCCAGTTCCTGGTCAGCAGGAAAGATTGCCAAGGCCGTTTCAAGATGCACCTGTGACTCAGCAAATTGATCATTTGCTAACAGACAAAAGATCAACATCGTTAAGGCTGGTTGATTTGCCGGTGAACGCTCAATAATCTTCTGTAAGTGTTGAATCGCCTCAGCGGATTGTCCATCGGATACTAAAAACCGTGCAAGTTGCTGGCGGATTTCATGGTTGCTTGGTTCCGCTGCCACCGCGTTTTGAAGTAAAGATAATGCCTGAGCTAAATCATTTCGCGCTGCTGCAATTAGCCCCAGATTGGTTAATGCTCTGGAACTCTTCGGATTGATATCTAAAGTATCGTGAAAATGCTCGGATGCTTCTTCCAGTCGATTCATGCGCAGTTTTGCCAGTCCGAGATTGAGATGTAATGAGGTATCTTTAGGAGATTTTTCTAATGCCGAGGTGTAATGTCTGATCGCTGTGGGGAAATCTCCATAGGTGAACAACGCCGTGTCACCGCGTGATCTGAGTGCAGCGGTAGTCGTTTTCAAATCTTCCACAGAATCCAATATTGGATCGGATAAGAATAACTCAAATCCACCCTTATGAAACTCCTGCTGATGAAATTGAGCCTGTCTGCGATTCCCCAGTTTGTTGTAGGCCATCATTAAGCTGTAATGAACGGTTCGTGTTCCGGGAGCCAACTTGAGCGCCGATTGGAACGGAGCGATGGCATCGGCAGGACTGTTGGCGAGTTTAACTTTTCCTATTCCCCAATGCGCGATGGCTGATTCATCGACCTCCAGAGCTTTTCGGAATGCAGACTCTGCCTGATCGAGTTGCTGGAGAGATAAGTGTGTGTCTCCCAAGTAGTAATAGATCGCCTGAAGTAATGCAGGTTGCTGGTTGCCGAGTTTGGTATAAGTCTGTTCAGCTTCGTTGAAGTGCTCTATCGCTTCCGACATTTGATTGGCTTCACGCAGCGTATGGGCAAGCAGGTAATGCCACCGAAGGCCCTCAGCAGGATCAAGCAAGATCGCATTTTGGTAGCAAATCGTAGACTGATCGATGATCGCATAGGCATGCAGCAGCATTCCGGCTTGGCCATATTGTGCAGCAAGTTTACGGAGTTCGGGAAGTTCTTGTGTGCCGGATTGAATTTGAATCAAGGAGGTACAAGCGAATTTAATTTTCCCTTGTGCTTCGGAATCAAGCTTACTCAATTCCGGTTGGGTGATAGGGCGGACACCAGCAGGGATCTCAATGGTGCCTTGACTGCAACCGGTGAGCGACGCGATGAGGAGGATAAAGAAGAGGATTAATCTCATTCGGTAGGCTCCTTTGTCTCCCCGGCAGACAAAGCTTTTCCGTTTCCTTGTTTTAAGGTGACGTACTGATTAGGCGTGATTCCCATAAAAGACTCGCGGGTACCGTCATGCCAATGGACAGTCAGAGTGATGGATTCGGCAGAGGCCCCCAACCCGAACAGTACCCGTGGATCATTGACTGATAGATAGCTACCATCGGTTCGTGGTGTCCGAGTAAGCTTACGTCCGTCGGCCAACTCGACGTTGACTTGGCATTGGAGCTGAGGCGTATTAGACGACTGGTTTTGTAGCAGGACACCAATCCAGTGTTGATGTGAACCGGATTCGTTGGTGTAGAGTCGAGCAGGTCCGGAGTTGTTTCCAATAAGAATATCGGTATCTCCATCATTGTCGATATCGCCAAAGGAGGCACCGCGAGTGATTTCCAGAGAATGGCATAACTCACCTGCTACTTCGGTTAGATCATCGAATGTCGTGCCGTCAATATTGCGGAATAGCTGATTTCGTTCCTGCAAAGGGTAGGTTTCGCCGGCACGTTGTCGAGTCTCTACAAAATTAGTGGCTCCGTTTGCCATAAATAAATCAAGCCAACCATCATTGTCGTAGTCAAACCAAGCTGTTCCAAAGGCCGTGTATCCAAGACTGGGGCCGCCGAGTTTGAATTGATCTGTCGCATCCTCAAAGAAACCGTCTCCCAGATTGAGATACACAGTATTGGTTTCCTCAGCCCAATGCCCCATGACCAGGTCTTCGTCGCCATCTCCGTCAATATCTGCAGCGTCGACACCCATACTGCCTTCGGCAAATCCATCGATATTACAAGCACATCCACGAATTAACGCTTCATCGACAAAAGTATTATCCTGCTGGTTGATCCACAGTTGATTGTGTCCAGCGTCATTGGCCACATAAATATCTATCCACCCATCCCGATTGAAGTCACGAACCAGAACGCCCAGTCCGGCTTCCGGTTTTGTGGCGATTCCCGAGATCGCGGAAATATCTTGGAAAGTCCCGTCCTGCTTGTTAAGAAATAATCGATCCGGCTCGGGCACTCCACTTTTGGGACCACAGTAACCGAGCGCGCCGTTGCTGAGGAAGCAGGGGCGATGGGTGTCGTATCCAAAAGTAATGTAATTCGTGACAATCAAGTCATCCCAGCCGTCGTTATTAATGTCCAGAAAAGCGGCGCTGGTGCCCCATTGAGAGGATTGGACGGCGGCATCAGCAGTAACATCTGTAAACGTATTGTCACCGTTATTCTGCCACATTTGGTTTTTACCCCAGTTGGTGATATAGAGATCGAGCCAGCCATCGTGGTTAAAATCGCTCACCGCGGCTCCCATGCCATACCCCCGAGCATCAATGCCGGATGACTCAGTCACATTGACGAAGGAGACGTGAGCGTTTCCCTCCTCATCAGTAGTCAAATCATTACGAAAGAGCTGGTCCCGTGGAATTTGGTCCGGTGGGTAAATCGAATCTTCGAGTGTCGTCTTTTCGCCGAGCAGAGCGCCCTGTAAGAGATAGATATCGAGATCTCCATCGTTATCAAAGTCGAATAGGACAGTACCACTTCCCATTAACTCTGGCAAATACAATTCGCCGGTCATCCCGTTGTAGTGGGTGAAACTGAGGCCCGATTCGGATGTGATGTCGTTAAACAGATCAAGGGAAGCTCGCGCACTGTTCTCCGACTCGGGACGCTCGACGATCGGCGCTTCCCGAGGGGAACAACCAAGGCAGAGCAGGACAGGCAGTAAGTAGAAGAATGACTTCATGCTGTTCTTATACCTGCCACTTACAAGTTGTGTAAAGGTGCACCAATCGAGACTGTTGTTTACATCCAGCGCGAGCTAATCGATTTTGACGGAACGTGAAATGGAGATTTCGATTTCAGCTGGGATTTCCATTCCTTGTACCGAGAGTGTGATTTTACCCTTCACGTGTAACTTGAAATTGGAATCGACCACCTGTTGTTTTTCGGCGTCAAAGAAATAGGTGCTGCCCCCATCGATAACCTCCATTTCCGTGCCAGCAATTGAGGGAGCTCCCGGCGCTGGTGCATTCTGCTCAAAGTTAACGTCCGAGTAACTGATTATGACCTTGTGAAGATTGACACCATTGCGGTTTTCCACTCCGACGTATTTTGTTGCGGCCGTGTGCGTGAATTTGGCTCCTTGCCCTAGATCGGTCGACGTTTCCTTTTTCCACTGATCGCCGGGTTTGACTGGTTCAGCATGATACTCATCACGTTGTGCATTGGCGATGTCTTTGAGTCGTTGCGGATCGAGGTCTGCCTGCAAAAGCGACTTGCCGGGCTCGTCTAATTCATCCAGACCATGGGCTGTTGTATTCACTCGAATCGCCTTTCCACTCTTATCAAAAACAATGGTGGTTTTGGCTTTGGCCATCACAGCCATTACGTCGACCAAAAAGTCGGCAGCCGTTCCTTGGGGCTTAGGACCTTCAGCTGAATCAAACTTCAAGGTGGCTCCGCCGGGAAGCGTGGTTGTGTCTTTGAGTGACTGAAACGTCTCCACCACGGTGATGCTTCCGTCCGCAGCAGGCTGGCTCACCTGATTATTGGTTATTAACTCGCGCTTCTGACCAGTGGTTAATTCCTGTCCGGCCAAATTTAAAGTTTGGGCTATATCTAAAGTGAGTTTGCTGGTGAATTTCCCTGGATTGGGGAGTCCCGGTTTAATGACGATTTGAGCGGATGCGCACGGCGCGATAACCAGCACGAGTAACAGAGCGGCGATTTTGGGGACAATGCGCATTTCAGACTCCCAGACGGAGAAGTTTTTTGGGGAATTGGTTTAGGTATTCTTTATTTATAAGAGATTCGAGGTGGTGGGGATATTATGGATTTCGAATTCAAACAATTCGAATTCTCTCCATCAGTCTTCATTACAACGTGCCCTTATGAGATAATGAATAGAGTTACCCAAACTATCCCACCTCCTATTATTGACGGCCCTATGTTGCGAACCTATTCCGCACTGTCATTGTTATGCGTCATCGTCTTTAGTCACTCGCTAAGAGCTGAAGATAAACTCGATCCTGTCCAAGTTGAATTCTTTGAAACGAAGATTCGCCCGGTCTTAGTGCAGCATTGTTATTCCTGCCACAGCCTTGAGAGTGATTCAGTTAAGGGTGGTTACCTGCTCGATAGCCGCAAGGGAATTCGTCAGGGCGGCGATTCAGGAGCTGGAATTGTTCCGGGTAAACCGGATGAGAGCCTCTTATTGAGTGCTATGAAGTATGAGTCTTTTGAGATGCCGCCTAAGGGCAAGTTGCCGGAAAGTGTTTTAAAAGATTTCGAGTTGTGGATTAAGAACGGAGCTGTTGATCCCCGGGAAGGCGGGCAAGTCGTCACTCGCAGCTCCATCGACTATGCCAAGGCTGCGGATTTCTGGTCGTTTAAGAAACCTGCTGCGACAGATCTCCCTCAAGTTCGTCAGTCGGATTGGGTCAAGAACGAAGTTGATAACTACATTCTTGCCAGCCTGGAAGAGAATCATATGGAGCCGGGGCCACGGGCAGATAAACGAACGCTCATTCGTCGTGCGTATTATGATCTGATAGGTCTGCCACCTACACCGCTGCAGGTTGAGTCATTCCTCAATGACGACAGTGCTGAAGCATTTTCTAAAGTGGTTGAGTCATTGCTGGCTTCCAAGCATTACGGTGAGCGTTGGGGGCGGTATTGGCTGGATGTTGCTCGATACGGCGAAGATCAGGCCCATACATTTAAGGCGAGAAAATACCCACGGGGCTATTTGTACCGGGATTGGGTTGTCCAGTCTTTTAATGACGACATGCCCTACAACACATTCGTCAAATACCAAGTCGCTGGCGACCTGATTGATGCTCCTAACCAACACGAACGTTTAGCAGCCTTGGGGCTGTTCGCATTAGGCCCGGTTTACTATGCGGAAAATGTTGAGAAGGCAAAAGCGGCGGCAGATGAATGGGATGACCGGATTGATACTGTCAGTCGCGGAGTATTGGGGCTAACGGTTTCCTGTGCTCGTTGTCACGATCACAAATATGACCCGATTTCGACAAGTGACTATTATGGGCTCGCAGGTTTATTTGCCAGTACGAATTATCAGGAACGGCCGGTCGTCTCGCCTTCTGTTGTGCAACAGCGTGGGAGTGCAGATCAGGCCGTTAAGGATAAAGAACTGGAAATCAATCGCTTCTTAGTGACGGCCGGCAAGCAACTGCGACCATCCCTTACGCAGGAAATTCCGAATTATGTTACGACCGCATTCCAATGGCTGGAACGCAATAAGGTTGAAAACGATCAAAAGAAGATCTATCAGGAAGTGCTTAAGGACAGTGGGTTAAGTGAGACGCTTCTCAAGCGATGGGTGGCGTTGCTACAGATGAAAAACAAGAGTCAGCAACAGACGCGTCCGTATTTGGCTGAGTGGTTCGAATGGCGAGATTCGCTTCCTGCTGACAAAGATCAGTCGCAAGACGAATTGATTTTAGCCAAGGCTAAGGAAGTAGGCGTGGCACTACAGCAGCAGGTGGAAGCCAAATTAGCATCACGCGAAAAGCTGTTTGAGTTATTTGGTGAAAATGTTGCCTTCGTGAAAAGTGAAGATGTGGCCAAGGTAAAACCTGGTGTGTTACCTCTGGGCAATTTGTTTGATGATGGAAAGACCGTACCTTTAGATGGAGCTCTTTCTTCGGATGCGTTTGGGGCAACGGCTGAGCCGAGCGATCTCGGAGTCTTGAAAACCGCTTTTGGTTGGGGTGAACGCATTCATATCGGTCCAGAGATTGACTTTGATTTTGTTCACCTCGGAGCCGACGACCGAGCTTATGGCAAAGTCTCGAACGACTCCTGGCTAGGCAAGGATGGTATCTCCACCACAGGGCAAGGCTATCAGGCTGCTGGTAAGCGACAGGAGCAAGGTATTGGAATGCATGCGAATGCTCTGGTCACCTTTGACCTGGATGAAATTCGTAAAGCGGGCCTGATGCAGCAGGATCAAAAGTTTCGATTCAAAGTCGATCGCGCAGGCCTGAACGATGACGTTAAGAACTCAGGAGCGAGTGCTCACTTTGCCGTTATTATTTCCAAACCTCATAAAGATCGAAAAGTCATGGATGCGATTCTTGGCGGTTATGTCAACGGCAAGAAAATGCAGATCACATACAGCGACTTTACGTATTACTTCACGGGTGTCATTCCGCCTCCCATGAAAGCAGATGGCCAATTCTTCGAATTAGAGGTTGAAGTTCCGTCGGCAGCTAAATATGTAACGTTGGTGACCACCGGAGCTGGAGGTCCTGATGAGAATTCCATCAGTTCAGATCACGCAGTCTGGTCAGGTGTGAGATTGGAATTGGATCCCCTACCGCAGGAGGCCGTGGCAGAGGCTGAATTAAATGAGCAAGAGTTAAATGATGAAGCCCTTCGCCAGGATGCCATCTTATTGTCAAGCATGCTTTATGAAGAGGGCTTGCTGGCGTTACCTCCCAACGAAGCAGAAGCTCGTCTGGAAGGTGATACGAAGGCTCAGATTGTGGAGTTGCGAAACTCACATGAACAGCTGAAGAAAGAGGCAGAAGCGATTGAAATCCTCCGCGCTCATTCTCTGACCGAAGGCAAGGCTCAAGATCTCCCCGTTTATCTTGCCGGTGACCCCGGGAAGAAAGGAGATATTGCCGAGCGAGCGAATCTGGCAATCTTTACACAAGGCGAAAAGGTTCCGTATGAATCCGCAGGTAGCGGACGATTGGAATTTGCCAACTCGATCGCTTCAGAAGACAATCCACTCACGGCTCGGGTGATGGTCAATCGGATTTGGTCCGGGCACTTTGGTAAAGGATTGGTGGGAACACTGAGTAACTTCGGGACACTAGGGGACCGTCCAAGTCATCCTGCTTTACTGGATTTTCTGGCTTTGGAGTTTATGCAGAATAGCTGGTCAATGAAACATATTCACCGTTTGGTGATGAACTCAGCGACGTATCAGCAGAGTAGTGAATTCAATGCTCAAAAGTTTGAAGCAGATCCCGACAATAAGTTGATTTGGCGTATGAACCGTCGTCGATTGGAAGTGGAGCCCTGGCGGGACGGCCTATTGGCTGTCTCAGGTGAGTTACAACTAGATATGGGTGGTCCGTCCACGAATCTGGATGATGCAAACAATAAGCGTCGAACCTTGTATGGATTTGTAAGCCGTCATCGATTAAATGAGCTCTTGAGGTTGTTTGACTTCCCAGACCCGAATATTACTGCGGCTGCCCGTCCAGTCACCACCGTTCCTTTGCAGCAGTTGTTTGTCCTTAATAGTGACTTCATGATGAACCGAGCCCGAGCACTGAGTTCACGCGTCGAAAGTGAAATGGTTGGCACGCTTGAAGAAAAGATTCAAAAGGTGTTCGAACTACTTTATGGCCGTAGTGCTGATGATGCCGATGTTGCTTTAGGGAAAGAATTCCTGGAGACCGTAGGCTCGGAGTCAGATATGAAAAGTGCCTGGGATCAATACGCATTGGCCCTGTTGAGTGCTAATGAGTTTATGTTTGTTGATTAAGAGGTGGGATTTCCGCTTAGGCCCCCTAAAACCAATCCGAAGAAATTAAAATATGTACGACCCTCAAATCGTTAACAACCCGTTACTAAAGAACAACCTAGTATCTCGCCGGCAGCTACTGAAATCGAGTGGCGTTGGCTTTGGTATGCTGGGCCTTTCGGCCTTGTTGGCACAGGAGCAGCAATTGGATGCTGCGGTGAAGTCAACGAGCCCTCTTATTCCTAAACAGACGCATCATACACCCCGCGCGAAGCACGTGATCTTCCTGTTTATGAATGGAGGTCCATCTCATGTTGATACTTTTGATCCGAAGCCGGAATTGAAAGTACAGGAAGGTAAAACGGGCAAAGGTGGAAAGTATATGCCGTCCCCGTTTAGCTTCGGTAAGTACGGGGAAGCCGGAATCGACATGAGTGAGCTTTACCCGAATCTGGGTAAAGTCGCAGACGAGTTATGTATCTTGCGCGGCATGCATACAACCACTCCGAATCATGAGCCAGGGTTGCTGATGATGAACAGTGGCAATCAACAGCCCATTCGTCCCTGCCTGGGATCCTGGGTCACATACGGATTGGGAACGGAAAATCAAAATCTGCCAGGGTTCGTGGTGTTGTGTCCGGGTAAGCCAGTTGTCGGACCGGCGTTATGGGGAAATAGTTTCCTGCCTGGGATTTATCAAGGGACTCATATCAACAACTCCAAGGTGGATCCGAAGAATGTGATCGGCCACATCAATAACAAAAATCTGACCCCCGATGCGCAGCGTAGATTGTTAGACCTGCTTCAGCAAAGCAATCGAAAACACCTCGAAAAGCGAACAGCGGATCTGAATTTGGAGGCTAGAATTCAGTCTCTGGAAGTCGCTTATGGGATGCAATTTGAAGCTCAACAGGCATTTGACATTACCCGTGAATCGCAGGAAACACTTGATGCCTATGGTGAGGGACAGTTTGCCAATGGTTGTTTAGTGGCTCGCCGACTGGTGGAGCGTGGAGTACGTATGGTGCAGATCTATTACGGTTCTGGACAACCGTGGGACGCCCATGGGAATATCATGGACCATAAGCGCGATGCAGGTAAGAGTGATCAACCGATCGCAGCCTTGATTCAGGATCTGAAACAGCGTGGTTTGCTTGATGATACGCTGATTATTTGGGGCGGTGAATTTGGACGCACACCGACCGCTCAGGGGAAAACCGGACGGAATCATCACAATACTGGGTTTACTACCTGGTTGTGTGGTGGCGGTGTGAAAGGTGGGTATATCCACGGAGCAACAGATGAATTGGGGGTCAATGCTGTTGAGGGTCGGATGGATGTTCATGACCTGCATGCGACGATTCTCCATTTGCTTGGGATCAATCATGAAGAACTGACCTTTCGCTATAGCGGTCGTGATTTCCGCCTGACCGATGTGTTTGGCAATGTCAATCACGATATCATCGCTAGCTAGCCGTGAGACCAATTCAAGATTGGATAATCGAATACAAAGCGACTTGTCCACTTGTCGATCTGGAAGTTGCTAATTAAATTAAATTCCTCAGTGGTGGCTGTAGCTCAGTTGGTTAGAGCACTGGATTGTGGTTCCAGGGGTCGGGGGTTCGAATCCCCTTAGCCACCCTATTAAAAAAGCACGCTAGTGGAAGCTAGCGTGCTTTTTTATTTGTCAGCAGTATTGAATAACTGTTGGCCTAGTAGGTGACCCAAAGAAAGACTTTACCAGCTTCGTCGGTCCGAAATTCACTACGGAGACCTCCCTGAGAAAGAGCTCGGTCGATGATCTTTTTATAGAAGGTCTTTCCCGGCGGGATGTTAACCCGTTTTTCCAGACTTAAACCGCGACGTTGAATTTCTCCATAATCGATCAGAATTGGAGTTTTTAACCGACCTGCAATGGCTCCCAGTGTTTTAGAGATTTCAGTCGCTTTGATTTCCACGTCGAGTTCATTAAATAGTTCCGGAGCGGCTTTACCGGGATTAGTCTCCAACGCCCAGCCTGTTGGCCAGAATTCCTGATCCTTTTTGTGTTGTGAGATCATTATTTGGACCTCTCCGCCGACCGGCTTCTTGGGATACATAACGAGTCCCACAGACTTAAGGACCATGGCCATTGCCGAGCCACTGGTCAGGCCCTTTAATTCACCGGCATACGGCTGATCGCTAAAAAGAGACTGGCGTGCATTGGTGTCTACTCCGACTCGCACTTTCCACACTTGGGAGATTCCCCGAATCACATCTTTCGTGGCTCGGTCTTTAGTCGAGAGTGTGACTGGCTTGGACAGTTCGTCATAGATCTTCACGATTTGTTCTTTGGTGAGTCCGTATGCGCCTTTCTCGGCGGTCAAATTTTCGACGCCATCGCCACTAAGCTTAGCCAGCCAGTCCTTGGCTCCTTCGAGATCTCCATATCGGATCGAACCATTGGGAAGAATGATCTTAGTTCCTGAAAGAATGCCAGTCACGATATAGAGTTGGTTGTCCCCTTTGCCCACCGGTTTGACTTCCGGCTTGTCGGTCGGCTTAATACTGCGGGCTCGGACATTTTTGAATCCGGCTTTTTGCAGTAGATCGACCCATTTACGTACAACGGCAAAATCCGGCACTCCATCCATCGCTAACTCCAGATCAACCACAGGGGCGGCCTGTAGGGGGGCATTCATGGATGCCTGTAGGCAGAGAAGGGTACACAGCACGAGCAGAGTGGATTTCTTAGGCACGACGATACTTCTTGAAAATCAGATGATTGAGAATAGCGAGTCAGGCTGGCTTGCTGACGAATTCTACTGTGCCCAGAACCTCAAAGACAAGTAAGAATCTCGGATTGTCAGCGTAGTGAACGAGAGGGAGCAGAAGTTTTGATGGGTGTGGGCTAAAATAAGAGCATGATTAGAAGATTGATATCGAAGAACACTCATTCTCTCTGTTTGGTGCTGACCTTGCTGGTTTTGACCAGTGGGGCGGTGATTGCGCAAGACGGTGATACGGCCGCCGATCGTCAGTCAACCTTTGCAGAACAGCTTGAACAGCTGGCTATTAAGTGTGACGAGTTGGGGCTTGACCATCAGGCAAAGGTAACTCGAGACTGGATTGTGCCTTTGCGAACGGATCAACAGGTGTTCTATCCGTTTCAAAATGTCGATCATGAGCGACCGCCTGCCAATGCCCCTCAGCTTGAGAAATTCTGGTATGACCGCTTCGCTGAGATTCGCGAGCAGGAAGCAGAACGTTTATTTAAGCAGGCATTAGAGACCGCTCATGATCTTCCCGCAGCCTATCGATTGCTGCACCGGGTACTTCATGAAAACCACCGTCACGTCCAAGCTCGTAAAATCCTTGGCTATTCTGACTCGACGGTCGTGCAATTACGCCCTAAGCCGATCCGAGCTAAAAAGACGATGCCATTGACTGGATGGCAGAGTGGTCAGTACTACACAATTAAGACAGCTCATTTCGAGATTTCCACCAACGCGACTGCGGCCGATGGTGCCAGACTGGCACGGGAATTGGAACAGTTATACTCTGTTTGGCAACAAATGTTTGTCGAATTCTGGTGTGACACCAATGCATTGAAAAAGCGGATCCATGGAGAAAATGCTCCACTATATAATCGCCGCATCCATCAAGTTGTTTTGTTTGCAGAGCAGCGGCAGTATCAGCAATTCTTTCAGCAGCGAGCAATCGTCAATTCGAATTCTACGGGATTCTATTATCCTTCGAGTGGAACAGCCTTTTTGCAGCTGGAGCGTCCTCAGTCAAATCCCTGGGTTCACGAAGTGGTTCATCAGTTATTCAGTGAGTTGGGACCGAGTTTAAAGAATGTAGGGGAACAGCAGAATATCTGGGCGATTGAGGGTGTGGCCAACTACATGGAGTCCATGCAGGATTTTGGTCGCTTTGTGACGGTGGGTGGCTTTGAGTCTCAGCGATTACAGTACGCTCGTTATCATTTCTTTGTGAATCAGTTCTATGTTCCAATCGAACAGTTAGTCTTGTTGGATCGCACACAACTGGAACGTCACCCAAATATTGTTCCAATGTATGCCCAGTTCAGTGGCCTCACTCACTTTTTAATGAATGGAGCCGAGGGCAAATACCGGCAGGCAATCTTTGAACTTCTGAGGAAGATCTATACCAAAACAGATACCGAAGGGAGTTTTGGGCAGATAGCTGGAGTTCCGTTATCGCAGATTGAGTCAGAGTATCGGGAGTTTTTGATCGTCTCAGACGAAAATTTGAAATTACTCAGGCCAGGGACTCAGCTAAAGGTCTTTAGCGCTGCCCATGGCAAAGTTACGGATAAGGGACTTGCTTCATTGAAGGATCAGCAGACGCTGACCTGGCTCGATCTAACAGGATGTCCGGTTTCAGATCAAAGCGTCCCGGTGTTTTCGGTCCTTCGAAATTTGGAAGAAGTCACACTGGATTCCACCGATATATCTGACCCTACCGTGGAGGTCCTCGCGGATCTGCCTAGGCTGGAAACACTTGATTTAGCCCACACCAAGGTAACCGACAAGGCGCTCAGCCTGCTTGCCGGGAAATCGACACTCGAGGTTTTGTACCTAACAGGTACGGGGATTTCTGATCAGGCGGCGGGTGATTTGGAGACAATGGTCAATCTCATCATTCTTGAATTAACCGGGACACGGATGAGCGACTCGGTGGTAGACCGAGTAAAATCCAATCTACCGAAACTACAACAATAGCTTCCTTTAACTTGGTGATTTGAGCATGCGTCCCTGGATCTTATCCGAAGCCAACTACGGTTACATCAAAGAAAACCCTTATGAAGTGGCAGTACTGCCAATGGGAGCCACCGAGCCGCATAATCTTCATTTGCCTTATGGAACTGATCATTACGAGGCAGAAGATATTGGGTCAAGAGTGTGTGAAGCCGCTTTTAATCAGGGCGCGAAAGTCGTTTTATTGCCAACGGTACCGTATGGGACAGAAACCAATATGCGTCATTTCCCGCTGGCGATGAATCTATACCCAACCACGCTCTTTAAAGTGATTGAAGATCTGGTGGAATCTTTGGTACGTAGCGGAATTAGGAAAGTCGTGATTCTCAATAGCCATGGTGGGAATGAATTCAAACCGTTACTGCGTGAATTGTCTGGGCAGACCGAGGCGCATCTATTTTTGACCAACTGGTTCCGCATGCTTGAAGATGTTTATCACGACATTTTTGAACATCAGGAAGACCATGCCGGGGAAATGGAGACTTCCTTGATTTTGGCTTATCGCAACCATCTGGTAGCCAAGAATGAGGACGGGACGTTGATGGCGGATGATGGAGCGACACAACCAACCAGATTTGATGCAGTCAATCAAGGCTGGGTTGGTCTCACGAGGCAATGGGATTTGCTGACCACCAACAGTGGGTCAGGGTATCCGCATCAGGCGTCGGCAGAAAAGGGTGAGAAGATCATGGAAGTTTTGGTGGAACGGCTGGGGGGGTTTCTCGTCGAACTGGCCAAGTCACCGTTAGACGAATCGTTTCCGTTTTAAGTCGGGACGGTTGGCGCAAAAAAAAGGCAGGTGCTTGATCACACCTGCCTTTTGTTTTGGTTGACGCTTTTTTAGTTGTCAAAGGCGTCATCAAATTGCACATCTGATGGTGAGATATCCACGTTCTTCGTGAAGGCACAAGCTTCAGTAGCTCCCTGATCTCGCTGCATTCCACAGTCTTCCCATTCAATGGAAAGAGGACCGGTGTAACCGATGTGATTTAGTTCACGAACGATTTCTTCGAAGTTTACCTCTCCTCGGCCGGGACTACGGAAGTCCCATCCACGACGTGGATCACCGAAGTTGAGGTGACTGCAGTTGATGCCTGTGCGTCCGTTAAGCGTGCGGATAGCATCTTTGATGTGCACGTGATAGATGCGATCAGGAAACGCACGGATGAATTCAACAGGATCAACGCCCTGCCAGATCAGGTGACTGGGATCGAAGTTGAAACCAAATTCTTCCCGGTGGTCGACTGCTTCCAACGCCCGTTCGGCCGTGTAGATATCAAAGGCGATTTCTGTTGGATGAACTTCCAGTGCAAACCGTACACCGCATTCACCAAAGACATCGAAGATAGGATTCCAACGTTCTGCGAACAAATCGAACCCAGCCTGAATCATGGATTCGGGTACAGGTGGAAATGAGTACAGCAGGTGCCAGATACTTGAACCGGTAAAACCGTTGACCGTATCCACGCCGAATTTTTGAGCCGCTCGAGCGGTATTCTTCATTTCTTCTATGGCACGTTCATTGACTCCGGCAGGATCGCCGTCGCCCCAGACGTGTTCGGGCAGGATCGCCTGATGGCGTTCATCGATATTATCCAACACGGCTTGTCCGGCTAAGTGAGCACTAATGGCTTTACAGATCAGGCCATGCCGTTCAAGCTGCTCGTGCTTTTCAGCACAATAGTTGTCATTTTCCAACGCTTCTACAACGTTAAAGTGGTCACCCCAGCAGGCAAGCTCAATGCCGTCATAACCAAACTCTTTGGTTTTCTGACACATGGTTTCTGCGGGGAGGTCTGCCCATTGGCCGGTGAAAAGTGTTACCGGACGTGCCATGGTGTACTCCTTAGGTAGTATGAATGATTCGATCTATTTCTAGTGCACATAACGTGATTGCTATGTTTCTTATTTTGATGGTGTAAGCGCAGACTTACAAGTCCCGAATTGCACGTTGGTAAACTGTAGCGATTACCCCAAAAGCGTCTCGAGTTGATCCACTAAGGTAGCAAACTGTTGTAATGCCGTATCCACCGGTTCAGGTTGTTCCATGTCGACGCCGGCATCCCGGAGAAGATCCAACGGGTCTTTACTGCATCCACCTTGCAGGAAGGCGAGGTAGTCAGATAATTCTTGCTGCCCTCCGTTGAGTACTCTTTTACTTAACGCAATAGCTGCAGATAGTCCGGTGGCATATTTGTAGACGTAGAAGGCCCGGTAAAAATGAGGAATGCGGAAACACTCCAAGGACAGGCAGTCATCGACTACGAAGTCAGGACCAAAGTAATCCTTGAGTAGCTGACCGTAAACTTCCCGGAAAGATTGCACCGTGAGTGGCTGCCCTTGTTCCGCCATTTCATGAGTGATCTTCTCAAATTCGGCGAACATGGTTTGCCGGATGATTGTGCCACGAATGGCATCGATATCTCGGTTGATAAGGTAGGCCCGTTCACGATCATCCTGTGCATGTTCCATCATGTAGCTACTCAGCAACTGTTCATTGAACGTACTGGCTACTTCGGCAACAAAGATCGTGTAGTTGTAATACTCGAAGCTCTGTGTTTTAGAGCTGTAGTACGAGTGCATAGAGTGACCAGCTTCATGGGTGAGCGTAAAGACGTCGTTGAGCACTTCGGGTTTGTAATTCATCAGAATGTAGGGATCGCCAATATAGCTGCCCGCACTAAACGCACCGCTTTGTTTGCCGGCGTTGGGATAGCGATCACACCAACGTCCTCGCAGACCAGCTTCAAGAATCTCACAGTATTCGCTTCCCAGCGGTGTTAAAGATTCCATGACCAGATCGGTCGCTTGATTCCAGGTGCGATTCACCTGCAGGTCACTGATGATCGGAACATAGGTGTCGTAGTGATGGATTTCGTCGATATCCATCAGGCGACGACGGAGTTCGTAGTATTTATATAGTGGTTCAAAATTATTACGAACCGATGCGATCAAATTGTCATAGACACTCTTCGGTACATTGTCCGGAAAGAGTGCGCCGGCTAGAGCACTGTCGTGTTGACGTGCCCGAGCGTAGTAAACATCTTTTTGAATCGAGCCGCCGAGTGTTGCTGCGAGCGTGTTTTCATGAGCCTGAAACTGATCGTAGTACTGATGAAATGCTGTCTTGCGAACGTTACGATCGGGCGAAATAAGAAATTGACTAAACGTGGCGTTGCCAAGCTCCACCAACTCTCCCTTGTCGTTCTCCACCTCACCAAATTTCAGATCAGCGTCATGGAGTTGGCGGAAAGTCTTTGAGGAAGCCTGAGCCATTTCTGCCTGCATAGCTAGCAACTGCTCTTCCTTTTCTCCCAGAGTATGAGGGCGGTAACGCAAAATACGTTGAAGCTGCAGTTGATAGTGCTGTAGACATTCCGAATCCAGAAAGGCATCCATCGATGCGGAGTCGATTGCCAAAAGCTCAGGGCGAATCCAGCTGCCTGCCTGTGCGGCGCGAGCCCCAAGGTTTTGCATGCGGGCTTCCAAAGCCTGACTGTCACTATTAGCCTGATCTTCTGTGAGGCGTAGGAATGCATAGTAGCCCAGACGCTCTAGCAGTAAATCCATTTCACTATCGAAAGCCAGTAGTTCGGCAAGAGTTTCTGCACTCTCCCCGAGCCGCCCTTGAAATGCTGCATAAGCCTCGAGCTTTTCTTCAGCCAGAGTGTAATCCGTTTCCCAGTCTTGGGTCGTTGCATACAGGCTCGACAGGTCCCAGGTATCCGTTTCGTTGACGGACTCGCGAGGAGGTAGTGATTTAACGGTAGCTTCGCTCATAACGTTCGTTAACCCTAAATGGTGTGTGAATGAACTGTATCTTGCCGACGCTTGTTACCAACGCCAGACGCCAGCGCCCCAGGCCAACCCAGCCCCAAATCCACTGATGAGGATATTTTGCCCCGGCTGAATCCTTCCCTCTTGCTGAGCTTCTGCCAGTGCAAGAGGGATACTAGCCGCTGATGTATTTCCGTATTTATCTAAATTAACAAAGACCTGCCCGGAGTTAAGTCCGAGATCGGAAGCGGCTGCATCGATGATTCGAATGTTCGCCTGGTGGAAAAGTGTGAGGTCGATATCAGTTGCAGATAGATTGGCCGCCTTGAGCACTTGATTCACGGAATCGGAGAGCGTTCGTATGGCCCATTTAAAGACACTTCGTCCGTCCATTTGCAGGTATTGGAGGTTCTGCTGTAGTGTTTCAGGGGTGGCCGGGCAACGTGTGCCTCCGGCTGGTAGCTCGAGCAGCTCGGCACCATGGCCATCGGCTCCCAATGTATAGGAAACAAATCCCTGTTGATCAGAGCCGGGACCAATGACGACGGCACCTGCGCCATCTCCAAATAACGGAAACGTCTTCTTATCCGCAGGGTTGACGGTGCGGCTCATCAGGTCGGCGCCGATGATTAGGACTCGCTTGTAAGTCCCCGTCTTAATGAATTGCATGCCTGTCACTAAAGCATACATGAACCCAGAACACGCTGCACCCAAGTCCATGGCTGGTGCGTTGGAACCAAGCATCCGCTGGACATGACAGGCGGTCGATGGTGTTGGTTGGTCGGGCGTTATGGTTGCCAACAGAATTAGATCGATTTCACTGGCGTCGATGCCGCCCTGATCAAGGCACCGCCGTGCGGCTTCGTAGGCGACATCGCTACAGGCCTGTTCTTCCGAGGCTCGACAGCGGGACTTAATTCCAGTCCGTTGAATGATCCAGTCCGCGTCATACCCCAGCGCTGCCAATGATTCGTTGTGTATGACGTTTTCAGGCGCGTAACAGCCGGAAGCCAAAATCTGTACACCCATCATTTCATTTACCTGACGGCTTTGGGAGGCCACGACTATACGGTCTGGGCTACCGGATTCAGGATTAGATTGATTAGAGGAGTTACTCATACAGATCGATAGAAATTAAGATTTGGCTATACAGTACGTAGTAGGTGTGTCGGGGTGGTGGGTAGCGTCCTGGTTGAGCTGAACTAAACCAGACGATCGGCGACGTCGACCCAGGCAGCACTTTCATTGGATTCAAGTACAGCGTCAGCGATGATCTGAGCATTTAGTCCATGATCAAAGCTTGGCATGGCATCCCGTCCTTCGGTGATGGCAGAGCAGAATTCCCAGACCAGATCGTAACGGAAGACGTCAGCAGGTTTGCCTTCGTGTGGATCACGTGGACTGTCGGCAGGCTTGAGGAATTCCTCAGGCACATCAACCGGGGCAACGTCTTCTCCGGTTTTTCCGAGCCAGATTTTATTAGGTTCGTGCAGACGGTAACGGACAGTTGCTTCGGAACCATTGATTTCAGCCAGCTCATGACCAAAGCCATTGAAGCCATATCCTTTGGCAACAGTTGTCCCTTCCCAGACGCCAACGCCTCCATTTTCGAATACGCCGATCAGTGCCGACCAGTCATCCACGTCGGATGGCGGGCAGGACTCGCCATCGGTGGTAACATCCCGAGGACAAAATTGTGCAACGCCACCGCAGAGCTTATCAATTTTCCCCATTAAGTCCATCGCAAAGTCGATGCGGTGAATCGTCATATCAAATAGGTCGCCAGCACCGGCTGTCTTTTTGTACTGTCGCCATCCCCAACTGGTCTCTGGCCAGTCTAAGAACCGCTGGCTTCGGAAGTGGCGAGGCTGACCAATCGCTCCTGATTGCACGAGATGCCGAATATATCGCATGGAGGGAGCAAAACGGTAGGTAAAAGCTGTCATATGAACAACGCCAGCTTCCACAGCCGCATCTCGCATTTCGCGAACCTGCTGAGCATTCAGGGCAAGAGGTTTTTCGCACATGATGTGCTTGCCACCCTTGGCAGCTGCAATGGCCTGTTCGTGGTGAGTAAAGTTCGGCGTAGCGATGATCACTGCATCGATATCGGGGTCGTCACAAATCTGCTGAAAGTCAGTGGTGACTTTGTCGATGCCCCAGTCGCTTTTGCGCTGCTCAAGCAAGGCTTCACTCATATCGCAGGCCGCGACCAGTTCGGCGCGAGGGTCGATATTGATGCCCGGCACATGGTGATAATCACTTACAGCACCGGCTCCGATGATAGCGATGCGAATTGGGTGGGAATTCGACGACATAACAACAATTCTCGTTCAATAAGTAGGAGGAAGTTCAGCAAAGATGAGGACGTTATTTCAGCATGAAGGCTATTGCCTGCTTATGGCTGCTTAAGCCTGCATTTGTCCAGGCGTAATAAGCAGTTTAATGCGTCGCCAACATCATCAAAACACCCTTGAGGGTAGTATTTGAAGGCTCAGCAGTAATTAATTTGAAGCATACCCCCCGAAATAGGGTGTTTGACTTAAAGGGGTGGAATTAGATTGAGTTCTTTAACCGAGTGCGATTGTGATCGCTTGTGAGGAAGACAGCAGGTCACTCGTCCTATAAGCTGCTAAAACTTAAAATCATATATATGTGCATTCTTGCCATTCAATATAAGTCGGTGCCGGAGGCGCCCATTTTGGTTGCTGCCAACCGAGATGAATTTTATGATCGCCCCAGCACGATACCTTCGATTCAATCAGGAAAACCGCGCATTTTAAGCGGAGTCGATCAGCAAGCGGGGGGAACATGGTTGGGCGTTAACCAGCATGGGTTATTTGTCGCGGCATGCAATCGCCGCAAGTTGATCCCGCCAGTGGTTCCTCGTTCTCGCGGTGTGCTTTGCCGTGAATTACTTCGTAGTACGAGTGCTCAGGAAGCCGTGGGCTTGGCCATGGATGAGCTGTTGACCAAACGCTACGAAGGGGTGAATTACGTCATTGCTGACGGTGAAACAGGTTGGGCTGTGCATGGAACAGACGAACCGGAAGTGGTGCCACTCAAAGAGGGGCTCAATGTCATCGGCAATCGCAATCTGAATGACCCACGGGATGAACGCTGTCAATTGGCGAGTCGTCTGCTGACTCTTCAGACGCTTGATTCGTCGGTAAAATTCTTAGCCGTTGCTAGTAAAGTATTCGCGCGTAGCCCGGTTTCGCCGATGCGACCAAGTATGGTACTTCGAAGTAATGACCGTGGTACGGTGAGTTCCAGCTTACTATCATTGGGGCTTAAGCCCCGTGATGCGATTTATCAATTCGCTGCTGGAGCTCCGGATGAAGCTCGCTTCGAGGACTATTCACCGATGTTGCGTGATATTCTCAGCCGTGGATTACGTGAAGCTCGGGCTAAAGCCAACGCCTCGTAAGACGCATTCAGGTGATTCTGATTTAGTCTGCTACCCGCTGTGGCGCGCACGCATTACACTGTAGGAAAGGTACAGTAAGTAAATGTTCGCCTAATGCACGGAGGTTGTCAGGTTATGTATTCCAAAGAAGCGTTGAAGGAAGTCGTCCGCGAAAAGGCCCTTGAGTTCGGAGACTTCACACTGGCCTCGGGTAAAAAAGCCAGCTTCTATCTCGATTGCCGTAAAGTCACTCTCGACTCGCATGGCACTCGGCTCGTCGCTCAGGGAATTCTGGAACTCATCGGTGACGAATTACCGGATGCGGTTGGTGGTATGGCCATCGGCGCGGATCCCATTACGGCCGCGATTCTTACAGAGGCCGACAATCAGGGAAAATCACTGCGGGGTTTTATCGTCCGCAAAGAGGCCAAAGAGCATGGTAAGGGAAATCAGGTAGAAGGTCCGGTGGGAGCGGGTGACCGGGTCATTATCGTCGAAGACGTTGTTACCACCGGCGGTAGCAGTCTCAAGGCGATCGAGCATGTCGAAGCGGCCGGCCTCAAGGTCGAAAAGGTCATTGCAATCATTGATCGTCTCTCAGGTGGCCGCGAAGCTTTTGCTGCCAAAGGCTATGAACTGCATACCTTGCTGACGATCGAAGACTTTGACATTTAACCATTTATCCAGTTGGCCAACTAGTTAAATGTTTAAATCTAAAAACTCCTCTTTCCTCATAATTGGGTTTTGGCTTAGTATTCCGAGTGAATGTATGTGAAGACGTAGATTTTGCCCTTGCTGTACTGGATTAGTTGCGTCGGAATTCCGTCGGGCTAGAACAGTAACTGCAGAGACAATAGGAACCCCATGATTCCGATCACGGCCAGAGCCAACCACCACAAAGGACGGCCTTGCCAGGGATTATACGCCGCTGCAGATGGTGTGATAAACATACCACAATGAGGACATAGGTCCGCGAATTCGTAGACCTCTTCACCGCATTCAGGACACGACAGCATGTCCGTTGGATCGTCATCCCAAATATCGGGTTCTGACCATTCCTCGACATAGTAGTCATCGATTTCATCGTCGTAAGACATGGCGGTGGGGACTACCTGTAATAAAAACAACAGATTATTAATCGGCTTGGGAAAGCCAAACTTATATTTATTCTAACGAAGTCTGTATTTCGTCAGGGAGGACGAAAATGCAAAGGGTAAAAACACTATTCATCTTTACCTTCATGGTGGTCATTTTATACGGCGCTTATCACGTGTTGTATCGGGAAGCATCCCCTCCACCTCAGGAAGTGATTGACGCAATGGCTGAAGGTGGAGCCGGACCTCTCGAGCTCGACCTGGGAACTGAAGTTTCAGCAGAACAGTTATTGGCCGATTTAAACAATGATTCTCCGCTAGTGGAAGAAGCTTCCGTAGCGACTGCAGCTGACGATGGGACGTTTGAATCTCCTGCAGCAGGACAGCTCGACCTTGAAGTTGCTTCCAATTCAGAATTACCCATGGAATCGGCTGTCGAGACGCCTCTGAATGAAGAGCCCGTGGAAGTAGCGGAAAACGTTCCCCCTTCACTCTCCCCAGAACCTGTCACGCAAGAAGACGCGACATCGACAGACGACCCTCAGTTTGTGCTGGAACCTAATATTTCGACGGAGGATTTCCCCTTGGTCGATTCCAGCGGAGGCGATTTCCAACCCGCCGACGCATCTGCTGGTGCTGGTACAGATGACACGTTTCCTGCGGCTGCAGGTAGCGAAGACGCTTTTCCGCTGGCGGGCACTGACACGAACGACAGTGGCTTTCATCTTGACAATAATGCTGATAACAGCCAACTGGAAGCTCCGGTGTTTAATGATGGCAATGTCTCTCCGGCGAATAACGTTGCTGAACAAAACCCTGCTCCTGCCTCATCGGCCTTTGCGACTGCTTGGGCTGCCGCTCAGCAGCAAGTCGAGACGGGCCATCTTCGTGAAGCCTTGCAGGCCTTATCGGTTTACTACGGTAGTCAGGAACTAAGTGGTCAACAGCACAAGCAACTGGTTCCTGTGTTGGATTATCTGGCAGGGGAAGTGATTTACTCACGAAAACATTACCTCTTTGAAGCCTATACGGTAGGGCCGAATGACTCGTTGGCATCGATTGCATTCCAATTACGAGTTCCCAAACAGCTCTTGGCTAACATCAATGGCATCCAGGATGCCACAACTTTGCAAGCTGGTGACGAATTGAAAATTGTCCAAGGGCCGTTCCGAGGTGAAATTAGTGTCACAAATAAAGAACTGACATTGTTCACTGGAAATCTGTATGCAGGACGTTTTCAAGTGGAATTGGGTAACGAGTTCAATTCGCAACCTCGCCAGTATTCCATTTTGGATAAACAGGAAGATCGCAGCTATTACGCTGCCGACGGTTCGATTATTCAGGGTGGGGCGTTAAATAATCCGTACGGAAAATACTGGATGGATCTGGGCGGAAGCCTCAGTATTCATACTCAGCCACAGGATCCGGCAACACGCCAATCCGGACTGGGAAGCGTCAAACTAAATCCAGTGGATGCTCGGGATGTCTATCACATCCTTAGCGCAGGAAGCCAAGTGCTAGTTCGGTAATCACGCGGCGCATTAGCCAGTCCAAGATCAGCGGCGCCGAATTTAAGAGGATCAGGGCAATAACCGACTTAGGGTTATTGATCGCTCTGCCTAAGCTTCGCTCGGATTATCTCCAGGCGTCGGAGTAATTCAGATTCGAATCCTCGGTCTACCGGATTGTAGTAGTTTTTCTCGACTCCCAAATAGTCGAAAGCTGCCACGCCGTCTTCGTGATTGTGAGCGTACTTGTAGCCCTCCCCATGCCCGAATTGTTTGGCGCCGGAGTAGTGCTTATCCCGCAGAGCTCGGGGGACAGGGATGGTGCGGCCGGATCGCACATCACTTCGAGCTTCATTGATGGCGATGGTGGAAGCATTGGATTTAGGAGCACACGCTAGATACGCTACTGTTTGGCAAAGCGTGAGCTGGCATTCGGGAAGTCCAATGTATTCACATGCTTGCATGCATGCCACCGCCACACTCAAGGCATGAGGGTCGGCATTACCAATGTCTTCACTTGCTAGGATCACTAGGCGACGACAGATGAAGCGAATGTCCTCGCCTCCTTCAAGCATTCGTGCCAACCAGTAAATCCCAGCATCCACATCACTTCCCCGGATACTTTTAATCAGTGCACTGGCGACGTCATAGTGCTCATCGCCGCCGGCATCGTATTGCATGGCTTTACGTTGAATCGACTCTTCCGCCAAATGGCGATTAAACTCAAGCGGAAATGTCTGACTCGACAGTACTCCAATCTCGAGAATGGAAAGAGCTCGACGAGCATCGCCATCTGAGACCTCTGCAATAAAAGTCCTGGCTTCGTCTGTAAGCGTTACATCGTAGCGCCCGAGTCCTTTGAATTGGTCATGTAGGGCTCTGTCGAGTAACTGTTCAATATCTTCAACCGATAGCGGTTCAAACTGAAAAATCGTACTACGGCTGGTAAGAGCATTGTTGACGGCAAAAAAGGGATTCGAGGTAGTCGCTCCCACTAGCGTGATGACACCATTTTCAACGTCAGGCAGGAGTGCATCCTGTTGTGCTTTATTGAAGCGATGGATTTCGTCAATAAACAGAAGTGTCCGGTCACCGCCTCCCCGCAATTCGTTTTGAGCAGCTTCTAAAACTTCACGTAGATCTTTGACTCCGCTGGTAACAGCACTAAGTTGCCTGAACGTGCTTTTCGTTTCTGTTGCAAGCAGCTGAGCGAGAGTGGTTTTTCCACATCCCGGAGGGCCGTAGAAAATCACAGAGCCCAGACGATCTGCCTGCAGTAAGCGTCGCAGTAGTTTTCCTTCCCCGAGAAAATGCTGCTGACCTGCGAATTCAGTTAGATTCGTGGGACGCATACGAGCAGCCAATGGCTTGGCTCGCTCTAAATTCGATTGTTCAGACGCTTCAAATAGTGAATCCACAGGTACCTACGATGTTTAGAAACGGATAACGGGAAAACTAAGTAATCTTTGCAGAAAATTGTACGGATTTACGCCGTTCTTGCCACTAATACAGTAGAGCCTTTTGGAAATGGATGTTTGAAGGGCAAACCGATAATTTAGGTAAATTAGAAAGTCAGGCACAGCGATGCGATTAACATTACGGACGATGTTGGCCTATCTGGATAACATTCTGGAACAGGAAGATGCCGAAGCACTGGGTGCGAAAATTAGCGAAAGCGAATTTGCCAGTGACTTAGTGTATCGCACGCTGAGTTCCACTCGTAAAGCCAACCTCAACGCTCCGGCGTTGGATGGAGCAGGAATTGGAGCGGATCCAAATACTGTTGCCGAGTATCTCGACAATACTTTGCCGGAAGAACGTATTCCGGGCTTTGAAAAAGTATGTCTCGAGTCGGATATGTATCTGAGCGAAGTTGCCTGTTGCCATAGTGTGTTATCCATTTGCATGGATGAGCCTGTTACCATCGAAAACAATATGAGGGATAGGGTTCTGGGTCTGGTGCAGGATTCCATTACAAAAACGGAAGAACTCGAAACTCAGAAATCAATCCGTTCGACAGGCCTGGAAAATTTAATTCAACCGAAACCCGCAGGTGCGCCAGATTACATTCGTACGAAAGCACATCCACTGTGGCGTGCGACGGTGACGCTTACTTTCGTTTGCTTGATGGCAATTATTGTCCTGCGTGCCGTTGGGCCATTCGACGCCAGTCATCCTTGGATTGGGACGCTCGTGACCGGCAGTGCTGAGCAGGAGCAATCGGAGGCGATCGTGGATCCGGTCGAGCAGGAGAGTGTTGATGCGGCGGACCAATCGCAAAACCAGCCCGTTCAACCATTTCAAACTGTCGCTGCGTCTGAGAACGTGAATGTCGTTGGCACCGAGTTAGCTGAGGTGGACGTAGTAACGTCAACGCCGGTTCCCAGTCCGCTGATCGATGGCTCGGCTTATGCTGAATTCCTGTCTGACAGTCACCCTGTCATGCAGGTAGCAGGTGATTCATTCCAGCGATTAGTGACAGGTGATCAGTTGGGTATTGGGGAAACACTTTTTAGCTTTCAGGAATTCAGACCTGAATTTTTGTTAATGGACGGAAGTAAACTGTCGCTGTCTGATGCTACTCGATTCTCGACCTATGTGGTTCATGAGCAGATGCTTGGTATTCAGATGGAGTACGGAAAACTGGTTCTTAAAAGTGGTGATACGCCGGCCTACCAATTTCGATTGCAGGCTGGAGATATTGAGTTAGACCTGAGGTTGGATGGCCCTCGCGCAATTGCCGCATTGGAATGCGTTCCATATCGAGACGCAGTTGGCGCAGTTGGCCGCATGGTTAGATTGGTCTTCAACCAGAATGTAACGGTTAGCGGTTTGGAAGAACTCAATCAGAATGCGGCAGCATCGGATTTGTCCTCCGAGAAGGTGACGGCCTATACCGTCTATGCGGGGAATACCGAGGTGACCAAACTTGATGCTCTGCCGACATGGGGCAGCGCATCCAATACCGACTCAATTATGCAGGAAGCCAGGCAGGCCTATATTCAGGAGTTGGCAGGCAGCGATGATTTGGTGATGCAACTACAGCAACTCTACGAAGGGCATCGATTGATCAACGTACGCCGGCTGGCGGCCTACAGCTTGCTGGAACTTGGTGATTCCAGTGCCTTTGTAGGTTTATTGGATGACGGTGACTATCGGGCACTTTGGGATGACGACATTCGGCTCATGAAGTCCTTTATCCATCGTGAGCCTGTGAATCAGCAACAAATTGAAACTGCTTTGCAGGACTACTCAAGTGATAATGTAGGCCAGTTGATTTCATTTCTCGGACAGTTTAGCGATGACCAGCTCTTAAATGGAGTGGCAAACGACATGATCGGTCATTTGGATTCACAGATTACGGTTGAGCGAGTTATTGCCTTCAATTGTCTGCAACAAATCACCGGGAAAACACTACTATATAAGCCGGAAGTTAGTCCACAGCGACAGACATTGCCGATCCGCCAGTGGCGTGAGTTGTTATCAGAAAACAGAGTCACCAATCATACGGAGTCATTGGTAAATACTTTAATACCCAAGTAGTTACCGTTGACTTTTCATCAATTCGTATGCCATTGGCACTGTTTGAGTCTATAAAAACAGTGATTTGCTAGCATCTTCTCCAAATACTAAGAGTCCTAAATTGATTTGGTACTGGGTATTAGCGTTGAATGTGTATGAATTACGGCCAGTGGCACGGGGTTTAAGTGGAATCCCAAAAAGGGGGGAAATCCAACCCTTTCCTCCGCCAGTGTATGGGGGTAAACTACATTGGTCGAACTGTCAGAGTTTTGACAGCCGGTGATTTCCGAATCAACGGTCCGTTCTCTGGTGATTTGGCCAAAATTGCACAACCTAGAAGCAATGCCGAACGGCTTAGGTCCTGTCTCAGGACTGAGGGCCAAAAGCCACGACGGCTTTTTCTTCTCCGACTGGTACACCTAATTGGTTACTCTATTCAAAAGGAGGGTGAGCATGCTAATTGGTATCTCTGCAAGGCACGGTCATATTGGTCACCGCACGCAAGAGCGGATTCAAGGAAAGATCGGTAAACTACTTCGATTTTATAACCGTTTGACGTCTATCGAAGTGACGGTCGATTTAGAGCATCGAGAGAGTCCTGTTGCTGAAATCCGGGCTACTCTTGAACGCCACGACGATTTTGTAGCGACCTATACGGCACCAAGTATAGTTGCTGCCGTCATGGGCGCTGAACGGAAATTGGAACAGCAAATAAGACGTTACAAGGACAAGAAAAAACACAAACATCGTTCGCCTCATGGCAAGCGATCGGCGGTGCACGATTTTAGACCTGAGGTGAACTAACCGATTCGATCTTCCCGGAAAGTGGGTGGGTCAGAATGTAGGATAGCAAACCAACATTGAATGACCGTTTGTGCCAGAGATAACAAAGGCTTAATGCACTCCGGGGAACTCCTTTCGAGGGTTCAACCGACCAGAAGTGTGTTCAGACGGCATTCACCAGCAATGCGGCTTCATTTTCTATTTGTTACGAAATGAGGCTACAGCATCGTGCTCGTTTTGACGACTCAAGGCGCCACAGTAAGTAGGTTGTGAGACCATCGTGGCCATTAGTCTCTTGAGCGTTTGCATTATTCCTGCCTGGCAAATCTGTAGGTTTCAGGTTTGATCGATTCGGTCAGATTATCTAAGGAATCAATCGCAATGAAATTTGCAGACTTCATGTGTGAATCCGCTATTTGCGTGGATATAAAGGCCACCGACAAAGTCGGTGTCATTCAGGAACTTGTCGGTTCTTTGGTTTCAGCAGGTCAGGTCAAAGAAGAAGACCGTGACTCGATTGTGGAAGCAATCATGAAACGTGAAGAATTGGGGAGTACTGGCATCGGGCGCGGAGTAGCAGTGCCTCACACGAAACACTCAAGCGTGGAAAGCTTGATTGGAACCGTTGGCGTAAGTGCTGAAGGTGTTGAATTTGACAGCTTAGACGGAGAGCCAGTCCAGTTGCTGTTTTTACTGGTATCGCATCCTGATCGCCCTGGTGATCACCTGCGAGCACTGGAGAATATCTCTCGTCAACTAAGAGACGACACCTTTTGCCGTTTCCTCAAACAGAGCAAGACGGCACAGGATATCGCTCAACTGTTGGAAGAAGCAGACAATAACCAGTTTGCTTCCTAGCTGTTGACCCGATTGCTTCTTTAGCATTCGTTAGGTCGTACCGGAAGATGATCTGCGCGGAATAAGCCTCTCCAGATCGTCAGGGTGCCACGATTGTGGAATACCCGAATCGATAGAGCAATCCAGGTGGAACAGCCATAACAAAGAGAGAATAACCAAAACTTCAACTAGGACATCAGGAATTTAGAGTCGTTGAATATGTCAGCTGACATCCAGTCAAACTCGGTCACTATAACCAATGAGGAGGGCTTACACGCCCGGCCGGCGAGTCTGTTTGCGCACTTGGCAAATCAATTTCATTCTCAGATTACGGTTACCCGTGGTGAAGAATCAGTGGATGGAAAAAGCATCCTTTCGATTCTCACGCTAGGGGCAACACAAGGTGTCCAGTTAATTATCCGGGCAGAAGGGTTGGATGCTGATCAGGCTGTGCAACAGCTTAGTCAGTTGGTTGAATCAGGATTTGATGTATAGATATCGAGAAGAGATTGTCGGACTGTATATTCAGTGCTCCGGCTCCCCTTCCTGATTCGCCGAAAATGCCAATCAAACCTCTGCCGTTAAGCGGTCGATGGATCGTACCTGCTTAATAGGACTAAACGAACATTTTCGCTGTACTCGCCTTTGCGAGTTTACAGTCACCAGCGTCCGGTCGCCGAATTGCGTCCCGGAAAGAACGCTCCGGCGGGAAGGTAAAGCCTCCAGCCGACAAGGCGTTGGTAAAAGGAATGTAATGCAGTTACTCGAGGGTATTGCAGTTTCTCCAGGCGTAGCCATTGGAGAAGTTGTGGTCATTGATAACGAGGGATTTCGGATTCCCACGCGCTTCGTCACTCGCGATGCCGTGGATGAAGAAGTGCTGCGCATGCAACATGCTTTCGATAGTGTGGCCGCAGAAATCTCACGTAATCACGAACGAATATCTGATCAGCTAGGCGTTCAATACGGCGCCATCTTTGCTGCTCACCTGCAAATGCTCAAAGATCCCACGTTGGTCAATGAAGTGACCGGCATGATTTCCGAAAAGCATCACTCTGCGGAATACGCTGTTTCTAAAACACTGCGACGTTATGCAAAAATCTTCCAGGAGTTGGATGATCATTACATGGCCGAGCGAGCTCATGACTTTTTCGATTTGGAAAAGAATCTGCTGGGTAAACTGTTGGGGCGAAGACGAGAGTCATTGAGTAAGATCTCAACGCCGGCAATTGTGTTGGCTCATAATTTGACACCCAGTGAAACAGCGAAACTGGATCCCAGGTTTGTACTGGGTTTTGCAACTGAAGTCGGAGGTCCCAGTTCACATACGGCGATTGTCGCTAAAGGTCTGGAAATCCCGGCGGTAGTTGGAACTGGTCATTTTCTCACCGATGTATCCGGCGGAGATGTCGTGATCGTTGATGGCGATCATGGTCAGGTGATCCTCAATCCGGATGACAAAACTCTTCACCGTTATCAGGAAGAGTTGGAGCATCATCGAAGTTTAGCAGCTGAGCTTTCCGTTCTAAGAGATTTACCGGCAGAAACCATCGACGGCGCGCGAATTCAGTTAGGTGCAAATATTGAATTTCCGCACGAAGTGAACGCATGTCGTGAACGTGGTGCTGACGGAATTGGGCTCTATCGTACTGAGTTTCTTTACTTGGGTACGGATGAAGAGCCAACTGAAGAGGATCATTACCGTGCCTATGCTCATGTGATTCAATCCATGGGTGATCGACAGGTGGTGTTCCGGACATTGGACCTGGGGGCTGACAAACTTGGTCAGTTACCACGTCACGAAGAAGAGAATAATCCGTTCTTAGGTGTCCGTAGTATCCGATTGTCCTTGCGAAATCTTGATTTATTTCGAGTGCAATTGAGAGCCTTAACTCGAGCTAGCGCCTTAGGGCCAGTGCGAGTCATGTTCCCAATGATCTCGACGTTACAGGAACTTCGTCAGGCAAAGATGCTGCTGATCGACACAATGGAAGACTTGGTCGAGGACGGATACGAGCTCAAGGAGAAGCTCGAAATTGGAATCATGGTGGAGGTGCCATCCGCTGTACTAATGCTTGATAAGTTCCTCAAAGAAGTGGACTTCATAAGCATCGGTACGAATGACCTCATTCAATACTGTTTGGCCGTGGATCGTAGCAACAAAGATGTAGCAAACCTATATCGTGCCAGCGATCCTGCTGTACTGCGACTGATCGAAACTACAATTCGCCAGTCGAATGAAGCCGGTGTGCCCGTTAATTTGTGTGGAGAAATGAGTACTTCACCGAAATATGTGCCACTGCTGCTGGGACTTGGCTTACGCTCGATGAGTGTTCCGCCTAGCTCAGTACCTGAAATCAAACAGGTATGTCGAAGTGTCAGTATTGAACAATGCGAAGCAATTGCTCAGCGAGTAATGGAGCTGGAAAGCGCATTGGAAGTGGATGCCTATCTCACCGATCAACTAAGGCAAATTTTCCCGGAGCTTGCTATTTAAGTGACTCTCTGCGGGGAATGATCTTGCCTACAAATCAATGAAAGAATATCGATGAAAAAAGAGATGGTAATTAACGTAGCTCAGCCCGAAGAATGTCGGGTCGCGGTCATTGAAGATGGCCAGTTAGAAGAGCTGCATGTCGAGCGTGCCAGTCAGGACAATTATGTAGGCAATATTTACAAAGGAAAGGTTGTTAATCTCGAGCCCGGGATTCAGGCAGCTTTTGTGGACTTTGGCGTTGGCCGAAACGGTTTTCTACATATCAGTGATGTGGAACCACAGTATTACCGTCAGGGTGGATATGACCCCGATGTACCTGTGGAAGAACAGAACAAAGAATTAGCTGCACAACGTCGCCCTCATCGTGGTCGTGGTAAAAAACGTCACTGGAATGGTGGACGCCCCCGAGTGAAACCTCCGATTCAGGAGATCTTCAAAAAGGGAGACGAAGTCGTTGTGCAGGTGATTAAAGAGGGAATTGGTACCAAAGGTCCAACGCTCTCGACTTACCTTAGTATTCCGGGCCGGTATCTCGTACTGATGCCGTCACTTGGGCGGATCGGCGTCTCACGAAAGATTGAAGATGATAAAGCACGCCGTGTGCTGAGAGATATCCTTGTGGAAATAGATCCTCCGGAAGGTCTCGGATTCATTGTCCGTACGGCTGGTATGGGGCGGACGAAAAAAGAACTTTCCCGAGATATGGCCTACTTGATCCGACTCTGGAAAGCGATCGTCCGTCGGTTGAAGAAAACCAATGCACCGACTGACATCTACGAAGAAAATGACATCATCATACGAACGATTCGGGACACCGTCGGTGGAGATGTGGATGCCATTTATATTGATGAGGAAGATGCGTTCAAACGAGCCAAAGATTTCCTCGAAATGGTCATGCCGAAATTTGCTGACCGACTTCAGTATTACGACAAGACGCAGCCAATTTTTCACAAGTATAAATTGGAAGATGAAATCGCAAGGATTTATAAGCGTGAAGTGCCGTTGAAAGAAGGCGGTTCGATCGTGATTGACCCCACCGAAGCGTTGGTGGCTATCGACGTCAACAGCGGGAATTTCCGTAAGACGGATGCAGATGCTGAAGAAACCGCTTATCAGATGAATTTACAGGCCGCTAAAGAAATCGCTCGCCAATTACGGCTACGTGACCTAGGTGGTGTAATTGTCAATGACTTCATTGATATGCGTAGAGAAAAGCATCGTCGTGGTGTTGAAAGAGCCTTACGTGATGCGATGGCGCGAGACCGAGCTCGTACAAAAATATTGCGTACCAGCCCGTTTGGCCTAATCGAAATGACGCGTCAACGAATTCGGCCAAGTCTGAAACGAAGCGTTTACGACGACTGTCCCTGCTGTGGTGGCCGTGGATTGGTCAAGACAGCTGAAAGTATAGCGATCGAGGTTGTACGCAAACTTATGTTGGCTACCCGGAAAAAACAGATTGCGAAAGTATCGGTACGAGTCCATGAGAGTGTGGCCGCGTATCTGAATAATAAGAAACGTGATCAGATCAAAAAGCTTGAGGAAGAAGGTGGCATGGTCGTTAAAGTCCTCAGCAATGAAGGACTATATCCGGAACATCTGGAAATGGACTACAGAAACTCTGATGGAAAGACCGTTCGAGTCTGATTTTCTTGGCGTTTGGAGAGAAAAGGCCCAGGTTTCCGGTGATCGACTGGCGGATTTTTCCAGGCCCTTTCCAGCTTCGCCAAGTTCTTGGAAACTTGAACGGTTTCCAAAGTTAGCCCCTCGACGAAGTCTCGATTTTGAGATATTTTTAATAGTTCCCAAGCAACTCTAATTCCTCGCCTATAGAAGGTGAGCCTTTACATGGCGAGTTAGAATTGACTGGAAAGTCACAGTAAATACTAAAGCCGAAGCTTTATTATTTCGAACAATAACAACTGTTAACCGTTTTTCTAAAACAGATAAATACCATGTACGCAATCATTGCCGACGGTGGACGTCAATACAAAGTTGAAGAAGGCCAGGAACTGGATATCGATCTGCGAGACGCAGCATCCGGAGACGAAATCACATTTGATCAGGTGTTAGCCGTATCAGGTGACGATGGAGTTCAGGTAGGCCAGCCAGTAGTCGAGGGCGCAACAGTTACGGCTGAAGTCTTAGCCGAAGTCAAAGGCGAAAAAATCTACGTTCAGAAATTCCGCCGACGTAAAGACTCAAAACGCCGTACAGGTCACCGCCAACGCTATACTCGTATTCGCGTGTCAAAGATTTCCGGCTAAGCCCGAAACCAATCGTACAAGCAAAAAGCACTTCGCTAGCTATAAGCCGGCGAAGTGCTTTTTGCATTTACTCAGTTAGCCAGTTAAACAATAGCTAAGCCAGAGTTACAGCGTAATTGAGTTTGTCCTTTCCACCTTCGCCTTTCAGGCTTCAGTGAATAAACTCCGTTCTCATGGAGAAGGATGAAGTCGGAAAGGCCGGATGGCCGAAGCCGGAGAGTCAGCCAGTTAGTGGTGGGTGTGGTTCTCACGTTCGTGTAAAGCCGCATGCTCATCCTCATCTTCCGGGCGATTGTCAAATCCACGTTCTGCAGTGAACTCGATATGGTCCAGAAACTTCACGTTTGCACATTCGTCAATGTCATCCGTGTTGCATGCCGCGTGGTCCGGAATGAGGAACCGATATGGGCCTCCCGCTCCCACATCTAATGCCAGTCCCTGTTTGGCGTATTGAATTAGCCCTCGATCTACCACGGCGGCCAAGGGAATACTTGCATGGAAATCGTCCAGTGTTCCATGCAAGCCTAAATACTGAGCTTCCGGCAGTGGCTTGCAGATTTCCAGTAAGCCTTGGAGTGTAATGGCCTGGCCATCGCGGCCAGCCATTAATGTCGAGATATCAGCCACTTGATACGTAGGGTCGACGTTTTGAAATTCCTGAAGCGTCAGGTTGTGTTCCTGAGCAATGAGTCCAGTTACTCTTAATGCAGTCATAATACCAATAGGTCCTGTAGCAAGTTAGTTAGGTGAGATGAGCTGTACGATCATATTCTTTTCAATAGCCACTCCGGCAGTACCATTAGCGATTTTACAGACGGCGATCTTCTCCTTCACGCTAACAACTTCGAGCCGACAAACCGGGAGCGTTACGACGTCCAGCACCTCGCCGGTCTGTGGGTCGGAAATGGTCTTTCCAATTTTATTGACACTCAGTTGAGCCCCAATTTTTAATCCGGCATTGGTACCTGCATTTAGATAGACGAACTGCTCATCAAAATCGGCTACGCGGGCTTCCCAGGGATGAGAATTGACTTTGTGTGATGCTTTTGTAACGGCCAGTTTCACCGCCCGAGCGACGGCTTTACCGACACTAGTGTCTTCAATTTTTCCAAAGCTGACATCAAATCCTTCTAATTTCGTCGGTTTAGCATCCTGATAGGCAAAACCGAGATTAAGACCGGAGCCGGTAGCTGTGCCGTCGGCTCGATGGGAAGAAATGATCTTTCCTGAATTCGTTTCGATGACTCGGACGATCACAGTTGCCTTCGCCGTCGTCCGACTAGTGCCGACCACCACATCAAAACCGTCTCCACCAAGCCCTAACTCTCCGAGCCCAAACTGCAATCCCTGACTACTACGTTGATCAACATCGGTCACGACTACTTCGAAAATAAGCTGGGCTCCGATATGGCGAACGTTTTCAAACATATTCGCTTCGGCTTCCAACGCCTGAATATTCAAACGTTCCACCACTGTGAAAGCATTCGAATTCACTAATTCATCTACCACCAATTCGTCCACTCCGGGAAATTTGAATCCTGGTTCATACTTAGGCCAGACTGCCACCGTTTTGCGTGGGCCAGAGTGCTTCTTGGGTGTAGCTTCGACCACCCGTGGTTCTTGGTTGCGGGTCGGCTTCGGGCGGCTATATTTCGGGCGTCTGGGTGCCGCGTCAGATGACAACGCGAACGAAGAGATCACGAGAGCTACCAGAGTGAGTGTGATCGCAGAGAAGGGCTGGGAAGGGGCTTTCCTGTTCATCATAAATGCACCAGATATTTGGAGAGGCTTAGATTATTCAAATCCGTAAGCACCGGAAGGTCGGATATCGACCCCCGTCCGACGGGCGATACGGCTATTAGCGAGAAAGCGGGGCTCGATAGATAAATGAACACCAAAATTGTCGCGGCTTTCATCATAGTTGACACCCATGCGGATTAGCAATGACTCGCCAATCCGAACCATGGACAGACTTTGCCCGATGTTTCCGGAGTCACCTAAATCGAAGGATGAACCCAGAATCCCGATCCATTTCTGACTCATCTTATAACTCAATGCGGCATTCACGATATGGCTGGAAATCGGACCGTCAATCATGCGGTAACCAAGGTAGAATCTTCCGGTATCCGGGCGACTGAGGACGCCACCAATGCTTGCAGTTCGCAGTCCTTCACTGAAGAAGTCAAAGTACCCATCCGAGAGAACAGTGAATCGATCTCCCAGATGCCAGCGGTAGTCGTAATCAAATAGCCCTGCATGCTGGCCATGATTATCTTCCCTGTCAGGGAACAACAAAACCTGAGCATGGAGAACCATCCAGTCCACAATGTGTTCTTTGCCCGGAAGCCCTCGCTTGGTTTGCCAGCGTTGTTCGGTAGCGAGCCGGAACGTCATAGTGTCATCGGCAATTTCTGTCACAGGCGCAGTAACCTGACCCTGCATATTCGTACGGTAGGCAAATATCCGTTCATCCCACTTGGCGCCAATATTTTGCCCTGCGAGTCCTCCAAAGGTGTCAAAAAAGAATCGCCGTCGAAAGTGTTCCTGGGCATCATCATCCAACGCGTCATAACGAGGAAAGAGTGTCAGTTCCTCGCTGGCGTCAGCCCAGTAAGCATCGACCGTCCAATTGACTTTATGAGACACGCCATTGACGTTGAACAGTGTGCTTTGGATTTCGGTGTCGGTGCGCGACATCGGCAAATTGGCTCGCACGCCCACCTGACCAAACGTTCGAGTCGCTGATTGGTGATTGATGTCTTCACCCCAATAGGCGAATTCCCCGAGTAAATAGGGGACGACTTTGACCTTTCCCCATTGCATAGGCATGTCAATTTCCTGTCGGGACGCGGCCCGCAGTCCGTCATACTTTTGTTCCATTCCGGCCAAGCGGTCGAATTTGGCAAGCTCACTCGGATCCGCTGGGGTACTGGCAGATTTCAACCGCGCGTAGCCAACGTGAGAATGTTCATACCACGTGAGCCGATCGGAAAACAGAGATTTCCCGAGCCAGTCATGAGTGAAACGCGGAAGCCAGTCGGTCTGAGCGTGAAAATCGTTGGTCCGAATGTTCGTATCAATAGCCCACGCCATGTTTTCATTTATGCGTTTGAGCTCTAGCCCCGTGATTTGGTCTTTGTCTTCATCCCATTCCCGTTCGTAAAACTGCTCCTGGAAGTTGCGATCGGATATGACACCGACTTCGCCAGTCAGTTGGTAACCGTCTCCGAGTAACTGACGGTGGTTCCAAAAAATACGGCCACGAAAATCTTTTTCCGGGTCCAGATTACGGCGGCCTTTACCTAGGTTATCCTGTCCGCTGTCCTCGAGCCCCCAGGCATCGAATTGTCCTTTGGCCAGGCCTGGAAGATTGAACATGTCGTCGCGCTGATAGTCATATAGCGTTCCAATTCCAACACCTCGTTCACTCATAAAGTCAGCTGAGAGTGACCACTTTGAATTCTTTGGTGGATTTTCGATATTAAATAATTGAAAGGCATTCCAGTCGATCAGCAGTTGCTGTCCGTAGACTCGGTCACTTTTAAAGCGAATACGATCCAGATAGAAGGCGGGTGAATCTAGCCGAGTGGCCATCACCGGCCAATAGAAAATGGGTACACCGCCGACGAATAGGAAATTGTTTTGGCTTTCGGCTGTGATGTTGTGATCAAATACCAGCTCATTGGTTTTTGGGTCGCGACGTTGTTGCCCGGTTAGCGGATCGACTTGCCGTTCCAGTGTATCGGTGATTTCGATTTCGTCGGACTGGAACCAATACGTCGGAATCCCCATGCGACTGGAAGTGATCGCCGCTCCATAAGCCAGGAATTTTTGTTTATTGACCTGTTGTAACACGTCCGCTTTGACTCGTAACAACCCTTCATATTGTGCCACAGGCGTCAGTATTTCAGCGGTGAGGATCATTCCATATTCCTCAGTCACGTTGTAATACATCCGGTCCGCATAAATGACCCTATCGCCCTGACGGAAGATGATGTTTCCTTCGAGGTAGAGCTCTAAGGGTGCTTCTGAGTCGGTTACTTCACCTCCTTGAAGTTGAGTCACGGCAGGCCCCCAGACCACCATGTTGTCGGTTTCGATGGTCAAGGCTCCTGACTCGCCACTAGCAGGAGCTTGAAAGCCTTCGATCGTTGCGCGGATGCCTGACTTAGCGATGGCGATCGTTCCGGTCCCGTCAGGGGATTTTTCAATTTGGAGACTCCAATCGACGTTGCTACGTCCCTGGACCCTTAAGCGATGCGTGCCAAGTGAAACTTCGTTGTCACGGCTGGATTCATTATTCCCACCATTGGCTGGTGGTTGAAAATTAGCTAACCGGACGGAGTCGGCGTTAGTCCGCTGAGTACTCTGGGCCGTTGCCTGCTGTGCCTGTTGGGACACGTCGCGTCTGGCCTGACTGGCTCGGAGGAATAAGTTTGATGGAGCTCGGGTGGTCTGGGTCCGATGCTGAACATGGATCGATACGTTGGTAAAGGTGAAAAGACGTCCGAGCCATTGCTTATCCTGAACGACACTGTCCTTACCGACGGGGCGATTTTGAGCATCTAGACCGGTGACTGTCTTACGCTGAATTTTAACATCCGGACCTTCGAAGTAAGCAATAACCTTGTGGGGGGCCCGTGAAGAAGCATTTGCCCTGTCCACCCATAGGACCGCTCGGGATCCTGTCGCTGAAAATAAGCCATGACGGATAACACATTGCTCAATTTCCCAGATTTCATAGTGTCCCTGATTCCAAAAGTGCCCTCGCTGTCCCGTGATTAATACTGGGGTCTGGATGTCCTGATCGGCAAACTCGATCTGTTGTGCGTGCAGCCCGTTCGTATTGAGTAATAGAGTAAAGACTGAGGTGCCCAGAAGAATCACTGGCGAGGCAACGGCCCACAGCCACGCGACAAGGCGAGGCCGACAGGGTTCATGATATGGATGAGCCAGTTGCAACACGGTTTTTACGCGGCATCCTTGCCACAAAACAGGTAGTTGGATGGGCACATGTCTCGAGACCCTCAAACACTAGGAATGAGGACACAAGAGTGCTTATAAGTCCGGAAATTATAGGGATTTACGCATTTTGTCACAATGCGAATCAACGGTCAGGAAGAACCTGATTTCGGGCTGCAAAAGGAGATTGCAGCGACCAGACTTAGCATAGGGATTAAAGGGGCCCGCATACGCATATTCGACCAGAAGAAAGCATGGACTAGTGAGAATGCCACTACCAATGCCAGACCGGCAAAGAGGCCTGAGTGAGCCCAATTGCGAGTGTGAAATAGAGTGAAATGAGCAATCAAGAGATAGATTAAAACGTACCAAATCCCCACGGCATACCGCTGGGTATCACTTCTTGCTTCTTGGACATCAGCCGGTAATGGCGTCCAAAATGCTTTAAGCCTAGCGAGACACCCTTTGGCAAATCCGATTGGGTTCTTACGAATGTGATGGAAAGCAACTTCGTAAGTAAAAGCATCTCGCTCAACTTCGTTCCGAGTAATGACCGGTTTTTTTAGAGAAGCTTCGGCGGACCAAAAATCGAAATTGGGTTCTGCGGAGACGTTAAATCGGCGTACACCTTCATCAAATTCTGTTGCTGAATAAGTAATTTCGGTTTGGTCTAATTGCTGGTAATACAGTGGGTTGTTACCTAAGAGCAGAGTGTAACCACCATGGGTTGTGGCGAAAACCGGTTTATCGAAGAGCTGATAATTACGATAAACCCAAGGGCTTAGGATGATTAAAACAACACATCCAATAGAAAATGTGATTGCTAACCTGCGGACAAAACTGGTCTGTAAAACAAACAGTAAAAGAATCAGCAAGATCAAGGCAAAAACGTAAAACGTTGGGCGACAGTATCCGGCCAGCCCAAAGGCGATTCCTGTTAGCAGGATGTTGAGTGGTCCTGGCCGGTCCATCAATTTAGCAACTCGCCACATACACAAAACGGCGAAAAATGTGGCAGCCGTTTCGGTCATGACCAAGACGGATTGATTGAGCAGAATCGGATCGATGATAACGAAGCCACCGGCAAGCAATCCGGTTTGAGCATCCTTTAGATGGCACCCTAGCAAGACAGTGATCCACACCGTGAGAATGGCTAGCAGTACGTGGAGGATCACAACCCAAGCTTTGGCAGTTAACTGCAGCTTGAGTCCCAGAGCGAGCAATGCCGGATATAAAACCGGGCGGAAGGCAGTGGGTTGTCCATGAAGTTCATAGACCGAGTTGTCAGTCAGGCTATGTCCGAGATGGAGATAGTTATCTACATCAGCTTGTAGGCTCTCGTCCAGGTTATCACCGAGCATCATGAAAAATGAGATACGTACGATGCATGTGGCAAACAGCAGCCAAAGCAGTTTTTTACGATTCGTACGGTCCATCATTACCTTACTGCTGTAGTGCGTAAATCACGATATTCGAGCCTACACGGGCAGCGTCTTTTTGAATGTATCCACGGCATTCGAGTGAGACTTGATTTTCCAGAGCACAGCTCAAGTCGTAGGGTGAGAATGCGACAGCCAGTCGTCCATCCAACTGAATTCCTTCTATATGAGGTGTCACTTTTAATTCGTTTATCCGGGAAGGACTGGAGTCTTGCTGGCTGGCGGGTGAACGAAGCGTTACCTGCCGCACGTCAAATCCTCCAAAATCGCTTGTAAATAGCTCATGCTCAGTCGGGAGTCGACGTAGAACCTGTTCAGGAAATGTAAGCCTCATTTCACGCCGAAAAGACTCGGCAAATTGAGAACTGGCACATATGGAATCAGCAAATAGCAGCCCTCCACTTTCGACATATTTCCGCAATGCCTGTCGCTCCGCAGCCGTCCATTGAAACGTTCTCCTGCCGTGCACAAACAAGATCGGGTATTGCTCGATGGAATCGGTAAGAGAAACCATATGGGTGCCAACGGAAACTCGAATGCCGGCTTCCTGCTGCAAGCTGCCCAAAAGATTATTCAACGCATTGGGTGCTTCATTGGCACCCCCGCTATGATTGACCTTTGGAATTTTTAAGGTCTTTCGTAACACAGAAGCAGTCTCGCTTGTATCAATGGATAATTGCGGGCGATCGAGCTTCTCTTTGAGTTGTCGATTAGTGGCGTAGGTAAGTACGTTGGTTCCGATTACCAGCCGGTCCTGAATTTGTTGATTCACATTGTCAGGGATACCGGAGTCCGGGCGAGGGTTGTACAGCTCCCAAAAACATCCCAAATCTGTAGTGACATAGACAATACTTGTGCGGCAGCACGTTTGAAGCCCATGGATCTGACCGACAAATTCCGGGGGAATATTCTGGTCGGCAAACCATAGGGCGTGGTCCGGTGCCAGTGGTGCCAATGGGCTGTCAGGAAACAGTTCTTTCATTAGCAGACGGAATTCCTGATCAAACTGTGCATCACCGCACGCATTTTCAACAAACAGAAAGCCACCCTGATTGACATACTGTTGCAAGACAGTCTTCTGTTTCGTCGTGAGCTGCATTGAGCCCTTACCACTAATAAACAGGACGGGAGACTCCAGTAAATCGGCGACATTGACCAATTCGATTTCCATGGTTTGCCACGTCAAATACATGTCCCACCGTTTTTCAGTTTGCATCACTAGGTTTTGTAAATCCTGTGGATGCTGATTCCATTGTGCGGTTTCTCCGTAGGCCAGTTTGGACACGGCCAGCGGGCGACGGCCTTTGCCTAAAAACAACAGGGCAAACGAGGATGCGATTAGCGGGTTACTTTCTCCATGAGACAAGCTTCCTTTCCATGTACCACGGAGTTTGTCTTGTAAACCAACGATGTGTTCGCAACCCATTCGATACCAATCAGTGGTACCAATAAATCGAGTGCCCGTGAGTCTTCCAACTCGTTCGATGCAGTACATCTGGTAGAAATAGGCGGAACTTGATGCCTGCGCACCGACTTTGATGTTTCTGGCTAGCCAATGCAGCCCTCGCTCAATTTCTCCCTGCTGCGGCGTGACGCCACAGCAATCGACCTGTCCATTGGAGACCCGTTGCTCAGTCCGACTAGCTTTGCCTCTCGTGACAACCAGCGAAGCGATGCCGGCGCAGGTCATACTGATGGTGGGCTTGGGGCCAAAGGTGGAATCATAATTCCAGCCACCGCTGGGCACCTGTCGGGAAGCCCAGTATGCCTCTGCCTGAGACCAGGTTGTTTGAGGTATGAGAATCCCCTGTCGTTCGGCTTCATGTAATGCAAGCAATGCAAATTGGCTGTTGGATGGATCCGAGGAGACGCTGCGTTCAAGATAACCCCATCCTCCACTTTCTGATTGTGTATTGACCAGCCACTCGGCCAGGCGTTTGATGTGAAGTTTGTCGCGTTTCGGATCAGCCTGACAGAAGACCATGAGTTGTAAAGAGACAACATAGGTTGAGCCGGAGGCTGGAGCCGTCCGCATGTACTTGAGAGAACGGGAAATAGTGGGATCTTCTGAATCATAGCCGCAGTTGAGCATGGCCAGAGTTGCCAGACTAGTAATTCCATTTGGAAAGAGAACGGTACCATTGGGTGCAGCAAAATCAGGATACGAGCCGTCGGCCTTTTGTTGTTCCCGTAAAAACTTTACACCCCGTTCGATCGCCGTATTGACCTGTTCGGCTGTGATATCAGCTCGAGCTACCTGCTCGCTTGGCAGTATTGTCATGCTCAGCGCAAACAATAGCAATGCAGATAGCGAATGGGTTAAAGCGTTATGAGTCATAGGTGTCCCGTTAAAAGGGAGGAGGAATGGATCATAGCCTAGTGGTCAAATTTGGCAGTGTATTGACGCGAATTACGTAAGAATCGAGGTGATTCGAGTATTAATTTAGGGATGAATGATAAACGAGGCAACGCGAATCTATAAATATGACTGGCCAGAAGCAGAGCGGATGGGAATTGTTATGGACAAGAGGCGATAGTTATTCAATGATACGCTGCTGGAAAATACTTTGTTTACAGGAATAGATGGACCGTGTCGAACAATCAGAAGAGCCTGGGAGATATCCTGCAGGAATTTGCACAGCACCGAAAGGTGATGCAGCAGGAGTTGCAAAAAGTCATCATTGGGCAACATGATGTGATCGAACAGTTGTTTGCAGCAATCTTCACTCGGGGGCACTGCCTGCTCGAAGGTGTTCCCGGATTGGCCAAAACGCTGATGGTCAGTACGCTAGCTCGAATTCTGGATGTTTCGTTTAACCGAATTCAATTCACTCCGGATTTAATGCCCAGCGATATAACAGGCACCAATGTGCTGGATGAAGATGATCGGGGTAAACGAGCCTTCCGGTTTGTTCAGGGCCCCATCTTTACCAACATCTTATTGGCAGACGAGATCAATCGAACACCTCCTAAAACGCAGGCTGCTTTATTACAGGCCATGCAAGAGCGTGAAGTGACGGTTTCGGGCAAGACCTATGATCTCCCACAACCATTCTTTACGATCGCCACACAAAACCCAATTGAGCAGGAAGGAACATATCCACTTCCGGAAGCACAGTTAGATCGCTTCATGTTCAACATCAAGGTCGGCTATCCGACCGCTTCCGAAGAAGAGCAGATTCTTACGGCAACCACTCGAAACGAAAAACCGGAAGTCAAAAAGATTCTATCTGCCAAGGCAATTGTTAATTTACAGAAACTGGTTAATAGCATCGCTGTGAGTGAGCAAATTGTGAAATACGCGGCACGACTTGTTCGCGCAACCCGTCCGGGAGATGAAGCAGCTCCGGCCTTTATTAAAGAACTGGTGAATTGGGGAGCAGGACCTCGAGCCGGGCAGTTTTTGATTCAGGGAGGCAAGGCGATTGCCGCGATGGATGGACGTTTTAGTGTCGCCATCTCAGATTTGCAGCGCATCGCTGTTCCCGTTTTGCGTCATCGCGTAAGTGCTAATTTTCAGGCCCAGGCAGAAGGCATGGACACCGAGTCCATAGTGCAGAAGTTATTAGAGGAAGTTCCCCCGCCGAATGCGGAAAAGTACGAATAAATTAAATTTCGATGTCAGCTGTAGAGTCCTACCTAAAACCGGAAGTCATCACGCAAATCAAGCGTTTGGATCTCCGCGCACAGTTCGTCGTCAAAGGATTTTTACAGGGCTTGCATGCCAGCCCTTTTCAGGGATTCTCAGTCGAGTTTTCTGAGCATCGTCGATATTCGTACGGTGATGATCCAGCTGACATTGATTGGTTGGTTTACGCCAAGACGGATAAATATTACGTCAAGAAGTTTGAGGCTGAGACGAATATCACCGGGTACATTGCGATGGATTTGAGTAAGTCGATGGGATTTACCTATCGACAGGAATTAACCAAATTTGATTACTCTATTTGTTTGGCAGCCGCTTTGTGTTACCTGATGATTCATCAGCAGGACCCTGTCGGGCTGGTTACTTTCGATGAGAAAATACGTCATTGCCTGCCTCCTAAATCCCGCCGGTCTCAATTATCAAATATGTTATCGCATCTGTCTCAATTGAGGCCTGATGGCCAGACAGATATTGCTCAAAGCTTAGGGCAGCTTGCCGCGATGCTAAAACAGCGGAGCCTAATCATGGTGTTCTCTGATTTTTTGACAGACAGCCCACCGGTCTTTGAGTCGTTGCGACGGCTGCGACATGGTGGTCACGATGTGATCTTATTCCATGTCCTTGATGAATCCGAAGTGACATTTCCATTTGATGGAGTCGTGGAACTCCAGGACCCGGAGTCAGAAGACACTTTGGTCGTAGAGGCGGATGGCTTTCGACAGGGTTATGCCGAACAGGTTAGTGCCTTTCGTGAGGAATATAAATCAGAATGCCAGACGATTGGTGTCGATTATGTTCCGCTGGATACGAGCATGCAGTTTGACCGGGCATTGATGGAATATCTACTGAGTCGGCGCAGCCGCTACTAATTTTGGAAGGGGTAGCAAACTAGTGGCGTTTTTGAATTCATCGCTGATGTTTGGCGGTTTGCTCATAGCCCTGCCGTTAATAATCCACATGGCGATGCGCCGCAAACCCGTTCCTCAACTCTTCCCAGCTTTGCGGTTTGTTCAACAAAAACAAGTCAGCAATCAACGCACAGTGCGTATGAAGCAGTGGTTGTTATTGCTGCTTCGCTGCTTGTTGCTCGCGGGATTGGCATTAGCCTTGAGTGGACCTTCGGCTGATCAGGCAGTAGCCGGGAACTGGATGGTCGTTGGTGTTGTTTCCCTGGCCGTCCTGCTTACAGCAATCGTCTGTCTGGCGGCAGCCTTATCTGAAGTCTCAAAGCACATTGTGATTTCTCTGGCAGTGATGGTTTTGCTGGGTCTGATCACAGACATATTCTTCATTATCAAGATTGCCGGAGATCAGGAGACCAATCTGATTGGAGATGTGGATGCTGCCGTTGGAGCCGCTTTGGTGTTTGATAACTCACCTCGGATGTCCTATCAACAGGCAGGCAAATCACGCCTTGCCGAGGCTGCTGATATCGGATCCTGGCTGGCAAGCCAGCTTCCAGAATCCAGTGAAATATCTGTCGTGGATCGAAGTGCCAGACAGACGGTGTTTAGTGCTGACCTGAATTCGACGATGAATGCCATCGAGCAATTACAAATTGAACACACTCCTGTCTCCCTAGATGCCAGTCTGCGATCTGCGATATCCGTTCTTCAGACTTCAGAGTGGGCTCAGCGAGAGATCTACCTCTTCACAGATCTTTCGCGGACAGCATGGGAATCGGTAGGACATGAACTCCGCGAGATTTTAGAAACTCAGCAAATTGAGTTGTTTGTAATCGATGTTGGGGCAGAGCAACCGGCCAATGTTGCTTTGTCGACTCCGGAAATTCAGGATGAGTTTATCGTGGGATCAAGTGGTACAGAGATCCACTTAGACGTTAGCCATATTGGACTCGCTACGACTAGGACCGTGGAATTTGTGGTAGAGGAGGTTGACCTCACACTGCCTGTGCTGACCGACGGTGTATTGCAAACACCGGCGCTCAAGCGACTTGCTCAGCAGGATATCACTTTCGATGCTTCGGAATCAATGACACGACAGACGTTACGTTTCGCAGTGAATGACTTACCACCGGGAATACATCATGGCCAGATTCGTCTGCTCGGTGGGGACGGTTTGGGAATTGATGATGTTAAGTACTTCACTATTTCGGTGGGCAGACCATCGGAGATTCTCGTTGTAACAGCCAACGACGTGCCAACACGGTATTTCACTCAGGCTATCGCTCCGCAAACAGATCGCCAGACAGGCCGGGCACGCTTTGAATTCACGACGATTCGCAATGGAAATATAACAGAACGGGAATTGGAACGATTCGCGACGGTGGTTTTAATCGACCCTTTGCCACTGCCTACCGAGGCGTGGCAACATCTAGCCGAATACGTTGAGCAAGGTGGCTCGCTGGGAGTCTTTCTGGGGCCGAATATGACGTTGGAAAACCTTTCACAAACTGAGGCTATTCCGACACTGTTAGGCGGGACAGTTCAACGGCTTTGGCGTAGTGACGAGCGAAATTTTCTCGAACCATCGGCAGCAGATCACCCCGTTCTTGTGGACTTTTCTCAATTACAAGGCTCCGTTCCCTGGGCTCAATTCCCCGTCTTACGATACTGGCAGATGGAGAAGCTTGGAGAGGGAGCACAGACGATAATGCACTTTAGTCGGGAATCCAGTCACCCGGCATTACTGGAAAACCGTCATGGTGAGGGAACGGTGATGACCATGTTAACTCCGATTTCTGAACCGTTGCGGCTGAAAAATAGAACTCCCTGGAATCAACTCGCCAGCGGGAATGACAACTGGCCTTATTTTTTACTGATTAATTCGATTGCCGACATACTGGTTGCCAATAGCGAGTCAAAACTGAATTATCAGGTTGGAGATGTTGTAACATTGCGAAATGATGAGGCACAGTTTCCCGCTGAATATCAGCTCTTTACTCCTACCGCTGATTTGCAACAAGTGCAGACGGTGGAGAATCGTTTGCAGGTTTCATTTATTCCTACTCCAGGAGCATATCGCCTCAAGGGTCAACAGGATGGCCCGGTGCTGAAGGGGTTTGCAGTCAACAGTTTGGAAGCGTTCAGTGACTTACAGCGATTGGAACAAACCCAACTCGATAGCAAGCTAGGGCAAGACGCTTATCAGTTAGCCCGCAATCAGGAGGACATATCGTTTGGCGTGCGTCAGCGTCGGATTGGACAAGAGTTTTTCTCCANACTCATCCTCCTCGTTATCATCTTGTTTGTCCTCGAGCATCTCATGGCGAGCCGTTTCTACGCTCAGGATTCGACGGAACTTTCTGGGGAAGGGGCTAGCTAATGCAAAACTGGTCGTTTGCCCCAATCTTTGAAAGCCCCCTTCTCGTGGTAGGGATCGGCGTCGCGTTACTCGGCTTGATTAGCCTGATTCGACCTTATCGAACGCTGACCTCAGCACGACGACGTTGGTTAGTCGGCCTGCGAGCTCTGGCGATCGTAATCCTTGGAATTGTCATGCTCCGGCCGGGACGCACTGTGACCGAAGTGCAAACTCGTCAGGCAACGGTGATTGTGCTCACGGATGAGACTGAAAGCATGTTACAACCTTCTGCCCAGGATGACCTCAGTCGCTGGGAGCACCAACAACAAACCTGGCAACAGACCTCAGTGTTTCTCCGCAATCAAAGTGAACAGGTATCTCCAAGATGGTTTGGATATACAGATCGGCTTTCGCAACAACGTTGGGGGCAAGCCGAGAGCGAAGGGGATCTTCAGCAACCCAAGGGTAAGTTTACCGATCTAGGAACGGCTATCCATCAGGCAGTTTCGAGTGAACCTGGGCAACAAATTCACGCTGTCGTTTTGATGGGGGACGGGCGGCAGACAGCCTATCGTGGTGAGGTGGATATCCGTCAGGCAATGGACGAGTTGCGACGACGTGGTATTCCGTTGATTGGGGTTCCATTCGGACGAGAGGGCGACGCCTTGGATTCCAAGGACGTCGCGATAGAACAGCTCCCTCAACAATTTCGTGTGTTTTCAGGTAACGAAATTGAAATCAATGCCATTGCGAAATTACGTGGCCTGCTGGGACAGCCGAAACAGGTGCAGCTGAAATTAACACCATCGGATGGGCCAACTCAGGTAATTCAAACACTCGAGGTAACGGCAACGGAAGCAGATGATATCCAACCTGTCCAATTTACGTTCACAGCGGATTCCCCAGGAACTTATTTACTGGAAGTGTCTGCCGAAACGGCCGAGGGGGAATTGTTGCTTGCGAACAACCACCAGACAGCCTATCTAACCGTACTGGAAGGTGGCTTACGTGTTCTTTATCTCTACGGGAATCGACTTGGGGAACAACTCGAGATGAGGCGTAGTTTAGCTTCTTCGCAGGACATTGAGTTAACGGAGAGTTACATTCGTCATCTGTCTGCAGATGACTGGCCCGATCCACGTGCGAATGTGTTGATTGATCAGGAATATGATGTACTGATCTTAGAAGATGTCCATGCGGATGCCATCGGCGAGGAAAATCTTGCAGCCGTGGCCGAGGCGGTCGCCGATGGTAAAGGGATCATGATGGTAGGTGGGTTCTACAGTTTTGGTCCGGGAGCTTATCTTGATTCTCCATTGGAGCCAGTATTGCCCATTGAGATGGAGTTATTTGAAAGGCAGGAGGTCGGGGCCGATTTGCCTGTACGTCGAATCTTCCACCTCGATCGTGAGATTCGTATGCAGGTGACAAAACCTCATCCGTTAAATCAGTTAGAATCTTCCGGTCAGATTTGGAATCAACTCCCTGCGTTACAAGGAGCCAATCTCTTTCAGGGAGTCAAAGCATCCGGTGAGGTGATCCTGGCATCTGAGCAAAATGAGCCATTGATGGTGACCTCTCAGCATGGCTTAGGTCGAGTAGTGGCTTTTGCTGGAGACTCCACATGGCGTTGGGCTCGTCTGGGTTTTGCCGACCCGTTACGAAGGTTTTGGCGACAGAATATTCTTTGGTTGGCTCGCCGTGAAAATCTGCAACAACGTGATGTTTGGCTGCAATTGGATCAACGCCGGTTTGGGCCAGAAGCAGAAATAGAATTTCAGGCAGGTGTCGATGTGCTCGGTGGAGAGTTACTCGAGCTAGAAAAACTGAAATGGAATATTGCTCTGACTAATAAAGAAAACGAATCCCAGCAGATTTCGGTAGCAATGCGTGGTGGTGTGTGGGAAGGAATGTTGCCCGTTTTGCCCAAACCAGGTGAATATCAACTTCTAGCTGAAGTAACCAACGAGGGTCAATCGGTAGGCAAAGCCATGGTTAACTTTCAGATCATTGATGAACAACCTGAGCGAAGTAATCCCTTGGCGGACTTCCAACAGTTTAATCGTTTGGCCGACATGACCGCTGACTCTGGCGGCAGAGTGGTTGCCCCGGATGAATTAGATAAAGTCCTGCTGAATGTGATCGAAAAGGCAAGCGAGCAGGAAGTGGAAATCGAAATGAGCTGGCAGTTAGGAGCGACCTCTAGTAGTGCTTGGCTGCTATTGCTGATACTTAGTGGGCTCTTTTCGATCGACTGGATGCTTAGAAAAAAATGGGGTATGGTCTAAAAAGTCGATCAAGTGCTTTCGGGGTTGAGGACGGACCAATGGTCATCCTGATAGCGATTGGCTAATAATTCCTGCATGAGTTGCTCTACTTCGGCAGGCACTGAATCCAACCGTGATCCCGGATTCCAGTGATTTTCAATCGTTTGTTGTATCGCCTCAACCCGCCGTCCCAGATTGGTGACAAACATCCGATGCTCTCTGTTTTGACGATAATCAGGTTGTTTGGGAGGCGGCCGCAAGGCCGAGGAAATGGACTCAAGATCGAAGTCACAGAGCAAGGTGCCGTGGTAAAGGACTGAGTCCTTTTTAAGCCGTAAGCTGTTTCCCGAGAATTTTAGATCGCCTATGACTAAATCACTAAATCCCCGAATCTCACATTGGATTCCGTCAACACGAAGAGCCTCACTCATTTGCCCCAGAACATAGTCATGGCACCCCTGAATCGTCTGTAATGATGGGTTGAGGTGGCTGCTGAGAATAGTCGCATACATCAGGCAACCAGGGCCTGTCAGGATGGCTCCGCCTCCACTTGGCCTGCGGCAAACGGGAATCTGTTTCAGTTGGCAATACTCGGCCATTGCCTCCTGTTCCAATTTGCCGGAACGTCCCATGACTACAGCGTATTTCTTAGGTTGCCAAAATCGAAGAAATTGACATCCTGTTTTCTCGCTGTGTAACAAGAGTGCTTCATCTAGAGCGATATTCTCAACGACCGAGTCATAGGTGAAATCGAGTAATTGCATGGGCACGGAATTGGGACGTATGATCTTGGCGATGAGTAAACACAGGCAATACGCTGTATCACCTTGACGCTTCCTTAGGTCAATCTACACTAAAATCATACTTGCTGGTGCAAAGACTGAAAGTGCCAGTGATAAGTAGATTCGTATAACTGGAGCCAGATCTTTGACAGATCACCCCGAAACGGAAACCACCCAAGCGGATGCGGAAGTATCGAACTTGTCTGAATCTCAGGAAGGTAACTCGGTTCAGCCATTACCTGACGTTCAGCCACCCCAAGCTGGTTTTCTGGTGCAGCTATTTCTTATTCCAATGGTGATCGTGGCAGCCATTATCTGTGTGTGGTTGTTATTCAATGTCATATCACAAAGTGAGTCTCCGACAGAATTGGTACGTGGATTAAAAAAGATGGATAGCTCGAGCTGGCAAAAGGCTTATACGCTATCGAATCTACTTCGCACACCCGATTCAAAAAAGCTGAAGACAGATCCGGAGTTAGCGGCGGAATTAGTAGCAATTCTGGAGTCCGAATTTGATGTCGAGGAGGCCGATCAGAATCAGGTTAAGCTACGAGTCTTCGTTTGCCGTTGTCTTGGCGAATTTGAGATTCCCGATGGAATGGATTCTTTGATTGCTGCGATGCAAAGGACCGATTCGGAATTCGAAATTGAAATCGGGCGTACAGCGGTGGAGTCCTTATCGATTCTGATCCAAACTTTAGGACCAGCGGAACAACAAAACAACCAAGCCTTAGTGGATGCCTTGCTTCAAACATCCAATGTTCAAACTCAGAATGCGGAACTCCAACCCAAAGTGGATCAGTTACGTAGTACAATTGGTTTTGCATTAGGCGTCCTGGGAGGGGAGCAGGCTTTCAGTCGACTTCAGGGTATGCTCGGTGACTCCTTCCCAAATGCCAGATTTAATGCAGCTGCTGGATTAGCTCGTCATGGAGACTTGGCCTGTCAGGAAGTGTTGCTTGAAATGCTGGATGCGACAAGCGAAGGGGTTGTAAGTGGTGAGCATGAAGGTACTCACCTATTCAAACGGGGAGTGGTGGCGACAGCGGCTCTTGGTGCCGTGTCAGCATTAAGCACGCATCATGACAAAGAGGCGTTGGCTGATTTGCTGTCAGCGGTTGAAAGCGTTTCTCAATCAGATGCCTTTGGGAATCAACCTAAAGTGATAGCCCAGGAACTGCTCCTTAATCTTCAAAATCCTCAGGAATGATTTTTTTGATGACCTGACAACAGGTCTGGGTTATCACTAGAGGTGAGGTTAGAAGCCAGCCTGATCTCGCTACGAATTAATTATCACCGGCGACTTAGAATCCAGAATTATTGTTGTGACTGAAGCCCCTCCACCATTTCAAGGCAAACGTGTAGCGTTCGTCGGCAAGCTCGGCGGTGTGAATCGCCGGCAGGCTCATTCGCTGATCGTCGATGAAGGTGGTTTTGTCATGAATCAGGACGATCTGGAAGACGCCAATGTTGATATCGTCATTATCGGTGCGGAACAGTGGCCACCAACTTCTCCGGAGGAATTACTTCCAAACTCAGTGCTCTCAGCTGTTAAAGAAGAACATTGTGAAGTCATTACAGAGACACAATTTTGGGAACGACTTGGTTTACTAACTGAAGACCAGGCAGTACGTCGGCTTTATACGCCGGCCATGCTGGCGGAATTGCTGGAGATTTCAGTGGCGGTCATTCGTCGGTGGCATCGACGTGGCTTGATTATCCCGGTGCGCGAAATTCATCGGCTTCCGTACTTTGATTTTCAGGAAGTTGCAACGGCCAGGCATTTGGCGGAATTGCTTGAAGCCGGGGCGTCGCCGGCAGAGATCGAACGCCGGCTGGAAGAGCTGGCTCGTTACGTCCCCGACGTGGATCGTCCATTGGCACAACTCTCAGTTATTGTTGAGGGACGGCACATATTACTTCGCCAGGGCGAGGGATTGGTGGAACCCGGTGGTCAACTGCGTATGGACTTTGAGTCGTTGGAAGCCAATGCACAAGAGCAGCAAGTGATCGAAGTCACGCGTGAAGATGTCGTTCGAGTGTTCGATCGGCACGATGCTGAAGCGGCGGAACCAAAAATCCTACCCTTTGATAATCTGGTTGACCGTGCTGTGCTTCCTCAGAATCCGGAAGAGATTCTAGCGCAGGCGAGTGAACATGAGGAGGCTGGGGAATTAGAAGTAGCTATTGAACTTTACCGAAGTTTTTTGGCGGCGTATGGATTGCGAGCTGAGGTTTGCTTTCAGTTAGCCGAATTGCTCTATCGAACTAACGATTACACTGCTGCTCGTGAACGCTATTACATGGCGATCGAATTAGATGAGAATTATGTAGAAGCCCGAGCTAATCTAGGCTGTGTGTTAATTGATACAGGTGAATTAGATCTGGCCATCGCAGCACTGCTTGGAGCCTTGAAATACCACCCAGACTATCCGGATGCGCATTACCATCTTGCTCGGACTTTAGATGAACTTGGTCGCCATGAAGAAGCCGTAGATCATTGGCGAGCCTTCCTGGTGCTGGCTCCTGACAGCCCCTGGGCGCAACAGGCTCGTGACCGATTGCGCTAAAACAATTGGTTTCCGAAGACGCTGCTGAGCTACAATGGTAGGTTCAGCCAAAGTAAGAATCATGTTTGAAAATCAACAATTATACGAACAGCTCAACGAGATCTTCTTTAGTTACGAGCATGTTGAATCAACAACATGGTTGTACCTGACGACCTTGCTATCGATTGCCGTGTTTTTCAAATTTGGTCGTTTGTTTAGCATGCGGAATCTGGACATTATTCTCCTCTCTTTGTTTTCTCCTTGCTTTATGTTGGTGTCCTATGGGGCGACGAACGGATTTCCGGAAATTGAACGCTTGGGTTATGTCACTTTATGGGTCATGGGCGGCATATTTATTCTGCGAATGTTCTATGATTGCACGATGGTGCGACGCCCTTTACTGGAACCTAATATGTCGGCTGGTGGCTTGTCGTTTTTGGTGTTCTCACTGTTTGTATTACTAGTGAGTAATGTTTCTGTTGGGTATATCCAGAATGAAGATGAGATTCGTATCGATCCGACTTCCCTACGTATGCCCGGTTACCGGATTTTGGAAGATTTACCCCCTGTCCCAGTTGCTTTCTGGGAATCCCCCTTTGAATTGAATCAGCAGGGTGGTCGTCCAGGGGAATACCCGTTCGAAATGAATCAGGCTTTGTCGTTGGGCATCGTAATCGCCGCTCACTTTTTTGTGGTCATAGGATTGATTCTTGTTGGCTCCGTTCATTTTGAAAATGTGCGAATGGGGTTGGCAGCAGCAGTCTTTTATTTGCTTATTCCCTATACCGGTGAAATGGGAGGGCATGTCGATCATGTGCTTCCAGGGGCATTATTAGTGTGGGCGTTGTTGTTTTATCGCAAGCCGTTTATCGCGGGGTGTCTGCTGGCGCTAACCTTCTGTATCTACTATCCACTATTCCTGATACCGCTGTGGGTGAGCTTTTATTGGCAGCGTGGTGTGGCAAAATTCAGCCTCGGCGTCGTTTTTGGTTGGGCTTTGCTGGTACTGGGATTGATCTTAACGCAACGGGAAGAAACAGGGGATTTACTGACTCAAATCAAGCGTATGCATGGCTTCCTAATGCCTCAGATGGATCGGGAACATCTACAGGGATTGTGGGGGTTTGGTTGGGCTCCTGTTTATCGAATTCCTTTGATTACGTCTTTTATCATGATGAGTATTACCTTTTCGATGTGGCCGGCACAAAAGAATCTTGGAAGCCTGATTAGCTGTACGGCTGCCTTGCTTTTGGCCACGCGGTTTTGGAATGGAGAAGGTGGTGGACTCTTTCTTGGCTGGTCACTGCCATTGATTGTACTGATCATGTTCCGGCCCAATCTGGAGGACCGAGTGATGCTAAGCCGGGAGACTTCTGCAGGTAAAGGAGCTAATTCATGAGTCAGGTAGTAGAGCAATGTAAGTCCGGACCTGCCGAACAACTTGGTGTCTGTGTGGTCACCATTAGCGATACACGAACGTTGGAAACGGATCGTGGAGGTGCCCTCGTGGTGGAGTTAGTCGAACAAAGTGACCATCAGGTGATACGGCGGAAAATTATTCAGGATGAGCCACAAGCGATTACCGAGATCCTGAGCATTTGCGAGCGGGATGAGAAAATACAGGCCGTATTGATGACCGGAGGGACAGGAATCTCACCACGTGACCAGACTTTTGAAACCGTGAAAGGTTTGTTTACCCGTGAGATTCCTGGCTATGGAGAGTTATTTCGTTTTTTAAGCTTTGCAGAAATCGGTTCAGCCACCATTTTATCCAGAACCACCGCAGGCTTGATAAATCAATTAGTCGTTCTCACCATGCCAGGCTCACCGGCGGCCGTACAATTGGCGATGGAGAAAATCATTCTTCCCGAATTAAGACATTTGGTAAGAGAAGCGAATAAATAAGAGGCAGAAAGAGAATTGATGGCAGAATTAGCAGCACTGAATCGAAGTCGATTACTGGAGAGATTCTTGCGTTACGTGCAGGTGAACACGACCGCGAATGCAGAAACCGATGACTACCCCAGTAGTGAAGGGCAGTGGGAGTTGGGGAAAATATTACTGGATGAATTGAATGCACTGGGAGCTGAGGATGCCCACGTGGATGAATTCGGACTCGTCTGGGCCATGCTTCCCGGTAATGTTGAAAATGCTCCCACGATCGCCTGGAATTCCCATTTGGATACATCGCCTGAAACAACCGGTGAAAATGTAAAGCCGCAAGTGATCGAACAGTATGCCGGCGGAGATATTGCTTTATCAGGTGACTCGTCGAAAGTCATTACTGTGGCCGAGTGTCCGGAATTGAATAACTTGGTTGGTAAAACCTTGATTACCACCGATGGTACGACCTTACTTGGTGGAGATGATAAAGCTGGTATTGCCATTATTATGGAGGCGGCCAGCTACCTGATTGAACACCCGGAAATACCTCATGGCCCCATCCGTATACTGTTCACATGCGATGAGGAAATCGGTCGAGGAGTAAATCATGTGGATATCGATAAGGTGGGGGCAGTGGCTGCCTATACGCTCGATGGCGGAGGTGCCGGTGATATCGATATTGAAACGTTCTCAGCCGATGGACTTCATGTTCAGGTCAAAGGTGTAAATATCCATCCTTCCATAGCGAAAGACCGTATGGTGAACGCCTTGCGAGCTGCCGGTACCTTTTTGGATCGCTTGCCTCGAGAGCAGGCTCCGGAGACGACCGAAGATCGAGTAGGGTTTATTCACCCCTACGTCCTCGAAGGTGGAGTCGCCCAAGTGAATATCAAGATTCTTCTGAGAGATTTTGATACTTCCGAACTGCAGGTCAAGGCTGACTTAGTGAAGGCAATTGCTTCCGAAGTAGAACAGGAACATGCAGGAATCGAAATCGTTGTCGAACACCAAAAGCAATATCGAAATATGGCTGATGGCTTACCCAAAGAACCTCGGGCTGTTGAGTTTGCCAAACAGGCGCATGATGAACTGGGGCTGGAGTATCGTCTGAGTTCGATTCGGGGAGGGACTGATGGATCCATGCTTACCGAGAAGGGATTGCCCACTCCCAATCTGTCCAGTGGTCAACACACACAACACTCGCCGTTGGAATGGGCATGTCTGGATGAGATGATTCAACAGGGGCAGGTTCTCCTTCAAACGGCCATTGTCTGGGGTCGAGCTTAATTCCCTGGGAAAGATAGTTTCATGGATGATATTCGTTATCTGGTTTTTGATATTGAGACCATTCCTGATGGAGATTTAATCTCCAGAATTCGGTATCCCGATGAGGAGTTGGAACCTCAGGGGGCGATTGAAAAGTACCAGCAGGAATTGTTAGAGACGAAAGGCTCTGATTTTATTCCTCATACCTATCATCTGCCGGTGTCAGTGGTTATTGCCAAGGTGAATACAAATTTCGAATTGGTTGACTTAGTGGCGTTGGATGAGCAGGAATCCCGACCTCACATTATTACCCAACACTTTTGGAAAGGTTGGGAAAAGTACAACGCGACATTGGTGACATTCAATGGGCGTGGGTTTGATCTCCCTGTCATGGAATTGGCTGCCTTCCGATATGGTGTTTCATTAAAAAAATGGTTCGCGATCAGTAGCAAGAGTTTCAACCAGCCACGTAATCGCTTTAATGTGAACGATCACTTTGATTTACAGGAGGTGCTCACCAACTACGGTGCCTCTCGAATGATTGGTGGGTTGAATCTTATGGCCAATCTCATTGGCAAGCCGGGTAAGATGGATGTTGCTGGAGACATGGTTCATCAACTGTACAACGAAGGAAATCTACAACGGATCCACGACTATTGCCGTTGTGATGTGCTGGACACCTATTTTGTCTTTTTGCGTGCCAGTGTCTTAACCGGAGCGATTAGCTTGGAGCGTGAGCAGGAACTAGTGCGTCNCACTCGGCAATGGCTGGAAGACAGTAGTGAAGAATTTCCGATCTATCAACAGTATCTGGAAAACTGGGGTGACTGGAAGAACCCGTGGGAAGGGTAGACGGTTAGTCATTTAGCCAGTTGGACAGTTAGACAATTGGCCGGGCTACTCGTCNATCCACTCATCTGCCGGGTCAAATTTGGGCAGCACCATNATCAGTACCTTCATCTTACCAATCGCTCGATGCCGAGTGCCAGGGCGGATCATAATCGACATGCCAGGACGAACATCAATAATCTCGTTATTGAGTTGCATTTTGGCATCACTGTCACACTCTAAAAAGAAGTAAGTCTCAGTGAGCCTTTTGTGATAGTGAGTTTTGGCATCTGCCGAGATTTCGGTGACGTGAACAGTCCCTGGAAAATCCTCGACCTCAGTGAAAGCTCGGCGAGCAATCCCACAAGGGCAGGGCGTCCCTTCAATCTTTGAGAAGTCGGCCAGTTCATACGGAGGTTTGATTTGATCGGTCATCGTCTGTAACGTTGCTTTGGGACTTGTGAACTGGGGTATCGTTAAGCCTTGATCCCGGCACGAAAAATTTTGATGAGTCTAAAAACAATTAAAAAAACAGTGTTTCATATAGGGGAAGGTTGATATGTTACCTATATATTTCTTTTGTAATCGTTACATCTTATCAGAATTCGATAATATCCGTAGAAGAACAATATTCTGAATAATCAGTTCCCGATAACATTTCCAAGACTTCAGTTTTGAATAAGCGGAATCAGGGCGGGAATGACTCATGCGTATTACCAAGACTACCATTGCACTGCTAATTCTTTGTTTCTTTACGGTGCAATTGAAAGCAAAAGAGCTGCTACCGGCACAAGGGCCAGCCTTACGTCCTAACGCATTGCAAGAAGCCTTGGAATTGATACTCAAGGATCTCGACGTAGCGTCCCCAAAGCTACTTGAATCCAGCAAGGTCTTCAATCCACTTCCTCCGTTGTTGAAAACCTCCAAGAGTTCCACAACGAAATCCAAAGAGCAAGAATCAGCGACAAAACTGCTGTCTGGCAAACGTAAGAAGCCAGCTCCAATCGTCAGTCCTGCGAAATTCCGATTTGGCATTTCCGACAAAGAGATTTAAGACGAAGAGTGATCAGCCCCTTGCTGGAACCTGCTGATACTTTGCAATCAACTTGAGCTCAATTCGTGGACGGCATCCACTAAGGCGATTGCATTATCTACCGGAGTTTGCTGAAGCACACCGTGCCCCAGATTAAAGATGTGTCCGGGGCGGCCTGCAGCCTGATCTAATACTTCCTGAGCACGGCGGCGAATTGTATCGCGATCCGCCAAAAGCACGAGTGGGTCAAGATTACCCTGAACCGAACGATCGTGTCCGACGGTTTCCCATGCGTCATCCAGACGCACACGCCAGTCCACACCGACAACGCGTGTTCCTGCTTCGGCTAAGAGTGGTAGCAGTGCCGGATTTCCTGTGGCGAAATTAATCACTGGAACACCTGGCGTTAGCCCCGCGATGATCTCCTGAATGTAAGGTAGGACATACCGACGGTAATCGTCCGTGCCTAAGCAACCTGCCCAGGAATCGAAGAGCTGGACGCATTGTGCTCCGGCAGCAATCTGAGCATTTAGGTATCTGGTAATTGCGCGGACGAAGCGGAGCATTAATTCTTTCCAAGCTCCTTCGTCTCGATACATAATCGTTTTCGTATTTAGATAGTTACGACTGGACCCACCTTCGATGGCATAGCTCGCCAAAGTAAACGGAGCCCCGGAAAATCCAATCAACGGCATATCCGCCGGTAATTCCAGTCTTGTCTGTTTGACCGTTTCCATTACGAAATCAAGTGACTCGACACTTTCGAGTTCCATGACTCGTTCGATATCTTTGATTTCACGAATTGGATTGTGAATAACTGGGCCTTCCCCCTTGGCAAATTCCAAATCGAGCCCCATGGGTTCGAGAATAGGGAGTAGATCAGAGAAGATAATGGCAGCATCGACACCGAGTTTGGTGACGGCTGTTACCATAATTTCGGCGCAGAGATCCGGACGCTTGCAGAGTTCCAAAAACGTGGTTTTATTACGGATGTCTCGATACTCTTTCATGTACCGACCTGCCTGACGCATGAGCCAGACGGGTGTAACATCAGTCTTTTCACCGCGGCAGGCTTTCATAAACGGGCTGTCAAACCACGGCGCATTGGGATCTAGTACATCAGAGCTCGGGCCGGATAGCATATGCCGAATCCTTTTCTTTCTTTGTTTCAGGTCTTGGCTTGATCGCGCGGCAGCGATCACCATAGGTCCCATTTTCGGGCTGTCTGGTTCCAGGTCAACCGGAAGAGACAGATGTTTCATCCATTCTGTGGTGGTGGGCCCAATCGAGACCACGACACATTCGTCAAACTGCGATGTTAATTGCTCTTCCAGCCCCATTTGCTTGGCGAGACTAAAGAGATTGGTAACCTGATGAGCGGATGTGAACATCAACACATCCATCTCACCTGCCACGATGGTTCGAATATTCTTTTCCAATGGACCGATATCTTCGGGCAACTCCCAACGATAAACTTTTACGGTTTGGATATGAGCTCCACGGGCTTCCAGCCCCGCCACCAGACTTGGATTTGGTTTCCCATATTCCTGGATTGCAATGGTCAAATGATTGACCGGGCATTCCATGTCCAGAGTTGACAGTATTTCCCTCCATGTATTTGGCGAGGGAACTTTAATGGTTGGCGTAATCCCGAATTCCTTCATTGCCGCAACGGGTTTAGGGCCACGTGTTACAGTGGTCATATCCCGGAGGCAGTTGATGAAGCGGTCAAGATCGATATGGCGTTCGACCGCTTTGATCAGATGCTTAAATCCAACGCCGGTCATGACGATAAACACGTCGATCTCGCCGGTCATGATGCGGTTTGCTAAATCGATACTCGGCCGATTTTCTTCCAGAGCCACTTCTCGCATGGAGGGGCTGACATGAGGTTGTCCCTGATAGCGTTCAATGAGTCGACGAATATCATCTGCACGCCGACTTTCAAAAGAAGCTACCTGCATTCCGCCGAAATCTGGTTCTGGTTGAGATTGATTCATTATGTTTTCAATATAACTCACACTGAGCAAATTGAGAGGGTGTTTGAGGCGACGACCTAAGTGGTTTTTCAGAAAGTAGAAAAAGAGGAAGAAAAGATCAGGAATTACTGAATTTCATCTAAGAGAAATGCCGAACCGGACGATTCACTATTCACACAGCAGGGATGCTGTGGTGCCAGGTTTTGACAAGAGACGAACAAGGATGTTTGTCTCAAGCCGCTGGCTATCGCTGGAACTCAGGTAGGTAGGGAATAGATTCAATGGTTCGTCGTATTTTGGATTTCGATATCGCTCACAGATCGATATCTGGACAAACACCTGTTTGGGACCATTTGAAGCAGGAAACTCACGTCAAAGTGAAGCTCGGTGATGTTCTCCCCGCTCTGGCAGATGCTTTGCATAGCCAGCGTGTCTGGGTACAGGACTTTCAGGACGATCAAATTGAACTCAGTAAAGATTTACTGGAAGTCATTCAAGCGTATCAGCAAGTACGTAACGTGGCGTAATTGTCACTTAAGTTAGCTGGAAATCCTGGTCTTCGGAATTTGCTCTGCGGGGAGCGACCATCCGGAGGCCTTTTTTTGTGGATGAGTTGATTTGTCGAATAGCCAGTAAATCGAAACAATAGAAAGAGCACGTCAAAAACTAGAAATGTAACTAAATCAGGAAATGTGTGATGAGTGAACAGCAGCAACGTCAGGAACGAATTGATGATCTGATTCGTCGTATTCGAGATTCAGCTCAACGGCTTGCCGAAGATCACCCCGCGCGCGGTGATATGAAGATTCTCAGCCGCACCTTAAGAGAGTTGCGGTATGCCTTCAAAGTATTTGCTCCCTATCGAAAACATCGCAAAGTGACAGTATTCGGTTCGGCTCGTACGCCGGCTTCAGAACCAACTTATCAGGCTTGTGTAGATTTTGGTCGGGAAATGGCCGAACGGGACTGGATGGTGATTACCGGCGCAGCACACGGGATCATGGAAGCTGGGCATGTAGGAGCCGGCCGAGAAATGTCGATGGGACTTAATATTATGTTGCCCTTCGAACAGTCGGCGAATGCGGTAATCGATGGCGATCATAAGCTCGTCAACATGAAGTACTTCTTCACTCGTAAACTCATGTTTGTCAAAGAATGTGATGCTGTGGTTTGTTACCCAGGTGGCTTTGGGACCATGGATGAAGCAATGGAAGTGCTGACGCTTGTGCAAACCGGTAAGCGGGATGTCGTCCCCATCATTCTGGCTGATGCTCCCGGTGGGAATTACTGGAAGATGTTGGATAACTTCGTTCGCGAGGAATTACTGGGTGGTGGAATGATCTCACCTGAAGACCTGCATTTGTATTCGGTAACCGAAGATTATCAGGAAGCCGCAGATGAGATTCTGCAGTTTTATAAAAATTATCACAGTATGCGTTATGTCGGACGCGATCTTGTGTTGAGGTTCAAACAACCTTTATCGGAATCAGCCTTGGAGCAGGTAAATACTGACTTTGCAGATATTCTCAATAGCGGTACGTTTACTCAAACCGGCAGGTTGGATGACGAGCAGGACGACCCGGCCACCAACGATCTAACCAGATTGGTCTCCCACTTCAATCGCAGAAACCACGGGCGTTTACGCCAGCTGATTAACTTTATTAATCAACAATAGTTAGAGCTGATGATACGCCCTTATGAAGTGGTGGCTTTCATAAGCCCAGTGGCAAACCCAAGCACATCCTGAGCATCACGACACGAGGTGACGAGTTGAGAGTAGTCTCCTTTGGACTCGCATAACTCCAGAAGCGAGGGGGCTAGTCCACTAGTTCTTTCGCCTGGTTGAATTAACTCAGCAGTCGCTGCAATGGCCTGATCAATCTGACCGATCCGGTTGAGAAGATCAATATAAACTTCGACCGCCATTGTGCCCCATTGGTTTCGCGGGACTTCGTCGGCTTTTTGCTTGAAGTGATCTAATGCCTGTTCTGTGTTTTGTCCGAGCAGAGCCTGGAAGTATAAGGCGTGATCGGGATAGATATCGGTGAACGGTTCATCGCCTTCATACTGGAATTGTGTGTTGAGTAATCGCCCGTAGTGAGTTAAATCCAATGCCTTGCGAATACTGTCTTCATCTTCCAGGATGCGGCTAAAGCGAGTGGTGGAGGCAAGGTGTGTCGTGTCAATGTGATAAGCATGCTCGCCAAATAACCACTCACGGTTGGTGACCAAACCTTCCAGAGTAGTTTCTTCTGGGGTCGATTCACTTCGATGTTCAATATCAGACTTCACGTTATTGAACAGTTCCGTATGGACATGATCTAGTAATAACTTGGCGACTTTGCGTTGTTCCGGTTTAGATTTGTGGGCAACGACCGTTTCATAGGTTGTGATGGAGTTACAGGTGCCATAGCTGTCGAGCACAATCTTAAATCCGCGTTCGACGTCGACCCCTTCCTGAAGTAGGACTTCCACGAGTTCATCAATGTTATTGTCACCGACTTCGATCTGGTCGAGTTGATCTTTGACAGCCTGGCGATCACCGACAGGCCGCATGTACATATACCCTTCGGAGATTCGGCCTTCTGCCAGCAGTCCCATACCTACCTGACGACAGGCGTCGATCAGTCCGTCTTCAAGTGCTATTCGTTGAGAATCTTCCAGTTCATCACCGGATTCACCGTAAAGCAAAGGGAGGCCGATACGGTGTCGTACCTGCATTTTTAAGGCTTCGAAAAGCTCATGGTACTTCTTTTCAGCCTGTAGGCTGGTAATCAACTTTTCCAAAACGGCATCGATTCCGCCATTTTCCATACTGGTTTCGAGTTGGTCGTAGAGTGTTTCTGACATGCCAATGCAACCTAGTCACGCGTTCAGTGTTAATTTGTTTGTCTGCTCTCTATCGTAGCAGGATGCAGTGGGTAAACAATTAGGTAGCCTGACAATTCGGTCTGGCTGAGTGTCACGTTTTCGGTTTGTATTATAGCTTTGCCACTGAAGGTATCCGACGGCCTCTTGAGTTTAAGAATCATGACGATATAGGTATGCGGGTAACATTGGATTTCCACGCTACAGACGCTTCGTAGCCTTGCTAACCAGCGATCACAGATTTATCCTAAATGCTTAGGGATGAACTGTTTTTTAGTAATAAGACGTCTCATTCCCCTTAAAGCAATTTTTGGATTCTTTGATTTAGGAAATGACTATGCGCATGCAACAGATTCAAAGTAAGTGGTCTCGGGTGAGTACATCTGTCGCGACCATTCTACTTGTTGTTCTGTTTTTAGGGTTCAGCGGATGTTCTGATGATTCATCGAACAACAGCACGCCGGCCGGACAACCGGAGACATCTGCAGAAACCGATAACACGGACCCAGATGCGGAAGAACCTACCGAAGAACCTACCGAAGAACCTACCGAAGAACCTACCGAAGAACCTACCGAAGAACCAGCAGAAAAATCTGCCGAGGAGGTAACAAGCTCTATTCCTATGACATTGCAGGGAGAACCTGTCGAACGTGATGGAATCGACTGGACGTTTTGGCGAGGCCCCGGTTCCAACGGGATCTCACCTGAATCAGGTTTGGTCGATGACTGGGATCCAAATGGTGGTCCCGGAAGTAATGTGAGTTGGAAGCGTTCAGACCTTGGAGGCCGTAGTACTCCAGTGGTGATGAATGGGCGTCTGTATATGCTCTGCCGAGCAGAACGTGAATCATCCCGTGAACGAGAACAGGTTGTTTGTTTGAATGCCGCAACCGGTGAGACGATCTGGACCAACGTATTTAATGTTTGGCTATCCGATGTCCCGGATACTCGTGTTGGTTGGAGTAATGTTACGGCAGATCCGGAAACTGGAAATATTTATGCACTTGGTGTCTGTGGATACTTCCAATGCATCAACGGTGAAACCGGTGAAACCATTTGGTCAGTGCCTCTCCACGAACGATTTGGATTGCTGAGCACTTATGGTGGACGAACCAATACGCCAGTGATCGTTGATAATCAGGTGATCATCAGCTCGATCGTGATTGGTTGGGGAGAAATGGCTAAGCCAGCGCACCGCTTCATTTCGTTCGATAAAGCGACAGGCGAAGTTATCTGGTTTAAAGGAACTCGTCCATTGCCCTATGACACAACTTACAGTTCACCAACAGTTACTGCTTTATCAGGGCAAAAATCACTCGTCTTCGGTTCCGGTGACGGTGCCGTATGGGCTATCCAGCCTCGTACAGGGAGCCACATCTGGCAGTACAAATTCTCTCGCCGTGGACTCAATGTTTCACCGTTGGTTATTGGGGATAAAGTACTGAGCGGTCATAGCGAAGAAAATATTGTCGGAACATCTATGGGTGCGGTCGCTTTGATTGACGGAAGTGGGCAAGGCGACGTCACTCAAAGTCATGAACTTTGGAAATACGAAGAAGTGATGATGGGTAAATCATCCCCGATTGCCGTTGGAAACCGTGTTTATTGCTTTGATGACCGTGCCAAGGTGTATATCTATGATTTAGAAACGGGCGAGCAAATCGGCCGTAAGCTGGCGTTAGGTCGAGTCATGCGTGGAAGCCCTCTGTATGCGGATGGAAAAATTTACGCAGTTGGGAATTCAGGTAACTGGGCTATTTTCCAACCTGATGAGGAGCAGGGGCTAGTGAAGCTGTCGAGCGGACGACTGCCAAATAGTGAAACAATGAATGCATCCCCGATCGTCTCTCATGGACGCCTTTATCTCGAAACCAGTGGTGGATTGTACTGTATCGAAGATGCGGAAAAGACGTCAGCAGTTGAGGAACAGATTCTACAACCGGAAGAAGCAGCTTCCGATGATCAGGTGGCTGCTCATCTCCAAGTGGTACCAGCGGATGCATTGCTTCGCCCCGGCCAATCGCAGGAGTACAAAGTTTTGCTGTATAACGCTGCCGGTCAATTAATTGGGCCAGCTGAAGGGGCAGAATTATCGGTAGATGGTTATGGAGCTATCGAAGGTAATACATTTAATTCGTCAGCCGATGCTGCTCACGTGGCCGCTTATGTTACTGCCACCGCTGGTGAATTGTCTGGGCGAGCCCGAGTGCGTATTGTGCCGGATCTTCCCTGGAGCTTTGATTTTGATGATCTCACAGCTCCTCCAGTGACCTGGGTTGGTGCCCGTTATCGCCATGTGGTTCGAGAGATCGACGGTAGTAATGCCATGGTTAAGATCACGACCATTCCAAAAGGGACTCGAAGCCGATCCTGGATGGGACATTCAGACTTGTCCAATTACACAATTCAAGCGGATGTCAAAGGCGCTCGCTCGAATGACAAATTGCCTGATATAGGTCTGACAGGCCAGGGGTACTGTCTGGATATGCAGGGTGAAAGCCAGCGTCTTCAGATTCGTACCTGGGTTCCACAGGAACGGATGGCAAAGTCTGTGGCTTTTGCCTGGAAAGAAGACCAGTGGTACACGCTGAAATTCCGAGTTGCTGTTGAGGATGGCAAAGCTGTTTTGCGAGCCAAAGTTTGGGAAAAGGGAAGCGAAGAGCCAGCCGAGTGGTTGCTCGAAGCAATCGATGATGTCCCCGTTACTCAAGGTAGCCCTGGATTGTACGGTAACGCCAAGGATGCTGAGATTTACCTCGACAATATTACTGTTACCGCAAACGAATAAAACAAACCTAGATAATACAAAGTAGATTGTGACGAGTTGATTAGATTGAGGTCCCGTTCAGCTCGGGTAAGAAAACGGACCGGAGATAAGATAATGAAAAATGTAAGAGTTATCGGATTATTAACCCTCTGCTTTTTGCTGGGTTTGTTTACCGTGGCTACGATTTCAGGCTGCTCGGACAAAAAAGAAGATCCAGGAGAATTTGAAAGTCCTGTAGAAGAACCAGTAGAAGAACCAGTAGAGGAACCAGCCGAAGAACCAGCCGAAGAGCCAGCCGAAGAGCCAGCCGAAGAGCCAGCCGACTTGTTCAGCTTTAAACTCGACGAAAAAGGCAATCCTGTGATTCAGCCTGGCGATTGGGGACAATGGGGTGGAACTTCTTATCGGAATAACACTCCGGTAGCGACAGGCATTCCAACGAACTGGAATGTTGGTCGTCGTGATCGTGAAACAGGCGAATGGTCCGGTCAGGAAAACATTAAATGGGTTTCCGCCGTAGGTAGTCAGACTTACGGAAATCCTGTGGTGGCCAGTGGCAAGGTGCTTGTAGGCACCAATAATAGCGGTGGCTATCTCGCTCGTTATCCTTCCAATGTCGACTTAGGCGTGCTGCTTTGCTTTGACGAGCAAACTGGCGAATTTCTCTGGCAGCACTCCAGCGAGAAACTGCCAACGGGTCGAGTTCATGATTGGCCTCTGCAAGGTATTTGTAGTGCTCCCTATGTAGAGGGTGATCGAATCTGGTTTGTTTCGAGTCAGGGTAAAGTGGTTTGTGTGGATGCCGATGGCTACCATGATGGATCCGACGACGGTGACATCAGCAATGAACGAGCTCGTTTGTTTGATATTCGAGTGAATGAAGATCCCGTAGCGGATCAAGTTGCACCGGCAACCGCCGCTTTGAACGAAGGGACAGTCAATGACACACTACGGGCTGCTGCGGCTAAGGCTGGATTTGAATTGCCAGAGGAAGTGACGGTAACAGCAGACGACAATGGTAAGAAATGGACAATCGCTGCGAAGATCAATAATGAAGACCGCACAGTGATTGCTCAGATCATGGGTCCCAAACTAAGCGTCTTTAAAGTGGTCACCGCTAGTGACACCCAGGAAGCTGATACTTTGTGGGAATATGATATGATGGGATCTCTGGAAGTTTCACAACACAATATGTGCTCGTGCTCGATTACTGCGATGGGCGACCTGTTGTTTATTAACACTTCCAATGGCCTGGATGAATCTCATGTCAACTTGCCGTCACCGGATGCTCCAAGCTTTATCGCGATGGATAAGAATACTGGTGAAGTGTATTGGACAGATAAATCTCCGATCGATAATATCCTGCACGGACAATGGTCTTCGCCAGCGGTTGGTTTACTCGGAGGTGTTCCTCAGGCAATCTTTGCTGGAGGCGACGGTTGGGTATACAGCTTCAAAGCAGATAAAGGAACCGATGGGGCTCCTGAATTACTTTGGAAGTTTGATGCCAATCCTAAAGTCAGTAAATGGATCCTGGGCGGTCGTGGTACGCGAAATAACATTATCGCGACACCTGTCATCTATGATGGTTACGTCTACGTCGCTGTGGGACAGGACCCAGAGCACGGTGAAGGAGAAGGGCACTTATGGTGCATTGATCCAACTAAGCGAGGAAACGTGGGCCCTGAACTTGCTATTAACGTAGCAACCGGTGAAGAAATTGCTCATCAACGTTTACAGGCAGTCATTGAAGAAGACGGGCAGGTCGCAAGAGATAACCCGAATTCAGCTGTCGTCTGGCACTACAGTGTGAATGATGTGGATGGTGACGGAGAATACAACTTCGAAGAAACTATGCACCGAAGTTGTGGAACGGTTTGTATTAAAGATGACTTGCTTTACATTTCTGACTTCAGCGGTTTATTCCATTGCCTGGATGCGAAATCAGGAGAAGTTCACTTTACCTATGACATGTTCGCCGCTGCCTGGGGATCCCCTCTGATCGTTGATGGTCATGTTTATATCGGTGACGAAGATGGCGATATTGCAATCTTCGAATTGAGTAAAGATGCGAAAGACCCAATTGAGGAAATCAATATGGGAAATTCAGTTTACTCGACTCCTATTGTGGCAAACGGAACTCTGTTCATTGCCAATAAGACGCATATCTTTGCGATTGCAACGACAGAAGAAGCTGAGGCAGGAGCTGAGTAATAGCGCCACCTTATAAACTGAAAAAACGAGGCTTGGTAATCAGAGCGGATTACCAAGCCTCGTTTTGCATTGAACTCATAAACAATGGGATAGCGAACTCTTCATACGAAGATCCGTTGGATGTTTATGAATCTTCGACTTCGATTTCCTCTTTCTTCTTCTGCAGAAAGTGGGGTGATTTTTTGCTGAGCTGTTCTGCTTTGGCCAAAGCTTCTTTGCGCTCATGAAACTCGAATTTCGCGACCGGTTTCATGGTGGAACTGTAAACGATCCAAAAAACCTTCTTGATCTTTTGCTTTCGTCGTCGACGAGTTCTCTTTTTCGGAGCCGCTGTCGCAACAGCAGCAACTGTCTTCTTTACAGCTTTTTTCTTGGCGGCCTTCTTTTTCTTAGCCGGCTTCTTAGGGGCAGCTTTCTTCTTGACGGCCTTCTTTTTAGCCTTCTTCTTCGGAGCAGCTTTCTTCTTAACGGTTTTTTTCGTAGCTACCTTTTTCTTGGGAGCTGCTTTCTTTTTCACAGCTTTTTTCTTAGCCATTGGTCACTTTGGGATTAAAGCATCGAGGATCCGTAATTCAACGAACCATACGGCAGAAGTGGAATACGCCTCTTACGCTGCCATTAACAGCTCTTATGATAGCGAATTAGTATAAAAAAAATCAAAGCCAGATAGGCCGTTCTTTGAGCAATTAGTCAATTGAGAGGTTCAATATCGACTAATTCCGTCGTTTTCACGGTTTTACGACGTAATTGACCACAGGCCGCATCAATGTCATCCCCCTTACGCTGGCGAAATTGGATATTGATGTTGGCTTTTAGGAGGATCGCTCGGAAGTTACCAATGGCTTTAGATGAAGGCGTGCGATAAGGCAAGCCAGCCACCGGATTGTAGGGGATGACGTTCAATAGCACATTTCGTGCTTTGAGTAGACTAGCTAATTGGTGCGCATGTTCGGGTCGGTCGTTAACATCAGCCAGCAACACATATTCAAATGTTAGGCGTCGGCTGCTGACTTCGAAATAGTGATCAGCCGCATCGAGGATTGTCTGGATACCAATATTTGAATTTACAGGGACGATTTCGTTACGCAATTCATCATTCGGAGCATGTAAAGATACAGCCAGGTGATAGCGACTGTTTAGCTTGGCGAGTCGAGTGATCGCTGGAGGCAAACCAACCGTTGAAATCGTAATCCTGCGTGCACTGATACCTAAGCCATCAGGTGAGCTGGCCTGGTCGAGAGCAGGCAGTAGACGGTCCAGATTGGCCAGCGGTTCTCCCATCCCCATAACTACGATATGGCTGAGTCGTTCCTGTTCAGGCAGTAAACGCTGGAGGCGCAGCATTTGTTCGACGATTTCCCCCGTGGTTAGGTTGCGATCGACACCGTCGAGTCCGCTGGCACAGAAGACACACCCCATCGCACAACCGACCTGAGAGCTGATGCAGATGGTTCTGCGATTTTCTTCACGTAATAAGACACATTCGATACGGCCTCCATCCTGAAGTTCCAACAATAGCTTTTCGGTGCCGTCAGCCGACTTCTGGTGCTCAACGACCTTTGTCGTCCAGATCTGAAAGTTCTCGCTGACCTGGTCTCTTAAGGCCTTAGGAAGATCACTCATATCATCAAACCCCTCGGCACGTCCTTGAAAGAGCCAACGCTGAATCTGTTTTCTGCGGTAGGCAGGAAACTGATGCTGCGTGAGCCAATCACCAACGTGATGGTCTGATTCGAGGATATGCTTCACGGTGACTTATACCTCTAAAGGATTTTCGGAAGGATCGTGTTGGTCGAGTAGATTTAAGATTGTGCCGTCCTCGAGGGCAGCCTGAAATGCATCCAGAGACTCTAGGACAAGGTGACTACAAAATTTGATTACCCAATTGTGCGCCATGGGACTGATGGTGATGACTATTTTTCGATTTCTGTAGGCTTCCCACATTTCAATGGCTGTCCCCATGGATGCTTCAGGAGCATAAGCGACAAGGACATCGATTTCATTTCCACACATCTGATTGTGATGGTAAAACGTACGTTTTCCGGTTTGGTCATCGTATTCGATGGAGTCATTATGTCCTGCTAGTGGATCATATACCTCAGCATCCTCGATAGCAGAGGTGATCCATTGGTGTAACAGAGAACGATAATTTTGCTTATGCAGTTTCGGATCGATTAAAGAACCTTGCATTATTCCGGCAATAAAAAATCTCATTGATTCGTAGCTCAAAGCAGCCTTGTGTTTTTGTTCGTAAAATGGAATAGCAGTACATCTTTGTAATCGACCCAACTAATATTCAAAAGGTATGAAATCGTGGCTGACACGCAGATTCCGAAACGAACCAAGCAGGAAAAAGAGCAACTCATTGCTCAGGTCTTGGAGATGATGGCGATCCCTGGCAAGAGCGGTGAAGAACTGGAGATTGCCAATTATATTCGCGAGCAACTACTGGCGGCGGGAGCCTCGGAAAAGTCTATTCGAACAGACTCTGCTCATCGGCGTACTCGAATTAAAGGTCAGGTCGGTAATTTGGTGTTTAAGCTGCCAGGCACAATCAAAGCGCCTCGGCGGATGTTAAGTGCTCATTTGGATACTGTCCCAATTTGTGAAGGTTGTCGCCCTCAGCGTCGAGGGATGAAAGTGACTTCGATCGATAGTCATACCGGATTGGGTGCTGATAATCGTGCAGGCTGCGGGGTGGTTCTTTCGACGGCTTTGGAAATCTTGCGACGAGGTCTGCCTCATCCGCCCCTGACGTTTACCTGGTTTGTACAGGAAGAGGTTGGGTTGCAAGGTTCGCGACATGCAACCACGAGCCTGTTTGGAGACCCGAAACTGGCGTTTAATTGGGATGGAGGTTCTCCGGTCAAAATGACGGTTGGGGCCACTGGCGGTTATCGTATGACCATCAACGTCAAGGGGATCGCTGCTCATGCAGGTGTTTGTCCTGAACGGGGTGTCAGTGCGATTGCTATAGCCTCCTTGGCTATTGCAGATCTGCAGAGCCATGGTTGGCATGGAGCGATCTCTAAAGGGAAACAATCGGGGACATCCAATGTTGGCATTGTGCAGGGTGGGGATGCCACCAATGTGGTCACAGACCACGTCTATGTGCGTGCCGAAGCACGCAGTCATAATGCAAACTTTAGAAAGCGGATAGTACGGGAAATTGAAAGGGCCTTCATCCATGCGGCTAAGAAAGTGAAGAATGTTCAAGGAGAATGTGGAAGTGTCACTTTCGAAGGATTCCTGGATTATGACTCCTTTAAATTGAGTTCCCGGGAGCCTTGTGTTCGTATTGCCAAGGGTGTCATTGAATCGCTTAATCAAGAGCCAGTGTTTGCTATCGCCAATGGTGGTTTAGATGCGAACTGGATTACCAAACATGGCATTCCTACGGTTTCCATGGGATGCGGGCAGTTAAATGCCCATATGGTGACAGAGACGTTGAATCTAAAGGAATACTTGACGGCCTGTGATATTGGATTGGCGATCGCCTTAGGAGCTGAGGGATAGAGTGATGCAACCGGACGATGAATTGTGTTTGTGTTTTCACATTACCAAACGTAAGGTTACCAATTACATTCGCGTAGAGAAGCCTCGACGTGCATCACAGATTAGTGAATGTTTTGGAGCGGGGACAGGATGTGGATGGTGCCGCCCGTTTTTACAGCGTTTGTTTGAACAAGCGGACTCGAGTAACGAGGCAGCGGATTCAATAAATGCCTTGCCTTCCAGAGAAGAATACTCATCCTTGCGTAAAAAATATATGGATGAGCAGAAGCAACAGCGAAACCCTTAATCCTTCTGATGGTTTAATACAGTATCAAAAGGTAAGGCGCCGTTTTTGTTTTGCCATTGCTGTTCAAGTAAACTGAACTCCGGATTCAACCTTCTTAGTTTAGATCCGGTCATTGAATTTGAAAAAACCCGAAGCTTCCAACATCGATTACGCTGAATTGGATCCGGATGTCCGGTTAATGCTTCAGGTGCGCGAGGATAACGCGGCTGCTTTTGAAGAATTGGTCTCACGTTATCAAGTGAGGCTGGTTACTGTATTCGAGAATATGGTGGGCCGGCGCAGTATGGCAGAAGATTTAGCGCAGGAAGTGTTTCTTAGAATTTACCGAGCTCGCAAACGTTATGTTGCTGGTTCCCGCTTTTCCACCTGGCTCTACCGAATCGCCCATAACGTAGCCAGTAACGCTCGACGCAGTTTGGCACGCCGCAAAGAAGTTAATGTAGTGGCTCAGTCGAACGGAGAATTATCGGCTCAACCCTTAACGCATATGGTTCAGGAAGCCAGCGGACTAATGCCAACCAGGCAAGTAGATCAATTGGAACGAGCGAAGATCGTACGAGCCGCCATGGAGTCTCTCAATGAACGGCAACGCATGGCATTGTTGCTTTCAAAGTTTGAAGGCATGAGCTATGAGGAAATTGCGAATTCGATGGAGCTAAGCGTATCGGCCATTAAGAGTTTACTGTCGCGGGCACGCGTGAATTTGAAAGATATACTAGCTCCTTATTTTCAGGAGGGAGTATTGCCTGAGTCGGTTGGCGAGGTCTTAGAGCATAACACGCAAGAAGGAACTAACCAGGAAGGAGGAGAACGATAGTGTCAAACCAAGATGATCTGGCATCGGCAGACGCCAATGTGGAAACAGAAGAATTTAATCATGATAATCAACAGTTAGTGGCTTATCTTGACGGTGAACTTGATGACGTCCAGAGTCAGGACATAGAGCGACGACTGAGCGATGACCCTGAATTCCGCCTTCGCCTCCAGCAATTGCAACAGGCCTGGGATTTACTGGACGAGCTCCCCCAGGCAAATCGCGACGAAGACTTTACTCGCAGTACCGTTGAATTTGTGGCCTTAAATGCCCGGCAGCACCTGGCAGAGACCAAACAATGGTCACAGGCCAGCTCTACAAGATCCGTGATTTGGCGAGTGCTGGCATTAGTCGCTGTAACTTTGCTCGGCTGGTATTTAGGAGATTGGTATTTTGGCAAACAACATCGTCAGCTGCTTGAAGATATCGAGGTCATCTCAGAATTCGATCAGTATCGCCTGACCGATGATTTTGATTTTTTGCAGAAGTTAGAGGCATCAGGTGTCTTTTATGCAGAAGGAGAATCTGATGAAGATTAAGCATCTCACATTGCTCGGCTTGTTTGTGACTCTGATTGGTCCGATGACGTCTTCGCTGGTGGGACAATCACCGCTTCCTCGAACCTTCCAGGAACTTGATCAATTAGCTCCGGAACAACGCAATGAACTCCGACAGAAGAAAGTGCGGTTTGAACAATTAACCGAAGAACAAAAACGCGCCCATCGGTCATTCAACGCTCGGCTGAATTCAGCCGACAATTCCCAGCAATTACGAAAAGTGATGCTGTCGTATACTCAGTGGTTATTGGATTTGGAATCTGACGAACGTCAAAGAATCTTGGCCTTGCCTGTTGATCAGCGGGTTGCGGAAGTGATTAAGCTGGTGAAGCAGGAAAAGGAACGACGATTCAAAGAACTACTTGATACCAATTTGAGTGGAGAGGATTTGACGGCATTTGGAGCATGGTATGACCGCTGGTTAGTGAAAAAATCTGCCGTTATTGAAGAGCTGGGGAAACAGATTGACGAACCGGTAACTAAGACGTTGATGGCCAATATGGAGAATAAGAAGCACCGAAATACGATCATTGTGGTTGCATTACTGAGAAAATACGGCGATTCATTGTGGCAGGACTGGTTTGAGGACTGGGAATCAGACGTAACAGGCCTGATTGGTTCCATGTCGGAAACAGCTCAGATTCTCTATGCCTCGGCTGAAAATGCCCAACAACGGCTAAGACTTGTACTACGGTGGGGGTATTACTCTTTTGTGGCACAAAGCATGCCGGACGTGTCAGAGGACCGACTGCTTGAATTCTATAACTCTGAATTGACTCAGGAGCATCAGGAGATTCTCGACCGACAATCTCCAACCCAGTGGCTACCTATGCTACGCAGGTTTTATTTTCAATATCGAATGCCTGAGATGATTCGCAGGATGCTCGGTCCTCAAAAGCCCTCTTAGGAGTGAATCTCCGGCGTTGGAGTTTCTTGACTTAAAACCAACCGAAAACAGTCGTAAATTTGCTTTGTTAGCGGGCTTCGGTGTTGTCTCAGGAGGCCCCTAATCCGTATTCTATAGCAGAATATTAATCGAATTTAAACAACTCCCAATGAAATGAATTCAGGGAGAAGGAGCGATATTTTGATCGTAGCCGCGACTACAGCAAGTTTCCCAAATCTATCTCTGAGCGATGCATTACAGCGGATAGCGGACCTGGAATATACGGCCGTGGAAATTGCCATTACTGATGATAGTAACCACATTACTCCGGCGGATGTAAGCAGGGACCGTAATGACGCCCATGCAATCCTGCGCAAGTCTCATCGATTGGAAGTTACCAGCTTTGAGTTGGGAATTCAGGCGACCGGGGAGGAACACTATAAGCAATTTGAAGACATCTGTGAGCTTGCCCGAATCTCAAAAGTCGTCACCTTAAATGTGCCTTCCGCGGAACTGGGAACTCCCTTTAACGAAGAAGTTGAACACCTGCGTCGTCTTGTTCAAATTGCAGACGATTATGGAGCCAAAGTTTGCATTCGTAACCAAAGTGGTCGGCAAGCCTCGGATCCAGACACGATTAAAGTCCTCTGTGACAATGTCGATAATCTCGGGTTGGCATATGATCCCAGTATTTACATTTGTGGACCGGATGCAGGTAAAGATACCGATAAAGTTCAGCCTTACGTAGGCCATGTCTATTTACGTGATACCAGCCCATCGGAATTCCAAGTGAAAGTGGGGCAGGGAGAAGTTGATTACGGTCGAGTTCTGTCTGAGCTTATGGCAACAGGTTATCGTCGTGCCTTGTGCGTGGATGTTGCGGAAACCCCAGACACAGAACACTTCGCAGAGATGCGAAAAATGAGGCTTTTGCTAGAAAGCCTGCTATAGGTCTTCGACACTTCTAACTTGAGACTCCATCGAACTATCCACAATCCTCCAATACTGGAGGATTGATTCTGCGCACCGGCGTACCGATAATAGATCTATTAATTGCTCCGAAGGTTTTGAAGGCAGGTAGCAGTAGATGTTTTTCTAATTGCCTCTTGGGTGCGACCATTAGTTTTAAGGATTTTATAAATGCGACGAAATTCATTTTGGTTCATGCTGACCACTCTGTTTTGTTTAACCATGACCAGTTTGCTTCAGGCGGCAGATAAGACAGGCGTTCAAGTCGAGTCCTGGGGCAAGACTCCGGATGGGCAGGAAGTTTATCTGTATTCATTTAGTAATAAAAATGGCCTGCGTACCAAAATGACCAACTACGGTGCGATTGTCGTATCATTGGAAACTCCAGATCGTAATGGCAAACTAACAAACATCACAGCAGGTTTTGATAATCTTGAAAGCTATTTGGCCGGACATCCTTATTTTGGTTCCACTGTAGGACGATTCTGCAACCGAATTGCTTTAGGGAAATTCTCTATCGGTAAACAGGAATATACACTGGCAACGAATAATGGAGACCATCACCTTCATGGTGGTGAGAAAGGCTATGACAAAGTTGTTTGGACCGGTACGCCAGTGAAGCGAGCGGGGGCACGTGGCGTTGAATTTAGTTATCTCAGTGCCGATGGTGAAGAAGGTTATCCAGGCAATCTAGCGATCAAAGCCACTTACTGGCTTACCAATAATGATGAGTTGATTGTTGATCTGCAGGCTGAAACTGACAAAGCCACACCAGTCAATCTGACCAACCACAATTACTGGAATCTCGGTGGTGTTGGCAGTGGGTCTATCCATGACCATCACCTGAAGGTTGAAGCAGATCAAGCTTTGGATGTGGATGAAGGATTGATCCCCACTGGTAAACTAAACGATGTCAAAGGAACGCCATTGGATTTCCGGGCCTTTCATAAGATCGGTGAGAGAATCGAAGAAAACAACCTCGATCCCAATGGTTATGACCACTGTTTCGCCCTGCGAAATCAGTCCGGAAAAATGGCCTTGGCCGCCACAGTGAAAGAAGAGAAATCAGGACGCGTCATGCAGATTTTCACCGATCAAATCGGTCTTCAGTTTTACTCTGGAAACTTTCTGACCGGAGATGAGAGTAGTGGCGGCAATGAGTACCAGACGCTGTTTTGTCTGGAGACTCAACACTATCCAAATTCACCGAATATCAAATCTTTCCCTTCAACGATTTTGCAACCAGGGAAAAAGTATCACCATGTTACGGTACATGCGTTCAGTGTAGAGAACTAAACAAGCTTTATGAACTAACCTATAAGCACAGGATTCACATCGAATTCAGGCCGGGCATCAAACTATGTTGATGCTCGGCGTTTTTTGTTTCGGATTAGGATTTCCCGATTTCGCCTTTTGTTAGTGTACAAGCGTGCACTATAATTCCGATATCTATAACATTGGTAGTGACAGGCCTGTTCGCGACAGAATCGAAACTACTGAAACGACTTTGATCCAACCAATATGGGCAAGGAGTGCTTTTCACTATGGCTCCGACAGACACACTCACGCAACGGCAGTTGTCGGTTTATGAATTCATTCGGGATAAGATTACTCTGCGTGGTTATGGTCCCACGGTTCGTGAGATTGCCGATGCATTCGGAATCAAGTCACCGAATGGTGTGATGGGGCACCTCAGAGCCTTGGAGAAGAAAGGGCTTATTATTCGAGACAAGAATAAGTCCCGGGCTATCGAGTTGACACCGGAGGCTTTGGAAGAGCAGCGAGGGCTACCACTAGCAGGAGTTGTTGCCGCGGGTCCAACGCACCTTGCTTTTGAACAAAATGAACGGATTGATTTTAGTGACTTATTCAGTGGTTCAGAACAATTCGTACTGCAGGTTAGCGGAGAGTCGATGATCGACGCTCATATCTCCGATGGAGATTTTGTTGTGGTCAAAAAACAAACAAATGCGAGTGAAGGAGAGATGGTGGTGGCCCAGACAGACGAAGGTGAGGCTACACTTAAATTTTGGCATCCGGAGAAAAACCGAATTCGACTTCAGCCGGCAAACTCATCGATGGATCCGATCTACGTCAAGCATGCCAATGTCTTGGGAATTGTCGTGGGTGTGATCCGTCAGGTGTGACGACGTTTACGCTGATTTGTCGAGTTGATTATTAAGTTTGTTGTAGAGTGTTTTTAAAGACACTCCCAGCTCTTTTGCCGCTTCCGGTTTATTCCCTTCATGACGCTCTAATGCCTGATTAATGGCCCACATTTCTAATTCGCTCAGTGTCTTGCCAGAGAAGTCCGTTGCCCCGACTGAAGGAGCCGGTGTCTGGCTGTCAGTCCCCGCAAGTCGCTGAGGAAGGTGATGAACATCAATGGGGAGCTGGTCACAGAGTATGGATGCATGCTCAATGACATTGGCCAATTCCCGTACGTTACCCTTCCACGATGCAGATTCCAAAGTGGCCAGAGCAGCCGCTGTGAACACATCTCCATCACCTTTGGCGACAGGCTGTTTCCGATGATAGAGATGGGTCGCGAGTAGCGAAATGTCAGCGATACGGTCTCGTAATGGTGGTATCCCGATTTCAAAAGGATTGATTCTAAACAGCAAGTCTTCTCTGAATTCACCATGTTGCACCATTGATTCCAGATCGCGATGGGTGGCACAAATGACTCGGACATCAACATGAAATGTCTGATTGTCTCCTACCCGGCGGATCTCACCACTCTCCAGAACTCGTAACAGAATTGCCTGAACGTTTTTGGGAAGCTCCCCGATCTCGTCCAGCATAATGGTGCCATGATTAGCCATCTCGAACAGACCGGTACGTTGTGAGTCGGCGCCCGTGAAGGCGCCTTTACAATGGCCGAATAACTCACTTTCAATTAGGTTTTCCGGCAGGGCGCCGCAGTTAACTGCTACGAATGGCTGGTCAGATCGCTCACTTTGATTGTGGATCTCTCTCGCCACAAGTTCTTTTCCTGTGCCTGTTTCCCCGCGAACTAACACGGTAGACGTAGTTGGCGCCACTCGTTGGATCAATGCCTGAACCTGCAGCATAAGCGGATGGTTACCCACGAGCTGGTTATGCCCTTCGACACGTTGAAGCTGATGGCTAACCGCTTTTATCTTCCGGGTTAACTGCTGTTGGCTTTGAACACGTTGCAACAGAGATTCAAGTTCGATCAGCTTACATGGCTTTGTCAGGTAATCAAAAGCACCGTATCGTAATGCCGCGATGGCGGATTCAACCGTGCTTTTTCCCGTTAAGATGACACATTCAATTTCATCGGATAATTCCCGCGCCTGGCCCAGAAGATCGATGCCGGACATGCCAGGCATATCCAGATCCGTTATCAGGCAGTCGTAGTGATCCTGTTGCAACGCAGCCAGTGCCGTTTCCCCGTTAGGACAAACCGTGACAGTATGTCCCATACGTGGAAGTTCAAAACGTATTAGTTCCTGTAACGATTCTTCGTCGTCTGCGAACAGTACGTGCAACCCTTTAGGCAACTTGGTTTTGTTTTCCGTCATGAAGATCGCTTTCCTGAATTTGTTCCTGAACGGGTAGGGTGACAATGAATTGGGAGCCTTGGCCCGGGCCATCACTCGATGCGGTTATGGTTCCGCCATGTTCGCTGACGATCCGGTAGGTGATAGAAAGCCCCAAGCCTGTTCCACGTCCATCCCGACGACGTGTAAAGAAAGGCTGAAATAGTTGCTGTAAAACCTCGGAGGACATGCCACAGCCATCATCTGTAATCGTGATTTGGCATTCTCGGTCATTTCCGTCAAGTTGTACTGTGACGATTCCACTTTGTTCGAGACTGTCGAGTGCATTAGTAAGTAGGTTAAGCATAACCTGCTTTATTTCCTGAGCGTGAATTACCGCTCGGATTTCACCGCCGTTAGATTGAAACTGGATCATCTTGTCTTTGTATTTGCCGACATGTTTGATGAGTTCTAAAGTGTCTTCAATAATGGGCTGCACTGGCGTGGATTGCCTTTGGGATTCACCGACTCGCGAGAAGTCCAGCAACCGCTCGGTAATTCCTTTACATCGAAAAGCTTCCTTCTGGATGCGTTGAAGATATTTCCGAATGACCTCTAGATTCTCGGAGACTTCCTCATTTTGATCGACACCGGTCGTGTTAACGATTTCAGTCATGCGTGATTCCAGTGATTCGGCACACATAGCGATCGAAGCTAGAGGGTTGTTAATTTCATGAGAGACTCCGGCAGCTAGAAATCCAACACTAGCTAACTGCTCACTGCGAATGGCTTCCTTAGTACGCACCTGAACCTGCTCGTCCAAATCATTGCGTATCAGGCGGAAATTCCGAGTCATATTATTCATGGCATCAGCGAGTTCAGCCATGTCATCATCAGTGTCTGTGGAGATTTGAAACTCTAAATCCCCATGAGCTATACGACGACTTCCTGAAATCAATTTATTGAATGGCTTTAGAATCCAAGCATGTCCCAGTCGAATGAGCTGAATCAATAAGGCCGTTGCTGTGATCGTGGTAATCCAAGTGATTACAATCCATGTACGGTACTCCAGTCGAACTTCATCGACGAACGAGCCCATTCGTTGCTGAAGGATTTGTGGAATCAGGTTGGTCTTTCCCGCCAAACTGATGATCGAAGTCTCTAGTGACTCGATGCTTTGCGGTGTTAACGGTCCTCGACCCGTATCTAATAATGCGTCGACCTTCGTCAGCTCCGAACGAATATCCCGGACTACTTCACGCTCACGATGGGTATCATTAATGGCCAAATCACTATCTTCTGCATTGGGCAACACTGCTTCGTAGCGTTCAATCGTATTCCTAATCAGTCTCGTATAGTCAGAAAACTTGGAAGCCTCTACCGCAGCCTCCATTGAGGATTCTGTTTGATACTGAACGAAAGAGTCGTTGAGTTGTTTGGTTTGACGAATCAGATCTTCAGTGATCGGGATTTCTTCCGCCCGTTGACTGATACTTCGAGCTAATCGACGGTACGAGTAAACACCCTGAAACCCACTGAAGGCCAGAGTACCGATAATCGTCATGAGTAGACCGAGACAGACGATGACCTTATTTCGAATTGTCCATTTCATGCGGAGCTCCTGGTTACTTTCTGATCAATCGCTGGACTAGCCATAGCCCAAGAGCGAAAAAGAAAATATTACCCATCCAGACACTGTAGGGGGGCAGGTTACCAGCCTTCGCTTGATTGACTCCGAATTGAAAGACCGGATAGTATGCGACAACGACAGGGAAAAAGACGGTTGCAAAGCAGTTCCAAAAGTCGGCCACACGTCTGCGGATAGAATAGGTGGCTCCAATTAGTACAAATGCTAGACAGCAGAATCCGTTTGCCCAACGCCGGTAAGGTTCAGCTTCGTAACGATTTAGAGTGAAGTGAGCCACCCGTAATTCTTCATTATTAGTTAGCCATGCCTTTCCGGTCATCTCCATTAAGTCGCCGGTTAAGAGTTGGAATCCAGCCTGAGCAGCTAGGTTTTGTTTGAGATCTAAAATAGTACTTTGCTGAGAAGTAATGCGTGATTCGATTTCCCTCAAGGCAGTGTCCGATGGGCGATTCGTTGCGTGCCTGGGACCTGCCAAAGATGTCAACGGAATCTCATATTCGAATTTATCAGGCCACTCACCATAGAAGTTAGAGCCCACATCAAACTGTGTATCCTGTAAGACGATTTTGAGTTGATTGGTTTCCGTATTTAGGTTTAGATGCGCCTTTTGTGCCACCAGCGTGATGGGTGATGAATTCTCTTTGGTGTGTATCGAGATCGTAGGTCGAACGAGTGTATCACCCTGAACGTCTTTGACATGAATGGACAACGAGGAAGTGGAAAATGATCGTTGCGTTCGTAACATCCCATAGGCGATATCTTCAAAGCTCTGTAAGACGACTCGATCCACACCGCGACGCCCCCAGGTCACGGCGACATCATTGAGCCAAACAGAAACTAGAGAAACGATGAAGGCCAGAAAAATGACAGGCCAGATTGCTACCATCGGGGAAGTTCCATTGGCTTTGAGGGCGACAAGCTCGTTCGTACCAGACATACGGCCGTAAACGAGACAGGTAGCCATTAGCATCGTTAAAGGGATGGCCATACGAAGTACATCAGGTAACAAGTAGGGAATCAGGCGCAGCACGGGAACCGGGCCCAATCCTTCTTGAATCGCTCGTTGGGTAAGGAGGATTATCAGCAGAAATAGTGTTAGCCCAAACAGAGCTAACACAAATGCTTTAATCAGCTCCCACCCGATGTATCGAGATACTAGTCTCAACGGTCAAGACTCCGATGGATTGTAAAACTTACAAAATCGCATCGGAAATGTACCAGTTTTTAGAATCTAAGAGAAGCGAAGTTTTTCCATTTAGCGAGTTGGACAGTTAGCAAGCCTGAATTGCAGAATAATTGAGCTTGTCCGCCCCACTTTCACGGTCCGTTATAGAATCAGGGAGCTTGTCGGTCGTAGTCCGACAAAGGAGGATGAAGTCGGATCAAAGGCTCATAAGAAATTGGCGTAGCCCGGATGGCCGAAGCTAAGGTCGCATTTAGACAGTTGGGTTAGATGGTCTATTTACGGAATTCGCTCATGATGAACGTAATTGCTTTAGCGATGTTCTGGAAGGCATTAGTGTAGTCTTGAGCCTGAGTTTGTTCGTTGCTTTCCACAAATGCTTCGTCAAAGGGAGCCCAATTGAATTTGTTAGGATGCTCCTTAGCCAGGTGGCGAATTTCATTGGCAGTCGACAGAAGTTCTTTCAGAATCGGTTCATTGGGATGGCAATTACTTCTCGTATGAGGACCGGATCCAAAACGATGCTCACGAGCAAGTGTTTCTCCGGATTCTACGCCTGCTCGCCCTAGTGCGAAACCTACTAAGGCGGTGACGAGTCCCGCGGCGGATACGCCAATCCCAATCCACTTCGGGTCGATCGCCAGTAATAGCAGTCCGAGCAACACCAATACGATACTGGCTCCAAGGACAACAGGGTGCAGAGGCTTGACGGGAGTTACCTTCTTTCCAACGACAAGCGGTTCCATTTGCTGAACATCCGTCGTAAACTCTGGCCCCTGAACTCTGACGATGATGATGGTGATGTTGTCCGGACCACCTCGCAGATTCGCCAGATCCAGAAGGAACCGCGCAGCTTGCTCAGGAGGTAACGTCGCCATCGCGGCGCCGATTTCACTATCACTGACTTCGCCACTGAGCCCATCACTACAAATGAGGTAGCTGTCTCCCGATTCGACCGGAAAAGGACCTTCTAAGTCTACTTCGACTTCTTCATTAGGTCCCAGTGAACGCGTAATAACGTTGGATGGAACATTTTCGATATCACCACCCTTCGCTTTTAATTCCCACTGGAGGCTATGGTCGAATGTCAGTTGCTCGATGACATTACCACGCTGACGATACACTCGGCTATCTCCAACATGACCACAAATGATTCCTTGCGGTATTAAGAGGATGGAGCTGCAGGTGGTCCCCATATTATGGAAATCCGGGTTCTCTTGACCTTTGCGATGGATTTCAGAGTTGGCTTTAATGATCGCCTTTTCCAAGGCTTCGGGCGGAGAAAGATTTTGATAAACCAAATAATGATGAGGAATATGATCGACGGCATCGCCACTGGCTAATTCACCGGCAGCGTGAGCTCCCATTCCATCGCAAACGACAAATAAATGCCCCCGTTGCTGATAGCTTTCTTCATCCGATTGGAGAACGACTACCGAACTATCTTGATTCGTGGCACGGCGCATACCTTTATCGGTTACTTCGATTACTGTGAGTGAATCGTTCCACTTATGCTCGTGTTTAACCATGGAGGATTAGTCTGTATCTGGTGTGAATCGCGGTTTGTTGATAATAAACTATACTACGTTTTTCTGTCTAAACGTACGAAGAAGATTTGAAAAAGCCGATCGGTTTGTTTTGGTAGTGACTACAGATTCTGTAACCGTTACACTTTCCCCACCAAATTCTCACAGGGATTAGAAAGTTATGTTACGCAGTATCTTATCAGTCATGATTGCTAGTTCGATGTTGGTGTTGCTCTATGACACCACGGATGCTGCTGTTCGACGGCGAATTACCATAAAAACAGATCCTCCAGGCGCTCTCGTCTATATCGATGATCAGGAAATCGGCGTGACCCCTGTGTCGACATCGTTTACCTATTATGGGACACGGAAAATACAGATTGTCAAAGACGGGTATGAAACAGTAACGGTATTACGCGAGATCAAGCCACCGTGGTATCAGATCCCAGGCATTGATTTTGTAACGGAAAACCTGATTCGACGTGAATTCCGAGATGAACGGCTCATCCAATTTAAACTTGTTCCTCTCAAGATTCGCACCACCAATGAATTAATTCAGCGTGGATTGGAATTAAAACAACGAGCCAGACAAGGGGTCGTGGCACCTACCGGCGTTCAGCCTCGTTCCCTGCGACAAAATTACCCGGCTGTCCCCGCAAATCCTGCAGCTAATCTCAATGGGCGTCGACTGCCGGCGCAGCCGGTGAGACGATTACCACAACGGTGATTTGACACCGACACCCACCGGCCTCCGATCTAACATCCCACTGACTCCTAATTGTCGAGGATCGGTAGCGATTTTATCCGAGAACACTCTCAGGTCATTTAAGATCGGCCGCATCCTTTTCGTCGCTTCCTCAATATTTGTAGTCGTTCTTTTGAGACTGTAATAGAGTTCATCATCATGAACGATTTTATGTAAGCTGCCTTCGGCGTTATTCAATGTCGTTACCAACTCGTTCATCTCTGAAACCGTACTGTCGAAGTTTTCAACACTGGAGGTGATTGATTCGACCAACATCTCTCCGCGTTCACCGAGAGGCCGAGTGAACTTTTCGAGGTTATTTAAATTGGTTTCTGCTTTTTCGCCGACTTTTTCGAAATACTGCATCGTCTGTTGGGCCGAAGCCAGCGTTAAGGTGGCCTGACGGAGTACTTTGGGAATCTCATTTACCGAGGCTTTCAACTTGATTTGGGTTTCCTCATCGCCCACGATCGTATCAAGCGAGTCCATGGCCTTTTCAAATCGTTGCATGGCAATATTGGTCTGTTGAACTGCCTGCTTCAAATCAGCTTCGTTGTCCGCAAAGGTTCGATTGATGTTTTCTAACAAAGTCTTAAATTCAACAGACGCTTCCGTGACCCCGCCACCGGCACCCTGAATAGAATTAAAAGTCTCGGACATGTTTTGCTGCATATTGACCAATAATGTCAGAGGATCATCGACAACCAATCCATTGCTGATTAGTGAACCAGGAGTCACCGGAGCCTGGCTTTGGGCGAGTTCTTCGTCATCCAGTACTCCATCCTGATTGGCATCGAATTCCGCGAAGAGAAATTCCAGTGGTTTGGGAGTAAACTCCAGAATGGCAGCTCCAGTGAGCAAGGAGCCCATCTTAATACGACAGGATTCGTGATTACGGATTATCACTTCATCGTCAACGGCGATCGTAAGGACCACGCCCCCGTCTGATTTGAGTTCCACATCAGTGACACGCCCAATTTCAATACCGCTTTTTCTCACCGTCGTACTTTCACGTACTCCGGGGGCCGTTGGAAATTGAATCATGATTTCATAACCATTGGCTCGGAGATTTGGAAAGGCTTCAAACATGATCAGCAATGAGACAGCGATCACGCCGGCCAGTACGATAACACTGCCGAGTCGGGTTTTTAACGTGCGATCATTCATGAGTATTAATAGTGGCAAGACGAGCTGAATCTTAAAGGAGGTTAAGTTCATGCATTCGATTGCCTGCTTCTCCTTGAATGAATTGTTGAACGCGAGTGTCCGGGCAATGCTCCAGTTCACTCGGTGGACCATCGAAAATAACTTGAGATTCGGTTGGAGACAGGCGTTCAAGTGGATGGAGCATGAGCACACGGTCGGCAACTTTTCTGGCAGTCTTCATGTCATGCGTGACCAAAATACTAGTTACACGATGCTTGAGTCGACTGCGCATAATCAACTCATTGATAATGTCGCTGACGATCGGATCTAAGCCTGTAGTTGGTTCGTCATAAAGCATGAGTTCTGGTTGAAGGATGAGGGCACGGGCTAAACCGACCCGTTTTCTCATACCTCCAGATAGGTCGGCAGGGTACTGATGCATCGTGGAATCTGAGAGTCCGACTTCTCTTAACGCGTGTAATACAAGTTGCTGTCTTTCCTCCTCAACGGGGAAGGCGGTTTGACGATGAGAAGCTGTGTGTATGACTGGGAAGGCGATGTTTTCTCCGACCGTGAGGCTATCGAACAGAGCGGCTTGCTGGAAGACAAAACCGGTCCGCGTTCTAAGTTGTGCTATCTCCTTTTCACGTAAGGCTCCCAGATCCTGTTGGTCAAACAAGACAAAACCCGATGTGGGTTGGAGTAACCCAACTAACGATTTCAGTAGGACGGTTTTCCCACAACCGCTTTCTCCGATGATCGCGACCGTTTGGCCATGCCGAATTTGCAAGGTGACGTCGCGAATGACTTTCTGGGCTCCAAACTGAATATTCAACGCATGGGTTTCCACTAGATAAGGTGAAAACTGTTGGGATGACGTTTCGGCAGATGAGGTGGCAGATGGATTCAAAACAATGACGCTCCCGCCGGATTGAAGTGGAAGTAGATTTTATCCAAGCTAATGCCGATCATTAGGTCCAATGCCAGAATTAGTACAAAGCTAGTAACGAAAGCTGCGGTGGCTGCATTACCAACGCCCTGTGCTCCGGCCTGACTATGAAACCCGAAATAGCAGCTGACGATGCCGATGCAAGCTCCAAAAAACAAGCTTTTGATAATCCCAGTTAACAAGTCATAACCGGTTACGTACTGGCTGGAGAATTCGAAGTATTGATGAGGATCAATTTGCAGTAGGTAGTGGCTATACGCAAACCCTCCCAGAATCCCCATAAAGTCTGCCATCAGAGTGAGCACGGGAATCAATAGTAAAGCGGCCAAGACACGTGGAACGACCAGGAAGTGTATTGGATTGACTCCCATACTTTTTAAGGCATCGATTTGTTCGGTGACTCGCATCGTTCCCAATTCTGCGGCCATAGAACTTCCAACTCGGCCGGCCAACATGGTAGCGGCCAGCACAGGACCTAGCTCTCGTACCAGCGTCAAGTTGATCACAGCTCCCATACGGCTTTCCATGCCGATCTGACTGAATTGGAAGAAACTCTGTACTGCCAAGACCATACCAATAAACATACCTGTCAGGCCAACTACGGGAACGCTCAGGACGCCGATCTGATAGGCGGATTTAATGAGCGTCCCTCGGCAGAGACGGCGGCTGAACATCCAGGAGAATATCCGTATCACAAATAGGCTTAGGTCACCGACCACATAGGTGGCCTGATCTATTTTGGTCCATAGCACCGAAAGCATCGATTCCTGCCTAGGCAGAGTCGAGCTAATCATCTTTTCAGAATTATCCGGAATGGATGCCATGGAATCATCTCACAGGAGCGAACAGTTGCTACACCAAGTGCGCAGCATTGGACACGGAACCTGTTAATGATTTCGGGACGTTAAGCTGGAGAACTTAAGAGAAGAATACGGATTTTAACAATTATCCGGTTAACTCTCCGGATCAGTCGACCCTGCGAGGGCAGCCTCAATTGCTTTTTCCCGCTCCTTGGCTACTTTCTTGCAGAATTCACCTTGAAAATCCAGACGTTCAATCCGTTCATGGTCACTGTCCCATTTGGCATCGACCACGATTTTATTCTTTCCGGAGAATTCGCCCTTAAGTAACTCTTCTGAAAGTGGGTCTTCCACCAGACTTTCGATGGCACGACGTAAAGGCCGGGCTCCATAGTCAGTGTTGGAACCGGCATTGACGATAAATTCCCGTGCGTCATCCGTGAGTTCCAGAACCATTTCCAGATCAGCCAGACGTTCTCGGACTTTGGCAAGTTCGAGATCAACAATTTCTTTCAAGTCGTTGACATCCAGATGTCGGAAGATGATTGTGTCATCGAGACGGTTGAGGAATTCGGGGCGGAAGACTCGTTCAATCTGCTCCATTACCCGTGACTTCATCGCTTCGTAGGAAGCATCATTGTCGGGAGCCTGAAAACCGAATGAAGATTCATTCTTAATCGCTTCGGCACCAGCATTGGTGGTGAGAATTAAAATCACATTACGGAAATCAACATTCCGTCCAAAACTGTCAGTCAATCGACCTTCTTCCATGACCTGCAGGAGCATATTGAAGACGTCCGGATGGGCTTTTTCAATTTCATCCAGCAGCACGACGGCATAGGGACGCCGACGAATTTTCTCGGTCAGTTGTCCACCTTCTTCAAAGCCAACATACCCCGGAGGGGCACCGATGAGTCGGCTGACGTTATGCTTTTCCATGTACTCACTCATGTCGATGTGAATTAACGCATCGGAGTCGCCAAACATATACTCAGCGAGCGCCTTGGCTAGTAATGTTTTTCCTACGCCGGTGGGACCAGCAAAGATAAAACACCCTGTTGGCCGGCGGGGGTCTTTCAAACCACTTCGACTTCTTCGGACGGCTTTGGAAATGGCTGTAACCGCCGCATCCTGACTGACGACGCGTTCATGCAATTCGTCTTCCATTTGCATCAGTCGTTCGCCATCTTCAGTGGAAACACGCGTCAGTGGAATGCCGGTCATTTTAGACACAACTTCTGCGATGACATCTTCATCGACGACTCCCAGGGTTTCCTCTGACTTCTCACGCCATTCCTGCGTAATCGATTCTTTCTTTTTGCGGAGTTTGTCAGCTTTGTCCCGCAAAGAGGCTGCCTTTTCGAAGTCCTGATTAGCAACCGCTTCTTCTTTCTCGTTATTTAATTCTTCGACCTGCTCATCGATTTCTTTCAGATTAGGCGGTCGTGTCATTGTCTTCAGACGGATACGGGCTCCAGCCTCATCAATGACGTCAATGGCTTTGTCTGGTAAGCATCGGGCTGTGATATAGCGCTCAGACATTTCCACAGCGGCTTTAAGCGCTTCATCGGTAATCTTGACCCGGTGGTGTTCTTCATACCGCTCCCGTAAGCCCTTCAGAATTTCAATCGTTTCTTCTTTATTGGTCGGATTGACGATGATTTCCTGAAATCGACGAGCAAGTGCATTATCCTTCTCAATGTACTTACGGTATTCATCGAGTGTGGTAGCTCCGATGCATTGGATTTCACCACGAGCCAGAGCGGGTTTGAGGACATTGGCGGCATCAATGGCGCCTTCAGCACCTCCTGCCCCAACTAACGTGTGCAATTCATCAATGAACAGGATGGTGTTCTTCGCACGACGTACTTCGTTCATGACTGCTTTGATACGTTCTTCGAATTGCCCTCGATATTTCGTACCGGCGACCATCATGGCCAAGTCCAATACGACAATCCTCTTGTCGGTCAACAGATCAGGTACATCGCCGTCAATGACACGTTGAGCAAAGCCTTCAATGATGGCGGTCTTACCGACACCTGCTTCACCCAGAAGGACAGGGTTGTTTTTCGTACGACGACACAACACCTGGATCGCTCGCTCAATTTCCTTAGCGCGACCGATAACAGGATCCAGTTTTTTATTCTTGGCTAACGCAGTCAGATCTCGCCCAAAACTGTCTAATGCTGGCGTCTTTGATTTGGAGCCTTTACCTCCGGATTCCGAAGAGCCTGACTCACTGCGTGACCTCTCTTCACCCTCTTCGCTATCGAGGCCATGCCCCAGAAGGTTTAAAACCTCTTCACGAACTTCCTCGAGCTTGAGCCCCAGATTCATCAATACCTGAGCCGCGACCCCTTCCTGTTCACGTAGAAGCCCCAGCAAGATGTGCTCAGTACCGACGTAATTGTGATTGAGATTGCGAGCCTCTTCCATCGAATATTCGATCACTTTTTTGGCACGAGGGGTCTGAGGTAGCTTGCCCATGGTTACCATTTCCGGGCCGCTTTGAACTAATTTCTCAACCTCCAGACGGATCTTTCGAAGATCAACATCCAGATTCTTAAGAACATTGGCTGCAACGCCACTGCCTTCTTTGACTAATCCCAGTAGAACATGCTCCGTTCCGATGTACTCGTGATTGAAACGCTGAGCTTCCTGGTTGGCCAATTGCATGACCTTGCGTGCGCGATCAGTAAAGCGTTCGTACATTGGTGACTCCTAAACTCTTTCTTACGGCTAACGTGAATCATTGACTATTTAATTATTCACTCGCCAGCAGTTTTTATCTTTCTCTAAGGATAACCCTATTTCCCAGTTTCAGGGATACCACACCACCTCACAGGGGGGCATTGATTTACTACTTTTCTACGTCAAGCTGCATGGGTAATTTCCGAGTCTTCCCGATTGGATAAGATTCGTTCCAGCAGTTCAACTTCCCGAGTAATTTCAAAACTCCATTTTTCTGCACCATCCCAACGTTGGAATTGAGTTATTTCCACTAAGGCTTCCTCAAATCGTTTCGTCATTCGAAGTAGGGATATCTGCAATAACCGAGTTTCTAAATCTCCGGGATATTCCTCCAAAGCACTGTCAATTAGTGATTCACACTCAATCCAGTTGCCCTTTAAGTATTGGTTTCGAGCCTGTATGAACAAGTCATCTCCGACCGATTGTTCCGACTCCCGACAAATTTCTTGCCCCGAGACGGTAGAATCATCATCCTTTGGCCGATCGTTAATTTCTTCCAAGGCAGGTTGTTCTAGCGAATCGATGGTTGTTGTATCGACGACGGAACTATTGCGTTTCAATTGCAGTTGTTGCTGTCGGCGAAAATCACGGGTTGTCAGGACACCTTCAAAACACCCTCCAACCCAAAATATTGCTGCTAGTAACCAAACAGACTGCTGAACGGTTTCAGGTACCTGACCGGAAAGTTTTAACTGCATCACAACGGCCAAGTTAAAAATAACTCCGAACCCTGCGGCGACCGCTAATCCAGCCCATTGGCCCTGGAGCCAAAGCCGGGATAATCCTGGCCAACCACATGTGATCCACTGCATCTTTTTCATCAGCCTTTGGTGAACCTTCCTAGTAAATCGATTAAGAGAATACCGCTGGATTTTAAGGGTTTTCCAACGATTTGGACAAGCACAGTTATCACTTACCCAATTTTCATCTCGGCTTCTGCTTACTGGTGTTACTACATATGTCGAACGGTTGATCTCTCTGACAAATTGGCAGTTAACTACCGTTCCCCACCAAGTTTGACAGAATTTGGCAAACTGGCAGGACTTGCTAAAAGGCAAACCAGTTGAAAAACGCTGGCAGAATGGTCAAAAGGTTGTTTCGTCACTAGACTAGAACTAACAGGGTTAACTACAAGCAAATGGTGTTCCAAACATGGCTGGAACACGGGCAGGTTTAGAAAGCAAGTACGTCAGCAACGTTCAGTACGGTTAGAAATTAGACTTTCATGCACGACCAACAATTTCAGGTATTGAGGATCCTCGACGCAAACTTGAATCGCTCCATGGAAGCGTTACGTTCGGTTGAAGAATACGTGCGTTTTATGATGGATGACACTCTATTAACTACCGCCACGAAATCGTTACGCCATCGAATCCAGCAGCTTGCAGAACAAATTCCTCTTGAGGAGCGTATGATGGCCAGAGACGTTACAGGCGACGTTGGAGGAGACGTTTCAACACAGTCTGAATATGCGCGTCACACAGCTAGGGATGTCCTACAGGCAGGCCTGGAACGGCTTAAGCAGTCACTGAGAGTGCTTGAGGAATATAGTAAGCTCATCCAAGTGGCTGTGGCAGTAGAGTTCGAGAAAATTCGCTACGAAGTTTACACGCTGGAGAAACGGCTTGTTATTCAGGATTCGTCCTGCCAACGACTTAAACTCGCTTCAATCTATGCCCTGGTTGACGGCGCTGACGATGAAGCTACTTTTGAGTCTCACATTAGGTCTTTACTCGCTGCAGGGGTCGATGCCATTCAACTGCGCGACAAGCAACTAAACGACCAGCAGCTGCTTGGCCGAGCGAAGCAACTGCGAAGACTTATTGATGAATTCGTCATCGATTCGGAAACCGAGGTGTTGCTGATCATCAATGATCGCCCAGACCTTGCCCGGCTTTCTCATGCGGACGGTGTTCATATTGGGCAATCGGAATTGAGTGTGCGTGATGCGCGGACGATTTTGGGGACTCAACGCATCGTCGGAGTTTCGACGCATTCACCTGAGCAGGTAGAACGAGCAGTGTCGGAGGGTGCTGATTACATTGGTTGTGGGCCGACATTTCCTTCAACGACCAAAGCGTTTGAGGAATATCCGGGACTGGAGTTTTTAGACTGGGTATCAAAGCATTGTGGGATACCCGCGTTTGCCATCGGCGGGATATCTGAGAGTAACGCGGCTCAGGTAGCCGAAGCGGGGGTTGGCCGTGTGGCCGTTTCGGGGTGTCTGCGGGTCAATCAGGATCATGCGGCGGTCATTCGGGCACTAAGGGAGACGTTGGCCGTCAGTGACTCACAACAAGGTACATGCTAGCAATGCAATATGAAGTTGAACAAAAGTTCTCTGTGTCTGATGCTCAGTTATTGCATACGCGATTAGAGGCGTTGGATATCTGCTGGGGGGAAACCGTTCGCCAGGAAGATGCCTATTTCAACCATCCTTCTCAGGATCGGGATTTTGCTAAAACGGATGAAGCATTACGTGTCAGGCTTGATGGTGATCAGGCAATGTTTACGTATAAGGGGCCTCGCGTTGATTCTGTGACGAAGACCCGGCAGGAATTGGAGCTGCAGGTAGAAAATCCCGGTGACTCCGGAGAGTCAATGAAACAATTCCTGCAAACACTTGGCTTTATCTATGTTCATAGCGTTGTTAAGCAACGCCGAAAAGGCAAGCTGGTATTTCAAAATCAAACGGTGGAGGTGGCTTTAGACGAAGTGGAAGGGCTTGGCCTCTTCATCGAGTTTGAAATTGTCACGGGTAAAGAAGAGTTAAAAGCTGCCACCGACTTGCTCGTCCGTCTTTCCGAGTCGCTTAGTCTTGGCGATGGAATTACGGTGGGCTATCTGGATTTACTTTTGCGGTAATGTCTCTCCATACCGTGGCTCAGGTAAGCGAAAAGTTAAAAGCCAGGCGATGACTAAAAGAATCGCGACCGCTGAGAACAGAGGCGTCGGGGAGCCAAAAAAGTCCATGGAGTAGCTGACTAAGGGAGATAGTGCCGCGGGAATGGCAACGACCAGTCCCAGCGTTGCAAGATATCGAGGGTGATTCGAAGCTTCTGTCAGTTCGAGGGTGTAATTAAATAGAATGCCGATCGAAAAAGGTGTCATGCCAACTAGGACAAATACGATCCAGTAGACTTTCCCTCCCCAGGGCTGATGAATCAGAAATAAACCTAGTAAAGGCGTCGCGATCATAACGATGAGTAATAACCGAATGACGGCTCGGTTTCCCTTCAGATCAGCAATGGGGCCTAACACCAAACTAAAGGCGGCCATACCGAGGTTCTGAGCGATGACCCACGGCATGAGATTATCAAGAGATAGGTGAAGGTATTCTTTGGCGATGGGTTGGTAATGAGGGAAAAGCATAATGGAAGTATTTGTTAAGGCTCCCACCAAAGCGATACGGCGAAATCGAGCATCTTGCTGAAATGTCAGTTTCGCGTCCTGAATCGCTTTCGAAATTCTCTGAGTCGGTTTTGTGCGTGGGTCGGCCGGCTCAATGACTAACAGAGCGATAAACGCGGAGACCATGAACATCACGGCGGCAAAGGCAAACATTCCAAAGAAGTCATGAGGCCCACCAGCAGGTAACCACTTCGGGAAAAGAAAGTAGGCCAGTGCTACCGAGGCAATGGCTCCACCAACATTACCCGCCAGCATCAGACGACCTCTGCGATTAGCGCGGATGAGCTTTCCCTGAACGGATCGGGCGGCCAGATTATGAACACCTACGACCATAAAGAACAATGCATAGATCAACAGGAACAAGGCTGGCATCCAGCTCTCCTGAGCGTACAGATTCCAGAGGAATCCGATCGCGAAAAAGGAGACAGAAAACAATAGCATGGTGGACATGACGATTGACTTCTTTTGTTTTGTCCCAGCAACAGTGGAAGCTAATAGCATCGGTGGAACACTCTGGCCAAATCGATTGAATAAAGGCAAAAAACCTCGCACCCAGGCGGAAACCCCAAGTGCGTCGAGAAAGGCCGGCATGACGATACTCTCGGTCTTAAAGATCCATCCGCAACGCAGAGAGATTTGGTAGAGCGCCATGATCAAAAAATTGTGACGTTGTACCTGAGGTTCAGCAGCGGCTTCAGGAATATCGTGGATTTCTACTTGCTGGCTTGCGGAAGTGCTCATGCAGGCTGAGCCTCGTCCACGGATTCATCTGATGATTCCTGCACGTGTTTCGAGCTCCAGTACCAAGCCAGGATGGTGCCGGTAAACATACAAAAAAATGTATAAAAAGCGGGGGCAATGGAGACCAGAGAATCCGGACTGGTGAATAATTCCGTGGCGAGTGTGGCACCCAATCCTGCATTTTGCATTCCCACCTCCAGTGTTAACGCTCGTTTCATCGGATGAGGCAGTTTCATCAATGTCCCACCAGTGAATCCGCCAAGATAGCCAAAAATATTAATTAGTAGCAGACAGGTGAAAACCAGCAGCGGTAAGGTTGCGAGCTTCTCCCGGGATGCTCCGACCACAGTCGCAATAATCAGCAGGATGGCCAGATTCGCGACATTAGACCCAATGACTTTGGCTTGTTGTTCATACTGCGGTAGCAAACGCCCCATCAGAAATCCAGCGATCACTGGGATGACGACCCATTTAAGTAACTTAATGCCAGACGTCAGGTAGACACTGCCCGAATCATCATTAGCACCTTCCAGTACTTCCAAAGTACTGGCGTCAACAAAACTAGCTGAGATCGCCAGCATCGTGGGCACGGCAATTGGAGAGAGCAGGGTGGCGAGTGAAGTTAAACTAACGCTGTAACTTGCATTGCCTTTAGAGACGATTGTGAGAACATTCGAAGCCATGGCGCCGGGGACACATCCAACCAGAATGACGCCGACGAGCATATCTCCCTGAAGGCCAAAAGCGATTCCTATGCCGAGTGCCAACATCGGCATGACTAAAAATTGAGTAAGTGTGCCCCCGATAATGGTTGGCCATCGAGACGCAACTTTCTTGATCTCGTCAATCGGCAGCATCCAGCCAACGCCAAACATCGTAACGATGATGAGGTATGGCAACTGGGATGTATGAACCCACGGATCAAAGGAAATCCCCGTTTGCGGCCAGTAGTAAGCGGCAAGTGATAGTAAAGACAACCAAACCAATAGATATCTTTGAATGAGTTTGGTCATAGTCCGAGCAGATCAATTCGAAGGATTCTTAGCAAACAGACATCTTAACATCCCATGATGTGCTACTGACACTCCAATTCGACATTGATTCCAAGTGGCAATACGCTCTTGAGCTTCAGGAGGGACAAACGCTGTACTACCTAAACCAATCAGACGAAGCGTAACGAAGAGAAAAGGACACAACGATGGCTTATGAATTCTTTGGATTGTTTACTTCTGAATCTGAATTGGAAGAAGCAATATACAAACATCTGAAAAGAGATTCTGCAAAGTGATGAATCAATTTGGAAGTGGTCGAAAAAAGCTAGAGAACTTATCTCAAAATCTTATTCATCGCCTCCAATCCGGAAAGAGTTACAGGTGGTTGAGCCTGCGCACTGAGGAGAAAGAAAGTGCATGGTTCCAGAGTGGTATTGCTGCGGAGGAGTAGCTTTTGTTGGAGGCATTCTTGTTTAGCGATGCGGAGCCTCTAGAAGAGCAATCAAACAAAAGAGAAATACATCAGCACGAAGAAAGTAGTGAAGGAGTATTACAGTAACGAGTACAACATCTCACCTGCAAAACTTTACTATGCTAGCGATTCAGGCTTGAGTGAGACTAACAACAAATCTTCGCTTGCTAATATTCAGAGTCAAAATTGTTCGTCTTCCCTTAAGGGGCATCCTGAGAATGTTCATTTCCTGACGGTCACTCTAAATTCAAATCAGGTGTCTACTGACGAACCCATACAATATCGTCTACGCAACAATCCCGGTTGACCGCTATCTTTCTCCCCAACTATACAGTGCGGATATTCTCTCGTCGGTAGCTACGAGAGAATATTTAATTGGGAACAGGCCGTTCCAGTATTCCAACAGCCGTCGCCTAGAGGTATTTCATTCAGACTAGCTGGGTGAATTTTTCACCATAGCTTCCTCTTATCGTTGTTCTATTTTGGAAAGCCCAACGCTGAAAAGCTAATTCTGATGGTAAACGAACATAGGTATGCAGACGTGGAAAGTTAGATCAAGCAGCCATTTTTTTAACAGAAGCGGGGGCACTGGGTTTCTCGAATAAGACCTGTATCTCGATGCAAAAACTCGGTAGCAACCGACCAATTGCACGACACATCTTCCAGTACCATTGGTAGTTCTCCAAAAATCTCAAGATACCTCCTGAAATGATTCGGAAGCCCCGGCAATGGGTGGCCTTTAGAGTAGTGTTTGATTCAAAAATTTCAATAAAGCCGCGTTTAGAGAATGTTTGAATATGACCGCGATGTTTTTTCGCGAAGGGCACGATTTTATCCCAAACAGGCTGACCGTATCGTCGAATAGGGGGAATCCCCGGTGGAAAAATTGGCACGCCAACAATTGCCGTGCCTCCCGGCTTAAGTACTCGTTCAATTGTTTTCATGGCAATGTTTAATTCGGACAAATGCTCTAGGACCTGCTCACACACGACAACGTCATAGGAATCGGATGCAATTTCTGGATACCCTTTCGTTAAGTCACCGATGAAGAATGATTTCACTTTCTCTTTTCCATAAAGGTCATCATTCATTCGGAGTTCTGCGATCGAAAGATCAATATTTTCAACTCCATCCCGGCCTTGCAAGTGCATATAAGTGGTGCCTTTAAAAGGCCCTATATCAAGCAACTGAAGGCGTTGGCCTTCTTTTCTTGCGTTACGAGATAATTGAGCGATATTATCTGCTAACGCATCGTAACGAGCTTGCCGGAGACTAAAAAACTCTTTTCGAGTTGGATCAATACCGAATGCCATTCCGTTTCGTTTTCTTTGGGGGAGATGCATAAAGTGGTCCTTCTTGCATTAGAGTTTTAGCGAGTGGATTTGCAATTACACCAAATACTTCGAGACAAGAACAATCCCGTTTTGGAGGGGATATTCATTTGTTACGCATCTGTCTGATTAGTTCAGTTGACACAACGCGAAGAAGAGCACTTACAGGAATAAACTCAGGATGGTTACCAAAAATTCTGCAAAGATGAAGAGTCGAGTGGTGACTTCGTGCATTTTCAAAAGCGGCAAGCTAATGAGCTGCAGCCCTAAGACCTGCAAAAAACGCATCAAAATGTTGCCATGAGCATCACCGCATTGAAGTCCAGGCTAAGGGTACTCCCAACCCGTGGTGAATACTAAATCTGCTCTACCGCCAGAAGGGTGGATTGTTGATAATTCCTCCATTGTTGTCAGGGTGATGCAGAATCACTTTTTGGATAGGAATAGTAATTGTCATGAAGATATTCTTTTCAGTTGGTGAGCCGAGTGGAGATTTGCACGGTTCCAATCTGATTCAGGAATTGAAACAATACGATCCCGAAATTGAATGTGTTGGGTTCGGCGGCCCGCTCATGCAAAAAGCAGGCTGCGAATTACTGTTTGATTTGACACAATTCGCAGTAATGTTTTTCGTCCGCGTTCTCTTGAATTTACATCGCTTCATCGGATTTGCTCGTCAGGCGGAGAGATACTTTAAAGAGAACGAGATCGATGCGGTGGTTTTGATAGACTATCCGGGTTTCAACTGGGCGATTGCTAAACGAGCGCGTCGTCATGGCATTCCGGTTTACTACTATGGCGTGCCTCAGCTTTGGGCTTGGGCGCCTTGGCGAATTCGGAAAATGCGACGTAATGTCTCGCATGCATTGTGTAAGCTCCCGTTTGAAGAGAAGTGGTATCGGGATCGCGGTTGCGATGCTAAGTATGTCGGCCACCCGTTTTTTGATGAACTTGTCACTCATCAGGCAGATCAGAATTTCCTGACGAAGCTACGCTCAGATCCGCGTCCTCTTGTTACGATCCTCCCCGGTTCGAGAACCCAGGAAGTGGAATCTCAATTACCCTGGTTCCTTAGTGCTGCCGCTCAGATTCAAAAGCAGGTACCTGACGTGCGATTTGCGATCGCGGCGTTTAAAGAGTCACAGGCAGAGTTCGCTCGGACTCTGACCCAACCATTGTCATTGGATATCGAAGTTTATACAGCTAGGACTCCTGAATTGATGCAGGCTGCAACTTGTTGTATGGCTTGCTCCGGGAGTGTATCGCTTGAGTTGATGTATCACGGGAAGCCGACCGTGATTCTGTATCACATGAGTAAACTGATGCATCGTTATGCTCGGCTCATGGTAAACGTACGCTATATCACGTTAGTTAATCTGATTGCTTCTTCGAAACCCTTCGAACCATTGAAGGAAGCCTGGCGTCCGGATGACCCGGATTGCGAAGATATTCCCATGCCGGAGTATCCTACATGCACCGATAAGTCAGACGAAGTGGCTCAACACATCGTTGACTGGCTGACCGACGAGCAACAGTACCAGGAAACGGTATCTCAGTTAGCGACTTTGTCAGAAATGTACGGTCATCCGGGAGCGTCTCAGCGTGCCGCTACTTTCATTCTGGAATCTCTGACCGGACAATCACGACGAACAAGCAAAACTGCGGCATAATAAGATAGATCATGTCACCAGACGTGCTGATGTCTTTGTCGGTTTATGAGTGAAAAGTGGTGCGAGTGTGTTATTAGGTGAACCAAAGCAAACCGATTTTGATTTGAATTTCCTATGTCTTGGAATTCCTGTTCGGATCCACCCAGGGTTTTGGGCTATTGCGGCGTTACTTAGTTTGCCGATTGGACGCGAACCGTTGCCCGTATTAGGTTTTGCTAGTGCAATTTTTCTTTCCATTCTGATTCACGAATTAGGTCACGCTCTAGCATTTCGAAAGTGCGGTATCCGGTCTCATATTGTTCTCTATCATTTTGGAGGATTAGCAGCACCGGATTCGATTTCCAATTACGTCGGATTTGGAAAAGATTATTCGTCACGATCTAAGATCTTTGTCACTGCCATGGGGCCGGGTGTACAGCTATTGTCAGCGATTCTTCTGGTCATCCTTCTTCGGGGATTAGGCAAGACGGATGGATTCGTTACACGATTTATTGGAGTGCCAGCCCATTGGACCGCAGATCCCATGGGTGTTCTGAATGAGATCGAACAGGTGGAAGGGAGTTTGCTTCCTTTTCGAGCGATACCTGAATTTGCTACAGTCTATCAGGCTCGTTTACGTTTGGCCGATACAAACCAAGATGGCCTGATTACGCAGCAGGAACTCAGCGACTACGAAAGCCGAATTGATGCGTCTGAGCCATTAGCAGTTCCGGCATGGGAGTCTCTTGAGCTTTTACCGGAGGTATTGGAGCCGATACGCAGATATGTTCCCAGGGACATGGTAGAGCACTTTACCGGAGCGGCACAAGAAGCTTTATTACGAGCAGATGATGGTGAGGGGAAACTGATTCTGTGGTCGAGCGTACGCCTCCGACATCAGGCTTCTGTTGAGATTGAAAATGAATTTCTTCGGGTGTTTGTTTTCGGCTTCGTGCAGGTGGGATTGTTTTGGGCAGTCATGAATTTAATTCCTGTTTACCCACTCGATGGTGGCCAGATCACTCGGGAATTATTCGTACTTAGTGGTACACCGAATGCTGTGATCAAGTCACTAAAAGTATCGATTGTTTGTGGGGTGATCTCTGGATTGATCGGCCTGCAAATGCAAATGATGTTCATTGCAATTATGTTTTTGATGTTGGCTTACTCGTCTTATCAAACACTGCAAAGAATGGTCGGCCGTTACTTTTAAGAAACTACCATTGCGTCGGTGACCTGTTGTACCGTCTAATAACTGCTCAACAAAAGAAGTTAGAAATTTAGCACAATGGAAATAATGTTAAAAAACCATTGCATTAATTCCGATGATGCTTACAAATACTATTGTTGATATTTAAATTGTTAAGCGATTCTTTACTGAGTCGTAACACAAGAGTGAATGACTTTGGGGTTGTTTGCATAATGTTGATACAGAATAAGACTTCAACCACTTGCGAATCGAGCAACCTGTAGAACATTTTCGGAGGACATAAACGTGGCCAAAAAGAAAGCAGCTCCTAAGCGTAAAAAGGTAGCAAAGAAGAAGGTAGCCAAGAAGAAGGTAGCCAAGAAGAAGGTAGCCAAGAAGAAGGTAGCCAAGAAGAAGGTAGCCAAGAAGAAGG